>JAJRPF010000004.1 GCA_024280885.1 Planctomycetota bacterium | reverse complement strand
CGCGTCGCACGAATCTCGCGGGGGGCGTGCAAGACGGCCTCTTCACCGCGCGGGACGCTCATCGTCCAGGCGCGGCGGCAACGGCATCGCACCACGCACGGTGGAGCGCGAGAGGGCCGAAGGTCAGATCAGGCACTCCGCGGAGAGGGCCGGCGAGCCCGGCACAAAGTGGAGTGTTCAAACCGACGAATTGAGCCTGGCACCGTAGGCCGGAATCAGCACAACGGGCCGGAGGCGACCTTCCATCCACCGCGACGGTCCCACGGGGAGTGTGAGCGACCCGCGGCGTCCGAGGAGTGACACGCGTCGCGCGTCCGGCGGCCTTGTTCGAGGCTCCCAAGGTTCCTTCATCCGCGGCCGAAGTAGACAAGGGTAGGCTGCCCGCTCTCCGACAAGCGATCACCAGGGCCGCCCGCAGGGCCAGCCATAAGGGAACAGTCATGAGCGAACCAGTCATGAGCGATTCTGCCCACGCCATCCGCAGTATCACCGCCCGCGAGGTTCTGGACTCGCGCGGGAATCCCACGATCGAAGTCGACGTCGCTCTGACGGGCGGCGCGCTCGGCCGCGCCATCGTGCCGTCCGGCGCCAGCACCGGTACACATGAGGCGCTCGAGTTGCGCGACGGCGACGAGCGCTACCTCGGTAAGGGCGTGCGCCGCGCCATCGAGAACGTGCAGGCGCGCATCGCCCCGGCGGTCAAGGGCATGGACGCCCGCGACCAGTCGGCGATCGATCAGGCGCTGCTCGAACTCGACGGCACGCCGAATAAGTCCGAACTCGGCGCGAACGCGATCCTCGGCGTCTCCCTGGCGACAGCCCACGCCGCCGCAACGCAACTCGGGCAGCCGCTCTACGCGCACCTCGCCCACCTCGCGGGCACGGCTCCTGCGTCGGTCCTGCCGGTGCCGATGATGAACGTCATCAACGGCGGCGCGCACGCCGACAACTCGTTGGACGTGCAGGAGTTCATGCTCGTCCCCGTCGGCGCCGCAACGTTCTCCGACGCACTGCGCTCGGGCGCCGAGGTCTTCCACCACCTGAAGAAGTTGCTCACGCAGCGCGGCCTCTCGACGGGGGTGGGCGACGAGGGTGGGTTCGCCCCGGACGCGACACACGAGACGGCGCTCGAGATGCTGGTCGAGGCGATCGGCGCCGCGGGCTACGAGCCCGGCAAGGATGTCGCACTCGCGCTCGACGTCGCTGCGACCGAGCTCTATCACGATGGCGCGTACGACCTGCCGGGCGAAGGGCGCACGCGGCTGCCGGCGTCGGCGCTCGTAGACGTCTACGCGGGCTGGTGCGAGCGCTACCCGATCGTCTCGATCGAGGACGGGCTCGACGAGGACGATTGGGACGGTTGGCAGCATCTGACCTCGACGCTGGGCGGCCGCGTCCAACTCGTCGGCGACGACCTCTTCGTCACAAACCGCACGCGCCTCGAACGCGGGATCGAGGCGCGCTCGGCGAACTCGATCCTGATCAAATTGAACCAGATCGGCTCGCTCACCGAGACGCTCGACGTTTGCGCGCTCGCGAAGAGCGCGGGCTTCACGGCGGTGATCTCGCATCGCTCCGGCGAGACCGAAGACACGACCATCGCGGATCTCGCGGTCGCCGTCGGCTGCGGTCAGATCAAGACCGGGAGCTCCTGCCGCGGCGAGCGCACCGCCAAGTACAACCAGCTCCTGCGGATCGAGGAGTCCCTCGGCGAGAACAGCACGTACGGGCCGTTCCCGTTCCGCCACGGAGGCGCCAGTGCCTGAACCTCTTGCCGGGCCGCGGGTCCCGACTCTGCGCGTGATCGTGATCGTCCTGCTCCTGACGTTCTCCGGCGCAACGCTCGTCGGGAGCGTCGTCCCGGCGCGTGACGGGCTCCATCGCACGCAAGAGATGCTCGATCGGCAGATCGACGAGAACGCGCGCTCGAAGGAGCGCCTGGAAGAGTTGGACAAGGAGGGGACGGCGCTGCGTACCGACCCGTGGGTCAATCAGCGCATCATCCGCACCTTCCGGATCCGCGACGAGGACGAGGTCGTGGTCATTCCGAGCGCCATCGCGACTGATGCCGCGCCCGCAGAGATCGTGCTGCGGAGTTCGGACCGCCGCTGACTGGCGTCGCGCCGGGACCAGCGCCAGCATCCGGGCGGCGGCGCGCCTACACTCCCCGCATCGGAAGAACGCCACGATGAGATCGCGAACGCGGAGCTCGAGAACGTGCGTGCGGCGTGTGGGACGTCTGAGCGCGCTCCTCGTCGGGCTGGTGGCAGCACTCTCTTTGGGACGCACGCCCACCATCGCGGCGGACGACGGTAACGCCCCCTCGCACCGCGCCACGGCGCAGGCGTCGCTGATCGAGTCCGCGAAGGCGTTGGCCCGGAAGGGCTACCCCGACGAGATGCGCGCGTTCTTCGACATGGCCGAGGAAGCCGGGGTCGATCCCGCGTCGTTGGAGAAGGAGCGCCAGCGCGCGGAACGGCGTGTGGCTCTCCTGCGCAAGCCCGCGAAGCACGTGAAAGGAGCCATTCGCCACGTCGAAGCGGCTGTGGAGGCGCTCGCTGCGGAGCTTTCGTCCACGGAGGACACGAACGGCGCGGAGGGCATGGGGCGCGCCGACCTGATCCGCCTCATCCTGCGGATCGACTCGGATTGCGAGGCCGCGCGCGCAGCCGGTAGGCAGGTCCGTTCGGGGCACGGCTGGGTCACCGAGCGCGTCGCCGCCTGTCTCGATCGGCGCGACGAGATCGCGAAGGCGTTGCTCGCCGCGCGCCAGCTCGAGGTGCCCATCACGATGGGCGTAAGCAACTCACGCGTGCTCCTCGGCGTCTACGGCGAGAAGGGCAGGGTCGCGCGCTGGGGTCGCGTCTCGATCCACGCGGCGAACGTGCCCGAGGAGAAGATGCGGCGCGTGCTCCGCGAGGCGGTGCGCGCGACGGCGGTTGGCCGGTACCTGCTGACGGGTCGGATGCAGCTCCCGAAGCTCCGGGACAAGGCGGAGTTGGTCTGGCTCGACGCCTCGCCGCTCTACGACAAGGCCATCGATTGGTGCCGCGACAACGGGCAGATCACACGCAAGGACGAGAGCTTCCTACGCTCGCTCGGTTCGTTCGTCGCGGGCGGGACCACGCGCGTCTGCAAGCCGCGCCCGGAGGCCTCGATGCAGACGATCCTGGTCGAGGACATCTGGAGCGAGGCGTATTTCGTCAAGGATGGCGACCGCCCCCAGCCCACGCTGAAAGTCGGTCACCTGAACTTCGTCTGCCTCAGCTACCTCGGCACCGGATTGCCGTCGTATGGCTGGAAGGAGACGAAGGAGGCCACGCGAGGCACGAGCGATCTCGATGCGGAAGCGCGCAAGCGCCACGAGATGTGGCGACTGGCCGAAGCGGGCCTGCTGGGATCACGCTCCTGGCTCCGCTACCTGACGGAGCAAGGCGAAGCACCGGCGTGGTCAAAGACGTTTCGTGCGCAGATGGGCCTGATCAAGGGCGACCTCTGCCTGAAGGCGACGTTCGTGACGCAGTACTTGCACGAGCGCGGGCTCCTCGACGACGTGTTCAAGGCGACCGACAAGAAGAAGGCGACGTCGGAGGTCTTCGAAGCCGCGATCGGATACGACCTGGCGACGTTCGAGAACGAGTGGCGGGAGTGGATGCTCGCCCCCGACACGACCGTCGGCCTGCTCCAGCAGCTCCGCGGTGCGAAGGCGGAAGAGGGGCCACGCGAGACGACGGCGGAAGAACGAGAGCTGCTCGACTACCTCGATGGCGTGCGCCAGAGTTGCCTTCCCGGGAACGTCCGCTCCGACGTCGTACCGCTCGCCCTCGACGCGGAGCTCTCGGCTGGCTGCGCATGGCATGCGGAGTACCTGTCGAAGAACCCGGATCAGGCCGCCGCATGGCCGGACGCCCACGAGGAGTGGCCGGATCGCGAGGGCTTCTCACCGCATGGAGGCTGGGCCGGGCTGCACTCGGTCATCGCACCGGGTTCGCGCGACGCCCGCGACGCGATCGACGGCTGGTTGGGCACGTTCTACCACCGGCTACCGCTCCTGGATCCGGGACTCGTGCGCATCGGCTGGGGACTCGTGAAGGGCTACGCGGTCCTCGACTCCGGCTCGATGGTCGCCCCCTTCCCCTACGTGACGCATGCCATGTTCCCTCCGCCGCGGGCGACCAACGTTCCGCGCACCTTCAACCCGGAGTTGCCCAATCCGGTCCCGGGCGCGGATCAGTCGGCGTGGGGCTACCCGATCACCCTGCAGGTCTTCCGCGGCGACAGCGAAGCCGCGCTCTCGATGACGCTCCACGAGGGCAACGGCCCGGGCGGCCCGGTCGTCGACTGTCATTACGCGACGCCAGACGCGCCCACGAACCCGGAGATTGCCCCGGCGGGCGCGTACTGCCTCATCCCCAAGTCCCATCTCAAGCCGGGCACGACATATACGGTGGTAGTGGAGGGCCTCGCAGACTGGCCCGGCCTCACGTGGCACTTCACGACCGGCAAATGAGGCGGTGACGACAGCGAGCCTGCTCGATGCGATGGCACTTCGTGGGAGACGGGGTACGATGGGGGCGATGACGCCACCGCCAGTCCGCACGACGCTCGCGTGCGCCTCACTGGCGCTCCTCACTCTCCTGTTCGCGTCCGTGCCCGTCGCCCCGACGTTCGCAGCGCAGGATGACGACGGCGCGTCTTCGGTCGAGACCGCTGGGGCGGTCGTCGTACACGGCGTGGCCACCGGGGTTCTTGCCGCGCGCTTGAAAGCGGTCGATCGCCAGCTCGCAAGCGCCGAATTCGAGCCTGCGGTCGCCGAATTGGACGCGCTTCTGGGCGAAGACCTGGACGTCCTCCACGAGGATAGCGAAGGCGTCTATCTGACGGCCGAGGACGCCGTGCTGCTGCGGCTGGCGGCCCTGCCCGACGCCGCCCTCGCGCGGTGGCGCGGTCTCGCGGACGCGCGTGCGGCGGCTTTGCTCGCTGATGCCGGCAAGCCCGGCGCGCACGAGCTGCTCGAGCGCGGCGCGCGACGACTGGCGCTCACGACGGACGGGCCGCGCCTGCTGGTCGCGCTTGCGGATCTGCGCCTAGCACGCGGTGATCTTGCCCGCGCCGCGCGTCTGCTCGAGGACCTGCTCCACTTCTGGCCGGCCGTGGGCTCACGGGCCGAGCTGCCGGGCGTCGAACGCGCAGCCGTCATCTCGCGCCTCGTCGCCGCGGCGATCGGGCTGGGCGACGCGGCAAGCATCCGGGCGCTCGCGCGGGATCTCCCGCAGCCCGTTCTGAGCGCGCCGTCGGTGGCGCTTGCCGAGCACACGGTCGCCGACGAGCTCGAGGCCGCAGAAGCCGCCGCGCAGCGACGCAGTCATCTCCCGCGAGCGCCGACGGGCAGCCTGCGGCTGGCCGCCGAGGTCCGGCTCGCGCCGTGGGACCTCACGATCCCGTTGCCCGACCGCGGTCGCGAGATCACGGGGCATCCCGCCGCGGTGACGGGCAAGGACGGCACGCCGATGCTCTTGGCGCGCGTGACCGACTCCTACGGGATCGATTCTCGCCTGCACGCATTCGCGCCCGCAAAGGACCCGGAGTCATCGAGAACGGTGCTACGGCCGACGTGGGGCTGGCCGTCCAGCGAGGAGATCAAACGCTTCCCACGCGCTGCGGGGAACGCCCCGTTCGAGCCTGTGGTCGTGGGTGACCTGGTCCTGCTCTGCTGGCCGTCCACACGCACGCCGGAGACCGACGGCGAACGTCATGCGGTCGCCGAGGGCGACGAGCTACGCGACCTGGTCATGCTCTCGATCTCCGGCGAAGGGCGGCTGATCGACCAGCGCGGAGTCGGGGAGGACCGGCGCCCCGACGGCGACCCCGAGCTCGCTCGGCTCTCGTTCTGTGGCCCACCGCTCGTCCTCGGCAACGCGGTCTACGTCACGCTCGCAGGACGGTCACAGAACGGCGGCGCCAGCGAACTCCACATTGCGCGTTTCGACCTTGTCTTCGAGGGTGGCGACGCCCAGCTGGTACTGCGCTGGCGCCGACATGTCGTGGATGGCACGCCGATCCCCCCGTCGCGCTTCGCCGTGAACGAGCTCGCCGCGACCGAGCGCGAGCTCGCGTTTCCGACCGGCCTCGCTGCGCGCTTTGGCCTGCTCTACGTCGGCAGCAACACGGGCGCCGTGGCGTGCGTGGACTCCGATGACGGCAAGGTCGTGTGGCTGGAGATCTACGACCGCCTCGGGCCCTCGCCTCGTCGGCCGATCACCGAGGCCAATCCGGTCGGCTGGAAGTACGGCCCCGTGCGGATCGATGGCGATCGCGTGGCCGTCGCGCCGCGCGACGGCGAAGAGCTCCTGCTCTACTCGGCGCGCCCTCTTCCGAGCCGCTCGATGCGACGCAGCAGCTACGCCGTTCGCGGAATGGGGAGCGCGACGCGGGCTGGCACGCTGCCCGGCCTCGGCAACCTGCTCGCCGACGAGTTCGTCTCGCTCCACGAAGGGCGCGCGATCCTCTCAGGCTCCATTCCCGCTCAGATCACCAACTTGGTGCGATCTCCACCGGCGCCCCTCATCGCATACCGCCTCGAGGGCGGCCCGGGCTCGCGTATGACCGTGCCGGAGATCCCGGAACTCACGGCTTCCGGCAGCTCGGCGGTCTTCTCCGACGCGATCCTCTTTCCGACGTTCAAGGCGATCTACCGCGTTCCGCTCTCGAACTTCGGCGGCACGCCGCAGGAGATGTGGCGCGTCCGTGCGGGTATCCGAGGGCGACTTCCGGATCGGATCGGCAACGTGGTTGCGCACAACGGGCACGTCTGGTCCGTCACGCCGAGCCGGATCGTCCTCTTCGAATCCCAATGACGTTCACCGCGACGCTCACCGTGACGTTCACCGAATTTGCCGCACCATCAGTTGCGTCTCGTGCGTCCAACGTGGAGCCTGCCGCGCGCCCCGGCATATGCGGGCGAGCGCGACGCCCCACGTAGACTGGCTCCGCATAGACTGAACCGCGCACTAGACTGGCCGCACACGCGATCCGCCCCCTTCCGGAGATGAAATGACCGACCCGACCCCCTCGCCCGACTCTGCCGCCGACGGCTCCGATGGCGCGGCCGCAGAGCGACTGAACATCGCGCACCGGAAGCTCCGCGCCGAACTCGGCAAAGTCATCGTCGGCCAGGACAAGGTCGTGGAGCAGCTCCTCACGGCCGTCTTCGCGCGCGGGCACTGCCTGCTTGTGGGCGTCCCCGGCCTCGCCAAGACGCTCCTGATCTCGACGCTGGCGCGGACCATGACGCTCTCGTTCCGGCGCATCCAGTTCACGCCGGACCTCATGCCGGCGGATATCACGGGCACCGAGGTCATCCAGGAAGATCGCGCGACGGGCGAGCGCAGCTTCAAGTTCGTGAAGGGCCCCGTCTTCGCCAACGTGATCCTCGCCGACGAGATCAACCGCGCCCCGCCGAAGACGCAGGCGGCCCTGCTGGAGGCCATGCAGGAGAACCAGGTCACGGCGGGCGGAACCTGCTACCAGCTCGACAAACCGTTCTTCGTGCTCGCCACGCAGAACCCGATCGAGCAGGAGGGCACGTACCCACTGCCCGAGGCGCAGCTCGATCGCTTCATGTTCAACGTGAAGGTGGACTACCCGACAGCTGCCGAAGAGCTCGAGATCGTGCAGCGCACGACCGGCGGCACGCCCGAAGACGTGAACGACGTTCTCACGGCAGAGGACATCTTGGCGGTGCAGGACGCCGTGCGTCGCGTACCGGTCGCCGATCCCGTCGTGGACTACGCCGTACGACTGGCGCGCGCCACCCGCGTCGCCACCGACGCCGCGCCTGCCTTCGTGAAGGAGTGGGTCCGCTGGGGCGCCGGCCCGCGTGCCGCGCAGTACCTCGTACTCGGCGCGAAGGCCCACGCGCTCGTCGCGGGCCGCTCGTACGTCTCGTCCGACGACGTGAAGGCGGTGGCCCACCCCGTCCTGCGTCACCGCGTGCTCACCAACTTCCGCGCCGAAGCCGAGGGCATCACCGCCGACACGGTCGTGGATAAGCTCCTGGAGACGATCCCCGCTCACGATCGCGGCGCCCTCGCTGGCACCGGTTCGTCCTCGTCGGTTGGCGCGTAGGCCCGCCCCCCGCACGTCATGGCAGAGTCGTCCAAAAACGTCATCGATCCCGGCATCATCAGCCGCGTCCATCAGATCGACCTGAGGGCCCGGATGGTGGTCGAGGGCTACGTTTCCGGCCTTCACAAGAGCCCGTACAAGGGCTTCAGCGTCGAGTTCGCGGAGCATCGCGAGTACGTCGCGGGTGACGACCTCCGCTACCTCGACTGGAAGGTCTTCGGCAAGTCGGACCGCTACTACATCAAGCAGTACGAGGAGGAGACCAACCTCGTCTGCCACCTGATCGTGGACGTGTCGGAGTCGATGAATTTCGGCACGGTCGATTGGACCAAGCAGGATTACGCGCTG
The DNA here is from genome assembly GCA_024280885.1 of Planctomycetota bacterium. Lineage (GTDB taxonomy): Bacteria > Planctomycetota > JAJSAM01 > JAJSAM01 > JAJVHW01 > JAJRPF01. The sequence continues at coordinate 12,253 of JAJRPF010000004.1, read as the reverse complement.
ACGGTCGCGGCGGCGCTCAGCTACCTGATCATCCGTCAGCACGACGCGGTCGGGTTGGCGCTCTTCGATGACAAGATCCGCACCACGCTGCGGGCTGGCGGGCACCGGGGCCAGTTGCAGCGGATCTTCGGTGTTCTGGAGGACGTGAAGTCCGGCGGCGACACGGCCGTCGGCAAGGTGCTGGCCCGCGTCGCAGAGCGCGTGCGCCGCCGCGGGCTGGTGATCGTGATCTCGGATCTCGTCGGCGACGTGAACGACGTGCTCGCCGGGTTGCGCCGTATTCGCAGCCGCGGGCACGACGTCATCGTCTTCCACATGCTCGATCCGGCCGAGCTGACCTTCCCCTTCGAGCGCATGACGATGTTCGAGGGGCTCGAGGGCCATCCCGATCTCCTCGCGGACCCGAAGTCGCTGCGCGCGGCGTACCTGGAAGCCGTCTCCACGTTCCGCGCGAAGCTGCGGACGGGCTGCATGGCGGAGCGCATCGACCTCGTGGACATGGACACGCGCACGCCGCTCGACGTCGCGCTCTCGTCGTATCTCGCCAAGCGTGCGGCTCAGGCCCGCGCTGGCGGCGGGACCGCGAGGTAGACCGCGGTGCAATTCCTCAATCCGTTGATGCTGTGGGGACTCGGGGCGGCCGCCGTGCCGATCGTGATCCACCTGCTCAATCGCCGGCGCTACCGACGCCAGCGCTGGGCCGCGATGGAGTGGTTGCTGCTGGCGGCGAAGGAGAATCAGCGCCGCTTCCGGCTCGAGAGTCTGCTGCTCCTGCTGCTGCGCACCGCTGCGATCCTCCTGCTCGCATTGGCCCTCTCGCGGCCCGTGCTCTCCGCGTCTCCGCTCGCGCTCGGCGGTGGCGGCGCGCAACGCATCCATCTCTTCCTCGTGGTGGACAACTCGGGCAGTTCCGCCGCGCGTTCCGGATTGCGTACGACGCTCGAGTCCACGACAATCATCGCGGCAGAGTTGCTCGCGGAGATCGGCTCCGACGACCCGGTCACACTGGTCGTGACCAACGACAACCTCTCGCCCGATCGCGCGTCGGGACTCCCGCGCGTGCTCGTGCGCGAGTCCCGCGACCACGACAAGGTGCGCCGACTCCTCAGCGAGTTGCGCACGGCGCCGGCTCGCGCGGATCTTGCGGACACTCTCGAGAAACTCGACGAGATCGTGCCGGACGTGGACGGGCGCGAGAAACGCATCGCAGTCGTCACCGACATGCAGCGCGCGACGATCGATCGCCCGAACATCGACGCGGCCACCGCAAGTTCAGCCGTCGATCCATTGCGCGCGGTCCTGGAGCGCTTGAAGAGCAAGGGCGCCACGGTCGTCTTCGCGCCGGCCGGGCGGCAGGTAGACAACGTCGGCGTCGTCGCGCTCCGCCCCGAGGAAAAGCGCGATGTGGTCCAGGGGCAGACGGTTGCGTTCCTGGCCGAGATCGTGAACTTCTCCGCGCGTCCGCAGCGCGTCGAGGTGCGCTTCCTGGTCGACGGCGAGGAGCGCGGCGACACGGCCGCGTGGGTCGAACTTCCGCCGCGCGCGGTCGGCGGGGCCGCGGCACCGGCGCGCACCCAACGCTTCACCGTGCGCTTCGAAGAGGACGATCTCGGCTCTCACGTCGTCGAGGCACGCATCTCCGCCGACAGCTTCGCGCTCGACGACACACGCAGCCTGGCGTTCGACGTGCGGCCGCGGCTGCGGGTTCTCGCGGTCGACGGAGACATGTACCCGGCGGGCGCGACGGCGGTCGCGGAGACCCAGTTCCTCGAAGCAGCACTCGCTCTCCGCGACGAGGGCCCGATCTCGGTGCATGTCGTGGACGACACCGAGTTTCAGACCATGCGCTCGCTGGACGACTGGGATCTGGTCATCCTCGCGAACGTCGCACGTCCGGCGCCCGACGACGCCGGGCGGCAGCGCCTCGAGACCTATGTCCGCCGCGGCGGCGCGCTACTGCTCACGGTCGGTGACAAGACACTGCCCGACGTGTGGAATCGCGAACTGTGGATCGACGGCATGGGCCTCTTGCCCGCGCCACTCGAAGCTGCCGACGTGCGCGACGAGCCGTGGCTCCAACTCGATCTCGGCGAGAATCGCCACCCGATCCTGCGCGACCTCACCGATCCGGGGAACTCGGCCTTCTTCCAGTCGCCGTTCTTCAGTGGGTTCATGAAGCTCGGAGACGTGGACCCCGCGCGCGGCTCGTCGGTCGTGATGACGTACACCGACCTGAACACTCGCCCCGCGCTCGTCGAGCGACGTTTCGGCCGTGGGCGCACGCTGCTGCTGACGACGACCATCGACGATCTCTGGGGCAAGTTGCCGGGATCGTATGTGGGCCTCGCACTGCTCTACGAAACGGTCTTCGTCGTCACGTCGCATGGCAACTCAGAGAGCAATCTGTCCGCGTTCCAGCCCTTCGTGCGGACGTTCCCGTCCAGCTTCGGCGGTTTCGAGATCAAGTACCCAGACGGCACGCCCGCACGTCCGCAGGTCGAGACGCCGCCGGACGCGCCGAGCTTCGTCTCGTTCACCGGGACCGATCGGCTCGGCGTCTACCGAACTGCGATGGAGTTCCGCGCGCCCGACGTTCTCACGCCAGCTCCGCCGCCCGATCTCAGCCTGTTCACCGTCAACATGAGTCCGCTTGAAAGTGACCTGCAGCGTATCGAGTTGGAGGAGATCAAGGCCCGCTACAGCGACCTGCTCGTGGTCGCCGACGACGTCAACCTCACGCCCGCCGCCGCCATCGCGGGACAGACGGAGTTGCATGTGAATCTGCTCCTCGCGGCGCTGCTCTGCCTACTGGCCGAGGTCGCCGTCGCTCGCTGGATCGGACAACGGAGAATCCAGACGTGAGCGCGGACATCCTGCTCCTCCCCACGCTCCTCGCCGAGACCACGCGCTCGGCGCTGCGCTGGCACTCGCTTCCGCCCGGCTGGGTGATCGCGCTCGTGCTGGTGCCGATCGCGCTGCTGATCGGCTGGTGGGGCTACCGCCGCGAGACCGACCTGACGCCGCGGCGGCGTTTCGTCCTCGGCAGTCTGCGCGCCGGTGCGCTCTTCTTCTTCCTGCTCGTCCTCTTCGGTCCCTACATGGAGTTGTCGGAGATGCAGACGATGCGCGCGCATCTCGTCGTGCTCCTCGACACTTCCGACTCGATGTCGACCGAAGACGGATACGAGGACGCCGATGCGGCAGCGCTCGCCGAGGCCACTGGTCGAACGGCGGCCGAAGTCGTCACGAGCACACGCCTTGATCTGGCGCGCGCAACGATCACGAGCGAGGAGAGCCGACTCCTCGAACGCTGGACGAAGGACTTCCGGCTCCACGTCTATTCGTTCGGCTCGCAGCTGAGTGCGGTGGCGAGTTCCGGGGACGGCCAGACAGCAGACGCGACGGAGAGCGAGATCGGGACGGGGGAAGACGGCGAACTGGATGCCGACGATCCGGTGGCAATCGCATCCGCTGCGATCCGCGACGCACTCGAACCGCTGCGCGCGACCGAACCCTCGACCCGCATGGGGCAAGCCGTCGCCACGGTCCTCGACACGTTCCGCCTGCGCGATGAGCCGGTCGCGGGCGTGATCGTCATCTCCGATGGTCAGGACAACGCGGGCGCGCCGAAGCCGCTCACGGCGGGTCGACGCGCCGGCGCGCTCAACGTGCCGATCTACGCAGTCGGCGTCGGTGACCCGCGCTCGCCGCAGAATATCAGCGTGTCCAACCTGCGTGCCAAGGAGGTCGTCCTGGCGCGCGACTCGGCGCTCTTCGAGTTCACCGTCCGCGGCAAGGGCTTCGAGGGGCGTGCCGTTCGCATCGAGATGCAGCGCCTTGGCGCAGACGACAATCCGACGGGTGCACCGCTGCCCATCTCCCCCGACGCCATCGTGCTGGAAGGCGGCGACGGCGAGCAGCAGATCAAAATCGCGAATACGTTCGTGCGTCCCGGCACGTACGCGCTTCGGATCGGCATCCCACCGCAGCCCGAAGAGCGGATCAAGAGCGACAACTGGATCACACACACACTGCGCGTCATCGATCGCAAGATCCGCGTGCTCTACGTCGAGGGCCCGCCGCGCTGGGAGTTCACCTACCTCAGCAACGCGCTCATCCGCGACCACGACACGATGCTCGTGCACACGCTCCTGCTCGGCGGCGATCAGGACACACCGCAGCGCGCAACGCGTTCCCCCGGCTGGGACAGTCTCGACGCGACACTCGGCGTGCCGGATCGCGAACACCTCTTCAGCTACGACGTGCTGATCATCGGCGACGTCGATCCGAACGAACTCGGCGCCACGTCGAGGTTGGCCGAGCGGGCGTGGCAGAATATCCACGAGTTCGTCGAGAAGGGCGGCGGGCTGATCATGCTCTCCGGGGTGCGCCACAACCCGAGCAGCTACCGCGACACGCCACTCTCTGCAATCCTTCCGGTCGTCATCGATCGAACGTCCGAGAACTCGGACCCGGCAATCGACACGGCTCGGGGCTACGCGTTCCGCATCACGCCCGAGGGCTTCCGCAGTCCGCTGATGAACGTCGCCGGAGACCCGGACGTCTCGAAGCGGCTGTGGGAAGGCGACCCGAAGTGGCGACAGTTTTGGTCGTACCCGGCACTCCGCGCGAAGACGCTCGCACAGGTACTGGCGGTCTCGGCCGACCCGTTGCACGAGAACAAATTCGGGCGCCGTCCGCTCATCGCAACCATGCGCTACGGTCGCGGTCGCGTGCTCTTCATCGGCGTCGAAGAGCTCTGGCGGATGCGGCTCGAGATGGACGACCGATACTTCTATCGCTTCTACGGCGAGGCGGTCCGGTTCCTCGCGACGTACCGCCTCCTCGGCGGCAACGAGCGCTTCAAGATCCTGACGGATCGCGACAGCTACGCTCTCGACGACACGGTGAAGATCACGCTCGTCGTACTCGACGCGGAGTACAACCCGTCGACCGAAGCAGCGCAGACCCTCGAACTTGACATGCCGGGCAAGGAGCCGGGCACGCGCGAGACGGTCACGCTGGAGGTCCCATCGTCGGGCCAGGAAGACCCGGGAGAGTTCCGGCGCACGATCGTCCCCACACGCCCTGGGCAGTATCGCCTGAGCGCGGACATCAGCGCGACCAGCGCGAGTGCATCGCCCCGCGCGGGAACGACCGAGGAACCTCCAGAGAAACTATTCTCGGTCGTCCGCAGTTCTCTGGAAGGGCGTGACCTCCTGCTCGACGAGACGACGCTGCGCGAACTCTCCGACAACTCCGAAGGCGGACGCTACCTGCATCTCTGGGAGCTGCCGGAAGTCGCTCCGCCGCGACGCAGCAAGCCCGTCGCGACAGATGTGCGTCCCGACGATTTGTGGGACGATGGATGGACGCTCTTGATCGCAACACTCCTGCTCGGCAGCGAGTGGCTGTTGCGCAAGCGCTATCAGTTGGTGTGACGGTGGCTCGCGCAGAGGCGAGAGGCCAGAGAATGGACGGTGAAGTGAGAACGAGCGCGGGACCCGATCGTCAGCGGACGCGCACGCGCGCCGCGCGTCGGTACGCACTGATCGCGAGGATCGCACTCGTTCCGAGTCTCGCACTTGTCTTCGGTGCCGCGCTCTGTCCCACACCAGCCCACGGACAGGAGATCGGGCGTCCCTATCGCGTCGCTGACTCGGGCGATGCGCGGCGACGCATTGATTCGTTCGAACGACACCGTTCCGCCGGGCGTTGGGAAGCCGCCGTCAAGCAACTGGGACGTCTTCTCGCACTCGCGCCGGAGCGCGGACTGGTCGTCGAGGTGCCGCGCAAGACCTCGAGCGATCTGCCGCGTTTCGAAGGCGTCGGCGGAGTCGGACGCCGCCTCTTCGACGACTTGTCCACGGAGGGCCGCGAGGCGTGGGAGCGCATCTACCGCGCGCGCGCCGAGAAACTGCTCGCTCGCGGTCTCGACCTGCGTCGCCCGGCCGACCTGCGCAGCGTCGCGCGGCGCTACCCCGCGCGTGACATCCGCCGCCGGGCCCATGAAGGGCTGGCGAGCCTTGCGCTTGCGCGAGGCGATTTCGCCGTCGCCACGCACGAGTTACGCCAGCTGCTCGACGTTGCGGATACCGACACCGAACGCGCCGGAATCCTCGCCCGCATTGCCTTCTCCCGATCGCAACTCGGCGATCGCGAAGGGGTCGAGCGCGTCCTCCAGCTTTCCGCGCCGCTCCTGCGGCTCATGGTTCCCGGGCCGGAGGGCGGCGAGCCGTTGGCGGACTTCATCGACCGTATGCTCCAGGCCGCGGGCACCGCCGCCGGAGCCGGGATGGGGCGACCGCAGTTCTCCGGGAACGAGCACGGAACGGCGCTCGCCGAGGCCCCGCCGCAGCCCGACTCCGAGGCGCGCTGGCGATTGGCGACCGCGTATCAGGAGGGGACTGAAACGCGCAACGATCAGCGCAATCCGTGGCGCACCAGCCGCGGCCCCGCGTTGCATCGACCTGTGGTTCCCGCCGTCGCACGTGGCGTCGTCTATGTGAACAACGGCTTGCGTCTGCGCGCCGTCGACATCTCGTCGGGCAACGTCCTCTGGCAGCGCGGCACACGGCAACGCTTGGCGCAGTGGCGCGACAACAAGCTCGCGATCCACACCGCCGCGGTGGCCGACGACACGGTCTACGCCGCATTGGCATCGCGCGCCGACGCGCCCGACATGGTGCGCGAATTCTACGGTCGTATCATCGTCTACCGTCTGCCCCACAGATCGCTCTCGGCCTACGACGTGCGCACCGGCGAGACGCTCTGGTCCCACGAAGACGAAGGGCTGGCCGGTCATCCCGACGCCGCAGAGATCGGCCGCGAGTCCGTGGCGTCTCCGCCGCTCGTCGTCGGTGATGACGTGCTGGTTGCGACATGGACGTTCAACTCGTCTTTCGACGTGCGTCTCGTTTGCTTCGATCGCCACACCGGGCGGACGCGCTGGCGCCGGAGCATCGCGCAGGGACAGCAGGAGCTGAATCTCTTCGGTCGGCCTGTCAAGGAACTCGCAACGACCGCACTCGCCGAGCTCGACGGTGTCGTGTATCTGAGCTCCGGTCTCGGCATCGCCGCAGGCGTCCGCGTCACGGATGGTGAGATCAACTGGCTGACCTCCTATCCGCAGATCCCCATCCCGCCGTCGCGCTACTGGTACGAGACGACGGAGCGCGCCGTCACGTGGTGGCCCTCGCCCGTCGTAGCAACGCGCCGCAACGTGATCATGGCCCCGCTCGAGTCGCCGTATCTCGTCGCGTTCGACCCGCGCACGGGCGCGATCTCGTGGCGCGTTCACCACAGGCGGAGACCGTTCGACTTCCATTACTTCCTGGGCGTCTCGGGCGACCGCGCGTTCGTCCTTGGGGACCGTCTCGCAGCACTCGACATATCCACGGGCGCACGGTCCTGGACGTCGCGCGACGCCGGCAAACTGGTCACGTCCGACCAATCGGAGGGCGCCGCAGTCGGGCGTGGCGTGCTCACGCCAGAGTTCGCCTTCGTGCCGACCGAGGACTCGATCGAGGTGCTGCGACTCTCCGACGGCGGCACCGAGTCCCAGTGGGTCCTGCCGGAGACACGCCAACGCGAGCGCTCCGGTGATCTCACGTCGGCGGACGGCGCGCTCTTGCTCACGACGCGTGGGAGCGTCACGGCTCACTACCGTTTCGAGGATCGCCGCGACCGGCTACTCGCTCGCATCGCACAATCCCCCGACGACCCGCGGCTGCGCCTCGAGACCGGGGAGATCTTTCGCGGAGCAGGGCGCCTCGACGACGCGGTCTCGTCGCTCGAGATCGGGATGAAACTCCTCGACGGGTTGGCTCCGCGGGCGCGCGAAGGGCTCGAGGGACCGCTCCGCTCGGCACTCTTCGCCGCCTACACGCAGCGCGCCGGCGAGTCGATCCGCTCGGGCGACGCCAATCGCACCGTCGCGGACCTCGAGCGCGCCGTGGCGGTCACCGACGATCGCGGCAACGCCGTGCGCGCCCTGCTCGCACTCGCTGCAGCGACCCGCGGCCACACGGCGCTCGTCGCGCGCGGACGCGACGCCCTCCGCCGCGTCCGGGACGACTTCCCCGAAGTCCACGTCACGCTCTCGCAAATCGGCCGCGTTCACGCCGGCGCACATGCGGCGATGCTCTTGGCCGATGAGCTCCTGCGCGAGGGCGACGTCGAGGGCGCGGTCGCCGGGTGGCTCGATGTCCTGGAACGCCATGCCGACGCGGATCTCGGTCGCACCGACGTTCGCGGCGCCGTGGCAGCGCGCATCGCGAAGACGCGTCGCAAGCACGCGAAGACGGTCACCGAGATCGTCCGTAAACGGGCACGCCGGGCGTTCGATGCGGCGCGCAACGCACGCGATCCTGCCGCGCTCGACCGCGTCGCCCGCACATACCCCGACCCACGCACACAGGCCGACGCAGCGCTCCTTGCAGCGGAACTCCACGCGGGCCGCGGCGACGCGCGTCGATCGGTCGCCATCCTCCGCGCGCTGCTCTCGATCGGGCCGGAGCCCGCCGATGCTGCACGCGCGCTCTGGAAACTCGCCGATGCGTACCGCAGCCTCGACGAGCCGGGCGCCGAGCGCATGGCACTACAGCGTCTCGCACGCGAACACCCGACTGCCGATCTCGGCGGCCAACCGTCGGAACAACTCGTCGCCGCACGCCTCACGGAGCCGCGACTCGCTGCGCCCGAGGTCGATCTCCCCGCACCCGAGCCCCCACTGCCCATGCTGTGGGAGCGCGGAGGCGCATCGCTGGACGACGGCGTGCCGCAGATCATTGTGCTCGACGGTCGCCGGCCGTCGTCGCTCGATGGCCGATTGGTCGCGCTGCGCCTGGGCGTCCTGGAGTTGCTCGACGCCGCCACCGGACGCCCGCTCTGGCGCACACCCACGGGCGTCGAGACGCGGACTGTGACCGGCACGAACAACGCCCTTGTGGTGGTGGGAGACGATCGCCGTCAGGGGCGCTTGGACGTCGCCATCCGCTCGTTCTCCGCCGACGATGGCACAGCACGCTGGACACGTCGGCTCGCGGGCGGCTATCGCGCCTCCGCGCGCGGCCTCGGCGTCCTCTACATCATGCACTTCGAGCGCGAGACGCGCGGCGTCGCGAAGTACGTTCTCTCGGCGGTCGATCTGGAGTCAGGCGACGTGCTCGCGGTCCGCGAGTTCGCCGAGCAGCTCTTCCCGGACGTGGTCGTCGCCGAGGACGCGGTGATCGTCTTCCGCAAGGGCTCTGACCCGCAGGCCGTTCCCCGCACCGTCGTGACGCTCGACGGAACGTCGTTGGCCCTGCGCGGGACGACACCGCTCGACGATGACCCGTTCGACAACGTCGCCGTTCACGCCGAGGGCGCCGGCGTGGTCGTGACCCTCCACGACGCCTCGACGCTGGTCGCGGTCGACGTCGGCACCGGCGCCGAGCGCTGGCGCTACCCACTGCCGGGCGCCGAGGTGAAGAGCTACCACGCGGTCCAGGGCGGCGTCATCGTCGCGGACAGCAACGATCAGCTCATCCGACTGAACGGAACGGACGGAGCGCGGGTCTGGGCCGCGGATCTCTCGGGGCACGGGGGGCTTGGATGGCAGGGACTCGCCGTCGCCGACGGTCTGATCGCCGCGACGTTGGTTCCAGCGGGCGCGAAGGGGTCCGCGCTCGCGGTCGCGCTCTCCGCGGAGAGCGGGGATGTGCTCTGGCGCCACACGATCGAGTGGGAGCAGACTTCCACCGCACACCCGCATCCTGTCATCTGCCGTCAGTACGTCGCGTACGAGGTGAATGAGCGCTTCGGCAACAACGCATATCGATCACGGGTATTGCTCCTCGACCGCGCCTCGGGCGATGAACGGCTCGCGATCGCGCACCCCTCGATCGGCAAGCGCTGGCAGCGCGTTGTGTACGACCGCGGCTACGTCGGGTTGACCGTGCCGGGCGAATTGGCGATCTACGGCCCCAAGTAGCCGGGAGTTACCGCGTAGCCGCGAGGTGCAGGAGAGCCAGAATATGCCGAACGTACCCAGAATATGCCGGACGTACATCGACGGGCTGCGCGTCCTATACTGTGAATATGCCCTGTGAATCTCCGGTCTCGATGATTCCGACGGGGTGCGCGACCGGGTCATCACTTGAGCGAATGACGCCTTGAGCGAAGAACGGCTTGAGAGAGAGCATCTGTGAAGTACATCACCCGCCGCTTGTTGCCCACCATCGTCCTCACCGGCGCCGCAATCGCTGGCGCGTGGCCGCTCCTCGCCACATCGGAAGAGGCTCAGGTGAGCAGCGCTTCGCTGGCCACGCCCGCCTCGCGGCGCGCCACCAACAAGGCGCTCGAATGGCTGGACAAGCACCAGCGCTCTGACGGTGCATGGCATTGCGACGTCGGCTTCAAGCTGAACGAGTCCTACCACGTGGAACAGCGCAACGAGCCACACGTGGGCGTCTCCGCGCTCTGCGGCACGGCCTTCCTCGCCTCCGGCAGCGTGCCGGGTCGTGGGAAGTATGCGCGCAACGTCGAGCGGGTGCTGGAGTTCATCCTGGACGCGCAGGACCCGAATTCGGGCTTCATCAGCGCGAACGGCACGCGGATGTACAGCCACGCATTCGCGACGCTCTTCCTCGCCGAGGTCTTCGGCATGACGCGCGACGAGCGCGTGCGCCGCGCGCTGCAGAGGGCGGTCAAGTTCACGCACGACGCCCAGAACGAGCAGGGTGGCTGGCGCTACGTGCCGAACGCGGTCGACTCGGATATGTCGATCACGGTCTGCCAGGTGGTGGCGCTCCGCGCCGCGAAGAACAAGGGCATCCGCGTCCCCAAGAAGAGCATCGACGCCGCCGTGGAATACGTCCTCCGCTCGGCGGTCACGCAGGACGAGAGCAGCCAGATCGTCCGCGGCTCGTTCAAGTATCAGTACAGCTCACTCAACCTCGCTGCCGCGCAACACACACGCACCTCGTTCGCGCTCACCTCGGCCGGGCTCACGACGCTCTACGGGGCGGGCATCTACACCGACGACGACATCGCACGCTTCGTGCAGGAGCGCCGCATCCGCAAGTACGTCGAGCTAGGCAGGCCGCTGCCCTCGTTCTCCGCCATGCGGCGCTACGTGCTCTCCCACTACGACGACGTCGCGACGCGGGACTATCGCTCGCATTACTTCTACTTCTACGGCAACTACTACGCGGCGCAGGCGATGTACATCGCGGGCGGCAGCGACTGGTCGCGGTACTTCTCGCGGCTCCGCGACGACCTCATCGCGCGCCAGCTCCCGGACGGCTCCTGGCGCAGCAACGTCGAGTACGAGGGCGAACGCGGTCGCGAATTCCCGCTCTCGACGGCGATCGGCGCCATGCTGCTCCAGATCCCGAACAACTACCTGCCAATCTTCCAACGCTGACCGCGGCCTTCCAACGCTGACCGCGATCCGGAGGAGACGCGCGCCGCTCCCGTCAGCGGCGCAGAGAGTGCGCGGCGGTCGGAGGCGCTCTCCGCTACGATCTGCGGAAACATGGAGACTCCGTGAACCGAGGGAACACCCTCGGGTTCCACGAACTGTGCCGCACGCATGCCACCCCGCGATCAACAATCTTCTGTCCGTGCCATGGAGCGCCTCGCCATCGGCGACGAGAGTGCGCTCGAGGAACTCTACGAGCGATGGTCCGGCCCGCTTCTGAGCTTCCTCTACGGCATGTGTCGCGATAGGGCCTTCTCCGAAGACCTGATGCAGGGCGTCTTTCTCAAGGTCTGGCGCGCCGCGCCGCGCTACCGGCCCATCGCCAAGTTCTCGACGTGGCTCTTCCAGATCGCGCGAAACCACTTCCTGAACGAGCGCGAAAAGAAGATGCGGCGCATTCGGCCGATCTCCCTCGATGGCAACTCGCGATACGACGACGGTCGGCGCCTATCGGCCGCCGTGGCCTCGACCGCCGCCACGCCACAGGCCGAGGCACTCTCGAGCGAACTCGGCTCCCAGATCGACGCTGCGGTCTCGCGCCTGCCCGAGAAGTTGCGCGACGTCTGGGTCCTCGGTGCCGCGCAGGGGCTGCCTTACAAGGAAGTCTCCGCGATCCTCGACATCCCGGTCGGGACCGTGAAGTCGCGCATGTTCCAGGCCGTCCGGGTCCTGCGCGAAGAACTCGAACCCTACGTCAGTGGAACGGGGTCAGTTGAGAGGGCCTGAGTTGCCCGAAAATGCGTCGGTGCCGCACCAATTCGAATTCGGCGCCGCCCCCCCCCCCCGGCG
>JAJRPF010000074.1 GCA_024280885.1 Planctomycetota bacterium | reverse complement strand
CTCCTTCTTGCGTTTGTGCCGACTCCGTCGGCACCCCTCGCTTCGCTCGCGTGTTCGGCTTCGGTTGCGGCTCCGGCTGCTTCAACCGGGCCTGCGCTCGGTGTTCGTTGCCGCGCGTCGGAGCGCAACCACGACGCTGAAGTGAGCCCGTCGCGAGGGCTGGTTTCGCAGGCGGAATCCACTCCCTGCGCCTCACTGCGTTTGTCACGGCGAGTGCTGCGCACGCGCCCCGCCAAACGCTCTCGTTTCCGGCGTTGTCGACGGGGTGGCGCGGTCTACTCCCTCACCCTCCGTCCCTCCGACTCCCCGATCAACCGAGGGCGTGGCCCGCCCGAGAGAGCGTGCCAGGCTCAATTCTCTGGTCGGAAGGATGCCATCGCGCTCGACGAAGAGGTCGCCCGGCCGAGGAATTGAGCCTGGCACGGTATTTCGGGCGTCGCGTCGCGTTGCGTTGTTGTCGCCTCAACGTCCCCGCTCGCTGAATTGCGGCATTTCGACGGTCCCGAAAACGCTCACTGCATCCCGTGTATCCTCTGCACCGGGTGGTCGGTGGCGGCGGGAACGCTTCGACGCGGAAGAAGCCCGAGAGATGAGGTGGAGGATGCGCTGGCCTGCGACTACGACTCTCTTGATTGCGGCTGCTGTCGTCGCTTCCGCGGTGCCCGCCCGTGCGGGGACGAAGCTCGGTAAGGACGAGGTCCGGGGGTTTCAGTACTCGATCGAGGACTCGTTCGAGCAGGTCCTGCCGGAGGCTGGCTCGGACGATGCGCACGTCGCCGCGGTCTGGGAGGACCGCGCTCCCGAGTATCGGGACGTCTATGGCAACCAGCCGACGCTGAAGATCATCTGGACCGTCCGGCCGAAGGACGACGCATCGCCCGCGGCCGACCGTGAGCTACCCGCCTGGGCGCGCCAGTTCCCTCGCGAGATGCAAGAGCAATTGCGCGAGCGCATGGCCGGCACCAAGGAGATGCTCGAGAGCGAGACGCTCGAGAGCGATCTCAACGCTCTGATGCACCGCGTGGAGTTCCTCTTCGGCCCCTACAAGCCCTTCGCCGAGCGACTCGCGGAGCAGGAGAAGCCGAAGACGATCCGGACGAAGTCGGGTCAGGAGCTCCGCATCCTCGAGGTCAACTACCACGAGGAGCGGCCCGAGGGGACGGATGCCACGTGGTGGCTCTGGATCGCTTTCACAGAGATCGAGACGGAGACCGAGACGCTCGAACTCGGCTTCTACGGCTATGCCGATGTGAAGTTCGCGAAGAACGTCTTCCGCAAGCAGTTCGAGCGCGTCGTCAAGTCGTTCAAGATGCGCGAGTTCGAGGCGAAGGAGGCCGAGGCGGGCGGAAGCCACGTCGTCGGGGAGACGGATTCGCCCGAAGCGAAGAGGGTCGCGGAGTTCATCAAGAAGAAGGCGCTCCCGGGGTGGAGCACGCGTCGCACCCCGCGCTACTTGATCGTCTTCGACGACGACGTCGATCCGGCCCTCGTGACAGAGGTTGCGACGGAGTTGGAGGCGCTTCGAGCTCATGTCCTCGTGCCGCTCTTTCCCGCTTCCGCGCAGCCCGACGCGATCACCCTTGTGCGCATCTGTGACTCGCGGAGGCAGTTCCTCGAGTACGGCGCCCCCAAGAACGCAGCGGGCTTCTGGTCGCGCGCTCGCGGAGAGATCGTTCTCAATCAGCGCGAGGACGTGCTGCCCGTCGCGTATTCGATGGCGTTCTCGGCGCAGTTGGACCACGCCCTCCCCGGCGTAGCTCCGCACGCCTGGTTCTCGTACGGCCACGGCGACTACTTCGCCGGGTATCAATTCCAATCCGGCGAGTTCCACCGGCGGCCGTTTCGCTGGCGCACCGACACCGCGATAACCGCGAAGAGCCGCTGGGCGAAGGGGTGGGCGCGGGGTCCGTGGTCGGGCGACGCTGCCGCGAGGGGGCCGATGCTCGACCTGCGCACGTGGCTCTCAAGGGACGCGCAGCAGTTCCGTGGCAGGAACCTCTGGGGGATTCCCGCCGCGACGAATTCCGCGCTCGCCTGGAGCTTCATCTACTTCCTGCGCGCGACTGACGATCCCGCGTACGGGCAGGTGTTGCCGCGCTACTTCGAGCGACTGAGCGCGCTGTCGGCGGCGGCGCGTGACGCGGATGGCGGCGCGCTGTCGGAGGAGATCGACGCGCCCGAGCGTTCTGCGTGGGCCGGTCTGGCCCTCGCCGCCGCACTCGATGGCGTCGATCTGGAGCAACTGGAGAAGGACTGGCTCGCGCACACCTGGGAGGAGTGATCCCGGGTGGGCGGGCCCTCCGATAGGATCCCGCGCATGGCAGATGAGCGCGGCCGCGACCAAACCACCCAGGACCCGGACGGTCCGGCGGCACGGGCCGGGATGTCGATGGCCGAGTACGAGACGCGTGTCTGGGACATGGCGAAGAGCGTGGTTCACATCCCGGCGATCTATGCGGTCGCCCAGGTCGTCGGTCTGACGAAGCTCGTTGGGCATCCGCTCTTCCAGGAGCCCGTCATCGGCGCGTGGCGCGAGACCGGTGTGTTCCTCTGCAGTTTCCTGGGCGCGTGGGCCGTCTTCTACTCGACGCTTCTGCGTGACGCGGGGCTCCGGAGCCTGGCTGCGACGATCCTGGTTCCCGCCGCAGTCCTCGCGGCCATCGCGGTGTGGACGCTCTTCCCGCCCGTGGGCGAGATGACACGGATTGATGCCTGGTGGGCCGTGACTGCACTTGTCGGTCCGGCGCCGCTCGCCTGGACCCTCACGATGCGGACGTGGCGGGTCGAGAAGCGCCGCGTGGCTCCGCTGCTCAAGGGGACGCGGCCGTGGTGAGTCGTCTGCTCGCCGCGTTCTTCGCGACCAGCTTCGCGTTGCTCGTCGCGGCACCCGCCTGGGCACAGGAGGCGGGTAGAGCCGCGGTGCGCGAGGCGGGCGAACACCAGAAGTCGAACGAGTCGTTCTTCGGGCCGTGGATCGTCGCCATCGTGGTCATCCCGATCCTCCTCACTGCAGTGCTGGCGATGAAGCGGGCGAAGAGCAGTCCGTCGCAGTTGCCTGTCTGGGATGACGACACGTTCGACGTCGAGGTGCTCGAAGCGCGGATGCCGGTGCTGGTTCATCTGGCGCTCGACTGGAACATCACGAATCGCGCGGCGCTCTCGCAGACCGAGATTCTGGCCTACACGAACAGGGGCGCGGTGAAGGTCGGGCTCCTCGAGACGACGGAGTGTCCGCAGACGATGGAGCGCTTTCCGGGGCTCGTGGCCCCGGCCTATGTACTCTTCCATCAGGGCCGCAAGCTCTTCCATCGGGCCGGGCTCTGGCAGGCCGAGGACTTGCAGGAATTGATCGACTCGTCGCTTGCTCGCGAGGGGTTCTGAGACGCACGCGAGAGCGTGTGCAACCGGAGGCTGCGATGAAGATCTGGAAGTCCACGGCGATGCTGACACTGATGTTGGGTGGGGCGCTCGCGCTCTCCTCGTGCACGAGTCCGTCCGGAACGACGGGCAACGAGCAGCGCGCGGCCATCAACACCATGGCCGGAGAGACGTTGCAGCGCCTCTACCAGGCGGACTCGGGCGCTCAGGCGAGCGTCGAGCAGGCGGCCGGGCGCGCGGTCTTCAGCAACGTCGGCTTGCAGGTTTTCTTCCTCGGCGGCGGAAGCGGCTACGGCGTTGCCGTGAACCAGCGCACGGGCGAGCGTACGTACATGAAGATGGGCGAGTTGACTGCGGGCTTCGGGCTCGGACTGAAGGACTTCCGCGCGGTCTTCTACTTCGACACCGAAGCGGCGTTCGACACGTTCGTCAACTCGGGCTGGGAGTTCGGCGGCTCCGCCGATGCGACGGCGAAGTCAGGCGAGAAGGGCGGCGCCGCGGATGCCAAGGGCACCGCGAGGGGCGCGATCCACGTCTACCAACTGACCGAGACCGGGGTCTCGCTCCAGGCGACCGTCAATGGGACGAAGTACTGGAAGGCCGACGCGCTCAACTGAGCGCCCGGAGCGCCCAGAAGGGCGTCAGCAGCGACTCGGGTCTCTCTCGCGAGCCCTCGCCGGATCGAAAAACCGCGCGGAGCGGGTCCTTCGTTCGGCAGGATGACGCGCCCTCGCGCCGCGTTCCACGATCGTTCACCGCATGCCGACCACGAGGATCCGGAGATCACGCATGGCCCAGCTCACCAACCGCCGCAAGCGCAAGCCGCCCACCATCGCGACGATCAACGACAGCTGCACGGGCTGCGCGGGGTCCCCGGTCTGCCAGGCGCTCTGCCCCGTGGAGAACTGCATGCAGCTCGTCCACGACGACGAGCACACGCCGTTCGGGTACATCTGGGTCGATCCGCTGAAGTGCATCGGTTGCAAGCAGTGCATCAGCAAGGGCAAGGCAGGCATCTATCTCGAGGGCTGCCCGTGGGATGCCATCGACATGTTGCCGTCGGCCGAGGTCGAGGAGATCTACGGCCCGCTCGAGTACTGACGCTCGCGCTACCCGCCCGATCCGCACGGCGGCCACGGGCCATGCGGACGCTCCGGCCGGGCGACTCGAACCTGCGGCTCGAAAGTGCGGCGAGCCTGTGACATCCCTCACTTCAAGCATCTCAGGCGGAAGGTTTGACCGGTCCGCCCGCTTCCCTACGATGCCGGTTCCGCTCGCGGCATACCCCGGAAAGTGTGTCGCTCGTGGCCTCGCGGCGTTCGTCAAGACGTCCGCGTCGGTCTCGTGAGTCTCAGGAGAGAAAACACCATGTCCGACTCCGCCCAGGGCGCAGGTCAGACGTCCACCAAGCCCATGCCGAGGCCGCCCGGAGCAGCGACTCCGCGCCGCCCGCGGCCGCCGCGCGAGCGCGGTACCGATCTCGAGCCCGGCCGCTCTCCGGCCCAGCTCAAGCGGCGTACGTTCTCGTGGGTGGGACTCGCCTCC
Organism: Planctomycetota bacterium; assembly: GCA_024280885.1. GTDB lineage: Bacteria > Planctomycetota > JAJSAM01 > JAJSAM01 > JAJVHW01 > JAJRPF01. The sequence continues at coordinate 194,947 of JAJRPF010000074.1, read as the reverse complement.
GTCGGCGCTGCGCTCGGCGCCTGCGGTGTGCGCTTCTTCTTCCCGCGCACGATCTTCGAACCGCCAACCACATTCTCGGTCGGCTACCCCTCGGAGTACGGCTTCGGCGTCGACTCCAAATGGCAGTCGAAGTACCGGATCTGGGTCTGCCGCGACGCGGAGAAGCTCTACGTGATCAGTGCCATCTGCACGCATCTCGGCTGCACGCCGGACTGGGTGTCGGCGGCGAATAAGTTCAAGTGTCCGTGCCACGGGTCGGGTTACGACGCGGCGGGCGTGAACTTCGAGGGGCCAGCGCCTCGGCCCATGGATCGCTGCAAGGTCTGGCTCGCGCCGGACGGGCAACTCATGGTGGACAAGCTCGTCGTGTTCCGCGTGGACGACTGGGACCAACCGGGCGCGTTCCTCTCCGCCTAGTCATTCCTCTCCGCCCGGTCAGGGGTGGGCAACGCGTCAGTTCCGTGAATTGAAGATCCCATCAGGGAGCACCGATGGCACCGAAGAACGATATGGATGAAGCCGGGATCGGCGAACTCGTCGAGAAGGCCAAAGAGGCCGGGCCGCTTCAGGTCAAGTGGCTGAAGAACCCGTTCGAGACGCAGATGTGGCGCTCGATCTTCCGCCACAAGGTGGACGATCAGCCGCGCAACCGCTCTCTGGCGGTGCTCTCGAACGTCTTCCTGCACCTGCACCCGGCGAAGGTGAACCGCGACTCCGTGCGCTACACGTTCACGTGGGGCATGGGCGGGATCACGTTCTACCTCTTCCTGATCCTGACCTTCACCGGCGTCGCGCTGATGTATTACTACCACCCGGACAAGGCCAACGCCTTCCGGGACATCCTCTACATCAAGAACGACGTGCCGTTTGGCAACTTCCTGCGCAACCTGCACCGCTGGGCCGCGCACTCGATGATCATCACCGTCTGGCTGCACCAGATGCGGGTGTTCATGACGGGTTCGTACAAGGCGCCGCGCGAGTTCAACTGGAACGTCGGCGTGATCCTCTTACTCGTCACCATGATGCTCTCGTTCACGGGCTACCTGCTCCCGGACGACCAGCTCGGCTTCTGGGCGGTGACGGTCGGCACGAATATGGCGCGTGCGACGCCGCTCATCGGTCACGAGGGCCCGTTCGGCCCCGAGATCGGCGCGACGGCCTTCAACGATGTGCGCTTCGCGATGCTGGGTGGTTCGATCGTCGATGCGAACGCGCTCCTGCGCTCGTACATCCACCACTGTGTGGGCCTGCCGCTCGTCGGTGGCGTCTTCATGATCGTGCACTTCTGGCGCATCCGTAAGGACGGCTCGATCAGTGGCCCGGCGCCAGTGATGCTGGCCTCCGAGGTCAAGAACGCGAAGGGACGGCGCTGATGGACTGGAAGCAGCTCTGGGAAATCTGCAGCGCGCCGGACAACGTTCCGATCGTGTTGTTGCTCTTCCTGACGCCGTTCTATCTTTGGTACGGGTTCCGCGAGGCGATCAAGAACGACCGCCTCATCACCCAACTCGAGGCCGATCCGGCGCTCGCGAAGACGCACCATCGGCGGCATCAGCCGTATCACCCCGCGTGGGACAAGACGGTCCACGTCTGGCCGTACCTGCTGCGCATCGAATTGCTCGCGGCGCTCGTCGTCACGGCCTTCCTCTGCATCTGGGCGATCTACCTGGACGCCCCGCTCGAGGAACCGGCCAACCCAACCCTCACGATGAACCCGGCGAAGGCGCCGTGGTACTTCCTCGGGCTACAGGAAATGCTCGTCTACTTCGATCCGTGGATCGCGGGCGTCATCCTGCCCAACATCATCGTGGTCGGGCTGATGGCTATTCCGTACATGGACACAAGCCCGCTCGGCAACGGCTACTACACGTGGAAGCAGCGCAAGTTCGCGCTCGGCGGCTTCCTCTTCGGCTACCTCGTTCTGTGGCTCGCGCTCGCCATCGTCGGCACGTTCATTCGTGGTCCGGGTTGGATGTGGTTCTGGCCGGGACAGACGTGGGATGCCCATCGCGTCGTGCACGAGGTGAACATCCACCTGCACGAGCTCTTCGGCATCACCGACGTGTGGGAGATCGCCATCTTCGGCGGCATCGCCACGCTCGGCTTCACGGCCGTGCTCGGTGGGGCAGTTGACTTCGCACTCCGCAAGTGGAAGCCCGAGCTCTTCCGCAAGATGAACGTGATCCAGTACGCCCACCTCGTCGGCTTCCTGATCATGATGATCCGGCTGCCCGTCAAGATGGTCCTCAAGCTCGGATTCGACATCAAGTACGTCTGGGTAACACCCTGGTTCAACGTCTGATGGGGTTCAACGTGTGAAGAGTCTGCACTGCGCGCGCCCAGCGGGGCGTGCGCAGAAGATCGGATACCTGCAGGGCGCGGCTGAATCAGCAGCGCGGAGAAGGCGGACATGAGCCAGAACGACACGAACGACATCCCCCCCGATCCGATCTACGCGAAGTCGCTGTCGATCCCGATCTTCCTTGCCAGCATGGCGGTGGTCGGCGCCGTGGCGCTGGTGATCGCGGACGACGGCTGGCTGCGGCGTCCGTACCTCTCCACTCAGGAAGAGTGGCAGGAGAAGTACGTGTCGTTCCTGGAGGACGTTCGCGACGTCCGCCAAGACGAGGTCGAAGAGCAGCTCAAGGGGCTGGACGACTACAAGGACCTGAACAAGTCGGTTTCTTCCGCGGACGGCGAGGTGAAGAACGCAGTCGCCGAGGTGCAGCGCGCCATCTTCAATCTCGACTCGGAGTTGAAGTCGGTCCTCAAGGCCATCACGAGCCCGCGCAGCGAGATCTCCGCACTCAGTTACAAGGCCGAGCACGCAGCCGCCACCGAGGGCGTGACGGTGCCCGCGAAGAGCGAGGGCGCGCACCACTACCTGGAAGAGATCAAGGAGATCGAGGCGCGGAGCGTCCTCTACTCCTGGACGGAGCGCGCCGAGGGCGAACTCGACGCCGGGTCCATCACGAAGGAAGAGGAAGCCGAGATCGGCGCGCTGATCGAGCGCATGCTCACGCTGCAAGAGGCGAAGGCTGCCAAGCAGGGCGAGCTCGCTGTCGCCGCGAAGCCGCTGACCGACGCGATCAGGGCGCGCGACGGCTGGCTTGCGCGCAATCTCGGCAACCTGAAGATGATCCTCGGGAGCGCTGACGACGACGCGCTGGAGGCGATCGCTAACAAGGTCGCGGAGGCAGGTGTCGCCGCTTACCTGGACACGGCCACCACCACGCTCAAGCCCGAGCAGATCCAGGGCCTGATCGATGCGACCGAGGATTGGAGTGTCGGCGACCTGACCGCGACGCAGATCCACATCCCCGAGACCGCCAACTGGGTCGATCGTTGCGAGACGTGCCACCTGAACGCGCGTGCGCCATTGCCGGTCACCGCGGCCGACATGGGCGGCGAGCGGCTCTTCGCGAGTCACCCGCGCGCCGAGGAGCTCTTCGCCAACCACGACCCGAAGCGCTTCGGCTGCTCGATGTGCCACGGTGGCAACGGCGTCGCGGTCACGAGCGAAGAGGACGCGCACGGCCTGAACCATCACTGGCTCCAGCGCCTGCACCCCGAGGCGAACTTCGAGGCTGGCTGCATCCAATGCCACGGTCCCGATATCTACCTCGAGGGGGGCGAGCGTCACAACCAGGCGAAGGAGAACTTCCGTCACTTCGGTTGCTGGGGCTGCCACAAGCTCGAGGGCTATGACGTCGAGCCCGAGCAGGCGCGCGCCGTCGCGAAGCGCCTGAGCGATATCGATGCGTTGATCGAGCGCAAGCAGATGCGCGCCTCGAACCTGAAGGAGGCGCTCGGCACGCTCTACGACGTCGATGAAGACCGCTTCGACGAACTCGAGCCGGAGAGCGCCCGCGAGCAAGCGGCCCTGGCGATGGAGATCTCCGGGCTGCACACCGAACGCGGCGTGCTCGCCACGAAGGTCCAGGGCCTCTACAGCGAAGAGAAGACGGTCGGCCCGAACCTGAAGGATCTGCGCGCGAAAATCCGCCCGGAGTGGTTGACGCAGTGGATCGCGAACCCGAAGCACTGGCGCCCTTCGACCAAGATGCCGGCATTCCGCTTCGACGAGGCCAAGAACGGCGAGGACGTCAAGGATCTCGCCGCGTTCGTCTGGCAGTCATCGACGGATGTCATGAGCGATGTCGGCACCTATGGCGTGAGCGCCATGAAGACCGGCGATGCGACGGCTGGCGAAGAACTCTTCAAGACAGTCGGTTGCCTGGCGTGCCACTCGAAGACCGACGGCGAGCTCACGGTCGGCAACGACTTCGCCGCCAACCTCTCGAACCTCGGCGACAAATACAACCGGACGCTCGGCCTCTCGTACTACGTCCGCTGGATACTGAACCCGCGGCATCGCCTGGCGCCCTTCTGCGCCGACTGCGATCGCGACCTCGTTCCGGATGACTTCGTCAACGACGCGAAAGATCTCGTGTTCTCGCGCGAGACGAAGACGTGCCCCAACTGTGGCTTCGAGCTGAAGTGGGACAATCCGACGGTCATGCCGAGCTTCCGTCTCTCGACGGCGCAGGCGACGAATATCGCGACCTACCTCATCGATCAGAAGTCGGGCGAGGAGTTCGAGGCCGCGCCGTGGCTCGACGAAGACGAGCGCTTCCAGCGCGGTCGGCGCCTCGCGCAGCACCTCGGCTGCGCCGGTTGCCACGAGATCTCGGGGCTTGAGAGCGAGCAGCGCATCGGCACCGAGTTGACGGGTTGGGGCAGCAAGCCGATGGAGCGCCTCGACTTCGGCCACTACACGCACGACGCGAAGACGCACGACGAGACCGGCGGACACGACCCGCTCCTCGACTGGTCGTCCGGCAAGAACGGCGACGACCGCCGTATCTTCGAGGAGGGCGCTGAGGACTACGTGGGCAAGTGGTACAACCATCGCGGGTTCGCGATGCACAAGCTCGCGCAGCCCAACCTCTACGACGCGTCGAAGAACGTGACGTACGCGACGGCGCTCAAGATGCCCAAGTTCAACCTCGACGGGCAGCAGATCACGGACCTCGCGTCGCTCTTGATGGGCAGTACCGAGGCGGCGTCGATGCCGGACTCCATCAAGTACAACCCGGTCGGCGATGAACTCGCCATCCGCGAGGGCTGGTGGATCGTCAAGAAGTACAACTGTCAGGGCTGCCACCAGGTGCTGGCGGACGACGTGCCGTTCATCCAGACGTTGCCGGGTTGGCAGAAGGAAGGCGAACACGAGAACGATCGCCCGCCGTCGCTCGTCGGCACCGGCTTCCGCACGCGCCCCGACTTCCTCGCGCACTTCCTCGGCGATCCGTCACTCGGTGGCAAGGACCCGAAGTCGCTGCGTGATCATCTGACGACGCGCATGCCGACGTTCATGTTCACGGAGAACGAGATCCGAAAGCTGGTGCGCTTCTTCGACGCCATGGCGAAGCAACCGCCGGTCTACCAGCCGGCGCAGCTCGAGCCGCTCACGGCGACCGAGCGGGCGGCGGCCGATCAGATCTGGACCAAGGCGAACTGCCTGCAGTGTCACGTGGTCGGTGACCTCATGCCGAACGACGAGACGAAGGCGCCCAATCTGGACTACGCCGCAGGACGCCTGCGGCCGGAGTGGGTGCGGCGCTGGATCGAGAACCCGCCCGGCATGGTGCCGGGCACCGCGATGCTCGTGCTCTTCAAGAAGGAGTGTCCGAGCTGCCAGAAGACGTTCGATCCGGCAGCGATGGCGAAGCACGCAGCGGACTCGAAGTCCGGCGACGCCGACGAGTGCCCGGATTGTGGCAAGGATCTGAGCGCCGGTCGTTGGGTGTGGAACGACGCGAGCGTGCCAGCGGTCAACGCGATCAAGGGCGACCACATCGATCTGATCGTCCGCTACCTCAACGACGGGAAGTTTCCTGCGCCGAAGCCCAAGTAGGCGCCACGATCACACTCTGTCTGAGGGCGTTCGCCGAATGGCGAGCGCCCTCTCTCTATTCATCGCGCTCTCCCTCCGATCGCGCAACATCGAGGAGATGCGCAGCGCTTCTCACCGGAACAACGGCTTCCTCGGGCGGGGCCCGCTCCTCATGTTCGCGTTCGCGGCCGTGTGCGTGCTCGTCCCCGGGATGTTCTGGTGGGGGACGACGTTCACGCGACGCCTGAACGATGCGTCGCTGGCTGAGCAACTCGGTTCCGAAGCCCGTCCGCGCGATCTGCAGCATGCCATCGAGGAGATCAGTCGACGGCTCGAGGAGGGCCGCCCGGGGATGGATCGGTGGGCCGCAGAACTGGTCCGCATCTCGGAGCACTCCGAGGTGGCCGTGCGCGTGTCGGCCGCGTGGTGCATGCAATTTGATGCTCACCGCGACGCGTTTGGCGAGCGGCTGCGCGAGATGCTCACGAACGATCCATCGCCGATGGTGCGCCGCAACGCGGCGACGTCGCTGGCGAAGTCCGGCGATGCCGCCGCACGCCCCGTCTTGCGCGCCATGCTGGCACCGTTGACAGTGACGGCGGGGGCCGGTGGTCGCGTGGGATCGGTGCTCGACGTCGGCCAGATCGTGAGAGAGGGCGACCTCGTGGCGCGTCTGCAACGACAGCCGTCCGATCACGATAGCGACGAGAGCGAAGCGGAAGACGACGCCGACTGGATCGACGTCCGCGCCCCGGTCCCAGGAACCGTCTCGGACGTTCTGGTGAGCGAAGACGACGAGATCGAACCCGCCGCTGCCGTCGTGCGCCTGGACCCCTCGCTGGAGCACATCCGCAACGCGATCGTCGGCCTCGCCCTCGTCGGCACAGCCGAGGACGCCGAACTCCTGCACCAGATCGGCGACCCGCGCTCCGCCTACCCGGAAGAAATCCGCAAGTCCGCCCGCTGGGCCGCAGAAGAAGTCAGCAAGCGCTAGCCAGCCTCCCCGCCCATTCCCCGTCCCCTTCTCCCTCTCCGGCGCGAGCAATCAAGCGGGCCCGCAGCGTCGAAATCGCGTGCCTGGCTCAATTTCTTGCGCGCGCCGACGATGCTCGCCCTCGTCCATCCGGGCGGCCGCGCGAAGAGATTGAGCCTGGCACGGCATTTCGACCCCGCGACGAGTCGCGATCCATCCTGACCCATCCCTTGTCCCTTGTCCCGCCCCGCTCCCGCCCCGCCCCGCCCCCCGAGAAACCCCGCCCATCCGGTAACCCAAGTCGCGGACGGATCCCCAACTCTCGACCGCGAGTCTCCGCTCCCACAATCCCTCATCTCAGGCTCGCCCCGCCCCAGAAGCCCCGATCGCCTGTGGGAGTTTCTTGAATCGCTCGTGTGGGCCGGGGAGATTGCAGGCTTCGAGGCTCTCGCACCGGGGAAACGGCTCATGGTTGGCGCCGAACCTGGCGAGAAACATGCAATTCTGATTGCGACTCCAGGAGTTAGATCGATGAAGGCCTACGCGAAAGGTGCCGCACTCGGCATCGCTCTGATCGGGCTGGTCGCCTGTGGCGGCGACAAGAAGGACGACGGTGGCAGCAAGGCTGGCGGCGACGGCGACAAGCCGGCGAAGACCGAGGCCGGCGGCGGTGACGAGGGCGATGCGAAGCTCTACGACGCTTCCGCGCACAAGGGCTCGCTCACGGGCGTCGTGAAGTTCGGTGGCGCGACGATCCCTGAGAAGGTCGTCCTCAACGTGTCGAGCGACGTGTTCTGCACGTCCGCAGCGGACGGCAAGGAAGTGCTCGACCAGCAGTTCCAGGTCAACGCCGACGGCACCGTGCCGCACGTCTTCGTGTATGCCGCGAAGGGGCCGCACAAGACCTTCAAGGGCTACACCGCGCCGACGGACTTCGTCCTCGAGCAGCATGGCTGCATGTACACGCCGCACGTCTTCGGCGTGATGGTCGGGCAGGCGTTCCAGGTCAAGAATGACGACCAGACGATGCACAACGTCAACGTCTCGCCGAAGCGCAATGACGGTGCGAACAAGGGCCAGCCTCCGGAGGCATCCGACACGTTCACGTTCGCGAAGAAGGAGAAGGCCATCCCCTTCACTTGCGACGTCCACTCGTGGATGAGCGCGAAGGCCTGGGTCATGGATCATCCCTTCTTTGCCACGACCGATGCTGAGGGCAAATTCGACATCTCGGGCCTGCCGGACGGTGAGTACACGTTCAAGGCCTGGCACGAGAACGAGGACTTCGGCTCGGCCGAGTTCAAGGTCACGATCGCTGGCGGTGAGGTCTCGCAGGACGTCACGCTGAAGTAAGTACGGACGCGGTATCTGGCCCGTCCCGGCCCCGGTTAGTCCGGGCGACGGGGCGGGCTTTTCCTCGCCATCGATGTGCGAGGACCTGTGCGGAGGTTCCCCCCTTGAATTCCATGCGACGCTCGCGCATCGCACCGCTCGCCTTGGCGGCACTCGTGCTCGCTGGCTGCAGCGGCGATCCCATGAACGTCCTTCCGGAGTCGGCGTCCGTCGAGGCCGACGATATCGATCACCTGATCTACCTGATCATCTACGTGACCGGGATCGTGTTCATCGGCGTGCAGGCGCTCTTCATCTGGTTCCTGTTTCGGCATCGCGCCCGGCCAGGTGTGAAGGCGAAACACGTGCATGGCAACCACACCGTCGAATTGGTGTGGACGATTGCACCATCGCTTGTCTTGGTCATCCTCGCGGTGTATCAAGCCGACCTCTGGGTGCGCTTGAAGTCGGCCACGCCGAAAGACAATGCCGACGCCGTGCGGTTGCAGATCTTCGCAAAGCAATTCGAGTGGAACTTCCGTTACCCCGGTGCCGACGACGAGTACGGCACCAAGGACGACCTGGTCAGCACCGGCAACTTGGTCATCCCCGTCGATCGCCCAATCAACGCGGAACTGCGTGCGATGGACGTGATCCACAGCTTCTTCCTGCCGAACTTCCGCTTCAAGCAGGACGCCGTGCCCGGACTCCGCGCACCGCTCTGGTTCCGCTCGAACAAGCTGTCTGCCGATCGCGCGCCGGTGGCCGATCGAAACGGCGAACTCCAGCAGTTGAACTACTGGGATATCGTCTGCGCCGAACTCTGCGGTAACTCGCACTCGGCGATGGCCGGTCGGCTTTTCGTCGTGTCGAGCGAGGACTTCGAGAAGTGGCTGGCCGGGGAGAAGCTCGAGGGCATTCCCGGGCACTCCTTTGTCGGTCCGGCGCGGAGCACACCCGGCAAGATCTGGGAGCGTTGGTCGTGGCAGGACAGCTCGGCGATCAAGGGGCCGCCGCGGTGGTCCAGGAACCCGTTTGGTGAGGACGACCTCGGCGAAGATGCCGTGTCCGATGAGGACGAGGACGAGGACTTCTGATGGCCAACGAAGCGACATCGAACGCAGCATCGGACCACGGTCACGGCGGCGGTCACGACGACCATCACCATGAGCCGAACTTCTTCAACAAGTACATCTTCTCGCTCGATCACAAGATGATCGGGAAGCAGTTCTTGTTGACGACGCTCATCTGGCTCTTCGTCGGCGGGGCGCTCGCCCTGATCGTGCGCTGGCAACTGGCGTACCCCGGCGGCAATGGCGAGCCCGCTCCGAGGATCCCGATCATCGGAAGCATCCTCGAAGCGATGTATGGCAAGCCCGACATCACGGGCGACGTCTACAACATGGCGTTCACGATGCACGCCTCGGTGATGATCTTCCTCGTGGTTATCCCGATGCTGGTCGGAGCGTTCGGGAACTTCTGCATCCCGCTGATGATCGGTGCGCGCGACATGGCGTTCCCGTTCCTGAATGCAGCGTCGTATTGGATCATGTGGCCGGCGATCGGCCTGCTGCTCACGTCATTCGTGATCGACGGTGCCGAGGGTGCACCCGCCGCGGGCTGGACCAGCTACCCACCGCTCAGCTATCTCGCGGGGGACGGTCAGACACTGTGGTGCATGGCGGTGATCCTGGTCGGTGCGAGCTCCGTGATGGGCGCCGCCAACTACATCACCACCATCGTCACGATGCGCGGGCCCGGGATGCGCTTCTTCCGGATGCCGCTGACCGTCTGGTCGATCTTCATCACCAGCATCCTGTCGTTGCTCGCGACGCCGGTCCTCACGTCGGCGATGATCATGCTGCTCATGGATCGCCTGTGGGGCTCGTCGTTCTTCATCCCGGCGGGCCTCTCGGCCGGTCTCGACGCCTCGACAAACGCCTTCAACTACGCGTCAGGCGGCGGCTTCGTGGTGCTCTATCAGCACCTCTTCTGGTTCTACAGCCACCCGGCCGTCTACATCATGATCCTGCCCGCGATGGGGATCGTCTCGGACATCCTGTCGACGTTTTCCCGCAAGCCGATCTTCGGCTATCGCCCGATGGTCTACTCGATCTCGGGCATCGCGGGTCTCGGCTTCATCGTCTGGGGCCACCACATGTTCCAGTCGGGGATGAACCCGGCACTTGGCATGACGTTCATGCTCTCGACGATGATGATCGCGCTGCCGAGCGCCATCAAGACGTTCAACTGGCTCGCGACGCTCTGGCGAGGGTCGATCCGCTTCACCGTCCCCATGTGCTTCGCGCTCGCCTTCGTGAGCATGTTCGTGATCGGCGGGCTCAGCGGCATCTTCATGGCGGCGACGCCGGTGGATATGCACATCCACGACACGTACTTCATCGTCGCGCACATCCACTACGTGCTCTTCGGTGGAAGCCTCATGGGCGCGTTCGCCGGGATCTACTATTGGTTCCCGAAGATGTACGGACGGCACATGAACTACACGGTGGGCTACGTACACTTCTGGCTCACGCTGGTCGCGTTCAACGTCACGTTCTTCATGATGCACATCGTCGGTCTGGGCGGCATGCATCGGCGCACGCAGGACCCTTACGCCAAGTACGTCTACATCGACGGCATGCTGCCGATGAACCGGATGATGACGTGGGGTGCGATCATCCTCGGCTTCTCGCAGCTGCTGCTGCTCGGGAACGTGATCTGGAGCATCTTCAAGGGCAAGAAGTCGGAGCAAAACCCGTGGAACGCCAACACGCTCGAGTGGTGTGCCGCACCAGTTGGGCCGGGCATCCACGGGAACTTCGGCGAGTTCCTGCCCGTCACGTATCGCGGCCCGTACGAGTACAGCTCGCCGGAAACCGACGAGGATTGGCTCCCGCAGAACAAGGACCTCTCGGCGACAGTCGCGAAGTCGTCGTGACGCGGCGGCCATAGCCGCAGCCCACACCGAGAGCACCCCGACAGGCGGAGTTCGGCTCCGCAGGACGTTCACCAGATGCCCGACACGACATCGTCACCAGTAGCGACCCCGAAGGGGCTGCGGCGCTGGGCCATGCTCTGTGTCGGGTTCTGTGTCTTCCTGCTCCTGGCGGGCGCCAACGTGAAGACCCAGGACGGTGGGCTCACGGTGCCGGACTGGCCGCGCATGTACTACGAGTGGGTGCCGGGCTGGGATCGCTTCTGGCTCTTCATGGGGCCCGCGCCGCTGCGCGCGGAGGTCCTGCACCGACTGATCGCGAAGGCGATGGGGCTGCTCACGATCGCGTTGGCCGTGTGGGCGCACTTTCGCGAGGAGCGGCGTCTCGTGCGGCGGATGTGTTGGGCGGCACTCGGGCTCGTCATCGTGCAGGGCGTCTGGGGCGGACTGGGTGTGATCTTCAAACTCGAGGGACCGTGGCCGCTCCTGCACTCGACGTTCGCGCAGATCTACCTCTGCCTGCTCGTCGCCATCGCGTCGATGATGTCGCCGTGGTGGCAGGCCGACGCGGGTGGTGAACGTCCACTCGACGACGACGCGCTCCGCATGATGAAGCTCTCGCTGGTGGCGACCGCCGCGCTCTTCGTCCAGCTCATCCTGGGTGCGGGTGCGCGGCATGGGATCTTCGCGCGCGAGATCCACGCCGTCGTGGCGATGCCGGTCACCATCATTCTCGTCAAGACCGTGCTTGCCGGAGTCGGCGATCTTCCGCGCGAACTGACTGCAATTCGAGAGGCCACGCGGTGGATTGCGTATCTGCTCGGTGCGCAGATCGGCCTGGGGCTCTGGTCGTACATGATCGTCTCGGCGGACAAGGCGGCGCATCAGTTGTCGTTGATGGAGATCGCGGCGGTGAACGCGCATCTCGTGATCGGGGCGCTGCTGCTCGCGACCACCTTTGCCGTGGTCTTGCGGACGTTTCGCACGTTCGGCCTCCCCACCGACGCTCGCGTGGCGGCAATGACCGGGGATCGTTCGACGGGGGACTCGACTACGAGTGTGAGTCGGACGACATCGACGCCCTCGGAGTCGGTTGCATGACCGTCCACGACGTTCCCGCCGCTGGCGCCGGACTCGCGCGGCGCGCTGCCGACCTCGCCGCCCTGACGAAGCCGAGACTGAACGCGATGGCGGTCTTCGCGGTCGTCGTCGGTTGGTGGGCCGAGGTGGGTTTCGACGGTCCCGTGCTGCCGTTGCTCGTCGCCATCTTCGGTTCCGGCGCGGTGGCGTGCGGAGCGAGCGTCTTCAACCAGGTGGTCGAGCGTGACCGCGACGCCCTGATGAAGCGCACATGCGAGCGCCCATTGGCGGCCGGGCGGTTGTCGGTCTCCGACGCCGTGCTGATCGGCGTGGCGCTCTCGGTTGGGGGCCTGCTCATCCTCGCGGTAGGTTCGACACCACTTGCGACCGCACTCAGTGCGTTGACGCTCGTCACCTACGTCGCGATCTACACCCCGCTGAAGACGCGCACGTCGCTCAACACTCTGGTCGGCACGATCCCGGGTGCACTGCCGCCGCTGATCGGGGCCGCCGCAGCCGCCGGGTCGCTCTCGCCCCGGGCGTGGTTTCTTTTCGCGTTGATCGGCGTCTGGCAGTTGCCGCACTTCCTTTCGATTGCCTGGCTCTATCGCCGCGACTACGAGCGCGCGGGCTACGCGATGCTGCCGGTCGTCACCGGTGGCAGCGGCGCGACCGGTCGGCAGATCGTCGTCCAGGGCATGCTGACGCTGCTCGTCTCGCTGGCGGCCTGGCCGCTCGGACTCGCCGGCACGGCCTACTTCGTCGTCGCCCTTGTTGCCGGTGCGCTCTTCGTCGGCACCGGCGTTCTCTTCCTGTTCCGACGTACGGACGCAGCGGCTCGGCTCGTCCTCCGGGCGTCGCTCCTGCACCTGCCGATTGTACTGACCGCGTTCGCGCTCGCGTCGGCGTGACGGGAGAGACCGCGTGACCGAAATGCTTGCCACTCCGGACACTGCGCCGCCGGTCGAGGTTGACGGGCTCTGCCGCTCGTATGGCGAGCGCGTGGCGCTCGACGGTGTGACGCTGACAGTCCGGTCGGGGGAACTCTTCGGACTGTTGGGGCCGAACGGCAGCGGCAAGACCACGCTCTTTCGGGTGGTCTCGACATTGATCGCGCCTTCCGGCGGCAGCGCGCGGGTCCTCGGGCATGAGCTGCCCTCCGAGTCGATCGCCGTGCGCCGCGGCATCGGAGTGGTCTTCCAGTCAACCAGCTTGGACGTGCATCTGACGGTGCGCGAAAACCTCGTGCATCAGGGCCATCTCTACGGGCTGCGCGGTGCGAAGTTAGCCGACGCGGTGGAACGCGAGTTGGAGCGCGTCGGCATGACCGAGCGCGCGCGCGATCGTGTCGGCGAACTCTCCGGAGGTCAGAAGCGGCGCGTCGAGTTGGCGAAGGGATTGCTCCACGGTCCGCGACTCCTGTTACTCGACGAACCCACGAACGGACTCGATCCGGCAGCGCGCCGCGATCTGTGGGATCACCTCTCTTCGTTGCGGGCCGAGGGTGTCGCAAGCCTCGTCACGACGCACCTCATGGAGGAGGCCGAACGGTGCGACCGTGTGGCCATCCTGGACCGCGGACGCGTCGTCGCGCTCGGTACGCCGCACGAGCTGCGGTCGGAATTGCCGGGCGAGGTTGTGACGATCGAGCCGCGCGCAGCGGACCGTGTCGACACGCTGCGTGACGCCATCGCGCGCGCCTTCGAGGTCGAGGCCCAGTCGGTCGGAGGAGTGGTGCGCTTGCGGACGTCGGAGACCGGTGCGGGAGCTGGGCTCGTGACGCGCATCCTCGCTGACTTCGACTCCGATGTCGCGAGTGTTGCGGTGGGGCGGCCGACTCTTGAGGACGTGTTTATCGAGCGCACCGGGAGGACGTTCGCATGACGTGGCTTCCGGCGTACACGCTCTGGAAACGCGAAATCGTGCGCTTCCTGCGGCAGCGCAATCGCGTGGTCTCGGCACTCGTGCAGCCACTGATGTTCTGGCTCCTCTTCGGGACCGGCTTCGGCGGCTCGTTCCGCATGGGGGCCGGCGCTGCGGGTGCTGCTGACTCTGCGGGAGCGCAGGACTTCCTCGAGTTCCTCTTCCCCGGCACAGTCATTCTCGTCCTGCTCTTCACGGCGATCTTCTCGACGTTCTCGCTGATCCAGGACCGCAACGAGGGCTTCCTGCAATCCGTACTCGTCGCGCCCGTCTCGCGCGCCGGACTCGTACTCGGTAAGGCGGCGGGCGGGACGACCCTGGCGTGGGTGCAGGGATTGCTCTTCCTCTGCCTTGCGCCGCTCGCGGGAGTGCCGCTCTCGGTCTCGACGTTCCTCGTCGGCGCGGCGGTCCTGCTCCTCGTGGGGTTCGGTCTCACTGCGCTCGGTCTTCTCGGCGGTTGGCTGATGGACTCGGTTCAGGGCTTTCACGCCATCATGATGCTCGTGCTCATGCCGCTCTGGCTGCTCTCGGGCGGTTTCTTCCCGCTCGACGGTGCTCCGCCGTGGCTCGCGTTCATCATGCGCGCCAATCCGCTGACGTACGGCGTGGCGGCGTTTCGACACGCGCTCTATCCGGGGGGCCTGCCCGGGCAGGACGTGCCGTCGATGGCGGTGTCGCTCGGCGTCTCCGTCGCGTTTGCCGCGGTGATCTTCGCGGGGGCGTGGATGATCGTCGGGCGACGTACTCGCGGAGACCTCCGATGAAGACCAGCACTCTTGTTCGCGCCCTCTCGACTGCCGGCCTGGTGGCCGCGGGCGGGCTTCTTGCGGCATGCAACGATGCGCCTTCCGACACCGAGCCGGCCGTCAGCGCCGCGACCCCGGAAGTCGTTGATCTCGGCGATCCGATCGAAGATGACGCCGAGGCCGCTACCACGCCGCTTCGCGGAGACTCCGGGCTTCTGGCTCGGCCGGTCGGAGAGCTGCCTTCGCACTACCGCTTCGTCGAGCGCTCCGGCAAGGAGATGACGTTCGGCGACCTTCACGGCAAGTTCGCGATCGTCGATTTCATTTTCACATCGTGTGCTGGCCCGTGTCCGCCGATGGCGGTGCAGATGGGGGGCCTTCAGGAGAAGGTGCGCGACATGGACGACGTCGTGCTGATCTCCGTGTCGGTTGATCCGCGCACGGATACGACGGACGTGCTGGCTGAGTACGCTGAGAGTGTCGAAGCCGACGACGATACGTGGCTCTTTGCGCGCATGCCGATTGGGTTCGTGAACGAACTCACGCGCAGCGAGTTTCTGCTCGGTGATGGCGGGACACCGTTCGCGCACAGCACTAAGTTCGTGCTCGTGGATCGGCAGGGGCGGGGACGCGGCCTCTACGATCCGTTGCGTGATAGCGGATGGATCGAGAAGGTGCTGCGGGACATCGTGACGCTGCGAGCAGAGGCGCCGCCTGCCCCTGACTCTGACGCTGCGAGCGACGGCCAGTAACCGCAGTATGCAGGATGCCCATGCTGCGCTGAACGCCGCGCTCAACTTCACGTCCGGCGTCTTGCTCTTCTGCGGTTGGCTCGCGATCAAGCGTGGGGATCGCGAGCTGCATCGCAAGTTGATGCTCTCGGCGTTGCTCGTGTCAGCGCTCTTCCTCGCGTCGTATGTGACCCGTTTCGTGGGGAAGGGCGGCACGACACACTTCCCCGACGTCGGTTGGATACGCACCGTCTACCTCGGCATCCTGCTGACGCACACCATCCTGGCAGCGCTCGTGCCCTTCCTGGCACTGCGCACGGTGTTCCTCGCGTGGAAGGAGCGCTGGGACGCCCACCGCAAGCTCGCACGGATCACGTTCCCCATCTGGATCTATGTCTCTGTCACCGGCGTCGTCATCTACGGGATGCTCTATCATTTGGCGCCTATGCTGGTGGAGGCGTAGGTTCTCCGGCGTGTTGAAGTTGCGCTCGCTCGTCACCGGCCTTCTCGCCCTGCTCTGGCTCCTGCCCGCGCAGGCATTCGCCTGACCCAATTGCAGCGCGGCGGTCGCCGCGTCAGGTGAGACCGATGGTGGGATCGGCAACGCGTCCAACGGCTTCTTCTGGTCGATCCTCTTCATGATCGGATCAGTCCTGACACTTGCTTTCGGCCTGGTCTTCCTCATCATCCGCACCGTCCGTCGCGGCGCGGCGGTCGAAGCGGCCGCCGAGCAACTCGGCGCCTGAGCGGGCATCCCTCGGCTCCCTACGGGGCGCCAGCCCGTTAGCTGGATGTTGCGTATCGGCGGATCGTCTGCGCGAAACGGGCCCCGAATTCGCGTATGCTCTGCTCCCCGAGCGGACCCGATTGGGCGACGCGCAACTTGGTGCACGTCCAGCCTTGTCAGGCCCACGGGCGATGTGGAAGGAGGGGGACATGAGCGGAAACGACGCTTCACGCCCCGGTTCGAACCGCGGTGTCGGACACGAGACCGGCGAGTTGCCGACGGTGAACTTCGAGTTCGATGACGACGAGACGCAGGACGAGATCCTGCCGAGCCCGACGGTCCCGAGTCCGACGGTCTCTGTGCCGCTCGTGGAACCGCTGAGCGTCGCAAGCCCGGTCGGTGAGCTCACGGTCGAGATGGAGCCGCGCTTCGAGTGGGGCTCGGCCCCCGGCGACTCGGATCCTGTCATGAGCGTCTTGCTCACGCTCACGCCTCGTGGCGCATCGCTCATCGATCGCGGCGACGGTCCGGTCGCACATCTGATTCTCGCACTCGATGTCTCCGCGAGCATGAACCACCCCGACAAATACCCGGTGCTCACGCAGGCGCTCGAGGGCATGCTCGGTGATCTGCAGGCGAGCGACGGACCGGATGTATTGCTGAGCGTTGTGGCGTTCGCGAAGGGCGCCGAGGTCATCATTCGCAACGTGCTCGCATCCGAGCTGACGGCACGCGATTTGATCAGTGCCGTTGACCGCTGCCCCTTGCGATTCGGACGGTACACGGATCTGGTCGGAGCTCTGAGCCGTGCCGGCCGGATCGCGTACGACACGCAGCGCGACGATCCGACACTGCCGGTTCGTGTCTACGTGATGACCGACGGCAGGCCGCAAGACGTCGACGCCGCGGCTGCGATGATGCAACGCATCGGCAAGATGCCGATCGACGTGGACGCCCTCGCATTCGGCGCGGATGCGGACGTCAGCGCGATGCAGGCCCTGGTCAGCGGTCATCGCGGAGGAACCGTCAAGCACGTCCGAAAGGAGACATTGGGGGAGGCGTACGAACGCATCAGCGCGGTTGCGCGGCGTGTCGTGTCGAAGCGTGCTCTCTTGAGTCTCGACCTCGGTCGCGGCGTCGTCGGCGGTTCCGTGTATCGCTTCCGTCCCGGCCGCCACGCCTACGGCAGCGATGCATTCGTCGGCGGCACGCACTTCGAGGCGGATCTCGGAACGTTGGAGGTCGGCCGCGCGTACTCGTTGCTCTTCCAGGTGCGCCTGCCGCAGACGAGCGCCGACGACACAGAGATCGGCGAGGCCGTTCTGCGCGTCCCGGACTTCGGCGGGCCACGCGAGTATCGCTGCACGCTGGCGATCCCGCGTCACCAGGATGCACAGACGATCCAGGCCGATCCGGTGGTGGTCGAGGCGCGGCAGGTCCTGGAGGCGCTCGAGGACGCAGACCCCGAGGCGATGCTCCGCGCGCTGCGCGCTCGACGGAAGCTCTACATCTCGGAACGCCGCGACCCGTACCTGCTCGAGGTCGTCGACAAGGCGATCGCAGAGTTGCAGGAGCGTGGAACCCTCGACGCCCTGTCGAGTAACGAGCGCGCGGCGCTGACTGCGCACACGGCGACCGCGGGTTCGAGCAGCAAGCCATCAGCCGGAAAGCGAGAGTACACCTTCGGATGACACCGGCGCTGTCCAACGCCTCGTGGCATGAACGCCACCTCGCGCGTCGTCTTGAGGCGCGCGGCGAGGTGGGGCTCGTAGATGCGTTGCTCGGCTTCAAGGGCATCGTTATCGCGGGTCGGCATCGAATCGAGTCGCTCTACGCTGTTGGTGGCGAGGGCGCGGTCTACCTGACACGCGACCTGAGCGATCCCGATGCCGGTTGCTCGGTTGCGAAGATCGCTCTCCTCCCGCTCCACAAGCCGTTCCGACTCGACGCGCGCGCGATCCGCCGACAGCGCGAGGGAATCCGCATCGAAGCGCGCTATCTGCACGGCAGCGGCAGCCGCTTTCTACCGACGCACGAGGCGCTGCTAGAGTTCGAGAACCCGCTTCTCGACAGCGCGCGTGGCGGGGCGTTTGGCGAACCCGAGCCGTTGCTCCTGATGGAGAAGCTCCCAGGTCGTGACCTGGATCGCTGGCTCGCGCGGATGCATCGCTCTGGCGTGCCGCGTGCCCACATGCGCCGGACGCTCGATCGCGTGACGGTCGTCTTGCTGCAAGCCCTGGTGGATCTCTACGACCGCGGCTTCTTCTACGCAGATCTGCGTCCGGCGAACCTGCGTGTGATCGGACGGCCCGAGCGCGTTGTTCGCTTGCTCGACGCCGGTAGTTTGGTGACGGTGCACGACCAGAGTGGTCGATTCCCGCACGTGCCCGCGTACCTCCCGCCCGCGCTCTTTCGCGAGCGTCTCGCCGGCCGGAAGATCACGCCCTCGGCCGCAACACAGGCGGTCATGGCGGGGCGTACGCTCTACGAGGTCGCCACCGGGCTGGTCCCGCATCCTGGCGACGATGTGAACCTTGCGCTGCTCCGCGACAGCAACGTGTCGTCGCCGGTCGCCGAGGTGATCGACGGACTCTGTCGCGGCGACTTCGTCCACGTTCGACACGCGTATCGTTTCCTCGCGAAGCGGGCATCGCGTCGCGTGCACGGCGGGAACGATCCGACGAGGGTCACGCAGAACGTGGTCGATGCGGAACCGCCGCACGCCACGCGTGCCACGAATGGCAAGAGCGCAACCGCTCCTGCAGCGGCTCTCGTCGCGAAACCAAGCTCGTCGGCCAACACGGCCCCGGGTACGCGCTCGCAGCCTTCGCCGCCCGTCGCCGCCGCGGAGTCGACGTCGGGCGCGAGCACGCAGAGCGGCGGACTCTTCCGCTGGCTGCGACGCCTCTTCCGGTAGCCCTGCGGCGCAGGTTCCGCCACGACGTGGAGCATTCGTTTGCAGGCCGGAGTTGTCTACAGAACGGAGTGCAGCGCCGGAGCGATGCTGGCCCACTCGGAGCGATCTCGGAGCAGCGCACCGGCTCTGTGAAGCAACGTCGCCTGGGTCAATCCGTCGAAGCGGATGCCGTGGGCCGGCCCCCCGGCGCGCAGTGCCTCCGCACATCCAGCGTCGGCGGGGTCGGTGCTCCACAGCGATGCGGAGCCGTCATCACTGCCAGTGACAACGCGGCTGCCGTCGGGCGCGAACGCCGCCTCGACCAGGCCGCCGCGATGTCCCCGCAGGACCATGCGGAGAGCGCCGTCCGCGGCATCCCAGATCCGCGCCGTTCCGTCCCAACTCGCCGTCGCAACAAGCCCACCGTCACTGGCGAACACGCCGCAATCGACGCCCTGACTATGATGTCCGTCGAGTTCGGCGATCTGCGCTCCACTCTCGGCGTCCCAGAGGCATGCCGATGGCGCGAGACCGCATGTGAGTACGCGCTTGCCGTCGGGCGAGAACGCGGCGTCGCGCAGTGCGATCTGATGCGCGGCGAGTCGCGCAACGCACTCGCCGGATTCGACGTCCCACAGTGCAGCAGAGAGATCGCGACTCGCGGTGAGCAGACGTCGGCGGTCGGTCGAGAGCGTCGCGCGGACGAGCGGCGCGCTGTGATCGGCAATTGACACGAGCGGTGCGTTGCCCTCGGCAGCCCAGATCCGCGCGACGCCATCGGCGCCCGCGGTGACGATGCGTGCATCGTCACTAGCGAATTCGACAGCCATGCAGCGCGTCTCATCAGTCGCCAGAGACCGGATGCGCGTGCCGTCGGTGGCGTCCCACTCCACCGCCGAGCCGTCCTGGCTGACGGTGACGACTCGGTCGCCGCGATGTGAGTACGTCACCTGCACGATTGCCGCGGCGTGGCCCTTCAGCTCCCGTGCAGGTGCGCCGCCTGCTGGCGACCAGAGTCGGGCGATCCCGTCGCGACCGGCGCTTGCCAGGGTCGCGCCGTCGGGGGCGAACGCAATGGACGTCACGCCGCCGCGGTGGACGTCGCGATCGTGCATGAGGACGCCGGCGGGCGACGACCACACGCGCACATGCCCGTCGCGACCACCTGTCGCGACGCGCGTTCCGTCCGGGGCGAAGGCCACACACGTCAGCGGTCCGTGATGCCCCACGAGTTGGACCCGGGCCGACGCGACGGCGAGTGCGCCGCGCAGAGCTCGGAGCGCCTCTTCGGGGGGCGTGGCGCCGCTCTGGACGAGCGGCGCCACGCCGTTCACGGCCGAGGCAAGTGCATCGAACGGATTGCCACCCTCCCGGATCATGCACATCGCGCGCTCTGCGTGTTCGCGTGCGTCCGCGATCAAGCCGGCCGTTGAAATCTGCGCAGTGCTGCTCTGCGGAACCGGCTCGCGCGCCCAGAGCGGAGAATGCTCGTCTGTCGTTGACTCAGCGATCGAGGCCGAGATGGTTGCGGCGCGTTCGTTGGCCTGGCGAAGCTCGCCTTCGAGCGTGATCACACGTGCGTCGAGTTCGGCGACGCGCCCGTCTGCCGTACTCGCCCTGGCGCGTTGCTCATCCGCGGCCTGT
The DNA here is from genome assembly GCA_024280885.1 of Planctomycetota bacterium. Lineage (GTDB taxonomy): Bacteria > Planctomycetota > JAJSAM01 > JAJSAM01 > JAJVHW01 > JAJRPF01. The sequence goes on along the minus strand of JAJRPF010000074.1, from coordinate 174,058 downwards.
GACGCCTCGCGCGCCTCGGATTCGAGACGTGCGCGCTCCATATCGGCCATCTCGATCGCCGCCGCGGCCTGCTCCTCGCGGAGGTGGGCGCCGCTCTCCGCATCGTCTGCCCGTCGCTGCGACTCTTCCGCGCGCTCACTGTCGGCCTGGCGCGCCTCCGTGGCGGAACTCAGTTCTGCGCGTGTATCGCGCAAGAGATCGCGAGCCTCCGTGGCTGATGTGATCTCGGCGCTGAGCCGTTCACGCAACTCTTCCAGTTCCGCGACGCTCTCCGCGAGGGCGGTCTCCATGCGCTCGCGTTCTGCGTGCTGCGCGATCTCCCATGCCGCCCGCTCGCTGCTCCGGGTCGCGTCTCGCGTGGCGCTCTCGTCGATGAGTTCCTGAACTCTCTTCGCATGCGCTGATCCGGCGGTCTCCAGATCGTTCTCGAGTGCCTGTACCTGCTCCATGCGGACGCGCGCGGCCGTGTCGTCCTCGGCGTGCTTGAGAACCGCCGCGGAGAGCAGCGCCTCCAGTTCGAGGACGCGCGCCTCTGCCGTCTCGGCCTGAGCGCGAGAGTCGTTCCGCGCTTCTACGAGTTGGTCACGCTCGGCGATCGCCGCCGCATTCTCGGACGATAGCTGCGCGTAGCGCGCGTCCGAAGCGTCGGCGAGGGCTCGCGCTTCCGCCCCCTCGGTCGCGGCGACACCGCCCTGCTCCGTGGCTGTCGACAGCGCGGCTTCGAGTTCGGCGCAGCGAGTATCGAGCGCCGCGCGCGCTACTTCCGTCTCGTCGCGAGCGGTCTCGAGCTCCGCGCGCAGCGACGCTGAAACTCCCTCTTGGGTACGGAGCGCTTCGATTTCGGCGCTCAGCTCCGTGGTGTGCTGCTGCGCTACGGCCAACTGGTGCTCGAATTCGCGACAGCGTTCTTCCGCTGCGACGGTGCCCGCGGTCGCTGCGGCGACTTCGGCTTCCAGACCCGCGCTCCGCTGCGTTGCACGCTCGATCTCGCTCTCGTGTTCGCCGCGCTCGTCGCGACGCACGCCCTCGCGTGCGGTGAACTCCTGGCGCAACGCGGCCACGTCACGTTCCCGGCGCTCGACTTCCTCGGTTGCGCGCGCACTCTCGGCGGCGAGTTGCTCCCGGGACTCTGCGAGTCGTTGTTCGATCGTCGTGGTCTTGGCGGTGTTCTCGGCGCGCACCGTGTCGCGGGAAGCGGCTGCACGCAGGGCCTCTTCGCGTGCCGTATCTCGTTCGGCGCGTGCCGTCGTGAGTTCAGCCTCGCGTTCTGAGGCGAGCGCCAGTGCAGCGGAACGCTCCGTCTCCATGTCCTCACGGGCGGCCACCGCCGTGGCCAACTCGGCTGCGATCGTGGCCGCACGGGAGTCGGCATCGCCTGCGCTCTCGAGCGATTCGCGCAGAGCAGTGCGCTCGCTCTCGAGGCCTGCGATCTGCGATTTCAACTCGCCCAGCTCTGTCTGTGATGCGGAGAGGCCGGTCGCTGCGCGCTCGCCAGCGTCTCGCAACTCTGCGAGTTGTTTCTCCACCGCCGCGACCGACTCCGATGCCGCGTCGGCACGCGCGCGCTCCTCGTCGACGGCCGTACGCGTGGCGTCCAACTCCGTGCGTGTGACACCAAGCTCCGCCGCGTGTTCCGTCGCCGCGACACCCGCCGCGTCGACGAGCGACTGCGCCTGCTGAAGATCGTCGTCACGCCGCTTCAACTCCGCTGCGTGGAGGGCGTCGGCTTCATGCCGTTGCGCCGCGAGCTGCGCGAGCTCCTCGGACGCGTTGGCGTGTTCGTCCCGCGCCGCATCGCGTTCCCGCGCCAACGCTCTGTGTTCCGCGTCGGCGCGCGTCTTCGCCGCAGTCAGTTCCTGCGCCTGCCGTGCGTTGAATTGCGCCGTGACCTCCGCCGTGACCTCCGCCGTGACGTCCGTTGTGACTGCAGACGTGATCGCGGCCGCGATCTCTGCGGTGACCTCTGCCCGCACGCGCTCTTCGACGGCGCGCTCATCGACCTCCGGAACAAGAGTTTCCGTGATGGGCACGGTCATCGCCCAGGGCGCTGCGGACTCCTCTTCGGTGCCGTTCTCGGCCGCCCGCAGTGCGGCGTCCCATTCCGACTCTCCCGGCGCCGGCCGAAGATCTTCGACCTGCATCGTCTCGAATGACGCTCGGATTGCGTCAGGGATCTGACCGAACTCCGGCTGGTGCAAAATCAAGTTGCGCGCCCGTTCGAGGAGCCCCCCGAGAGAGACGTCGAAGAGCCGGACCGTGCCGTCGTCACCGGCGGTCAGCAGGCGCTCGTCGTCGACCGAGAACGCCACGCTGCGCACAGAGCCGCCGTGGCCGCGCAACGAGAGGATGGCCGCGCCTGTCGTGCCGTCCCAGAGCCGTGCGGTGCCATCCTCACCCGCCGTGGCGAGACACGTTCCGTCGCCAGAGAAGGCGACGTCGAGAATGTGGCCGTCGTGCCCACGAACGACCGCGAGGGATTGCTCCAATTTCCAGATGCGTGCCGTGCCATCGTTCGCCGCGGTTGCAAGGTGTTGAGAGTCCGTGGCGAAGACGACGCGGGAGAGCGGTCCGTCGTGACCAGTCAGCACACCGGCCGCGCTGCCGTCCGCGGTGTGCCAGAGGCGTGCCGTGCCGTCATGCGAGGCAGTTGCGAGCAGCGCTCCGTCCGGTGAGAACGCAATATCGACGACGGCGTCGGAGTGCCCTTCGAGCGTGAAGAGGTGTGTCCCTCCACCGTCCCAGACGCGTGCCGTGCGGTCGAGAGACACGGTTGCGACGCGATCGCCACTCTGTGAGAACGCCGCCGAGGCGACCCAATCGGCATGCCCGGACAGGGTATGGAGCGTCTCGCCGGACGTCGCATCCCAAAGACGTGCGGTGCCGTCATCACTGGCCGTGAGAACGCGTTTGCCATCGGGCGAGAAGACGGCGCGATTGACCTCGGCGTCGTGGCCCGTCAGAGACGCGACGCGCGCGCCGCTGCGGGAGGTCCAGATGCAAGCGGTGCCATCGCGTGACGCACTGACGACGCGTTTTCCATCGGGCGAGAACGACACGTCCGTCAGGGCTGCCGCGTGTCCCAACAGGGTCGCGGCCACCGATCCGTCCGCGAGGTTCCAGAGTACGGCCGACCCGTCCTGTCCGGCGGACGCGGCGCGCGAGCCGTCGGGCGAGAACGTTGCGACCGCCACACGCTCGGCGTGGGAGTCAAGCAGCGCCAGAGTCCGTCCGTCCACCGCGTGCCAGACGCGTGCTGTGCCATCATTGGCCGCGGTCGCGAGACGCGTTCCGTCCGGCGAGAAGCAGACGTGGCGCACCGGCGCGGCGTGACCGCGTAGTGTCGCGAGTTGCGATCCGTCGGACGCGCGCCACATGCGCACGGTGGCATCTTCGCCGGCCGTCACCACGCGTTCCCCAGCGGGGGAGAAGCAGATTGCCGCGATCGGGCCGTCGTGGCCGCGCAGCCGGGCCACCGTCGCACACGTCGCGACGTTCCAGATCCACGCGATCGCTGCGTCTCCCACCGCGGCCAATCGGGCTCCGTCCGGCGAGAACGCGAACTGTCGCAACTTCGTGTCAGGGGCCTCCAGGCGTCCGGCCGAGCTGCCGTCCGCCGCGTGGTAGAGGGCCACCGCACCGTCGTGCGATGCCGTGGCGACGAGTCCCCCCTGAGGCGAGAAGAGGACGTGCACGACGCGCCCGCGATGTCCGTCCAGCGTGGCGACGCGGCGGCCTGTCTTCGCATCCCAGAGCAAGGCCGTGCGGTCGAAAGACGCTGTGGCGATACGGGTTCCGCACGCCGAGAATGCGACGCCCACGACCGGGCCGCCGTGGCCTCCGAACGTCGCAAGGACGTTGCCGGAGCCGACGTCCCACATCTTGGCGACGCCGTCGAACCCGGCCGTCACGACGCGCGTGCCGTCCGGTGAGAATGTGATTCCGCGCAGAGGACCGGCGTGGCCCTCGAGAGTATGTCGAAGCGCGCCATCGGATGCGCTCCAGAGCTTCGCGCTCCGGTCGTTCCCGGCGGTCGCGACGATCCGCCCGTCCGGGGAGATCTGGGCGTCCGCGATCGGGCCGGTGTGTCCTTCAAGGTCGGCGAGCGGCGTTCCGTCGCTGACGCGCCAGAGTCGCGCATGACCGTCCACGCACGCCGTGAGCAAGGTCTCGCCATCCGGCGAAAAGCGAGCGGCTGTGACGCTGCCTTCGTGGCCACGAAGCGGAAGCGCGCGTTCGATCCGCGAGACCGCTTCGCCCAGTCCTGCGATGGCCTGGGCCGGTGGGCGACGGCCCTGGAAGACCTCGATGCCCACAGCCTCGACTGCGAGCGCGAGAGCTCCGAACTCCTGCCCCGGAGCCTGGGCGAGAAGCTCGGCCCGCGCGCCCAGCTCGATGGAGCGGACGCGGTCGCGGTCCACTGCGACGAGTTCGCGCAGCCGTGCGACGCTGCTGCGCGCGGAGTCGCGCGGAGCACTCGCCGTTCCAGTCAACTCACCGTTCATCGCCCCTCCAGGACACGAGACGCTATCGCATAGGCGCCATGATCTCGCATCGGTACCGCGATCTCGACCGCGCATTGTCTCGCGCGCGCGACGGCGGAGGGCGCCATCGGGGCGGAGCCTCCGCACGGAGGAGATACCCGGACTACATCGACAGGAACCTCGCGCATACCTGATTCCGGGAGGCGACTTGGCCGTGATCAGGCTCAAGCCTCCACGTTCTGTGCTCGTGCTCACGTGCTCATCCGATTCTGTCGTCGCCGCCCCTCGCGAACGGCGACGGCGCGCCGCACGCCACGGCATGTTATCGAGACCGCTCGGCAAGTGAGTCTGTGGTGACCTCGATCAGCGCGCACAGGTCGGGTTCCTGCGTCGCCGGGGACGTGATGCACGCACGCAGGGCGCGCGTTGGTCCCCCGAGTGAGACCGGGGAGATCCAGGCGCGGCCGGAGTCAGCGATTGCACGGCAGACGTCGCCTGCTTCGAGGGCTCCGTTGTCGAGGCGCGGGTGCGTGAAGCAGACGACGGGCAGTGGGGTGTCATTGACGATGCGGTATCCGGCCTCGGTCAGCAGAACCCGTAGGCGGTCGGCCATCCTGGACTGGTGCTCGACCAGCGCGGCGTAGCCGCTGACTCCGCGGACGGCGAGCGCGGTGAGGACGGGAATGCCGATGGCGCGCCGTGTCCACTGGAGCGAGACGCGATGCGGATCGTCGGCGCCCGGGCGCGACGGGGGCATGTAGTCGCTCGCCACATCGAACGCGCGCGTGAGTGTCGCTGGATGGCGGCAGAAGAAGGCTCCGGAGCCCATCGGTGCGCACATCCACTTGTGAGCGTCCCACGTGACGGAATCGGCGCGAGCGATGCCGTCGAGGTGCGCCCGGAGTGTGGGCGAGAGGAGCGCGCCGCCGCCCCAGGCCGCGTCGCAATGCAACCAGAGGCGCTCTCGCGCGCAGACGTCCGCAATTGCCGAGAGCGGATCGATGGCCCCCGCGGCGGTGGTGCCGGCCGTCCCCACGACGAGGAACGGCGCCCGTCCGGCGGCGCGGTCATCGGCGATGGCTCGCCCAAGGGCGGCGACGTCCATCCGCAATCGCGAGTCGACCGTCACCCAGCGCACTGCGGCATCGCCCAGCCCGCAGACGCGAGCGGCCTTCACGAACGAGTGATGGCCCTCGCCCGCGACGTAGAGCACCGGCGCTGCCGGGAGCGCCCGGAGACCCTGGTCACGCCAGTTCGGGAACGCGTGGGCGAGCCCGGTCACGACAGCCGAGAGATTGGCCTCCTGTCCGCCGGAGGTGAAATGCGCCGCGGAGTCCTCCGGGTCGAAGCCGATGAGCGTTGCCATCGTGCGCAGGGCATGCTGCTCCAACTCGACGGCGGCCGGGGAGTGGCTCCAGACGGCTTCTTGTGGGTTGTAGGCGGCTGCGAGGGCGACCGCTGCGACGGTTTCGGGCAACACGGGCGGATTGAAGAGCCCGAAATAGCGCGGGTGCGTCACCTGTACCGCGAAGCGCCGCAACAGATCCTCGATCTCGCTGAGGACCGCGTCCGGAGCTTGCGGCTCGGAGAGATCGAGGCGTTCGGCGATGCGCTTCCGCAGGGTTGCAGGGGCGATCCGGGATGCGACAGCGCCCTTCGCAATCCGTGCAGCGACGCGCTCGGCGAGCGGGATCAGATCGTTGAAGGAGAGTTCCTCGGCGTCCGAACTCGGCATGCGACGAGGCTACCGCGGCGCGGCCCTTCGCAGCTCAGAGGTTGTGAAGAGATCCCCCGTGGATGCCGGACGTGTTCGGGTGGGTCGGCTGTCGTGGTCGGCAGGAGATGTGACTTTGGCGAGTCTCCGAGCCTGCTGGCCGCGGCAGACGGCCCGCCCGGGCGCGGCGGAACGCGCGCGCACCCAGCCCGGATGTCCACGCTACCGGTGCCGAGGGGGATTTCTCTACAGCCTCTCAGTCCGGTTGGTGGAGTTCCAGTCGATTGCCTTCGGGGTCCGCGAAGATGGCAGCACGCCCACCGGGCACGTCCCGAGTCGCGCCGACGGCGATCCCGCGTCCGCGGATCATCTTGGCTGCGGCCTCGACGTCGGGCACATCGATCGCGATCAGCACATGCGCCGCCGCTCCCGGTTCCGTCGTTCGCCCGCTGTAGAGCGCCAACTGCGGTCCACCGCCCAGTCTCAGAAATGCACACGCCCCGGGGCCCTCGAAGACCACGGGCAGGCCCAGCCCATCGCGGTAGAAGCCGAGCATCACGTCGAGATCGTGGACGTCGACGAAGAGATACGAGAGCCGTCCTCCGGAGAGTGGGCCAGAGCCGAGTTCGAGGTTGACCCCCGAATTGATCCCCGACTTGTCCGCTGCGCCGGTACGCGTCTCGTCCATGTCGATCCTCCGACGGCTCATTGTATCACTTCCAGTGCGGTAGCCCCGCCGTGCGGGAGCGCTTCCTCGCCCGCAGGTGAAGAGGAGCGTCGCGGGGTGCGGCGCGGTAGGATCTCTCGACGATGAAGATCTTCCCCACGCAGATCGAGACCTATCTGAATTGTCCTCGGAAGTACCACTTCGGGCGCGATCCGGAGTTGCGCAAGAAGTACTTCAAGTCGAGCCCGCATCTCGTGCTCGGGAACGCCGTACACGACGCGTTGCAGTACTTCTTCGACATCACGAAGGTGAAGATCCCGGATCGCACGTACGAGACGCTCTGTAACCTGCTGCGCGATGCCTGGGGCGGGCGTGGGCTGTTCGCGCGCAACTCGTGGAAGCAGAAGCGGGCGCGCGAAGAAGCGTTCGGCGATGACCGCGAGACGGAGAAGGCGTGGGGCCAGAAGGGCCTCAACATCCTCTACCGCTTCTTCAACACGCAGGACATCAGCGCGGTGCCGCTGACCGCGGAGCAATTCCACGAACTGCGACTGACCGATGGGGTCATCCTGGGCGGCAAGGTGGATCGGATCGATCGCCTCGAAGACGGCAGTCTGGTGGTCATCGACTACAAGACCGGGAAGCCGCCGCGTCAGAAGGACCAGGAAGAGATCGCCGAGAAGGACCTGCAACTGGCGGCGTACGCGTTGCTTGTCGCGCGCAAGTTCAGGGGCAAGGTGTCGCGTTGCAGCTACCTGTACCTGAACGACGAGTTGGAGGTCGGCTACGAGCCCGACGACGACCTGCTCTCGCGCAAGGAAGCACAGCTGACCGAGATCTGCACTCGGATCGTCAAGGCGTGGGACGACGATGACTTTCCCGCGACCCCGAATCCTCTGTGCGGATGGTGCGACTTCAGGGAGATCTGCTCCGAGGGGCAGGAGTACCAGAAGCAGCGCGACGCCGCTGTCGGAGCCCAATCGGACCTGCCGTTCTGATTCCCCGCTTCAGGTTCTCCTGCACTCTGACGATGCAGCCTCGCTGACGAGCAAGCAACGTCGGCCGTCCCCGCACGGCTTCGAGCGATCCCACTGACCTCCACGACGAACTCCCGCTCCCCCGCAACCGGCTCCCCCTCAGAGGGCGGGAAGCTCGGCACGTTCGGTGGCGTCTTTACCCCGAGTGTCCTTACGATTCTCGGCGTCATCATGTTCCTGCGCTTCGGTTTCGTGACCGGGCAATCGGGACTGCATCAGACGCTCTGGATCGTCGCCATCGCAAACGTGGTCAGCATCCTGACCAGCGTGTCGGTCGCGGCGATCTCGACGAACACGCGCGTCAAGGGCGGCGGCGTCTATTACCTGATCTCGCGCAGCCTCGGACTCGAGTTCGGCGGCGCGATCGGGACGGTGCTCTACGTGGCGCAGTCGATCTCGGTCGGCTTCTACATCGTGGGCTTCACCGAAGCGTTGGTGCAGGTCACCAAGCCGTTGCGCATCCCGCCGGAGGTGCTCGGCATCGCGATGCCGCCGGAACTCGTCGTGCTGATGCCCGAGACCGTGGGGCAGCTCGTTTCGACGGCGGTCGTGCTCCTGCTCTTCGCGGTGGCCTACAAGGGCGCCGACATCGCGACGAAGTTGCAGTACGTGATCATGGCCGCGCTTGCTGCTGCGCTCGTCTCCTTCTTTTGGGGCGCGGCGCAGGTCTTCGATGCGGCGAATCTCGAGCTCAATCGTGACCCATGGGTTGGCGAGGGCGGCCTGCCGTTCTGGGCCGTGTTCGCGATCTTCTTCCCCGCCACCACCGGGTTCACGCAGGGCGTCTCGATGTCCGGCGACCTGAAGAATCCCACCAAGAGTCTGCCACTCGGGACATTCCTGGCAGTCGGCGTCTCGCTCGCGGTCTATCTGGCTCTGCCCTTCCTCTTCGCGGGAGCGGCTACGCGCGAACAACTCCTGACGGATCCGGGCGCCGCCACGATGAAGGGGATGGCGTCGTATCCATGGCTGATCGATGCGGGCGTCTTCGCAGCGACGCTCTCGTCCGCGCTCGCGAGCTTCATGGGCGCGCCGCGGATTCTGCGCGCCATGGGCGTCGATGAGCTCTTCGCCGGATCGGCCTTCTTCGCCCAGGCCGACACACCCAACTCGGAGCCTCGACGCGCGGTTTGCGTGACCCTGCTCATCGCGCTGGCGGCGATCTGGGCCGGCGACCTGAACGCGCTGGCTGGCGTCGTCACGATGTTCTTCCTGCTCTCGTACGGCGCTCTGAACTACGCGACGTTCGTCGAGGGCTTCTCGCGCAACCCATCGTTCCGTCCCCGCTTCAAACTGGGCGGGTGGCGCACATCGCTCGCCGGCGCCGTCGTCTGCGCCTCGGTGATGCTCGCCATCGACCCCGCGGCAGCCGTCGTCTCCGTGGCTGTCCTGATGGGGTTGCACCGTTTTCTCGTGCGTCGAGATCTGCACAGCGCCTCCGGAGATGCGCGGCGAGGCTTCTACGTACAGCGTATCAAGGACTACCTCTTCAAGCTCCGCGAACGTCCGGAGCATCCGCGCAACTGGCGCCCGGTCGTCCTGGCGGTGACACATCCCGGCGAGGACGGGCGCCCGATCGCGCAGTTCGCGCAGGCGGTGAGCTCCGCGCAGGGCATTCTGACGATGGCCGTCGTTCTGCGCGGCGAGTTCGAAGATCTTGTCGAGGAACGGCGTAAGCAGCTCGCGCAACTCGAACTCTTCGTGAGGAGTAGCGAGGAGCGCTTCTTCTACGAGGTCCCGATCGCCGACTCGTACGCCGCCGGGATCCGGTCGCTGCTGATGATCCACGGCATCGGCGATCTGCGCCCAAATACGCTCATGCTCTACTGGTCGGCGGGGTTGGAGAGCGAGTACCTCGAGGTTCTGAGTGACGCGACGGCGCTCTCGTACAACGTTGTGCTCTTTCACCCGCACCAGTCCAACAGCCCGTTCTCGACGGCATCCGCCGCGGTCCTTCCCGGCCATCAGCGTCGCATCGATATCTGGTGGCGAGGGCACGAGAACGGTTCCCTCGCGCTCCTGCTGGCGCACCTCGTGCGCGACACGAAGGAGTGGGGGCGCTGCAAGATCCGGCTCCTGCGGATCGTGCGCGGCGTGGACGAGATGGAGGGCTCGGAGCGCGAGATGGTCGAGTTGATCGAGTCGAGTCGCATCGCGGCGAAGGTCACCATCGTGCACTCGAAGGGCGACCCGTTCGACGTGATCGCCGAGGAATCCGGGCAGAGCCACCTTGTGTTCGTCGGTGTCGGCGGGCTCCATGTCGGGGGCCGCACGGATCTGTCGCGGTACAACGATCTCCTGGAGAGACTCCCCACGACGGTCCTTCTCTCCGCGTCACAGTCGCTCGACGTCGAAGTCTGAGGCTCCTCGCGGCAGCCGCCACATGCGACTCTCCGCCGCTCCCGTTCCCATTCCCGTCCAGGCATCATGGGCGCGCGCTGTAGGCGTTCGCGCGGAGTGACGATGCTCTCAGAAGGGCCCGCCACGGGCCGTTCTCGGTGATTCCACTGAGCAGCACGACTCCCATCTCCGCGAAGAGCGACACAGCGCCTGCAGCCGATCCGGCTCGCGGGAAGCTCGGCACGTTCGGTGGCGTGTTCACCCCGAGCGTGCTCACGATCCTCGGCGTGATCATGTTCCTGCGCTTCGGTTTCGTCACCGGACAGGCGGGGCTCTACGGGATGCTCGCGATCGTCGTGATCGCGAACGTCGTGAGCGTTCTCACGACCGTCTCGCTCTCTGCGATCGCGACGAATACGCGCGTGAAGGGCGGCGGCGACTACTACCTGATCTCGCGCAGTCTCGGTCTTGAGTTCGGCGGCGCGATCGGGACGGTACTCTTCGTCGCGCAGTCGATCTCCGTCGGCTTCTACATCGTCGGCTTCACCGAGGCGCTCACGCAGGTCACCGGCGACCTCTTCTTCCCCGCGCGGATCTTCGGGTTGGACTTGCCCGCCGAGATGGTCGCGCTGGCGCCAGTCACGGTCGGACAGATCGTCTCCACTGTCGTCGTGCTGTTGCTCTTCGCTGTCGCCTACAAGGGCGCCGACATCGCGACGAAACTGCAGTACGTGATCATGGCGGCGCTGACGGCAGCGTTGATCTCCTTTTTCTGGGGCGCGTCGCAGGCCTTCGATCCGGCGCAGATGGAACTGACGACCGGACCTGCGATGGGCGACGACGCGCTGCCCTTCTGGATCATCTTCGCGATCTTCTTCCCCGCCATCACGGGCTTCACACAGGGCGTGTCGATGTCGGGGGACTTGAAGGACCCGGCCAAGAGCCTGCCACGCGGCACGTTCATGGCGGTCGGCGTCTCGCTCGTGGTCTACCTCGTGCTGCCCTACGTATTCGCCGGAGCGGCGACGCGTGAGCAGTTGATCCAAGACCCCGGCGCCGCGACGATGAAGCGTATTGCGACGTTCCCCTGGCTGATCGACGCCGGCGTCTACGCGGCTACTCTCTCGTCGGCGCTCGCGAGCTTCATGGGCGCGCCGCGCATCCTGCGCGCGATGAGCATCGACAACCTCTTCCCGGGTTCGGCGTTCTTCGCGCAGGCACGTCAACCGAACGCCGAGCCGCGCCGTGCGATCTGCTTCACACTCGTGATCGCGCTGGCCTGCATCTGGGCCGGCGACCTCAATGCCCTCGCCGCTGTCGTGACGATGTTCTTCCTGCTCTCGTACGGAGCGATGAACTTCGCGACGTTCATCGAGGGCTTCTCGCGCAACCCGTCGTTCCGACCGCGCTTCAAGATCGGTGGTTGGCGCACGTCACTTGCCGGGGCGCTCGTCTGCGCGTCCGTCATGCTGGCGATCGATCCGCTCGCGACGTTCGTGTCTGTCCTCGTGCTGATGGGGCTGCATCGCTTCCTCGTGCATCGCGATCTCGACAACCCCGCAGGCGACGCCCGGCGCGGGTTCTACGTGCAGCGCATCAAGGACTACCTGATCAAGCTCGGCGAGCGACCTGCGCACCCGCGCAACTGGCGTCCAGTCGTGATCGCCGTGACCCGTCCCGGTGAGGACGGTCGTCCGATCGCGCAGTTCGCACAGGCCGTCGGCTCCGGGCAGGGCATCCTGACGATGGCCGTCGTGTTGCGGGGCACGGTGCAGGAACTCGTTGAAGAGCGGAAGGTGCAACTCGCTCAGCTGGAGCGCTTCGTGAAGACGGGGGAGCAGCATTTCTTCTACGAGGTGCCGATTGCCGACTCGTATTCCGCTGGCATCCGTTCCCTGCTCATGACGCACGGCATCGGGCGCCTGCGCCCGAACACGTTGATGCTCTACTGGTCCGACGGACAGGAGAGCGAGTATCTCGACGTGCTGAGCGACGCGACCGCACTCTCGTACAATGTGATCCTCTTCCATCAACAGGACTCGACGAGTCCGTTCACCACCGAGTCGTCGGCCAACATCCCCTGTCACGGACGACAGATCGACATCTGGTGGCGGGGCCGCGACAACGGTTCGCTCTCGCTGCTGCTTGCGCATTTGATCCGGGAGACGCGTGCGTGGCGTGGATGCAAGATCCGCCTCCTGCGCATCGTGCGCGGCGTGGACGCGATGGAGGCGTCCGAGCGCGAGATGGTGGAACTCATCGAGTCGAGTCGGATCGAGGCGACCGTCATGATCGTGCACTCGAAGGGCGATCCGTTCGACGTGATTGCCGACGAGTCGGGAGACAGCCATCTGGTGTTGCTCGGCGTCGGTGGACTGGACGACGGAGGCGGCGCCGATCTGGCTCGCTACAACGAGTTGCTGACCCGCCTCCCGACGACTGCCATCGTCTCCGCATCGCAGTCGCTGGACGTCGAGGTCTGATGCCGAGTTGCGCGTCGAGAGCAGCGCGTCGAGACGTTCTCCTGCTCGCTGCGCTCCTGGTCGGCGCGCTGGCCCATCTCGTCCTCTACTACCCATCCCTGCCAGATCGCGTGCCGTCGCATTTCGACGCGCGCGGCGTCGCCGACGACTGGATGTCGAAGGACAGCTTCGCGTTGACGATGGCAGCGACGTACGCGCTGACCGGCGGCTTCTTCGTGGTCCTCGCGCAGTTGCTGCCGCGCATCCCCACGTCGATGATCAACGTGCCCAATCGGGAGTACTGGCTTGCGCCGGAGAGGCGGAACGAGTCGCTCGCGGACGTCGGGCGTCGTCTCACGCGCTTCGGCGCCGTGACCGTCGTTCTGATCCTCGCTCTCGTCCACGAGACGATCCTCGTGGCGTTGGAGCGGAAGGAGACCCTCAGTGGCTTCCTGCTCGTGATGGCGGCCTACGGGATCTACACGCTGATCTGGTGCGTCGGGCTGATCCGCCGTTTCGGCAAGCCGCCGCGCGGGAGTTCCCCGTGACCCTGTGACGGTCGGGTAACGCGCGGGCGGAGGTCCGCACTGTGTCCTGCGCGGCACTCTTCTTGCGTCCGACCCGTTGCGCGAGCGCAGATACGGGAAGGACGCGATGCTGCGCCAACTCCTGAGCCTTGCGGTGCTACTCGGCGCCGCGATCCCCGCCTTCGGGCAAGCCCTCGAAATCAAAGCTGGATCGCCCCTCACGATCGAGACGTTCTCCGTCCGCGCCGTCGTGGACGAAGGGGTCGCGCTCGTGGACGTCGATCAGACGTTTCGCAACGGCACCGATCAGGTGCGCGAGGGGACGTATCGATTCCGTCTGCCCGAGAACGCGGTCGTGCACTCGTTCTCGATGTGGATCGAGGGCAAGGAGAAGCACGGGCGCGTACTCGAGGCCGGGCAGGCGCGTCGTATCTACGAGCGCATCGTCCGTAGCAAGAAGGACCCCGCGCTCCTGGAGGAGATCGGCTGGCGCACGTTCAAGGTGAGCGTGTTCCCGATTCCGGCGCGCGACACCGTGCGCATCCGCCTCGTCTATGCGCACGTCGTCCATGACGATCTGGGACTCCGGACGCTGGAGATCCCGATGCCCGAGGGGGTGCCGGTGGGTGTCGCGGACGTTCTCGTGAGCGTGCGTGACACGCAGGGCGTTGCCGTACTCGATTGCCCGACCCACGCTGACGCGCAGGTGTTGCACGACGATGTGATGGGGGCGGTGCAATGGTCGCGCGAGGGCTTCGTGCCGCAGGGCCCGCTGAAGGTGCGCTCTGCACCGGCGGTCAAGGGCGTCGGCATGGCGCTCCTCGCCCACAAGCTGGAAGAGTCGCCGGAGGGGACGTTCCTCGTGCGCGTCGTGCCGCGGCTGGACGATGTCCCCGAGGTGCCGCGCGACGTGGTGTTCGTCGTCGATCGCTCCGGCTCGATGCAGGGCCAGAAGATGGAGCAGGCCCGCGCGGCGTTGCTCCACGGTCTGACGACGCTGAAGAAGGGCGATCGCTTCTCGATCATCGCGTTCTCGTCGGGCACGCAATTGCTAACCAACGCGGGACTGGTTCCTGCGAATGCGGTCTGGCTCCAGAAGGCTCGCGTGTTCGCGAAGCGCCTGACGGCCTCCGGCGGGACCAATATCGACCTTGCGCTCGAGGAGGCGACGGCGCTGCGCGACGCGAGCCCCGACCGCCTCTTCGTGCTCTCGTTCTTGACGGATGGGCAGCCGACGGTCGGCGAGAAACGGCCGGGGAAGATCGTCGACAACTACCGCGAGCGCAGCGGAGGCGAGATCCGCCTCTTCGCGTTCGGTGTCGGTAACGGCGTGAAGGACTTCCTCTTGACGCAGCTCTCCAAGGTCAGCCACGGAGCGGCCGAGTACGTCCGCGAGGACGAGGACCTTGAGGTGAAGCTCTCCGCGTTCTTCGACAAGGTCGAGAGCCCGATCCTCACCGACGTCTCGATCGACGTCATCGGGACCGACGTGCAGGTTCTCAGCACCGAACCCGAGCGGCTTCCCGACGTCTTCCGCGGCACGGCGGTCGTCATGGCGGGGCGCTACACGGGGAGCGGCCCCGTTCTCCTCAGATTGACGGGGCGCATCGGGCCGCAACCCGTCGTCGTGACGCTGAGCGCCGAGCTGCCCGCGGCGGCAGGCAGTCGTCCGCACGTCGCGCAGCTCTGGGCGCGCATGCGGATTGACCGATTGCTGGACGAGTTGCGTTTGCACGGGATGGTTGCGGAGATCCGCGCTGAAATCGTGCGTCTCGGACTCCGCTATCAGGTGGTCACGCCGTACACGTCGTTCCTGATCGTCGAGGACGACACGCACATCCCGGACGATGCTGAGTTGGCGCGCGTTCCGGAGCCGTCCGCCGCGCCGGTCGCTGCTGGTGGCTCCGGCGGCACGAAGAGTACTTCGATGCACGCGTTCGGCAAGGGGAGTGGGCAGTCCGGTCCTCGGCAAGGGGCAAGCGGCGCGGACCCGGGCGATGCCGTGGCACCAGACTCGCGCGAGCCGTCGGATCCACCTCCCGCTCCCGCGGCGGGCGGCCCGAGCTCGCCCGGCGGCGAGTATCGCGGACCCGCTGGAGAGAGCCCGGATGGCGGCCCGCCCTCGGCTGGCGGTGGAGGCATCGGTGGCCCGAGCAGCGGTGGCGGCGGCGATTCTGGTGGGGCCTCTTCCGGCCCGGCGGCGGGAGGCCCGTCGGCACCGACGACGGGCGGGGTAGGGCGCCCGTCCAGTGCCAAGAACCGCCGCGACTACACGTGGTGGGCCTTCTGGTGGAAGTTCAACGGCGCCGCGGTGCGCGGGGACGACGTGCGGCTGGCACCGGCGCTCTCACCCGACGTCGTGCGCGACACCGTTATCCCGGCGCTGCGCAGCGTCGCGCTCTCGGGCGACTCCAACTGGAACGTGCGGGCGGAGGCGCAGCGCGCTCTCCAGCGACTCGGCGACGATGGAGATCACGTGCGCGGTCTGGCCATGCGGATGCTCCTCGGAGAACCACTCGACGGCGAGGCGTCGTTCCACAGGATGAGCCGGAGTTCCGCTGCGCGACTCCTGGTCGACGCGGCGCCCATGACCGGCGCCGAACGGTCGCGCTTGATCCGAGTGCTCGCCGATGCCGGGCGCGGGGGCTCCCGCGTGCGGGACTTCGCGGCGCTGACGCTCGGACTCGGCGGCACCGACGTGAACGGCGACACGCTCGACGCGCTGCTCGCCGCCGTCGCCGACACGAAGCGGTCGCGCGCGGCGATCATCTTCGCGCTCGGACTTCTCGGAGACGAACGCGCCACGCCACACCTCGTGTCCGCGCTCGCGGAACGGAAGTGGGGCGACGTTGCGCTCTCGGACATCGAGTTGGTGTATGTCGTGGATGCTCTCGGGCGGATCGGATCTCCAGGGCAGACCTCGGGGCAGACGTTCGGGCGTGGCGCAGTCGTCGGGCAACTTGAGAAGGCGCTGACAGCCAAAGGGCGATCGCAGATTGCCGCGATCGTTCGGCGTGCCATCCCGGTCGCACTTGCGCGCCTGGTGCCGCGCGTCGGTCCGCCGGAGCAGCGCCGCATCGTCGGCGTGCTCGAAGTCGCGTTCGCGGGCAAGCGGGATCGTTCGACCGCCGACTTCGCGGCGATCGCTCTCG
This sequence comes from Planctomycetota bacterium, assembly GCA_024280885.1. Lineage (GTDB taxonomy): Bacteria > Planctomycetota > JAJSAM01 > JAJSAM01 > JAJVHW01 > JAJRPF01. Next base: position 157,678 of record JAJRPF010000074.1, on the reverse strand, counting down.
GGCGCGTCGCCGCGTCGGTTGACGTATCCCCGTCGGCTCGGGTTCGCGCACGGAAGGCGTTGCTTCGCCGCTGGGAACGCCGCTCCCGTGAGCCGGCCGCGTTCGCCGCTCTCGCGCTCGGTATCGCCGCTGCCGGTCCGGAAGGCGATGGGATCGCGGTCCTCTTGCGTGCCGCTCCGGGCGGGCGCGAACCGCCGGATACGCGCGCCGCTGCGGCGATCGCGCTGGGGATGGTGCGCGACGCAGCGTCGGTCGACGCGTTGGTCTCCGTCGCACGGGACAACGGAGTGAACCAGGAGTTGCGCATCCACCTGGCCGAGTCCCTGGCGATGATCGGAGCCGATCCCGTCGCCGATCCCGCTGCGGTGCTCGTCGGCTTGCGTGCCGCGTACGATACCGTGCCAGACGGTCGCGTGCGCCGAGCCTTCTCGGATGCCCTCGCGATGCTCGGCGACGCCACGCGGCTGGAAGCGGCCGTTCGGCTCTTCGAGACCAGCGGCGAGAGCGCTTCGCGGCTCAGCAGTGCGGCTGCGTCGCTCGGGCAGCACGGCGATGACGCAGCGGCACGCCGGCTTGCAGTCGTCGTCGCCGACGATGCGGGCATCCATCCCGATCCCATGCGGGCCATGGCGGCGCGCGCACTTGGTCGCATGGCGCTGTCATCCGATCCGCGGCGGACCATTGGCGTGGATTTTCCCTATCGGGCCTACGTGTCGGCGATCTGGGAGTTCATGGACTGGCGCTGACGGAAGGCTGCGATTCGGCGACGCCGTGACTCCCACGGCGCGCCTCGGTCGCCTGACCGGCGGCTCGCCTGAACGGGTCGGGAGACGGATCGAACCGGGAGGTCAGTCGTGCGTAGTCTCTTCGCTCTTCTGCTTGCCGCCACGCTCGGCGCGTGCGCGTCGACCGCCCCGGATCTGGCGCCGACGGCCGTCCCGGGAGTTCCGCTGCAGAAAGTGGACGCGCCCGCCAGAGATGAGCCGCCGCCGAGCGCCGAGAGTGCGAAGAAGGACGAGGGGCGCGGCTTTCTGATGGGCGCTCTGCTCTACCTCCCAAACCGCGTCGTCGATCTGCTCGACGTCGCCAAGGTCGGCGTGGACGCGGGCCCCGGTATCGGTGTCGATGTTCAGGCGACGAGCGCCCTGCAGGCCCGTGCGATGTGGAATCTGTCGGTCGGCGTCGGATTCCAGGGACTTCGGCACCTGCCGTTCCAAGTCGGCACCATTGCGGCGCTCGGAGTTGGCCCGGTGGGGGGTGTGGGGGACGTCGGAAGCTGGTCGCGCTCCAAGACCGGCTTCCGCGTCGGCCTGCACGTTCTGATCATCGGTGCTCACGCAGAGGTCGATCCATGGGAGATCCTGGACTTCGTGCTCGGCTTCCTCACGATCGACATCGCCGCCGACGATTTCTGACCATGTCGAAGTCACGCGGGTCACCCCCGCGGCGGGGCGTGCTACGCTGGGCGGTGGGAAAGGTAGGTGCTCCCATGCATCGGCTGCTTGTCGTGATGTTGATCGGAGTTTTGTCGGTGCCAGTTCTGGCGCTGTCGGCGTGCGGCGGCGCAGGTGGCGCCGGAATGGGCAGTCCCGAGGACGCCCGTATTGTCCTCACGAACGTGTTGACAGCGGGGCTCGAGGACAACTACCAGGCGGCGCGTCCAAATCTCGACGCCGTCGACTGGCTCTCGTCGCTCGGACATCCGCAGGCGGCAGAGTTTACTACGTTGCCCGCGGACGAGCAGGACGAGTTGCTGCAACGCTTTTTTGGGATGGTCCGGCAGGTCTCCGAGGTCACGACGCTCAAGGACAGAGCGTCCATGCTTGCCGCCGTTCAGGCGGCGAGCGTCGACTCTCTCCCGCAGCTCAAGGTCGTGCGCTTTCAGTTCTCTGCGCCGGACTCCGAACGCGCGGATCGGCGCGTGACGGTCAAGGTCAAGATGCGCTATGGGATCGATCAGATCTGGCGCCTGTCGGACCTCGAGACCGTCTTCTGACTCGGCTCGCCTGCGCTGGATGACACGCCGCGACTGATCGGCATCCCTTCGTCTCTGCGGGCGGAGATGGCATCTTCCTGCGTCGGCTCAGCCCATCGCTCCGCTCCGGAGCGATGGGAGGGCCGCCGGAGAACCCACGATGACAGCCCCCCGCGTCCGCTTCGCGCCCAGCCCGACCGGCGACCTGCACGTCGGCAGCGTGCGCGCGTCCCTCTTTAACTGGCTCTACGCGCGCCGTTTCGGTGGCACGTTCATCCTCCGTATCGAAGACACGGATCGCGCGCGCTCGACGGACGAGAGCACGAACGTGATCCTCGAGGGCATGCGCTGGATCGGCATGGAGCCGGACGAAGGACCCTTCTTCCAGAGCCAGCGCGGTGATCTCTACCGTGCGCGACTCGATGAGTTGCTGGACGCCAGGAAGGCGTATCGCTGCTATTGCACGAAGGACGAGGTCGCCGCCAAGCGCGCCGACGCCGAGCGGCAGAAGAAGCTCTATCGCTACGACCGCACGTGCCGCGATCGCACGGATGCGCCGGACCTCCCATTCGTCGTTCGCGCGAAACTGCCCGAGGAGGGCACGGTCGTCATCGACGATCTTGTGAAAGGCCGCGTCGAGGTCCGCAACGACCAATTCGACGACCTCATCCTGGCGCGCCAGGACGGCTCGCCGGTCTACAACTTCACCGTCGTCGTCGATGACATCGACATGCAGATCACGCACGTTGTGCGGGGCGACGATCACCTCAACAACACGCCGAAACAGATCCATCTCTACAGCCTCCTTGGCGCTCCGCTGCCCGCCTTTGCGCACCTGCCCATGGTCCACGGTGCGAACGGCAAAAAGCTCTCGAAGCGCGACAACGTCGTGTCGATCCTGCAGTTCCGGGACCTCGGCTACCTACCCGAGACGATGCTCACGTTTCTCGTTCGACTCGGTTGGGCACACGGAGATCAAGAGCAGTTCACGGTCGAGGAACTGACGCAGCTCTTCGACCTGAAGGACGTCCGCCCGAGCGCCGCGGTGTTCGACGAGAAGAAACTCGATTGGTTGAACGGCTTCAAGCTGCGCGAGATGACGCCCGCCGCGCTGCGGGATCGCGCACGCACCTTCATCGAGGCGGTCGGGATCGACCCCGAGACGACGTGGGTTCTGCGCGCCGTCGAGGCGCTTCAGCCGCGCGCCAACACGCTGCTGCAACTTGCGAAGGGGCTGCGGATGTTCACCGACCGCGGACCGGTTACGTATGACGAGAAGGCGGCGCGCAAGTTCCTGAAGGAAGAGCAGCGCGAGCGCTTGACGCTGCTCGCTGATCGCCTCGCCGAGATCGACGACTTCCAGGCTCCTGCCCTCGAGGCCGCCACCATGGCGTTTCTCGAGGAGCACGAGTGGAAGATGAAGCACGTGGGACAGCCGTGCCGCGTCGCTCTCGTCGGCGGCACCGTGTCGCCGTCGCTCTTCGACGTCATGGAGATCTTTGGCAAGGACGTGTCGCTCGCGCGGTTGCGCGCCGCGGCGGCTTTTGCGCCCTCGGAGGAGTGAAGCGGCGTGAGGGACGCTGAGGTGAGTGCGCGCGCTGCGACCGATGGCAGCGGCGGTGGCGCGCCTCGCGTCAGCGCGTTGATCCTCTCACGCGGCCGGTTGGAGCGACTGCGGGGGTGCTTGCGAAGCGTTCTGGAGCAGACGTTCGGCGACCGCGAGATCCTGGTCCTCGCCAACGGGTGCGCTGCGACCGCGGCGCTGGTTGCCGCGGAGTTCCCCGCCGTCCGACTCATCGTAGAGCCGCAGAATCTCGGCTGCGCCGCGGGCCGCAATCGCGTGGCTCGCGAGGCGCGTGGCGAGTACCTGCTCTTCCTCGACGACGATGGCGAGATCCGCGCAGCCGACGTTTTGCTGCGCTTGGTGGAAGCCCTCGATGCCCGCCCGCGTGTCGGACTTGCCAGCATGGCGCTCTACGACGCCGCCGACGACGAACCGGTCGGCTGGCGACTCCGCTCCGCCGCGTTGAATTACGCGTGCTTCCACGCGAGCTTCGCCGGCGGCGCGTGTCTCGTGCGCGCCGAGGCATTTCGCGATGTGGGCGGGTACTGCGATCTCTTCCCCGGTCCGGGCGAGGAATTCGACCTCGCCGTGCGTCTCTACGCGTCGGAGTGGGCCGTGCTGCACTTCCCCGAGGTCGCGTTCCACCATCATGTGGACAAGAGCGAGTCGGATTGGATGCGTCTCGTCGCGTTGGGTTACGCGCACCTCCAGTTGAAGATCTGGCGGCTCTATCCGGCTCCGTGGCATCTGCTCGCGTCAGCGAAGGCGTTTGCGGCCGCGATCTATGTCGACATGCGGCTCTGCGGTGGACGCCTGCTCGTCTTCGACGTCACCCAGGCGTGGCGCAACGCGCGGGCCGGCCAGCGCGCACGCCGGCCCGTTTCGCGGACCGCTCTGGCGAGCCTCTATACGGCGAAGTACTACCGCATCGAGGATTGGCAGACGTTGGAGCGGAGCCGTAGCAGGCTGCTCTGGAGACTGCCCTGGTTGCGTTTCCGCCGCAAGCTGCGTGGCGTGCCGAAACTCCCGGCGCCGGATTGACCGGTCGGCTGTCGGTCGTCGGCTACGCCTCGAACCGACGGCGCACGATCCAGTTGGTCATGCAACGCAGCCCTTGCACGTTGACGGTCTTGATCGGCTCGACCAATTCGCCGCCGAGGCGCGCCGTGGTTGCGACGAGATCGTCCAGCGTCACGAGATAGCGCTCGCTGCCATCGGGGAGACCGAAGCGTCCTGGTGAGCGCGGATCGATCTGCTCCTCGATCCCGATCGACGACGCCAGCCGAGCGAAGAGGAGTCCACCCGGGGCGAGTCGTGCCCAGAGCGCGTCCACCATCGCGTTCCAGTGCGCGGCGTCGCGCGCGAAGTGCAGGACAGCGATCGAGAGGACGACGTCGAAGTGTGCTGCTGGCAGATTGAGTTCCTCGATGGCGCCCAGATGAGCACGCTCGTCCGGAATGGGAGCGCCCAGTCGCGTCGCGTGCCGAAGGGCGGACTTCAGCGGTGGGGCGGAGGCATCGACGATCCACACCTCGTGTCCGCCCGCGAGAAAGAGGTCGAGGTTGCGTCCCGCGCCGCACCCGGCGTCGAGGACGCGCGGCGCCGCGCGGAACCGCCCCTTCATGAATTGGTCGATCAGATACACGTCCATGCGTCCGAGGGGGGCGAGCGGGTCGTCGGCGGCTGTCATCTCTCGCACCTCACTGACCCGTCACATGGACGACGAGTTGGCGCGTGTGCGCGCGCCGCCGGTGCTCCGCCAGGAAGAGCCCCTGCCACGTGCCAAGCGCCAGGCGTCCATCGACCACGGGGATCGTCTCCGAGGTCTTCGTCACGGCGGCGCGCAGATGCGCAGGCATGTCGTCCGGACCCTCGGCGGTATGCGTGTACGACGGATCGCCGTCCGGCGCCAGGCGCTCCAGCCACCGCTCCAGATCGCGCCGCGCCGACGGATCGGCGTTCTCCTGGATCACGAGGCTGCACGACGTGTGGCGGCAGAAGATCACCGCCAGGCCCGTCGCCATTCCGGCACGCGCGACCGCTGCCGCCACGTCGCCCGTGACCTCGTGAAGGCCCCGACCGGGAGTGTCAATTCGAAGCGTCTCCTGGTGCTGCCGCATGCCTGAAGTGTCGGTGCGCGCCAATCCGGCCGCTCGATTTACTTGACGCGGGGCGGCGGGTTCCCAGAATGCCCCCCTCACGCGACGGACCGGTCGCGTCGAATTTGCACGGTGCCCCTATCGTCTAGCCCGGTCCAGGACGCGGCCCTCTCAAGGCCGAGACGCGGGTTCAAATCCCGCTAGGGGTACCAGTTGCGCGCGCAGCGCGCCGCCTTCGGCGGCGGCGGGCGCGCGCACCGTGTTGCGTTTGTGCCGACTCCGTCGGCACGCTCGCTTTCGCTCGCATGTTCGGCTTCAGTCGCGGCTCCGACTGCTTCAACCGGGTCCGCGGCTGGAGTTCGCTGCCTCGCATCGAGTCGTATCCTCGTCGCTGAAGTGAGCGCGTCGCGGAGGCTGGTTTCGCAGGCGGAATCCACTCTCTGCGCCTCACCGCGTTTGTCACGGCGAGTGCTGCGCACACGCCCCGCCAATCGCTCTCGTTTCCGGCGTCGTCGCGCGGTTCGGGCTTCTTTGCCATCGAGCTTCTCCCTCCCCTATCCCCCTATCCCCGATCAACCGAGGGCGTGGCGCGGCCGAAATCGCGTGCCTGGCTCAATTCTTGCGCGCGCCGACGATATTCGCCCTCGTCTGGTCACGTCACCGCGCGAAGAAATTGAGCCTGGCACGGTATTTCGGTCGGTTGACGACGAGCGTGGCCCTCTTCCCATCTCCCGCCCCTCCCGTCCTCCACTCAGCGCGACCCGGCGGAGCGCCCATCGCCCATCACAGACCCGGTCTGACGCTCGCGGTCTGACACTCGGCTTGCAACTCCTGGAACTCCGTCTGAACTCCCGTCGTCCGCTGCGGTTTCCCGCTCACGTGACGCCGATGACGCAACCCGACGATTCGTATGCCACCGACCCCAACCTGCCGCCACCGCCCGTGCCGGTACAGGAGCGAGCGAATGCTGAGAGCGACGCGCGTATGTGGGCGGCGTTCGCGCACCTCGCCGGGCTCTCCACGCTGATCGGCCTCCCCGGCGTGATCGGGTGCCTGGTGATCTGGCTGTGGAAGCGCGACACGGATCCACTCGTCGACCAACACGGCAAGGAAGCCGTCAATTTCCAACTCGCGCTGTTGATCTACGGAGCCGCCGGCGCGCTCCTCGTCGTCGCCACATGTGGCTTCGGCGCCATTCTCATCCTCCCCCTCCTCGCGCTCACCAGCGTGCTCGTCATCGTGCTGCCGATCATCGCGACTGTTCAGGCCAGCGAGGGACGCTCGTACCGCTATCCGTACACGATCCGCTTGATCGACTGATCCACGACAGCCGGTCGCCGAGCCTGGAACGGCTTGGCGTGCTGTCGCAGTCGAGGCGCATGGCCGCAGAACGCTGCGTTCGCGATGGGGGCGGCGTGTACAACCTCGGGAACGGCGGGGTGCTCGAGGCGCCTCACGCCCGATACGCGATCCGGGAGCGGATCCCGGTCCCGGAGCACCAGAGCACCCGATGAGCGACGCAGAGGCCACCGCAGGATCGTCTTCCGAGTCCACGCGCCCCAATCCGGCTGCGTGCACCATTCGCGTGGACGACATCGACAAGACCAATTTGGCCGGCGATGGCAACTACCTCTGGCGGCACACGCTGCCGGACGGGCTCGACGTCGTGTTCAAGGTCTACTACGGCAATCGCAGCTCGCTCCTCTACATGAAGAAGACGTTCGGGAACGTGATGCTGACCGGGCGCAGTTCGCACATGCCGAAGCCGCGTTGCCGCGTCGAGGTCGATTGCATCAACACCTGGGAGAAGCACGGCTTCCGCTGCTTCGGGATCTACCCGCAGGTCAAGGTCGAGGGGCTGCCCGAGGGCGGCTACATGACGTTCGAGTACATCCCGGGACTCCACTTCCGCGAGTATTTTGCCGACAAGAGCGTGCCCGTCGAAGAGCGGATGGACACGTGGCGGCGCTTCATTGGCGAATGGCATCGGCGGCATGCCGCCGCGGTCAAGGACAACGACAGTCGACTGATCCACGAGAACGGCGACGTCAAGCACGTCATGCTCTGGAAGGGCGAGTTTCTCTATCTCGACTTCGAGATGATCTACACCGGCAAGAACATCCGTACGCTGGTCGGCCGTGAGATCTGCGCGTACATGCGGAGCGTCGGTCGCTTCTTCGGCGATCGACTCTACGAGCGCATGACCGAGGAACTGATCGAGCACTACCCGGACAAGGCGCTGCTGATGAGCACCTACGACTGGGCGTTCAACGACCCGCACCCGCTGTGGAAGTTGATCCGGAATATCGATTACGCGGCCAAGCCGAAGAACAAGAAGAAGCACAGCAAGTACGAGGTCGCGCTCGACATCAAGCGGCGTCTCGACGAACGTTCGCTCACGAGGTCGAACCCGAAGTGAGCGACGGCCCCGCGCGGGTCCGGTCTCCCCGGCGCGGCAATCAGATCTGGCCGGTGCCGACACCGGATGGCGTCGTACTCCAGAAGCTCTACGCCGCGCGCGATGCCGGCCCGTCGCATTGGATGCGGCTCTTCGTCGAGCGCATCGCGCGACAGAAGACGCCGACGACCGTGAACGCTCGCTGGCGTACCGAGCGGATGCTGCTTGCGACCTGGCGCGCCGCCGGTTGCGACGTCCCGGAGGATCTCTCCGCGCGCTACCCCGCGTACATGCATGGCACGACGACGCTGCTCGAGTTCATCGACGGCAAGATCCTCGGGAGACTGCTTGCGGCGGACACGCTGGCCCGCGAGCAGCGCGATGACTTACTCCACCGCTTCGCCGCTGCGTGGGGACGCCGACACGTGCTGGCGCTCGACACGCCCGACGTGCGTCTGATCCAGGAGCACGGGACGTTTCTGCACGTAATCGTCGCCGGGGATCGGCTCGTCACCATCGACCTCGAACAGGCGTTCACGCCGCGCCGCGATCTCATGCCGCTTGTTGCGAAGGAGATCGTCGCGTACATCCGCTCGCTCGCGAAGCTCACGTCCCCGGACGTATTCCGGGCCGACATCGAGGCCATCGTGGAGGCGTACCCGCGGCGCGAGGTCCTGGAAGCGGCCGTCCGCGAGTACCTGGACAGTCCGAGCCCGCTGCGCCGCGCGATCTGGGCCCTCGATCGCCGCCTCCGCGACCGTCGCGACCGCGAGCGCGGCCGTACCCTCGGCAAGTACACAGCCCTCGAAGTCCTCCAAGAAGTCCTGGAATCAGACCCAGACCGGGTCGGCCTTGGGGCCTTATAGCCTCAACTTGCATCGCGGAGGCGCCGGAAGATGATGATCGTCCTGTTGCCCGGTATGGATGGGACAGGGGCGCTCTTCGCTCGTTTCACCGCGAGTTGCCCGCACGAGATGACGACGCAGGTCATCGCATTCCCTCCACGCGAGGCACTCGACTACGACGCGCTCGCGCGGCGCGTTCGCGACGCTCTGCCCCGAAATGGGCGCTGGGTACTGCTTGGCGAGTCGTTCGCCGGTCCTCTCGCGCTCCGCCTGGCCGCAGCGCAGCCGGAGGGGCTCGCCGGTGTCGTCCTGTGCGCGTCCTTCTTGCGAGCCCCGCCCGCCGCGCGCATGGGAACCGCAGTGGCGCGTATCGTCTCTCGCGTAAGTCCGCCGACGTGGGTGCTGCGATGGCTGCTCGCTGGCGGTGACGCGGACCTGGCGAACGACGTGCGGCGCGCCCTCAACGGTGTAGCGCCCGATGTGATCGCCACACGATTGCGTTCGATCGCTGCCGTCGACGCGCGCGCCGATCTCGCGCAGACCGCCGTTCCCGTTCTGGCGCTGTCGGCCACGGAGGATGCTCTCCTGGGAGGCGACGCGGGCGAGCGGATCACCACGGTCCAGCCGGATGTGCGCCTGGTGAGGATACCTGCACCGCATCTCCTGCTACAGGCTGCGCCCATGCTGGCGTGGGAGGCGATCACGACCTTCGTCCAGACGCTCGGGAGCGACGCGCGACGCTGACCCGGTGTCCGGCATAATCGACAGCGTTTGGAGCTTCCGGAGTTGCTGCCACGCGCAGCCATCTTCCGCGCGTACCCTTGTCCACATGAGCGAAGCCAGTCATCAGGTCACCTCCAACCCCGACGGACGCGTTGCGCCGGTGGCGGCCGAGCAGACGCTGCTCGCGGCCCTCCTTGCAGCTGGTATTCCGATCACGCATGCGTGCGGCGGGAAGGCGCGTTGCAGCACGTGCCGCGTCCGCGTCGAGGACGGCATCGAGGCGCTTTGTCCGCGCACCGACGATGAGTCCGAGATGGCGGAGAAGTTACACTTCGACGACGCCACCCGCCTGGCGTGTCGTGCGCGCGTTCGAGGCGACGCGACCGTGCGGCGGCTCGTGCTCGACGATTGCGACGCGGCGCTGGTTGCCTGTCATGGTCCCGATGCCATCGCCGGTGCATCGGGGCGCGAGGAAGTGGTCGCGATCCTCTTCTCCGACGTCGCAGGTTTCACGCCCCTCTCCGAGTCGCTGCCGCCCTACGACGTGATCCATCTGCTCAACCGTTGGTTCTTGCAGGCAGGCGAGGACGTCGACGCGGCTGGCGGGCATATCGATAACTACATGGGCGACGGATTGCTGGCCGTGTTTCGCGGCGCTGCGTGCGGCCTGTCGGCGGTGCGCGCCGGACTCGCCATGCTCAAGACCGCGGACCGCGTATCGGAGTACACGCAGCAACTCTACGACCGGCCGTTCGGTGTGCGTGTCGGCGTTCACGTCGGCTGCGTCGTGATCGGAGATCTCGGCGCCGCCCACAACCGTCGCGAGACGGTCATCGGCGACGCGGTGAACACTGCCAGCCGCATCGAAGCCGCCAACAAGGAAGCGGGCACGCGCCTGCTTGTCAGCGAGTCCGTGATGGAGCAGGTCCGGGATCACGTAGAGACCGGCTGCACACACGATCTCGCCCTCAAGGGCAAGACCGGGACGTTCCGCCTCCAGGAGATCACCGGCCTCCTCTGAGGGGGCCGGCTCGCGTCCGATCTCGCCCTCTACGCGGCGTACTCCGCGTACAGGTTCGCGTAGGCACCGCCCCGTTCGAGTAGTTCGTCGTGCGTCCCCGACTCGACGATCCGGCCGACCCCAACGACGAGGATGACGTCGGCGTCGCGGATGGTGCTGAGACGGTGCGCGATCACGAACGTGGTCTGATGATGGGAGAGCCGGTGGAGCGCGCGCAAGATCAGGATCTCCGTGTGCGTATCCACGGCGCTCGTGGCCTCATCGAGGATCAGGATGGCTGGGTTGCCCGCCAGTGCACGCACGAAGCACACGATCTGGCGTTCGCCCTCGGAGAGGTTCGCACCGCGTTCGCCCACCTCGGTCAAGAGACCGTCGGCGAAGCCCGCGAGAACGTCCTCGCAGCCGAGTTCCTCGAACGCGGTCAGCGCCTGCTCTTCGGTGAGGTCCGGCGCCACGAAGCGCAGGTTCTCGAGCACTGTGCCCGCGAAGAGAAAGCTCTCCTGCAGCACGATCCCCATCTGTCTGTGGAGCGCCGCAAGCTTGAGGTCGCGCACGTCATGGCCGTCGATGCGTACCACTCCCTCTTGCGCCTCGTAGAAGCGGGCGACGAGGTTGGCGATCGACGACTTGCCCGCCCCGGTCGGACCGACGAGCGCGACGGTCGAGCCGGCCGGAACTCGGAACGACACATTGCGCAGCTGGCGTCCGGCCTTGCCGTCCGGGTCGTACGAGAACGACACGTTGTCGAATTCAACCTCGGCCCGAAGACGCCCGGGATCCACGGCGTCCGCACGATCGAGCACTTCCGGCTCCGTGTCGAGCAGGAGGAAGATCCGTTCGGCTGCAGCACCGGCGATGAGGGACTCGTTGTAGAGACCGCCGAGGCCCTGCACCGGACCGAGGACGAACCCGAGCAGGAGTACGAACTCCAGCAACTCACCGATCCGCAGATCGCCGTCGAGCACCTGACGCCCACCCAGCACGAAGATCGCGATGAGCACCGCCTGGAACGTGATGGACAGCGTCGGAATGTACGCACCCGCAATGCGTGCACCGGCGAGCACCGCTTGGCGGTACGTCCTTTGCATCGCTTCGAGTCGTGATAGCTCGCGCGCTTCGGCACCGAACGCCTTGACGACCCGTACGCCGGTGATCGTCTCGGCCACGTGGGACGAGATTCCCGAATGCGCTTCGCGCTGGCGCCGATAGGGCGGGAAACCGAGCTTCTGGAAGAGCTGCGTCGTGAACCACACGACCGGTATCGCCGGCACGAACCACGCCGCGAGCCGCGGGTTCTGCACGAAGATCATCGTGAAGCCAAGCACCATCGAGAAGCCGAGGCTGACCAGAATGATCGGGCCCCACATGATCAGATGCTCAAGCGTCTCGACGTCGCGATCCGCACGCGAGATGATGCGACCCTGTTTGGTGCGGTCGAAGTAACGCATGCTGAGCCGCTGCACGTGGTCGAAGACGTCCTGGCGGATTGCGTGGATGATCTGGGTCCCCGCCTTCGTCGAGCAGCCGAGTTCGAGAATGGTGAGCACGACGCGGAGTGCGATGTTGCCCACGAGCCACGCGGCCATCCACCACATGCCCGTCACGTCGCCGCTCGCGAGTGGGCCATCCACCGCGAGGCTCACGAGATGCACCTCGAGCAGCATCGAGCAGACCCAAACGATCTCCAGAAAGAGCGCGAGCAAGAGCAACTTGCGCTGCGGTCGAAGATACGCAGCCAGACGTCGCAACGTGCTCCGCTTGAGCGAAACGCGTGCGAACTCCTCCTCCAGCGCGATCTCGTCGTGACCGGAACTCATGCTCCACCTCCCGCGCGGACGAGCGCCTGGTGCGAGGCGATCTCGCGGTAGAGCGGACTCTTCTCGATCAACTCCTCGTGCGTTCCGATCGCGCTGATGCGGCCTTCCTCGATCACCGCGATGCGGTCGCACCACCGCACCGACGTGACGCGCTGGCTGACGACGAGTGCCGTGCGCCCTTTCGCGGCGGCACGGATGCCCTCGAAGAGCCGCTTCTCGGTGACCGCGTCGACGGCCGCCGTTGCGTCGTCGAACACGAGCACGCGCGGGTTCATGACGAGCGCGCGCGCGATCGTGAGGCGCTGCCGTTGTCCGCCCGAAAGCGAGACCCCACGCTCGCCGACCATCGTCTCGTAGCCCTTGTCGAGCTTCGTGATGAAGTCGTGCGCGGCCGCCTGCCGGGCAGCCTGCTCGACCTCGGCACGCGTGGCCGTCGGCCGCCCGTAGCGCAGATTGCCCTCGATGCTGTCGGAGAAGAGAAACGACTCCTGGAACACGAGTCCCACTTCGCGGCGCAGCACCGCGGGATCGAGTTCCCGCACGTCCACGCCGTCCAACAGGATGCTTCCTTGGTCCGGGTCGTAGTAGCGCGGTAAGAGCGACACGAGCGTGCTCTTGCCTGCACCGGTGGGACCGATGATGCCGAGTGACGACCCGGCCGGAACGTGGAGGCTCAAACCGCGCAGGACGCTGATGTCGCCACGGTGTCCGAAGTGCACGTTCTCAAGCACGAGTTCGCCTGCGCCCTTACCGAGTGGCTGTGGCGTCGCAGGCGCCTGAATTTCCTCCTCGTGATCGAGCACCTCGAACACACGCGCGGCGCTCGCCACCGCCTCCTGCCCCATGATCACGAGGCGGGTCAGGATGCGGACCCGGTTCTTCAAGAGTCCGACGAAGAGCAGCACGGCGGCCACCTCGCCGATGGACCCCAGTCCTTGACCGAGGCGGTAGACACCGACGACCAACGTCGCCGGGATGGCCAGGTTGTAGAGGCTGTGGACGGCGGGCATGATCCCGGTCCAGTAGCGGCAGATACTCTGCCAACCCTCCGTGAAGAGGCCGAGCCGCCCACCGAATTTATCGCTCTCTTCGTTCTCGCGGCCGAACGCACGGACCACGCGCGCGCCGGCCACGTTTTCCTGCAGAACCGTGGTCACGTCGTCGTATCGATCCGAGACAACGCGGTCGCGACGTGCGATCTCGCCGCCGATGTGCAACGTCGTCGCCAGTGCGGTGCCGACTGACACCAGCATCACGACGCCGTAGCTCCAGTGCTCGGCGAAACTCACTGCGATGACGCCGACCGCGATCAACGCGATCTCGATGTAGCCGAATGCGACCTCGCGGAAGAAGCGCTTCGCCTTCTCCATGTCACGCAGGCTGCGCGCGATCGTCTTGCCGCTCCGGTTCTTGTCGTGATAGCGGAAGTGCAGCCGCGTGACCTTCGCGAAGAGGTCCGTACGGAATCGATTCTCCAGCTCTTGGCCGAGACTCTGTGTCACGTAGAACGCTGCGAACGTCGCCAAATTGCGTCCGACGAGCACCCCCGCGAGGAGCCAGACTAGGCGTACAAATCCGTCGGGGAAGGCGCCGCCCAATCCCGCCGAGGTCTCGAGCGAATTGAGCGCCCTGCCCATGAGCGGCGGACCGGCGATCTCGAACGCCGTGCGCACGAGGAGCACGACGAGCACGCCAGCGGCCCACCACCGGACAGCGCCGAACCGAGCGGTGAGACGGACGAGCGTCGGAAACGAGCGCGCACGCTGCGGCGTGTCGTTGGACGGTGGAGCAGCGGGGGGCGGTGGGAACTCGGGCGATTGTGATGGGGCGATGGGAGGCATGGTTCACACGTGGAGGGAGAGAGGGCAGAGAAGAGCGGCGCGTGGCCGGTAGCGGGGCGCCGATGGCAAGTCGGCGGAGCGGGGCAGCAGAGTGTGGCGGGCCCTAAGAGCGCGCGTAAGAGCGCGCGTGGCAGACGTTCGAGCCGCAGATGTTCCCGCCGGGATCGTCCCGATCAAGGTCCGTCAGCAGGGCCGTCACCCGCGCCGCCGCAAGCCCAACCATCGTGCCGCAGGCCGCCGGAAAGGCGCCGGGCTGAATGGTCGAGGGGCGTTCGTGCTGGGTGATCATCGTGACACCGTTCGCAAGAGTCTCGCGAAGGGGCCGAGTGTAGGGGGCGCGTCGTCGATGGAAACCCCCGACGGACAAAAAAACTTGCTCGGCGGCCCGCGACTCCCGCCACAACGCTGGCGAACGGCTATCTCGCGATTGCGGACGAGATCGCGCGTCGCACTTCGGCGCCGGGTGCGCTGCCGTTCAGCGAGTCACCGACGCCCAGCCATGCGAGCGTTGGCGCTACGTCCGGGAACGCGGACTCGGCCAACCATTCCTCTGCGATGCGCGTGAAGAGTGGTTCTCCGACCCACGCGTCCATGCGCGCCATCACGCGGGCCGCAGCGACCGGCTCTCCGCCGGGCGGGAACTCGGCGGCGGCGTGACGCAGGGCGTCGTCGAGCGTTCGTCCGTGATCGCGTCGCAGTTCCACGTCCCAGAGCAGTGCGATCGCCGCTCCGGACCAGTAGACGCGCATGAACGCGTGGCGCGCGCCCATCTGTGCGCTCTCGTCGGCGAGTGACGTCCGATTGCGTTCTGCGCCGAGGCGACCGCGGGCGGCGCCGGCGACGAACTCCGCCCACGCTTCGTGCTCCTTGAGCATCTCCGCACGGCTTCGCAGGACGTTCTGGTAGTAGGTGGCGAGCCCTTCCGAAAACCACGCGTCCGCGCGGCGCACGCGCGGCAGTGCGAGATGCGACATCTCGTGGACCGTCACCCACTCACCGGCGAACGCGCTGCCGGGGGCGTTCGCTCCCACGAGTAGGCTGAGCGTTGCGCCGCCGCCGTAGAGCGTCTCGCCGAATGCGATGGCATTGGTGCTGCGGCGTGTCGGACGCAGGACGACCAGCACGCGCCGCGGTGCGTGCTCCGCGGCGAGTGGCAGGGCGACAGCGGCGGCGGCGCGGAGGCAGCGCGCGAGATCTTCGGGCGATGCGCGCAGGGGGCCCATCGGAGCGCAGACGATCTCTGTCTCGCCGGCGCGGCAGACGATGGGAGTGAACGTGCCGACCGCCATCCAGCCGCGCATCTGAAATGTGCTGCGTGGGATGCGGTAGCCGTCCCTTGTCTGCGCCCAAGGGACGGCGACGTGATGCCCGTCGGGGACGTCGACGCGCGCACGGAGATGCCGCGCTGGGCCGTCCGCCGGTCGGGCGAGCAGGAGCGACGGGTCGACGAGGATGCCGTCTGTGTCGATCTGCGCGTCGCGTCGGCGGGCGCGCCCGAGATCGATGCTGTACGTCAGCGCGATCGTCCTCGGTGGCAGCGTCGCGCGGCCATCCGCCCACGTCAGGTGTGTACCGGAGGGTTGCGCGACTGCTTGCGTCACCACGCTCTCGTCCTGGATGCGGATGCGCGCCGGGGCGGTGGTACCGAAATCGGCGCGCACCTCGACGGTCCGTAACCCGGACTCGAACGTGAGCTGGTAGGTGATTGCGCCCGGGACCTCGGCCGTGACCGGCGCCGCGCGCGTGCCGCAAGCTCCGAGTGCGAGCAGGAGGATCGGAGTCAGGATGCGTGCGACGTAGTGCATCGTTCCATGAGACGTAGCGAGCATGAGACGCGGCGGGTCAACGGGAGAGGCGCACCTGGTTCGGCCGCTTGTGGACCACGTCGATCAGCCCGGCTTCCTCAAGAATCGAGATCACGTAGGAAGACGCACGCACCCGATCGTTCTCGGAGTTGAGCATCATCTGGAGGCCTTCGTCCTTCACCGGCATCCAGCGCTCGCCGCGGATGCCCATGTCGCCGAGGTACTTCACCGCAGCTTCGAACGTGAAGAGCCCGATCTTCACGCGACCGCCGGAACTCGTACGGACCAACACGCCCTCCGGATTGATCTCGGCAACCGTGAACGGCTTGCCGGCGGCCTTGTCCGGTGTGCGCAATCGCGTGCCCGGTGGGACTCTCGAGAGGATCGTGTCATACGCGGTGTCCATGTCGCTGATGATCGGGCGCCGCGCTCTTGAGGCAAGGATCCGGGCGGCGGTTGATCGCTTCGTCGCCGAACTCAGTGCACCCGTGCGTGCGCCTTTCGAGAGGGCGCGGTACGATCCGCGGTGCGGCGAACGTCCTGATCGCTCGAACGCGCCACCTCGAACGCGCCACAATGAAACACCCTCCCCAACTGGCCTACTGCGCGCGCTCACTCGCCGTCCCGGATGATCGCGTTCGCGAGATCGCCGTGACGTGGGATCTCGCACTCGAACTGGCCGACGACGGACACCTGGACGAGGCGTTCTGGCGCCGCGCCGGCGTGCCGCTGGCGACGGTCCAGGCGTGGTGGCTGCACGAGGCGCATCCGATCCATCCCGACCCGCTGCTGCGCGAACGGGCAGCGGCGCGCATTCTGGAGACGCTTGCGTTGGCGGAGCGGCTCCGTGCCCCGCGCATGCTCGGCGTGTGCGGCTTCGGCGATGACGTCGCGGACCGGCCCTTCGAGCGTTGTGTGGAGTTCTTCGCGCTGCTCACGTCACGCGCGCGTGATGCGGGCCTGATCGTACTCCTCGAACCGCTCTCGCCGCGCCGTTGCTCCGCAATGTGGGACCCCGCGGAGCTCGTTCGCCTGGCGGCGCTCCTCGACGCTCCAGACGTCTTCCGGCTGTGCCTCGATACCGGCCATCTGATGGACTCCGGCTTCGAGCTTGATGCGTTCTTCGACGACTTCGATTCGGCAGTCGACGAGGTGCAGTTGAAGGGGCCGCTCTCCGAGCCACCGGTCCCGTCGATGAGTGTCCGTCGCTGGCTCGCAGCACTGCCCGGCGAGACGGCGGTCCTCAGCGTGTAGCACAACGTCGCGCCGCCGCCCGGTCACGTCGAAGAGCTGATCATGGGCCTTCGATCACAGCTCTGAGCGCTTTCCTCGGAGCCTGAGCGCGCTCAGGCCGTGCGATTCACCCCTTCCCGTGCGCGCATGCTTCGCGCTGAGCGCCGGGATCGCGCTATGCTGGAAGAATCTGTCGGCGGACGTACGTCGGCGGGCCAACGGAGGCGCGAGCGCCGCGCTCCGACGGTCGGGTAGCGGATCCAATGGGATCTGTCCGGCTTCCCTGAGTTTGTTTGTGTGATTTGGCCGGACCCGGAATGGCGCAGCGGGCGGCAGTGAAGGTGTTTCAGAATGGGGCGCAAGCTCTTCGTCGGAGGATTGCCGTGGTCGACCACGGACGCACTCCTCCTTGAGGCGTTCAAGCCGCACGGTGCGGTTGTGAGTGCGAATATCGTGACAGATCGTGAGACGGGTCGCTCCCGCGGGTTCGGGTTCGTGGAATTCGAGACCGACGAGGCAGCGGCTGCGGCGGTGACGGCCATGAACGACGCGGAGATCGGCGGTCGCCGTATTCGCGTGAACGAGGCGACCCCGCGCGGCGCCGGTCCCCCCGGTGGCGGCTACCGCGGAGGCGGTGGCGGTGGCGGTGGCGGATACAGCGGCGGCGGTGCTGGCGGCGGCGGCTACCGCGGCGGCGGCGGCGGTGGTGGATACAGCGGAGGCGGAGGCGGCTACCGCGGTGGCAGTGGCGGCGGCGGCGGCGGCGGTGGCGGTGGGTACAGCGGCGGCGGCGGAGGCGGCTACCGCGGAGGCGGAGGCGGCGGTGCAGGTGGTGGTGGTGGCTACCGCGGTGGCGGCGGCGGTGGCGGTGGCGGCTTCGGCGGTCCTCCTGCTCCGGATACTGCCGCAGACGAAGGCCGTCCTCAGCGGCGGCGCAAGTGGGGCGAGAAGGGCGGCAAGGGCGGGCGAACCTCCGACGAAGGGGACCGTTCTGACCGTGGCGGTCGGGGTGGCGGCGGCCCGCGCGGACGCGACTGGGATGGCGAGTACGACGACTGATCGAAGCCGACGGACTTGCTCCGTAGCGCTCGAAGCGCAATGAGGCTCCGAGGCTTAGCGGCGCAGAGACGCACGTTCGGGTGACGGTCAGAATTGGGCGCGTCTGGTCAATCGACGACCAGGCGCGCCTTTCACGTCGAATTCGGTCGGCATGCCGCGCAGGAGCGATCCGATCGAGAGTTGACCTCGCCGACCAGGAGCGGGCGGAAGCGCCCTGCGTCCTGCGAGCCTGCGTCGACCGATCCGCGACTTCGCGGCATCCTCTCCATGATCCATGACAGGGAGTCACGCGCCGGTGCGCGAGTTCCTGAACCCGGGCTTCGCACCTGGGTTAGAGTACGCGAATCGGCTTCCGACGAAGTCCGACACCGAGATACGAGAGGGCACCATGATCCTGAAGAAGACTCAATTGTTGGCCGTCGGCCTGCTGACCGTCGCGACGCTCGCTGGTTGCGCTGGCACAGAAAACGAGATGGCGAAGTCGCCAGAGAAGGACGCTGCCGCTGAGACAGCGGCAGCCGAACAGGCCACCGCCGACAGGCTGGCCGCCGAGAAGGCTGCCGCGGACGAGGTGGCAGCCAACGTGGAGGCCGCGGCACGCGCCGCCGAGGAGAAAGCCGCTGCGGAGGCCGCCGCTGCCGTAGCGCAGCAGGCCGCCGCCGAACAGGCCGCGGCTGATGCCGAGGCCGCGCGCCTCGCGGCGGACGCTGCTGCGGCCGTTGCGGACGCACAGGGTGGTCCGATCGAGATCCGCATTCGACTGGAGAAGGGGCAGCAATTCGCCTTCCGCCAGACGATGGAGATGAACCAGGACATGGACATGGGCGGCATGCAGATTTCCACGATCATTGGGATGACGAGCGATTACGCGTACACCGTCACGGACGTCACCGAGTCCGGCGACATGCAGGTCGCGGTGAAGTTTGGTCAGATCAAGGGATCGTTCGAGAACCCGATGGTGGGTTCGCTCGAGTTCGACTCGGAGAAAGAGGCCGAGGAATCGGGTAACCCGATGATCGACATGATGGCTTCGATGTTCACGGCGAACGCGGGGCAGGAAATCGGTATCACGATGACACCCAACGGCGAAATCACAGACGTCACGGGCGTCGATGCTCTCGTCGAGAGGCTTCTCGAAAACAACCCGATGGCCGGCGCGATGGGTGGAGCGATGGATGCCGAGACCATGTCGGAGTCGATGAAGCAGATGATCGGTGGTCAGCTCGGGGCGCTACCGAGCGAGGCGATCTCTGTCGGCGACAGTTGGAAGGTCGAGCGCGCCATGGGCCAGATGGGCATGGATGTCGCGATGACGATCGACAACACGCTCGCGAGCGTCTCGGCCACCGAGTTGGTCGTGGACTCGGAGATCACAGCGACGCTCTCCGGCGGACAGATGGCGCAGATGATCACCGTTGACGAGTTCACCGGTACGAGCACGACGACGTACTCGCGCAACGACGGCCTCGTGCTCTTGTCGACTGCCAAGATGAACATGACCGCGTCGATGGACACCGGCCAAGGCGCCGGCGGGATGACGATGGTGATCGAGACAAAGACCGAGCGTCTCCCGGCCGAGTAGATCCCGACCGCGCAGGCTGCAGCGCACACGGTTCAAGAGAGCGGGGCGGCTTCCATCGGAAGCCGCCCCGTTTCAGTGTCCCCGTCGTCGCGCCATCGCCGACAGCTACATGTCGTTGGCGACGTGCGTCACGAGTCAAAGTCGAGTCGGCGCAGCTGAACGATGCCGTCGTCGAAGACGACCTCGCCCCTCTCGAGGAAGGGCGCCAGCCAGTCCGGCGGGGAGTATCGTCCTTTCTTCGCGACGATCCGGCGCGAGTGGACGTAGGCGAAGATCGGGCGTGCACGGGGCAGTTCGGATTCTTCGCGCCGACTCCAATCCCAGAGCGTGATGGCGCCCGGTCTCGGTCGATATGCCGCGTAGTGCTCGAGTGTGCGGCGCGACCGTCGGTCGATGGCAATCGTCGCGTGTGGCCCGAGTCGCGCCGCGAGGCTCATGGCAACGTCCCGCTCTGCACGCATTCGCGGGCTCTCTCCGACGCCTCCACGAACGATACCGTAGACGCACATGAGCGTCAGGATTGCTGGTAACGCCGAGCGCCGCGTCCAGTCTGGAACGCGTGCGGCAACAGCACCCGGTGAAAGCGCCAACGCGAGTGCAGCAGTCCCGGCCACGTACGCCACCGCTGCGAGTGGGCGCCCGACCGCCAGCCCCGTCGCGACACCCGCCGCCAGTACGGCTGCGCTGGCCCATGGCGTCTTACAATCGCTGCGGGATCTTGTCAGTACGGAGCCTGCGAGCACCGCCACGGGAAGCACCATCGGTGAGAGCATGCGAGGGAGCGGAGGGAGCGGCGAGTACTCAGAGAGAGACGTCGATCCGAGCCAGAAACCGCCCGCCACGACGATCGTGTGCGCGGCCCAGAAACGCGATCCTGCGTGCGCCTTCCGACTCAATGCCATGGCGGGGATGGCGGCGGCCAGCACGAGTCCCAATTCGGGCAGGCGGTTGAGGATCAGAACCGCTGGCTCCCACGTGATGCGCGCCAGCAGCGTCGCCGCGTCGTCGTCACCGTAGCCCCAATGCGTCGCCGTGTGTCGTGCGTCGATCGCATGCATTCGATAGAGCGGGTCGCCAGTTGCAAGCCCGTACGTGCAGAAGAACGCTGCGCCAGCGACGGCACCGGCGAGCGCGAACGCTCCCCAGAAGCCCCGATGGCGTCCTCCGGCGAGATCTGCGACGAAGAAGACGAGGAAGAGCGGCGCGAGCCAGAGCGCCGTCAGCTTCGTCAGGACGCCAAGTGTGATCGCGAGCGCGGCGCCCACGCCCCACGCGGCAGGACGGCGAACGCTCGTGTCGCGGCCCAGCCAGACGCATGCCGACGCGATGAACATCTGCACTCCGACAGGATGGTCGGGCATGAGGAATGCCGACGCGTTGACGACCATCGTCATCGGTGCCACGAGAAACGCAGCGGTCGCGCCGGCAACCGAGCCGGAGAGACGGCGCGCGACCAGTGCGACAGCGACGATGCCGGTGAGCGACCAGAAGAGTGACACAGAGATCGTAGACCAGGCCGTCACGCCGAAGAGACGGAACGCGGCCGCGGTGGGGACGATCACGCCGAAGCGGTTCCAGCGGTGTTCGGCGACGGCCTCGAACGTCCCGGTCGCAAGCTGGTGCGCGGCGCGCGCGTAGACCTCGTCGTCGCTGGACTCGAAGCCGGGTCCGGCCCACGCGACCAGCGTCACATGCAGGAGCATCGCGGCAAGTACGGCGATGAGGAAGCGTCGGTGCGTCGCGGTGTTCATGCTCGCAGCGCTTCGTCGTAGATCGCTCGGAGCCGGGCGGCTGTCCGGACCGGATCGTGTGCGTCGCGAATTCGGTCGAGCGCCCGGCGCCCGCGTATCACGATCTGATCGGGCCGATCCAGGACATCTCGCACCGCTGCATCGAGCCCTTCTTCGAGCGCTGCGTCGAACGCCGCTCGCTCTTCTTCCGTTCGTCGCCGGGCGCGCCCTATCTCGTTCAACGGGACATCGAGGAGCCAGCCGCAACTGTCGTTGTTGATCTCCGCGAGAGCCTGCACGGGAGTCGTGATCACTGGGCACCCGGCAGCCTGTGCCTCCAGCGCGAAGTAACCGTACGTGTCCGCGATCGTCGGCAACAGCGCGACGTGGCTGCGCCGAAGGAGCTCCAGTACGTCCGCATTCGGCAGGCGTCCGTGGAACACGATACGCCCGGGGTAGCGGCTCATGAGGTTTCGCGCGGCAGCGACGTCTGCCGGGGTCGAGCGCGTGGTGAAGTCCACGTGCTGCATCGCTGAGACGACGTGCAGGCGCAGGGGGAGCCCCTCGTCGAGGAGACGCGTGAACACGCGTAGCATCGCCGCACCGCCCTTGAGAAAGAACTGCTTCCCAACGAACACGAAATCGATCGTGTCGTGCGCACCCGGCTTCTCGCCGAAGTCGGCGATGATCGGGCGCTGCGCGGGGTGGATGACCTCGACCTTCGGCTCGATTGCTGGCAAGAGGTCTGCGTTGTGTTGCAGGACGTGGCGTTGCACGTCCCAGGCGTGCTGCGAGATCGGGATGAGCCGCCGACACCCGTCGTCGGCCAACCGTTCGAGCCCGCGGCGATCCTGCTTTCCCCAGCGCGGAATCCAAGATGAGAACGAGACGATCCAGGGCTTCGGACCGAATGAGATGGAGAAGAAGAAGTGGTGCAAGTCGGCGCGGCTCAGGCCGAAGTCCTGGAAGTGATGCTGGAGTGCGAAGTGCGGACGGCGGTACGTCACGTAGTGCGCGAACGCGAGAGGCGCGCGCGCGCCGCGGACCCGCCGATACCGAACGTTCTTGGTCGGCAGGCCCGTGATATTCCTCCGCTCGCGGTAGCCCTCGGAGTCGACCCCGACGACGATCTCTCGCTGCGCGCTCACCGCGATCGCTCGTCGAAGAACGGCGCCCACCGTGTCGACGAAAACTGCTCGCAGAGCTCCTCGTAGTTGGTGACGAGGAGGAGTGGCGATGCCGACGTCTGTCGGACGAGCCGCGTGGTGCTGGCTCCCGGAGGCAGACCGAGGAACACGCGCACACGATTGCTTGCGCCGATGTGGTCGCTGGTCAACTCCTCGTACGCCATGTCGAGCGTGCTGCAGCCGGAGAACACCGCCGCGCACTCCTCCGCGCGCCGTTCGATGTCTTCGAAGAACGCTGCGCACTCGTCAGCCGCGATCCGGAATGGCGCGAGCGCTGACTGTGCGGCGGCGACGGCGTCCTCCGACGTGGCCGCCATTTGTCCCGTCTGCTTGGCGATTCGCGTCGATAGGAAGATCCGGAAGAGGTTCCGGCGCCGCAGATGGACAACTCGCAGACGAGGAATTGCCAGCAGGCTCTCGATCAGCCCGCTCGGTGCCTTCTGTGTGATCTGAGGGTAGAAGAGTTTGAAGCCAACCGCCCGCACAGCGACCGGGTGGCGGCGATAGACGCAGCGGTGGAGAAACGCCGCCGCGTCTGTCGTCCGTGCCGCAAGTTGGCGCGCTGTCGAGCCTGGAGGGCGGTACGCCGCATTCCCCCAGAACACCCCGCGCGGCGAGAACACCTCCGAGTACGCCGCGACGCAGGGATCAGAGTTCAGCAGGCTCAGCAGCAGATTGGAGCCTGTTCGATACCAGCCAATCACCACGAACGGAGCGAACCCATCCGTACCGCGCGCTAAGCCGACGTCGACGGCGCGAGCGGCGACGAAGTTGGCGAGTGAACGGAGTCGGCGGTCGGGCGTCATGGAAGGGAATGAGGGCTCACCTCTTGATACGGCGCGCGCGGATGCTAACCCGTGCGTCACGGCATGCAACGGTGTGCGGGAGGGGCCGCCGCAACGCGTCCACCGTCTCTCAGTGAGGTTGGCCCGTTCACGCATGGCGACGCTTGCGCGGGCGCTAACTCAGTTCCGACTGTCAGGGTGCCGTCTCATCGTCATTGCTCAGGCTGCCGCAGGAACAATGCGTTGGCGAACCGTAGTCGCGGTATGCCTGACCACTCGCGGGTCTGGTCATAGAGCCCTAGGAGCCCTAGGCCGTGGCCAGCGAGGAGGTCCCGCGCATCGTCGAGCAGTGTGAATTTGTTTGGCTCGCGCCGAAATCCGACTTCGACGAGCACGGCAGTAACTCGTCCTGCCGCCAATAACTGCTCGGCTCCCTCAAGGACTGCGAGATCGTGTCCCTCGGCATCCACCTTCAGGAGGTCGATGTGTTGGAGATCGTTCTCTCTCGCGAACAGATCGAGAGTTGTGACACTCACGCGCTCGTCGCCTTCACAGGAATTCGAGCCACTCACGAGGCGCGATGTCGATGATCGGGCGCCGACCCGCATTCGCATCTCCCCCGACGCTCGAGACAGTCCGAGTCGATAGCATGTCGTTCTTGCGTCATCGACGTTTCTGACGAGCATCTCGTACGTCATGCGTACGGGCTCGAAACAATGCACATGTGCAGAGGGAAATGCCAAGGAGAACCGGTTTGCACTCTGGCCGATGTTCGCGCCGACATCGACGATTACTCTGAACTCGTGGCCTGTCGCGGCGAGATCAACGAGGTCGTCAATCCCGTGCGGCAACCGCGCGAAAACTCGAGCTCCAGTGGTTCGCTGCAAGATGCGATTCAGCCTGTAGCGGAGAGGTATTGGCTTCACGAGAAGGAGTCTAATCTCGATCTGGATCGTGCCCCAGTAACCGCGACGCCGCCGCGCTTCTGCGCAAGAGGTCCCGCGATGGTACGCGTGCTCGCTGATGGATAGCGTCTAGCAAGCCTCTCATACCGTCTTGCCGACCGCACGCATCTGCTCGGCTTCGCACACTTTGCGGATGACCTACTCCGTCGTGTGCTTCTTCCGCTTCGCCGCCAAGCCTGCTGGCCCGTTCCGTGGTCTTGACCCCGAGTCCTGGTCCGTCCGGAATGAGAGCCGGGAGCCGAATTCCGAGCCGTGACTTGGAGGGTCTGGGCCATGTGGGGAAAGCGCTTCAATGAGGAGCAGATCGCGCACGCCCCGCGCAGCTCCTCCAAGCCCTCGATCGGGCATGGATGATCCCTGCTTCGGCCCCGCGTCCCGCGTCCCGCGAGAGGACCACTCTAACCCTCGTCATGCAAGGAGGATGCGGTCGTTGGCGGAGCGAGCGGGGTAAGGTCGGGCACGGGGCGTCCGCGCTCACTCGGGACTCGTTGGAGAGGCCCCGATCGCGTGGGCGGTCACCGTAACGCGCGCCCTTACCGCGAACCCGACTCCAGAGCCCGGGTCAAGCCTGGGGGGCGGATTTGTCGATGCTAGTGGGAATCTCCTCTCGGGGAGTGTCCGTCGTGATAGCTTCCGCTGCTATGCACGTGCCAGACAGGGAAGGGAACTCATGTCGCTGATCCGTACGCTCTCCGCCGCCGCAATCTTGATGATCGCATCGACCGCCGCCGACGCTGCCGTCGTCTACGGCTCTGGAGCCACTACGACCGCAATCAGCGGCGTGAATGTCCTCTCGGGCAACGATGGGAACATGAATGGTGCTCCCGATGCGGCGATTCAGAACTTCCGAAACCAGACTCCCGCTACCACGGGTACGCTGACAATCAGTTGGACGTTCGCAACCGCACCCGGCTCGATCGGCTGGGTGATCTACACGCAAAATGGCATCAAGCGAGTGAACGTCACCGGGATTACGCTGACCGACGGAGGCGCGCTGACCGTGAGTTCAACGAACTCGCAGGCTCTGGCGGCGACCTCGGGCACCGGCTTGAGGGCCAACGAACTGACCAATTTTGACTCCCGCGTCGACTACACCGGCGCGGCTGGGTTCAACTACGGCAACATCACCAATATCTCAGTCTCGTTCTCATTCGTGAACGCGGGCGTGCAGAACAACGCGCGAATATTGGTCGATGCAATCGCCAATCCGGAGCCGGGCACGCTCGCGCTTTTTGGCTTGGGGGCACTTGGTCTGATCGGAGTGGTTCGCCGCCGCCGTGGAGTGCGGTGCGACGACGCTTCCTCTGCGGTCTCCTGACCGACGGCGCACGCGTCGACTCGTGCTTGAGCCTGAACCCTCCAAGCGCGTAGCGGGCCCTGGCCCTCTTGGCCGGGGCCGCTTCATTTCCGGAGCGCAGACGCGATGAAGCGTGCGGCCGCCAGAGAGCGTGCATTTCTCGACGATGCGTCCCAAGCGCGCCCGGCGTGGCTATCCGAGCGACTATCGCGTGTCGTGCGACGTGCGACCGGCGGTGGCGCGTGGACGCATCGCTTCCTGCGCGGCTTGATGTGGAAGTACCGTCGCCTCGCGGGCACTGTCCTCTTTCTCAATGTCGTGGCTGCCATGTTCGAGGGCGGCACGATGGGCGTCCTCGGCCTGGCGGTCGAGTCGCTGACGGGTGACACCGGGGCGTTGCCCGTGCAGCATCTCGGGGTCGTCGGCGTGTGGCTCGACGAGTTCCGCACGTCGCTCGAGCCACGCGACGCCTTCGTCGCTCTGGTCGGCATCGCGGTAGCGAGCCAGGTCACCAAGGCGACGATGGAGTTCGCGAGCAAGACCGTGGCCGCTCGGCTCAGCACGACGATCGAAGCCGACTTGCGGCGGCGTACGTTTCGGCAACTGGTGCGCATGCGTTTCGAACAGGTGTCGCGCTACAAAGTGGGAGACCTGACGGCGTATGTCAGTCAGGTCACCCCCGCAGCCGGGCTGATACCGACGACCAACGAGATGGTCTATCAGTGCCTGACCCTCTCGGCCTATGCCTCGATCTTGCTATGGACGTCGTGGCAGATGACGGTTGCGGCCGGCGTCGTACTCGGGGGACTTGTTCTCGCGACGCGCGGCGTGATGTTCCGCATTCGTGTGACCGCGAAGCGTTTCGTCAAGACCTCGACTTCGATGAACGAGAACGCGGTCGAGTTGCTGGGTGGGATCCGGCACGTGCACACCTACGGTCGTGAGGAGTTCGCGACGTCGCGGATCGACGCGGACATCGACGCCGGCATGTACGCGCGTCGCCGTGGCCTTGTTCTCGCGGCGGTCATTCCGTGTGCGATGCAGGTCGTTGCGGCGGTTGGCATCGGAGTGATGCTCTACGTCGCCGGTCTAGTGCTCGAAGGCGACGGAGCGCTCTCGCCGGGCGGTCTCCTCTTCTTCGTCCTGATCCTCTACCGCCTGCTTCCGCGCGTCACGACGGTGAACAACAAGGTCGCGGTGCTGCACTCGAAATGGGCCTATGTGGAACGTGTTGCAGCGATTCTCCGTCGCGACGACAAGCAGTATCTGAAGGATGGCTCGACGCCGTTCGCCGGACTCGGCGACGCGATCGAGTTCCGCGACGTCACTCTCCGCTACGTGGACGGAGCGAAGCCGGCTGTGGAGAGGCTCTCGTTTCGCGTGCCGCGTGGCACGATGACTGCGCTCGTCGGTCCTTCGGGTGCGGGGAAGTCCTCGATCGTGAATCTCCTTCTGCGTCTCTACGACGTGAACGGAGGGGCGATCCTCGTCGACGGCACTCCACTCAATGACGTGCGCGTGAAGGACTGGCGTGCGCAGATCGGGCTCGTCGATCAGGACACATTCGTGTTCCACGCCTCCATTCGTGAGAACATCCGTTTCGGGAAGCTCGATGCGACCGACGCCGAGATCGAGCATGCGGCCGGGATTGCGGCAGCGCACGAGTTCATCGCCGCGCTTCCCGACGGCTACGACACGGTCGTCGGCGAGCGGGGACAGCGCCTGAGCGGTGGGCAGCGACAGCGGATCGCGATTGCGCGGGCGATCGTGCGCGAGCCGTCGATCCTCATCCTGGACGAGGCGACCAGCGCGCTCGACACGCACTCGGAGCGCGCGATCCAGACTGCGATCGAACGCATTCGCAAGGACTTCACCGTGGTTGCGATCGCACATCGACTGTCCACGATCCGCGATGCCGATCAAATCCTTGTCCTCGACAAGGGCAGGATTGTCGAGCGCGGCACGCACTCGGAACTCGTGGCAAAGGCTGGGCTCTACGCGCGCCTCTGGACCGCGCAAGCAGGTGATGTGCCAGGCGCGTGAGCGTCGTTCTCCCGGCGCCACGCGAGGAGGAGGCCGACGGTGGCTAGCGCCAGGGCGGTGATCCACGCTGCGGTGACACCGGGGACGGAGTCCACGGCTGGCCACAGCACACGCAGGGCGATGTCCCGACCAGACGATGCGAGCGAGGGACCACGAGCGACGCTGCCTGGCGTCCGGTGGATGTCGCCGGCACTGCGTACATCGACGAGTTCGTAGTGCAACCGACCGTCATCGCCCGACGGTGGGGCGAACCGCGGCGAGCGCGCGGTGGTGCCTGCGGCGGTCGTCGACGCCGCGAAGTCGAAAACGATCGTCGGGTCCCCGAGCCCTGTAACCGGTCCGCCGTCGAGCGGCGACGTGTTGCCTCGAAAGAGGCATCCGCTCTCCAGGAATATCCATCGTTCGGCGGGACGGATGCGTGCGGCGACTAGCGCGTTTGCGATCTTGATGTCGGCGTCCTTTGGCCCCGCCAAGAGGACCATTCCTCGCCAATGACGTGAGAGGACGTCGGCAAGCGGGACCTGCTGCGACGTGTCGTCGGAGAGGACGTCGCCCATGATCACGGTGACGCGAGCGTCGGTCGTCTCGGCGATCTCCTTGAGTGCGCGCTCAAGAGCTGCGGCGTCACCCCGAGGCGCTCCGACAACCGCGAACGTGAACGGCTCGAACGCTGCGTCGCTGCCGACGTCGTGGCCGAGTGATGCCGGAGCGTCGTCCAGCAAGTCGGGCAAGGCGGCGGCGAACGCCCGTGCCCGCGTCGCCGCTGCGGCGAGCAGGAGTCCAGCGATCACGAGCAGGGAGCCCGCGATCCGGCGCGCGATGGCTCGCCTGCTCGCTGCAGGCCGCCTGGCGACCACCGTGGAGATCGCGCGGCGCTTGGGGGAGTCAGCGCCGTGGGGACCGAAGCGAACTCCGGACCCCACCGTGCATTCGGTCGTCATCGTTCTTCAGCGCGCCGCGCGGGGTGTGTCGATGGTGTCCGTAGGCGACTCATCGCTGACCTCTGGTGGTTTCCTGCAGCGGTAGCCAGCGATGCCGTCCATCCACCACGCCACCGAGTCGAGCTTGCAGAAATCGAACTCGCTCGCGGCGGACTCGTCGAGTTGCGTGCGCCCCTCGAACGTCCCGACGATCCGCGCGGAGGCCAAGCGGCGCAGGCGTGCGATCGCCAGTGCGCTGCCATCGACGACTCCGAGAAGGCGCCGAAGACCGCGGCGGTCGAACTGCCCTTCGTAGTAGCCCTCGTCGTGGAACGCCGCGTCGCAACGCGTCGTCTCCCGAGCGTCCGGCTCGGCCTCGGGGTCCCCGCGATGCGGACGGAGTCCTTGCGTGCCGATGAGGCGGAAGTCGAGGTAGGGGAGATAGCCCGTGTGGTCGCCAATGCGCACGAGTGCGTCGATATCCATTCGACCTATGAACCCGCCGACCGGGGTGCGCCCGTTCGGGCCGACCGTGCGAATCCAGCGCGTTGTGATGGTCGTCGCGCGGTAGCTGATGGCTCGATCGCCGAGTGCGCGACCGAGTACCTCGTCGCACTCGCCGATCTTCACGTCGAGATCGACCTGAGCCGAGCGCACGACCTGGTATTCGTCCGGCGCGCCGTCAGGTGCGAGCGGTGGGCATCGATAGCGGAAGCACGCGAGAACCCGCGCGTTGCTCTCGACGTCCATCGAGTTGACGCGCAGTCCGAAGAACGGGCCGCGTCGCGGGTGCAGCGCTCGATCGTTGTCCGAGTCGCGGGCGAAGAGCGCCTTGCCGGGTGCGGCCTCGGCCTCGGGGACCGTCAGCGCCGGGAGAACAGCGGCTCCGCCGACGAGCAGCGCGGCCAGGCCTGCGCTGCGAAGAGTGTGTGGACACCTCATGTGAAGACTCCTATGACGCATGGACATGCGCGCTGCGATCGCGCCATCCACTTGCGTCGTCTGGAAGGTGTTCCGCTGACCTTGGTCATCGCTGTGCTTCCGCTCCTCTCTCAGCGCCAGCGAGGACGGCGTTACGAGGTCTGTGCGGCGTCGTCGCTTCTCATCCGTCTCCAGGCTGTACCATGGTGCGATGGCGCGTATGGGTGGCGGTCGGCTGTTGGTGGGAGTCGTGCTCCTGCTTGGATTGCTCGCAGGGGGGGCGCTCGTCGCCGTGATGGCGGTCTCGGGAGATGAGGGGCCGGTTGCCGAGGTGGAGGCGATCGAGGCGGATGCAGGCGGCGCGTCGCCTCGCGTGCGGAAGCGCGTGGAGCCGCCGCCGCGGCGCTCGCGCGGGGCCGTGCTGCGCGACGTGCAATCCGAGGCGTCTGACGCTGCTCAGCAGGGGCTGGATGGCCTGGCAGCGCTACGGAAGCGACTTGCCGCGGCGAAGGCCCGTGCCGCCGCTGCACACCGAGAGCGCGTCGATCCGGATGCGGCCCGCTTCGTCAAGACCACGCATCCGGATGGGTCGCCGTTTCGGCAGGGGCGCCTCGTGAAAGGTCAGCGCGACGGGCTCTGGAGCGAGCGCTTCGAGAGCGGCGCGTGGATCGAGACCGAATACGTGAACGGCAGGCGCCACGGGCGGGAGGCGGCGTGGAATGCGGATGGCAGACCGCGCTTTCTCGGCGGCTACGCCGACGACAAGATGCAGGGCACATGGACGGCCTGGCACCCGAACGGGAACGTCCTCTCGACCCGCGAGTATGTAGGCGATCAGTTGCACGGCTGGATGCGGACATTTCACGAGAACGGTGCGCTGGCGGAAGAGTCGTTCTTCGTGGCGGGTGTAGAGACTGGTGTGAATCGTGGCTGGCACAAGAACGGTCAACTCGCGTGGGAGATGTTCTACGCCGACGGGAAACGCGAGGGAGCCGCGATCTGGTACGACGAAGCGGGTGTGCTTTTCGCCGAGGGCGACTACGTAGCAGACGCGCTTCACGGCCGCTATGTCGAGTATGCTCCCGATGGATCGGTGAAGCGCACCGAGCGGTGGGATCAGGGCCGCCGCCTCGCGCAGGCGCAGTAGACGAAAACGAATGATGGCACGGGGTCCAACGAAGCACGGGGTCCAACGATGGCACGGGCGAGACGGTGCCCGGGCCCTGCGACGGAGGCGGAATGACGACGGTAGCCGGAAATCCTGCGGCGCTCGCGAAGCTGCCGCGCCTACTCGAGAATGTCGAGCGTGTTGTCTTCGGCAAGCCCGAACCCGTGATGCTTGCGATCGTCGGTCTGCTGGCCGAGGGGCACATTCTGCTCGAGGACGCACCGGGTACCGGGAAGACGACGCTTGCTCGGGCGCTCGCGCGCTCGGTCGAACTCACGTTCCGACGAGTCCAATTCACGTCGGATCTCCTGCCCTCCGACGTGCTGGGCGTCGCCGTGCACGACGCCTCAAGCGGCGAGTTCGTCTTCAAGCCTGGACCCATTTTCGGGAATGTCATTCTCGCAGATGAGTTGAATCGCACGACGCCGCGTACGCAGTCCGCGCTCCTCGAGGCGATGGACGAGCGACGAGTCTCCATCGAGGGACGTACGCGCGACCTGCCGCGGCCGTTCCTCGTTATCGCGACCCAAAACCCGCTCGAATTCGAAGGGACGTATCCGCTCCCGGAGTCGCAACTCGACCGCTTCTTGCTGCGCATCGAGATGGGCTACCCGGATCGCGATGCGGAGCGGCGCGTCATTCTCGCGCAGGCCCACGGAGATCCGCTCGCGGAGTTGCAGCCGGTCATGGATCGCGCCGAACTTCAGGCCGCAATCGCAGCGGTCCGAGCCGTGCGGGTTGATACGGCGCTGGTGGACTACGTCCTGGATCTTGTGGCGCAGACACGCGGTGGCGATCGCTTTCTGCTGGGGCTCTCGCCACGCGCCGGGATCGGTCTCTACCGTGCCGCGCAGGCAATGGCGGCGCTTGCCGGACGTGACTATTGCGTTCCCGACGATGTGAAGCAACTAGCGGTGGCGGTCTTCGCACATCGCGTCATTCCACGCCCCGTCCACGGTGGGGCTCCGGCGGACGGGCGACGTATGATCGCGGACATTCTCGAGACGGTTCCGGTCCCGTCGTGATGTCTTCGAAGGCCGCCGCAGCGCGCGCTCTCCGGAGCGACGTCGGAGAGCCGGGATGACGGATGGCGTGATGGACGCGGTGGCGCCGGAGGCCGACATCGCATCGGTTGCCACGAGTTCGCCGACCACGCCGATTGCGCCGACGCGGCGGACGGTCCGACTGTCCCCGGCGGGCCGGGGCGTCATTCTCTTCGCCTTCGCCGCGTTCAATCTCTCGTGGGTGAGCGACGGAGCCGTTGCGCTCTACGCCTCGGTGAGTGTTGCGCTCCTCGCCGTCGTGCCGTTCCTCGCGTGGTTGCACGCGCGCGGATTGCGAGTGCTGCAACCGGGCGCCGTCACCGCATTCGTCGGCGAGACGTTCCCGCTCGAGATTCCCGTCGTCAACAGTCTTCGCGCTCTGGCCGCGCGTGACGTGGTCGTCCTGCACCACAGCGCCCGGCGCGACGCGGAGCGTCCCGCCGGGTACGTGGCGACGATTGCTCCGCAGGCGCGCGTCGGGGTGGCGACGGCGCAGCGACTGACACGCCGCGGGCATCACCGCCACCTGTCGGTCGCCGTCGAGTCGGCGTTCCCCCTCGGTCTGGCCGTCTGCCGGGCCGAATTCGTCTTGCCGGTTGACCTCCTCGTGTTGCCGCGACTCGGGACCATACGGAATCTCGATGCGTTGACAGCTCACCGTCATGGGATGCTCTACCAAGGCGCCACGCATCGCGGCGATGAGCAGGAGTTTCACGGGTTGCGTGAGTGGCGAGATGGCGAGAGTCAGCGGCGGGTCCATTGGAAGCTCTCGGCGAGCCGCGGGCGGTTGCTCGTGCGCGAGTTCCGTGGCGAGGACCGGCCTCCCGTTCATGTTGTGCTCGACACGCGGTTGCCGCCCCGTCCGCGTCCATTCGGGCGCGTCTCGGGGCGCGTCGCGGGGCGTGCGAACGAGCGTCGCGGCGCGTTCGAGCGAGCTGTCAGCTTGGCGGCCACCCTGGTCGAGCAGAACCTCCGGCGGCAGCGTTGCGTGCGCATGACGATCGTGGGCGAGCGCTGCACGACGTTCGAGCGTCGCCGCGGCCGCGCGGCTCTCTTCCCCATTCTCGAGGCATTGGCCGACGTGGACTCCGAACCGCTCTCCGGGGAGCGCTCCATCGCGGAGTTCTCGTCGCTGTCGGCTGGCAGGGACGAGATCACGCTCTACGTTTGCGTCGGCGGCACGAATGGCGATGTCACGAACGGCGGTGTCACGGATGGCAGTGCGCATGGCGATCTGGATGCGCCAAGCGGCGTGGTCGTGCTGGATGTCTCGCAGCGGCGCGTGTCGCAGATCTTCGTCCGCACCCGCGCAGCCGGGAGCATGTCCGCCCTCGGGAGGCGTGGGTGAGGAACGTGCAAAGGCCGCTGAGCGGCGCCGAGTACGCGGCTGATCGGTGCTCCCGCGCAGTGACCCTGATTGCGGCGTTCGTCGGATACGCCGGGGCGCTCGGGGCTCTTGTGCCCAGTCTCGACGCGGCACCGGCGTTCGTTGGGCTCGTTCTCGTTGTACTCGCCCCCGCTCCGCTTGGAGTGGGGCGGATACGGATGCGGCGCATTCTCGGCTTCGATCCACCGCCGCCATTCATGTTCTCGATCGCGACCGCGCTTGGCGTCGGGCTGGTCGCCGCCGGGGCTCCTGCAATCGTCGTTCTCCCGGCCGCACTCTGCGCATTGCAGGGACATCTATTGGCGGCGCTCTCGCGCGACGGCGCGGCTGCGTGGTCGCCGCCCATCGCCGTGATGCAGGTGCTCTCCGGCGTTGCCCTCGCGCCCTCGCTCGTGGCTGCCGCGTTGGTACCGCTCGTGCTGGTCGTTGCAGTCGCAGCGCAACTGCTGCTTCTCGCGCGGATCACGCGGCGGCACGTCGTGGCGCGCGCACTTGGTGCTCCGGTGACGGGCGAGATCGATGCCGGTGCCGTGCGGCGGATCGCGTACTCGTTCCCACTCACGGCCGCTCTCGTCTGGCTCGCGCTGATGGCGTCGCCCCTTGCCACGACACCGCCGTGGGAACTCGTGCACGCCGCCAGCTTCGGCTCCGACGGCGACCATCCCCGAACGGTCAACAACACGTCGAACAAGGCACGTGGCGACGCAGCAGAGTCCGGGATGAGCTTCTCGTCGGAGATGGCCACGAACGGAATACCGATCCCGGCCTACGAGATCCTGATGGAGGTCGTTCCCCGGGATGCGTCCGGCGAACTTGGCGACATCGGTCCGCTCCATCTACGTGGCATCGTACTCTCGCAGTTCACGGAGTCGGGCGTGCGGATGCGCGGCACGCACATCCCGACGCGCTATCGCGATGCCGATGACGGAACGGTCGACGGGTTCGTGCGTCTCGCAGAGCCGCGCCCCGGCGAGGCGATCCAGGTGTCGATCAGTCAGTACCCACTGCCCATCGAGCCGCAGGGCTGGAACCTACTCTTCTCGCTCGAACGCACGTTCGCGATCGGAATGGACGAGGTGCGCTTCGATGCGGACCGACTGCTCGTCGGCGTCGAGTCCCCCGCGGATTGGTTCACGTATGTCGTCGAAGCGGCGCGGCCGGGATCCCGATTGCGACGCGTCGGCCGGGCGCCCGCCGTGCACGACGATGAGCGCTTCGTTCAGCTCCCGCCCGCGTCCCCGCAGCTCACACAGATCATCGACGGGGGGCGCTCCATCACGGCTGGCTCGCGCACCGATCTCGAGCGCGTACGTCGGCTTGTCACGCACTTCAGTACGCAGTTTGAGTACTCGCTCGAGGACACCGAGTTCGCGGGCCCAACCGGGCTCGTGGAATTCCTCGATCGCCGTTCGGGCTTCTGCGCGCAGTACGCGTCGGCGTGCGTTCTGATGCTCCGCGGGCAGGGGCTCCCGGCGCGCGTCGTGACGGGTTTTCTTGCGAGCGAGTGGAATGCCGCGATCGGTGCGTACCAGGTGCGTCCGCGCGATACGCATGCGTGGTTCGAGGTTCACTTCGCGGGCGTCGGCTGGATCGGCTTCGACTCCACACCGCCCGATCTCCGACGGGCCGCTCTCGGTGCCGCGGCAGATGCCGAGGCTCCGGATGCGCTTGCATGGGCAGCGAGTCTCCTGGACCGGATCGGGACTCTCGCGACCTCGGGCGCCGGCGTGACGGCGCGCGACGTGTTCGAGACGCTGCGCGCCGCGCCGGAGAGCGTTCGCCGCGGGAGCGGGCTCGCCTTGATCGCACTCGTCTTTGCGCTGCTCGGATTGCGCGCCGCACGGGCGTTGCGACGCGCGGGTTTCCGTCGCACGAAGGTGCAGCGCGAGATCGAAGGGCTCCAGGCCAAACTACTGACACTGCTTGCGCGGCATGGGTTCCACAAGCGACCGGCAACGACGTCGCGGGAATTCGCGTGCTCGGTCATCGACGCCGGTGGCGTCGTCTATCGTCCGCTCGCCCGCATCACCGAGGATCTCTACGGCGCGCGCTTCGGACACACGTCGCTCGACGGGGCGGCACGCGCCCGCATCCAGGCGTTCCTCGTCGAGTTGAAGGGGCGCGGGACGCCTACTTGAGTGGCGTGATCAGCGGCGTTCGGCGTCCATCCGGTCGCGCATCAAGCGTGCCCAGTACGTGATCGCGTCATAGGCTCTCTGGCGTGCGGCCCGTCCAGGGGCTGCTTTGCCGTGGGTGCGCGCAACGGCCGCGACGATGCGTTCACCTGACATCGAGTCCACCATCTCCGCTTCGAGTGATGCTCCCGTGCCGAGCCCTAGCATCGTCTCGTCGCCCGGATCAAACCCGACGACTGCCGTGCGCAGTCGGAGCGTCTTCGGGCCGGGTCCATCGACGATCGGGTAGCGCTCACCGACCTCGGTGTTCATCACGTCTCGGAACATGCGCGTCACTTCGAGCACGCCGGAATTCGAGTCGGCGGTGAGCGACTTGCCGTCGGACGTGAACAACTGGACCGGGTCCAGCATCACCATTTGATAGTCGCGGTACGTGCGGCTCCCGCTGCGCAAGATGAAGATGCTCGCGTCGCGGGGGCTCTGCGTGAGGCGATCGTAGACCGATGCGTCGCCGAGGAAACCAGGTCCCTGAGGCGGCTTGACTGGCGTGGCGCAACCCGCGGCGAAGAGCAGTGCGGCGGCAGCCGGAAGCACGAGGACGGATAAGAGAGAACGCTGACGGCGACGCATGGAGGCTCTCCAGGTGATCAAGGGATGGCAGGGTACCGCGCTGGCCGAGGGACGCGAACCTCCCCGGCATGGAGTCGGAACTGCCGCGGTGGCAGGCCGGGCTCCGAATGCAGCCTCCACCTCCGGGCACGGCGATTGCGACCTCGCGCGGCGGAGGCTATCGATGCAGAACCACGAATATGTAACCGTCGGCGCACAGGCGGCCGCGTTCCTCGGCAAGCTGCGCATGGCGATCGGGGTCGCGCTCCTGGGCGCCGGGATACTGATTGCCGTCTTCCCGCAGATCCTCGTGATCTTGCTCGCGTCGATCGTGATCTCGTCCGGACTCGGCACGTTCCTCTCGGGGTGGCGCATGCAGCGTCTCGCGAAGTCGGCGACGCACGTCGTGGACGCCACGCGCATCCAATAACCCCATTCCGGCCATGCGCCGTGCGTTCGCTCTCCGACGCTGCAACGTTGCTGCGACGGCCTGGGGCCGACGTTCGACGTCCGTTGCGTCGGTCCTGCGACGTCTCCGGGAGCTCTGCGGAACGTCTGCGTGCCTCGAGGTGAGTGGCAAGCGGATTGCATTCTCCGGAGTGTCTCGGGCGGAAGCTCTGGGGCGCCAGAACCCAACCCGGAGAGAGCGCGATGAACCCCAACAAACTGACGACGAAGTCCCAGGAAGCCCTGTCCGCTGCCCAGACGACGGCGGTGCGCAACCAGCACGTCGAGATCGATGGCGAGCACCTGCTCCTCGCCCTGCTCGAGCAGGATGAGGGCGTGGTCCCGCGTCTTCTGCGCAAGTCGCAGGTGCACGTGGAAGCGCTGACAGAGGCCGTGCGCCGCGATCTCGCTCGTCGCCCCCAGGTCTCCGGGCCGGGCACGGAGCCGGGGAAGGTCTACGTCACGCAGCGCCTCAACCAGTTGCTCGTGGCGGCCGAGGACGCGGCGCAGCAACTGAAGGACGAGTACGTCTCCGTCGAGCATCTCTTCCTCGCGCTCGTGGACGAGGGACCCGGCACCCCTGGTGGAACGTTGCTGCACGAGTTCAAGATCACGCGCGAGCGAGTGCTCGAGACGCTCAAGGAGGTACGCGGCAACCAGCGCGTTCGCTCGGCCGATCCTGAGGCGACGTATGAGGCCCTCGACAAATACGGTCGTGATCTCGTGCAGTGCGCGCGCGACGGCAAGATGGACCCGGTCATCGGGCGCGACGCTGAGATCCGCCGCGTCATTCGCATCCTCTCGCGCAAGACGAAGAACAACCCCGTACTCATCGGGGAACCCGGTGTCGGCAAGACGGCGATCGTCGAAGGGCTCGCCCAGCGCATCGTGCGCGGCGACGTCCCGGAGGGGCTGAAGGACAGGACAGTCTTCGCGCTCGACATGGGGGCACTCGTCGCTGGGGCGAAGTTCCGCGGTGAATTCGAGGAGCGGCTGAAGGCCGTACTCGCGGAGGTGAAGGCCGCCGAGGGCCGCATCCTGCTCTTCATCGACGAACTCCACATGATTGTCGGCGCGGGCAAGACCGATGGCGCGATGGACGCCGGCAACATGTTGAAACCGATGCTGGCGCGCGGCGAATTGCATTGCATCGGCGCGACGACTCTCGACGAGTACCGCAAGTACATCGAGAAGGACGCCGCCCTCGAGCGGCGCTTCCAGACTGTCGTCGTCGATCAGCCCAGCGTCGTCGACACGATCTCGATCCTGCGCGGCATCAAGGAGCGCTTTGAGGTCCACCACGGCGTTCGCATTCAGGACGGTGCGCTGGTCGCGTCGGCCACGCTCTCCGACCGCTACATCTCGGATCGATTCTTGCCCGACAAGGCGATCGACCTGATGGATGAGGCGTGCGCCATGATCCGCACCGAAATTGACTCGATGCCTGCGGAGTTGGACGAGGTCACGCGACGTGTCCTGCAGCTCGAGATCGAGGAGAAGGCGCTTGAGAAGGAGAAGGACAGCGCCTCGAAACGGCGCCTCGAGGCATTGCGCAAGGACTTGCAGGACCTGCGCGGGCAGGCCGACACCATGCGTGCGCAGTGGGACTCCGAGAAGCAGTCGATCACCGATTTGCAGGGACTCCAGCAGGCGATTGAGATCACGAAGATGGAGATCGAGAAGGCCGAGCGCGAGTACGACCTCGACCGGCTCGCCGAGCTGAAGCACGGCCAGCTCCCGCAGCTCGAGAAGCAACTGGAGGAGCGCGCTCAGCAACTCGCGGACGAGGAGGGCGAGCGTCTGGTACGCGAGGAGGTGACCGACGCGGAGATCGCCGACGTCATCAGTCACTGGACCGGCATTCCGCTCAGCAAGTTGCTCGAAGGAGAACGCGAGAAGCTCCTGCGGCTCGACAGCGTTCTCCATCGTCGCGTGATCGGACAGGACGAGGCGGTTCAGGCCGTTGCCGACGCCGTGATCCGCGCCCGGGCGGGCATCAAGGATCCGCGGCGCCCCATCGGTTCGTTCCTCTTCCTGGGGCCCACGGGGGTCGGTAAGACCGAGCTGGCGAAGACGCTCGCCGAGTCGCTCTTCGACTCCGAAGAGAACATCGTGCGCATCGACATGTCGGAGTACATGGAGAAGCACACGGTCAGTCGACTCGTGGGTGCTCCTCCGGGTTACGTCGGCTACGAGGACGGGGGCCAGCTCACCGAGGCCGTCCGTCGGAAGCCCTACTCGGTCGTCCTCTTCGACGAGATCGAGAAGGCTCACCCGGACGTCTTCAACGTGCTCCTGCAGATCCTGGACGACGGTCGTGTGACGGACAGTCAGGGACGCACCGTGGACTTCAAGAATACGGTTCTCATCATGACCAGCAACCTGGGCGGAGAGCGCCTGCTCGAAGGCGTCACGGACGACGGCAAGATCCTGCCCGCAGCGCGCGAGGCGGTGACGGCGGAGCTGCGTCGCACTTTCCGGCCCGAATTCCTCAACCGCGTTGACGAGACGGTGCTCTTCAGCCCACTGACGCTCGGACAGACCGAGCAGATCGTGGATCTCCTGATGGAGGACTTGCATCATCGCCTCAGCTCACGCAATGTCGCGATCAGCTTGACGGAAGCCGCCCGTTGCCACGTGGCGCGAGCCGGGTTCGATCCGGCGTACGGAGCGCGTCCGTTGAAGCGCTACCTCCAGCGTGAGTTGGAGACGCGCATCGGCCGGTCGCTCGTGGCGGGCGACATCCAGGACGGCGATCACATCGTCGTGGATGTCCACGAGGGTCTGCTCACGATCCGCAATGAACGGCCGGCCGGGAATGCCGCCGCCGAGCGCGCGGAGACGCCGACCACAGAAGGCGTCTCGGCGTGACCGATCCGGGTGTTGACATGATCGATCGACTCGGACGGACATTCTGCGTGGAATTCGTAGAACCACGCGAACCCTCTCGGGTTCTCGGTCGTATCAAGTGCTGGGGATCGATTGTGCAGATACGCATGAATTCCGCCGAATCTGTGGCAGCGGCA
Source organism: Planctomycetota bacterium (assembly GCA_024280885.1). GTDB lineage: Bacteria > Planctomycetota > JAJSAM01 > JAJSAM01 > JAJVHW01 > JAJRPF01. Next base: position 118,053 of record JAJRPF010000074.1, on the reverse strand, counting down.
CCGATACCGAAGACGCTTCCGCCGAGTGGACCTGTCGAGAGAGAGTGTGTGGACGACGTGACCGAGAACGAGGCATTGCTGAACGCCCAGATCGGGGATCTGGAGACTCCTGAACTCGTGGCTCTGGCCGCGGAGTCGGTGGGGCGCATTCTCCCTCGACTCCCGAGTACCGACCGCGCCGCCGTCGAGCGGCAGATGGTGACGTGGCGCGACTGGAGCGACGGACAGACCGACGCGAGCGAATTGACCGCCTCGGCCGACGTCGTGCGCGCCGCGACGGACGGTTCGGCGCACGCCTCCGATGGCCGTGGCCGTGGCGACGACGCGACGCTTGCACGCGCTTGCGTGCGCATGGCTGCCGACACAGCCAGAGCGGCAGCCCAGAGGGAGGTCGCCGTCACACCGTCGCTTCGCCATCGCCTGCTCTGGACCGCGCGCATGGCCGCCGATCGCGCGCGAATGACCGCCGCTCTCTTGGTCGGACCTGGGCTGGTCGGACCGGGGCTGGTTGGGCCGGGGCACGTTCGACCGGGCCTCTGACCTGGGCACTCGATCGTCCCTTCGGCCGGGTTGCATCATCGGACGCCACGTCAGGCTCCCAGGATGGCGCGCGCGGTTCTGATCCCGCCAGCGCGCCGGGAGTGGTCGCCGCCCCCTGTACCACTCCCAGCGCCACAAGTGATGATGCAACTGCATCATGTTCGAAACGGCCCCGCCACCGCATGCTGACTCCCATGCCGGGGCCCGGGACCGTGAGTCCCTGGGGAACGGTCACCACCCAGGAGTCCTGAGCCATGTCGGAGGCCACCACCGTGGCCGTCCCTCGCGCAGAGAACTGCGTGAAGGGCGCGCCCTATCGAATCGTCAGCCGTGAGACCCACGCTGAGTTCCGCGGTAACCAGAGGACCCGCGAGGTCAGCATCGGTGGCGTTACGGTCGGCGGCGCACGGCCTGTGGTCATCGCCGGACCGTGCGCGGTCGAAGGCTTCGATCAGACACTGGCGATCGCTCGCGCATGCCAAGCGGCCGGTGCCGACATGCTACGAGGCGGGGCGTTCAAGCCACGGACGAGTCCGTACGACTTCCAGGGGCTCGGACGAGCCGGCCTGGAGATCCTGGCGGCGGCGCGCGAAGAGACGGGGCTTCCCATCGTGACCGAGGCGCTTGATCCGCGCGATGTCGCGGAGGTCGCGGAGGTCGCCGACTGCATCCAGATCGGCGCACGCAGCATGCAGAACTTCGCATTGCTGCGCGAGGTTGGGCAAGCCGGTCTGCCCGTTCTGCTCAAGCGCCATTGGGCGGCGACGTTGAGCGAGTGGCTCTGTGCGGCGGAGTACATCGCAGTCGAGGGCAACCTCGACATCGTGCTGTGTGAGCGCGGGATACGGTCCTTCACGGCAGGGTCGTACAACCGGAGCACCCTCGATCTGAACGTCATTGACGCACTGCGGCGGGAAACGTTCCTACCCGTCTTCGTCGATCCCAGTCACGGCACCGGCGATGACCGGATCGTTCCGGGTGCGTCGCTGGCCGGCATCGCCTCCGGCGCGCATGGCCTCATCATCGAGGTGATTGCCGAGGCGACCGACAAGGAGACGCCGCTTTGCGACGGCGAGCAGTCGATCCGGCCGGCAGTCCTGCGGAAGATTATTGAGGATGTCCAGTCCTGGGTCAGGACGTCCTCTCGGGGGCGTCGCTGATGAGCATGTGGCGTCCCCACCCGGGACTCCTGCCACCGGCGGTCACGTCCGTGCTGCTCGTCGTGTGCGCTGCGTGTGGTGCGGCGTCGGATGATTCGGCTGCGACGTCTCCGCTGCACGTAGTTCCGGGCGGTGCGAACAGCGTATCGCAGCCAGCGCCGGAAGCGGGGGAGCACGATGTCCTACGCGACGTGTTGGCGGGGTCGGGCATCGAGTTCCGTCACACGATCGCCGATGGCCGACTGGATACCCTGATCGAGAGTGTCGGCAGTGGGGTGACCGTCTTCGACGCCGATGGAGACGGGCGACTGGACCTCTACTTCGTCGGCCAGGGTTGGCGCGAGGGCGTGAGCAGTGGTGATCCGGTGCGCGGCGCCGGGCGGAACCGCCTCTACCGCAACCTGGGCGGCTTCCGCTTCGAGGATATAACGCAGCGCGCAGGCGTCGGCGACGATGGCTTCGGGTTCATGGCGCTCGCCGCCGATCTCGATGACGACGGCGACCAAGATCTCTACGTCCTGAACGACGGGCCCAACGTGCTCTACCGGAACCGGGGCGACGGGACGTTCGAGGACGCGACGGCCGACGCGGGCGTTGCCGGATCGGCGTGCTCCGTGGCCGGCGCAGTGATCGATGCCGACGGTGACGGCCGACTCGATCTCTACGTCGGCAACTACGTCGTCTTCGATGCTTCGTACCGCTTGCACTACGCGCCGAATGTCTTTCCGGGGCCACTCGCGTTCGAGCCGCAGGCCGACGTGTTACTCGTGAACGCTGGCGATGGGACGTTCCGCGACGCGACGGCCGACGCGGGCCTCGACAGGCCTCCCGCGCGGGCGATGGGTGTGAGCGTACTCGATGCCGATGGCGACGGTCGCCTCGACCTCTACGTCGCCAACGACGCGACGGCGAATTTCCTCTTCTTGGCGGAGGGTGACGGGCGCTTCCGCGAAGCCGCGGCGATCTCCGGCGTCGCATTCGGCGTGCAGGGTGAGGCGACCGCCGCGATGGCCGGTTCGGTGGGGGATGTGGACGGCGATGGCCGCGCCGATCTCTACGTCACCGATTCCGGTTACGGGTCGCTCTTTCACAATGCCGGGGGCAGCAACGCCGGGGGCAGTGTCTTTGTCGACCGTGTCGTGGCGTCGGGGATCGCGGCGCCTTCGGGGCAGTGGGCATCGTGGGGCGCTGGCTTCCTCGATTTCGATCTCGATGGGGTCCTCGATCTCTATCTCGCGAACGGCGACCTTCACCGCGCGACCGGGCGCCCGGATCTGCTCTTTCGCGGCCTCGGCGACGCGCGCTTCGAGGACGTCTCCGCGGAGTCGGGGGCGTGGTTCCGCGCAGAGCGGATGGCGCGCGGCGCGGCCCTCGCGGACCTGGACGACGACGGGCGCATGGACGTGATCGTCTGCCACATACAGGATGCTCCGGCACTCCTGCGCGGTCGGGCACCCGCCGAAAGGCATTTCATCACTCTGGATCTGCGCGCCAAGCCCGGCAATGCGAATGGCCTGGGGGCGCGCGTCGTGGTCTCCTTCGGTGGGCTTGACCGGTCGCTGACGGTGGTCCCGCGCAGTGGGTATCTCTCGCAGGGTGATCCGCGCCTGGTACTCGGGATCGGCATTGCGGAACGCGTGGATCGTGTCCGGATCACCTGGCCCGGGGGCGAGACGCAAGAGGCGAGCGATCTTCGGGCGGATCGGGTGATCGTTGTGAAACAGGGCATCTCGGTGCAATGAGAGTGACCGCGGCGACCGTCGGCCTCGTCGTCGCCGCGGCGGCGGTCGTGGGCGCCTGCTCGCGCACGGACGCGACCGCTGTCGCGCGTGCGCCGACTGGTGCGGTAATCGTGTCGCGCGTTGCGCGCGGCGTCGTTGTTCTGCCGGAGCCGGCCGACAGATTTCCCGTCGGATCGGTGGTCGTTCGCGTCGATCCGGACGGCGCAGAGACGCGCCTGTCCGCGGGACTCGGGGCCGCCGGCGCGCCAGTCGTCCACCATGACGGGACGCGTGTGCTCTTCATTGGGCGCCGCACGAACTCGGACCCCTTCTCGGTCTTCGAGTGCCTGGCTGATGGTAGCGACGTCCACGAGATCGTGCGCCACGAGACGGATTGCGTTCGAGCCGACTACCTGCCGGACGGGCGGATCGTCTACGCCGCTTCGCTGGTCTCCCCCTCCCCGCTCGACGGCGTCACACACGGCGCTGCGCTCTTCGTTGCCGACGGCAATGGGGGACCGGGCGTGCGGATCACGTTTGGCGCGGGCTTGGATACCGACCCCGCCGTTCTGAGCGACGGTCGGATCGTCTTCTCGTCCTGGCGACCGGGGACCGGGCGCTTCGGTCTCTTCACCGTGCATCCGGATGGAACGGGATACGCACCGTTTCACCTCGTCGCCGGTCACGCTCTCCTCCCTCAGCAGGCGACGACGGGCGATGTGCTCTTCACGTTGCTCGACGACACCGGGTTGCAGCGGATGAGCGCTGATTGGGATGCCCCGATGCGCCCCGCCGTCGCGGCCGAAGAGAGTGCTGGAGTTGCACTTGTCCCGCGGCGCCGTCCGCAGGGGCATCTCTCGTCCGTGCGCGCCGATCGCGCGTTCGGGACACTCCTTTGCGTGGATGCGCGCTCGCGTGGGAACGACGCGGCGCAACGTGCGCGGCTCACCGTGTTCGGTCACTCGGAACCGCTCGGAGTGGTCCCGCTCGAGCCCGATGGTTCGTTCATGGCCCGTGTCCCGGCAGACACGCCGCTCGTGATCGAATTGCTCGATGCCGCGGGAGCGGTCGTGGCCAAGGAACGCGGCCCCATCTGGGTGCGCAGCAACGAGGTGCGTGTCTGCACGACGTGTCACGACGACGTGGAGGACGGGCCGCCGAATAGGCGCCCTGCGGCAGTCCTCATCGATCCGGTGGATCTGACCGCGGGTGGGCAATGAGGAAGCTCCGTTTCCGAGCGCCGCGTCTCCGTTCCGTGGTCGTCGCCGCCCTTCTGATCGGCGTCGCCGCGTTCGTCGGCAAGGCGTTGGCGCGCGTGCACGTCCGGCATGTGACGGGGACCGCGGTCGTCGCACACACGGATTGCCTCACGTGTCACGGGGGTGGGGCCCCACTCGAATACGTGCGCGGCACGGCCCATCCTACGCCCTTCGATATCGTCGCGGGACCCGATGGGCGCACGCTCTACGTCGCCTGCGGTCCCACGCGGCGCGTCGCCGTCGTTGATCTCACAGGGCGGACACTCTCGCGCTGGATCGCCATCGACGGCAACCCAGGTGGGCTGGCAGTCTCGCCGGACGGTGCGACGCTGGCCGTTTCGCTGAACGACGTCGGCGCGGTGGCCGTGCTGGACGCCGCCTCGGGCCGCGAACGAGCGCGGATCGACGTCGGATTGGAGCCGGCTGGACTGGCGTTCGCGAGTGGCGGCGCGACGCTCTTCGTTGCGAACTCGGGGTCAGGTGACGTCTCGGTGGTTGACGTGGCGGCACAGAGAGAGCGACTCCGGATCCCCGCGGGCCGAGAACCGTTCCGCGTCGCTGTCTCGCCGGTTGGTGGACAGGTCGCGGTCGTCAGTCGCATGGCGGCGTTGATCCGTCCCGACGAGGTCCCCTACGCGGAACTGACGCTCCTTCGCGAGGAGTCGGGGCGAGTGGAACGACGCGTCCGGCTCGTCTCCGCGCACCAGGCCGAGGGCATGGCGTACTCGCGCGACGGTTCACGCGTGCTCATCCCGTCGCTGCGCGTGCGCAACTTGCTCCCGATCACGCAGGTCGCCCGCGGCTGGGTGGTCTCCGGTGTGCTCTGTTCCGTTGACAGCACGTCGGGCGCCCTCGCCGTGCTCCCGCTCGGGACGGTGAACCGACCGTTCGCGGACCCTGCGGGGATCGCCATCTCGGGCGATGGAACACGCGCGTGGATCGCGTCCGGCGGAGGCGATCAGATCGCGGCGATCGACCTTGCTGAAGCGCTCGCACGCGAGGCCGCCTGTGCGCCCGATGCGCCCGAGCCGCAAGCTCTCACGCGCACGTACCTCACGTCGCGCGCGCCGACCGGATCCCGTCCGGGTGGAGTCGCGGCGGTCGGCGATATCGTCGTTGTGTCCGAGCGACTCTCGGACACGATTGCTCTCTACTCCGCGGCGGACCTCTCGTTCATCGCGCGCATCCAGCTTGGGCCAGTTCTTGAGGACGATGCGGTCCAGCGCGGCGCACGCGTCTTCCACGATGCGAGCTTTGCGTTCCAGGGCGCGTTCTCGTGTCGTTCATGTCATCCCGGCGGCCACACCGACGGACTCACATACGATTTCGACATCGACGGCGTCGGTCGCAACATCGTTCTCAACCGGAGCTTGCACGGCGTGAAGGGGACGGCGCCGTTCAAGTGGAGCGGGCTGAACCCGACACTGAAGCGCCAGTGCGGCGCGCGCTTCGCAATGGTCCTGACGCGCGCGGACGTGTTCCCCGACGCTGCGCTCGACGACCTCGTCACCTACATCGAGTCCATGCCGCCGCCGCGCCCGAACGGCGGATCGGAGCGAGCCCTCGGTTTCCCCATTGACGCTGCCGCGCGCGGTCGCGGACTCTTCTTCCGTGATACGCGGAAGGACGGCACCCCGATCCCTCCGAACGCACGCTGCAATACCTGCCACAGCCCGCCGCATTACTCGAATTTCGGCCGGGCCGACGTCGGCACCGGAACGCGATTGGATACGTCTGGAGAGTTCGACATTCCCCATCTCACGGGGATTGGGCGCAAGGCGCCGTACCTGCATGACGGTCGTGCGACGACGCTGGAGGGCATCTGGACCGCGCCCGGTGTGGACGATCACCACGGTGTAATGACCGACCTGAACAAGGCTGACCTGAACGATCTGGTCGAGTTCCTACGAGGACTCTGACGATGCGCAATCTCTTCTCCCCGAGCCACCGCGTGACCGCCCTTGTGTGCGGGGCACTCGGCGTTGCACTCGCAGCCGCGTTCATGGGCGTTCGGAGTGGTGCCGAAGACGAGGTGGCCCGTGCGAGCGAACCGCGGCCAGCGCGCGATGTCACACCGGCTCTCGATCCGTGGGCCGCGCCCGAAACGTACACGCCGTCCGTGATTCTCTACGATCACTTCGAGACGCTCGGTGTCGAGGACGGTCTGCCGTCCGAGCGCATCACATCTGTCATCGCGGAGGGCGACGATCTCTACGTCGGGACGGACGCGGGACTGGCGATCCGGCGTGGGGGTGTATGGAGCGTTCTCTCGGAGGAGAGCGGTCTCGCGCATCGCTACGTGACGGCGGTGGCGCGTGATGCCGCGACCGACACGACGTGGGTCGCCACGCTGCGCGGCATCTCCCGGGTGTCGGGTGGTGACGTGCGTACGTACACGCAGCTCTCGAGCGGCTTGATCAACGACGTCGTGTATCACATCTTGGTGGACGGAGATCTCGTGTGGTGCGCCACCGCCGCGGGCACGAGCGTGCTCGACACGCGCAGCGGCTCATGGACCCTCTACAACCACGAGAACTCGATCATGCACGAGCCGTGGTGCTACTCGATCGCGACCGGTCCACAACGCACGTGGGTGGCTCTCTGGGGCGGCGGCATCGTCGAATTGGATCGCCGCGACGGCGGCTGGCGCGAGTACCGCGACCCTGACGGCGAGATGGAACTCGATCTTCTCGCCGACGACGGTCCGATCCACGAGGTCACATCGTTCATCGCGTACGACCAGGGGCTGCTCTGGCAGGCCACGTACTTCGGAATGGCACGGTTCGACGGGCGTCGCTGGCGCTCGTTCACGCAGGCCGAGAGTGGTCTCCCAGGCGACTTCGTTGCACATATCGCTTCGCGCGGCGACGCCTGCTGGATCGGGAGCGACGAGGGCTTCGGCGTGCTTCGCGGCGACACATGTGTGTCGTACTCACGGCAACCGGATGGGACGTGCTCCGTGACGATCGTGACGGATGGGGAAGAGACGGAGACCAGGACTCTGGCAACGGCGCCGGGCGATGACTACGTGCTGTGGACTTACCCGCGCGAGAGCGATGTGTGGATCGCGACGGGGCACGGATTGACCCATGGAACCGCCACGCAGAACAAGTGATGGACACGCAAACGACGAGCACGCAAGCGATGGATACGAGAGCAACCAACACGGAGGATGAGATGACACTTCTGGATCAACCAACCCGAATCATTGGTCAGGTGGACGAGACGTTCTCCGCGGCAGAGCGTGTCGAGATGAAGGCTCTTGGCCTGCTCGATGACGACGGCAACCTTCTCGGGATCGCCCCGGTCCCCGCGCAGGTCGAACGGACGCCGATCACGTCGCTTGACATCCTGAACGAGGCCTACGACTACGCGTTGCCATCGTCGTTCAGCCGGGGACTATCGGTCTCGATTCGTGCGGGCCAGCGCATCCTCTGGATCTCGGGAACGGCAAGTATCGATGACGACGGAATCACGGTCTACACGGGTGACTTCCGCGCGCAGCTCTGGCGCACGCTCCACAATATCTCGCAACTGCTGCATGCCGAGGGGGCTACCTGGCACGACGTCTTGCGCACGTCGTGCTATCTCCGCGACATCGAGCGCGACTACGACGAGTTCAACAAGATCCGCACGCTCTTCTTTCACTGCCTCGGCGTGAATCCCGTGCCAGCATCGACGGGCATCCAGGCGCGTCTTTGCCGCAGCGATCTCCTGATCGAGATCGAGGGCTTTGCGATCGTCGCGGACGGGAAGTAGGCGAACGGCATGCGCCATCGTCGGCAGTGGATCATCTCCGCTCTCCTCGTCGCGGCGTCCGCGGTCCCCGTCGCTCTCTTCGCCCAAGACGACGGGGAGAAACCGCCCGACGAGCGCTATGGGCGTACGCCGAAGAAACTCGTTCCCTATCGCGGGGTCGGTGAGCCCGCTCGCCGCTTCTTCGCGACGGCCCCCACGTTTCGCGGTCCTGGACGCGAAGAGGAGCCGCCGCCGGATCTCGCGAGTGTGAAGGTCGGCGTTCTCGCTCCGCTCGCGGGGGCAGACGCACAGGCGGGACGGCAGATGGTCCAGGGCATCCGTCTGGCGTTCGAAGATGCCAACGCGGCAGGCGGCTTCGGACCGCGGAAACTGCCGTTCGAGATGGTGGTCCGCGACGAGAGCAAGGCGTGGGGTGCGGCGGGGGATGCGGCAGTTGAATTGGTTCACGACCTCGGCGTCTGGGCCTTGATCGGCGGTTACGAGGACGCGAACTCGCATGTCCTCACGCGCGTCTTGCTGAAGTTGGAGGTGCCGAATCTCAACTCCGCGGGTGTTGACCCGACACTCACCGAGCACATGATCCCTTGGCTTCTGCGCGTGCGTCCGGATGATCGCCAGGCTTCGTACCGGCTAGCGCAGCGGATCTTCGAGGATGACGGACACAAGCGCGTCGTACTCCTGCGCGCCAACAGTCGCTATGGACGAACCGGCACAAAGGAGTTCAAGGACGCCGCGCGGCGGCTGCATCAACCCGTGCTCCTTGAGACGCGCTACGAGACGCGTGACTCGGATTGGGTGACACGCATGGCGCGGATACGGGCTCTGCGCCCGGACGCCGTCGTGTTCTGGGGCCGGCCTCGGCCCACGGGCGCCGCTGTCAAGGCGCTGCGCTCGGCGGGGATCGAATGCGCGATCTACGGTCCTGATCGGGCTGTCGGCGCGGGCTTCATCGAATCTGCCGGTGATGCTGCCGAGGGGTTCGTGTTCACGTATCCGATGGATCCCCGGACGGGCGGGCGGGGTTGGCAAGCATTCCGCGCGCGCTACGTCAAACGGTTCGGCATGTCTCCCGATGCCACAGCCTCCTTCGCGTATGACGCAGCACAGATGCTGGTCGCTGCAACGCGCAAAGTCGGACTCAACCGCGTCCGAATTCGTGACGCGCTCTACGAGTTGCGCCAGGTTGACGGTGTCTCCGGGACGATCCTTTTCGACACGACGCAGAACAACGTTTCGCCTGTGATTCTGGGACACATCGAGCAGGGTGAGTTGATCTTCGATGGCTGATCGAACCCACGCGGCCGCGCACATTCTCTCCGCCCTGGTCGCGGCCGCCCTTGTGGGGTGCGCGGCAGATCCAGGTGTGGAGGCGCCCGCACTGCGCTCACCGATGGCGCCTCGCCGCGCACGCGTCGCCCCACTGCCGCTGACGCTGCCCGTACGCGTGGCGGCAATGTCCGAGCACGCGGACGTCATGCCGGTCGTGGGGCTCGTCACCTCGAACGACCCGTTGATCACCAAGGCGCTCGCCGACGGCGTACGTCTCGCGTTTGCCGAGGCGCGTGCTCATGGCGGGCCGACGCTGTCGTTGCTCGTAGGGGAGCACGAGACGCGCTGGGGGTCCGGTGCCGCTGCGGCGGTACGTATGGCTCTGGACGATGGCGCCGTTGCCGTGATCGCTCCTCCTGAGCGACGCCGCGCGCACGAGATCGCGCAGTTTGGAACACGCGCCGGAGTGCCGGTTGTCTCGACGTCGCCGTTTCGAACGGTTACGCAGGCGGGGAGCACCTGGGTGATCTCCGTGGTCCCCGCTGACTACGCACTGGATCGTGCGGCGCGCGAGGAGGCGGCACCTGAGCCCGAACTGGACGCTACGACGACGCGTGCGTTCGCCGACGCGTTCCGCGCTGCATACGATCGCGCCCCCGAGGGCTGGAACGCCGTCGGCTACGACGCCGGGCGCGCGCTTGTCGTCGGAGTGCAGAGGCATGGACTGCGCCGACGCGGACTGACGTCGGCGCTCGCAGGAGGCGAGGCGTTCGCGGGCGCGTGGGGGTCCGTGTGGATCGCCCCATCGGGGGCCCGTCGCGAGGTCGCCGCGCCTGATCGCACGTCGAGGCGGTCGCCATGAGGCAGCGCGGATGCGCGCGACGTATGCCATGCGCTCCCGCATCACGACCCACGCGTTCGAGCCTGGCGAGGCGCCGCGGAGTGACTCATGTCACGGGGGGGCGTGAAACTGCTCGCGTTCTCCGTTGCAGAACCGGTCGCTCGCGCATCATGGGACCCGAGATGCATACCGCCGTCACTCCCCAGCGCTGCCCCGAAAGATCGCCGTCCGCGCGACCGGCGCCACACGCAGATCCGCGGCAGCGCGATGGGGGCGATTGCGTTCCGGAATGGGTGCGGCATCTTGACGTACCCGTGTGGGTGAGTGGACCGGAGCGCACACTTCGCTTCCTCAATCGCAAGGCGGAACAACTCTGGGGCGTTCGATGGTCGGAGAGCGAAGGGCAGCCGTGTCACCGTGTGGTTGCGAGCCGCGACGGACAGGGGCGACCGTTCTGCAAGGACCGCTGTGAGATTGCGTGTCTCGCCGCCGCAGGTCGAGCGCTCCCCTCGGTCGAGGTCGAGGTCGGGCCCGCTGGCCCGTGTGCGCAGTGGTCTCGCTGGACGGTGATCCCGATCCCATCGCCGCGTGGCGGCGCGCCGTGGATCGTCCACACGGCGACAGCGATGGGGCGCGCGCGGCAGAGCGAAGCCTACCTTCACCGCGTCGCCATGCGCAGCGCCGCGCTCCGCGAAGTGGATACGACGTTCGAACCGCGCGAACTGACGCCGCGCGAGGATGAGATACTCGAACTTCTGGCGGAAGACCTGGAACTGGGTGAGATTGCTCGCGAGTTAGAGATCAGCCATACGACCGTGCGCAATCACGTCCAGCGTCTGACCGCCGCCATCGGGGCGCACTCGGTCCACGAGGCCGTCGCGATGCGCCTTCTGAACCACGTCTGACGCCGTCGGGCGGCTCTCCTCTCAGTCGCGCGATCCGCAGGCCGCGGCGTACGCCGCCGGTGCGAGGGTGCGCGCCTCCGTCGGCGACAGGTCGCGTCGCTCGACGATCTTCCAGATGACAGGGCCGGGCGCGCTCGGCGAGTCCAGCAGGGCTTCGTCCACATGGATCTCCGCGCGCTCGGCGAGTCGCAATCGTCGCCCGACGACGGATCCGAACAGCCGCGCACCCTCGCCCAGCTCAATGTCTGCTTGCGGTGCGAACAACCGGGCCCCGAGGTCCGCCCCGACGCCGAGCGTTACGACAGCGTCGCGTCCCTCGACGCGGATCTCGAACTCACCCGTTCGTCCGTTCGCGCTGACGAGACGAGCGTTTGTGTCGATCGCCAGGTTGTCACGGACCCGGAACCTGACCGGCCCCTTCGTGGTGTCCGCGCGCACCGTCGCACCGGGAGCGAGATGCAGCGTCGCAACCGTGATGGTCGCCGGCCCCGTGATCTTCAGCTCACCGCCCGCTTCGACGGTGAATACCTGCCATGCGTGGGAGCCGGGAGCGAGCGAGCGGCGCTCGTCGACTCCGACACGTTTGTCCACTGCATGGGGTGCCGCGTGCGGATCCTTCGCTGCGATCGTGAAGCCGCGCTCACTTGCTGCTGTTCTGCCGGAGACGTGCGCGTTCCCGCCGAGCGTGACGTTGCGCATCGGGCCCGGCGTCGCGTCGCCCTGAACCACGGCGCCGTGCGCAAGCGAGATGGTCCCGTTAGAGCGGATATGACCGCGCGCGCCATTCTGGTGGCTGCGTGCACCCAGTCGGGAGTCATAGCTGCTGACGCGTGCATTCCGCCCGATCTCGATCGAACGGTCAGCGAAGACTCCGAGTCTCGGCACGGCCGGAAGGCGCGCGCCACGAACGACCAACGCAGTCGCCACGACCTCGCCATCTTTGGCGCACGCTGCAATGGACACGATGTTGACGCTCTTGTGGGTCGACGACGGAGACGGGGCGGAGTCTTCGACTTCCACGGCGCTGCGAGCCGTCCCTGGCGTGTGCCGCTCTCTTGCGAGCCTCGCGCGCAGGGCGTCCATGCCGTCGTGCGTCACGGTCGCCCACGCCTGGTTCAGCGCGTCGTCCACGACGGCCTGCGCAGTCCGCGGCGCCGGACGGCTCTCGACGTCGACGATGTCATCGTGGGCCACGCGCGCGACGGCCACAGCGATGCCCGCGACGACCAGGAGGCACGCGCTCGCAGCCAGAAGAGTGGAGCCACGTTCGGCGCGCGCGTCAGCGCGACCGCCTTGCGCTGGGCCGTGCGGCCCGCCACGTCGAGATCGAATCCACATAGCAAAGTCCCCGTTTCGCCAGTCGATGGTTGCGGAGAACGCCAATGGAGCCGACCTGAGCAGGAACGGCGCACGCAGCTCTCCAAGTGAAGGACGCACTCGCAACGTAGCGCTGTTCCGACGCGTTGTCCGGCCGGTTTACGGTTTCTCGGCTTTTCGTCGAAGACTCTCGAATTGAGAGTGTCCGATCCGCCCAGTGTGGCGCGTTGCTACCAGCCGTAGCCCCAGATCGTGGCGGGGGCGACGTGGTCCGCCGGTGCGTCCCCTGCGAGCGTGAACGCGACTCCGATCGGCGCCGGCTCCTGGTCGTCCGCGCGGGCGTTGTAGCGCGTCGCTCCCCAGCGCACCCCGACGGCGAGCAGCTCGAACGCAGTGACGCGATTGGCCTTCGTGTCGTAGTGCGCCCACCCGAGAAGTTTGACATCGAACCCCAGTTCGCGGGCGCGCTCGTCCGTGTCCGCGCGCCCCTCGATCCGCCACTTGCCACGTTGGACTGTCTTCGAGTGACCTTCGATCCGGATGCGGGCGATGCCCGCCTCGACCGATTCGAGCACCGTCCGGAGTTCGGCGCTCTCGATGTCGTCGGCTCCGAGCGCAGGCGTCTGCCCGCGGACGTTGTCGAGGAGATGACAGCGGGCGATCCGTGAACTCAGCTCCGCCGGTACGACGCGCGTCGCCCCGGACTCTCCCGCAGCGGTGTCCGCGAAGAGTGCGCGCACTTCGTCGGCGCGGAACCATGCGAAATCCAAGTTCCAGGCCGCGGAGCGCCAGTCCTTCGGAGCGTTCGCGCGCGCCAGATCACGCGTGTGGACGCGCAGGGCGAGACCGTCGGTGGGGTAGTTGTCCTCGGGGCGCCGCAGGTCTTCCGGACGCGCAACGGGAGGCGTCTCGCCGTAGCGCTCCTCATCCGACAGCGTCTCCCAACGCGCGAGCGCCTTTCGCAACATGCGCGCGACATGCTCCGGGCCGTTCGAGTTGATCGAGGCCAGGAACTTGCCGCTCGGCGTACACGCGTAGATGCCCTGGCGCGTGGTCGTCGGTTGCTTCCGTCCGCCGTAGTGCCCCTCTTCGGAGAACCCCTGGAAGAAGCGGCACTCCGCGTCGTCTCGGTTCTGCAGGCGCCAGACCTCGTCAGCGGCCGGCACGAAGCTCTTCACCAACTCAGTGATCTCGGGGTTGGACCAGACGGACCGCCTGGCGATGACGCCGTTGTTTCAGGTGCAGGCGAGCGGATGCCCGTTCATTGCCCAGAGCAGGACCGGCTTCTTCTGCGCGTGCGCCTCGACGACGGCTCCCCACAGTGAGGGATACCAGCCGATGTCGCGCCACGCCGACTCCGCAGTCGAGGGCAGGATGAAATCCCGAATGCCCGCGAACGTCTCGGCGGTCAGTTCGGGTGCGGCGACGTGCGCCGCGGCCGCAGCGTCCACCGCGTCCTCTGCCGCGTCATCATCCGCGGCTGCGACGCCAGCGCCGAGCGCCAAGGCGCCGACTGCGGCCGCTGTCCAGCATGTGCGTGAGCGCATCGTCCATCTCCTCGACAGGTGTCGCCGCCACGATAGCGACCGCGCCCGGATACGTCGCGGGAACGCTCCCCTCGACAGTCTTGTCGGCGAGACGTCTCACGATGAGCCGGCGCACTCCGAGGTGCGCCGGGGTGCGCTGGAAGACGCCGGGGTTGTCGAACGTCTTGAAATTGCGCTTCGCGCGCCTCGACGGCACGCTCGACGGCTTCCATGCGCGTGCGGCGCAGAGGAGCCGGCGTGCTTGGCGACCGCTCCGGCCTATCTGATCTCGCGCTCCCGCTCGAGTTCGGCCAAGCGGATCTTGTCCTCACGACTCAATTCGATGCCAGAGGTCTGGAGTTGTTCGAGCACAGCCAGCGACTCCCGAACGCCTGAGAAGTCGGTGAGCTCGAATTGCACTTCCGCGAGATTCAGCTGGAAGTCCGCGCGGGCCGGGGCGGAGCGAACGGCGCGCTCAAGTTCGCTGAGCGCGTCTTTCAATCTCCCGGCCTTGCGATACGCGAGCGCGAGGGTATCGGCGATCTCTGCGTTGTGTGGCAGGTCCGCGACAAGTTTCTCGGCCACGACGATCGCCTCGTCCGTCTTCCCCGCGTTGGCCAGCACGACAGCCAGGTTGTTGCGCGCCGGGAGCATGTTGCTGTCGATCTCGATCACAGCGCGGAACGCGCGTTCGGCTTCTGCGAGATCGTCGTTCTGCAGTGCCAGCGTGCCTTGACCAAAGAGCGCCTCGGCCGAGCGCCCGCTCTCGTTGACGTCCTTGAAAACCGCTTCCGCTCGCGCGCGCATCGAGTCATCGCCAAACACCCGCCAAGCCCGGGTCCACGCGGCCCCGAGGCGAAGGCGTGTCGCGCGGTCAGACGCATCGACCGCCGAGCCGACCTGGTCGATCCAGAGGATGGCGTGCTTCGCGTTGGTGAACCGGCCGGGATCGACCGAGAGGAGCTTAGCGTGCCACGGTGGACCGCGCTCGCAGAGGTCACGCAGGAGTGCCGCTGCCTCCTCGAACTCGCCGCGCTGGATCAGCGCCGTTCCGTGCGCGACGAGGATGCTCGCCGACTCGTCGGCGTTGCGGAGGGCGCTAGAGACCAGCGGGCGGGTGAGTTCGAGAGCCTCGTTCGCACGATCAGCGCGCGCCAGACTCTCGGCGAGCAACGCGGTCGCGCGAACGTTCACGATCCCCACTCGCTCACGCCAGACCGTCGCAGCGTCCGCTGCGTCGCTCCAGCGCCCCGCCCGCGCGAGGATACTTGCGTGCTGCTCCGCGATTGCGGCGGAGGTCGTGAAGCGCGACGCAGCGCGCCCAGCTACCCGGCTGGCCTGCATTAGCATGCCGGTCGCGGAGCAGAGATCGGCGCTCAGAAGCTGAAGGGAGAGAACGTCTCGATGAGCGTCCGCCAACTCCAGGACTGTCTGAGCCACATCGCGTGGGGCGCCCTCGCCGGCCTGGTACGCCACGACCGCCTCGATTGCCGCGAACACGTCGTCGCGACTCGCGACTCTCCCGAGCGACTCCTGCACGAGTCGCTTGAGCCGCACATCGTTCATCGCCGCGAGGACGAGTTCCTCACGTGAGCGCACGAACTCGACGACCTCCACGCCATCTGCGTAGGAGTCAGAGAGTGCGTCGCGAAGCTGCGCCTCCGTCCCCTTCTCGATCAGGAACGCAAGATAGTAGATCCAGACGACGCGCTTCTCCGCAGCTGCGCCGAGGGCGCGGCGGTACGCGGCGATGGCTTCGGCCGGGGGGCTCCATGCCGCAGCGTGTCGTGCCCTGATGAGCTGCTCTTGCCCCGCGATCCTAGTGACATCGTCCAGCGTGGCCAGGAGAGCATCCGCGTCGCCGCTGCGCCCCACCCGTTCGTAGAGAGACGCGGTGAACTGTAGGACGTTGGCGGTTGGTCGGTCCAGCAGCCGCTCGCAGAGCGCCAGCGCCCGCTCGTTCTGCCCGAGGCGCGCGTAGAGCTGCGCGAGGAGGAGGACTCCATCGCGGGGAGCGTCTGGCAGGGCGACGGACTCGGAGACCAGATTGGCGCCACGTTGGACCTCGCCGCGTCCCGCGAGCATCGATGCGGCGCGGACCAGCGAGGCCTGCGAGAGGTCGCCGGCTTCCAACGTCTTCTCGAGTCGAAACGCGGCCTCCTCGGAGTCCCCGCGCAGCTGGAGTACGCGAGCGAATTCGAGAGCGATCGCTGTGTTCTCCGGCTCGATCGCGATCGCGCGGCGTAACTGGCTCTCCGCGCCCTCGAGATTCTTGAGCCGTTCGAGCGTCTGCGCCAGGAGCACGCACGCCTCTAGACTGTCCGGGGCCTGTCGTGCCACGCGGCTCAGGATGCTCGCCGCCTTCGCGAGAACGGCCTCGTCGCCACTCGGATCCGTGAGGAGCCAACGTGCACGAGCGATGCGCCAGGTGATGGAAGCCTCACCGGTGAGTTGGCGCACTCGCTCGATGATCTTGTCCACGGCCTCGCGATCGGACCACGCGTCGGGGCACGAGAGCGCGCCGAGTTGCGGGCCGAGCTTCTCCATGTGCGAGTTGGCGAGACGGACCCACGCCTGTCCTGTCGACGGGTCCCCGATCTCGGACAGCAGCACGTTGCGCGAGACGCTCCACGTGAGCTCGCTCCGGTGGGGATCGACGGTTTCTCGCAGGGAGTCGAACTCGTCGAGGGCGCCCTCCGAGTCCCCGAGTGCGAACCGCGCCCGCGCGATTTCGATTGCCAGCGTTGTCGTTACACCGTGTTGCTCACGCGCCATCTGGCGGAGCTCCACCGCCACCCGCGGATCGATGCTCTGCGCGATCCGCGCGAGTCGCAACGCCGTGACCTCGGCGATCGCGGGCTTCGCGGTCGTCATGTTGCGAAGGCGCGCGAGAGCCGCGTCGGGGTTCGATCTCGCCAGCACAGCGAGCTCAAGAGCTTGGAAGCGTTGTTGAAACTCACCCGTCGTTTGTGCACGCACATCCTCAAGCATCTTGAGCAGGGCCTCTGCACCTTCGGCATCGAGGTTGTCGAAGTTCGCCCCGGCACAGCGGAAGAGTAGCTCGTGATGCGCAAGCCTTCGAGGGTCTCGCTGATACGCCGCGAAGGCGATCGCGACCGCGACCTTGGGCCTGTTCTTCCGCAGCGCGGAACCAGCGAGCCGAGTCAACGGAGCCGACCACGTCGGCGCCAGCTGCGCCGCCCGCTGCCAGCAGTCCTCTGCGAGGTAGGCCTCTCCGAGGGAGGCCAGGACGTCGCCTTGCGCCTGATGCACGAGCGCCGAATTCAGACGGAGCTTCAGGATCTCCTCGATGGTCTCGCGCTCAGCCTTCAGATCACTCGAGACGCTCCCCATCTGGTTTCGGAGGACGGCGCTCCACGCGGCCACCTTGGGGTCGTCATCCTCGGTGAGGCGGTCTTGCTCGAACTCGAAGTCCTCGCGGCGGTCCATGGCGTTCAACACAAGCGCGTTAAGCACGGCGATCTCGGGATCGACGCTGCCGTCGGCCGTCTTGCGCCACGTGCGGACGAGTGCCGGCAACTCCACCGCCATCGGACCGGACCAGAGCCTGCGTGCGATCTGCAGCCGGAGGGCTTCGGGTGCCGACGCACCGACCGTGTGGAGGAAGTCGATGGCTTCCTGCAAGCGCCCCGCGCCGTCGAGGAGTTCGAGCATCACGGCGGTCGCCTGCGCTCCCTCGATGTCATCGCTCACTTCGAGTGTGGCCTCAAGCGCCGCTCTCGCTCGCTCCGGGAACTCGGTCTCCGGTGGGTTCTGCCGCGCCAGTTCGGCCAGCGCCAGAGCGCGGATCAAGCGTGCGTTCGCACTTCCGCGTTGTTTCTCGATCACGCCGTCAACCCACGTCTCGATCTCCGCTGCGGTGCGTTCGACCTGGAAGAGCAGGCGCAGCGTCCGGAGATGGCCTGCGGAGTCATCGGGCTTCGCCGCGTTCAACCTCAGCGAGGCGTCGAGCGCCTGGCTGAACTTGCTCTGCCGCTCGAGCAGCACGACGCGGATCTCGAGCAGCACGGCGTCGTCGGGTGTGGCTTGCTCCATTGCGGCAAGCAACTCGTCCGCCTCGTCGAAGTAGCCGACCCCGATGTAGATGCCGAGGAGCTCGTCTTGGGCCTCGCGTCGACCCGGCTCAAGCGACAGGGAGCGTTGATAGAACCCGATTGCCTGCGCGATGTGCTGTCCGTTCGGCTGTGGCACTTCTCGGATGGCGTGGGCGTACATGTAGTAGTCGTCGCCAGTCGCTTCGTCTTCCCCGAATCGACGCAGGTAGCGACCGAGGCCGTCCACGGTCGCCGGCCAGTCCTCGGCCTGGAGCGCCGCGATCCCGCGCCTGCGATGGTCGAGAGCTACCGAGTCTTTTCGAGCCTGTCTCCACCAGTACGCACCGCCGGCGGCGCCAGCGCCCACGACGCAGACGGCAAGGAGGAGCATGAGACGGTTGCGTTGCTTCTTGCGCATGTTCTCTCTATCTCACGTGGCGAGTCGCGGTGCTGGCGGTCGGCACAGTTGCCGATTGCAGCTGGCGACGAGTTCGACTACTTGCGCCCAATAGGGCGCGCGGTCAAGGCTCGAGCGCTGCTGCATGCCGTCTCCTAAGGATTGCCGTCCGAACGTTCACGGAACGCGACAGTCGAGCCATACACACCGAGAGTGCGGGGACTCGGGCGTTCCGCGGAGAGGACGTGTCAGCTCGACTTACCACTCCAGAGTGGAGGTATGGAGCAAATCGAGTGCCGTGTTCGCCGCGTCCACTGCCGCGTCATCCTCCGTGGCCGCGATGCCGGCGACCAGCGCCAGGGCGCCGACCGCGCCCGGATACGTCGCGGGAACGCCCCCCTTGACAGCCTATGGAAGCCCCCGTACTCTTCCCCTAGACCGGCAAGGGGAGGTCCGGGTCGGCACGGAGGTCGCATGGCTGAGGAACGAATTGACCTGGTCCCGGGAACGCTCGAGATGCTCGTGCTGAAGGCGTTGCAGCCGGGCGCGCTCCATGGGTACGCGGTCGCACGTCGCATTCGGCAGATGAGCGACGATGTCCTCACTGTCGAGGAGGGCTCCCTCTATCCGGCGCTCCATCGCATGGCCCGGCGGGGCTTGATCGAGGCGGAGTGGGGCCGGTCCGAGGCGAATAGGCGGGCGAAGTTCTATCGGCTGACGCGCGACGGGAACGCGCGCCTCGGCGAGCACGTCGTGCAATGGGATCGTGTCTCGACGGCGGTGACGCGCGTGCTCGCCGCCGAATGGAGGACTGCGTAGATGCGCGTTCTCGACGCGCTCAGAATCTACCGGAGGCCGCCCGACTCGCGGCCCATCGCCGAGGTGGACGCCGACATCCGCGAGGAGCTGGCGTTTCACATCGACGCGCGCGAGCGCGAGTTGATCGCGGCGGGTACGAGCCCCCGCGACGCAGCGCGGCTGGCGTGTACGTGTCTCGGCGACGTGGATCATGTCTTCGCGGATTGCCGCGAGATCGAATTGGGGGAGAGAAACATGCTGCAACGGATCAACTTCGCTTTGACACTCGTCGCGCTCCTGATGCTCGGTGTGTTCCTGTGGCGCGCCGAGGACGGCCGCGCGCAGACTCTGAACGGGTTCGGCGCGATCGAGGCGGAACTCGCGTCGCTCCGGACAACGGTGATCACGCCGCGGGTACCGGTCCAACAGGAGGCCCCCATCGGCGGCGTCACGCAGCCAGATCCGCTGTCGTACCTCGAGTCCCCGCCGCCGCACGGCGATCCCAAGTCGGCGGTGTATGTCCTCGGGAAGGTCGCGCATCCCGGGCGGTTCCGGTGGTCCAAGGATCTCACGCTCACGAAGCTGATCGCGCTCTGCGGCGACTTCCAGGAATTCGCAAACCGAAGCTCGGTGCGGATCATCCGGACCTCAAGCGAAGGTCGTGTAATCATCCACGTGAACGTCGATGACGTGCTTTCCGGAGAGCTTCCCCAGATCAAGCTCCAACGGGGCGACCAGATCTACGTCCCGGAGTCGTTCTTCTAGCCGAGACGGCCGGGCTGCGGCATCCTCCTGCGCGCGCGACATGTGCCGACCAAGTGGCAGCGTCCCGCGGGAGGATGATCTTGTCGATCGAAGGTTTGGCTGAGTTGCTCTTGGCGTCGGACGACGTGGCCGCCGTGCCGCTCGCCCGCGAGATCGTGCCCGTGCTCTGTAGCCGCACCGGCCTCTCCAGCGCCGGGTTTCCGTTCCTCGGCGCGGATGCGTACGCCCATTTTCGCGACCGCGTGCCGCACGTACTTGCGATGGGGCCCGTTGCGCTGCGCGCGCTGGAGCACGTCGTGCCGCTGGCCGCAGCGGCCGCCACCGACGCGGACGATCGCGAGCATCTGCTGCGCGCCGAGCGCGTCATCCGGACGATGCTCAACACCGCCGCGATCACCGCACCGCCTGACCTCTGGCTGCTGCGCCACGTGCTCGGGACGACGAAGAGCCTCGGCCTTCTCGATCGTCTGCTGGCCGGAGAGACGCTGGACCCCGACGCGTGCTCCGTCCATCTCGGCGCCGACTCGGAAGAGGTGTCGCTCTCCGACCAGGAACTCGAAGCCGCGCTACGTTTCCTGAGCACGCGCCGCTACCTGGTGCAGTCGGAGGCTGGCTACACGATCAGCGAAGACCCGCGCGTTCGGGACGTCTTCGCACGTGTCACGCCGACACCGGAGTTCGTCCCCGCGGGAGTCGCGCGAATCTGGAAGCGCCTCTTCAGTGACACCGCGCTCGACCCGCACGAGGTCTCCATCCTCGCGCGTCTCGGATCGCCGCCGCGCGGACGGAGTGACCTGGCGCAGACCGAGTGGACCGCGACGCTCGACGAGATCGAGCTCGGCTACCGTGTCGTGCCCATTGTCCTCGGCCTCCGACACGCAGAGCGAGCGGCGTCGCTCGCGAAGGGCGAGGCGGTGCGGCCGAACGGACTCTCGCTCGGGCATCCGGAACTCGTCACGGGAGCGTTCGAAGTGCTCGTCGTCGCCGGGGCTGTCACGCGCCGCGGGGACGAGGACGATCGCGCGTACGTGCCGACCGCCATCGGGAAGCGCATCTTCGGGCGCGGCCCGGGACCGTTCGGGATCATCGAGACGTATCACCCGTACATGCGCAAGCTGCGCTCGATCCTGCTCGACGCGCGCGAGTCGGTGTGGGTCAATCGCACGGCCAACGTGCTGGCGAGTCAGGACGCGAACAGCAAGACGTTCGTGCAGTGCAACGACGCCCTCGATCGCTTCTGCGCCGACACCGGCTTCGACTACGACGTATTCATCGAGCACGCTCTCGGTCGCGGCGAAGCCACTCGACAGCGCTGGGAGCGCTCCTCTGATCGCGACCTGCACTACTTCGGCGCCGACCTCGAGTACGCCGCCATCGACGCGGCGATGGGCGAACGTGACGCCGGGCGCTTGCCCGTGGGGATGGTCTTCGTACGAGGAGCGGATATCGGGGAGCCCGGCGCGCTCATCGCGCAAATCCGCGCCGCCGGTGTGGCGACCGAGGGCGCGGTCATGATGGTCGGTAACGGCTTCCACGAGATCCGGAATCAGACGCGCGAGAAGATGGAGCGCGTCTTTCGCGAATACCACGATGCGGGCATCGTCCTGCTCTTCACCGAGGCGAATGCGATGTCGGTGGCCGACCTGCGCGAGACCGCGTGGAATACGTATCACGCGGGCTTCATGTACGTGCACCAGCTCTCGGGGCAGGGGCTGCGTCCTGCGAGCGTCTTGACCGAGGCGCGTGCCCATCGTTTGCCGGCCAGTTGGACAGAGTGTGCGATGTCGGGCGGCTACGTGCGCGTCGAGGCGTATTGCTCTCGCTCGCGTACGGCGTTCCCGACGACGGCTTCAGCGGGGGGGAACCCTGCGATCAGTGTGAACCACTTCTTCGTGCCGGCCGCGATGGCCGAGCGTCTTCATCTGCGCGTCGTGCCCGACTCTCGCAGCCCGGACTCGCACAATCGAGACTCGCGAAGTACCGCGTAGAGCGAAGAGAGTACGAAGAGGCCGATGGCGACAGCCGCCACGGCTCCGGCGTAGGAGCGTCCGCTCGCGGAACCGGCGAGATCGGCGCCGACGCGTCCCGCCACGGCCGCGTGTAGTAGCGCGACATGCGCGTAGAACACACGGCGGTACGGCAGCGCCACTCCGAGCACAGCGGGCATGACGATCGGTGCGTGTCCGAAGATCATCGAGAAGGCGAACCCGAGGAAGAGCGCGTGGAGTAGCGCGTCGTACGGAAGCGACGAGACGAGTTCCGCGCCAGCCGTCAGGATGCCCCCGGCGACGCCGAGCCAGACGTAGCCTGAGATCAGGCAGACGGCGGTGAAGCGCGGCAGTCCGGGGAGGCGGATCGTGCGGCGCGTGATGTCGAACACAAGCAGCCACACAGCCAAGAGAGCCATTCCGACGCCTGCGATGCGCGGGCCGAGAGACTCGATCCACAGCGAACTCGCGACCCCGACTCCGAACACCGAGACGGCGACGAGCGCGAGGGGCTTCTCGTGTCGCGTCGGACGCTTCATGCGCGCGAGCTCCAGTCGCTCACCGACGATTGTCAATACGATGAACGCCACCCACCACAGCGCGGACCGCGGGATCGTGCCACCCGCCAACCACAGACCGTTTCCCACAAGCCACGTGACGGCGCCCAACGCAGGCAGAACTGTGAAGACCGTGCACTGTCGCCGAACGATGGCGAGGGCGACAACGACGTAGCCGAATGCTCCCGCGGTCACGAGTTGCGGGCCCGGCCCGCCGTCGGCGAAGACGATGAGGCAGCCACCGCCAATCCCCGTCACGAACGGGACGACATACGTCCACAGCTTTGCATACGCGACCGCGCGCTCCACGGCGATGAGCGTGCCGAGGAAACCGGAGACCATGAGCGGGCCGTGGAACGAGATCCACGCAGCGTGGTCCACCGGCAAGAAGAACGTTGTCTGCATCCGCACGAGTCCGCCCCAGACGCCCGTGACGAGCCCTGCCGCCGCGAGCAGCAGGAGTGGGACGCGACCGGGGTGCTTCAGCGCCATGTGCGGTCTCCGCGGCGCGACTCTCTCACGAGCATCGCGCGCTCACCAGCCGAGCAACTCGCGCGCCGCATCCGACATGCGCTCCGCGGACCACGGCGGGTCCAAGGTGATCTCCACTTCCACGCGCGCGCCCGGTGCGATCGCTGCGATCGCCGCGCGGGCCGACTCCGCCAGGTGCGGGCCGAGTGGGCAGGTCGGAGACGTTACGCCGAGTGCCACGAAGACACTCCCCGGCGCGACGCGGATCTCCATCACGAGACCCAGATCAACGATGTTGATCCCGAGCTCCGGATCGAGCACCCCGGTCAGCGCGCTGCGGACGGACTCTTCCGTGGGGACGTTCATGTGGGCCCTTGTACCGCGCGGCGCGGCGCGCGGGCTTCAGAATCGTGTCGCGCGCGCGTCGCTAGACATCAGCGTTCGAGCGCGATTGTTGGCACGATCAGATCGTAGAGATAGGCCGTGCCCGGACCGACCAATCCGGCGCTCTCGCCGACGACGAGTTTCTGCCCGTCCACCGCGAGCGCGCTGCCGAAGTTCGCGAGCAGCGCCGGGGAGTCGACCGCGCGTGTGACGACCTTCGGCCACGCGCGGTCTCGGCGCTCGAAAACGTGAATTGCGCCTGCGCCCGACGACGGCAGATCCAGTCCCGGATGACCGATCACGACGAAGTTGCCGGTGACGGTCGCGCTCCCGCCGAAACGTGACCCGGTCTCGATGATCGGCGGCGCGAGGGCGCGCTCGAGACTCCACGTTCCGGAGAGCGCGAACACGAAGGCGCGCCCGGCATTCCCACCGCCCGCTGCCGGATCGTCGAAGCGCTCGTCGGTGACCACGATGATGTCGCCGTCGATCGCGACGTCGTGACCGAAATTCTCCTCGCCGGCGGACTCGCCGTGGAAGAGCTCTTGCGTAGTCACCCAGCCGCCGTCCTGGCCCCGACCGAAGACGAACGCACGGCCGGGCTGGAGCGTGCCTTGCGCGCCGATCACGAGTGTGTCGCTCTGAAGCGCGATGGATGATCCGAAGCGCTCTGCGCTCGACGGGTTGCTCTGCGTGAGACGCGCATCTTCGACGAAGCCGTCGATCGGCTCGAATACGTACACGGCACCTGCGTTCTCGAGGCCCGTCCCCTGCGACTCGCCTGGCGCCGAGGCGACGAGAGTGCCGCCGTTGATCGCGACGTCCGTTCCGAAGGCGTCCCCATTGCCCACGTTGCTACCGATCAACTTCTGGAACTGGATCCAGTTGGACTGCAACACGTCGAAGACGTAGACGGCGCCCGGTGCCAGGACGCGGGACTGCGCGAGAGGCGCCCCGACCACGATCGTTGAGCCTTCGATTGCCACCGATGTTCCGAAGCCTGCGTTGACCGTGGGGTCCGATGCGGTGAGCTTCTGAGCGAACTGCCAGCCTTTCCCACCACGCGTGTAGACGTAGACGGCGCCCTCGCCGCCCTGCTGAATGTCGCTTCTCGGCGCGCCGATCACCAGCGTGGCGCCGTCGATCGCGACGGAGGCCCCGATCTCATCGCCGCTCGCGCCTTCCTCCGGCGAGAACGCAAGCTCGTTCACTACGAACACGGTCTGGGGCGGGGCGAACGCGCGAAACGAGGTGAAGCCGCTGACCGGAAACGTGCACGTCCCGGTATCGAGATCGAACTCGTAGGGCGGCGGGATCAGCGCGACGGTGCCGTCCTCCTCGCGCGCGTAGATCTCGATCTCGGCGATGTCGCCATCGTAGTTCGCCAAGTCGAATGGGATCGTGACCATCGCCGGCTCGCCAAATTGCAGGCCCTGCGGCCCGAAGAAGACGGTCGGTCCGAGCGGCTCAAGCACGTCGTTCGGCGCCGGGAAGTCATTGATCGCTTCGCCGAACGTGATGGCCGTCGGTGAGGTCATCGCACCGGGCGGGACCTCGATCCCGGTTCCCGCGAGGAGCCCCGCGATGTCATTGCTGACTCCCAGCGATCCGCCCGCCGGTCCGATGACGCCGCCGAACGCGATGACCGGCTTCCCGCCCGATGCTCCGGGCGCGTCTCCACCACCAATGGCCGGGTTACGAAGGTCGACCTTCACCTTGGCGATCTTCGGAGCCTTCAGCTTGATGTCCACGACGACGTCGCCTGCCTCGCCCGCGTTGTCGAAGAGCAGTTCGTATGCGCGCCGGGGGCCGAGGTCGATCTTCTTCTGCGCGTGCGACTTCGACGTCTCCCTGGGGGGGGCGAATGCGTCGTATTGGAAGCCCTTGTCGGTCGACGTGAGGCCCCGCAGGCGCGGCAACGCGGTCGAGCCCTTCGCCGCCTTCACCTTCACCGTGGCCCGGCTTCTCGGAGCGGCGTCGAACGCAAACGTCTCGGCCTCGCCGAGCGTGAGCGTCCGTCGAATGCGCGTCGGGGGCTTCCACTTCGCCTTGAGCTGATATGCGCCAGCGATGTTCCCGTCACCCGCCACGACAACCCGGTACTCGCCCGTCGTCTCGGGAATGAACCCGCGCACCTTGACCGACTTCCCTTTCGCGATTCCGGTTGCGACGACCTTGCCTTCGTCGTCCAAGACCTCCACGGCCAAGGCGGGTGGCGTGGCCTTCTTCTCCGGCTTGGTCTTGACGGTGATCGACACCTTCGAACCGGCAGTCACCGTGAATCGGTACGTCTCGATCTCGTCGGCCGGATCGAGTTGTGCGTCCACAATCGTGTTGTTCGCGATCGTGACGTCGAGGTCTGCACGCGCGGCGCGGACGCCCATGCCGAGTGTCGCGAGCACAAACAAGAAGCCCGCGACGACCGATCGCCGCGGGAAGTCGAATTGGTCGGTTCCCATGCGCTCATCCTACCACTTCCTCACGAGAGTGCGGGAGAGCGGCAGAGTGCGGGAGAGAGGTGGAAGCTCCAACGAGCAGCGCCCCCACGGCGTTCACGGCCGTGGGGGCGCTCGTCGTTGCCGGTGACGGCGCGAACCCTACTCCGCCGAATCGCTCTCGTGCATGCCAACGGCCGCAGGAATGGGCTCGATGAAGTGCCCGCGCAGCGCGACCGATGCATGGATGATCTCCTTGTGGATCCCCTCGCGCTCGGTCAGTTGTGGGGCGTCGCGGAGGTGGACGAGGTAGTCGTTGACGCCGCTGATCTCCCTGGCGTACGCGACGTAGAGTTCCGCGACGAGCGTCCCCGCGTTGGCGCGGTACTGCTCGCGGAGGTTGCCCATCAACTCGTCGAGTGACGCGGGCTTGCCGTCGGTTCCCGAGTTCCTGAGTGCTTCAACGTGGGGGTCCAAAGCCTTGGCGAGACCCTCGTTGAGGCGCTTGGCCATGTCGTCGATCAGTCCGTCGGTGCGCTCGGCGAGACGGTCTTCCACGGTGTCTCTGAGGATGGAGGGCATGCGCATGACGGCCGCCTCTCCCTGATCAAGGAGACCGGGGGCGGCGTCGACGGCCATCTCTGCCACGCGGTCCGCGAGTTCGGGAATGCGCGCCTGCACCTCCGCGCGGGCGATCACCGTGACCGCTTCGGCGTCGAGCTTGGAGAGCTGTGTGTGCATCCATGTCATGTAGCCGGCGACGAACACGCAGAGCGCGCCCGTGATGGCGATGCGGCGCTTCGCGCGACGCTCACTCTCCGCCGCCTGGAGGCGCACGGTCTCGATGATCGCTGTCAGGTCTCGTGTCTCAGCCACCCTGCACCTCGCTCTTCTCGGCGCTCATGACCTCGGCATCGATGAGTGTCAGCCATAAGTGCGCGTAGTAGCGGACCAACTCGTCCTTCTCGAAGTCGTCGAACCTGTTGGGTCCGAATGACTCGATCGTATTGCTCAGGTTGGCGAAGTCGGTCAGGACGCGCCCCTGGAAGTCCGCCAGAACCAATTCCGTGTCGCCCTGGATCTCGCGCGCCCAGTCGTTGCGCATCTCGGCAAATCGCGCCGCGTCGAGGTCGGGATAGAGCGAGTGCAGCTTCTCGAGTTGCGTCTGCTCCACGTTCGCGAGGGCGGCCGCCACGCGCATCTCTGCGTCCTGTGCGAGCCCAGTGCTCAGACCGAGTAGGTCCGCTTCGAGTGCTGTGGCGACCTTCGGCAGGACGATCTCCAGCCGCTCTTGCCCCAATCGGGCGTAGTGCGGCCCCACCGTCGAGACGACGCTGCGGAGCGCGTCTTCAAGTTGCGGCTCCAGGATCTTCAACTGCGGCTCCAGGCTCGCCTTGAAGTTCTCTGCCGTGTACATCGACCGGCCCTTGCCGTAGATCGCCATCAGCGAGACGGCGAAGACGATCACGAGCGCCAACGTCGAACCGATCTGGACCCTACGCAGGCGTTGGCTTGTCGCCTCGGCGTCGCGCATCAGTCGATCCAGGTCGGAGACCTGGTCTTGTTCCAGTCTCTCTTCCATGACTACTCCTCACAACTGCACCAGTGTCAGGAGTCCGCCCACGCAGAGGACCCGGACCGAGTGTCCGGGGGGAAGCTGGAGGACCGGGCGGAGTCCAAACGCGTACGCCTCCTTCGGGAGTTCGCGCGCCGCCACTTGAGCGCGCACGCTGCCGGTGCGTGAGGGCGGGCTGCGTGAGCGCGGATCGAAGCGGCGCAGGCTCAGCCGCGAAAGGGGCAGCGGCCGCACCGTTTGCGCGGCGGCTTCTTGCAGCACTTGGACTTGCGCTTCTTCTTCTTCTTGGCCATGCGGAGAGAGGCTCCCTTGGTGACGACGACGAACGCGTCGCACCTGGCGGGCCACGCTAGTTGTCGAGATCGGGTCTCAATAAGGAACTCGTGGCCACCGCGGCAATCGGCGCGTGGTCGTGTGATCCTGGTCACGCGGGCGCGGTGTTCACGCTCACTGAAACGACGGTCGCACGCCGCCCCCCTACTAGAATCACGCACTTCGCGAGGCGGATTGCCTCCGTGTTTCTCGGACCCGAGACCTGGAGATCGTCGTGACCCAGCCCATCCGTGTGACCGTGACCGGGGGTGCCGGCCATATCGGCTACGCCCTGCTCTTCCGTATTGCCTCAGGTGCGCTCTTCGGGCCGGACCAGCCCGTCGCGATCCGCATCCTCGAGATCACGCCGGCGCTCAAGGCCGCCGAGGGCGTGATCATGGAGTTGAACGACTGCGCCTTTCCGCTGCTGCACTCGATCGACGCCACCGACGACCCCAATGTCGGTTTCGACGGTGTGCAGTGGGCCATGCTCGTTGGTTCGAAGCCCCGCGGCCCGGGCATGTTGCGCAAGGACCTCATCCAGACGAACGGCCCCATCTTCACGGGCACCGGCAAGGCGCTGAACGCGCACGCCGCGAGCGATGTGCGTGTGATGGTGGTCGGCAATCCGTGCAACACGAATTGCCTCATCGCGATGAACAGCGCGCCCGACATCCCGAACGAGCGCTTCTCGGCCATGACGCGGCTCGACGAGAACCGCGCGAAGTCGCAGCTTGCAGCGCGCGCTGGCGTGGCCGTCACCGAGGTCACCAATATGGCAATCTGGGGCAATCACAGCGCGACGCAGTACCCGGATTTCATTCACGCGAAGATCGGCGGTCGGCCGGTCGTCGATGTGATCGACGATCACGAGTGGCTGCACGGCGACTTCATCACCACCGTGCAGAAGCGCGGTGCCGCGATCATCGCTGCGCGTGGAGCTTCGTCGGCGGCGTCGGCGGCCAGTGCGGCGATCGACCACATCGTCGCCTTGACGACGAAGACGGCTGACGGCGATTGGTTCGCCGCTGCAGTGCCGTCGGACGGGTCATACGGCGTGCCCGAGGGCCTGATGTGCAGCTTCCCGCTGCGCGCCGACGGCAACGGCGGCTACGAAATCGTGCAGGGGCTCGAAATCGACGCCTTCAGTCGCGAGAAGATCGACGCGACCGTCAGCGAACTCCGCGAGGAGCGCGAGGCCGTCGCTGATCTGCTCTCGTAGCGGGGTCTCAAGCCTCGGCGCGCTACGCCAGAGAGGAGGGCGCGGATCGGCATTGCCGGTTCGCGCCCTTCTGGATTCGCGCCGTCGTGCCAGTGGGGCGTGCCCAGTTGGTCGTGCCAGCGCTCGCCGCTCACGCCTTCGGACGCAGCGCGCGCCAGAGGCCGAAGAGGAAGAGGCAGAGCGTCGCTGCCATGCCGGTGTGGACGAACCCGTAGAGCGCGTGTCGGACCATCGGCGACACGCCCAGGAAGCCTGCATCGACGATCGCGAGATCGTGCTCTCCACCGCGGACGGCGAGCAGAAAGTGGTAGCCCTTCAGGAGCATGAGAATGATGGTCCCCGTCACGAAGGGGAGGTAGCCGCGAGAGAGCAGCTTCGTCGTGATCGGCTTCACGTTGCGCCCGTTCACCGTCCGCGCCATGAAGAGTGCTCCGAGCATCGCGATGGGTATGAGGACGCCAGTCACCATCATGTGGCCGTGCACGAGCGCGAGCCTCAGGGTGGCCTCAATCCGCAAGCCTGGATCCAACGATCCCAGGGCCAATTTCTTCGCGGATTCCTGGTATGCGACGCCGGTGAGCAGGGCGATCACGGTCATCACGGTTGCGTACTTGAGAACGACGCGCGTCAGGGCGGCGTAGTGCGGAGGGCACTGCGGAGGGCACTGCGGAGGAGACTGCGGAGGAGACTGCGGAGGTGAGTTGTCGTGCGGAGGTGGGTTGTCCATCGCGGCATTCTATCCGCAGCACGCGACGACGTTGACCCGCCGCCGTGTCGGGTGCAACCTGTGCGCATGCTTGGCCCGATGTCAGATGATGATGCGTCGGACGACGACGACTTCGAATACGAGGGTGGACCTCCGACGATCGGCCCCGGCGAGGGGCTGAGTGGCGAGGGACTGAGTGGCGAGGGACTGGGCCTGACGCGCGAGGATATCTTCCGTCTGCGCGACTCCCAACGCGAGCGGCAGGGGATACTGGTCGTCGTCGAGGGCAATTCGGCCGACATCGGGCTGACGCGCGACGTCGAGGGCGCTCTGACGATCGGTCGCGAGACCGGCGACCTGCCACTCCACGACGCCCGCGTGTCACGCCGCCATGCCTCGATCGAGCAGCGGGACGAGACGTACCTACTCGTGGATGTTGGCTCCACGAACGGCACACTGCTGAATGGCGAGCCGCTGGAGGCCACGGTCACCCTTCGTCACGGTGACAAGATCATCGTCGGCGACTCCGTGATCGAGTTCCAGCTCGTCGACGCCACGGCCGCACAGTACATGCGCCGCATGGAGCAGATGGTCGCGACCGATCCGTTGACCGGGTTGATGGCGAAGCCGCGCTTCGACGCCGCCTTCGAGCAGGCGTTCCGCGCGGCAGAGCACGCCGGTCGCCCGATCTCCGTACTGATGATGGACATGGACCGTCTCAAGAAAATTAACGACGCGATGGGGCACCACACCGGCGCCGACACCATCAGTCGTGTGGGCCGCCTGATCGGCCGCCTCCTCGAGGGCCGTGGGGAAGCCTGCCGCTTCGGCGGCGACGAGTTCACCGCGTTCATCCCGAGTGTTCACCTGTCTACGGCGATGGACATCGCGGAGGAGATACGTCGAGCTGTTGAGACAGCCGATCTCCCGTTCGAGGCTGCCCCGGTGAAGGCGACCATCAGCATCGGCGCCGCGGTCGTGACGGAAGACACGTCGGACGTGAGATCCCTGATCGGCGCCGCCGATCGGGCTCTCTACCGCGCCAAGGCCGCCGGCCGAAACGCCGTCCGAGCCTGACCAGGCCCGCGCCTGTCTCAATTCGAGAGAGGCTCCGAGCCCGTCGCGGCGCCTGGATCGTCGTTCTCGAGCCTGAGGCCGGAGTCGAACGGGGAGTTTTCCCGAAAAGCGAGACTCGCTTCGTCCAATAAGCAGAGGTCGCGCCACCTCTCCAACTGCACCGGCACGGCCTTTGTGAAGAGCACCACACTATGAAGAACACTCTCCTTCTCTCCGTCGCGGCCACTGCGCTCCTCGCGCTCGCCGCGTCGCCGGCGTTGGCCGGCACGATCGGCATCGGAGACTTCTCGGGCTCCGAGACGGTCCTCGACTTCGATGACCCCGGCGCCGTGGCAGGAAACGCGGTACCAGCCACCTCCGGGGCGACGTTCAATAACCTGTTCTACGATGACCAGTTGGTGTTCCTCTTTCCCACGACGCCGTTCGTGGCGGCGAACCTGACTAACCCGACTGACGAGACCACGATTCTGAGCGAATTCTCGATCGACTTCTCGTCGAGCATGAACCGGGTCGGGTGGGACGCGGTCACGAACCAGGGCGACAACACGAGAGTCACGCTCTTCAAGGGTTCGGATCTCGTATTCGACTCTGGGGCGATCGACACCTTCTCAACCGCTGGGTTCATCGGCTTCGAGGTCCTCGGGGTCGGGTTCGATCGTGTGGTGGTCAACGTGGAAACGAACGTGAACGGTACGCACGTGATGAACGACTTCCGTTTCGAGGCGATCGCCGTTCCGCTCCCGCCTGCGGCGTACATGGGCCTCGGTCTCCTCGCCGGCATCGCGATCCTGCGGCGGCGTCGCCGCGAACTCGCCGCGATCTAGCTCGCGCAGCGAGCAGCACCGGGCTCAACGATGAACGCGGTGCGTGGCGTGTTCTGGCAGCCGCCTCAAGGGCCCCCTTCGGTCGGGTTGCGCCGTCAGGTGCCGCTGGCCGTGCCCCCATGCCCGATCCAGGCTCTCCCGTGCCAGCGGACTGGGGGCGGGAGATCGTCCACGGTCCCCGTCGAGCGGCGGACCGAGGGCGTCACCGCAGCCGAGCCAGTTGGACCGCCCTGTATCCCTGAGTGGTGTCAAACTAGAGCGTTGGGTCTGCGTCCGAAGACGCACGCCGTATCCAGCCCCCGCGGGGGCCGGATACGGCGGACTCACGTCCGCCACTTACCACCGCTGGAGAAGCGCTGACCGGCGACGACTTCGTCCGCCCTGGGCATAAACGCCCCTCACCGGGCACCATCCATCCGTGGGCTCCAATCTGAGCGAAGCGAGAATCCCTTGCTCGGAACTACTGCGCTGCGCGCGAGTCGCGCTTGCGACGTCGCCGGACCAGCGCGGCGAGCCCGAGGACGCCAAGGCCTGCGAGCATCGCGGACGAGGGCTCAGGGTTGATGAGCACCCTGATCTGGTCGATCTCGTTCACTCCGTTCTGCTGATTGATTGTCAGCGTGCGGAGGTTCGTCGAAATCGTGAAGTCTCTCGCTGCGCCGTTCGGTGAGAGATCCCAATTCCTATTCGTCAGCGTGCCGATCGTGAGACCGGCGGGCTTCCACTGGGCGTCGCTCCCACCCAATCCACCGGTCGTGAACCACACGCCAAGGATTGGTGCGGAGAAAGTCACCGTGCCCGAGTAGTTGATCGCAGTCGTGTCCGTCGTCTGATCGATGTGGATCATGTACGACAAGCCTTCGCCGACGATCACGGTGGAGGGGCTGGGCCTGTTGGCCCCGATCACGAATGGGTTGTTGACCAAGCCAGCGCCGACGTGATCGAAACTCTGCGAGCCAGCGTTCCCGACCCGGCTCTCGAACCACACCTGGATCTGCGTATCGCTTTCGAGCGACCCATCCGAGAGCGTGCCGCCCGGCGCCGCGCGCACGTTCACTGCGCCTGTCGAACCTGTGATCCCCGCTTGCGCCACGGCGCTGCCCCACATCGAGAGCGCGGCTCCCGAGAGTATGACGAGTGCGACGAACCGGCCGAGGTCGGATCGTCGTCGTATGGGCTGGATCGAACGCATGTAGCGGGAAGTCTCCGAGGGCAGGCCGATAGCGTCCGCCATCATGTCTCTCGTCGCAGAGTGAGCGAAACTTTGGGGAATCGGCAGACGAGATGCTGGCTCCGTGCAGTGAAGCCTGTTCGCGAATCCCGTTCCGGGAGGCTACGAGCCTGGGAAGAGCGCGACCGTCGATTGGACGCGACGGCAGAAGATCCACGTGTCTGCGCATTCGTACGCGCGCCGAACGGTCGCCCTGCTCGGCGGGAACGCGGATCGCGGCCGTGCGAGGTGCTGAGCGGGTCGGCGCCCCATGCCATGGCACGCTGGACGAACGACCGGCTACGGTAGCGCCGTGACGCGCGGACAATCCCCTGACCGGCGGCGAATCGACTGGCGACGGCTCGCGGGCCCCGCGGCCATCACAATTGCAGTTCTCGCATGGTTCGGCCCGTTGCTCGGCGGCGGCGAGGTCCTGGCACTGCGGGACACGCTGCTCGATTTCCTGCCGTGGCGCGAGTACACGGCGCGGGCGCTCTCGGACGGTGCGCTGCCCCTCTGGAGCCACGAATCGCGCATGGGGCAGGCGTTCCTGGCGCAACCCCAATCTGCGGTCTTCTATCCGCCGCACCTGCTCTGGCTGGTGCTGCCGTCAACCGTCGCCCTCGTCCTCACTCAGTGCGGCCATCTGCTGCTCGCCGGGCTCGGCGCATTTCTCCTGGCGCGACGTGTGGAGTTGCGCGTGGCACCCGCGGTGGTGGCCGCGGCCGGATGGACGTTCTCGACGTACACGATCGCGCAGATGGAGTTTCTGCCGGCGTTCGAGACGGTCTGCTGGGGACCGCTCACGTTGCTCCTCGCAGATCGCGTGGCAGAGCGAGTCCGTGACCGGGAGACGGTGATCAACGCCGCCGGGCGGCCCGTCGTCGCGCTCGCGCTCGCATGGGGCACACAGGCGCTCGCTGGCCATCCGCAGGCGCTCTTCCAGAACGTCGTCCTGGTGGCGGTATTCTGCGCGGTGCGCATTGGGATCGGGCGCCGTCTCGCGCGCACGCTTGCCTTCCTGACCGCGGCAGGCCTGCTCGGAGCCGCCCTCGCGGCTCCGCAGCTCTTGACGAGCCTCGCCCATCTTGCTGAGTCCACTCGGAGTGGCGCGATCGACTCCGGAGCCGCCGAGGCGTCGGTTCACCCCCGCTACCTCGTTGCCCTCATCGCGCCGTACATCTTCGGGCGCCCGGGGTACGACGGATCGTGGTGGCAGAAGGACGTCTTCGAGTTCTGGGCCGCGATCTGCCACGTCGGCGTCGTTCCACTTCTGCTCGCGCCCCTTGCGGCTCTGCGGCGTGGCCGCACCGCCGCGGCGTTCGCCGTGATCACAGGCATTGGCGTCGTGCTGGCACTCGGTGCGCACACGCCGGTCTACCCCTTCCTCGCGGAGCACGTGCCGCCGTTCACGCGCTTCCGCTGGCCGGGGAAGTGGCTGCACCTCGTCGCGTTCGCGTTGCCCTTCCTTGGAGGGCTCGGGCTGCAGGTGCTCCTGGATGCGACGAGCGAGCGCACGCGACAGGCGGCCATCGCGATCGGCGGCGTCGTAGTGATCGTCGTCGGCGCGGCGTATCTCGCGGGCGACGCGGAGTTCTACGCCGCTCTTGTCGGCGTGGCGTTCGACGACCCGGCGCGGCTGATCGCCGTGCGTTCGGAGCACGCACGGGCACTCGTGGCGAGCTCCGTCACCGTTGCGGCGCTCGGGCTCCTGCTCCGCCCGCGTTGGCGCACGTTCGCCGCCGCTCTGCTGGCCGGCATTGCGCTCGTCGATGCCGGCACGCAATCGCGGTCGTTGCACGGGACGGTACCGAGCGACGTCACGACGCACGTCCCCGACTGGGTGGAGAGCGCCGCGCAGCAGCAACGGATGCGCGTGCACTCGACGCACTCGCTGGGGCAACTCTGGCTCTATGGGCAGTCCGCGGCACCGTGGTACGTGTGGGCGCGGGACGCTTCACTCGGGGAAGCTCTGCTCCCGCTCGGAGTCGAGCGCACCTGGGGCTTCGGCCAGCTGATTCCGCGTCGTCAATGGGAGGCCTGGGAACTGTTACAGGACCCCTCGCTCGCCCCGTCGGAGCGCGAACGCGTGAGCGATCTCCTGAACGTCGGGCTGGTGATCCACGGCCCGCCCTTCGACGAGGCTGCGATGCGCGCGGGACGCCTTCCGAAACTCCGCGTTGCTCGGCGCTCGACGCATCTGCCGCGTGCGTTCGTGGTGGGCGAGTCTGTGGTCGAGAACGAAGATCCCTGGCGGCGCCTTCTCGATCCTGCGTTCGATCCGCGATCCACGGTCGTCCTCAGCGACGCCCACCCTCTCAAGAGCGCGACCGAGGGGCCCACCGAGCCATCGAAGGTGACAGTCACGTACGGCTGGAACCGGATCGACGTTCACGTCGTCAGTTCGGTCCGCGGCAAGTTGGTTCTGCTGGAACCCTACGACGTGCGTTGGAGCGTCGCGGGCGGCGGGCTTCTCGAACAGACTCCGACGCGCGCCAACGGACTGTTCATGAGCATCGACTCGGAGCCTGGCGACCACACCTACGTCTTTCGCTATGGCGAACCCGCGCTGCTCGCCGGCTGCGGGATCGCCGGCGCGGCGCTGGTCGCACTCGTCCTCCTAACGCTCGGCAGCGTGCCGTGCGCGCCCACTCGTCCGAACAGCGTCCCTCCCCGCTCCTAAGATGCGCTTCGCATTCGGGACGGATGGAGCCGATGAGGCCCAAGGAGGCGCGCGTGCAGACCGAGATCTCGCTGATCGACCTTGTGAATGCTCTCGAAGCCACGACCCACGGCCTGGAGTGGCGCGTGGACCTCGTCACGGGCGACTTCCTGCCCGCCGACGGCGACGATGCGGAGAGTCGGGCCCCGGTGGCGAATGGGGCGGGCGGCCGCTTCCGCGTGCTGCCGACGAACGGTGCGTTGCGCGAGGCGGAGAGTCGCCGTGAATTCTGCGCGACACTGCGTGATCCGTCGGTCCGCGAGCGCCTCGCAGACGCGAGTGGCTCGCGCGAGTTCGCTGAGCGCGCACGCAGCGCGAACGTACTCGACGACTGGCTCGTCCACCGTCGCTCGCGCCTTGTGAGCGTCGCCCTCGAGTGGGCTGACGCCGAAGACGTGATCTGCCGCCGCGACCTCACCCCCGCGAGTTTCGCGACAGACTGAGTCTCGCGCCGATCATTCGCGCGGATGGCCGTGCCTGGGATCCCCGACGAGGATGCCTGACTGGAATTCCTGACTGCGCGCTCCCGGCTCGATCAGCGATGTCGAATCCGAGGGGGACTGAGGACGCTCGTGGCGACGGTCGATACTATCGATTGCCCCGACTGCCGGGCACGCCGCGGTGAATTGCTCTATCGTGGAGTTCACCGCGCCCGGCGATCGCAGCAGGTCGGGCACGAAGATCGGAACCGTCCCATGAGAAGCCTCATCCGTCCTACCCTGGCGCCTATCGCGCTCGTGTTCATGCTCGGCGCGGCCAGCCTCGCATCCGCCGCCGAGGCTCCGCTCAGGCTCGACGATCTGCGCGACGCGATCGACGGTCGTCGAACCGAGCTCGGGACTCCGGGGGACCGTGAGGCCAGGCGCGTGGTCAAGGGCCTCGGAAAGGCCCTCGCGGCGATCGAGAGCGAGAAGGCGCGACTGTCCCGCCGCAATGAGCTCAACGCCGCGAAGCGGGCCGCTCGACAGCTTGAGCGACGGGCGCGTGATGAGACCGCTCTCTTCGGCGTGCTCGACCAGACGTTAGAAGAGTACGACGGACTGCTCCGTGCCGAGGTCGAAGCACTCCAGGCGCTCCTCGAATCCGAGTCCGACGCCGGAACTGCGTCACGCAAGATGTTCAAGCGCACGCGTCGGGCGACGAAGAAGCTCGAGCGCTCGCGTGCCGAAGGACGTCGCGGCAAGCGCCTGAAACTGCTCGTGGCCGTGGATCGTGCTCTCTCTGCATTCCCCGACCTGAGCGTTGACGCGGGCGGGGGAGGCGGCGGCGGGAATGGCGGCGGCAACGGTGGGGGCGGAGGTCCCGACCCCGATCCCGGCCGCACGTTGACCTGGGTGATCGACACGCTCGCGATCTCAGCTGCCGGGACCGGCTTCGATCTCGACGGCGATGGCACGATCGACAACTCGCTCGCACGCATGCAGGGCCTGGTCGGACCGCTGAACGGCGGCGCGCCCATCGACGGCTTCATCGCGCAGAACATCACAACCGGGGCGCGGTTGACGGTACTGCAGATGTGGGCTGTTCACTCGCTCACGAACGACTCCGACGTGTCACTCGGCATGTTGGAACCGAGCGATCAGGACGGCGACGCCACGGACAACCTGAACGGCTCCGAGGAGTTTCTCGCGGCCGTCGGCTCGCTCGACGACGACGGCCACGCGGTCAACGGTGCCACAACCGCTCTGACTTCCGGTGCCTACGTCACCACGTTGCCGCGGTCGCTCACCAATCCGGTCATCACGACGGGGATCGGTCTTGACACGCAGATTCGCATCCGCGGTGTCGTCTCGGAGAACGCGAACAACGGCACGCTGGCCGTGATCTTCCCTGCCACCGATGTGACGCTTCTCGTCGGCGCCATGCTGCCGCCGATCAACGCGCACCTCGGCCCGGGCATCGTCGCCGGCCTGCTCGACGTGGACACGACCGGAAACGGCATCCCGGACTCGATGTCAGCCGCGTTCGACTTCACGTCGGTGCCCTGCTCGCTTCGGTGAAATTGGCTTCGGTGAAGTCGCTTGGCTTCGGCGCCGGATGTCGTCGCCGCCCAGTCATCCCCCGGTAGCCGGTCATCCCCCGGCAGTCAGTTCCTCAAGGCACGCGCGCGCGACTTCGTGGCTCGTCGCGTCCGGACCGAATTCCGCGCAGCGCGTCAGCAAGCGCTCGCGGTGCTTCTCGGCCAGGTTGTGTGCGCGTTCTCGGATCCGCCCTTCGGTCGAGAAGAGCGCTTCGACGTTGCGTTCCACGATGCGCTCGATCACGCGGAGCGTCGCCGAGTGCATCTCTTCGCGCTTCGCCGCGGAGCGCATCAATTGGTCGCGGTACGCCCACTCGAAGTAGCAACCGACGAGCCCCCCGCAGTTCACGATGTAGTCCGGGAGGACGATGACGCCGTTCTCTTCGAGGTACTCCTCGGCGGCGGGTGTCACCGGGTAATTCGCGCCCTGCGCGACCATGCGGACGCCCGTCTCTTCGAGGAAGCGGACGACGCTGCGGCAGTTCGGATTCTCGAGCTCGCGGACGCGCTCGAGCTCGCCCGGCATGGCGAGCACACCGGTCCTTGCAGCGGGAACGAAGATCTCGGCTGTGGTCGAAAGCAGTGCGTCGGGATCGTTGTCGAAGCGGGCGCCGTCCGGCGGATCGGAGCGGTAGTCAGCGAACGCCGAGTTCCCGCGCTCCTGCCAGGCCGCGAACATCGCCGGCAGAGGCAGTGCGCCGTCATCAGCGATCAGCGCCCCTTCGCGCGCGCTCGCTGCACGAATGGCCAGGCCGGCTTCGTAGAAGAGTCGAGCCACGTGGGCGCCCACCGCGCCAAATCCTTGGATGGAGACCGTGTTGAGCGACTCGGAGCGCAGGCGGCGCGCGGCCCGGGCGGCCGCGAAGAGCCCGAACGCCGTGTAGCCGCGTGTGTCGATGGAGAGCCCACCGTGGGCGGGATCCAGGCCCGTGATGTGATCGCGGAGGTCGTCGGCCTCCGAGGTCAGGCTCATCACGTCCTCGCCGTTGTTCATATCGGGTCCGAAGATCACGCCCGGGTCGACGCTGCGCACCTGTCGCGCGTGTTCGCCCAGGATGGCCGCCCGCTCCGCCACGCCGCGCGGGATGCCGTCAGGGCACGAGAGCACCGACTTTTCGCCGTCGGCTGGCAGGCCCGCCGCCGCGCATTTCCACGTCATGCCACTGGCCAGGTGGCCGACCTCCGCAACATCTCCCTGGCGGACGAAGCGTGCCCCGCCGATGCGCCGCAAGAACCCCTGGGCGTGCACCGCCGTCCGGGCTGTGATCGTGCCGTGCTGCGTCTCGACGAGCAGCGCGAAGTGCTCGTCCCCGATCTTGATATCCCGCTCGATCTTCATCGCTCAACCTCCGTGAACGGGAGATCGTACGCGCCGCGTCGCGAGATCGCATCGGAGTCCCTGGAAACACGCGACCGCCGGCCCGCAGAGCGGACCGGCGGTCGATTGACTGCGTCGGGGTCCGATCGTCTGTCAGTCGATCGAGAACGCGCCGCCCTTGGGCTGCTTGAGCTTGAACTTGAAGGAGAAGTCGGCGAGATCAGTCTTCCGTGGCTGCATGTAGATGGCGTACGTGCCGTCCTGCGTCAGGCCAGCGACCGTGATCGTCACTTTCCCGTTCTTGTTCGCAACGGTGACAGCGTCGAACGGGATTGGAGTCCCATCCGGCTGGATGATGAAGTCCACGGCAATCTCCATGAGGTCCGTGGTCTTTCCCTTCAGCGTGAACGAGGCGCCTGTGAGTGCGCCGAACTCGACGATGTACTGCTCCCCGAGCTCGAGCCGCTCCAGAGCGCCAGCGCCCTTCTTCGGCAACGCCGTCTTGAGGGTGCCGAGCAGTTGCGTCTCTTCGCCGCCGTCCGAACTCGAGAACGCCACGAAGTAGCGTCCCGTCCTCGGCGTGGGCACCTTCTTCATGATGATCGTGCCGGCTTTCACCTTCACCTTGCCGCCCACGATGATGTTGCCGTCCGGTCCGAGGACCAGGACGTCGTACGCGCGCTTGGCCCGCTTCTTGGCGGTCTTGATCTTCAGGTTGATGGTGCCGCCCGCGAGTGCGTCGAAGTAGTACCCCGCGGCGGCGTCCCCCGCGGCGAACGGCAGCTGCTCGTTCTTGCCACGGACTGGAATGCAGACCACCAGGGTCGTCTCCATCGTTGCGGTCGAACCGGCGAGATCCGTCGCCCTGAGGGTCAGATCGCCGCCGCCCGGCTCGGTCGCCGTGCCGCGAATGTGGAAGTCCTCGGTGAGCGCGAGCCCGTTCGGGAGCGTTCCGGTGAACTCGTCCACCGTGATCGGATTGGTGCCGCCGAGACGCCCGAGATTGACGTCGGTCTCGCGGCTGAGCGCCACCCCCGTCAGTGCCGGTGCGCTGAACGAGAGCAGCGAGTTGATCTTGAATGCCTGTGTGAACGAACCGCTATGCAGCGGGTCGCCTGCGTCAGCCGCTTCGACTGTGAACGTGACCGTGCCGACGTCCAGCGGTGAACCGATCAGGCGCCCGTTCGCATCGTCGAGGATCATGCCGCGCGGCAACTGCGATCCGGGCTTGACGCGCAGCGTGTACGGCGCGATACCGCCTGTGATCTGGATCGCCTGGTTGATGGTGCGGCGCACCGTCCACTCCGGCACTCCGCTCGTCGAGACGGCGATGCGCGAGAACGCCTGCACGGTGTAGTCGTCGATGGGGTCACCGCTGTTGTGAGCAATGCGGATGTAGACGGGGCCCGGGCCAAGTCCACCCGTGATGGCGCGGATCGGGCCGTTCTCACCGTCGGGGACGCCCGTCGCGAGGACGGAGCCGCCGACCGTGCGGATCTCAAGTGTGATGTCGGCCTGATTGTCGAAGCGGTTGTACTTCATCTCGACCAGGAACGCGGGCGTGGAGCCCGGGACGAGGACCTCGAACCAATCTTCGTTGAAGCGATTGAGGATGTTCTTGCTCTGCCGGACGCCAGCCTGACCGAGGTCGAAGGCGGTGTCGGCGGTGTCGTTGGGCTCGGCCGCGTCATCGGCCAGCAGTCCATGTCGGATGAAGTTCGACACGAGGCCCGCACTGTCGAAGCCCTGCCGATCCCATTCGTTCAGGAAGCCCGGAGGTGTCACGCCCTCGGTGAGCGCGTCGACCACCGCGAAGGGGCGTTCGGCGGCCGTGCCCAGCGTGCCGTCGATCGTGTCGTGCGATTCGTTGTCCGCG
Organism: Planctomycetota bacterium; assembly: GCA_024280885.1. Classification (GTDB taxonomy): domain Bacteria; phylum Planctomycetota; class JAJSAM01; order JAJSAM01; family JAJVHW01; genus JAJRPF01. Next base: position 77,043 of record JAJRPF010000074.1, on the reverse strand, counting down.
TCGATCAGGTCGAAGAATGCGGCCGCGCCCCACCCCGCCACGTCCGAGTCCGGAGTCGACGACAGGCCCGGCGTCTCGAGGTCGAACTCGGTCGTGGCGGAACTCGATGTGCCATCGAAGGTGCGCGTCGCGCCATTCGCGATCGCGAACAGGTAGTGGCCGAACGCATCGGCAAGCGCGTTCCGGTCGTCGGTCGATGCGTTGATGTCCGCGGTGTACGTACTCGAGATGATGCCGTTCATCTTGGAGAGCACGTGACGCGCGTAGACCCGCGCCACGACGGCCGCGTCGAATGCGTCCAGATTGCCGCTGCCGCTACCACCAATTCGGATGCTCGGCGGAGTCGTCGCGTTGCCAGCGGCGAAGTTCGTCCCGAGCGACGCCGCGTCCGTGAAGAAGACCGGGATTTGTGGGATCGCGTCTTCGGTCCGCGCGGTGACCCACGTGTGGATCTTCGTCATTTGGAGCGCGATCTGAATGGCCTTGCGCGCCGACTGGTCGGCGTCGGTGTCGGAGTCGAGGGTCTTCGTACCGATCGAGGAATCGGTCCCGAAACTGATGCCGGTCGCAATCGACTTGGCGTATGCGGGAACCAATGCCGTCGTGCTGGTGGACGGGGAGACCGAGCAGGCCGGTGTTGCGGCCACCACCACGACCTCGCCGCTATCGGCCGAGGCAAGCGCGACGCCGCGGATCGAGAAATCGCCGTCCGCGTCAACGGTGCCGAACCCGGACGTGCCGTTGCTACCGCGCAACTCGATTGACAACCCCGTCGGGGCCACTTCCGCGTTCACCGAGTTTCCGAGCCCTGAACTGTCCGAGACGATCTCGTCGATGAGGAGGCGTCCCGTGATGTTCGTGATCGCCGGGTCGAATTGATAGTCGGAAGGCTTGCCACTGTTGTTGTTGCCCGACTTCCCGGGTGCGTACGCGAAGCGGAGATCCGATCCGATCGCGTCGATACCGGTCGTATAGCCCGTCGCGTCCCACGAGGTCTCCGACCCGTACGCGAGGATGATCCTACCGGTCGTCTCGAAGAACTGGGCTTGGAGCGACATCGTGATGTTCCCGCCGAAGCGCGGCACACCCTGAAAACCGACGATGAATACGCGATTCGGCGTCTGCCCGGTCGTCCAAGTCTTGACGGATCCCGCCGAGCGCGGATTGAGATCCATCCACATCAGTGCGACCACTCCGTCGTTCGTCCCGGAGGCGGGGAGAGTGGTGTTGCTCAGCGAACTCGAGCTGCCGCCGCCGAACTGAACGAAGCCGTTCGTACAGACGCTGGCGGACGAGTAGGAACCCCCGAAGTACGGGAACGCGAACGGGAGCGTGATCGACGTGGCGCCGTCGTCGGCGTTCCCGAACGTCAATGTGGTCGCCGAACCCGGCGGCGTCAGGTACTTGTTGCTGACCGTCGAGGTTGAGTAGTCCTGGGCGAACGCCGGGGCAGCCATGGCTGCCACCGCTGCGAGTGCGAACGCCGCGATCTTGTTGCGCGATCCCTGCATAGCTTCCTCCGTTGCGCGCAGAGGTGCGTTCGCTGGGGTTCGAAGGGTGTGAGCTTCGTCACCTCCGCTGCGTTACCGAACTGTAACAACCGTGTCCCCCGGAAATCTCGTCACAATCTGCCATTTCTCGCGACGCATCTCGGATCCGGGGAGTCCGTGCGCGCGAGCGCGCGCCTGTATTATTAGTGCAAGACTGGATTGCAGCTCGACCGCAGCCGCGTCGAGCGACGATCTACCAACGACCCGCCAGGCGCCAGTCCGGCGATGCGATATCGCCTGACGTCCGACAAGAGGTCTCTTCGGGCCCCAGTTACATGGCTGTAACTGCGGTTCACTCCCGGCGAGCGTAGTGTTGGCTTCGGAGCGTGAAGGCGTCTCGCGGGTGCTTGGACGGCACGACTGTCACGACCAGAAGCCCACGCGGCGGGCGATCGGGTCCCTCTCGATCGATGTGGCGGGACAGGGAGTAAGATCGCCATGGTCATGACCATACGACGCATTCTGGTGATCGAGGACGATGCCGCTATCCGGCGGGGGATTGTCGATACGCTGCGCTTCGCCGGGTTCGCGCCGATCGAGCGCGACGACGGTCCCTCCGGTCTGCAGGCCGCCGTGACCGCCGAGTTGGATCTCGTGCTGCTGGACGTGATGCTGCCGGGGATGGACGGCTTCGGTGTACTCCAGCGTCTGCGCAGGGCGCGCCCTCGCCTGCCGGTGATCATGGTGACCGCGCGCGGCTCCGAGTCCGATTGCGTGACTGGACTCGATGCCGGCGCCGACGACTACGTCGTGAAGCCGTTCGGTGCGAAGGAACTGCTCGCCCGTGTCGAGGCCGTCTTGCGCCGGTCGGCCGAGCGCCCGACGGACGTTGCCCGGATCGACGTCGGTGGGCGCCGGATCGACTTCGAGCGCCGCGAGGTGCAATTGCCGAGTGGCGCCGTGCGCGTGCTCTCGGAGAAGGAGGCGGCGACGCTGCGCTACCTCGCCGGATCCCCGGGTCGCGCCGTGTCGCGCGACGAGTTGTTGCGAAGCGTCTGGGGCCTCGATCCGCGCGGCCTCCACACGCGCACGGTGGATGTGCACATCGCTCGCCTGCGCGAGAAATTGGACGATGACCCTGCGGAGCCGCGCGTCGTCGTTACCGTGCGTGCGAAGGGCTACATGCTCGCGTGTCCGGAGTCCGCCGATTGAAGCCGAGACCGCGTCTCTGGTGGAGTGTCTACACCGCGTGTGCCGTCGCCGTGTTGACTGCGCTCGCGGCCATCTCGGCGATCGCGATCGATCTGGAGCAATCCGAAGCGCAAGCGCGCGTCGAGGTCGGTCATGAGCAACTCGTGCGCGAGGCGCTGTGGCGGATGGACTCCTGGTTCGCGCCGTTTCTCGCCGCCGAAGCGGCGCGTGGCGTCGAGACGTATCTGCCATTCCGCGTTGGTCGTGTGAGCCAAACATTCGACCAGGCATTGAACTTCCGCTCGCGCCACGTTCGCCAGTACTTCGAATTGCTGGAGGGGCGCGACCTGGTCTTGCCGCAAGCTCCGTCCGGAGTGGATCGTGCTCGCGCGCTCGCGGCCGGGACGTCGGGGGCTACGGCGGACTCGGACCCCGCTGATCTCCGGGCGGTCGAGCCGTTGATCACGTACGAGGCGCTCGCGACACGCGTAGCCGAACTCGAGGATCGGCGCGCAGGGGTTGAGCGCGAGCAGTTGAGCCCCGCCGCGTTGAACGTCGCCCAGACCGCGCAGGAGATCCTGCAGAACGATTCCTGGGCGGCGACGAAGGGCGCTCTGCAAGGCAATAATCGCGCTCTCCAGGCGCGCAAGCAGCGCAATTTCAACAGCTTGCCGCCGGCGCAAATCGCGGAGGTGGATGCTGCCACGGATCGCGAGACCGACGCGTCTCCCGTCGGCCCGTTGGTCGCGGTCTGGCTCGGTGATGCCGCCGACAGAGAGCTGGCGTTCGTACGGCGCGTGACCGTTCCCTACGGCGACTACTACCCAAACGGTGACTTCCCGCCTATGACGCAACCCGGGCTGCAGGGCTTTCTCATCGACTGGCCGTCGCTCGAGAGCGATCTACTCGAGCAGGTGGCGGACCTCTTTCCGGGTGCGTCACTCGTCCCGGTCGAGGAGGAGCGAACGGCCGACGACGCATCGGGGCGTGTTCTCGTGACCGTCCCGATGGCGCTCGTCGTCGCGCCGCCGCCGAGACCGGTCGTTGCGGGGAGTCCGACGCGGCAGGCGCTCTGGCTGACGTGGGCCGCGGTGCTGTGTGCGCTGGCAGTCGCTGGCGTGACGTTGCGCGCGAGCATCGCGTACGGGGAGCGCCGCAGCCGGTTCGCGTCCGCGGTCACACACGAGCTCCGAACGCCGTTGACCACGTTCCGGCTCTACGCCGAGATGCTCGCCGACGGCATGGTTGCGGACCCGGATCGACAGCAGGAGTACCTGCGCACTCTGCAGGTCGAGAGCGAGCGTCTGAGCAGCGTCGTCGAGAACGTGCTCGCCTACTCACGACTGGAGCAGGGCCGTGCACGCGGCCGGATCGAGAGACTGTCGCTCTGCGATCTGATCGAGCGTCTGCAACCCCGTCTGGAGCGCCGCGCCGCCGAGGCCGATCTCGCGTTGACCGTGGACGTCCGCGGCCCCGGGACCGACGTCATCGCCGCCGACGTCGAGGCGATCGGTCAGATCCTCCTGAACCTCGTGGACAACGCCTGCAAGTACGGCGCATCCAGCGAGACGCCACGCATTGATCTGACGATCGACGCGCCTTCCGGACGTGTGCGCTTCGTCGTACGCGACCACGGGCCCGGGATCGACGCGGCACATCGGAAGGCCATCTTCGAGTCCTTCGAACGCGCCGGCCGCAACGACGGCTCTATCCCGGGAGTGGGCCTCGGTCTGGCGCTCTCACGCGGACTGGCGCGCGAACTCGGTGGCGACGTGACGCTGGATCGCGCCGGCCGCGAGCCCGGGGGCGCGCGCTTCGTGCTGGACCTTCCGGGGTAGCCTGGCACGGTGTTTCGACCCTCGACGAGTCGCGATCCATCCTGACCCCCAGCCCCAGCCCCAATCCCCCCACCTACGAACAGAGCGCCGCCCCGCGGCTCGTGCCCAGTACCGCCGCGCCCGCCTGCAGCAGCTCGATCGCCTGACGCGCGTCCTTGATCCCGCCCGAGGCCTTCACGAGGCAGCGGCCGGCGACCGCTTCGAGCAGAAACTTGACGATCTCCGGTGACGCGGAACCGGGGGCGAAGCCGGAGCACGTCTTGACGTAGGCGACTCCGGCGTCGGCGAGGCTGCTGGCGACCTGGAAGAGCTGCGCCTCGTGGAAGAGCCCGACCTCGATGATTGCCTTGACGATCTTGCCACCGCACGCGCGCGTGAGCGCAGCGGCTTCTTCACGTACGAAGCGGAAGTCGCCGTCGAGCGCGGCGCCGGTGGAGATGACATAGTCGATCTCGTCGGCGCCGAGCTCGATGACGTGCTGCGCCTCGAAGAGCTTGACCTCAGGCGCAGCTGTCCCGTGGGGGAAGCCCACGGCGGCAATCACCTTCACGTCGGACGCGCGCAGGAGTCGAACGGCCTGGGCCACGGATCCGCTCGGGACCACGACGCCCCGGAAACCGAGCTCTTTGGCTTCGGCGCAGGCCGTGGCGATGTCGTCGGAGCGCGTCGTCGGCCCGAGGGCTGCGTGGTCGATGAACGGTGCCAACTCGTCGGTCTTCATGCTTCCCTCGCTATGGGTCTGGATCGGGACGTCGGAAGGCTACGACATTTCCGCGCGCAGTGGCGGGCGCTACCCCGTTACCTTCCCGCGATGCGAGACGCGAGCATCAGCCGACGACGCCTGCGCAGCGTCGTTCTCGTGCTGAGCCTTGCGCTGATGGTTGCCGCCGCGTTGCGCGGGGCCGGCGAGGCCGCTGCGCCGGAGCCGGGCAAGATGCGGGTGGCTGTCGTGCTCTCGGTCGGTGGTCTCGGCGACCGGTCGTTCAACGATATGGCCCACTCCGGCCTCGAGAACGCGAGCCACGAACTCGGGATCATCCGGGCCTACGGAGAGCCCGCCGCCATGAGCGAGGACGAGCGCTATCTCGAGTTCTACGCCGAGGAGGGCTTCGATCTCGTCTTCGCGGTTGGATTCCTGATGACGTCGGCCCTCGAGAAGGTCGCCGCCCGCCATCCCGACACGCGCTTCGCGATCATCGACGCCGTGGTGGATCAACCGAACGTTGCATCGCTGATTTTCCGTGAGCATGAGGGCAGCTACCTCGTCGGGGCGCTCGCCGCCCGGAAGAGTCGCTCGGGCGTGATCGGCATCGTGAAGGGCCTCGACGTCCCGCTCCTGATGAAGTTCGAGCACGGCTACCGTCAGGGGTTCGAGGCCGAACGCCGCCACCTGGGTCGCGATCCCGGGCGCGTGCTCTCGCTGGTCGCCGGTTCGTTCGCCGATCCCGTCCGTGGCAAGGAACTGACGCTCGTGTTGGCGAGCGAGGGCGCCGACGTCGTCTACCAGGCGGCCGGGCAGACGGGGAACGGCGTGATCGCTGGCGCGAAGGAGGCGGGCATCTTCGCCATCGGCGTGGACGCCAATCAGAATCACGAACGCCCGGGAACGGTCCTGACGTCGATGATCAAGAAGGTCGACGTCGCCGTCTACGAGGCGTGTCTCGCACTCGTGGAGGGGCGCTTCGAGACGGGCGTCCAGTCGTTCGGTCTGGCCGAGGGCGGCGTTGGCTGGGCGCTCGACGAGTACAATCGCCCTCTGATCGACGCGGCCGACGAGGCGCGTCTCCGGCAACTCGAACGCGCGATCGCCTCCGGGGAACTCGTCGTGGAAGAGATGCCGTCGGAGAACCCCGACGCGAGCGTGACTGGGGACGGCGAGTGAGCCCGCACCCACAAGGGTTGGGCGTCCGAGGTCTGACCGTGCGCTTCGGGACGAAGACCGCTCTCGCCGACGTCGCGTTTCACGTTGCACCTGGCGAAATCGTCGCTTTGATCGGCGAGAACGGCGCGGGCAAGACGACGCTGTTGCGCGTCGTCTCCGGCTTTCTGCGACCGTCCGCGGGCGACGTCCTCATCGACGGCGTACCGGTCGCCCTGCGAGGGCCTCGCGCCGCTTCCGCACGCGGTGTCGGGATGGTGCACCAGCACTTCCTGTTGATCCCCGAACTCACGGTGGCCGAGAACGTCGTTCTGGGGCGTGAGCCGGGGGCCGGGCCGCTTCTGGATCTCGCGGCGGCTGCCGAAGAAATCCGCGCGTGTGCCGAGCGCTTCGGTCTCGACGTCGATCCCCACGCGCGCGTCGCAGACCTGGGCGTAGCCGCACAGCAGCGTGTCGAGTTACTCAAGGTCCTGGTCCGCGGCGCGCGGTTCCTCTTGCTCGACGAGCCGACCGGCTTGCTCCCTCCGGCCGGCGTGCGCGACCTCTTCGCGTTGATGGAACGACTGGCTGGCGAGGGCTGCGGCGTGGCGCTCGTCACTCACCGCCTGCGCGAGGTTTTCGCCGTCTGCACTCGCGCGACCGTGTTGCGGCACGGTCATGTCGTTGGCGATGAGATGCTTGCCGGGACCGACCAGGCGAAGCTCGCGCGGATGATGATCGGCGACGATCTCGTGCCGGAGGACACGCTTGCGGACACGCCGTCTGGCGCGCGCGAGACGCTGCTGCATGTCAAGGACCTCACGGTGGCCGGTCGCGGCGAACGCGCCGCGGTAGAACGCGTCTCGTTCGAGATCGCGTCGGGCGAGGTGGTGGGCCTCGCAGGCGTCGCAGGTAGCGGGCAGCGCGAACTCTTCGACGCCATCGCCGGCGTGCGCCCAGCCGTTCACGGGAGCATCCGTCTTGCAGGGACGGTGCTCGACGACTTGGGGGTGGCCGAGCGGCGTCGCGCCGGGCTGGGCTACGTCCCCGAAGATCGTCTCGACGACGGGCTCGTCGGCGCGTTGACCGTCGAGGAAAACCTCGTCTTGGGTGCATCCCCAGAGCGCGGCTTTGACTCCGGACCCTGGCTGATCCGCGATCGCGTGCGCGCCGAGGCGGCGGAGGTCGTGACGTCGCACGACGTGCGCCCGCCCGATCCCGAGTTGCTGGCCTGTGCACTCTCGGGCGGCAACCAGCAGAAGGTGCTACTCGCACGCGAAATGCGCGCGAAGCCGACGGTCCTGCTCGCTGCCGAACCCGCGCGCGGGCTCGATTTCCGGGCGACCGCGTCGGTACACGCGCGGCTGCGCCATCTGGCGACGACGGGCCACGGCGTACTCGTCTCCGGCACGGACCTGCCGGAACTGCTCGAGATCTGTGATCGCATCCTCGTGATGTTCTCCGGTCGGATCGCGGGCGAGGTCTTGCCCGGCGAGACGGACGAAGAACAGATCGGGCTCCTGATGTCGGGCGGAGGTGTCGCGTGACCGCGGGAACTCCGACGCCGACAGCCGCCACGACAACGTCGGTCGGCGGCGACGAAGCCCATCGCGAGAGTATCCGAGGGCGCTTGCTCGACGCGGCCGAGGTGCTCGGTCTCGCCATGCTTGTCTCGGCCCTCGTCGTGGCCGTGATGGGGCACGATCCTGCGCGTACGCTCGCCGCGATCGCGCACGGCGCGTTCGGGAATGGCGAGGCGCTGCGCGCGACGCTCAGGGAGGCGGTCCCGCTGGTCTTCACCGGACTTGCGGTCGCGTTGCCGCTGCGTCTGGGCCTCTTCAACATCGGTGGAGAAGGGCAGATGGCTCTCGGCGGGCTGGCGGCCGGGTTGGTCGCCGCGGTGGTGCCGGGTCTGGCGTCGATCCCGGCCGCCGTCCTCGCGGCGCTCGTCGTGGGCGGCTTCTGGGGCGCTGTGCCCGGTTTCCTGCGCGCGCGCCTCGGCGTCCACGAGGTGCTCTCGACCATCATGCTGAACCTCGTCGCTGCACCGCTGGCATTGCTCGTCATCTCGCAGTCCTGGGCGAAGGCCGATGGTCCGATCCTCCAGACAGAAATCGCGACCAGCACGCTTCCGGCCGTCGGTCCGGCACTGGTTCTGGCGGTGCTTCTGGCTGTGGCGTACGACGTCTGGTTGGCGCGCACGCGATCGGGGTTGTCGGCCCGCGCGATCGGACTTGCGCCGCGCGCAGCGCACGTGCTCGGTCTGCCGGTCGAGCGCGGCATCGTGCTCGCGATGACCGCCGCAGGGGCGCTCGCGGGACTGACTGGCGCGCAGCAAGTCCTTGTCCAGCATGGTCGCTACGTCGACGGCTTCTCGCCGGGCTACGGCTTCACGGCGATCGCGGTCGCCCTGCTCGGACGGGGCAGTGGCATCGGCGTGCTCTGCGCGGCGCTGGCGCTCGGGGCTCTGCGCAGCGGTGCGTTCGCCATGGATGCACTCGGCGTGGCGCCGCGCGAGACCGCGAGCATCGTGCAGGGCGTGGTCATCCTCACCGCCGCCGCGCTGACCGCCCCGCGGCTTGGGGGGGGCCAGTGAGTCTCCTCCTGGACGTCGTCAACGGAACGCTCCGGGAGGCGACGCCACTTCTGCTTGCAACGCTGGGCGGCGTTCTCTCGGAGCGCTCTGGCGTGATCAATCTGGCGCTGGAGAGCTATCTCCTGGCCGGGGCGTTCGGTGCCGCCGTGGGCGCGCTGACCACCGGGAGTCTGGTGCTCGGCGCGGCACTTGGACTGATCGCGGCGTTGCTCGTCGCGCTTGTTCACGCTGTGATCTGCACGCGAACGCGTGCGGACCACGTCGTGGCCGGGGTCGCGTTGAACTTGCTCGTCGACGCGGCGACGATCGCTGCGCTCGTGAGCATCTACCACACGAAGGGGGCGAGCCCGCCCTTCGGCGACGGGCTCATGGAGCGGCTCGCGAGCGCGAAGCTCCTGGGCCACGCGCCCGCTACGTGGCTGGCACTCCTCGCCGTCCCGACCGTCGCGTTTCTGCTGGCGCGTACGAAGCCCGGCTTGCGGCTGCGCGCTGTCGGTGAGAATCCCGCTTGTGCGGAGAGCCTCGGCGTGTCCGCGCTCCGCGTGCGCACACTCGCGGTGCTCGGCGCCGGGCTCTTGACAGGGCTCGGTGGCGTGTATCTGGCATTCGACGTCGGATCGTTCAGCAAGCACATGGCGAGCGAGCGCGGCTATCTCGCGCTCGCGTGCGTCGTCGTCGGGAAATGGCGGCCCTGGACCGCCGCCGCCGCGGCGCTCTCGTTCGCCCTGCTCATCGCGATCGCCAACCAGCTGCAGATCGAGGGCTGGTTCCCGGACGAGATCCCGCGCATGCTGCCGTATGTCGTCACGTTGGTCGTGCTCTCGGGTGTTGTCGGCCGTGCGCGACCACCGGCGGCGCTCGGTCGCCCACTCGCGAACTAAGAGGGTGTTCCCATCGACAGCGGGAGCGCCAGCTTGCTCGTGGAGCCTGTCAGCAAGGCGCGGTCGCGAACGCGACTCCTGACGGAGTCATCGAGCGTCCGCAACGCAGCTGACAGGTTCCACGGGCAAGCCGCTTGCGGGCGCGCGATGTGCGCCGCGAACCTGGGGCACAGGCCGTCGAGGACGTCCGAGCGCACATCGTGTGACTGGCGCCCCATTGTTTTGGGAACACCCTCTGAGCTTCCGGCGCCGGTTGCCAACGACAACGCCCGGCGATGGTTTCGCGCCGCGCCGTCGGGCAAGTACGTTCCGCAGCATGTCGCAGGCAAATTGGACGTTGACCCCGAAGCTGCGGCCCGAGCGGGCCGGCGATCACGAGCGCTTTCAGACCGAGATTGAGGCCGCCGAGCGCGAGATCGCGACGATCGGTCTCGTCGCGCGCCTGCTGCCCGGACCCGGCAAGCGGCGGCGCGAACTGAAGGCCGTGCTGAAGAACGGCTCGGTCAAGCTGCAGTCGTGCTACGGCCCTCCCGGGTTCGACCTGAAGCCGCCGCGCATCGGCGTCGACAAGAAGGCGACCAAGTGGTATCGCAGCCATCTCGCGGAGGATCCCAAGGCGTGGCCGCTCCCCCCTGACGAGATGGTCGAGGAGATGACCGGCGAACCCGTTTGGCACCTCTTTGGCAAGCGCGAGATCCAGCACCTCCCAGTGGGCTGGCCGGTCCAAGGCTTCCCGCTCCCGGCGGGGCCCGGACTCCCGATGGAACTATTGCGCCGGATGAAGCGGCACCTCTCGGCCGACGATGCCGTCACGATCGGTGAGGAGATCCAGGAGGCGACGCTGCGTCACTTCCGGACGCGCTACGACGTCCTGGAGAACGCTGACTTCAATGTCATCGTGCGTGCAATCACGACGGGCACCGTGCCCGGCGGCCCCAAGGGCAGCATCGATCAGCGGGACGTCGAACTGGCAAACGGAGCCATCTCGGCGGCTCAGTGGCTCGTCTTCTGGGGCAAGCACGACTACGGATTCCAGTGCTCAGAGCCCTCGGGCTGATCCTGAGACGTTCGCGAGCCGGTTCGGCTCGCGTGAGCGAGAATGTCATGCCGTGAGCGGAGCTCACGGCCCGCCACTCGCTGTGTCTCGTTTGTGGTGCCTCCGGCACCACGCTCGCTCGCGCTCGCATGTTCGGCTCTGGTCGCAGCTCCGACTGCTCAACCGGGGCTGCGCTGGGAGATCGTGACCGCGCATCCGTGCGGGGCCACGACTTGGGAGGGCGCCCGTCTCAAGTGCGGGTTTCGCAGGCGGAATCCGCTCCCTACGCCTCACCGCGAGTGTCACGGTTTGTGCTGACGCACAAACCCCGCCACTCGCTCTCGTTCCCGGCGTTGTCTTTGGGGTGGGCCGTTTGGTCGTCGTCGTGGCGGGGAGTCTCGCGGTCCGACTCGGTGCGCTGCCCGTCGCCGCCTGGTTCCCCGATCAGCCGACGGGGCGCGCGATACGGGGATCCCGCCGCTACTCAGAGTCGTCGTCGTTCCGGCGAGAAGACGCCATGCGCCACGCGATGTAGATTGCCAGCAAGCTCAGCGCCGACGCGATCCACATGTAGACGACGGAAGTGGGCGGCAGCATGGGAGGAATGGGGATGAGGTCGCTCCCTGTCTTGCGGTGCGTGTCATGTCATGCCTACGACAACGGTAAGAGCGGTCAATACCTGTTCACGCGTTCTCGACGTCGCGGTCGAGTTCGGCGGCGAGGTTCCGAGCGCCGTGAGAATGCGCGCGACGCGGATGCTCGCATTCGTCGACTCGTACACGACGATGAAGCGCTTCATCACGACGGCGTATCGGAACGAGTGCCCCGGAGGGTCGAGTTGCGGATTCGTCCGACCGCTGCCGGGGAACGTTGCCAGGTCTCTCAGCGCCACCTCGAAGTTCTCCCGCAGGCGGTGGGCCTGTTGCACGCCGAAGTGCTCGACCGTGTACTCCGTGATCTCCCGACGGTCGTCACGAGCCGCCCGAGAGAAGACGACTCGTCTCATTCCGGTTCTTGAGATCGCGCGTCGTCGAGAGCTTCGATCTCTTCGTCCCATTCTCGAAAGAAGGTGGCGCCGTCCACGACGTCGCCGCGGTCAAGTTGATCGGCACCTTCCTGGACGAGTTTGCGAGCGTGAGCCAACTCAACTTCGCGCCGCTCCTGCCGGTCTTCCAGGAGGCGAATCCCCTCTCGGACGACCTCGCTCGCGGACTGGTAGCGCCCCGACTCGACGCACGCGGAGAGGAAGCGGGCCTGTCGGGGCGTGAACGAGACGCTGATGCTCTGCCGGTTTGCCATGTACCACACTGTAGCACAACCCAGGCGGTGTCATACCGTTCCAGGCTCAATTCGTCGGTTTGAACGCTCCACTCTCGACCCGGCTCGCAACGTCCCACAGGAGGCTGCATGCGGACGGAGAGTCGATACGCTGTATCGCCGCGGGAACGCGCGTCGGACGGCAACGCGCGACCGTGCACCAACGCGATCGGGCACTCGTGATAGCCTGACGTCGTTGGCGGGGCGTTCTTGATCTTGAAGTGGACCCGACGTGGGACCCGAGGGAGACTCGAATGCGACTTGGAAGACGTCTCTTCGGAGTGGCCATCGGCCTCGGCCTCGGCCTCGTCGCGCTCGGCATGGGAGCGCTCGACGGTGCCCACGCGCGCACAGCGCCCTCGGGCGACCGGCTCCGTGTGAACTCGGTCAACGTGGACGGCCTCTCGGGCGTCGCCCTGAATCAGGTGATCGAGATCCGCTTCAACGCGCGCGTGACGGGATCGAGCTTGACCAACGGTTCCATTGCGATCGTGCCACTGGACGTCGCGACCGGGGTGCTCGGCGACGCGCGCCCGGGCGTGCTGACGCGGCGCGGGAACGTCGTTCGATTCACGCCGACTCTCCCCACGCACGCGCGCGACCCCGATGATCCAGACGGCGACTTCTTCGCACCCGACACTGCGCGCGATGATGCGTTCGAGAACGGCAGCTTCCGGCCAGCATCCGACTATCGCATCGTTGTGGCCGGTCAGACCGAGAAGCGGCCAGCGAGGAGTGCCTTGCGACTGCCCCCGCGGCGGAGCGAGACATTCGACTTCCGCACAGCGGCTCGCGCCACGTCCGATCGGCTCTTCCTGTTGGAGGAGTACGCGCGCACACCCCCTGACATCATCTTCAGCAGCCCATCTGATCGCACGCCCTTGACCGCAGACCGGTACACGCAGGTCGGCGGGACACCCGGCGTGGCCACCGCGGCCGACGTCACGGTCTTCTTTCTGAGCGGGGTTCCGCTCGACCCAGCGGTGGCGCGCGCGCCGGGCGTCGTGGAACTGACTCGCGTGGCGCGCGCCGGAACCGACGAGCCGCCGACGCCCGTGGCCGGCGACGCTCTGCTCGAGCAGGATCGCAATCGAACGTTCCTCGTGTTCCGGCCGAGCCAACCACTCGCGGCCGACAGCACATTCGCGCTCCGGATTGGCGCGAGCCTCCGCGATCTCACAGGTCTGTACCGCATCGTTGATGACCCCAAGCGCCTGCGATTGCGCGCTATCTACGACTTCCTTGCCGGCCAGCGCAGCCTGTCTCCAGAGCTGGACCCGGGACTTCTGCGCGACCCGCTCGCGTTCCTCATCTTCGATTGGCCCCTCGATCCAGAAGAGCGCAGCATCTTGAAACGCAACGTGCTCGAGCTCGGCGACACACGGCCGTGGGAGATCGATCCACGAGTCTTCGCGATCTTCACGACCGGACAGGGCGCAGGGGGCCCGCCCAGCGGGGCCGTCGCGTCGACGGGCGGGGCCAGGCGTCGCAGGTCACTCGCGCGCGTGGTCCGGATCGTGACGCCGCTCGGCCTGCAGGGCGTGTCCGGCGCCGGATGGAACGTCATCATCCCGTTCACTCTGTCACAAACGCGTGGGCGTTCGGCTCTCGTCGAGGCGCAATTCGGTATCGACCGCAACGCCGACGGCCGCATCGAGGAGGACGAATTCTCTCCGGCCACACTGGACTCCCGTGACGGACGAGCACGTGGCGAGACGCGGCGATCAGCCACGAAGCGTCGCGGGGCGCGGCGCGAGTTTCTCGCGGCTCCCACCTCGGGGCGCTCGAACTCGCTTGCCTGGAACTCCCTTGCGGACCTCGACCGGGGCTCCTACTCGCGGCTGCGCGTCCTCCATACGCCACAGGGACGCGTGATCGAGGACCCGGACCGTCCGGGGGAGCCGATGACCGTGCCTGGACGCGGCGAGATCGTGTTCCGTATTCGCGCAGTCCGAGGACGCCGTCGCGCCAGCAAGTGGATGCAGACAGCGCCGTTCGACTGGACGACGATCGACGCTCCGTCGCTGACCATCGACGGGGTGACACCGGGAACGCCGACGTTCGTTGCGTGGTCGGCGTTCGACCCCGATGGCGAGGACTGGAACGGCAACGGCGTACTCGACCTGCTCGATCTTGAGGATCGCAACGGCAACGGCGTCCTGGATGCAACGCCGGTGGCGGTCGCGTTCGACTACCACGTTCTCGAGAGCGGTGAGCGTCCCGAGAGCCTGAGTGAAGAGGAGCTGGCCGCGCTGGATTGGCGCCCCTGCACCCGAGCCACCGACTTCGGAGACCCGGACGATGGCGTCGCGAGTTCTCCGCGCGGACTGGTGCACACATTTGCGTGGGCCGCGGTCGGCGACGCTCTGTCCGCTGGCACACAGGTCATCCTGCGCGGGCGCCCGTTCGACGCGACCGAGACGCACGGGCCGTGGGTCTACCGACGGGAACCGGTGACGCTCCGCGACTGATCCGTCGATCCGTCGCGTCGCGTGAGCACCGCTAGCGTGGCACGACGTTCCCCGACCCCGGAGAAGACCCCGCGGTGATCGGGCGCCGGAGCCCTTGCAGCGGAACGGACAACGATCCAGACACCGGGGGCCTGCGACTGGATCCCTCGCTCGACATCCGCGCGTGCGAGGGTCAGGGCGAGGGTCACCGAGGCAGTTCGACGATTTCTACACGGTGTCTGGACGACGTCCTGGTGCGCCTGAGTTCACGTGCCCACGCGAGCACGAGTCGGTCTCTCGACCAACCGATCGCCGCTCCACCGCCGCGACCGATGCGCCGCCTCTCACTGACGGTTCCGCCGGAGCACGACGCGACGAAGACCGCCGCTCCACCGCTTCCGAACTGCCACCAACAGACATGGACGGTGCCGTCTCGCGCCGCGATCCGCAGCCCCATGGACGCGCGCGCCTCTCCGATCACCCCCACGGTTTCCCAGCCCGTGCGCGTCCGCGCCACCGTGACCAGCCGGGATCCGTCGCGGTAGCACGCGTACAAGCCAGTCGCATCGGCAGTGGCGTCGAACCACTCGCCAGCGCCGGGATCGATCCCGTCGGCAATGAGCTCGCGCTCGCCGTCTCGAACCGCAAACAGGGTGGCCCTGCCTTCGTCGGACATGCGGCCGAACACCACGCCCGCGTTGGTCACGACCGCAGGAGTGTGATCGTTCGCGTCGTCGAGATCGAACTGCTCACCGCAAACACCGGTGCCATCGCTCCATGTGAGGGCGATGGGAACGACCTGAACGCGTACCCACGAGCCATGCGGCTGCGTCAGCGGGTTCCACGCATTCCGGCGAGGGGCCGAGCGAGCTCCCCCGATCAGCAGTTCCCGCTCGCTGACCGTCATCGTCAGTCGCTCAGCACGTAGGTCGAGTCGATGGCGATCGAGAATGTTGCCCTCTCGATCGAGCACGTACCCGACACCCTCAGCCGGTCCGCCCCACGCGACAGCCGCACGATCGTCGGCGAGAAGTTGGCACGCAGGCGCGGTGTATCCGTTCCAGTCCGGTTCGAGACGGGACTCGCTCCATCGCCCACCCCGCGACGTCGCGAACCCGATCAGCGTGTTTGCCCCATCGACCAAAGACCAACTGACCGCCATGTCGGTTCCGGTCGTCGCGGTGTCGAGATACACGGGAATGCTGCGGGGGCGATCGCGGCGCCAGGAGAACTCGGCAGACCGGAAACGGATGGGGCCGCTGTCGTCGGCCGCGACGAACGACAGTGGGATCATCTGAGCACGGCGTCGTGTCTGGCTCGGGCTGACAGGATGGTTGCACGCCGAGACAACGCACAGGCCCGCAACCAGTCCGAGGGTCGCCACTCTCATCGTAGCTGTGTCATGCCGTGCCAGACTCAATTCGTCGGTTCGAACACTCCCCCGGTGTCAGGGTAGTTGTCGCGTCTTCTGCAAGCGCTCGGGCGCGCGCGCGATCTACTTCCGCAGGGTGACAGCGACCCCGATCGAGACGATCGTGCCCGCCCCATCGATCGTAACGGTGACCGTGGAATTCGGATCTGTGAGGGCGTTCGCCGCGTAGCTCGCCGCCTTCAGCAATGGAGCACTCGTACTGCGATACGCACCGGCGTCGCGCTTGCCGCTCGCGACCGTGGCGACGATCACGACGGCCCCTTCCGGATCGACGCCCACACTCAAACTGTCGCCCTTGGTGAGCTCGATTGTGCGTTCGGCCGCCGTCTCGTCAGCGACCCGCATCGACTCGGTGCGCACTTCGATGATCTCGGCCGCGTGGTCACTCGAACACCCAGCGACAAGAGCGAGGGCGATGAGTACGAACGCTGTCTTGTGGACGGGCTGCATGGCGTCCTCCTCGCTGCCGAAGCTAACACGTGTCGGCCCGAGCGGTGCTGCTCGATGAGCGACAACCACGCCCGCGATCCGCTCGCCGCGACGGCGACTTGCATCGCAGCCGCGGAGCACGTCGAGCGCCGGGGGGAGGGAGAGTCCGAGGTGGCCCAGGCCGGAGAACCGCTCACGGGCACCGGAGCGGGCTCGATCGCCTGGCGCTGAGCGAAGTTCCGCTGTCCACGCGCGTTCGCGGCCACAATGAACGTGTGACAGCCATCGACCACCATCGCGAGTACGAATCGGCGGCCGCGGCCGCGGCGCATCTGGCCGAAGCCGGCTTCGGCGACGCCGTGGCTGCCATCCAGACCGGATCTGGGATTCCCATCCCCGAACTCGATGGCGTGACCACCCTTGCATGGCGTGAGATCCCCGGCTTTCCCGAGGCGACGGCTCCTGGCCATGCCGGTGCTTTGCATCACGGGCGCGTACACGGAGTGCCGGTGATCGTCATGCAGGGCCGGCTCCACGGTTACGAGGGGCATGCACCTGTTGACATCGTGCGCCCGGTGCGCGCGCTCGGGCTGCTCGGAGTGCGGAACCTGCTGCTCACGAACGCGGCGGGTGGGGTGCGCGAGGGGTGGGGCGCGGGGACCGTTGTCCGCGTGCGGGATCACATCAACTTGATGGGCTTCGACCCGTTGCGGGGAACGCACGACCCGCGGTTTGGCGATCGCTTTCCGGTGACGGCCGGTCGCGCCCACGACGCCGGACTCGCGGCGCTGGCCGATGCCGCTGCGGTGCGTCTCGGGATCGTGCTCAAGGTTGGCGTGTATGGCGGTGTGACCGGTCCGTCGTTCGAGACTCCTGCCGAGGTCGCGCGCATGCGCCTCTACGGCATCGACGTCGTCGGCATGTCCACCGTCCCCGAGATCCTCGCGGCAAACCAACTCGGGATGCGCTCGCTCGTGCTCTCGTTGGTGGCGAACCCCGCTGGTGTCGTGGCCGAGGGAGCGACAGCAGAGGATGAGGTATTGGAGGTCGCCGGGCGGACGGGGAGGGCTGTGATGCAGATCCTTGAGGCCGTGATCGAGGGGCTCCCGCGATGATGCGCGTTCCGACGAACCACCGCTCGACGCCACGTCGCGCTGCGGCCACTGCACTGGCGCTCCTTCTGGCCGTGTCCACGGCATGGGCGATCGATGCCGATCTGAAGAAGAAGGTCAAGGATCCCGACTCGTTCAAGCGCTCCGATGCGGCGCGGACGCTCGCGAATGACGGCTCTCCCGCTGCGGCGAAGCTGCTCGTCGAACTCCTCAAGGACGAGAACACCTACGTCCGCGATCACACCGTCGAGGCATGTCGCAAACTTGTCGATCCGGATGCGTTGGGGGTGATCGCGAAGGCGGGCCGCGACAAGGATCCGCTGCTGCGGCGGAACGTGGCTGCGGCGCTCGGAGCGACGAAGCAGGAGGCCGCGCTCGACGCGCTGGAGAAACTTGCCGGGTCCGACCGAGACCCTGCCGTCCGCGCTGGTGCCCTGGATGCCCTGTGGGGCTTTCGCACGAGCGAGCGCGCCGCTGCGATCGCGACGTCGTGTGCGTCGGACAAGGACCCAGCCGTGCGCGCTGCTGCTGTCGAGGCGGTCGGACGCATGCGTGCTTCCAGCGCCGCCGATGTTGCCATCGCCGCGCTGGATGATGTGGACGAGGGCGTGCGGTGCGTCGCGCGCATGGAATTGCCGTACGTCGCCGAGGGCCGGGCGACCGAGGACCTCGCCGTCGCCGCCGCGGCGCCCGGATGGCGGACGCGCGCGCAGGCCGTTGACAACGCGTTCTCGCTGCGTAACGCCGACGCGTTGACGACTCTGTGCGCGCTGCTGAGCGACACGCGCTTGCGCGTCGCGGCATCGGCCCACGCGGCGTTGATCGGGCTGACCGGGAAAGATCTCGGCCGCGATCGTGAGCTGTGGGAAGCGTGGTGGGCAGCGAACAAGGAGACGTGGGAGCCACCGAAGAAGGCTTCCATCGGTGTTCCGCCGGAGACCGCGAACGACGCAGGCACTCGAGCCCGCTACTACGGTCTCGAGATCCTCTCGGACCACGTCGTATTCGTGCTCGATGCGAGCGGGAGCATGCGCGACAAGCTCGGCACCGGGACGCGCTGGGACAAGGCCCGCAACGAGCTCGACATGGCTCTCACCGCGTTGCCTGACGGCACGCACGTCAACGTGATCATCTTCCAGCGAGAGGCGCGGGCGGCGTTCAGCAAGCCGAAGCCTCTGGGGAAGAAGACGCGCCGCGATCTCTCGTCGTTCGCGCGCAAGACGAGTCCCGGCCAGGCTGGCAACCTGCTTGCGGGGATGTTGCTGGCGCTCGAACAGGAAGACAGCGACACCGTCTATCTGCTCTCGGACGGCGCCCCGAGCTTCGGCGACATGGTGTTGAAGGGGCGCGTGCGGACGGCCATTCGGGCGCGCAATCGCTCGCGCAAGCTGGTCTTGAATGCGATCGGATTGGGTGCTGAGAAGTCCACCGAGCGTAGCTTCTTGGAGGGGCTGGCGCGGGACTCCGCCGGTCGCGTCGTCTTCAAGTAGCCGCGGTCCGCGACGAAGCGGCTACTCGGCGGAGTCGCGGCCCTTCTGAAGCGCTGCCCGCCTGAGTTGTCGCCTGTTTGAACTGTCTGAGGAGGTTGATCGGCATGCGCGATGTGCTTGTGATCGGTGGCGGGATCGTTGGGACGGCCATCGCAGAGCGGCTCGCACGCGACGGACTCTCCGTCGTGCTCGCCGAGCGTGGGGAGATCGGACGCGAGTCGTCGTGGGCGGCGGCGGGGCTCTTGACCCCTGTCCACCCGTGGAACTACCCCGAGTCGTTGCTCGCGCTGGATGCCGAGAGCCTCGCGTTGTGGCCCGACCTCGCCGCGCGCGTTCGGGCCGACGTCGGGATCGATCTGGAGCTGCGCGCGACCGGCCTCGTCATGCCGCTCGAGACCGACGCAGACGTTGCCGAGGCGGAGCGCCGCGTGACGTGGAAACGCAAGCACGGCGAAGCGGCGGAGTTGCTCGACGCCGCATCGGCGCGCGAGGCCGAACCCACGTTGGCAGACGATGTGTGCGGGGCGCTGCTCCTCCCCGATCTAGCGCAAGTGCGCAATCACCGTGCGGCGCCCGGTCTGGCTGCCGCCGCCGCGCGCTGCGGCGCGGAGATCCTCGATGGCACGACCGTCCTCGGGCTGATCTATCAGGGCGGCCGCGTCGCGGGCGCGCGCACGACGGCCGGCGATCTGCTTGCTCGGCAGACGGTTCTGGCGGCAGGTGCGTGGTCCGGCGCGTTGCTGGGCGACGGCGTCCCCCCGGCAATTCGCACGACACCCGCGCGCGGGCAGATCCTGCTCCTACGGACCCGTCCCGGAGAGCTCCGGCACATGGTGCTCGGCGGCGACGGCGCGTACTTGGTCCCGCGTCCGGACGGGCGCGTGCTCGCCGGCAGCACCGTGGAATATGTGGGTTTCGATCGTCACGTCACGCCGGCGGGGATCGGGAAAGTCGCGTCCGCAGTGGGGCGACTGACGCCCTCGCTCGCAACTGCTCAAGTCGAGTCATCATGGGCGGGTCTACGCCCGGACACGCCGGATCACATGCCGGTGCTCGGCCACGTGGAGCCGGGTCTGATCGCTGCGACGGGCCATTTTCGCAGCGGGATCATGCTGGCTCCGGTCACCGCCGAGATCGTGCGCGAACTGGTCCGTGGCGAGAGTTCGCGCGATCTCGCGCCGTTCGATCCGCAACGCGACTGAGCCTCAGGCCATACATGGCCGGGCTTCTACGGTCGGTCGCTCCAGGGCTCGACGTTCCCCACGATCGAGCGCGCTTCCCCCATGTCGATCGCTCGATTGACGCCCGCAGCGATCTCGTCGCTCGTATGCCATCGCGTGCGCTGACCATCGCGTACGAAGCCGAGGATCACCTCTTCGTAGCGCAGTCC
Source organism: Planctomycetota bacterium (assembly GCA_024280885.1). GTDB lineage: Bacteria > Planctomycetota > JAJSAM01 > JAJSAM01 > JAJVHW01 > JAJRPF01. The sequence goes on along the minus strand of JAJRPF010000074.1, from coordinate 56,533 downwards.
GGCGTGGCGCTCGAACTTGGCGCGGCGGGCATCGTTGGTTGCGGGGGCGGCGGGATCGGCGGCGGCGCTGCCGAGGACGTGGATGTAACGGCACCGCGCGCCGTCTTGCGTCAGCGCCGCCGCAAGTGCAATCGGCGCCGCCGGGGCGACGGAGTGGAACCACACCACGGCGAGCGAGATCGGACCGGCATGGGCGATCGCAGCCTCGATTGTGCGGATGAACGCATCGGTAGTTCGGTAGTCCACCGAGATCGCATGCAGCGCGCCACGCGTGTGGGCGTTGTTCGCCGCCAGCCGCGCGATCCGATCCTTCCGGCGCCCGACGACGGACGTCGTCCACCCCTCGCGGAGCAATCGCCCACTGACATCGGCCAGCATTCCGGTACCGCCGACCACGAGGGCGTGCGGTGCGTTCCGAAGGTCTTCTTGTGTCACTGGCAAGAGCATGCAGCGTTCTGCGCCGCGTGCGGCGTGTTATCTCCCGCGCCAGCGACGTTTCGGTCCGTGCGCGATCGGCGCTATGGAGATTTCAGAGCTATGGAGGTTCGGCGCTCGCGCGCGCCTACTTAGCTTGCACCGTCTTGTGCTTCACCTTCGCGGGACGCACCCACAGATCGAACGTCTGCAGTCCGGTCGGGCGCACGCTGATGCCCTCCAAGCGCTTGGCGACGAGCACGCCCACCTTCCCGTGGATCAGCAGCGTCTCGGGCTGTTCCGCATGGAAGATCGCGTTGAACTGATGGTGCAACTTTGTGCGCGCGTCGTCATCGAGTTCGGCGCGCATCTTCTCAAGCAGATCGTCCACCGGATCATTGCGCCAACCCGTGATGTTGCCGCCGCCCGTCACGTCCTGTGAGCGATGGTAGCTGCCATAGAGATCGATCCATGGGTCGGGCCACTGGCTGTAGCCCATGATGGCGTCGAAGCGGCGGAAGCGAACCGCTTGATGGAAGGCCTCGGCCCCCACGGGATCGAGGCGCACATCGACGCCCAGCTGCCGACCCGCGCTCTGGATCATCTCCGCGATCGCGTCGAAGTTCCGGCGGCCCGCGGGATACGTCAGCTTGAACGTGAGCGGCTTGCCCTTCTTGTCGAGGATGCCGTCGCCATCGCTGTCTTGAGACCAGCCCGCGCGGATGAGACGAGCTTCCGCTTGAACGAGATCGAAGGGAATCGGCTGCAGGTCCGTCGAGTACGTCGCGTAGGCGCGTTTCGACTTGCAGCACGCGATCGCGCCATAGCCCTGCTCGACGTTGTCGAGGATCTCTTGGCGGTCGATCATGAACGTCATCGCTCGGCGTACGTTGACATCGTCGAACGGCGGCTTGCGGGTGTTCCACGCGATGGCCGACGCGTCGATCCCGATGTGGTCATAGACGTAGTGGTTGCCCGCGGCGTCGATACGCGGATCGCGCGAGAGCTGGTTCTCCCACGCCGCGTGGGAGACCACCCAGATATCGAGCTCTCCGCGGGCGAACGCGTAGAACGCATCGCCCTCGGTGGGGAGTGTGGTCCACCGAAGTCCGGCGAAGTTGTGGCGCGTCGGGTAGACCTGCATCTCCCATGAGAACGGGTTGGGCGTCAGCAGGACGCTCGAGTTGGTCAGATCGTTCCCGTCGGCCAGGTAGTACGGGCCGGTTCCGGGGCAGAGGCCCGCCAGAGCGTTGAAGCGCGCGGCAAACCCACGCTCGCCGGGGACCGCCGAGCTCGGTGGGCCTGGTGGCTCGGCGTCCGCCGGGAGGCCGCTGAGCTGCTCTTCGTACCAACCCTTGTTGAGGATGGGCAGCGCGCGTCCGACGACGTACGGGCTCTTCCACAGCTTGGCGCGGAACTTGACTACGACCGTGTGGGCGTCGGGCGCCGTCATCGACGTGACGGGTTGCAACTCCGCGCGGAGATGTTCGGCCGTCACGGCGGGGTCGCGGGCCGCATTGAAACTGAAGAGGACGTCGGCGGACGTGAACGGGCGCCCGTCCGCGAACTGGACGCCCTTTCTCAGGGTGTACGTGCAGGTGCGACCTCCGTCCGTGACCACCCATCCGGTCGCCAGCGACCCGAGCGCGTTCGGCGGCGCGTCGGGGTCCACGACCAGCAGGCGACCGAGTACGTAGCGACTGATCTGCCCGACTGCGGGACGGTCACTCACGATGGGATTCAGGGAGCGCGGCGGCGGCGTCTGCAACCGCTGCACGAACCAGTCGTTCTGCGGGCGCGGCTTCTTGTCGACAGAGAGCGGCGCGTCCCGCGCGGCGCCTTCGACGTAGCGGACGGCTGTGCTCGCGTCGCCCCATCCATGTGCAGTGACTGCGCTCTCTGCGTCCGGTTCGCGAGCCGCATCCGAGGACTTCGATCCGTCCGGAATCGGCGCGGCGGCCTCCACGTCGCCAGCGGGCGACGCCGCCTCCTCCTGCGCGGTGGCGAATGGGATGGCCAGGACGAGACTCGCGGCGATCGCTGTCATGGCGATCCCCCGAGACGCCCCTGTCACCCGGGTTCGGAAACGCCTCGATGCAAGTCGCATCGTTGCCTCCTCGGCCCGTGGCCGGTTCAGGGATGTCAGAGCAGTGGAGCCACGAGAACTCTCACCACGCTGGTCTACCGGGCCGTCGCCGCTTACGCCGATCTCGCGGTCGTCAGCGTCTCCGTCGTCAGTGTCCCAGGATGTAGCTCTCGAGCTGTTCGATGGTCTGGGTTTGGTCCGTGATGATCTGCTTCACGATGTCACCGATGGTGACGATGCCGGTCAGGGCACCGTCCTCCACGACCGGCAGATGCCGTATGCGCTGCGTCGTCATCAACTGCATGCAGTGAACGACCGTGTCGGTGGCCACGACGGTCGTGACATCCGCGACCATCAGGTCGCGGACGGGCGTCGCGCGTGACGAGCGTCCCCGCAGGATGACGCCGCGGGCGTAATCGCGCTCCGAGAAGATGCCGCAGAGGGCGCCGGCTGCATCGATGACCGGGAGTGCCCCAATATCGTGCTCCGCCATGGCTTCCAATGCCTGGAAGATGGTCGTGTCCGGAGGGACCGTGAAGACCGCCTCCGGCTTGCTGGTCAACAGCTCGCCTACGGTTCGCATCATGCGTACTTCTTGGCGCGGCCCCGGTCGAAGCCTCGACCGCGTCGCTCTGACACTACGGGAAGTCCCGCTGCGATTCAATCGGCTCGTCGCGTAGCGCAGATCGTGTGCCTGGCGCCCGATTGTCTTGGGAGCACCCTCTTAGACGCGGACGCCGGTGATTTGCGCTTCGACCGCCAGTCGATCGTCCACCCAGCCCTGCGTGGCGAAGATCGCCCGCCGCGGGCGCAGGTCGATGGCGCGAGCGAGGAGCACGATGCGTTGACCCGGCGCGACGGCCTGCCGGAATTTGCACTTGTCGATGCCGCCGAAGCCCATGAACCCCATCTCTGGATAGACGCGCTTGGCAGCGACGCTCGTCATCTGTGCGAGCGCCTCGAGCATGACCACTCCCGGAAGGAGCGGGCGCCCCGGCAGATGTCCGCGGACCCAGAATTCGTCGTCGGTCACGTCCTTCCAGCCCGCGACGAGACCGTTGTCCGCATCGATGAACGAGATCCCGTCGAGGTGCTCCATCTCGAAGCGTTGCGGCAGGATCTCCCGGATGCCCTCCTTGCCAATGAGGGGCACCCCGACGTTCCAGAGTTCACGAGCGACGACCGGTTCTGCTGCCATGGCGCGGATCGTAGCAGGATGTTCGCGGAAGTCGTGCTGCGTCGGCGCGACGGGCACGCGGCCTCGGCCCGGGATTCCGGGGAGCGGCGACATCTGCGGTGACAATGCCCGGTTCTGCCTCCCGATCCCGCGGGAGATGCTTCCGCGAAGCCCATGAACCGCGACCCGCTCGCCCCCGAACCCAACCTGAGCGCCCTCATGCAGCGCGAAGAGGAACTCCACGCGAAGGCGGCCCATCGCCGGCATCTCGCGAATATCACCCTCGTGGTCCCCCCGGTTGCGGGCATCGCGCTGCTGATCGTTGCGGCCGTCGTGAAGGGGCCCGGGTTCGCAGCCGCTCTCGTCACGCAGGCAGTCATCATTTTCACAGTGGCGGGGAAGTTCGCGATCCTTCAGGCCGTGCTCGGCGACGTGGGATTCACGGCCGTCGAACTCGCGGCGCTCGTGGCCTACATGGACATCTCGATCGCCGTTGTGCTCGTCTACAACCTGCCGCGCCTCTACCGCCTGAAGCGGATCGGGCCCACGCTCGAGGATCTCGCCGAGCACGGCCTCTACATGCTCGAGCAGAAGCCGTGGCTCGGCCGCGTCACGTTTGCCGGCGTCATCGCGTTCGTGATGTTCCCGCTCACCGGGACGGGTGCCATCGGCGGCAGTATCTTCGGGCGGCTCCTCGGCCTGTCGGCCCGGCGCACGTTGGCGGCCATCGGGGTCGGAGCCTGTCTCGGGTCGTTCGGCATGGCGTTCTTCGGCGAGACGGTCCGCTCCGTTTTCACGCCTGAGATGCAGGACTCATGGCGGTTCAAGGCGACCGGCGTCGCCGTTCTTGCCGCGATGATCGGCGTCGTCTGGTGGCGCGGCCGCAAGGTCACGCAGGAGCTACGCGCCCGGCGGGCCGCACGTCAGAGTGCCATGAACCCGCAGGCTCCTGGCGCCCGCTCGTAGATTCCGCCTGCCCGGCGACGGTACACTGGCACGCATGTCGTACCTTCGCTCTCTGGGCCTCGCCGCGTTGGCGCTGGTCGTTCTCGTTGCTCCCTCGCCGGCTGTCGCCGGGACCGAAGCCGAGGAGCCGCCGACTCCGACGGTCCTTGAGGCCACTCCCAAGGAGGTCGAGCGCCTGATCGCGGCAGCCGAGAAGGCCAATGCGGAGAAGGACGACAAGTATCTTTCGCGTGTTCTGATCAGCATGGGAGAGCGTCGCGACAAGGCGTTCGCGCCCGTCATCAAGAAGGCGATGGGACACAAGAAGTCGAAGGTCCAAGCGCTTGCCATCCGCGCCGCCGCCTCCAACCAGATGGAGGGCGAGACAAAGCGTGTCCTGAAACTCCTCAAGGCCTCCAAGAAGAAGAAGAAGGCCAAGAAGAAGGGCGGCGGGGACGTCTCGGGCTATGTCGCTGCCGCCGCGATCGACTTCCTTGCGAGGCTTGCGATCGAGGGCGCCGAGGAGCAGGTGGTCTACCACCTCAATCGTCTGTTCCTGGTTGAGACTCGCGTGAGTGCGTCGTATGCCCCTGACCTGATCCGCGCCGCGGTTCACTACCTCGGGCAGATGAAGACCATGTCCGCGGTCCCGCGACTCGTCGACATGTTGGGTGAGCCGCAGGCGAATCCGAGCGACCCCAAGAACCCACCGGCGACGTACTGGGAGGCGCGCTACGAGCTCTGGCAGGCGAGCGAAGGATGGGTCCGGTGGGCGCTGCAGGAGATCACGGGTCAGAAGTACCGTTCGCAGCGCGAGTGGAAGGCGTGGGCGGCGGCGAACGAGAAGAAGTTCAAGTAGAACGGCACGCCGCGAGCGGAGCTCACGTTGCGCTTGTGGCGACTTCGTCGCCACGCTCGCTCGCGCTCGCATGTTCGGCTTTGGTCGCGGCTCCGACTGCGAGCGCGAATGTCATGCTGCGTGCTTCGCACACAGCCCGCCACTCGCTGTATTGCGTTTGTGGCGACTCCGTCGCCACGCTCGCTTTCGCTCGCATGTTCGGCTGCGGTCGCGGCTCCGGCTGCTTCAACCGGGCGTGCGACTGGAGTTCGCTGCCGCGCATCGTGTCGGCTCCGCGACGTCGGAGTGGGCGCGTCGCAAGGGCTGGTTTCGCAGGCGGGATCCGCTCCCTACGCCTCACCGCGATTGTCACGGTTTGTGCTGGCGCACAAACCCCGCCAATCGCTCGCGTCTTCGGCGTTTCCGTGGTGGGTGGACTCTTGATCCCCTCCCCCCCCCCCTCCAAGCCCCCGATCAGTCAAACGGGTGCGCGGCGTCGAAATCGCGTGCCTGGCTCAATTTTTGCGCGCGCCGACGATGCTCGCCCTCGCCCATCCGGCAGACCGCGCGAAGAAATTGAGCCTGGCACGGTACTTCGACCCCTCGACGAGTCGCGATCCATCCGGATCTCCCATTCCCCATTCCCCATTCCCCATTCCCCATTCCCCATTCGCGCATCCCGATCGCCGCCCACAGCCCTCGCCACCTCCGCGCCCTCATCAGGCAGACCGGGTCTCCTTTCGCGCCTTTTCACTGACTCTTCTGATCGGGCGATGCACTCTTCTGCGGACGCATTCGGCGGGCGAAAAGGCGCGAAAGCAGACCCGGTCTGGGCAACTCTCCGGTCTGGGCAACTCGAGAGACGATCCGGTCTGGCCGTCTTCTCCTGCCGCCTCCCCGTCCCCGCCAAGAAACCGCCCAGCTCCGTCACCGCCCGTCAGAGCGCTTGCGCCACCGCATCTCCGAGAGCCTCGATGTGAGCCGCGGTGTGGGCGGCGCTGATCGCCACGCGCAGATACCCCTGCTCCGGTGCGCCGTGGTAGCGGACGTGGGGGACGAGCAGCCCCGCGTTGGCGAGCGACGCCTCGATGCGCCGTAGTTCCGTTTCCGTCTCTGCGTGGAGTGCCATCCATGGGACGGGCGTCGCCGGGACACTCAGTCCGAGATCCACGAAGCGTTCCGACACGTCGCGGCAGCGCGTCAGCAGGAGTGCGCGCAGTGAACCGTCGGCGGCGATCTCCACCGCGCGCGCCGCCGCCGCGGCGATCGCGGGCGGGAGCCCCGTGGCTCCCGCGTACGCCGGCGCGGCCGCACGCACTGCGTCGCAGGTTGCTCGCGTCCCCGCGAAGAACCCGCCCTGTGCCCCGAACGCCTTGCTCAACGTTCCCGTCACGAACACGTGGTCGCCGGTGGCGCCGCAATGCTCCGCCGCGCCGCGTCCGGACTCTCCGAGGACGCCGACTCCGTGGGCGTCATCCACGACGAGCGATCCGGCGACGTCGGCGACGCTCTGTGCCAACTCGGCGAGCGAGGCGACCGCGCCCGTGGCAAGCTCGATGGTGCAGGTGACGAGGAGCGGCTTCGCGCCGACCAGCGGCTCGACCGTGCGTTCCGCGTCGTCGGTATCGAAGTGTGCGTAGGTGTGGATATCACGCCCGGACAGTGCGGCGGCGTCGCGTACGCCGGGGTGCGCGCCTGCGTCGGTCATGACGGCGTGTGCATCCTGCGCGAGGACGCGCACGACCGACTGGCACGCGAGCCAGCCGGATGCGAAGACCACCGCGCTCTCTGCACCCATGTAGGACGCGAGAGTTGCTTCGAGACGCTCGTGGTCGCGCCACGTACCGGTCGTCGTACGGGACGCTGCCGCCGACACACCACAGCGCCCGAGCGCCTCTCGCGCCGCCTCGACGACCTCCGGATGGCGCGCCAACCCGAGCGAGTCACAGCCGGCGAACGAGACGAACTCGCGCCCGTCGATCGTGACGAGCGCGCCGTCGGCGCCCTCGATCACATGCTTCACTTGCCGTCGCTCCCCGAATCGGCACCCGTATCGCCGCCCGTGACGGCGCGCCGCAACTCGATGGCGCGCTGCACGGCGGCGAATGCGTCCAGTAGACCCGCGCCCGTCTTCGTGTCCTTGCCCTTCGGTGCGATGTCGCGCGCGGTCTCCTCCAGGATCTCCTTCACGCGCCACGGCGTGAGATCCGGGTTTGCGGAGAGCATGAGCGCGATGGTGCCCGTCACCTGTGGCGCGCTGAGCGAGTTACCGCGTCGGCCGTTGTTCGCGGGCAGATACCCGTTCTTGCCGCCCGGCCCCGCGAGCGCGAGTCCCGGACCGAAGAACGCCGCGAGATCTGGCTTGATGAGTCCGCCCGGCATGGCGTGATCGCCGTACGCCGTGACACTCTCCCACTCGACCGGTCCCGTACTCGAGAGACCGGCGAGCTTCCTCTTCGGTGTCACGCCGCCCACGCAGATGACGCAGGGGATGCCCTCAGGGATTCGGATCTGTACCGGCACTTTCTCGGAGCGCTGGAAGTTGCCGGAACCCGATACGAGCACCAATCCGGCGGCGGTCGCGTTCTCCGCCATACGGCGCCAGAGCCCGCGCATCTGCTTGAGCCCCGGGATCGAGAAACTCATGTTGACGACGTCGGCGCCCTCCTCGAGCGCGTACTGGAATGCGCGGGAAGCGACGTAGGGGCCACCATTCGCGCGAATCGCCATGAGGCGCGCACGCGGTGCGATCCCAGTGATCTTCCCGCCCGTTCCGTCACCGATCATGAGCGACGATGTCAGCGTCCCGTGCTGCCGCGCGCCCGTGTCGATGAGCTCCGGCGAGTGGCGTGAGAAGTCGAAGCCGTAGATGTCGTCCACCACGCCGTTGCCTTCATCATCCTTGCCATTCTCCGCGATCTCGTCCGGATTTATCCAGACGTTGCCGCGGAGGTCAGGGTGGCGGTAGTCGAGCCCGTTGTCGAACGACACCACGACCGTTCCTTCGCCCGTGATCCCGAGCTTCTTCCAGACCTGCGGCACGTTCAGTGCGAGGAGGTTCTTCGGGATCACCTTGCCCTTTGTCGTGAACGGCTCGCGCGGCGTGGGCTTCAGGACCTCGGCGAGCTTTACCGGCTCCGTGCGCTTGCGTCCCCACTCCGGGACGACGCCCGCGTTGAAGACGGCGCCGACGGCGTCGCTCTCGCGGAGGGCTTTCGCGTCGGCGCGTGACATGCGTGCGACGACGGCGTTCACGAGCCAAAGATGCTCCACCTGCTCCGGGTCGCCGATCGCCTTCAAGAGCGCCGGCCGCTCTGCCTCCGCGATCTTCTTCAACCGCGCGACGACGTCTTTGCGCAACTCTGCGCGCGTGCGTTCGGCGTTCTCCACGCAGAACGCGGGGAAGCCGTCGGGTGTTCCGAGCAGTTGCGTCTTGCCGAGGACGAAGACGTTGATCTCCGCCGGGGCGCTCGCCGGCTCGGCCGGTTCCTCCTGCCCGTTCGCGAGCGCGCCAAGAGCGAACAGGATGGCGAATGCGAGAGCTTGTCTTGTGTGCATCCGCAGACTCTACAGAAACACACCACCCCGCGTCCCGAGCGCACATCTCAGGCAGGATGAGATAGCCTCGACGCATGCGGTCGTGGGCGCTCCTGTTGCTGGTTCCGGGAGTCGCGGCGTGCGCGGGGCCGACGCCCATCGCTGCGCGTCTAGGTGCTCCTCCGGCGGTCTCTCCTGCGTCTCCGTATGCGGGCGCGGAGCTGCCGCCGACCGCGGTGATCGTTCGGAGCGCTGCCGCGCCTGCTCGGAACGGCGATCCGGCCGACACGCGTGCGTACTACAACGCGTTGCCGCTGCTGGATACGTTCGACGCGTGGAAACCGTCCGGGGACGCGCTGTTCGCGGCGCTCTTCGTCGGTACCGAGGCGGGCGACGACCTGCTGGCCGCGCTCACTCCGGCCGAGCGCGTCAACGTGTTGCGCGCCGGATTGCGGCTGGCGCCGGGGCGGGCGGCGTGGGAATGCGCCCGCCGACTGGATTGGCGCCACATGGACGTTCAGGAGCAGCGCGTCGCCGTGGAGCACGTCGTGAACGCGGTACTCGACCCCACGATTGAAACACCGGGCGGTGCGTTCTGGGACCTGCTCGAGTGCTTCGGAGCGGCGGATGTTCCGTGGCTCCTCGAGCAGTTCCGCGACGCGGACCCGGATGTGCTCGACAGGGCGACGGTGTCGCTCGTCCACAAGGTCACGCACGCTGAGCACTTCCCGTTGCTCGAGCCTTTCTACGACGCGAGCGGCGCGACGGATCCGCCGGAGATGATCGAACTCCTCTCGCTCGCCGTGAGCTTCACCGATCAGCATCGCGACGTCGTCGCCCGGTCGTGGTGGGGGCGCGAGGCGATCGATCAGCGCTCACCGAAGACAGAAGGACTGCCGGCGGCTCTCACGGTTTGCCTCGAGTCGCTGCTGCGTGATGACGGAGCGCCGTACCGCGAGAGGTACTCGTCGACCTGGCGCGCGCGTTGGCTGCGCGACGCCGTCCCGGCGAACGTCGATGCCACCTTGTTGTTGCGCCTGGAGGACCGTGGTTGGTCTCGCCCGCTTGTCCTTTGGTCGATGCGCCATCTCTCGGACGCCGCCACTCTGGAGCGACTGCGCAAGCGTGCGGATCTGCGCGAATTCGATCCGGATGACGATCACGTTGCCGCGCGAGGGGCGCTCGCGTTCCGGGGCGACGCGGCGGCGCTGGATTCCCTCGAAATGCTCTGCACCACTGATGGCCTTGCGCTCGCTCTGTTGCTGGAGATCCGGCCAGAACTCGCCGTCGAGGCCGTCACCAACGTCCTTCTCGATTCACACGCGAACATCGCCAGCGACGACGGCGAGGAGAGCGCACTCGACGCGTGCCTTGCTGCGCTCTGGGAGGCGCATGGGGATGCGCGACTCGACTTCGGCGCGACCTGGAACTCGTCCGTGTTCGCGTCACTCGAGGAACGAGTCCTGACTGCGGACATCGAAGCGTCGCGCGTGCTTCACATTGCGCATGCGATCCCTGCTCTCTGGACACGCCGGATGGCAGAGCGCGCCGTCGCACGCATGGGTGCGGCGCCGCCGGATGACGAAATCAAAGATGGCGATTGGTACGGAGGCGAGCATTACGCCCTCGCCGAGGTCGGCGCCCCCGACGCATTTCGCACACGGCTGCGTCGGTGGGCGCAGGACGAGCGTCCTGGTGTTCGCGCTATGGCGGTGTGGTCGCTGCTGAAGGTGGGGGACCCGCGCTCTGGCAAGCTCCTGATCGAGGCCCTTCGCGCGATTGGCGACGAGCTGTGGGGCGGGGAGTTGTGGATCGGGGAACTGGGGTTGGAGTATCTCGCGCTGAGCCCTGGGCCGGAGGTCGAGGCGTACCTACGCGAACTCGTGACTCCCGACACGCCGGAGCGCGTCAGTTTCGATCGGCGCTTCGGAGCGGCCGTCGGGCTCGCGATGCTCCACGGGCTTCCCACCTCGCTCTTGCAGGAAGGCGAATGGTGGGCGTACGCGGAGTGGTGGGACGACGGCGATGCGCGGTCGGCGGAGATCGACACGTTCTGCGCTCTCGCGCTGCAGGGGCGCGGTGTCGATGCGTACGTCTCGCTCCTCGATGCCCATCCGGATACACGCTTCCCCGGCGCGGGTGACATCCACGATCCACGTGTCACGGTTTACCTCGAACGCTTGCGCCGCGAGCGGCACCTGGAGTCGTACGCCTTCGCCACCGCCGAGCTCGCGATTCAAGGCGATCTCGGAGCTCGTGCCGAGCAATGGGCGGCGCTGAAGCGCGGTCTCTACCGCTGGTGCGACGACACGGACGCGCGCACGGCGACCATCGGCTTCGATCTCGGTCTCGTCCCGCAGTGGGCGGAATTCATCGAAGCGGGCGACTGCCAGGAACCGACCGCCCGTGTCCCGCTGAGGGACCTCTTCGGCGTCGATCTCGACAACCACAGCGGCTGGGGACACACCGGCGCGCATGCCTTCTCGGTCTGGCGCGCCGATCGACCCGGGCCCTTCGTCCGCAGCCGCCTCACCGACAAGTTTGTCCCGGTCCCGCGCTGAGCCCGCGTCAGAACATATCCTTGCACGCGGGGATGATGCAGGGGAGTCCGATGAGGATCGTCGTGACTGCGAGTAGACAGAGGCGCCGTCGCGTGGAGATCCGTCCGCTCGGGTCGTCGCCGAAGAGTGCCCGCTCCAGGATGTTCGACCATGAGCCCAGCATTGTGGCAAATGGGCGTCGCCGCCGTGGCGGCGTCACGCGCGGCGCGCAGCAGTCGATGTAGCGACCGCGCTCGTTGGCCGTCAGAGTGGCGCCGCAGGTGCGGCAACTCGGCGTGGACTCGCGTTCCATGCCGCCATTGTGCGGAGACGGTCGACGAAGACCAGAACCAGAACCAGTGGCGACGGTTACTCTTCGATCCTCACGGAGGCAGCGCGATGACACAGATCTATGACCGGGATGACGAGCACCTCAAGTTGCTCGGCATCTTCCACTACGTGATGGCAGCGCTCAATCTGATGGGCTGCGCGGTTGGGGCGATGTACGCCGGGATGGCCGTCTTCGTTCCCGTGGCCATGTCGAACGCGCCGGCTGGAGACGTGCCTGACGGGTTGCCCGCGATGATCGGCGGTGTGTTTGGGGTCTTGGGAGTGGGGCTCATGCTCCTCTCGATCACGGCCGCTGCGCTGACGGCGTATGCCGGATGGAGCCTGCACCGCCGCCGGAACCGGATCTTGATCCTCGTGATCGCCGCGCTGCATCTCTTGAACGTACCGTTCGGAACGCTGCTCGGGGTCCTCACCATCATCGTGATGTCGCGCCCGGAGGTCACGGCGGAGTTCGAGGCCGGTCGGCCTGGAGGAGCGCGGCGCGAAGATCGGAGCCCGCGAGGACTCAACGGCTGATTCGATCGGCTGTTCGCGCTCAGTCGGCGAGGCGTTCCGGCATGTCGGCGAGTACGAACGCCATCGCGGCGAGTGTTGCGGAGCAAAGGTCCAGCTCGTCCGGATCCACCTTGTCGAGCGTGTCGGCGTGCGTGTGGTGATAGTCGAAGTAGCGACTGCCCTCGACCTGCAGCCCGAGGAGCGGGACGCCAAACTTCTTCAGCGGTCCGATGTCCGCGCCGCCGCCGCCTTCGCGGAGACGTCCGACGCCGTAGCGCGCGAGCAGCGCGGCGACGTTGTCGAGCCGCGCCCGGACGCGGGCGGAGCGCTCGTCCGTGACAGCCGGGACGCCGAACCCGAGCGGCCGGAACACGCCCGAGTCCGCCTCGATCGCCGCCTGGTATTGCGGCGCCTCCTCGGCGTGTCCGGCGGCGTACGCGTGCGCGCCTCGCAACCCGTTCTCCTCGTTCGTGAAGAGCACCGCGCGGATGGTGCGGCGTGGTCGGAGGTCCAACTCCACCAGCGTGTGCAGCGCCTCCATGACGGCCATGCACGCACCGCCGTCGTCGTGCGCGCCCTGTCCGACATCCCACGAGTCGAGGTGGCCGCTGATGATGACGACCTCGTCGGGGAGTTCGGTGCCGATGAGATCCGCAATCACGTTCGCGGACGGAGCGTCCGGCTCGAAGTGCGCATCCATCTCAAGTCGCACGGTGACGATCTCGCCGGCGTCGACGAGACGCCGGATCATCATTGCGTTTTCGACGCTGACCGCCGCCGCAGGGATGCGCGGCTGATCCTCGGCGTAACGCAACATGCCGGTGTGCGGCGTCGAGAGACTCGTCGCGGTGACGGATCGAACGAGGCACGCCACGGCTCCGGCCGCCGCCGCGCGATTCGGACCCGCCACCCTGTATGCGACCGCCTTGCCATAGCCCGAGCCCTTCTCGGCGTCGTACGTCGGCATCGCCGCATCGAAGAGGACGATCTTGCCGCGCACCTCTGTGCCGAGCGCCGCCAACTCGTCGAAGTTGCGCGCGACGACCACCTCGGCCGTGATCCCGCCCTCGGGTGTGCCGATCGAATTGCCAAGACCCAGCATCGCGAGTGGAGCGTCGCGCGGCATCGTCATCGTCGCCGACTCGGAGCCGCGCACCCAATGCGGGACCATGACCGGCTGCTTGCGGACGCTGAGCCCGTATCCGCGCATTGTCTCAGCCGTCCACTCCACCGCGTTCTCGAGATTCTTGGAGCCGGAGAGGCGCGGTCCGATGACGTCGCAGAGATGCCGCAGTCGTTCGTACGAACGGCCTGCACCCACATGTCCCGTCGTCGCCCGGAAGATGAGGTCGACTTCTTTCTGATACTTGGCGAGCGGGTTGCGTGGTGGCGTCGGTTGGGTGTCAGGAAGCTCGGGATTCGGTGATTGCGCGGCGGTTTGCGGTGCCGTGTGGATCGTCGTCGCACTCGCATCTTGTCGCCGCTGTAGCTCACGTTGTTGCTGCGGTCGAGAACGCCGCCGCGCCGGTGGCGGCGAGATGCATGCCGTGGCGACCAGAGCGGCCACACTCAGGCTACAGACGAGTCGAATGCGATGGCTGTTCACGGGATGCTCCGGAGGGCGGCGAGGAGGTCATCGGGATCGGGGCGATCGCGGACGTCGTTGGCGATGTGGAACCACGCCACCAGGCCTTCTTTGTCGAGGATGACCGCGGCTGGCGCCGTGACTTCCCCGCGATCGTCGCTCTCGTATGTCAGGCCATACTGGCGAGAGACCGCGCCGCCGCCATCGTGAGCGAGTGTGTAGCGTAGATCTCGCTTGCGTGCATAGGCCGCGACGGCATCGGGTAGGTCGCCACTGATGGCGATGACCGTCGCGAGCGGCGCGAGTTCGTCGTAGCGATCGTTCAAGCCAGCGAGCTCGGCCTGGCAGAACGGGCACCATCCACCCCGATGGAAGAGCAACACCACGCGTTCGCCGCGGTGGTCCTCGAGTCGCAACGGTTCGCCGTCCAGCGTGTGCGGTGGGACGATGAATTCCGGCAGCGGATCGCCGATGTCGAATGCGAATTCGACTGGCGGCATGGCGACGAGGACGGTCGTCGAAACGTACGTCGCGACGAGCAGCAGCGCGTTCGCGCCGACGCCGAGGAGGCTTGACCACGAGATGGCCGAAGTCTCCGATCCTCGCGCCGCCCGGACGGAGAGCGCAGCTCCTGCGAGGCCTGCACCGGCCATCCCGTAGACGACGTAGGTCAGTTCCCGTGCGAGCAGAAAGTCCACCAGGAGCATGTGTGCGCCCAACGTCGCGAGTCCGGCGACGAACGCGACAAGCGCCAAGAGGCGTAGTACCCGGATGGTCAGCGTCGACATGGGGGCGAGGCTACCACCGCGGGGCCCTCTCTCCGTCGAGCTGCGTCGCCACGGGCGGCCCCGTCAGGCCCGGGTCAGCGCCAGGACCAGGTTGTCCTGTCCGCCCGGGTGACCATCGACGCCCGCGAGAGCGAGTCGCGTCAGGGATTCGGCAACCTCGATCGGTGCGCCGCCACACGTGCGCACGGTCTCCGCGAGGAGGTCGAGTGAGATGGAGCGGTCCGGATCGCGGTAGCAGCATTCATCGATGCCGTCGGAGTACGCGATCAACAGGTCGCCAGCTTTCGGGCTGAACGCGAAGTGGCGCGCGTCGTCGGGATCCAACGAGTCCGGGTTGGAGAGCGACACGAAACCGGTCGTCTTCTCGTTCATCAGTTCTGCACCGCTGGCGCCATCGACGCCGGCGCCATCGACGTGGACGAGCGACGAGTCTCCGAACGAGACGCCGAACGCTTGCTTGAACATGCGGTCGTAGATACAGATCAGGAGAGTCGTCTCCGAGGTCTCGCGAGTAGCGGGGCGCCGATCCGCAAACTCGCGCAACACATCGTCCAACTCATGCGGGTTCTGCGGCACAGGCAGCAGAGCGTCCGCCAGAGCGCAGATGAGGTCTTCGCTGGAGGCCTTCCCGAAGTGGGCGTCAGCGACACAGAGAACGGTGTGGCGACTGTCTTCGAAGACGAGGAGCGCGTCCTCGTTCACGTCGTACTTGGCGGTCGATTGACGGAGAAAATCCACGTCGGATCCGGGGCTGATTGTCGCTGCCGTGTGCGCCGAAATCGAGATGCGCGTGTGGGTGCCGTAGGCCTCGTGATCGCGTCCGAGGAGGAGAGAGATGCCGGCCGGTGCGGTGGGTGGACTCACACGCTCGGAGATACCACAGATCGGGGCTCCCGCCGCGAGAACACGGTGCTATTCTCCGTCATCGAGCGCGAGCCACAAGCAGGGACAGCGGAGGTGTGCGATGGAGACTCCGAAACCGGGTGAAGGACACGCGAGGATCGCCCGTCTGGCGGGGGAGTGGGCGGGCGACGAGATCCTGCACCCGAGCCCGAACACCCCGGACGGCGACCGCCGCTTCGGTCGACTGAGCGCGCGCGTCATCCTGGACGGGTTCTTCGTCGTGCAGGACTACGCCGAGGAGAAGGACGGCGTCGTCGTCTACGCCGGTCACGCCGTATTCGGCCACGACGACAAGCGCGACGCCCCGACGATGAGTTGGTTCGACTCGATGGGCGGGCAATACAGCGAGCCCGCGGTCGGAACGTGGGACGGCGATGCCGTCACGTTCGTGAACGACGGGCCATGGGGGACGTCGCGTTGCACGTACGAGGTTCGCGGCGACGACGAGTTGCTCTTCAAGCTTGAACTCGCCGTCGACGGCAAGGAGTTCCACGGCTACCTGGACGGTACGTATCAGCGCGTCTGAAGCGCGTGACACGGCTGAGACGGGGGACAGACGCTTGCGTGACGACGGCGCGGCACGGTGTCCGTGTTCGATCCACGACAGGAGGCCCAGCATGCGCCGTACGACTCTCGTTCTTGCCGCCATCGTCTCGTTCTCTCTTTGGGCCATGGCGAGTCCCGCGTCCGCGGAAGGGGATCCCGTTGTCGAGGCCGCTCGCGCCGTGCTCGCCGGAGCGAGCGGCGATGCCCGCGCGAAGGCCGAAGAAGTGCTGCGCGCGGATCCCGCAGCGGCCCTGCGCGCGTTTCTCAGCGCGACGACGAAGCGTTCCGCGGGAGGCGAGTTGGTGGCGCCGACAGCGGTGCCGGAGCGCCGCGTGCCGCTGCCCCGCCCGAGGGTATCCGGCCCAAAGGGCGGAGCCGACACGAGCGCGGACGACGTTGTGCAGGTCTTCGACGTTCGCGATCTGACGCAGGGGCGGATGACGGCAGAGACGCTCGCAGCGAGACTGCGTGCGGTGGTTGGGGAACGCCTGACCGTGGCCGTGACGGAATCGGGTGCGCTCGTCGCGCGCGCACCGGCCGCGGCGCAGCAGGCGATGCGGGACTTCCTCGATTCGCTGCGCCGCGACACCGCGACGATCTATCAGGTCGATGCGCGACTCGTCGTCGCCCCGATGACGGCTACGGTCGGCACGCAGGTGATGCGGACGCGGCCGGGACACGTCGTCGACGTCGATGATCCGCTCGCGCGTCTCGAGGGATGGGTGCGCGGCGGCGACGTGACCATCCTCGCGTCGCCACGCATCGCCTGCCTCGACGGCCAGACGGCTTCGATGGAGATCGGCCGCCAGATCTCGTACGTCGCGGACTTCGACGTGGAGGTCGGGATGGGGGAGTTCATCTGCGACCCCGTGATCGAAGTTGTCTGGGACGGCCTGGCAGCCAAGTTCACGGCGTGGTCAACCGAAGCCAGTGGCATGGAGGACGGCGGGATCCATGTGGGCCTCAACGTCGTGATCTCGGACGTCGAGGAACCGATGGGGACGTTCACGACAACTCTTGGTGCGGGCACGTCGCCCGTCACGATCCAGATCCCGTCGTTCGTGAAGACGGAATTCAGTCGCCTGATCGTCGTCGAGGATGGCGAGTCGACCTTGGTGCGTCTGGCCGATGGCCCCGATACGCGGCGCCTACTGCTCCTGACCGTCCGCAGGATCGACGTCGCCGCCGGGGCGGAAGACGAAGACCGATAGTCGGTCGATCGTCGGCGTGCCCGCCTGACGTGCAGAGCGCTCTTACAGGATCAGCCCGGAGCCGCCACCACGGGCGGGCGGGATGGCTCCTGGCCCGGCGGTGACGATGCGCGACGCCTCGCGGCGCTGCATCTCGCGCGCTTCGGTCATCATCCGGTCGAGCGCGTCCTTGATCGCCGCGGGGAAGCGCTCGGCCGCCTCGGCGAGGTTGGTCGCCTCGATGCGGGTATTCACCGGCAGCGGGCCGGCCTGCGACATGAGCTGGGTCTCGGCGCTGAAGAGGACGGGCCGATCCGGGTCCGGGCTGCCGTCGATCTTCACGGGCGTGAGGCGTCGCAACGTGCCGACGGTGAGATCCGTGAAGACCTCCTCGCGGTAGAGGTTCGCGGTGTCCATGCGGATGTCGTCGAGCGGGTTGCCAGCGGTGTCAGTCATGCGCGCATCGTACGGGGAGCGATACGGAGCCAGGACAACTTCGGCGGAGTTCGGAGAAAGCCGTCGTGCTTGCGTTACCCGTGCTCCGAACTCCGCCGAAGTTGTCCTGGCTCCGTATCGCCGCTTCAGACGGCGTCGGCCGGCGTATTGGTGAGGTAGTCCACCAGATCGACCTTCGAGATGATCCCGACCAGCGCGTCGTCGTCGTCCACCACGAGCGCCGCGAAGCCATCCGCAAAGAGATCGGGGAGAGTGCCAGCCTCCTGCGTGTGGTGCGCCGTCCGCACGTTGCGGAACATGACCTCGACGACCGAGGTCGCGGTCGTCGCGCGCCCGTCCACGAGTTTCCCGAGCAGATCGCTCTCGGTGACGATGCCCACCAGCTTCCCCTCGTCCACGACCGGCAGCTGACTGATCCCGTGCTCCTTGAGGCGCCCCACGGCGTCTGCGACCGAGTCGGCGCTGGTCGCGCTGATGATCCCGCGCTGCGGGAGCGCGCGGAGCAGGTCGCCGAGCGTCTCGGCCTCCCACCGGCTCTCGGTGAAGCCGTTGGCGCGCATCCACTGGTCGTCGAGGAACTTCGTCATGTAGTTGCGTACGCTGTCCGCGAAGAGCGTGACGATGCGCTTGTCGGGGCCGTACTTCTTGGCTATCTCGACCGCCGCCCAGGCTGCCGAGCCGCTGCTCCCACCGACGAGCATGCCCTCGTGACGGATCAGTCGGCGCGCCATCAGGAACGACTCGCGGTCCTCGGTTCGGATCCACTCGTCGATCAGATCGCGGTCGAGCACGTCGGGGATGAAGTCGTAGCCGATGCCCTCGACCTTGTACGGAAGGATGTCGCCCGGCCCCGCCAGGATCGAACCGACGGGGTCCACGCCGATGATCTTCACGTGCGGAAGCGCTTCCTTGATGCGCCGCGCGACGCCGGAGATCGTTCCTCCGGTGCCGGCCGTCATCACGACGAAGTCGAGGCTGCCATCTGTCTGGTCGAGGATCTCCTGGCCCGTCCCCTCGTAGTGGGCGTCCGGATTGTCGGGATTCCCGTACTGATCCAGGATGTGGGCGTTCGGCAGGATCTTCTCGAGCTGCTTCGCGACGCCGATATGGCTCTCCGGTGCATCGAAGGCCGCCTCGGTGGGGGTGCGGATGATCTCGGCCCCGAGCGCCTCGAGCACCACCTGCTTCTCGCGGCTCATCTTCTCCGGCATGGTGATCACCATCCGGTATCCGTGGACCGCGGCAGCCACTGCCATGCCGATGCCCGTATTGCCACTCGTGGGCTCGATCAGCGTGTCGCCGGGCTTGATCCGACCACTAGCTTGGGCCTCTTCCACCATGCGGCGACCGATCCGGTCCTTGACGGAGCCGCCCGCGTTCAAGAACTCGCACTTGGCGAGGATCTCGCAGCCCGTGCCGCGACCGACGGTGCGCAGGCGCACGAGCGGCGTGTTGCCGACAGCATCCAGAATCGAGTCGTAGATCTTCGCCACGGGAGCCTCCAGGTTGGGCGCGGGACGGTCGGTGGAGCCACCTCCCGTCGTCGTCGCGATGAGTCTACGCATGGGAGGACCGTGGGCCGCGTCATCCTACGGGCGCGACATCTCTGGCGTGCTCCACCGGCCCGGCGTGCGCTCCCGAAGCGGTCACGGGCTGCCCATTCCGGCGGGCAGCCGAGCGTGGATCTATTCGGTCCTGGAAAACCGCCCCGCCGATCCGGCTAAATCTCAGGTCATGCGGACTGAGGGGCTCGTCTCTGGTGGATACTGCGTCGCGCGTCGAATCGAGCGGCCGTCGTATCTGGATTCGACTGCCTTCCCCGAACAGATGGTCTCCGCATCCGATTTTATCGCACCAGTTCTACCTGCGATCCCACCCGGCTGGATCGAGGCTGCCGAGACGCCGCCGGGCCGCTTCTCCGGCTTCGCCGACGCGGCGCAGGGCAATCTCCTCTGGGCGCTCGAGGCCGATCTTGAGCGCTTCGGGCTCGAAGGTGCGCACGCAGCGGTCATGAGCGACTGGCTGAGCATCGCGTGGGATCGGGGCGACTTCCATCCGCCGTCAGCCTTTGCGACGCTCGGCGCGGCACGCCACTTCGTCCGTGAGTTCGGTCCGACACCGGCAGAGACGCTGGTTCTCGGTCTGGCGCTCCGTGCCGAGGATGTCGATCTGGCGGCCGAGGCCGACGACGGCATCACGTTCGTCTCGCGACTACCCGGGATGGGCGACGAGCCTGAACGGGGCGGTGACGTGCTTGGATTCGACGTCTACGGCGTCGGGGATGGTGAGTTACGGGCCTGGATCCGGGCACGCGGTGCGGTGAAGCGGATGGCCGACGCGGGTATCCGCCCGAACGGATGTGGCCTGCTCACATCTCTCGAGGACGCGGTCGATGCCGCGGCACGTCTCGGAGAGAGCGGGGGCGCGTGGTTCGCCTGGCGGATCACGTCGTATCCGCTCGCCGCGGACTGAGCTGCTCTTGAGCGAGGGCCCCTTCGAGCCTCTGCCATTCCTGCACGCGCGTCGCCGTACGTCAGTAGAACGGTGCCCGTGCAGGAAGGTGTGACCGTGCAGGATGATGTGACCGTCGAGCGCGTTGAACCCAATGAGCGCAAGGAGCCTGGCGGACCGTTTCCGATCGAGGCGGCGTTCCACGGCATGGTGGGGCGCAGCCCTGCGATGCGGTCCGTGTTCGCGAAGATCGAGCGCTACGGGGCCGTCGATGCACCCGTGCTGATCACCGGCGAGACCGGCAGCGGCAAGGAACTCATCGCGCGGGCCGTCCATCGCGTGAGTCCGCGCAAGGCGCGTGCGTTCGTGGCGCTCAACTGCTCGGCGCTCAACGATGACCTCTTCGAGTCGGAACTCTTCGGCCACGAGCGCGGCGCGTTCACGGGCGCCGTCGCGACACACAAGGGCCGCTTCGAGCGCGCGAGTCTCGGCTCACTCTTCCTGGACGAGATCGGCGAGATGCCCGAGCGCGTGCAGGCGAAGCTGCTGCGCGTTCTCGAGCACGGCCTGTTCGAGCGTGTCGGCGGCGAGCGCGAGATCGCGTCGGATGTGCGGATCGTGGCCGCGACGAATATCGGGCTGGAGCGCGCCGTACGCGAGGGGCGCTTCCGCGCCGACCTCTATCACCGCGTCGCCGTGTTGCGGATTCACGCACCTGCGTTGCGCGAGCGGCTCGCAGATCTGCCCTTTCTCGTCAGCCACTTCATGCGGATGTTCGCGCAGCGCTACGGGCGGCCCGTCGCGCGTCTTTCGCCGGAAGCCGTACATGCCCTCGAGGGCTACACATGGCCCGGGAACGTACGCGAGCTACGCAATGTGCTCGAGCGGCTCTACGTCGAGTCCGACGTGGAGTTGATCGGTCGGGGCGCTCTCGCTGAGTGGGAACGCGAACGCGGTCTACTGGTCGCGGGTGGGTGGAACGTCGATCGGCGCGACGAGGAACGACTCGGTGGATCGCGCGTGCTCGTCCCGGAGGCAGGCTCTGTGTCGCCCGAGGATGTCCGTAACGCGGCCGTCGTGATCGCCCGCGCATTGGCCCAGTCAGCGAACGTTGACGGACCGCTGCGTGCGACGGGGGCGAGTGACGTCGGCGCTGCCGGAGGTCCGCCGATCCGGCGCATCGAGGCGCTGCCAGTCGGGACCGATGGCGATGTTCCCATCGTGCGTGTTGACGCGGAGGTGCGCGGCGCTGATGCGGCGGAAGCCGAACCGGTCGAGATCACAGAGGCGTTGCTCCGCGAAGCGTTTGTCGCCGCGCGCGGCAACCTCACCGGCGCCGCGCGGCGACTCGGCGTTCACAAGGCGACGATCTATCGCCACATGAAGCGCCTCGGCGTCGAACGCGACGATCTGTTGGGGCCGACGACAAGCGACGACTGAGTATCCGACTGATCCGTTCCCGTATCCGTGATCTCGCGGAAACGGCCCGCCGTCCCCGGTCGGCGGCGGAGCGACGGGTTCTCTCGTCGGGGCCAGGTGGCCCGCCGACGCCCGGGTACGATCCGAGCCCCGAGGTTCTCGCCTGAATCCGCATCAACCTGATCTATCCGCGGGAGCGCTGGCAGAAACTACTGCGCGGCGCGTCGCCGTTGGCGCCGGATCGAAATCAATGACCGCTCGGCCGCAGCGCGCACCCGCACGCTGCGATCGTTCGTCATCCGATGCAGGACGTACATGGACTCGCGGACAGCGTCGCGACCCAGTAGCTCCGCCGCCGCCGCGCGCACGCCGACGTCGGCGTGGTCAGCATTCGCGTGTGCGGTCTTGGGGCGCGGTCGACCGGGGATCTTGCGCAGAGCTTCGAGCGCCGCCCGGCGCACCGTTGGTTCGACGTCGAGCGCGAGGCGCTCCAATGCGTCGCCTGCCGAAGCCGAGTTCTGCCGTCCCAGAGCGCGCGCGGCTTCGATCCGAACGCGGGGGTCCGGATCGGTCACGAAACGGTCAGCGATCGTCGTGTCGAGCGCGGTGAGGAGCGCGGCGGCTCCGCGCCGGCGCGGGTCAAGCGGGCGATCGAGTACGGCTTCCAGGTTGTTCCGCGCGCCGTCTGACAGGAGCGGCGTGGCTGCCGGCGTTCGACCGTCGCGCGCGGCGTCCGTCCCCGCTTCCAACTGCCGCGCGACCTCGACGAGTGTGGAGCCGAGAATGCGGTCACGGGCGAGCGCCCCGGTCAGCGCCCTGACGCCTATGGCCGAAGGATGCCGTCCGATGGCTGCACCGGTCCGAGGCCGTACGGCGCCGTGATTGGCCTCGCGTTGTGCGGCGCGCGCCACCGCGTGCGCACCCACGTCGCCGAGACGTGCCAGGCGCTGATCCTGCGCGCCGTCCGCGCGCAGGTGCCCGTCGCGGTTCAGCGCGGCACGCACGAGCGCATCCGCTTCTCGCCGACGCGCGTCAGGGCCGTCTTCACCCCCGTCGTCGATGAGAGCGAGCAGCGCCCGGGCGCGGCGTCGTGTGCCCGGTGACCCAGTGTCGGCAGCACGTTTCAAGGCGGGCGTAGCCGAGTCTCCCATTGCGAGCAGTCTGCGTGCCGCCGCGTCCCGGACTCCGGCCGTCTCGGCACCAAGATCGCGCACGAGATTGCCCGCATCGCGAGCATCTGGGGTCGCCACTGTTACCAGTAGCGCCAGTCCCGCCGTGAGTGCCATCGCCGTCGCAAAGCGTGTCCGCATGCATCCCTATGCAACGAGGAGCCCTGCGCTTTCGGTCGGAGTCGCACAGGCCGGGATCAAGGCTGCAGCTTGAGTGCCCGCCGGAATGCTCTGTGATAGCGCGACGCAGCCTTCTCGGGGTCGCCGATCGCCAGGAACGCGTCGCCCTCTTGGACCAGTTCACGCGCATCGTCGAGCGTCTTCTGGTCCTTGCCCGTCGTGATTTCCGCCGCGTCGATCGCAACCTGGGCCGCTTCGCGGATGGAGCGTGCCAGTTCGGTCGTCGTTCCGAGCGATGGCAAGAGGCCCTTGGCCTTCTTCTCAGCCTTCACGAACTTTGCGAGGACCTTGCGTGTGCGCGAGACCGCCTTCTTGGTGTTCTCGGCCAGGAGCGCGGCGGCCACTTTGTCCACCTTGTCGATGACGCCGCGCAATGCCGAGACGGCCTGTTTCTTCAACCCACCGATCAGGGCGAATTCCTCGGCGTCGCTCGCGGCCTGCGCGTTGACCTCGCCGAGATCGAAGCCCAAACGTAGAACGCCCACCGGGCCGATCTCCGTCTGATCGACGACCGCCGAGAGCGTCGCGGCACCCGGTGCGCCACCGGCCGTGACGACAGTCGCGTAGACCCCATCGCCGCGGTCGACCGCCGCACCCGGTACCGAACCCGTGCTTCCGGTTACTCGCAGTGAGACGGTATGCCCCGCGCCGAGCGACTCGCCGAGGGCGTCGCGCGGGAGCAACTCGACGAGTGCGTCGTCGTTGCCGTCGGCCGCGATCCGTCGCGGGCGCAGAACGAGCTCGCTCGCGTCCGTGTCCGCCGGTCCCAGGTAGACGATGACCGCCGCATCGGCGATGACCGCCAGTCCCTCGTCCGTGGTCACCTCGATCGTGAAGCGATCGCGACCCGGAGTGGTCGGCGCGGTCACCGTAGCTGTGTACGTCCCGTCGCCCGCGTCGGTGGCGATCGCGGGTGCGCTGCCAGCACCATCGTGGGTGAGCGTCACGTCGGCGCCCGGCCCCACATCGTCGCCCGCTTCCGTCCGTGGTGTGATGACCAATGTGGTCATCGAAGTGCCGTCGGCGTCGAGGCGAGCTGGCAGTGCCTCGATCGAGGTCTGTGCGGCGCTCGGAGCATCCGACGCGGGCGCGACGAAGAGCACGTAGTAGTTGTCGGTCTGCGTGCCGGGCGCCTGGTTGCGGACCTTCACGAAGTAGCGACCGGTCGTCTTGATATCGACCCCCACGAGTCGCGCATCGAGGTCCGGCCCGTCGGCGCGCGTTGCAAAGATCGCGCTGCTGCGAAAGTCATCCTGTGTCGCGATCGGGACGCCGTTCGCGGCAGAGAGCGTCAGTGCGGGATCGGTCTTGCTCCCGATCTGCCACGCAAGGATCGAGACGGTGACCGTCTGTCCCGCGGTCGCGTCGAACGCGTACCAGTCCTCGTCGCCGCCCGACTCGAGGCGCGCGGCCACGGCGTCGCCGAGGTTCACGAGCGTCGCCTGGCCCAGTGCGTTGTTCGGCTCGAACGGTGCATCAGCGGTCGCCACCTCGAACGATGGCACGAGCGTCGTGGCATCCGGCTGAACGGAGATCGTCTGCGTCGCACCCGGATTGTCGCCCGGGTCGCGGAGCACGCTAGGGAGGAACGAGCTGTTCCCCGACGTCCAGAACGAGTTCATTGCGCCGGCGAGAGGCACGGTTGGAGCTGCAACGATCCGATACGCCCCGCGCGGTAAGCCGCGCAGCTCGTAGCTGCCGTCGGGCTGCGTCAGGGTCGACCCCGCCGGGATATTCGTGACGAGTGAGACCGCGATGACGTGGATCGCGCGATGGTCACTGGCGCCGAAACGCGTCACCGACCCGCGCAGCGTGCCCGTGGTCTGGCGGAACGTATCGTTCGGGTAGATAGACCCGACGAGCGCGATGTCGTCTGTCGAGAGCGACCGGTAGGCCGTCGCGCCGGTCGACGACGAGAAGAACATCGTGGACTCGCGCAGCGGTACGTGGTCGGCGCCCAATGCGTGGCCCCACTCGTGGGTCATGATCGCCTGGATGTCTGCGACGCCGCTGCGACCTGGGCTGCGCGTATCCCATTCATAGTCGCGATCGTTGAAGAGCACGTCCATGTCGAGGATGTCGCCACCGCTGCGCGTCGGAAACGTGACGGCCAGCGTGAGTCGCCCGAGGCCCGAATTGACCCAGCCGATGTAGTTGATGCGATCGTTCGCACTCTTGCCATTGGCGCGTCGCACGGCATCTTCTTGGAAGCGGATGCGCGTCGAGCCGACCTCCCATTCGTCGATCCCCGCGCGTACGGCACTGAGATCCGAAATCGGACCCGTGACGATGTCAGAGGTGCCGCGCGTGTCGAGGAAGTACGTCACGCTGGTCGCGACGACATTCGGCTGTGGCGTGTCGAGATCCCACGCGTAGGGCTCGCCCGTGGAGGCCACAAGTTGCACGCCTGCGGCGGCGATCGCCGTCACGAACAACACGGCGACCGCGACCGAGCGCTGGACGCGCCCGGAGCGCACGGCACGGCGCCAGCCAGAAGAAGAGGCTCTGCCAGAAGAGGAGGGCGTCATGGCCTCCATCGTAGCGGGGGTTGCACGGCGGTCGCGCAGAGAGCGAAGTGCAGGTACGCAGCCTCGGGAAACGCCGGCAGGACCGGGTGGTCCGCGGGCTGCCCGAGGACCGTGAGCACACGCAGGTCGTTCGCGTCCTGCATCGCGGCGTCCTGCAGACTGTGCAGGAAGTCGTCGCGCGAGATGCCGCGGAAGTTGGTCGCACAGAGCAGCAGTCCGCGCGGTTCGAGGACCCGCAACGCCGCGCGCACCAGCGGGCGATAGCGTTCCTTCACGTTGAACGAACCGGACGACCGCGACGAGCTGAACGTCGGCGGATCGATGAGGATCGCATCGAATGTCTCGCCCTTGCGCTCGGCATTCGCGAGGTAGCGAAAGACGTCGCTCTTGACGGTCTCGTGTGCGGCATACCCGGGCGCCGAGAACTCCACGTTCTGGGCCGCGACATCGAGGTACGGACCCGAGAGGTCGACGGAGACGATCGACGTCGCGCCTGCAGCCGCGGCCGCAGCGCTCCACGCACCCGTGTGCGAGAAGAGGTTGAGAAAACGTCGCTCGGCGAGCATCGGGGCTACGAGCGCCCGCGCCTCGCGCATGTCGGTGAAGAGTCCCGACTTACCCGGGAACTCGGGGAATACGCGCACCGTTGCAGCCGGTTCGGCGACGACGAGCGTCTCCGGCGCCGGTTCGCCGTGCAAGAGCACGCAGTCGTCCTCGAATTTGACGTAAATCCCTTCGGACGGGACGGCCTCGGCGAGGGCCGTGACGAGTCGATCGCGCCACGGCAAGAGCGCCGGCGTCTGCAGGGTCAGCGTGAGCCAATCGCCGAAGCGGTCCACCAGCACTCCGGGCATGCGGTCGCCCTCGGCGTTGACGACGCGGTACGCCGCTGAGCGCGATGGCAGCCCGGCGGCGTTGCGCAGCAGGCGCGCCTCGCGGAAACGCTGGGCGAAGAGCGCCTCGTCGATCCGCTCGTCGTCGCGGACCGTCCAAATTCGGCACGCGACCGAGGCGTCTTCTTCCCAGATGCCGCGCCCCAGGAACCCGCGTCCCGTAGACGCCAGATCCGTGGCGCCGCCGGTGCGGAGCGCACGGGGACGCTCTTCGACCGCCTGGCGGTAGAGCCACGGATGGCCGCGTGCGATCGCGCGGATGTGCTTGGCTTGGACGAGTACGGGGTTCATGGTGGGCGCGAGGATACGCGCGGCGTGACTCCGGTCCTCGAATTGCCACGTCGAAAGGCGAGACGAGGCCGTGGCGGGGCTCTCCGAGATCAAAGGGAACCAGAGCGCCTCGGTGCTCGTTTTCCGTGGGGTACGGGCGCTTGGAAACCGTCCAATGCGGGGATCATGATCGCGACACTTCGGAATGCGGCGGCGAGGCTACGCTCGCTGGGTGCCCTCGGGCTCCTGGCGACGTCCGTCATCGCATTGACAGGCTGCGCACAGCAGATGCTGGAGCTCTCCGAGAGCGAGACGACCGCGATCCTGGCGGGCATCGACGCGCGTGTCGAGGGCGAGCGCGCCCTCGCGCTGAAGATCCTCAACGACCCGTACGAGGTCACGCGGGCCGAGAAGAAGATCGAGGTTCCGGACGAGGTTGGGCTTGCCGATGCTCTGCGGATAGCCGCGCATCACAATCGCGACCTGATGACACGTAGCGAGGCTGTGATCCTCTCTGCGGTGTCGTTGCGCAATGCCCAGAACGACGTCGGACTGCGCATGGCAGGCTCCGTGAACTACCTCCTCACGGGCGGCGAGGATCAAGATCGGCGGAAGAGCGACGGCACGACGCTCAGCTTGACCGACGTGCTCCCGACCGGTGCCGTGGCGACAGTCCGGGGCTCCGCCGACAAGGGTTGGGGCACCGGCGACACGCCGTCGTCCGCGAACGGGTTCTGGGAGATTGGCGTTCGTCAGCCGCTACTGAGCGGTTTCGGCTACGAGGCGAGTCACGAGCGGCTCACTGACGCTGAGCAGCAGGCGCTCTACGACGTCCGCGACTTCGATCTCTCGCGTCAGGATCTCGCCATCCGCGTGCAATCTGACTTCTACGATCTCGTCGCGCAGGCGCGGGTCATCAAGGTGCGCGAGACGACGAAGGCCAGTTTCCAGTTCTTGAAGCGCAGCTCGCAGGCCCTCTTCGATGTCGGGCGCGCGAGCGAAATCGACAAATTTCGCGCGGCGCGCGACTATCTCAACGCCGAGAACGATCTGATCGATGCGCAGCAACTCTTCGACACGCGGCTCGACCGATTCAAGATCCTGCTCGGACTCGACACCGAGATCGACGTGAACATCGCCGACGAGATCCCGGAGCCCGAGCCTTTCGATATCCCGCTGGAGCGCATCATCGACGTCGCGCTGGTGAACCGCCTCGAGCTGATGACCCGCCGCGATCAGGTGCTGGACGCCGAGCGTCGATTGCGCATTCGCGAACAGGAACTGCTACCGCAACTCGACGTCGAGGCGGTTCATCGCCGCGCCTCGGAGAACGAGCGGCGCTACAGCGACTTGAGCTACGACCGCGACTCGTACTCGCTCGGCGTCTCGCTCGAATTACCGCTCGATCGCGTTCGCGAGCGCGGCAATGTCCGGCGTGCGCGGATCAACCTGGATCGCGCGCGCCGCGATCTTGCGCTCAACGAGGACACCATTCTGGCCGAAGCGCGTGACTCGTTGCGCAACCTGCGCTCGGCGGAGTACAGCTTCGACATCCAGGTGAAGATCGCGGCGAGCGAAGAGAAGAACGTCAAGATCGCCCGGCTGCGTTTCGAGCAGGGGCGGATCACGAACCTTGATCTGACCGATGCGTTGACGGCGCTCGCCGATGCGCAGATTCGCGTCATCCGGGAGCGGGCCAGGGTCGCCAGTGCGCGACTCCAATTGCTTCGCGATGCCGGTGTGATGTTCATGAAGGAGGACGGATCGTGGGTGGATATCGCTCAGTCGCAGCCCTGATTGCGCTCGGACTCGGACTGGCCGCGTGTGGCTCCGGCGATGATGGCAGCGTCGCTGACATCGCGTCGTTCACCGTGGGAGAGCGCGATCTGCGCGTGACGGTCTCCGAGAAGGGGGCGCTCAAGGCGCGGAATCAGATCCTGATCCGCCCGACCATTCCCGGGCAGGCGAAGATCGTGTCGTTGATCGACGAGGGCACGCTTGTCGTGAAGGGCGATGTCCTCTGCGAACTCGACTCGACGGCTGTGACGAAGGAGATCCAGGATCTCAGCAATCGCGTCATCCAACTGGAAGGCGAGGTCAAGGCCGCGGTCGCCGATCTCGAGATCCAGCTCAGCCAGAACGACGCGGATGTCCAGGACGCTGAGCTTGAGCTGCAGTTCGCGAAGGTCGAGCTCGAGCGCTTCACCAAGGGCGAGTTTGTCCAGGAGGAGACGAAGCGCAAGACGCGCGTCGCCGAGGCCAAGTCCGGTCTTGCGAGAGCGAAGCGTAAGTTCGATGACATGCCGGCGCTCCAGGAAGAGGGCTTCGTCACCGAGAACGACGTGGAAGAGGAGCGCATCAACCTCGTCAAGGCGCAGAGCGAACTGGAGTTGGCGGAGCTCGATCTCTCGACGTACCTCAAGTACTCGGCGCCGAAGGACAAGGCGCGCAAGGAAGCCGACGTTCGCAATGCGGGGCTCGAGATCGGGCGCAGCGAGAAGCGCGCCATGGCTCGCGAGGCGCAGAAGCGCGCGAAGCTCGATCGCCAGAACAACGAGCTTGCGAACGTCGAAGAGCGTCTGGCGGATCGGTCCGGCGTCCTGGAGCAGATGATCATCCTGGCTCCGGGGCCGGGGATCGTGATCTACGGCGACGCGAACAAGCCGTGGGACGACCGCGAGATCAAGGTCGGCGAGAACGTGTACTCGAAGCAGGCCTTCCTGACGCTGCCCGATCTGCGTGAGATGCAGGTCGTTCTGGCGATCCACGAGGCGGATATCAGTCGGATCTCGGTCGGTCAGGCAGCCCACGTGGTGGTCGAGACCGCGCGCGGGCGCAGCATCGATGGAGAAGTCACGCACGTGGCGCTCGTGCCGAACTCGGCGCGGCGACGCTGGGGCGACAGTACGAAGCGCTTCGAAGTCGTCGTCTCGTTGACCGGGGACCTCGGCGACCTTGACTTGAAGCCGGGCCTGACGTCACGCGTCGAGATCCTCGTGGACGAGTTGAAGGGCGTCTTGGCTGTCCCGTCGCAGGCCGTCTTCGCCGAGAGCGGCAAGTTTTGGGTATTCCGGGGCAGCGTGACCGGCTACGACCGCGCCGAGGTCAAGATCGCGCCAGGCAACAGCCGCTACGTCGTGCTCACCGAGGGCATCGACGCGGGCGATCAGGTCGCACTCTACAACCCGGAACGCGCGGGTGATGGCGGCGGCGGTGCTGGCGGGGCTGCGCTGCCGAAGGCCGACACCGAAAAGAAGAAGGATGGGAATGCCCCGGGTCGCCCGTGAGCGTGCCCGCGCGAGCGGCCCGCGTCCGGTATCGACAGTGTCGCCTCGTCATGCGTCCACACGTCGGGTGACTGTTCCGGGGAAAGTCGCGTGAGTGACGCGGGCGGGCCGCTCCTCGACGCGCGCAACCTCCATCGCTGGTATGGCGAAGGCGAAGCCCGCGTGGAGGTGCTGCGCGGCATCGATCTCTCGGTCGAGCAGGGCGAGTACGCAGCCATAGTCGGCGCGTCCGGCTCCGGGAAGAGCACGCTGCTCTCGATCCTCGGCTGCTTGGATCGTCCCGGCGAGGGCACGTATCGATTGGCCGGACACGACGTGCTCTCGCTGCGTGACGACAAGCTGAGCGAACTCCGGCTGCGCGAAATCGGCTTTGTCTTTCAGTCGTTCCAGCTCATCCCGCAACTCTCCATTCTGGAGAACACCGAGGTGCCGCTCTTCTACGCGGGCGTGCGGCGCGGCGACCGCCACGCGAAAGCGATGGCGTCGCTCGAGCGCGTGGGGCTGGGTCATCGCGTGAAGCATCGCCCGACCGAGCTTTCCGGCGGTGAACAGCAACGCGCGGCGATCGCGCGCGCGCTCGTCCACGATCCGCCGCTACTTCTGGCGGACGAACCAACGGGCAATCTCGACTCCGAGACCGGCCGCACCATCTTGCAACTCATTGACGATCTACACGACGAGGGGCGCACGGTCCTCGTGATCACACACGATCAGACCGTGGCAGACCACGCGCCGCGTCGCATCCGTATCATGGATGGCACGATCGAGAGTGACCGACGCCGCGAGGTCGTCACATGAGGTTCCTCGAATTCGCAGCGCTCGCGGTGCGCAACCTGCGTGGCTACGCATTGCGCTCGTTCCTGACAACTCTGGGCGTCGTCTTCGGGATCGCTTCGGTCGTCACAATGATGGCTCTCGGGCGGGGCGCCGAGGATGAGATCCTCCGTGAGATCGACAAGCTCGGCATCACAAACGTCATCATCAACAGCGTCAAGCCGCCGGAGGATACGAGCGCCAACGCGACGCGTTCGTGGACGGTCAAGTACGGGCTGACATTCGCCGACTTCGACCAGATCGAGGAGACGGTTCGCGGTCTGCGTCACGCGCTCCCGGTCCATAGCTACGTCGAACGCGCGTGGGAAGGCAGTAAGCGCGAGGACGTCCTCGTGCAGGGCGTGACACCGTCGTATTTCACCGCGACCAAGATCGTGGTTGCTCGCGGTCGTGGACTCACGGTCGCAGACGAAGAGGCCCGCCGACCCGTTGCCGTCGTCCACCAACAACTGATTCGCGCTCTGGGCTACTACGGCGATCCGCTCGGCTACGACCTGCGCGTCGGCGAGCAGATTTACGAGGTCGTCGGCATTCTTGAGGATGAGGAATTCCAAGGCTTCATTCGCAAGGCGCTCTCATCTCCGGACCGTCGCGACAACGAGATCTACGTGCCCTACGCGACGGTGCTCACCCGGATCGGGACGAAGTCGACCTCGCGTAAGAGCGGGGCGTACGAGTCCACCGACATCGAGTTGAACCAGATCGTTGTCGAGGTGGCGGATCAGGTCAACGTGGCACCCGTCGCGCGCATGCTGCGAACGCTGCTTGAGAACCTCCACGAGTCGAAGGACTACGAACTCGTCGTGCCGCTGGAGTTGCTCGAACAGCGGCGCCGTTACCAGGCCGTCTTCAATATCGCGTTGCTACTGATCGCGGGCATCTCGTTGCTCGTTGGCGGCATCGGGATCGCGAATATCATGCTCGCGACCGTGACCGAACGAACGCGCGAGATCGGCGTCCGGCGCGCCATCGGCGCCAAACGCAAGCACATCATGAGCCAGTTCTTGATCGAGACTGTGATGCTCTCGGCCGCCGGAGGCATCCTCGGCGTCGCCGTCGGCTACGCCGGTACGCTTGCGATGGAGTGGTACACCGGCTGGCAGGCCCAGTTCACTCCCGACGTCGCTCTCTGGGCGCTCGCGGTCGCGTGTGGAGTAGGCATCCTCTCCGGCGTCTTCCCGGCCTGGCGCGCGAGCAAGCTGGATCCGATCCAGGCGCTTCGCTACGAATGAGATTGGCCTGGAGTGAGCGGAGCTCACTCCAGGCCAATCTCTCGTTGTCTGTGGCGACTCCGTCGCCACGCTCGCTTCGCTCGCATGTTCGGCTCCAGTCGCGGCTCCGGCTGCGAGTGCGAATGTCATGCTGCGTGCTTCGCACACAGCCCGCCAATCGCTCTGTTGTGTTGGGGTCGCCTCCGGCTCCCCGCTCGCTCTCGCTCGCATGTTCGGCTTCGGTCGCGGCTCCGGCTGCTTCAACCGGGGCCGCGCTTGGAGTTCGTTGCCACGCATCGGGGCGGATCCACGGCTCGTGAGTGAACGCGTCTTGAACTCGGGTTTCGCAGGCGGAATCCACTCCCTACGCCTCACCGCGACTGTCATGCTGCGTGCTCCGCACACAGCCCGCCACTCGCGGTGCTCCTTGCTGGTTGGGGTCGCCTCCGGCTCCCCGGGCTTGCCGGGCCGCTCTGGGGTTGTGTTGCGACAGGATCTCCTCCCTTTCCGCGCTCGGTACCCCCATGTCCAAGTCCCCGATCAACCGAGGGCGTGGCATGCCCGAAATCGCGTGCCAGGCTCAATTTTTGCGTGCGTCGATGACTTGCGCCCTCGCCAGAGCGCGTGACCGCGCGAAGAAATTGAGCCTGGCACGGTATCTCGGGCAACGGAAAACGTCGATCCGCACGTCCCCCGCCTGTCCCCCGCCCGCCCCCGGTCCCTCGCCCCACTCCCACCCGAAGCCCCGCTCCCCCCCCCCCACCAATCCGGTACCATCCCACCCATGCTCTTCCCCACTCGGCTCTTCCCCACCCGCCGCCAGCTCGCCGCGCTGCTCCTCGTCCCAGTCCTTACCGCCTGCTCCGCATTCCTCGAAGACGGTGTCGAGCGCAAGCCGGAACTCGCGGGTGCGTCGCTTCACGCGCTGACGTACGAGACGCTCGACGGGGACACGCGCTCGTTCTCCGACTTCGAGGGCCAGGCCCTCTTGATCGTCAACACCGCGAGCGAGTGTGGCTATACGCCGCAGTACGCGGGGCTCGAGTCTTTGCAGCGCGAGTACGGCGATCGCGGACTCGTCGTGCTCGGCTTTCCCTGCAACGACTTCGGTGGGCAGGAGCCCGGCTCCGCGCTCGATATTCAGGCGTTCTGCAGTGACGAGTTCGAGATCTCATTCCCGCTTGCGGCCAAGGTGCAGGTCGAGGAGGGCGACGGCCAATCCCCGGTCTACGCCTTCCTCGGCGGCGCGATCGGCACGCTGCCGGGGTGGAACTTCGGCAAGTACCTGGTCGGTAGGGACGGCACGCCGATCGCGTTCTACGCGAGCAACGTCGAGCCGCAGGACGAGGAACTCGTCACGGCGATCGAGGCGGCTCTCGCCCGCTGATCGTCGCGCTCACATGCGTTCCTGAACCCGTGGCGGCACGCCTTCCACTCACGCCGGACCCGTGTCCAATTCGACCAGCAGAATGTGGTCGCGGTTGATGTAGAGGGTGTCGCCGTCGGACGCTTCCGAGTGGTCGCCGACGCGTCGGCACTGATCCAGTCGCACCAGTTGCGTCCGGAACTTCGACCAGAAGTCGTTGGGCGACTCGGCACCGGCTGCGAAACCCGTTACCTGGGAGCGATCGTCGAGCGTGACTTTGACCCAGATTCCGTCGTCTGCCATATGCGCGCTACTCCGTCTACGTGCCTACGTGAAGTGCGGTGAGTGTACGCGCGCGCGTCAACCGTTGCGACGGCCTCTCCGCCCGGACTGGTAACGTGCCGGGCATGAGGTCTCTTCGCATCGCCCTTGCCGCAGCCGTCGTGGCTACTCTCGTCGTCGCGCCGACGCCGTCGTCCCACGCGCAGGAAGACGGCCATCACTGGCCCTTTGGCCTCGAAGGGGGCGGCGCCGGGTTCAGTCGGAAGGACTACTACAACCTTGGCGTGCTCGGCCTGAAAGCGCGCGATCCCGAGCGCGCGGCGAGCCCGAGTTTCGGGCAGGGCAAGCGTCGCGCGGCGGCTGGTGGCGGCGGCGCGATGGCCGACGTCGGGCCGAATCGCCTGCTCGTGGAGATCGTGTTCCCCCGCGGACCCGCAGCGAAGGCCGGGATCAAGATCGGCGACGTGATCGTCGGCACCGGGGCGGCATTCAAGGAGGGCTCACTCGAGCCTCTCTCCGCGGCACTCATCAAGGCCGAATCTGGGAAGGACAAGGGCGTACTCACTCTGCGCGTCGAGCGTCAGGGCGAGGGCAAGGCTGAGAATATCGACGTCAAGCTCCCGAAGGGCGGGGAAGCGGCGGCGAAGCCGCACGAGGGAGCAGCACGGCAGGCGATCTTCGACAAATCTCTCGCGTGGCTTGCAGCGGAGCAGCAGTCGTCGGGTGGCTTTTCCCAGACGCTCTCCGGAGTCAACGGGGCGGTCGTGCAGACATCGCTTGCCGGGCTCGCGTGGCTGGCGGGCGGCAGCGATCTGAAGCGCGGCAAGTACCGCAAGAACGTCAAGTCCGCGATGAACTTCGTGATCGCGAACGTTGCCGTCAAGGACGGCTTCGGGCGTGGAGGGCGCGGAGGTGGGCGCGGTGACAAGAGCGACGGTGACGCCACGCCCGCCGGACCGTCGTGGGATCAGTCCAATTGGGGCTACGCGCACGCCGCGATCTTCCTCGGCGAACTCCAGCAGCGCTCGTCCACGCGCGATCTCAAGAAGACGCTGATCGAGTGTGGGGCGACGCTGGCGAGCCGTCAGGAGAAGAGCGGCGGATGGGCGCACGGTCCAGGCGGGGCGAATGCGCTTGGCTATGTCGAGTTGAACATCGTCTCGGGACTGGCGCTCTGCGGCATCGGATTGGCCGGGCAGGCGGGCTACGAGGTGCCGAAGTCCGTGATCGAGAAGGCCGAAGCGTATCTGTCGGAGAGCGGGAGCGGCGACGGCGGGGTCGCCTACTCGGGCCAGCCCGGCCAGCGTGGGCAGGGCAATCTCGGTCGGACGGCGGGCGCGTGGCTCGGCTTCGTCGACCTCGGTCTCGGCAAGTCCAGCTGGGCGAAGAAGATGGGCAACTACGTCACGTCTCACGCGGACGAGACGTTCGGCGGCCACGCGAGCCTGATGCAGCACGTGCTCCTCGGCGGCGTCGCGGCGCACGCGCTCGGTGGCAAGGCACGCGCGTTGTTCTGGGAGAAGAACATCCTCGAGATGACGATCGCGCGCGCACCGGATGGCTCGTTCCAGCCGCGTCCGTGGCACGAGAGTCTCTCGATGAGCAGCAATTCCGACGTGACGTTTGGTCAGGTCTGGACGACCGCAGCCTGGGCGATCGTGCTCGGTTGCGAGCCCGATGGGAAGCGGCCCGGCCTGCCGGCGTGGATGGGGTTGAAGTCGAAGTAGGTTGACGCGCGGGCTCCGCGGCGCGGCGCTCGCTCATGCCTTGCGAGGGGCCGGAGCGTCCGCATCCTCGCGAGAGTGCCACACACGCGGGCGGCGCCCGACACCCGGTGCGACCTTGCGGATCGTCCACCACACGAGCGCCACGGCGAACGCGCCTCCCAGGTAGGCGGCGTCGATGCCCGTGATGTCGTCCCACCACCGGAGACGCTTCCACATGGAGTAACTGATACCGAGTTGCGCCCCGCACTCCACACCGGCCATGATCGCGGTGATCTCTGCAAGGGCGCGTGTGATCCGCTCCCGACCACAGCTCACGAGCAGTGCGGTCGGAAGGAGCAAGAAGTACACGGTGATGGCAGCGCCGTGCGCCCCGCCGAAGCTCGCTGATCGGAGCAATCCGGCGTGCGCGCCGAGGCCGAGACCGACGATCAGCGCGAGGGCCAGATCGCGTGCGATCGACGCATCGGGCGCGGGTGCGTGAAACGGTGGCCGGCGCCGGACCCATGCGACGACGATCAGGGCGATCCAGAAGGCCGCCGCGGCGAGTGTGAGCCCGGTCGCCGCCGTCTCCCAGTCCGCGCGTGACGCCGGACCTGCTAGTGTGATGACGGTCAAGGCCACCGCGAGCCCGGTCCAGACCGGCGCCGCAATCGCGACGTGAATCTGCGTTCGGAGCGAGGTTCCCCGGGCGCCGGAACTGTCCTGCATGCCGGGAGAGTAGCGCTGACCCGAGCTCTCCGCGCAGACTCTGTGGATGGATGTCACCTTGCGTCGCTTCGACGAACTGACTCTCATCGAACTTCACGACGTCTTGCGCCTGCGTGCAGACGTCTTCGTTGTCGAGCAGAACTGCCCTTACCCGGACCCGGACGGCGCGGATCCCACATCGCTGCATGTGCTGGCGCAGGAAGAGGGCGAACTGATCGGGTACGCGCGCATTCAGGA
The DNA here is from genome assembly GCA_024280885.1 of Planctomycetota bacterium. GTDB lineage: Bacteria > Planctomycetota > JAJSAM01 > JAJSAM01 > JAJVHW01 > JAJRPF01. The sequence goes on along the minus strand of JAJRPF010000074.1, from coordinate 20,120 downwards.
GACGCGCGATGGCCCGCGCATCGGGCGCGTCGTGACGGCGATGAGCGCGCGCGGGCACGGTCTCGGGCATGCGCTGGTGCGCGCGTGCGTCGCCGCGATCGGGCCTCGTCCGAGTTTCCTTCTGGCCCAGGACCAGCTGCGCGCGTTCTACGCTGCACACGGGTTCGTCGCTGTCGGCAGCGTGTTCTTGGAGGACGGCATCCCGCACATCCGCATGGAGCGAGCATCGGCCGAGCCGGACATCCCGCGGTAGACTCCCCGCATGCGCCGAATTGCCGCCACCCTTGTCATTCTCGCAGCGGCGCTTCCATGCGCTGCCGCGACCGTCACAGATCCGTCCGGTATCGTCAGCTTCGACGCTCCCGGAGAGTGGAAACCCTTCGACGAACTCACGGCCTATAACGCCATGCAGGGATGGGACGGTCGACTCGATATCGGCGGAGAGTCGACCTGGGTGCGAATCCACCTGCAGCGCCGCAACCGTTACGCGCGCGCCGCGCTTGCTCTAGAGGTGCCGTACTTCCCGACCGACGAGATCTTCATCGATGAACGCCGGCGCACGGGCGATGGCTTCGCCGAGGTCGTGACGCGACCGCAGAAGGATGGCGCCGACCGGGGCTGGTTGGAGTACCGCCACGCCGTCGAGGCGAACGGCATGGTCTACCTCGTGACGTTCGACGTGGGCAGCATGGACGCCGACGCCGTCGAGGCGGCGCTCCGTCCGATCCTTGACTCGATCGTGGCGAAATCCGGGATGGAGAGCGCGCAACCGGCCCCGCGCGACGGCTGGTGGACGCGCGAGATCGAGGGCTTCGTCGTTGTCTCCGACGTCAAGCAGAAAGCGCGCGCACAGGCGATTGCGCGCAAGGCCGCGATCGCGCGCAAGATCGTCGCGAAGCAACTCGGCGGCGAGCCCTTCGACGACTCGAAACCGATTATCTGGGCCTTCGCGGACTCGGTCTCCTACGAGACGTTCGTGAAGAAGAACGGCTCCGACCCCAAGTTGGAGGCGATCTTCGCATCACAGTCGCGCATCCTCGCTGTGGAGCTTGCGCGCGAGCAGGGCGACGTCGCGAACGCCTCGTACTGGGATGTGATTCGGCGTCAGGCGGCGTATCAGTACACGTGGCAGTTCTACGGCGGAGCGCCCCCCACGTGGGTTGGCGTCGGCATGGCGTACTACGGCGCGATCGGCGCGGAGAGCGGCGGCAAGGGCGACAAGCCGCGAACGTGGTACGTGAAGAAGGGGCAGGAGGTCGTGCAGACGCTGCCCCGTCTCGACGAATTCTTCACCATCCGGTGGTCGGAAATCGACGACGTCACGCGCGTCGGGTACGAGCTCTGGGCGTGGCATTACTTCCTGCTCCACAGTCGTGGCAACAAGGCCTCGAAGGCGCTGTACGCGACGTATATGAGCGTGTTGCGCGCGACCGGCAGCCCGCGGTTGGCGAAGGCGGCATTCGACGGCTGCGATTACGATGCGCTCCGCATCGCGCTGCTCCAATTCGCCGAGAAATGGCGCTGAACGGCGCAACTCGGTCGTGCGGATCTCCCGTCCGCACGCGCGCCCTCGTAACGTCAGGGGCCGTCCCACAATCGGGGCGGCGGTTGCGGTCTGTGCCTGAGGCGCGGATCGCAGTGAAGAGCGGGTCGTAGCGGGTAGTGCGCAGGAGTGCTCCCGTGATCGTTCGCGAGCCCCGAGCCCGAGTGGTTTATGGGAACGACAGTCATGGGAAGGAAGCGTCATGGGTAAGAAGCGCAAGAGCGAGACGCAGTCCAAGAAGAAGGGCGGTAGCGGCGCGAGGTCGAAGGCCAAGAAGCGCGCGGAGAAGGTCTGGCTTGCCGGACTGGGCGCGCTCGCAGCTGCTGGCTCCGAGGGCGAGAAGTTGTTCCACGGGCTCGTCGCTCGCGGCGAGGAGATGGAGAAGCGCGGCAAACCGGTTGCCGAGAAGCTCTCGAAGAAGGCGACCGAAGCGCGCCGTGCCGCCGAGAAGACGGCTGCGCAGGTGGGCGACGATGCGAAGGATGCGTGGTCGAAGGTCGAGACTCTCCTCGAGGAAAAGGTCCAGTCCGCGCTTCACAGCCGCGGATACGCCGGACGCGACGAGGTGGATGCGCTGCACAAGAAGATTGCCGATCTGAGCGCGCGGCTGGCAGCCGCGAAGAAGTCGACGCGCCGGAAGCCGGCGAAGAAGGCATCTGCCAAGAGGGCGGCGCCCAAGAAGGGTGCGAAGACGACCGCATCCGCGAAGGCGAAGAAGCCAGCGGCGAAGAAGGCGACGGCGAAGAGGTCGTCAGTGAAGAAGACGGTGGGCAAGCGGACCGCCGCGAAGAAGCCCGCGGCAAGATCGACTGGCGCCTGATCTGTGGCGCCTCGATTCGGGGTGAGTGCACCCCGCGCCGACACTTGTGAGAACGAAGAGGAGATCGCATGGCCAGAAAAGTGAACTTCGACTACGAGAAGCGGCAGAAGGACCTGCGCAAGCAGAAGAAGCGTCAGGAGAAGCTTGAGGCGAGGCGCGCGCGCAAAGAGTCCGGCGAGTCCGTGGCGCCCGAGATGGCCGAGCCCGCCGGCTTCGAGGATCAGTTCTCCGCGTCAGACGACTCCGACGACAAGTCCTAGTCGAGGTCCGGTCAGAGCCTGCGCGCCGTCCGTGCTCTGTTCCGGCTTCCGGTCGCGCCTTACTGGGTTGCGCTTACGTCAGCGGACCCCCAGGCTGATACCGCGCACCAGATAGACGGCGGCGATCGCACCCACCAGCGCACGCGACGTGACGCGGAAGCGGTGCTCGCCCAGTACGCCGAGTAGCGCCCTCCCTGCGCGCGTGCCCACGATCGCGGAGGCGATGACGAGTGGGTAGACCCACACGGGCAGCGGTCGTGCCCCGTCACCGGTCACGACGAGCCCGAAGTAGAGCAACTTGAGCAGATGCCCGAGCGTCTGCGTCACGGCCTTGGTGCCGATTACCTGGCGGCGATCGAGCGTCCCGCGGACGAAGAAGATGTCGAGCAGCGGACCCGAAACGCCGGCCGATAGCTGCGCGGCGGTGACGACGGCGCCACACGTCACCGCGAGCGGTCGCACCTCGATCGACAATCCGATCGACCTGGGCAGCGCGGCCGCCACCAGCGGTAGCGCGCCGAGCGCCACATAGAGCGTCGCCTTGTCGGGCACGAATCGGAACGCGATGAAGATCGTGACGCCTGCTGCCGCTCCGAGTCCGTACCACGCGAGCACCGGTGTATGGATGTGGCGCCGCAGGAGCCAGCAGCGGAACCCGTTCGATGCGAGTTGCGTGACGCCGTGGAGCACCATCGCGTCGCGGACGGGCAGCAGCGTCGCGTAGACGCCCATGAGGATCATCCCGCCGCCCATGCCGAACACGCCCGAGAGCGTACTCGTTGCGATGACAGCGGCGGCCAGGGCGAAAGCACTCAACACGCACGTATTTTGCGCTTTTCAATCCAAGTCCAGATGAGATAAGATCTACTCTAATCACGTAGGAATTCGACTCAATGACGATTGACCAACTCGACGCGCTCCTCGCTCTGGTGGAGCACGGCACCACAGGGCGCGCAGCGACGGCGTTGCGCATCACGCAGTCGGCAGTGAGCAAGCGCGTCTCGGCACTCGAAGGCGACGTGGGCGCGGAGTTGCTCGAGAAGGACGGACGCCGCGTGCGGCTCACGACGCATGGCGCGCGCTTCGTGCGACGCGTTCGGGGGCCGCTCGGGGACCTGAAGTCGGCACTCCTTCTCGAGGACTCGGCACCGCGCGGGACGATCTCGATCAGCGTCTCCGAGTCGGTCCTTTCGTCGTGGGGGGCGGGCCTGCTCGCCGTTGCTGCGCGTTCGATCGAAGGACTCGTCCTGCAACCGCACGCGCATCGATCGCCCGTAGCGCTTGACCGCGTTCGCTCCGGCGATTGCCTCCTCGCCCTGGTCGCAGGCGAGAGCGATGCTGCGTCGGATCTCGACTCCTTCGAGTTACTCGAAGAGGAGATGGTCCTCGTGCCGGCGCAAGGGCAAGGCGCCGCGTTGCGCCGCGCGCTTGCGTCGCGAGAGCCGATCCCCGTGCTCACCATCGAGCCGACCGCGGCGACATGGCGCAGCGTCGCGCGGCGACTTCCGCACTTGCGGCGCGAGGCAGGCGTCGAGCTCGTCGTCGAACACGTCGTCGAGTCGTTTGCGTGCGCCGTGCAGATGGCGCGTGCCGGGATGGCGAACGCCCTCGCGCCGCTCGGCGTTGTGCGGGCACTCGGCGTGCGGCGCCCGCTGCGCTTCCCCGCTCCCGGCCTCGTGCGCCCCGTGTCGGTCGCCGCGCGCAAGACCACGTTCAATCGCGCGCTCGTACGAGAGTTCGTCGCCGCGCTGAACGAGCAGGTAGCGCGCGGGCCCGGCGCGTAGTTCTGCGCGCAGTGGCGCCGTGTCGCGCTCAGCGGAGCGGAATCGGACGCCAGCGGGGCTCCAGCTAACCGATCGCGGGGGCGATGAAGGGTGTGTGCCCCTCAGCCCCGAGCAACACCCATCACGCGTGCTGCGCCGCGCATGCGTCGGTGTGGCGGCGTTCTGTGCATTCCTGGCCGCCGCCCTCGTCGTCTCCAGCGAGCTCGGCGGTCTCGGCGGTGACGACGCGGAGTACGTTCTCCTCGCCCGATCCCTGCGTGAGAACTTCACGTATGTGACGACGTGGACGCTCGGCGAACCCGCCGCGCACACAACGTATCCACCGCTTCTCCCGCTCATGCTCGTGCCGTTCGTCGGAGAGGTTCCAGAGTCGTTTCTCGGCGTACATCTCTTCCTCTCCGTCGCGAGTGGAACCGCAGTCGGTTTGCTGACACTCTTTGTGGTGCGCCGCGGAGTGCATCCTGTTGCGGCGGGGGCCGCCGCGCTGGGGCTCTCGCTGTCGGCGCTCTGGCTGCGCTGCGCGACCGACGTTCTCTCGGAACTACCGTTCTTGGCGTTTGTCCTGGGTGCACTGCTCGCACTTGACACAGACAGCGGAACAGACGCCGATCCCGGTGCGCGCGAGAGGCACGAGCGTCCGCCCCGCGCCGCGATGACCGCCGCCGTCTGTGCCGCCGCGGCAGTCCTGACGCGGACCGCGGGGGTGGCGCTCGTCCCGTGGGTACTGCTCGCGCTCGTCGTGCCCCGCTGGCGAGGCGGACGCTCTGGGCGCGCGCCCGCTGCCGTACTCGTCGCCGTCACGGTCGCGTGGTTTGCCTACGGAAATCTCGCGGGTCCAGGCGGCACGTATCTGGATGTGCTCACGAGCGGCGTGGGTACCGGAGACGCGTCGCTGCCCGTGCGATTCTGGAACGCCCTCTTCCACGAGTACATCCCGCAGCTCCCCGCGTTCGTGTTCCCGGATGCGGGCTTCGTCTGGGACGCCGCCGGGTGGGCGTTCTGGGCCTTCGCAATCGTCGGCGTCGTCGTGGGCGTGAGCCGGACGCGGCGATTGCGCGCGCCGGAGGGCTTTGCCCTCACGTATCTCACAATGCTCTGTGCGTGGAACTTCAGCGATCCGCGCTTTGGTGTTCCGCTCGTCCCGTTCCTTGTGCTCTTCGTCCTGGAGGGGGCGACGGCCGTGCTTGCGTGGGCGCGTCCGGCGCTGCGCGTCGGAGCGGTCATAGGGGTCGGTCTCCTCCTCTTGCTTCCCAACGCCGTGCGCTACTCGACACGAACGCGACCGCGCGCAGCGCGCTTGACGCCCGTCGTGGAGGGTGCGCAGTCGAACCTGCGCACACCCGATGTCGCGGCGTTTCACGCAACGTGGGGGATGCCCGACGCGGAGTTCCCGCAGCGGAGCACTACCATCGCGTCGTACCTGATGATGTGCGCTGCAATTCGCGACGATTCGAGCGCCCCCGCAGGCCCAGTCATGGCCGCGAACCCACGCATCGCTGCGCTGCTGACCGGCCGCACCGCGACGACCACGTCACCGACCGAAGCTCCGTCGGCGGCGATCGCCCGGATGCGTGCGTCCGGCGTCGAGCTGCTGCTTGTGGACTCATTCGTCGATCCGCGCTCGTCGGCCGTTCGCGAATTGGTCCGTCGCCATGGCAACGAGATGGGAGAGATCGGTCGCGTCGGCAACGCGTATCTCTATCAACTCCGGCCGCCGCAATAGACGTCTCCGCCGCCGACGTCAATCGTCGGGGTCGAAATCGACGCGGACGTGCTCACCAGAGATGACCGTGGCGCGCGCGCGGAGTGGCGTTGCGTTGGGACGCGCGATCAATACCTCGACGTCGCCGGCGGGCAGTCCATGCACGTGCCACGCGTTGCGTCGCATGAACCAGCTGATGCGTATGCGGGGGCCGCCCGGTAGCCGAACTTCTGGAACCAGATCGCGGTCGTTCTCTCGTCCCTCCGCGTCGATGCCGACAAGCGTCAGACTTCCCGACGACCCGCCGCGCAACCGCACGGGCGATGTCGTGAGAACGTCCGCCAGGTCGTAACCGATCTCGTCCGCACCGTCGCCGTCGAGCACCACGAGCCATGCGCCGTCGCGTGGCGGGACGGCGAAATCAAATTGTCCGCGCGCGTCGGTGGACGTCTCTGCGATGAATCCGTCGCCGCCAACGACTTGGAGCCCGACCCCGCTCGCGGACGCGCCGGCGAGTGTCACTGTGCCGCTAGCGACCGGCAGTGTGCCGACGACCACCGCGCCGAGATCCAGCTGCTGTCCCGCGCGCACGTCGAACGTCTGCTCGGCGACGACGCGGTAGTGGTCATCGACGACGCTGAGGCGTGCACGTCCACTGGCGAGTTGATCGGCGACGAAACCGCCGTCGTCTTTCACTTGCTCGAAAGCCGCGACGCTCTTCGAGATTCGTCCGTCCTGGGTAGTGACGACCACCTCGACTTGCGCGCGTCGCACGGGACGTCCAGAGCGCGTGACGAGGTTCCCGGTGACGACGGACTCCGGGGGGAGCACGCACTCCACTTCAGAGTCGCCAACCGGCGGCCCGTCGAGCCGCCATGACAGTGTGGCGCAGCCGTCAGCCCACGCGCTGATCTCGACGGGGCGGCCCGCTTCGACACTTACGATGGCTTCGGGCCGATCCGTGGAGTCGCGGGCGCGCATCGTCAGCCGCGACGTCTGGCCCCCGGGTTGCGTGACCGCCCAGTACGCGGTGGCGATCAGGGGAATGGGGCGGCCGTCCGACCGCGACGTCACGAGATGCAAACGCGCCTCGCCGGCGGTACTCGGAACGCGGATCACATCCGGTTCTCCTTCCGGAGCGGCGCGCGTCGTGACGGCAACGTCGAACGTGCGCGGAACAGCGACACCGCCGAAGGCCCGGATGTGCGCGTCGATTGTCGTCCCTGGTGGCAACGGGAAGCGGCGCCAGTAGGCGAGCCCGAGCTTGCCCTGCGTGACACCTCCGGGCAGGTCGAGCTCCGCCGAGAACGGGATCCAGGCCGGCGCGATGGCGGAGTCGGCGCCGACGAAATGCGCATACACGTAGGAGACGGGCACCGGTTGCAGTTGGATAATCACATCGCGCACGCGCTCGCCGGGAGTCGCGTACACGAGTACGGAGCCTCGGCTTCCGATGGCGCGAGGATGCGGATCGTCGTCGGCGTTCGCGATTGTCACTACGCACTCGAACTGAACCGGTTCCGACGGAAGAGTTGCGAACTCGAAGCGCCCCTTCAGGTCGGTCACCGCCCGATCGACATGCGTGCCGTCGGCGAGTCGCGCCACGATCGTCGCGCGAGCGGCCGGCGCGCCGTCAACGGCGATCACCTCGCCGGCGACAGAAGCGGCCTCGCGTAGAACGATGCGCACGTCATGGGCACCGGGGTGGACTTGCACCGTGACCGGCATCGCGCCGGCGCCATGCGCCTGGATCTCGACGGCGGACGAACTCTCGGCGAGCCCCCGCAGAACGAACCGTCCGTCGGGTCCGGCCTGCGCCATCGGAATGCGGTCGTCCAGATTGACGACGACGGCCTCCGCGTACGGTTCACCAGACGCGTTCACGACAATGCCGGAAATCGTCATCTCGGGGCGCATCACGATGGCAGTTCCATCGACCGCGGCGAGATCCTCGACGGCGCGGATCGCGTAGCCCGGCGCAACGATGACGATCTCGTCGCTGAGCGTGCCCGGGATCGTCAGCCATCCCGCTCGATCGGGCTCGAATTTGGCCGTGGGGGCGTGCTCGCACGAGACGTGGTAGAGATACGCTATCGCGAGGGGGACCGGGAAGTCGGTCTCGTCGAGGATGCGTAGCCGACGCGACTCCGGTGGGGCGAGTTCCACGATCGTACGTCCGTTGGCGTCGGGGTCGCACACGCCGGTCCCGAACCCGTCGGCCTCCGCGCGGACGATGACCCTGCGTGGATCCAGCCCGTCGAACGCGAATTTCCCGGATGAGTCGGTGATCTCTTCGGCCAGAACGTTCGTCGGGATCGTGGTCTGGAGAATGCGCTCCTGCGCCGCGTCGGAGAGGACCTCGGCGCCGTCTGCCATCGGTGCACGCAGTATCGTCACGCGCGCGCCTTCGACCCGGACGCCTTCGATCGCGCAGCGGACCTCGCCGGTCACCAGCGTCGCGCCGGACGCCGACGCGGTCAGTTGCCGGCGAGACGCGGTGGCCACGACGCGCGCTCGGTGCGTCGGCGGGTGTTCGTTTTGCTTGTGCGGCAGCCTCGCCGCGACGGCGGATCCGAGCGCGAAACCCGACGTGGGGCCCGGCCTGGACGCCAGCCAGGACGCCGTCAGTGCAGCGATGACGGCGCAGAGGGCGAGGAGCATGAACGGAGGGGCGAGTCGACGCGACACCCCTCCATATTGACAGGATCGCGCCGATCACGTACGAGCCACTTTCCCGCGCCACGCTCGCATGTGACGTAGCGCACCCCGCACCCTCGGGGAGGAGTCGACACGTCGAGTATCGCGCCTGCTAAGCTCCCGCTCCCAACGGAGGATCAGGCCCGTGAGTGAGCAGAGCGAGACGGCTTCCATCGAGACCAACCCCCTCATGAAGAGGGGCGGATTGCCGGCGTACGACAGCGTTCGGCCCGAGCATGTGGTCCCGGCCATGCGTGCGATCCTCGCCGAGGTCACCGCTGATCTCGAGCGACTCGAGGCTGCGGTTGAGCCTACATGGGAGAGCGCCGTCGAGCCCTTGGAGCGGATGCAGGATCGTCTCGGGTCCGCGTGGCGCACCGTCGGTCACCTGATGGGCGTGAAGAATAGTTCAGAGCTGCGCGCTGCGTACGAGGAGGTGCAGAGCGACGTCGTCACCTTCAGCCTGCGCAAGCAGCAGAGTCGCGCGATTTTCGATGCCCTCGTCGGGCTCTCCGAGAGCGATGAATTCGCCACACTGACAGGTGGTCAGCGGCGGATCGTCGAGAGTCTCGTTCGTTCGGCGCGTCACTCCGGCGTCGCTCTCGATGGCAGCGCGCGCGAACGCTTCAGTGCGATCCAGCAGGAGTTGGCCCGTATCGGGACGGCGTTCAGCAATCACGTGCTCGACGCGACGAAGGCGTACTCCATGACCCTTCGCGACGCAGCTGAGATGGGCGGAACGCCCGACTCGCTGCGGCAATTGGCAGCGCAGAGCGCGCGCGATGCGGGCGACGCCGACGCAACGGCGGAGGTCGGTCCGTGGCGTGTGACGCTCGACTATCCCTCGTACATCCCGTTCATGCAGAACGCGCAACGTCGCGATCTCCGCGAGGATCTGTATCGCGCATTCATGACGCGCGCGAGTGTCGGTGACCTGGACAACACGCCGTTGATCGCGAGAACTCTGGCGCTCCGCGCCGAGGTGGCGCAAATGCTCGGCTACCCATCGTTCGCCGAGGTCAGCCTCGCGAGCAAGATGGCGCCGAGTGTCGACGCCGTCTCGGAACTCCTCGAGCAGTTGCTCTCCGCGTCGTACGACGCCGCGGAGACCGATCTCGACGACCTGCGCGCGTTCGCGAGAGAACAGGATGCGGCAGAAGCCGACGACCTGCAGCTCTGGGATATTGCATTCTGGTCGGCGCGCCTGCGCGAGGCGCGCTTCGACTACAAGGCGGAGGACCTGCGCCCGTACTTCCCGATGCCGAAGGTGCTCTCCGGTCTCTTCCACCTGGCCCAGCGCCTGTTCGGAGTGCGTATCGAAGCCGCGGACGGCGACGCGCCGGTCTGGCACGCCGACGTCCGCTTCTTCCGCGTGCTGGACGCCGAGGGGGGAGCGATCGGGGCGTTCTTCCTCGATGCGTACTCCCGCCCTGGCGAGAAGCGCGGTGGTGCGTGGATGGACGAGTGCATCTGCCGCAGCAAGCGACTGGCGACGTCGGGCGACGCCGTCCGATTGCCGGTGGCCAATCTCGTCTGCAACGGCACCCCGCCGGTCGGCGACCAGCCCTCGCTCATGAGCTTCGATGAGGTGAACACGCTCTTCCACGAGTTCGGACACGGCCTGCAACACATGCTCACGACCGTCGATGAAGTGCTCGCCGCGGGCACGCGTAACGTGGAGTGGGATGCCGTCGAATTGCCGTCGCAGTTCATGGAGAACTTCTGCTACCAGCGCGCGACGATCCAGGAGATCAGCGGGCACGTCGAGACCGGCGCTCCGCTCCCCGACGAACTCTTCGAGAAGCTGGCTGCGGCGCGCACCTATCAGGCCGGAACCGCGATGTTGCGCCAGTTGTATCTCGCGCAGACCGACCTCGAACTTCATCGTTCGCAGAAAGTCGCCTCCGGCGCCGAGGACGCATTCGCGGTGCAGCATCGCGTCGCGGAGCGCACGACCCTGATCCCGCCACTCGTCGAGGACCGCTTCCTCTGCGCCTTCAGCCACATCTTCGCGGGCGGCTACTCCGCCGGCTACTACAGCTACAAGTGGGCCGAGGTCCTTTCCGCCGACGCGTTCGCTGCGTTCGAGGAAGCCGGTCTCCACGACGAAGAGGCCCTGTCTCGCACCGGCCGCCGGTTCCGCGACACCGTGCTGGCGCAGGGCGGCAGTGAGCCACCGATGGAGGTCTTCAAGGCCTTCCGCGGTCGCGAACCCACAGCCGACGCGCTACTGCGGCACTCCGGGTTGTAACCGGCACAGCGTGAGCGGAGCTCACGCTGTGCCGGTTACAAGTATCTGTGTTTGTGGCGACTCCGTCGCCACGCTCGCTCTCGCTCGCATGTTCGGCTTTGGTCACGGCTCCGGCTGCTTCAACTGGGGTGGCGATTGGAGTTCGTTGCCGCGCATCGGGGCGGGAGCTCGACGCGGAAGACTGCGCGTCGCGTGGGCGGTTTCGCAGGCTGAATCCGCTCCCTGCGCCTCACGGTGTTGCGTTGGGGTCGCCTCCGGCTCCCCGCTCGCTCTCGCTCGCATGTTCGTCTTCGGTCGCGGCTCCGACTGCTTCAACCGGGGCGGCGCTCGGTGTTCGCTGCCGCGCATCGGGGTCTGCGCACGACGCGTGAGCGAGCGCGCCGCGAGGGCTGGTTTCGCAGGCGGAATCTGCTCCCTGCGCCTCACCGCGAGTGTCACGGTTTGTGCTGGCGCACAAACCCCGCCACTCGCTCTCGTTCTGGTCGTTTTCTTACTGCCTCCATCGTCCGTCCACCGAGGGCGTGCGCGGGGGCGAGATCCCGTGCCTGGCTCAATTCGTCGGGGCGGCGACGAGTCTCGCCCTCGTCAGCGCGGGTGGCCGCCCCGACGAATTGAGCCTGGCACGGTATTTCGACCCCTCGACGAGTCGCGATCCATCCAGATCTTCCAGTCCCCAATCCCTCCGCACCACCTACCCCGTCGCCGAGCCACCGACCCGCCCGCCGACCCCGCCCCCAGACCCCCTACCCCGCTTTCCGCGGCGGACGCACCACCCGGCACACCGGGCACTCCGCGAATGCTGGCGGCACCACATCGCCGCACTTCGGGCAGAACCACGACTCCCCGCTCGTCCGGCGATCCTCGAATTCCTGCAACAGCCGTCGCGCGTCCTCCGCGTGTTCATCCGCCACGCGGACCGTCGGGCGCATGTCGCGCGGAACCATGCTGCCGTCGGACCAGAACGCCTGGTCGCCCACGACCTCGCCCGGGATGCCGTGGGTTTCCAGGTAGCCCAGGATGAGGTGCGCCAGAGCGGGTTCGTCGACCCGGATGATTTCGATCATGTCGTCTCCAGTGACCCGCGTTCTGCAGCGTCCTTGACGGCGCGCAGGTCGATCTTTCCAGTGCCGAGGAGCGGGAGTTCGTCCACGCGTGAGAAGTCGCGCGCCTTCGGTGCGAAGAGGTTGGGTAGGCCGCCCGTGCGCGCCTTCTCGAGCAGCTCATCGACGTCGCCATCCCAGCAGTGTACGACGGCGAGCTTCTCTCCCCGACGCGGGTCGCGCACGACCGTGACGGCGAACACGGAGCCCTCCACGCCCGCGGCTTGGTGTAGCGCGCTCTCGACGGTGCAGCAGGGGATCATCTCGCCACCGATCTTCGCGAAGCGCGACGCGCGGTCCGTGATCGCGAGGTAGCCGTCGTTGTCCTGCATTCCGATGTCGCCGGTGATGTACCAGCCGTCGCGAAACGCCGCCGCTGTCAGGTCCGGGCGCCCGAGGTACCCGTCGAATACGTTCGGGCCGCGTACGAGGACGAGCCCTTCCTGTCCGTGGGGGACGCGCTCGAACGTCTCGGCATCCACGATCTTCAGCGCCATCCCCGGCACAGGCTGCCCGATGTAGCCGCGTCGCGATCCCGGCTGATAGAAGCCCGGCGCGCGGAAGTCAGGCGTGCCGACGGCGATGGCCGGAGCGCATTCCGTGGCGCCGTAGCCCTCCATTGGCCGCACGCCGAAACGATCTTCGAACGCGTCGCGAACGTTGTCGCAGAGCTTCTCCGCGCCAGCCACGACGAGCCGCAGCGATCCGAATTGCGTCGGCTTGCAACCGCGGGTGTAGAGCGAGAGCAGAGTCGGTGTCGCGAGCATCAGCGTGACGCGGTACTTCGAGACGATCTTGCCGACGGCCTGGGCGTCGAGCGGATTCGGCTGAAACGCCATCGGCATCTCACGGTTGACGGAGAACCAGAGTGCCAGCGCGCCGAACGAGTGGAAGAGCGGGAGGATCCCCAGCAGGCGATCTGACCGCTCGGGACGGAAGACCTGCGCCACCGCCTCGACGTTCGCGTTGACGTTGAAATGTGTGAGCGGGATGCCCTTCGGCTCGCCGGTACTGCCACTCGAGAAGATCACCGTGGCGACATCCCCGACGCTCTGGGGCGAGCGGTTGCCGCAGGCGTATTCGATCAACCGCGCGGGCGCGAAGAGAGCCAGAAGAATGGCGACGATGCGATCACCGGGGCCGATCCCGTCCGCGACATCCTTGAGCCAGATGTCGGCAGTCGTCGTCGGCAGCTTCACGCTGGCCTTCGCGCAGAAGACGCGCGCCGAGACCACGGTGCGGAGTTCCGCCTGGCGGACCACAGACTCCAACCCCGCCGCACCGGTCGTGTAGTTCAGATTGACGATCGTCTTGCCGCAGAGCGAGGCGGCGATGTTCACCAGGGCGCCCGCGACCGACGCCGGCATCATCACGCCCACGCGCTGCTGCCCTTCCCAGAGCGGCGCAAGTTTGCGCGCGAGGACGATCGACCCGACCAGTGTCTTGAAGCGCGAAAGATGGGGGCGCTGCGCATCGCCGAACTGCAGGGTCCACGGACGTCGGCGCAACACGCGGATGGCGCGTCGATGAAGCGTCGTTCGATCGCGTTCCCGGATCTCCCATGCATCCGCACCGAGTTCCGCGACCGCGCAGCGCACCTCCGTCGCCGACGTATCTACGGGCAGCGGTTCGCCGAACGCGACGGTCACCGGATACGGAATGCGCTTCGGCAACTTGGTGAAGAAGCGTCCGCCGGAGCGACTGAAGATACTGCCCCAGACCCGGTCGAGATGGACCGGTACGATTACGGCGTCGCGCCCGCCCGCGATGCGTTCGATGCCGCGGCGGAAACTCTGCATACCGCCGGTGCGCGTGATCTGTCCCTCGGGGAAGATGCATACGACTTCGCCCTGATCGAGCGCATCGCCCGCGGCGCGCAACGCGCGGTTGATCTCCTCGGGGCCGAGTTTCGGCGAGACCGGTATGCCGCCCAGCACGCGAACGCCGAGACGCAGGATGGGGTGCTTGAAGATGTCGGCGTCCACGAGAAAGCGGACCGGGCGATCGGTGGCGGCGATCACGAAGAGCCCGTCCATGAACGAGACGTGGTTCGGCGCAAGGAGCACGCCGCGCTTGCGCGGTAGCCGATCGAGTCCGATGACGCGCAGTCGGTAAGCGGTGTTCGTGGCGAGTACCAGCAACAGGCGCAGGAACGCTTGCGGGAGGACCCAGAGCGACCAGAGCGTGCCGACCACCGTGATCGCCGCGATCACGAGCAGGATATCCCCCGTGCTCATTCCGAAGCGCGCGAGTGCGCCGCCTGCGTACGTTCCCGCGAGCATTCCGAACGACTGCAGAACGTTGGCGAGGGCGATCACCGATCCGCGTCGATCCTTCGGCGCCTTCCACTGGATGAGCGAGTTCAGCGGCACGAGCAGCAGGCCGCTCGCTGTACCGAGCGCCGCCATCAGGAAGAGCGTGCCCCAGAAGTCCGGCTTGATCAGTCCGAGGAGCGACGCGAAGAGCGCCATGCCGACGGCGCCGAGGGGGACGAGCCCCATCTCGACTTTTCCGTTGGACAGCCGACCCGCGGCGACGCCGCCTATTCCGATCCCGACACCGACTGCGGCCATGGGCAACCCGACCGTCGCGTCGCTCAGCCCGAGTGCGAGTTTCGAATAGACGAGCACGTTCTGGCCGAGCAGGTTGGCGACGCCCCAGAAGAGTGCAAGCCCGAGCACCGACAGCCAGATCTCGCGGCTGCCACGAACCGCTGTCCAGCCGTCGCGGATGGTGTCGACGACGCCGCCCTCCGCACGCGCGGCTGCTACTTCCGGGATGCGGAATGATGCCGCGAGTCCGGCCACGGAAAACGCGAGCAGCAGCGCGCCGGCGACCCATTGACTCTCGCCTGACGCCTGCAGGAAGATGCCGCCAGCCGCGGTGCCGCCGACGATCGCGAGGAACGTCCACATCTCCAACTGACCGTTGCCAGCGGACAGGCGGTTGTGGGGCAAGATCTCCGGGAGGATGCCGTACTTGGCCGGACTGAAGAGACCGCTCTGGACGCCCATCAGCGCGAGCACCGCCAGCGAGAGCACCTTGTGTCCCGGGGCGACGAAGAGGATCGCCGTCGCGCCCGCCATGAGCACGACCTCGAGTGCCTTCGTCCCGATGATGACGCGACGCTTGCTGATGCGATCGGCGATCGCCCCCGCGGGCAGCGAGATCAGCAGCATCGGCAGCATGAACGCGATGAACGCGATCGACGTCTCCGTCTGCGCCGCAGACTGTGCCGCCGACCCGTCGAGGCCCGTGGTCGCCGCCTTGATCGCGAGCAACGAGACGATGAGCTTCCACGCGTTGTCGTTGAACGCACCCAGGAACTGAGTAACGAGCAGCGCGCGGAGCGAGGGTCTCTTCGGGGCGTCCACTGGGGGAGGCTACACAATCCCGCGCTGAGCGCGGTGCGCGCGTTGAACCGATGCGCTTCAGAGCGCTCTCCACAGGCTCGATAGCAGCAACGATTGAGTCCGTCTCCGGAGTCTCTCTCCAACGTCGCCCCCCACGGATTGGAATCCGCCTGTAACGTCGTGAAGGCGCGATGGTTGGGTTGGGGCCGAACCGGAGACCATGACATGCCCCAGATCATCCCTCGCAGCGCGCGAGCCAGCTACCTCGTGGCTGGCCTTGCCGTAGGGGCCGCGCTATTCGCCGTGTCGATCGCAGTGTTGATTGACGATGCGTTCGCCCGCCGCAAGCCGAAGGTCGCCAAAAACCTGAGCGTCGTCCCTACGACCCCTCTTGGATTGCAGGGCACGGCCGGCGCCGGCTCGCGACTCGCGTTGCCGTTCAACCTCGTTGACAGGAGTCGCCGCAAGGTGGGCATCGTCGTCGAGTTCGGCATCGACCTGAACGGCGATGGCGAGATCGCCGATGGAACGTCGACGGGCAAACCGTCGGAGTTCGTGCGCGCCACGCATGAGTTCCGCGACGCGCGCGACACGGCGCGGGTTCGGCGCGGCGATGGCCGCACGGTCGTGACGTATCGTCCGGCTGGCGACGGCGCCGCGCATGCGTTCGTGTGGGACCACGTCGCGGATCTCGGCAACGCGCGAATCATGGATGGACCGCAGGTCTTGCGCGACGCGCAGGGCCGCGCCGTCCCGGATCCCTTCGAGGCCGGTGCTGTGCTCTTCACCGACGATCAGCCCGGCGTCGTGATGCGCATCCGCGCGCGCCGTCGCGGGGGGAAGCGTCAGGTCAGCGAATGGGCATACGCGGACTCCTTCTCGCTCGATAACTCGTCGCCGCCCTCGATGACGATCGATGATGTCCCGCTTGTCGATACCGATGCCGGGCTGATCGAGATCGACTGGACCGCCTTTGATGACGACTCCGAGGATCGCAACGGCAACGGTGCCCTCGATCTCCTCGACCTCGAGGATCGTGACAACGATGGCGAACTCGATGTCGCCCCGGTCGCCGTCCACTTCGACTACTACCGGATCAGCGAAGGCGAGACGGTCCCGACATCGCCGCTCCTCCTGGCGGATCTCGATTGGAATGCCTGCACCAACGCCGCGGGCGAGGGCGATCCGGACGACGGGGTCGCATCGGCGCCGTCCGGAGTGGGCCGCGCCGCGACGTTTGTCTGGGGCTACGAGACGGACCTCGGCGGCACGGGCTTCGCCGACGGCGACTACCTCATCCGCGGAACTCCGCATGACGACCTGGGAAACCTGGGCACGACGGTCTACTTCGTTCGATCGGTGACGATCGACACGGGCGAGTAGCCGAGACGCCCTCGCCGCGCCGTCCCGGGTTCGCCCGGGGCGGCCACTCACGGGTCGCGGTCCTGGGGGCGGGGCCAGGGGAACGCTGGCGGCGCTGTGTTCATGGAGAGAGTTCATCGCACCGCCGCAGACGAAGCGCCGAGCGCATTCTCTTGAATCTCGTCGGAGTCGGAGAGTCGCGACGTAGCCGCTCGGTGCCCGGTGTGCAGCGGACCGAGGGCGTGATCGAAGTCGAACCAGGACGTCCGCGATCACCGGGCACCATCCCGTGGGGCTCTCGAACACAACCGGAGCAAAGTGGGGATCCCTTGGTCAGTCGACCAGAGATGCTCGTGCAGCGTGGCGGCGCTCGGGGGGCAGCTTGAGCAAACTGCGGTGGCGATCCAGCACCTCTCGTGCGGCGGCTGGAGTCCCTCCCACATCGATAGCTCGCGCCACCGTTACGTTGCGGCACGACCAGCCGATCTACGTCCGTCGCAACGCGGAGGAGCGCCGGGTCGGGACCGACCGACCGACCGATCGACGGACCGGACTCCTGTGAGCGGATCGATCTCGCAATGGCAACTCGGGCTCAATCTCATATCCTTCGGTTTCGACAGACGCGAGGGAGACGAAGATGCCCCGATCGAAGTTGTGGTCCCTCGCCGTGCTTGCCGTCGCCCTGTGGTTGCCACCCGGCTGCGGCACGGAAGACTCACGGGCGGAAATCCCCGGACCCCAGATCGTGGAGTCGGCGCCGCAGGAACCCGTGAACATCGGGAAGATCGAATTCGACTCCGACGAGTTCCGCGGAATGACCCGCGAGGATGTCTCAAAGGAGATCGCTGCCCGGATGACCCAGGAGGCGCTCGAAGAGAAACTCGAGTTCGGGACGGATCTCAAGACCCCGGGCCGCGTGATGATGATGTTCGCCTCCGATCCCGAGGCACGCCGCGAGGGTCTTCGGCATCTCCGGGAACTGCCGAACGAGTCCGTGGAGGCGATGCTGCGTGGGATCGAGTTCGGAAGCGAAGTGCCGGAGGACGAAGTCAGTTTGCTGCTCGACACTTTCTCCCGCCCGGGCCTGCGGGTTCCCCGCCGCGTGGTGCGCGACCTGGCCGCTTCGTCGTCTCCCTGGTCTCGTCGTCGCGTGGCGGCGTTCCTGGCCACGGTCACCCCGACGTCAACGGCGATCGAGGAACTGACATGGATGCTCACGGCGGAGAAGGACGACTCGGTTCGCGCGACCATCGAGGTTTGGTTGGCGCGGACTCGAACGCGCTGATCTGAAGTGCCGTGACCCAGTACTGCAACGGTCGAACGGCGTAGCGCCGACGTACTGCGACACACTGTGCCAGGCTCAAACCTTCGGTTTGAACGCTCCACTTTCGACCAGGCTCGTCGACCCGAAGGGCTGGTGGCGAAGAGCCCGTGTGTGGCTCGGCAGCGACGCTGCCATCGACGGGCTGGCGCCAGGGAAGTACACGTTTCGCCTGTCCCCGCAGCGCCATGACTCCGACACGTGGGATCTCTCCGGCACAGCGAGAGCGGACTTGCCGGGGGAGGGCACCCCGACGACGATCTCGCTGCGCATCCACAGGCGTGACACTTCGGAGCGGTAGTGCGCAACTCTTGGCAGCAGATCGAGCTGGGGTCAGAGTCTTCGTGAGGCTGGCACGGCGCGGCACGTTCGCCAGCCGGAATCTCAAGCTTCCTTGAATGGGAGAGCGCGCATGACTCCTCGCCCTCGATGCTCACGCCCCCGACTCGTGGTTGCCGCGTTGCTGCTCACGAGCACGGTGTTCTTCACGACGGGCTGCGCGTGGCGTCGGGGCGTCAACGAACCGCACGCGCAGACGTTGAATCTTGGATACCAGAGGGACTTCTCGGACGCGCTCGTCACGCCAGACGGCGACTTCGTCATTCTGAAGTCCACGTGGCCGAGCCTGGATTGGTACGTGCTCGATCGGAGACTGCGGGTCGTCTCTCACGTCGATGACATGTCCTATGCCCTTGGCAATCTCGCGCTGGATCAACGCGGTCATCACGTGATGACCGATGCGGTCAACGTCATCGAGGTGCGGAGACTCCCGGATGGCGAACTCGTGGAGGAGGCTCTCGTGCCTCCGGGAGTCCTGGTCGAGCGGCTCCTCCGCGCTCCGGCCCCCCTTCGCTTCGTGGCCCTCGACAACACCTCGGGCACGGCGGTCGTTGCATACGGAGGCAGCCCGGCCCGCGTGATCGGCGTCGCTGAATTGGGATTGCGCATTGTCTCCGGCGCGGGGATCGACTTCGGGCGCCAGGAGCTCATTGCCGTGGGGGACGAAGGGGTCCTGGAGGAAGGGGTCCTGGAGATCGTCGATCTTCGCTCCCTTCAGGTGGTTCATCGTCAGACGTTGCTTGACGGTGCCGAGCTGGGTTTCGACGTGGTGGCGGGAGCCGGTCGATGCTGGATCGCGCTTCGAGGACAAGTCGGGAAGTTCGTGGAATTCGATCTCGAGACCCGTCGTATCGTTGGCGTCCACAGAGTCAGTGCGCACGGCGAGGTGCATCTCGACTACTCCGATGAGACCCGCACTCTGGTCGCCGTCGCAAGCGACGCCAGGACGACCGATCATGGCATCCTGACCCTTCGCTCGTACGAGGTTCCGCTTGATGCGGGACCGCTCGTTGAGATCGGCGTGCGGGAGTTGAGCGCGCCTCACGGCATCAGCTCCATGGTGCTCCTCCCGGATCGGCACTCGGTCATCATGACGGGAATGTGGCCGATGACCATCGAGTGGGAGCTCCCCTGAGCCGCGAACGGTCGCGCGCCAGGCGAGTCGCTCTGGCGTAGGAGTTGTGCGGTCGGCGGTGAGCTCGGGGTTCGCTCGTTCATACTGCTGTCCGTGGCGCCTGTTAGCCTTTCGTTGTCATGAGCGAGCGCGCGTCTTCCGGCAACAACTCCACCGACGGGAACTCTCCCGGGCGGGATGTTCGGCGGTTGCCCGGTGGGGCCGCTGCCTCGAGTGGCGGCGCTGGTGCCGGTGCGAAGGCGATCGCGCTGCGCGAAATCGAGTTGAGCAAGGAGCACGATCTGGTCCTGGGCGGAGCGCTCGCGCGGATCGAGCGGGAGCGGACGTACGGGGCCGATGGGGCTTCGTCGGCGGCGCATTGGGCGGTGCTTCATGGGCTCGACTACGGACGTGCCAGTGAGTTGCTGCGTCTCGGGCGGCTGACGTATGTGAAGCCGGAGATCGAGCAGGACG
>JAJRPF010000073.1 GCA_024280885.1 Planctomycetota bacterium | reverse complement strand
GTGCAACAAGGAGGACATCAGCAAGCTCATCGACGCGCTCCTCGAGGAGCAGGCGTCGTGAGGTCATGGAGCGTGTCTTCCGTTCGGGGTTTCCTGAACTGCTCGTTGGCGTGGTTCTTCCGCCGTACCGGCGTCCCGCCAGAAACGCGCCCCGTCGCCATGTGCGCCGGCGTCGCGCTTCACGAAGTCCTGGCCGAGGACATGCGTCACAGGAAGGAGGGCGCGTCGTTCGACGAGGGCGACGCGCTCGATCTCCTGGAGAGCGTGTACTTCCTGGGAGAGGCCTCGGGCGCCATCACCTACGGGAAGCTCGACCGCGACGCGGTGGTGGATCGTCTGCGGGGGCTCTACCTGCACTGGCGGAAGACGTTCGTGCCACGCGGCAGGATCGTTGCGATCGAAGAGGAGATCCGCGTCGATCTGCCGGGCATCGACTTGCCCCTGCTCGGCTACGTCGATCTCGTCGAGGAGACCCCCTCGGGCGACCTCGTTCGAGATTGGAAATGCACGGCCGCCAAGCCCACGCGGGACGACCTGCTCGCCCCCGTCGACGTCCAGGCTCTTGCCATGACGAGGGGTTGGGAGGCGTTCCGTTCGCGCCCGGTCGCGGGCTGGATGTGGACGCATTTGGTGAAGACGAAGACGCCGCAGGTCGTGGACTACGAGCTGCCGGTATCCGGGTGCGACCGCGTGCCCGATCTGAAGAGGTTGGCGGCCGTGGTGCAGCCGACCATCGACGCGATGCGGGAGGTCCTGGAGGGCCGTCGGCGGCCCGTGCCGCAGGCAGGGTTCCTGTGCAGCGGATGCTCCTTCCGTCGGGCGTGCGCGGCGTGGCGGGGATGACCCAAGGGTGCGCGACCGCTTGCAGCGGCGTCGCGCTCCCCTTTCGCTTGCCGCAGCGCGCACGTGCATCGCAGTCAGTTCGCAGCACGCGGACCAGGGCGTTCCTCTCACGGGTAATCTGCGATGCCATTCGTCGGCCTCAGGTGTCACCGCCGGGCTTTACCAGGGCGACGCCGTGGAGTTCCCGCCGCCCCTGGTGTCGGATCCTGCCGCGTGACGTCGGATCTGGCAGGCGCTGCCCGAGGCTCGAAATAGATCACGACACGATCAGATCTTGATCTCATTGCATCAGTGAGCGATCATTCCCGCCATGAGTGACGACATCGAAGGCGACCTGGCACAACGAGTTCGCTCGGCTCGCAAGGCGCGTGGGATCTCCCAGGCGCAACTGGGAGAGACCCTGGGTGTGACGGCACTGACAGTCCGCCGGTGGGAAGCAGGCCGGAACATCCCTCGCGGACCGGCGATGCACGCGAAGTTGCGCGCTTTCTGCGCGCGCCCGTACGCCGTGAAGGAGCAGGCAATGTACGTTGCCGAGCGAGACGTGGCGTACGGCGCCTCGTGGGGTAGCGACGACCGCGATCGAGACGTGCTCCTCGCCCGCGTCATGGCGCGCATCGACTGGTCCGTGATCGAGCACGAAATCGCCCAGGCCGTCAAGGGCGCCCTGTCGGAGACAAGAGCGCCGGCGGAACCAGGTTCGGAGGCTCCGACCGCCCTCTGACCGCAACGCAGCACCACGCCGCAGAGCACCCCACTGGCGACCGTCTGCCCGAGAGAGGCCCCGCTTTATCCAATGAACGCGCACACACACGACCCGCAACTCGTCCAGATCCTGAAGGAGACCCAACGAGCGCTCCAGGCGGAGGCTGCCGCCGTGGCTCGCGGCGCCAGTGTCGAACTCGACGACGGGCGCCTCGTCCGACGAACCGCCGATGGCCACCGCTACCGGTTCCGGCTCACTGACGTGCGGTTGCCGCCGCCGGTCGGCCCGATCACCGCTCGATGCGGTGAACTCCGAACACGCGGCACTCTGGACGCCATTGACGGTGATGTCGTCACCGTCACGACCAACCGTCAACTGGGTCGGCGTCCCGGCCGGACCGAGATCTCGGCGGACGTCGCGTTCCTGACCGAGAGCCTCCGTGCACGTATTCATGCGATCGAGACTTCGGTCATCGCAAGCCCCGAAGAAACCCGCATCTTGCGGATCCGCCAAGCGCTCGGATTGACGACGATACCGATCCCGGAGACGTCGATCGAGGTGCCGGAGTCGCCGGATCTGAACGCGCGGCAACGTCGCGTCGTCGCCGCAGCACTTTCACGCGACGTAACGTACGTGCAGGGACCGCCGGGGACAGGCAAAACGAACACGATCGGCGCAATCGTCTGGGTCTGCGCCACAAGGGGGGAACGCGTTCTCGTCGTCGCTCCGACGAATGTCGCGGTGGATCACGCGTTGACGTCAGTTCTGAAGCGAGTCTCGCCCGAGGAACTCGGTTCGCCCGACGCGATCCTCCGGGTCGGACCTGCGGTCGAGTTGACCGAGGAGGTGGAGCGCAGGATCGGCGCGCGCATCCTGGCCGAGCGTGCGATGCCGGAAGGCGATCGTCCCTCCGCTCTGCGCGCGATCCGGGAACGCGCCGTCGAACCGATCGAGCGACTCGGGGAGTTGATGGAGTCGCCCTCCCCTTCGTCCGTGTCCCTTCTCGCCTGGGTTGCCGGTGCACAGGAGCAGGTCGAGACCCTTCGGAACGCTGTGAGTTGCGTGACCACCATTCAGGCCCCCGGCCGACCGCGGACCGACCGCAAGGCGCGCCATCGGATGTTCGACGACTTGACCCGTCGCGCGTTCGAGGGCGAGATGACGACTCCTGAACTCGCCCGGGTTCGCTCCACGCTGAGCGCCTTGCGCGCCGCCGTGAACGACGCCGATCGCACTCTCGACATCCTGGGAGACTGGCTCGATGCGCATGAGCGCGACTTGGTCTCGCAGGCCAGGATCGTCGGCGCCACGCTCGCGAAGGCGCTGGTCACACCCGCCATCTCCGACACGCACTTCGACGTCGTGGTGCTGGACGAAGCGTCGATGGTCAGCGTTCCACAGGTCATTGTGGCGGCCGACATGGCATCACGCCGACTCGTGATCGTGGGTGACCCACGCCAACTTGCACCGATCGCCGCCACCCGGGACGCCGCCGCGAAGAAGTTCCTTGAGACCGACGTGTACGAGCAATGCGGCCTGGTCGCCGCACTCGATGAACGTCGCGACGACACCCGCATGATCACGCTGACGCGCCAGTACCGAATGCACCCCCAGATCGCAAGCCCCGCGTCCCGGTTGACGTACCGCGGGAAGCTCACGACCGATCGCAGTGTGCGCCGCCGCAAGGCGCTGGCGCTTCCCTTTCTAGCACCGGGATCGGGACGCGCCGCGGTCATCAGCACCTCGTCGCTCGATGCGTGCGCGCTGAAGGCGCTCGGCACGCACTCACGACTCAACATCCCGCACGCGGGTGCGTCTGCGGCCGTCGTCGCACATCTCCTGGCAGCCGGATACGGAGATGATGAGATCGCGGTGGTTACACCGCACGCCGCGCACGCTCGACTGCTGCGATCATTCGTCCGCGACGTCGGCTTCGACGACGTCTTGATCGGGACCGTGCATCGCGTGCAAGGAGCACAGCGTCGGGCCGTGGTCCTCGACCTTGCAGACGCCCCTCCGTTCAAGGTCAGTCAACTCCTGCGCCCCACGATCTACAACCCCGAGGATCGAGTTCGCCGCCTGCTCAACGTCGCGATCACGAGAGCGGAGGAAACGCTCCTCGTCGTGGCGAACTGGGCATTCCTCAAGAACGGGTGTCCGCCCCGATCACCGCTGGCCCGGCTCTTCGGCGAGAGGGGCTTCGGCGCCCCGTTCACCGACGCCGCGGACCTCATGCGCTCGTCCACGATCTCGTCGAGGCTGGACGTCACGCTTCACACGAAGCACGTCCCGACGAGTGATCGCCCAACGCTACTCGTCAACGAGATCGACACACTCGGCCTCCTGCGGGTGCTCGGAGGCCTGTCAAGTGGAGTTCGAATCGTCTACCGCGCCGAGGGTGATATCGGGCGCCGCAACGCGGAGGCAATCGACGTGGCTCTCGACGGTGACACCCGGGAAGTCTCGGCGCTCGGCGTGGACACGGTGCTCTCGGACACGCTCGTAGACACCGACTCGATCACCAGCTTCGGTGCCCCGCCGTGGCACTCCGAAGCGGTCAAGTCAACGGCCGTGACGATCCGCTCCGGCGGCCTCGTCGAGGAATTGGAGCGTTCGTTGCGGCTGTCGGGACTGCGCGCGTTCCATGGGCGCGGACTGCTCCGTTGTCGCGGCTGCAAGGCGCCTCTTGTGTTCGGGGTGAAGCGCGACTCCCTGATCCGCAAGTGCGGCTGTCGGCTTCCCGAACCAGGCGCACCGAGCGGGCGTGAAGTCCGGGCCGAGTCGTGTGTCTGATTCGCCGTCCACCGGATGTCGCGCGCGGACGCTCTGCATGCAGCCGAACAATGTGAGTTCCGGAGATTCTGACCGCCTCGTTCGGGACACCCACCGGCCCGGCGTCAAGCACAGCGTTGCATCCCGACCTCAGGTGGCTGCCGGCCGTGGTGCAACCGACCATCGCGGGGATGCGCGCGGTCCTGGACGGCCGGCGGCGGCCGGTGCCGCAGGCGGGGTTCCTGTGCAGTGGTTGCTCCTTCCGGCGGGCGTGCGCGGCGTGGACGGGATGACTCCGAGGAGAACGCCCGCGTCCGCGGACCCGTTCTCCCTTTCGATACGCTCGCCTGTCCGGGCTTGCAGCGAGAACCCAGGCGGCTGACACCGCCGCGACCGCGCGCGCTTCCGTCACGTCCCTTCAGCACGCCGCCCATCTTCGTGCGCTGACCGCATCCAGCGACGCTCTGGTTCTCAAGACGCGCGTCGGGAGAGGTTCTACGGCGCCAGCAGGAAGAGAGCCTGTACCCGATTCCATCCTGGGAACGCCCGGTCTTGCCTCACCACCGGGGCGGACGCCGACCCCACGTCGCCGATCAGCGCAACGGAGCGCTCCGCGACCTATCTCTCCGCGCTCGCGTAGTAGCGCGCCCGCGCACACGCAGGACGCCGCTCCGGGTGGATCATCGCAGAGCGGCAATCTCGATCGCCACGTCGGCCGCACGCCGTATCGAGGAGACGCATCGTGCCGAGGATGTCGGTCTCATGACGCCCGACACCGTGCACTACGACGGCGTCGAAGCCGTAACAGCAATACGCTCGACCGCGCTGGACGCCATGCATATCCGGTTGATGACCGTGCCCCCTAGATGTTGCCGTCGGCGTCGGATCGCGCTGCGCCGCTCGGCGGGCCTGCTCCGCGCTGTGTGCGAGGCGATTCCGCTCAGAGCCGAGCGGCTCTCGGAGAGGGGCGAGTCGCCACGGGAGAGGCGGCTGAAGCACGCCTTCCGGAGCGTCAGTGCCTACCACGTAGTTGTCACTCCAACGCTGCGACGATGCCTCGGACGACCAGATCGCAGATCTCAACGGCGTCTGTGCTCTCGAACAACCGCCGGTTCTCCTGACGAGAGAGCCCGTTGTCGATCCAGCCCGGTCCGCCGATCGCATGCCTCCACAGGTCGTCGACTGCGTCGCCGAACGTACGTGGAAGGTGTTCGTCCGCACCGAGAAGATCCGACAACTCAGCGAGAGCGGACTCAGCGCGACCGGATGCGAGGCGCGCTGGCCCCTTGAGCATCTTCTCCGAGGCTTTGACGCTCGCCCGCCCCAGTCCCATGATCTCGCCCATCCCTGCTGCCGCCCCACCGAACCCCCCAACTACGTAGACGGGCTGCCCGGAGTGCAGTGCGAGGAGCGTCTCTTCAAGGACTCCCGGGAAGCGCCCTGTGTACGCGGCGGGCGTGCCACCCATCGTTACCCGCGCCACACACTGCCCGTTCATCTGGTGCCGCATGCGGAAGAGCCCCACCGACTTCGAGAGCCAGCCCTCGATGGAGCTGTCTCCGTCGGCGGCGACTCTAATGCGCTCCGCCAAGTCCGCCCGGAGCGGCATCACTAGCTTCGGAACGGGGTCGATCTTGACCACGCGCCGCAGCCCGGCTGACACGGATGCGTCGCCGGTACGATCGATCCAACGCAGGTACGGGGGCGAGCCCTTCTTCCGTGGATGCAGCGGACCGCTGGGCAGCCGCTCGAGCTCGCGCTTGAGGAGTTGCGTCAAGCCTCCTTCTCTTGCATGGCCGCCGTACACGATCGTGGCGCCCTGCTCCCAGAGCGTGTTGGCAACCCTCTTCCACGCGCCCTTCAGTGCAGTCTGCGTGCCGCCAGCACTGAGCCCGATTCCGCCACCGACTTCGCGAGGATCAAGTCGACCGCGGTCGACGTGACTCCTCAGCAGATGCTCGGTCGGCAGCCCAGTGACGCGAGCCCCCTCGACATTGCACATCTCAACGATGGCTCCGATGGACCTAGCCCCGTGACGAAAGCGTCCCGCGTCCAGGAAGCCCCGGATCAGCGTAGGCGACATCTTCAGGGCACCGTCCGAGTCGCTACCAAGCAACGCTGCATGGCGGTCTTTGAGCGACTTCCAGAGGATCACCGCGCGTCGAAGTGCTCGCGCCGAGCGTTCGTTCGGGCCGCACACGTCGAGAGTCCCTCGAAGACGACTGACGAAGTCCGGACCCTTGGCGTTCCTGAACTCAACGTCGGTCCGGCCAGCGAACTCCGCGAACGTGGACGACGTTCCGCCGGCGAACACATACACGGCGCGTCGCAATGGGATTGTGGTGCCACGGAGCTGGAACTGTCCGTCGTGCATCGGAGCCAAGAACCAGCTCAGCCAGCCGAGCGGGGAGCCGCCGAGCGGCGCATCAAACTCGTCGAAGAATAGCACGGGCACCGACCGCTTCTCCGAGACGATCGACTGGCCGAGCAGCTGTGAGAGGTCTCGCGTCGAGGGGATCTGCGTGAGGTTGAACGTCCGGAGCGGCATCGCTACCCGCGCCTCGGACCCCGTCTGCTTGTTCGCGCTCTCCACCGCGGTCGCGACGAGTTCCTCGACACTGAACGACTTGCCGGACCCTGGGGGGCCGAAGGCCCCGATGCACAGCGGGTGCTTCGGGGCCGATTGCTGGATGTACCGCTCGATCAGCCCAAGTACGCCCGCGAACTGCTCCTTCTCCGGCTCAGTGAAGGCGATGAGTCTGCCGAAACGGCTGATGATAGCCCTCTTGGGGATCTCCGACGGACCGTGCTTCACCACGTCGATCGCCGCCTCTTCGTAGTTGGCGCCCATCTTCAGTCCTCCTTAGTTCTCCGCCCGAGACAGTCACACTACCTGGACTTCTTCGATCCTAAGGCGCAGTCCCACAAGGAGCCGAGACGGAACCGCGCTGCCATACGTATGCGCGCCGGCGGCGTCGCCCGAGTTCGTCCACCTGCTCGTGCCGAGTCCGCCACGCCGACCAACGTGGTCGGGTGTCCACCGAACTGGGGGATGTCCACATCGGACCCAACGGTTAGACTCCCCGTGGAGTGTTTCGCGCGGAGCGCGCAGAGTCGGGGGGCCATCATGGGCGAACAAGCTCACAACGTGTTCATCAGCCACGTTCACGAAGATGACGGGAAGCTTCAACAGCTGAAGTCTCTCCTTCGCAAGAATGGGTACGACATCCGAGACGGCTCCATCGACAGCGCGAAGCCGAACGACGCCGAGAGCGCGGACTACATCAAGAGTGAGATCCTCGCACCCCGCATCAAATGGGCGGGGACGATGATTGTGCTCGTCAGCCGATCCACGCACTCGAGCAAGTGGGTGGACTGGGAGGTTGAGTACGCGCACAAGAAGGGCAAACGGATCGTTGGCGTCTATGCTCAGTCCGAGCAGGATGCTCCACTCCCGGAGGCATTCGAGAAGTACCACGACTGCGTCGTCGGATGGAAGTACGCGTCCGATCCAGCCATCCCCAGCATCGGCCCGCGACCGATTCGAAGACGAAATCCGCAGCAGCTACCGGCGCGGGCGGTCAGTCCGTCGCAGCGGCGGCGGCAGCCGCGGCGGCGCGCTGCGCAT
>JAJRPF010000072.1 GCA_024280885.1 Planctomycetota bacterium | reverse complement strand
TGAGAGGCGAAGTCCCTGCCGAAGCAACATCGAGCCTGGCAAGTGCGACGGACGGCGTTCCTGGGCGGAGTCAACCGTTCTCGAATTCGGTTGCGAAGGCACATTCTCCGGTTCCGATGGACTACTCCGACAGGCTGCTAGTCGCTCTACTTGCCGCCCCCGCGATGCCGCATATGCGCGTCGATGAACGCCTGAATATCGCCGTCGAGCACGCCCTGCGTGTTGGCGGTTTGGTGGCTGGTCCGCAGATCCTTCACCATTTGATACGGATGGAGCACGTACGAGCGGATCTGGTATCCGAAGTCAATCCCGCCCTTGGCGTCGTAGGCCTGCTTCAGCTCACTCTCGCGCTCGATCTCGCGGGCGCGGTAGAGCTTCGCGGAGAGCATCGACATCGCCGTCCGCTTGTTCTTCATCTGGCTGCGCTCGGATTGGCACTGCACGACGATCCCCGTCGGGACGTGGGTGATGCGCACCGCCGAGTCCGTCTTGTTGACGTGCTGCCCGCCCGCGCCGCCCGCGCGGTACGTGTCGATCCGGAGATCCTTGTCGTTGATCTCGATCTCGCCTTCTTCGATCTCCGGCACGACGTCGATCGATGCGAACGACGTCTGCCGCCGGTTGGCGGCATCGAAGGGCGAGAGACGCACGAGACGATGGACGCCGATCTCGTTCTTGAGATAGCCGGTCGCCCACTCGCCGCTGATCTTGAAGGTGATCTTGCGGACGCCAGCCTCTTCGGCGGGCACCTCGTCCACGAGCTCGACCTTCCAGCCCTGGCGCTCAGCGTAGCGAACGTACATGCGCGAGAGCATGAGCGCCCAGTCGGCGGCGTCCGTGCCACCTGCCCCAGCGTGGGCGGAAAGGTAGCAGGGAAACGAGTCGTGCGGGTCGCTCATCGCGAGCGTGAATTCGAGTTGACCGAGGATGTCGTCGATGCGCTCCGCCTCACGCCCAACCTCGGCCAGCGTGCCGGCATCGTCTTCCATTTCGGCCAACTCAAGGAGCTCGCGCATGTCCTGCGCGTCGGTCAGGAGCTTCGCGACGGGCCCGACCCGGCCCCGCAGGAACTTCATGTCCTGAACGGTCTTGCGCGCCTTGTTCTGGTCATTCCAGAAGCCCGGCTGCGACATCGATTGCTCGAGTTCGTCGAGTTGTTTCAGCCCGCCGGGGACGTCAAAGGGACTGCTGCAGGGATTGCAGCCTCGTCTCCACGGCCATCACTCGGTCGTTCACTTCGGCCATCGTCAGGGAGCTCCTAGGTCGGAAGGCGGCTCCGACCGGCGGAGTCTAGGGAAGACGATCGCGAAGGGGCCTATTTCGCGAAGGGGTGTTCCACGTGTTTGCCGCCGTTCTGGGCCGCCAACGCCTTCAGAAGTTCGTGCTCCTCGTCGCCGAGCGAGACGGTGTGGATGCGGACGCGACCGCCGTTCAGGGCGGCGATCGCCTCGAGGATGCGTTCGGTAGCTTTCAACTTGCCGCGGTTCGGCACGCCGTCCGAGAGGAGCACGATCTCGTCCAGTCCGGGCGCCGGCTCCACCGCCTGCCGCCCGACGCCGAGCAGGCCGAGCGCGCGTTCGAGTGAGTCGTAGATATTGGTGTACGACTTCGTCTCCTGCTCCGGCAGGTAGCGCACGAGGTCCAGCTTCTGCTGCGGTCGCGCCAGCGTGGGCCCGGCGCCGAACCACCAGACCTTCTCGTTGAAGAGAATCACGCCGAAGCTCGTCACCGACGAGAGCCCCTTCACCGCGTCGATCAACTCCGCCTGCGCCTTGTTGCGGCGCGGTCCCCACATCGACTGCGAGAAGTCGATGACGAAGCAGACGCGCTTGCCGCGCACCGGAATGCCGAAGAAGCGCGCGAACGTGGGCCGATCGCCGGGCGCCCACTTGTCGGTGGTGATCCCGCCCTGCTTCTTCGGCCCGCTCGGCAGGGGATCATCCTCGCGATCGCGGAACTGGAAGTCGGCGCGCGACGCCTCCCACCACCGCTCCCACTGCACCGGGTCCACGCCCTTCTCGACGCCACACACGCGGATCAGAGCATCGTGCGCCGCCGCACGCACGGCGGCGTCGGGATGTCGCAGATGCGTGACGAGCTTGTCGACGACATCCTTCGAGCGATGGCGCGCCAACCCGAGACAGGCGCCGGCGGCCACGGCCCAGTGGGGAGCGCCGACGAGCAGCGCGAGCAGGTCGCCGCGTCCGGCGTCGTCCGGCAAGTAGCCGAGCGCCTCGGCGGCCAGCGCAGCGACGCGTGCGTCGCGGGACTTGAAGGCAAGATCGCTGAGACCGCGACGCGCCTCGTCTCCGGGAATGCGCGCGAAGGCACGGGCGAGATCGGCAGCCGCGCGGCCATCTTGCTCGGTTGTCACCGCGGTCAGAAGTAGCGGCACAGCCCGCACCCCCTGTGCGCGGGCCAGCACGTCGGCGGCGCGCCCGCGGATCTCGGCGACATCGTCCTTCACGAGCAACTTCTCGACGCGCCGA
The DNA here is from genome assembly GCA_024280885.1 of Planctomycetota bacterium. Lineage (GTDB taxonomy): Bacteria > Planctomycetota > JAJSAM01 > JAJSAM01 > JAJVHW01 > JAJRPF01. Next base: position 167,200 of record JAJRPF010000072.1, on the reverse strand, counting down.
ATGAGCGTGCGACTGCTGCTTGCGAGCTCCTCCGGGGAGGCCTGTTGCAGGGTCATGACGGCGGACAGACGACGCGCATCGTCCGACGAGCGCAGATCCGACAGCAAGTCCGGCGGAGCGGCGAGGAGCGAGCCCGCAAGAGCAAGAACGAAGACGGCGACGAGGCCACGCATCCCGTGATCCTAACCGGTCGCGGCGCGGAGTCCGCTTCCGCCCCGAGAAGCGTCCGTCCGCCGCGAAAGAGACGGGTAGGGTGCGGCGCTCATTCCCGGATCACCGCACGCGGCTAGAGAGACGAGATCGACGACATGCCAGACACGCACGATGCAGACACGGGCGACGCAGACACGGGCGACGCAGATGACAAGCAGGCGCCCGACGCGTTCAAGGGCGTCTTCCGGGAGGACGGCGGGCTCGACACAGACGTCGTCGGACGCCGTCTGCCGACGCTGGTCGAATTGCTGCGTCACCAGGAGGCATGCTTCGACCTGCGGATCGACTTCGACACGCTGAGCCACGCGCTCGTCTCCACCGCCGGCACGGGTCTGCGCGACGCGGCCGACGACGAGGAGCTCGAGGCGGCGCTGCGCGACTTCTCCATCCACCATCTCCACGAGCTCATCAGCGACGAGGACGCCGAAGCGGCCTGTGCCGTGCTGCAGGCGTTGACCGAGGATACGTCCGTGAGCCGCAAGCGACGGCAAGCGGCCGCGGCCGGCGTGGGGCTTGCCAGTGGACTGCCGGACGACCGCGGTCTGCGGGGTCGCGGGCTCTTCGATCTGCTGCTGCGAATCAGCCTGGAAGAATTGCACGCGCAGGAGGACCTGAAGCGCCGCGCGGACGCGGACGGCGGCCTGAATGCGAAGGACCTCGAGCAGTTCTGGGGCAAGTATCCGGCACTCAAGCATCACTACGAACAGCGCTACCGCAAGGATGTGCAGGCGCTGCTGCAGGCCATCGATGACGACGTGCTCCCGCATGTGATCTCGGTGGATCTAGCGGTCCGCGGGACACACGCGCTCTTGAGCGCAGTCGCCGTGTCAACCGCCGCAGGCGAAGAGCTGGCGACGGATCGCGCGGCCGAGATCCTGCGCGACACATTCGAGGACGACATGCTGGACGGTGGTCGCGAACTCGCCATCGCCCGCTGGAGCGCGGCGGCGGCCGAGGCCCGCGCAGCGGGCGCCCTCGGCGAGACGAGTAGCGAGCCGGGCAGCGACGCCGACGCCGCGCGGATCACTCTGATCGGCACGTGCGATCGGGCGACCCGGATCGCGGCGCCCGGTAGCCCCGGCGGCGAGATGGTCCTCTTCCACGCGTATATGCGGGCGGTCGTCGAAGGCAGTTTCCATGTGCAAGATGCCCCGGAAGCCGCGGCCGCCCGTGCCGCATTCGGCGAGTCGGGGCTCCTGCCGGAGGGCGTGCTGGGCTACGCCAAGCACCTCGCTGCACGCGGCGATCCGGACGAGGCGCTGCATGTCGCCGTGGCCGGGATCGAGATCTGGCCGGACGACGAAGGCCTCCGATCGCTGGGGACCGTCTTGGCAGAGGCGCACGAAGGGACGGCGCGCGGGAAATCGCACGGACCGACGTACGGGGAGCGCGGCGAGACGGTCGCCGAAGATGGGCTGGCACCCGACGCGACCGATGGGGATGACAACGACGACTCGGATGACGAATTGGACGACGACGAGTTGGCCGCCGCGAACGCGGACTTGAGCAAGTAGGTCTACGTGTCGCCACTCGCGGGCATCCGCCTCGTCGCGCTCGACCTCGACGGCACGCTGCTGCCCGCGACGAAGAAGCTGACCGAGCGCGCACGGCGGGTCGTCCCGGAACTCCGCGCGGCGGGAATTCACGTCATGCTCGCGACCGGCAAGGGGTGGTCGCTGACCGAGGGCTACGCGTGCGAGCTGGGGATCGACGCACCCTGCATCGCTCTTGAGGGTGCGCTGGTCTCACGCCCGGGCGCGGACACGCCGCTGCGGCGGCTCACTCTCGGACCGGGCCAACGCGCGGATGTTCACGACGCCCTGGACGGACTGAGCGTCGGGTACTTCTTCGCGCACGACGGAAGCCGGATCTTCGCGAACAGGCGCATGGCCGGGCGCATCCCGGAGATGAGTATCTGGGACCCGGACGTCGTACTGACCGACGCGTGCCTCTCCGATCCGTCACTCGGCCATGCCCACGTGCTGCATCTGATCGGCGAGCCGCACGAGATCGACGAGGCGCACGCGCGGGTCGCCGCGGTCGATCTGCCGGGTGTCGATCTGTTCCGGATCGACTTCTGGGACGGTCTCAAGCAACTACAGGTGCGGCCGCTCGGCGTCGGCAAGCACCGCGGCCTCGCCACCGTGCTTGAGGCGCTCGACGTCCCCGTCACGGCGCTCCTCGCCTGCGGGGACTGGTGGAACGACGTGGAGATGATCGCGATGGCGGCCGTGGGCGTCGCACCGTCGAATGCGGTCGAAGGCGTTCGCGCAGCCGCGGACCACGTTCTGCCGGGAAGCTGCGAAGACGATGCGGTGATCCGTTTCCTCGAAGACGCACTTCACGCCCTCTGAGAGATACGGAGCCAGGACAACTTCGGCAGAGTTCGGAGCACGGGTGAGGGTTCGCGCAAGAAGAAGTTCCTGGGCCCGAGGGCGAGCGAGGCGGCGTAAGGCAAGGCGCGTCGACGACGCGACTCGCAGTCATGATTGAATTGGACGGGGAGCCGAGTCGGGGAGGAGAGGCAACGCAGCATTACGCCGCCGCAGCCGACCGAATCCCGGAAGTTATTCTTGCGCGGACCCTAAGGCGAGTGCGACGGCTCTGCCCCGAACTCTGCCGAAGTTGTCCTGGCTCCGTATCGCGCGCTGACTCCCATGTCCGTTAGGCTCTTCTCATGCCCCGGTGACGGGGCATGGGGGACCGACGGTCGGGGAGAGCGAGAGCACCATGCCGAAGAAGCGGAAAGCCCGGAGTCCTGCGAGCCTGATCGTCGCGCTGGCGCTGCTTCTCGTCTGCGGGATGGGCGGCGCGCTCTACATCGTGCTCGGGACCGACAGCGACGCGACCGAGGCTGCCGAGGTGGCCGCCGAGACGGACATGGGCAACCCTGCCGCCGGAGAGACTGAGACCACGCAGCAAGCCGGTCCCGGACGCCGCCAGGTCAGTTCCACCGGCGGCGCCGACGCGACGGTTGCGGCGACGGTGCGCGGTCGCGTGCGCGCGTATCGATCCCGCGAGCCAATCGTGGGCCTCAAATTGACGCTGACAATGCCGCCCGAAGCCGAGGGCGGCAAGCCGGTGGAACTCGTGACCGAGAGTGACGCGAAGGGGGTCTTCCGCTTCGCCGGTCTCCCGCCCCGCGGCGGCTACGCGTTGAGCGGCATCCGCGACCCGTTCGCCCCCGTTGCGCTGCCGGGCATCGATCTCGGGCCGTCGGAGGAACGCGACCTCGGGACGATCTGGCTCGATGTGCCCGTCGATCTCCCGGTTCAGGTGCGCGGTCTGAACGGCATGCCGATCGCAAACGCGGAAGTCGCGGTCTTCGCGACGACCGGCGGCGCGGCGGACACTTCGGAGACGACCAGCGCGTCGCGCGTCGCCGGACTCGCCGTGACACCGACACCGACCGCGAAGGCAACCACTGACGACTCTGGCGACGCGACCGTCGCGGGGCTCCTCCCCGGCACCTATCACGTGCGCGCCACCGCGCCGGACCGCGGCACGGCGTCGCAGAGTCGCGTACTCGTCGCGCCCGATGCGGCGCCCCACCCCGTGCGGTTGCTCCTTCCGAAAGCGCATGAGTTGAAGGGCACCGTGCACGATGCGGATGACAAGCCGGTCGCCGAAGCACGCGTCATCGCCACGCCCAACGCCAGCTCAGGGCGCAACATGGACAAGCTCGAGGGCCCGACGAAAGAGGATGGATCGTACGTGGTCGGCGGACTCGCACCCGGCATCTACACGCTCTATCTGGCGCAGGCGGAGAAGCCTCTGGTCCGCGTCGGCACGGCGCGCATCCCGGATCAAGAACGCGTCGATCTACGCCTGCGGGCGACGGCGACCCTGCTCGGCACCGTCACGAGTAGCTCGGGCGAGCCCGTCGCGGACGCCGAGGTCCAATACGCTTCCCAGGGTGGCATGCCGCTCGTCACGCGCACGGGCGAGGACGGCACATACCTTCTCGAGGACGTGCCCGCTGGAGCGTCGGCGTACTTCCGCGTGCGCGCCGACGGCTACGTTCCCTTCCCCGACCCGACCGCTCCCCAGCAGGGCACCGGCGAGTCGGTACGCGAGGGCGCGGAGATCCGGCGCGACATCGTCCTGAGCGCGGGCGTGCGGGTGACGGTGACGGTGCTCGCGAAAGCAGACGAGCACCCGATCGAAGGCGCGGTCGTCAGCCTGCGTATGGCGCAGATGTGGGGCAGCGGTGGGCAGCCTTGGTCCGCAACCACGGACGACAACGGTGTGGCGGAGTATCCGGGCATCGTGCCGGGAACATACCTCGTCGTGATCACGGCCGCCGGCTACGTGCAGGACGCCATGCCGCCCCGGCCGCAGAACGTGATGCAGAGCCCGGCGGCGATGCCTGCAGAGTGGCGGATCACCGTCTCCGAGGACTTCACGGTCACGTATCACCTCGCGCCCGGTACGTCGGTCAGCGGCGTCGTGCGCGGCCCGGACGGCCAGCCCTTCCCCGGCGCGCGGATCTCGGTGACGGGCGCCCGGTCACCTACCCCGGTCTTCAGCGACGCAGAAGGCAAGTTCACGATCGAGTCGGTGCCGACCGCGCGTCGCGCTACCGCCTCCGCATCCGCGCCGGAGTTGACCACCGGCACGTCGGCGCCCTTCGCGGTGCCCGCCGCAGAACCGGTGAAGGACATCGAAATCAAACTCGCACCCGGCGGGTCGATCAAGGGGCGGATGCGCAGCAGCGAAGGGCGTCCTCTCGAAGGCGCGTATGTGCGCTACGTCCGGGGCAAGCTCAACAGCCGCAATCCGTGGGGCTTCCGCCAATTCGATCGTGCGTCGAAGTTCCCGGTCGCCCCCGATGGCAGCTTCGAGATCACCGGTGTGACCGAGGGCGCGGTCACAGTCCGTGGCGACTGCGATGGGCATCTCCCGGCGTGGGACTCCGACGTCAAGGTCACGGGCGCGCAGTCCACAGGCGGCGTGGATCTGATCCTGACGCCGGGCGCCGAGATGAAGGGGCGCGTCGAGGGCCCGGGCGGACAGCCGATCGTCGGCGCCACCATCAACGCGAACTACACCGGCGACGGGAAAAAACGCCAATGGGGCTTCGTCGCGGCGCTACCCGGCGCCCCGACAACGCAATCCGACGCCGAGGGGCGCTTCGCGTTCCGCGGGCTGAAACTCGGAAACTACAACCTCTCCGCCGGCGCTCCCGGCGTGGCACCGGGCTGGTCGCAGGCCTCCACCGGAACCGGCGACGTGGTCATCAAGCTCGGAGCGGCCGAGAGTATCTCCGGCGTCGTGAAGGGCCCCGACGGCAAGCCGCTGGCGGGCGTCCCGGTCGAGGCGAAGAACGCCGATCAGGCGCGTAACGGGCGCAACAACTGGTGGTGGGGAGGCAATCGCGTCTTCACGGCCCCGGACGGCTCGTTCGAGTTCGTGAACCTCGCCGAGGGCGCGTACGACCTGACCGTCTCCGCCAACTGGCTCTGGGGCCGCGACGTCAACGTGAAGGACAAGACGGAGACGGGCGTGCGCACGGGCCGCGACGACGTCGAGATCCTCGTCGAGGCGGGCACGACCATCGAGGGGCGCGTCATCGACCAGGGCGGCTCCGTGGTCACGACCGGCTGGGTCACTGCGAGTTCCGAGAGCGGCAACAACGGCCGCAACATGTGGGGCAGAAACCAGCGCTGGTCGCGTCTCTCCTCCGACGGCACGTTCAAGATCTCTGGACTCGAGCCCGGCCCCCACACGGTCTCGGTCAGCGGGACGTTCATCGCCGAACCAGCCAAGGGCGTCGCGACGGGCACGACCGACCTCGAATTGCGCGTCCGCGCGGGCTTCCTCATCAAGGGTTATCTGGTCGATGTCTCCGGTCTCTCGATCGCGACCGGTTTCAACATCCAGATGCGCAAGAAGGGGACCGAGAACTGGTCGTGGTCGCAGGTCTTCCAACCCGGCGACGGCGGCTTCATCATGGTCGGTCTCGAGGACGGTGCGTACGACCTGAAGGTGCAGGCGAACCCCTTCGCACCGATGGAGATCCCGAACGTCATCGTCGGTACCGAAGATCTCGAGATCGTGCTGCAACAAGGTCGCGAGATCTCGGGAACAATCGTGAACTCGAACGGCAGTCCCGTCGCCGCCAACGTCCAGGCAACACAGATCAACGTGCCCGCCGGAGCCACACCGTCGAACGGCTGGAGCCGCGCCAACCAGACCGGAAAATTCGCCATGCAGGGGCTGATGGACGGCGAGTACCGCCTCTACATCCGCGCCGGCGGCTACGCGCCCCTCATCATGGAACCGGTCCGCGGCGGCAGCACCGACATGCGCATCATCATGGAGGTCGGCGAGACAGTCTCCGGCACCGTGAAGTACGCCAACGGCGACCCCATCGCAAACGCGCGGCTACGGCTGACCGACGACTTCGGACTCCAAGTGGGCTACGTCCGCTCGCAGCAAGACGGCTCGTTCGTCTTCAACAACATCCCGGCTGGCGGAGACTGGAACCTGATCGGGAGCGTCCCGGTGTCCGGCCCAAACATCGCAATCAAGCACTCGGGCAAGGTGATGTCCGGAGCGACCGACATCGAGGTGGTGGTGGAGGAGTAGGTCCGGACGCTGGAGGTCCGGGATCTCCAACACTCAACCAGAGAGACACCGGGCAGGGTCTCGCGGCGGCATGAACCACGCGAGCGACGCGACAACTATCTTGCAACCCACCGAGCGGTCCAGCCGGCGCATTGAACCTGGCACAGTAGAACCGGCGGATTTGCATCAGGACGCGCGTGCGGGTTCACGATCGGGCGCTATCCTCTCTGACATGCGCACTGTGCATCTCGCTGCCATCGTTTCGCTCGGGGTTCTCCTCGCGCTCGGTCCGGGCGCCGCGCACTGCCAGGACGCTGCGCCGGTCGCTGCTGTGCCCGACGCACCACGCGTCACGGCGGAACGGCGTGACGCAGCCATCCGGGTGGGCTTCCGCTACCTGGATGAAAAGATGTGGACGATCTCGGAAGGCGGTTCGCCGAGGAAGCAGTACACGATTGCGATCGCGGGTCTCGCCTCGTTGCTGGCCGGTGACCGAACCGGGAAGGACGACGCGAAGTTGCCCTCCCGAAAGAAGGAGTTGGCTCTGGCACGAGACTACATCGTGCGATACGCAGCTGACGTGGCGGCGCTCTACGGAAGCGACGACAAGAAGCGGACCAAGAAGAAGAAGAAGCGCAAGGACGCGCCGCAGCGGCCCGGTCCCCGGGGAGGTAGCGGCGGGATACGCGGCCCTTCGCAATTCGTGTGGCCACTCGGGATCGGTGGCCTGTTTCTCGCTGAGAGCGTGAAGCGCGGCAGTGGGAAGCGCGACGCGAAGACCGGTCTACGTGACGTCGTGATCGCTCTCTCGGGCGCGCAGCAGGGCGACGGCGGTTGGGGACACGACGACGCCAATCGGTCCGACATCGGCTCGCCGCCGATCAAGGTTCCAACACCCGACGGCGGATCAAGGATGTATCCCGACACGCTGCTCGCCGCATCGAATGGCGCGTTGGTCGCGCTCGGTGTTGGTGGCAGCATCGTGAGCGCGACGAACGACGACGCGCTCTCTCGCGGACGAGAGTACTTCCGCGAGTCCCAGAACGGAGGCGGCTCCTGGCCGTACGACCCGTCCCAGAGTGAGAGACCAAGCACGGGGACCTCTGAACCTGTGCCCGAGGCCCTGAGAGTGTCCTCCGCACGGGTCAACCATCTCGACGTGGCGCGCTCGGGTGGGGCCGTATTCGCGCTGCTCTGCGCCGGTGCGAAGAGCGACGATCCGACCATTCTCCGCGCCCTCAGAGTCATCGACGCTCACCCCGAGTGGGCCAGTGAAGGCCACGGCTCCGCGACGCTCGCCTTCCAATGGAACGCGCTCCTCGCGAAGGCCCGCGGCCCCGAGACTTGGGCGGTGTTCCGACGCACCTACTTCGCGCGCATCTTGGAGCAGCAGAGCGACGACGGTTCGTACGACTGTGCGTGTCGCGAGTCGTCACCCGCCGTGACGTGCGACTCGAAGCCGTTCGGCGACGGTAACCTACCTGGGATGGACTCGTGGGTTCCCGAGGCACGCGTGTACGTCACGGCGATCCACACCCTGATCCTGTTGCTCGATCGCTCCGAACTGGCGTCGGTCCCGGCGATGCCCGGACTCGCTGCGGAGATCACGCCGCGATAGGTTGCCGCACGCTCAGGCGTTCGCGGAAGACCGGACCGCGGGAAGGCCAGACCGGGCCTGTTTTCGCGCCTTTTCGGCCTGGCGACGGGCCGGGACCCCGGTTCGAGCCAGGGCTGCAACGTCAGTGAAGAGGCGCGAAAGGAGACCCGGTCTGTCTGAAGAGGGCGCTGCGGAGGCGAGGGCTGTGGGCGGGGATGGGGATGCGCGAGATTGGGGATTGGGAGGTCTGGATGGATCGCGACCCGTCGAGGGGTCGAACTACCGTGCCGGGCTCAGTTCCTTCGCGCGGCCACCCGAATGGACGACGGCGAGGCTCGGCGGCGCGCGCAAGAATTGAGCCAGGCACGCGATTTCGACGCCGCGCACCTGGTTGATTGATCGGGGGCTTCAGAGGTGGGAGATTCGAGGGCGCAGAACGGCCCACCCGCGCGAACAAGCCCGGGAACGCGAGCGAGTGGCGGGCTGTGTGCGAAGCACGCAGCGTGACATTCGCGGTGAGGCGCAGGGAGTGGAATCCGCCTGCGAAACCCACCCTTGCAGCGCGCTCGCTCACGCGTCGTGCGCACACCCCGATGCGCGGCAGCGAACACCGAGCGCCGCCCCAGTTGAAGCAGTCGGATCCGCAACCGAAGACGAGCATGCGAGCGAGAGCGAGCGGGGAGCCGGAGGCGACCCCAACGCAACACCGTGAGGCGCAGGGAGTGGAATCCGCCTGCGAAACCCACCCTTGCAGCGCGCTCGCTCACGCGTCGTGCGCACACCCCGATGCGCGGCAGCGAACACCGAGCGCCGCCCCGGTTGAAGCAGTCGGAGCTGCGACCGCAGCCGAACATGCGAGCGCGAGCGAGCGTGCCGACGGAGTCGGCACAGAAGACACTAGCGGCCGGTCGCGCGCTCCGCGCGCGCCCCGCCGCTACCGGACGGACGTCCGGATGGTCTTGATCGCTGCCGCGCGGGCGTCGTCGTTCCAGACGCCCTGGAAGGGCACGCGGACGCCATGCAGTCGGCGCAGTTGCGAGTACGCGTAGTCGCGGGTTCGCGCGTCGGGGGCGGAGAGCGCGCCCAGGAATTGGTCCGTTGCGCTGAGCGCGACCTTGCGCGATGAGCCGGCGTACGCGGCCAGCCGCACACCCAGGTCGCTGTCGCTGCGGCCAGCAGCGAGCACAGCTGCGCGTTGCCCCTTCGGCAGGTAGCGCGACGCGGAGATGCCGGCACGCCGCACGCCGGCGTCGGGATCGTTGCGGGCGAGTTGCGCGACGCGCGACGCTGTGGCGACGACCTGTCCCTGCGGGAGTTTCTTGGTCTTCCGGAACCGGTTGAAATGACTCATTCCGCGGGCGAGAGCTGTGGCGCGAACGCCGGGATCATCGTCGGCAAGCCCGGCGCGGAGTGTCGAGAGGGGCATCCCGCGGTCGCTCGTGAGTACGCGTAGCGCCTGGGCGCGGACCGCCGGGTCACGCGCCTTGAGCAGCGGCCGCAACTGGTCGACTGTGTCGCGATCGGGGCGCCCGCGTGTGAGCGCGTTGAGAGCCGTGCGTCGCTCGTCGGGAGGCGCGCCAGCCGACGTTGCGATCGACAGCAGTTGTTCGCGCGCGGCCGGGTCGCGCGAGGAACGCGCCACAGCATTGAGGAGCGCACGCCGGGCCTCCGGGTTCTGTTCCTTGCCAAGCGCGGCGGAGATCTCGCTCATCCAAACACGGCGTTCGCGCAATCCGGAGACTCCACGCGCGAGGACCTGCCGGATCGCGGGGTCCGTCTCGGTCCCGAGCGAGGTGATCAACTCGCTGGGCAGGTGATCGCGATGTGGTTGGTTCGCAAGCACTCTGGCCGTGAGGAGCCGGGTCTCGGGCGGCGTCTTGTCGTCGGCGAGGATCGCCTGCAACGTGTTGCGCGCGGCGTCGGTATTGACACGCCGCAGAGCGCTGATCGCAGCGCGCCGCAACTCGGGGTCTCTCCCGTCGCGCGCGAGTTCGAGCAACTCGTCGGGGGTATATTCGCGTCCCTCGGGATGCAGCAGCGGAGAAGGAGGCCCGACCGCCTCGGCGTTCTCGGACTCCGGCGCCGCGTCGCCACGAATTCGGCTCTCGCGTGCAACCCGCCGCGTCCGGCTGCGCCGGAGCGCCGCTTCGAGGTACTCGATCCGCGCAGCAGCCTCGTCCGCCGACAGCGTCCGCACTTCGCCGTCGTCGGCGCGCACGACGATCTCGGCCTCTTCAACGACCAGGCCGGCGTCGTCGGATGAGCCGATGGTCAGCCCAGCGGCAAGGCCGACTCCGATGGCGAGCAATCCAAGCGGGAGAAGAGCGAACGGGCGCACGTGAAGAAGCCTACCAGTTGTGAGGGCCAGCTGTGAGGGCCAGATGTGAGAGCCAATAGTGAGAGGAGCCGCGTGCTCAGGAACCAACGAACCCATGGTCCCTGGCACCCGAGCCCCGGTGCAATTCGAGCAAGAAACGCCGCATCCGAGCCGGAATGCCCCGCTTCTCTACGATCCGATCCTCCAACACCAGCACATCGATGTCGGTTCCGAGGAAACATAGAAGAGCGTCGAGCGGAGTCTCGACGATCGGCTCGCCCTTGATGTTGAACGACGTGTTCACGAGCACGGGAACGCCGGTCTCGCGGCCGAAGGCCTCCAGCAGGGCGTGGAACTCCGGGCGCTCTTCGCGGACGACGGTCTGGAGCCGCGCGGTGCCATCGACGTGCGCCACGGCGGGGAGTTCTGCGAGCTTGTCCTTCCGGATGGCGCGCACGAAGAGCATGTGCGAACTCGCCGGGCCGGGCTCGAACCACTCGTCGGCCACCTCCTCGGGAACCGCCGGCGCGAAGGGCCGGAACTCCTGGCGATGCTTGACGGTCGCGTTCAGGCGTCGCTTCGCCGCCGCGTCGCGGGGGTCGCAGACGATCGAGCGCTGCCCCAGAGCGCGCGGCCCGAGTTCGGCGCCGCCCTGGAACCAGCCGACGACCTTCCCCGCCGCCAGAATCTTGGCCGTCTCGCCCGCCACGTCAGCGACGCGGCGGGAACGAATGCACGCCGCGACGAAGCGCGTCGCGAGCGCCGCATCGATATCGCTCGCCGCGTAGCGCACACCCAGCCCGTCGGTCCCCATCGTGTAGCGCCGCGGGTGCCCGGCAACCACCAACTCGCCGTAGAGCGCGCATCCGAGCGCGATCCCGCTGTCGCCCGCGGCGGGCTGCACCCAGATCTCCTCGAATGGCGTCTCGGCGAGAATACGCGTGTTCGCGACGCAATTCAGCGCCACGCCGCCGGCGATCACGAGACGCTTCATTCCCGTCGCTTCGTGGAGCCGACGCGCGCGCTCGAGGAGCGCCTCCTCGAGATCGGTCTGCACGCGGCGACACAGATCGCGCCACTCCTGCTGGTGCGGGCTCGCCTCCCACGCCGCCTGCTCTTGTGCGGGCGTCAACCCGCCGTCGTGCGGCGGCACCCACGGATTGCGGAGCCACTCGGGCCACATCGGGAGCGCCCACGTCCGCCCGCCGTCGCCGTCGCCGTCGCCCTCGCGACTGTCCGCCCCCTCATGACCGGGGTGGATGCCGACGAGCGGCGGCAGATCATCGCGCTCGTGCCCGTACGCCGCCAGCCCCATCACCTCGCCACATTTGCTCCACTCGCCGAACACGTACTCGCTTACGCGGGAGTACACGGCGCCCAGCCCTGGCAGTTTTGTGAAATCCTCCGACAGCGTTCCCGGCGTCACCCGCAACCACTGCTTGCCGACGCACTCGATCTCGGTGCCACGGAAGACGTAGAACGATTCCGACTCGCGATCGGCAGCGTGGCCGGTGTCGGCGGCGGGGATCTCTTCGGTGACGTCGCGTCGATGACTGCCCACGCCGTCGATCACCATAACAGCGCCCTCGGCGAAGGGGCTCGGCGCGAACGCGCTGTATGCGTGCGCGAGGTGGTGCGAGATCGTCACGGCGCCCGCATTGCGAAAGAGCGGCGACGCGAGGACGAGCGCCCGCTCGTCCGGCGGCATATGCAGCGCATGCACGCGCGAGAGGAGATCCTGCTCGAGCTCGGGGACACTCAGCGCGTACGAGTTCTGCACGATGACGTCCACGTCGGCCAGACGGATGCCAGCCGCCTTCAGGCAGTAGCCCGCCGCGACGTCCGGCGCCCCGCCAGCGTTCTTCTCGCGCGTCAACCGCTCCTTGCAGATCGCGGCCACGGGCACGCCGTCGCGCAGGAGCACGGCGCTGACGTCGTGGTCGTATTTGTTCAGGCCGAGAACGTGGTGAGGGGCGTGATGCGGAGACACGAGCGCGCATCATCGTTCATCGGGGCCGCTGGTTGTAGCCTCACCTGATGAGCGTTTCTCTCGCATCCGCCGTCGGCCTCATCGAGAAGGGCGAATTCGCCCGCGCCGCCGACGCGCTCGCCCCCCTCGCGAATGGGTCGCGCAAGGGTGTCATCGCGCGGTTCCGGCGTGCCGAATGCCTCTCGCGCCTCGGGCAGCACGACGAGGCCGTGGTCGAGGCCCGCCAGGCTCACGACGACGGCGCCGCGGTGCCCGCGCCGGGGCTCTGGCTCGCACACACACTCGCCGAGGCGGGACGCTTCGACGACGCCGCCGACATCAGCTATCCGGCCACGTCCGTCGAGCCTCTCGACTACGTGCAAGCGGGCTTCGCAGCCGTCGCGCGCATCGCCGCCGGAGACAGGACCGACGCCGAGAAGACGGTCGAGTCGGTGCTGGAGACGCGCCACGCCCCCATCTACTCGCTCGCCCTGCGGCAGGCCGAATTGCAGCGTCTGCAAGCGGACTTGCGGACCCCGGACCTGCCGTCGGTCTGGTCGAAGATCGAATGCGGTCTGGAGATGGAATACGACCATCTGACGACGCACCCGGCCATCCCGGAAATCCCGGAGACGGGACTCAATCGTGCCGACGCCGCCCGCCGCGCCTCGCGCTGGCTACGCATCCACTCAGCGTGCGGCGACCACGCCGAACTCGTCACACGCATCCGCGCTGCCAAGCCCATCCCCGGGGATCTCGACGAGGCCGAACTCGAGATGCTGCTGGCGCTCGGGCACACCGATGCAGCGTTCGAGTTGACGGAACGGCTCGCGAAGGAAGCGGGCGAGAAGGCGTCCGGCGAACTCGCCGTCGATCGTGCGCGCGTCGCCCAGTTGCGCGGAACCGCGGCGCGGCCGGCCGACTTCCCCGGAGCCAAGGACGCCAAGAAGCGGCTGCCCCAGATGGTTGCGTGGCTCGAGATGACCGCCGCGCTGATCCGCGACGACCTGATCGCCGCCCGGCCCTTCGCAGACGAGACCGCGGACCCGGCCCGACGCGAGTACGTCCAGGCCGCGCTACACCAGTGGGCTCAGATATAGCGGGGCCCCCGCGGCCGCGGTCAGAGGTAGCCGAGTTGGCGCAGCGAGTCGATGGCGTTCTGCGAGCGCGCGCGCAGCGCTTCGAGATCGTCCACGCCGTGCTCGGCGGCAAGCGCCGCACGCAATCGCTCGAGATCCTGCGGTCGCTCGCCCGCGACGTTGCGTAGCGCGCGCGGATCAGCAGTGAGATCGAAGAGCGACACGCGGCCTGTCGGAAGGTGATAGACGAGGCGGAGCCCCTCTCGCTGGATTTCCAGCACGGCCGCCAGCGGTTGCAGCGGTCGGCGCCCGCCCGACAGATCCGTGGCGAGGACAGCGAGACACCCGGCCACGAGCAACGCGACTCCGCCACAGATCCCGATGACGGCGCGACGCCGCTCCCGCGCGCTGGCCGCCGGTGCCATCACGCGTGACGGCGCGACGGCTGGCGATCTCGCGGAGGGCGCCACTGCGACAGACGCGCGGGGGGCGACGTTCACGACATGGGGCGGGTCCGTCGGAAGTCGCGCGGCGCGTCGCTCGGCGACCACGCGCGCACGGTGTTGTGAGTGGGGACGACGTGAGTGTGGACGGCACGACCGACGGGTACTTCCCGAACGTTGCATGGTTTCTCTCAAGGGCGTCTGCGGTGTCAGCGGTGTCAGCGCACAGCGCGCCGACTTCCCCCCTGTAACGCGCCGCGCGGCGTTCGGGTCGCACCGAAAGGGCGGCAGTTCAGGCGCGGATGCCGAGGCTCGTGAGATAGATCACAGCCTGGCTCTCGGGGATCGCGAGTACGCGGTTCATCTCGTCGTCGTAGTAGCCGCCGCAGCCCGACACGCCGAGGCCCTCGCGCAGGGCGGCCAGGTTGAGCCGCTCGCCGATGTGACCCGCGTCGAGATTGAGCAGGCGGTAGATCCGATCGCCGTGGCGCGCGACCGCGCGGGTCAGATCGACGGTGTGGATGACAACCGCCCCGGCGTGGACGAAGATCTCCTGACCGAGCCCGAGGTGGACCATCGCGTCGTCGAGACGACCGCGCGAGAGTTCGACGAGCCGAGCCGGCTCCGTCTCATGAAGGTAGCTACCAGGCGGGAGCCCGACGACGCCCAACGAGACGACGTACGTCCGCAACAATTCGGGGACGAAGAGCGAGCCGTCGGAAGAGCCGGTCGCAAACGCGAGCGCGCGGAGGAGCGCGTCCTTCGGGATCGGCGCCGAGCGGAACTGGCGGGTGCTGCGTCGTGCCGCGATCGTCGCGGTGATCGGATCGTCGGATTGCCAGAACGTGCGCCCTACGTCCGCACCGATGACCAGCGCGTCGGCGGGCGCTCCGGCTGCCACAGACGCGTCGCCAGAGACGGTGTCGGCCTCCGCGTCCAGGCGTCCGGCGAGGTGCAGGGCGGCGATCATCCGCTCCGGCGCACCCTCCGGCACGCGCTCTTCAACGCGGCCTAGAGCGCGTCGCCATTCGACGACGTCGGAGCGGCGCGGCGGCACGCGCGGGATCTCTGCGGCGCCGCTCTCTGCCACGAGCGGCACGACGGCGAGCGGCCCCTCGATCACAGGGTCCACACCGAGCATATTCTCGACGAGTTCGTCGCGGAAGCAGCCGAGCGGGAGCGCCACAAGACCATCCACAGGGGCACTGACGACGAGGTTCCCGAGCACATGCCCCGAGTCGAGGAGCGCACGCCGGTAGCCCCGTTCCCGGTAGCGCCAGGAGCTGCGAAACCACATGCCGGAGAGGATGATTACCGCTCCCGTTTCCTCGATCGCGGGGTGCCCGAACGTCGCTGCGCGAAGCCCCTCGTAGGGGTCGCCGGCACGCACCTGGACCAGCGAGTGATCGAGGATCTGGTAGCTGTAAATCCCGGGCGCGAAGCCGGGCACATCGCGAATGGCGGCGTAGAGCTCCGTCGGGTACATCGCCCCGGCCGAGGGGGCGGCGCGAAAGTGGTGCATTCCGCCAGCCATCCGCTCGATGCGCGTGCAGCCGTTCGCGTACCACAGCAGCCGCGCGAGGCGAGCGGCATCGACCTTCCCGTCGGGCGCCGCCGGATACGAGACCTGATGCTCGTCCTTGCGCCGGATCGGAAGCCCCTCGGCGGGCAGGAGCAGGCGCTCGCCCTCGAGCGTTCGGAAGGGCACCGGCTGCGCCGACCAGTCGATATTCGGGCGCTCGGCGGCCTCACGGCGCAAGCCCGCCTCGCTGTACTTGGTTTCCTCGTGGTAGCGCTCAGCGATTGAGGACTCGAAGGGGGCCAGTCGGTTCACACCCCGAGGCTCCCATACGCGGCCATTGGCGCGGCGGATTACCGGCGCACGGACTGCGCACGCAGCAACGAGACCTGAGCGAGCAGCGCGAGGGTCGCCGTATCGACCCGCAACGTCCGGTCGCCGAGTGTGACGGCCTCGAAGCCAGCGCAGGCCAGGAGATCGATTTCGAAGGGCAGAAAGCCCCCCTCGGGGCCGATCGCCAGTGTCACGCGCTCAGTCGCAGCGAGGCGGACCCCCGCCAGCGGGGTCTCGGCGAGCGGATGCCCCACCAGGCAGCGCGTGCCGCCGAACAGGCTCGCCGCGCGGTCCTCCACGAACGGGCGAAAGAGCGGCTCGATCGTGACGCGGGGCTCTCGGGTGCAGCGTCCCTGCGCCAGCCCCTCGAGCAGCAACGGGCGATACGCCTCGCGGCGTAGAATGCGCGCACTCAGGTACGGTTTCTCGACCCGCCACGTGCGCAGGAGCACGAGCCGATCGACGCCCATCGCCGCGATCTGAGGCAGCAGCCGGAGGAGCATCTTCGGCCGCGGGATCGCGAGCACGAGATCGACGACGGCACGCGGTGGAGGCTCGCCGTCGAGGTCAGCTTCCAGTTCCACGCTCTCCGCGTCGAGCGCGACCACGAGCGCCTCCCCCATCGCGGCTTCGAGCAACCCGGCGCGCACAGTCGTGCCCACAGCAACGCCGAGAACGGTGCGCAGGTGCCCGGCGCGGTCGCCGGTCACGCGATAGCGGGTCGCGGCGATGCGATCGTCTTCGGTGAAGAGCAGGAGGTTCACGCTGGCAGTGTCGCACGGTGCGGCGCCGCGGCGCTCGGTGTCCCGCTCGGTGTCGTTCAGTGTCGTTCAGTGTCTCCCAGTGTCACTCCGCGTCACCCCGTGTCACCCGATCGGAACGTGCCTCTCGATCGGAAATCGGAGCCGGGGCGCCGCCGCATCACCGAGACTGGCCCGGATGAGCGCCGATCATCCGTACCTGAGCTGGGCACTGCGCTACGTGCTCGATCACGTGCCGCAGGACCGCGACGCTCCCGCATTCCACGCGTCGCGCGCCGAGGCGGGCACGCTGACCGACGCCGAGCAGGAATTGGTGCGCGCCTATCCCGAGTCCCCCACCGACGGCGACGCGCTGCGCCGGGAGCTCGAGTCGCTGCTCGACCGCCACCTCATCAACGGGCGCTCCCCGCGCTTCCAGAACCAGCTCTTCTCGGGCGTCGAAGAAGAGGCACTCGCTGGGTCGTTCCTCGGCATCTTCCCGAACAACACGATTTCGACGCGCGAGGTCGCGCCGCTGCCCTCGGAGATGGAGACAGCGGTCACGTCATGGCTATTGCGCGCGCTCCCGTGGGACGCAGCGAAGGCCGACGGTTCGCTGACCCCCGCAGGCTCGTTCTCGAACTATCTGGCGGTGTACCTCGCACGCCGTCGCGCCACGGGAGCGAAGGGCGCGCACGTCTTGCCCTACCTCGCCCTTTTCACGTCCGAGGCCGCGCACTACTCGATTCCGAAGGGCGCCGACCTGTGCGGGATCTCGCCCGAGAACGTCTTCGAGATCGGCACCGACGAGCACGATCGCATGCGGCCCGACCTCCTGCGTGTCGCGGTCGCGCGGGCGATCGAGAGCGGTCTCATCCCCTTCTTCGTCAACGCCACGATGGGCACGACCGTCGCGGGCTCGCTGGACCCGATCGCCGAGATCGCCGCCGTGATGGCCGAACACGAGGCATGGGTTCACATCGACGGTGCGTGGGGCGCGCTCGGGCTGCTCGGCAGTGAGTCCGCACGCTTCCGCGACGCCGTCGCACACGGCGACAGCCTGACCTGGGACGCGCACAAGGGGCTCGGCGCGCCCGTATCGCTCTCGTACCTGATGGTGCGAGACGCGGGCGCACTCGACGTCCTGCGGCCTTCGCACGGCGGCGGCTACCTCTTCCGCAACCTTGATGCGCCGCGCGAAGAGGCAGATCTCGGCCTGCGCTCGCTCTACTGCGGGAAGCCCTTCGTGTCGCTCTCGATGTGGCTGCTCTGGAAGGCGAAGGGCGCCTCGGGGCTGCGCGCGCACGTGGACAAGGCGCGCGCGCTCACGCTCCGCTTCCGCGACCGGATCGCGGAGTCGCCGCTCTATGACCTCGCGCACGAGCCCGAGACGTGGGCGGTCTGTTTCCGCCCCAAGGGCGGCGACGGCGGCCAAGAGAGTCTCGAAGAGCTCTCGGAACGGACGCGCGAGCGCGTGAACGCATCCGGCAAGTGGATGATCAACCTGTGCCCGAGTACCGGCGGACGTGTGTTCCGCGCGCTCTTCGTCAATCCGCTCATGAACGAGATCCACGTGAACGAGCTCGCGGATCACATGGAGGCGTCCCATCCCGACGCAGTTTGACCGGATGCCGGTCGCACCGCACGCGGCAAACAGACAGGAACGCACGTGAACGACAGCGCCCCCGACGCGGCCCCGAACGACAAGTCTGGTCCTTCCGATCCGGCTGGCCCGCTGCGCACCGTCCCCGAGGCGACGGCGTATCGCGCGACATCGCTGCACGCCGACGTCGTCGCGTTCATCGAGCAACTCGCAGAACGCTGCGCGGCCGAGCGCGTGACGACGCTCGACGTGCAGACGATGGGTGCGACGCCGGAGGGCCGCCAGTTGCCCGTCCTCGTTCTCTCGGCGGATCGCCGCTTCACGCCCGAGGCCGCCCACGCGGCAGCCGACCGCGAGGGCCGCCCGATCGTCCTGATCCTCTGCAACATCCACGCGGGCGAGGTCGAGGGCAAGGAGGCCGCGCTCATGCTCGCGCGCGAGATGACGCTGGGAGGGTTCACACGCCTCGCGACGGGCGCCACCCTTGTTCTCGTGCCCATCTACAACGCCGATGGCAACGACCGGATATCGAAGGACAACCGCGTCATTGATCTGCGTCTCATGGACGGACAATCGGGCCCCGACGACGGCGTCGGCACGCGCTACACCGGCGAGGGACTCAATCTCAATCGGGACTACACGAAAATGGAAGCGCCAGAAACGCGTCTCCTCGCAGCGCTCTTCGGGAAGTGGAACCCGCACGTCTTCGTGGACTCGCACACGTCGAACGGTTCGCCGCATGCCTACGCACTCACCTACGACACGGCGCACACGCTGCTCTCGGGACCGCCCGAACCCATCCTCTTCACGCGTGATCGGCTGCTGCCCGCGATCGAGCAGGGGTTGCTCAATCGCACGGGCCTGCGGACGTGGTTCTATGGCAACTTCCGCGACAATGACGATCCGACGTCTGGCTGGGAGACGTACCCCGGGCTCCCGCGTTACGGCAGCCATTACCGCGGCTTGACCGGCCGTCTCGACATCCTGCTCGAGGCGTACTCGTACCTGCCCTTCGAGGAGCGGGTCCGCGCGACGTACGAGATCTTCGTCGAGATCCTCAACCAGGTGGCGGTGCGCGGACGCGAGATCGTGGCCGTCTGCGCCCGCGCGGCCGCGGATACCGTGGCGCGCGGACGGGCGCCGCAGCCCGACGACGTCATCGGCATCAACTACGGCGTTCCGCGCCGCAAGAGCGACGGCTCGCTCGTCTACGACTATCCCGCGTATCCGCTGTGGAAGACCGAGATCGCGGCGTGGAATACGGAGGAGATGCGGGCCCGCAAACTGACCGATGGGCAACTCACCTACTGGAAGTGTGATTTCCTCGCGCGCTTCCTCCCAACGACCTCGGTACGCCGCCCGCGCGCCTATGTGTTCCCCGCGGAACGCGGCGACGTCGCGGAGTTCCTACGCGCGCACAACGTGAACGTGACGATGGTGGGAGAGCGCGCGGGCACGCGCCGCATCGAGCGCTACATCGTGCTGGCGAAGGAGCCGACGCACAGCCCCGATGTCGGCTACGAAGCGCGCGAGGAGACGGTGCTCCACGTCCGCCGCGAGACTCTCGACCGCGAGCTCGCCGCCCACGACTTCCTCGTAGACATGGCGCAGCCTCTCGCGAACGTCGCGATCTACCTCCTCGAACCAGAGAGCGACGACGGCATGGCACGCTGGGGCCACTTCGACGATTGCGAGCCCGGCGACGCGTTCCCGGTGGTCCGCATCCTCGCGGACGCTCTGCTCTCGCCCCCGCCTCGGATCAAGGTCGAGTAGCGAGGAGATAGGGAGCCCCCAACCGGCTCGCGCAACGAAGCATCGTCACACCGCCGCTGGGCCGTCTTGCATTCCAACGCACGCCTTCAGGCTGGAATAGCGACGCCGGCCTTGGCCCCCGCCGCGTCGCGAGGTTGCTGTAGCAGAGTCGCCTGCTCGCCCCAGCGATCGCGCAGGATGCGCCCGACGGGAACCCGGACCGCCGCGGCAACGCGCTCCAGATCCGCCGTGCTCCACGCCACGATGTCGCCGAACGCCCGCACGCCGTGAGCCCGCAGTCGCCGCGCGATCGTCGGCCCGATCCCCCGGATGCGTTCGAGATCATCCTCGTGCGGCGGGCGCGGCGCTGCCGATCCAACCGCGCTGGACGCCGTGCCATTGGTGGCGGTCAGCCGCCGCGCTGCCCCCGGGGCCGTCCGTCGGGCGAGGCGCGCGCGCAGGTCGTTCCGCTCCAGTTCCGCAGAGATCAACTGGGCATCCAGCCGCTCGATCTCCTCGCGCTCCGCACGCACACCGCGCTCGAGGGCGACGATCTCGGAGCGACTAGCGCCGAGCCGTCGCCGGACCTGATCGAGGTCGTGCAGTAGCCCCTCACGCACTTCGTGGAACTCACGGGCGGCGCGTGCATCAAGAAAGCGCGCCAGCACGAAGCCGCCGGTTCCGACGCCCGCGGCGAGCGCGACGAGTTCCAACGCGGAGAGGATCATGACATCGCCACCATGGGAAGACGGTAGGCGATTGCGGGGACAGCCGGGGACGGACGGGGATTGGGATTGGGAGATCAGGGTGGATCGCGACTCCCCTCGGTTGATCGGGGGAATGGAGGCAGCAGAAGAGCGGCCTGACCGGGTCGGCCTTTGGGCCTTATAGCCTCAACACCTCGACCGAGGCCGCAGGGCGATATGCGACAGTTGAGGCTATAAGGCCCAAAGGCCGACCCGGTCTTGGAGGTGGCGAGGGCCGATGCCGCGAGACACGGCACTGTGTCGGCGGCGCACCCGATCCACGCTAGAACGCTCGTCGCGACGATTCCCAGGCTCAAAAGGCGCGAAAGCAGACCCGGTATGGTCCCAAGGGATCGGAGGAGGGAGGAGGGCCAGAGGAAGACGGCCTGACGGGGTCGCCCCTCAAGACGCCCAGACCGGGTCTGCTTTCGCGCCTTTTCGGCCTGGCGACGGGCCGGGATCCCGGTTCGAGCCAGGACTGCAACGTCGGTGAAGAGGCGCGAAAGGAGACCCGGTCTGTCTGATGAGGGCGCAGAGGTGGCGAGGGCCAACGCCCCCATCGGGGCCGCGAGACGCCCCGCGACAGCGACGGCAAGAAAGCCCCACCCCCACAACAACGCCGGAAACGAGAGCGAGTGGCGGGTCGTGAGCTCCGCTCACGACGTGACACTCGCGGTGAGGCGCAGGGAGCGGATTCCGCCTGCGAAACCAGCCCTCGCGACGGGCGCACTGCCACGTCGAGGATCCGACCCAATGCGCGGCCACGACCTCCGAGCGCAGACCCGGTTGAAGCAGCCGGAGCCGCGACGGCAGCCGAACATGCGAGCGCGAGCGAGCGGGGGGAGCCGGAGGCGACCCCAACGCAAGAAGCAGCCGGAGCCGCGACGGCAGCCGAACATGCGAGCGAGAGCGAGCGGGGAGCCGGAGGCGACACAAACGAGATAACGTGTGCCGACGGAGTCAGCACAAACAAGATAGCTCGCGTAGCGGATGTGATGCGGTGAGCTCCGCTCACCGCATCACATCCGCTACGCGATCACGCGGAGGGCGTGGACCACGCGATCGTGCACGTGGCCGTTCGAGGCGACGATGCCACGATTGACCGCGAGTGTCCGGCCCTGACCGAAGTCCAGCGCCTTGCCGTCGAGATCGGTGACCGAGCCTCCGGCCTCCGTGACGACGATCGACCCGGCGGCGTGGTCCCAGATCTTCTCGCGACGGCGAGGATTGGTCGGGATGCGCAGATAGATCTCGGCATCGCCGAGAGCGAGGACGGCGTATTTGGCCTGGCTGTCGATCCGCACGGGCTTGGCGTGGATGCCGAGTTCTCCCGCGACGGTCGCCGAGTCGCCCTGGGCAGTGTGGGCTGCTTCGACGGACTCGCACATGCGGATCGCCTCGGAGTCGGTGCGATCGGACACGCGGCAGAGCGGCCCCTCGGTCGCCTCGCCATCGAGCGGCAGCGTCATCGTTCCGCCGCCCAGGACGGCCACCAGCACGAGCCCTTTCTCACCGCTCGGATGGGGGAGGTTCGGGCACCCGAGCACGCCCACCGCGGGCACGCCGTCCTCGACGAGCGCCAGCGCCACGGCGTATTGATCGCCGCGCAGGAAGCCCTTCGTGCCGTCGATCGGATCGAGCGTGAAGTAGCGCCCGGTGGCGCCGCCCTCGGCACTGCCGCGGTCGATCGCCGTAAGCACCGCCTCCTCATCCGCATCCGGCCACTCGGTCCGCACGCGGTCGATCACGCTCGCAAGCAGCGCAGGATCGGCGCGCAACGGCGTGCTGTCCTCTTCGCCGACGAGCGGCAGGTCGGGATAAGCCTCGGCCAGGAGATGCGAGATCAGTGCCTGCCCGGCCAGGTCGGCCACGGTGACGGGGCTCCGATCCTCCTTATCCACCGAGTCCGCAGCACAGAGCTCGCTCTGCACGCGGCGACAGATCCGACCGGCGGAACGCACCATCGTCACGAGTGGTGCGCGGAATTCATCGTGGACGCTCATGCCTCATTTGTACTCCCCCACCCCGCTCCACATCCCACTCCACATGAGGGATGCGGGAGGCGAGCCCACGCGCGGGCTGCGAACGTCCGTCCGCGATCGCTAGAAAGCGCTATTCGCCGCCTCGGGCCTCCTCTTCACCGCCGCCGCGCGAGCGGGAGGAGAAGCGCTCGGTTCCCCCGGGGCGGGCCAGGTCTCCGCTGCGACCGAAGCGGTCGGTGACTTCGGACAGTTCGTCGTCGGTGCGCCGGTTCGGGGCGGATGCAGGCCGCTCGGGCGTGGCCTCGACCTCGAGCGTGCGGGTCGGGAACGCGAAGCCGATGCCAAGTTCATGGGCGAGACGAATGACTTCGAGCATGAAGTTCTGGCGCTCGCGGAGTTCGGCGTCCCAATCCGGCACGTCGAAAAAGACGTAGACGAGGATGTTCAGCGACGAGGGGCCCCAATCGTTCAGGTACACCTCGAAGTAGTCCTGACGCATGTGCTCGTTGTTGCGGACGATTCGGCGAATGCCGTGGCAGAACGCCTCGATGCGCTTGGGCGGCGTGTCGTAGCGGATACCGATCGTCGTCTTGAAGCGGCGGTACTGACGCAGCCCCATATTATCGACGATGCCGTCCACGAGATTGCTGTTCGGGACGCTGACGAGCGAGTGGTAGAAGGTCCGGACGCGGGTCGAGCGGAAGCCGACCTCCTCGACGGTGCCCTCGACGCCGCCGACGATGACCCAGTCGCCCACGTGGAAGGGCCGGTCGAGAAACACCGTGAGCGACCCGAAGAGGTTCTTGATCGTGTCCTGCGCCGCGAACGCGAACGCGACGCCCGCAACCCCCGCGCCGGCAAGAAGCGACCAGATATCCGCCTCGAGGTTGTCGAGGATGAAGAGCGCGCCCCCCACCGTGACCAGGATCTTCATGCTCTTGCGGATCAGCGGAACGAGCTGGTCGTCGAGCTTCGATTCGGTCCCCTCGGCGGCGATTGTGAGGCGGGCGCCCACCACGTCGGAGAGCCGGTAGAGGATGAGCACGGCGCCGAGCGATGCGAAGAGCTTGGAGCCGATCACCACGACCCATTTGTTGAGATCCGTGGGCGAGACCGGGAGTTCCAGCATCGGGCCCAGGAACGCAAGCAGGAACGCCACGGCGAAGAGCCCGGCCGGACGTCCGGCATGCCGCGCCGCATCGGCCGCACCGCCCAGCCAGCCACGCTTGCCGAGAATGCCGCCGACGACGGTAGCCATCACGTAGCCGACCACCCGATGGCCCAGCCACGCGAGGAGTGCGAGCAGCGCCAGACCCAGCCACTGCCAGTGCTCGAGAAAGAGCGCGCGCCGGGCGAGTGCGGGGAAGCGCTCCCGGACTTGATCGCCGACGGTGTTGAGCTCGACCGTCGCAGCGCCCTGCTCCTGGAAGAGCGTGATGATCCGCCGCGTGGAGTTCAGCGTGTCCTTCGTGAAGAGCCAGCCTCGGTCTCTGCGAGCGACCGTCAGTTCGCCGTTGCGCGTGGGATAGGCCCAGGACAGCGCCTCGCCGATCCCCGCCGAGTCCGGCACCTCACTCGAACGTGGCCGTCCGGCGAAGGCAAACACGGTGTGGAGGCGCAGCGCAACGTCCCACGCTGCCGCACGTTGCCGTTCCGCGTCCGGCCCGTCCAGACCGTCCATGTCAAGGCAGCCGAGCGCGCGTGCGCGGGTGGCCGGGATGTCGGAAGCGGAAATCCGCTCACCGACGATGTCGTCCATCGCGTTCAGGAACCCAAAGACCGTGGCGCGCGGAGAGTTCCGTCCGACGGGGAGGGGCTTTCCCGCAGGATCGTTCTCCTGCGCAGAGACGGACTCCACCATCACCATGACGGCGACGAAGAGGAGCAGAGCGGCGATGGCGTAGCGTATTCGTTCCCACATGCGAGGGATTCGAGCAGACGCACGCTCCACCGCGAAACTCGCGCGACCCCGACGCTCGCGAGTTACCTTCTCCCCATGAGCCAGACCGACCCCATCCGCGCGTCATTCGAGGAGTCAAAGGCGACCCTGGCAGCGTTTCTGGCCGACGAAGCGTGCCTGGCCGGAGTGCGCGCCTTCGCCGACGCCGCCCACGCGACGCTCACGGCGGGCGGACGCCTGCTCTCGTGTGGCAACGGCGGCAGCATGTGCGACGCGATGCACTTCGCGGAAGAGTGGACCGGGCGCTTCCGCGGCGATCGCGACGCGCTCCCCGCCATTGCGTTCAGCGATCCGAGCCATCTGACCTGCATCGCCAACGACTTCGGCTACGAGCGCGTCTTCGCGCGGATGGTCGAGGCCTACGGGCGCCGCGGCGACCTGCTCGTCGCGCTCTCGACCAGCGGCAACTCGCCGAACGTGCTCGCGGCGTGCGAGGAGGCCCAAGCACGCGGGATCACGGTCGTCGGAGTGCTCGGCAAGGGCGGCGGCCCCATGAAAGCGCTCTGCGACGTCGCGATCGTGGTGCCGTACGCCACAACCTCGGATCGCATCCAGGAAATCCACATCAAGGTGCTGCACATCGCGATCGAGGCTGTCGAGCGGCGCCTCTTCCCCGCGAACTACTGACGCGTTGACGGACGCGTTGAACGACGGTCGCGAGACCACCGCAACAGGAGGGGCTCTCTGATGCCGGACACGTCGAAGATCCGCACCGAGCAGGATGGCCCCGTCCGGATCGTGACCATCGATCGTCCGGAGAAGAAGAACGCCTTCACCTCGACGATGTACTCGGCGCTCACCGACGCACTGACCTCGGCGCAGACCGACGCGAGTGTCCGCGTCGTCTTGCTGCGCGGCACCGACGGCGCGTTCACGGCGGGCAACGATCTCCGCGACTTTCTCGCGTCGCCGCCGTCGGGCGCGGACAGCCCCGTCGTGCGCTTCCTCTACGCACTGACCGAGATGCAGAAGCCGCTGATCGCCGCCGTCGAAGGCCCCGCCATCGGGATCGGCACCACCCTCCTCCTGCATTGCGATCTCGTGTACGCGTCACGCTCCGCGGTCTTCGCTCTGCCCTTCGTCGCACTCGGTCTCTGCCCCGAGGCGGCGTCGTCGCTCCTGCTCCCGCGTCTCGTCGGGTTGCAACGGGCGACCGAACTGCTGCTGCTCGGCGAGGTGTTCGACGCGGAGCACGCGCACGCGATCGGGATCGTCAACGAAGTGCTCGAACCGGACGCACTCTACGGACGTGCCCTCGATCGCGCCCAGCGCTTGGCCGCGCTGCCGCCCGCGGCCCTGCGGGCGTCGCGCGCACTCCTGCGCGACGGACTTCGCGAAGAGGTCACAGAACGACTCGAGACAGAACTCGAGATCTTCGCGACCCGCCTCGTCTCACCGGAAGCAAGGGAAGCGCTCAGCGCGTTCGTCGAGAAACGCCCACCGGACTTCACGAAGTTCGACTGACACCGACGCGACACCGACGCTGTAGTGTCGCGCCATGCTCTCCACGCCCTCCGGCTACGCGTCCATGGAACGCATCCTGACGCAAGCGCTGACGATCGGTGATATCGCCGAGTCGCTGGTCTCGCTCGACGCCACCGCAACGCGCGACGAGTACATCCGCATCGCGGCACAGCGCGGATTCGATATCGTCGGCGCGCGCGCCGAAGGTCTCGTCATGGGCTTCGTCAATTGCGCTCGACTTGCTCCGGGCGCCGCCCCGGCCGACATCGAATTCGTTGACGAGACCGCAATCATCGACCAGGAAACGCCCCTGCGCGAAGCGATCCTGGTACTCGACCGGCACCCGCGCGTGTTCGTCAACGCACTCGGCGGAATAGCCGGGATCGCGACGCGCGACGATCTTGAGAAGGCGCCCGCACGGATGTGGCTCTTCGGCATCCTCACGCTCATCGAGACGGGGCTCCGCAACATCGTGCGCAATCGCCACGAGGGGGATGCGTGGATGGAGTTGCTCTCGCCGGCGCGCGCAAAGCGGGCACGGGCAATGACCGACGAACGCGCTCGCCGCGGGGAGACGGTGGACGCGCTCGATTGCATCCAATTCGAGGACCTCGGCAACCTCATGGCCCGTCACGAAGACGTGCGCGCTTTCTTCCACTTCGCGTCGCGACGGGCCGCCGAACGACGCATGAAGGAATGGTCCAAGATGCGCAATCACATCGCACACTCCCAGGGCTACGTGCGCGCCAACTGGCCGCTGATCGTGCGCGTTGCGGGCGAGACCGGCGGCGTACGGCGCCTGCTCGACATCCAGTGACGTGCGAGACCGCAATCCAACGACGCGCGCGACCAGCGATCCAACGGGACCGATGACCACATTCCGGCGAACCACGCACCCCATTCTCCGGTGACAATGATATGTGCTTCTTCGTCGCGCTCGGACTGATCGCTCCCCGTCTCGCCCTCGTGCTGCTCTGGCTCTTCCGCTCCTCCTGGGTCGGCGTCCTGCAGCCCTGGTGGATCGGCATTCTCGGGTTCATAGGCGCGCCGTTCACGTCGCTCGCGTACGTGCTGATCTACGCCAACGCGGGTCACGTCAACGGCACCGCGCACTGGATCATCCTGCTCATTGCGCTCTTCATGGACGTCGGCGCGTGGGGCGGCTCGAAACGCCGGCGATGCGAGGACTGAAGAACGGCCTGACCGGGGACGGCTGGCGTTCGCTTGCGTCCCCCCGGAGTCCCGGCGCCGTCCCGCGGTCCCCGTCGAGCGGCGGACCGAGGGCATCACCGTAGTCGAGCCAGCCCGGGCCGCCCCTCGCCGGGTACCATCAAAGAGGACGCCCCGACAGCGAACGATCCCGACTCGAACGCCCCCAACTCGAGCGCCCCCGCGCCGAACGCATCGTGCCGCTTCTTCAGCGCGTCGCGCGCTCTGGGTCGATACGGATCCGGCCGTCCACCGCCACGCATTCCGACGCCTCGACGCCGACCATGAACGGGTTCACGTCGAGTTCCAGAATGCACTCGTGATCGCTGATCAGTTGCGACACGCGCAGCAACGCCTCGACGTACGCCTCGACGCAAAGACGCGGACGACCGCGCACGCCATGGAGGAGCGGCGCACCGCGCAGGCTCTCGATCATCGAATGCGCATCGACGTCGGTAATCGGGTGTACGCGGAAGGCCACGTCCTTCAAGACCTCGACGTAGATCCCGCCGAGACCCGCCATCAGGAGCGGACCGAAACTCGGATCGGTCGTGACGCCGACGATCATCTCCTGCGCGTTCTCACGCATCTCTTGCAAAAGCACGCCATCGACGCGCGGCTTCGGTTCGATCGCCTGCGCGCGCGCCATCATCTGGTCGTACGCCACTTCCATCTCTGCGCGGTCGCGAATGCCGGCCACGACGCCGCCGACATCGGTCTTGTGCAGGATATCCGGCGACGTGATCTTCATGACGAGCGGGTAGCCGATCTCGTCGGCGACACGCGCCAGATCCTCGCGCGACGTACAGAGCTGTGACTTGGCGAAGGGGATGCCGTAGGCCTCGAAGACGTGCCGCGCCTCGTCGAGGTTGAGGTTCTTGCGACCGGAGTCGTGAACGTTCGCGAAGATCCCGGCGACCCGCTCGCGATCGACGTCGAACGACGGCACGCTGCCCTGATCGCGCGCCAGCATGGTCCCGTAGCGCACCATGGCGCCGAGCGCCCCGACGGCCGCCTCCGGGAACTCGTAGATCGGCAGCTTGGACCCGAAGTCACGCTTCACGCGTTCGAGCACCTTCTCCTGCGCCATCAACACACAGAGAACGGGCTTCCCGCAGCCATTCGAAACCTGCGCCAGAACCCGCGCGACGTCGCTCGCTTCATGGGCCACCGGCGGCACATAGAGCGAGATGACGGCGTCCACTCCATCGTCCTTCAGCAACACCTTCAAGCAACGCTCGTAGTCCACGTGATTGCTGTGGCCGAGCATGTCGATCGGGTTCTTGACAGACGCGTCCGGAGAGAGTCCGTGCGCCAGTTCCGCCATCGTCGCGTCCGAGAGCACGGCGAGTTCGAGTTCCGCAGACGGCAACGCGTCGGTCGCCATGATCGCGGGACCGCCCGCATCGGTCAGGATCGCGACGCGCCCGCCCTTCGGCAGTGGCTGTGACGAGAACGCGAGCGCCATCGAGAAGAGCTCCTCGATCGAGTCGGCACGCAGCACGCCGCATTGGCTGAGGAGCGCGTCGGTCGCGACGTCGCTGCCCGCCAACGCTCCCGTATGCGAAGCGGCGGCGGCAGCGCCCGCAGCCGTGCGTCCGGACTTGACAGCAATGATCGGCTTCGTGCGCGTCATGCGGCGTGCGATCTGCGTGAAGCGACGCGGGTTGCCAAAGCTCTCGAGATACATGAGGACGAGACTCGTGCCGTCGTCCTGCTCCCAGTACTCGAGGAGATCGTTGCCCGACACCTCGGCCTTGTTGCCCATCGACGCGAACATCGACACGCCGAGTCCGAGCGAGCGGGCGTGGTTGAGAATCGCGACCCCCATCGCACCCGACTGCGACAAGAAACCGATACTCCCGGGCAGCGGCATCGTCGGACTGAATGTCGCGTTCATGCGCACGCCCGCCTGCGTGTTGATGATGCCCATGCAGTTGGGGCCGATCATCCGCATGCCGTAGCGACGGCAGATCTCGACAGCCTGCTCCTCGCGGGCGACGCCCTCGCCCCCGACCTCGCGGAAGCCGGAGCTGATCACGACCACGCCCTTCACACCCTTCAGACCGCACTCCTCAAGAGCGCGCAACGTGTGCTCGCGCGGCACGATGATGATCGCGAGATCCACGTCGTCGGGAATCTCCAGCACGCTGCGATACGACTTCGACGAGAGGATCACATCGGCCTTCGGGTTCACGGGGAAGACCTTCCCCTCGAACTCGTAGAGGAAGAGGTTCTTCAGCAACTCGCGGCCGAGACTTCCCGGCTTGCGCGACGCGCCGATGACGGCGACCGAGCGGGGACGAAAGAGACCGTCGAGAGAGTGGCCATCAGGGGCTTGTCGTGCGGACATCAGGGCTCCAATTCGGGGGAAGCGCGCATCGTCCCACCGACGGACGGACGCCCCAAGCTGAACACGCGCGCGCGGGCTCGGAGAGCGCGAGCCTGGTGACTCCAGTCACGTAAATGACCGCCGCTACCGACCTGCGATGACCTGCGTCGCCACGGCGACAGCGGGATGGTCCGGCATGAGCGTGCGTGCGGCGTCGAGGCGGCGTTTGGCCGTGCTCAAGTCTCCGCGAGCCCGCGCGGCGAGCGCCCACCAAGCCAGCATCTCAGCCCGCATGGCCGGCTCCGGTGGCAGGTTCGCGAGCAGCACGCGGCCCACCTCTTCGGCCTTCGTCGCCTGGCCGCTCTCGACCAACGCGTAGAGCGCCGGAACACCCGCTGCCCACTGCGTGCGGGTGTCGGATTCCGCCTTGCCGAACTCGACCAGGGCGTCGGTGAAGCGCCCGCCCTGCATCAGCGCGCGTCCGAGTTCCAGGTGTGCGGGACCGTCGTCCGGCCAGTCGGCCGTGGCCTCGCGCAAGATCTCCTCGGACTCCGCCGCGCGCCCCTCGTGAGCCAGCGCCGTCGCCAGGTTGACGTAGCTCGCGGCGGCGGCCGGCGGGGAGCGCAGCACACCGTCGAGGTGCGCCACGCCGGTGACGGCGACGATCAACGCGGCAGCGATCGCGCGGCGACGGCGGTCGTCGGTTCGCAGCGCCTCCACAAGACCGGCGCCAGCGAGGATCG
Source organism: Planctomycetota bacterium (assembly GCA_024280885.1). Classification (GTDB taxonomy): domain Bacteria; phylum Planctomycetota; class JAJSAM01; order JAJSAM01; family JAJVHW01; genus JAJRPF01. Next base: position 136,629 of record JAJRPF010000072.1, on the reverse strand, counting down.
CCGCGAGCGGGAGCACGGGCAGACGATAGCGAGAGACGGGGTAGACGATCGTGAGCGCCGCCCACGTCAGCGTGATGACGAGCGCCAACGCGTCGGCCGCGGGAATGCGGCGTCGGACCAACCACCAGCCGCCGACACCGAGAGCGAGGAGCCACCAGCCGGAGACCGGCACGACACGCAGCCAGATCGCGTAGCGGCGCTCGAGTTCGACGTAGTGGTTGTTGCCGTACTCGGACGCAGCGAAGAAGAGCCCCGCCTTGCGGGCGACGTGCGCCGTCATCGCGCCGACGCCGCCGCTCTCGGCACCAGTGCGGGCCGCCCAGTACGACGACACCTCGGACGGACGCAGATCGCGGCCTGCCGCCTCCTCGGCAATCGACGTTGCACGCGCCGCCATCGCATCCGGGGCCATCCCGAGTTCGCGGGCGCCGAACGCGGTCAGTTCGCGCGCGTCAGGGCCGTTCGCCATGTAGAGATTGACACCGCCGGACCACGGCAGCGGCGTGAAGTCGCCCGCGACACGATGGTTGCGAAGCGCGGCGGGGACCAGCACGAGCGCAAGTCCGAGAACGAGCGCGCCAGTTCCCCGGAGTTGCGTCGCGCGCGGACGCAGACGCGTCGCCGCGAGCAAGAGAGCCGCGGCGGCGAGTGCGAGCGACGTCGCGCGTCCCATCGTTGCCACGCCCGCGACCACGCCGAGCAGGCCCGCGTCGAGCAGCGCGCCGGTTCGGAGCCAGCGCACGACGAGCAGCACGCCGACGACATGCAGAAGAGCCAGCAGCGGTTCCTGTCCCGGCAACGTGTCGTGGAACACGAACGTGCCACCGCCCGCGACGAGGAGCCCGCTCACCCAACCGGCGGCCTGCGAGTGGAGCGCGCGCGCGGTCCACGCGGCGGCGACCGACGTCGCCACACCCGCGGTCAGGTTGACGAGCGACACGGTGAGCATCGTCGGCGTCGCGGAGACGAGCGCGAGCACGGCCGGGTGAAGCGGCGCGAGGAACCACGGACGCGAGGCGCTTCCGTCGCGCAGACCGATGGCGAGATCGAGATACGTCCGATCATCCAGGATCGCGAGAGTGTAGAGCGGGTTCGCTCCGCGCTGTTCGAAGAGCACCCAGAGCCGGATGACAAGCGCGACCGCCGCGACCGTCAGCGGGAGCGCGGCGCGGGGCAGCGCGTCGAGTCGGTCGGCGAAGCGGCGGAGCATGGGGATATGCTGCCTGCGTCGGGCGATACGGAGCCAGGACACTTTCGGCAGAGTTCGGAGCATGGGCATCGACGAGGCGAGGGCGAACCTCCGAACTCTGCCGAAAGTGTCCTGGCTCCGTATCGCTACCTGACCTCCGCCTCCACCACGACCGGATCGTCCTGCTCGGCCTCCCACTCGAGGAAGCGTTCGACGTCGCCCATAATGATGCGGATGACGAACGCGATGACCGCCGCGTCATCCACGAAGCCGAAGATGGGGATAACGTCCGGGATCACGTCGATCGGATTGACGAAGTAGATGACCCCGGCCAGCGCCGACACGATCGTGCGCCACGGCGTGACCTGGTACTCACCCGAGAGGCGCGCGCGGATCAGTCGGAAGAGCACCATGAGATCGTTCCAGAAACCGCGCACCTTCGTCGCGTCACGTACCCGATCCGCCTTCACCGTCGCACGCTCGAGCAACCGTTCGGTCTCCGCGGGGTCCTTCGCCAGCACCTTCGCACGACGAAACGCGCCCCCATAGCCCATGGGTGCGTCGTCAGGTGGTGCAGCGTCGGAGCGAAACTCGTCGTCGGTCATACGTCTCTTCGCGATCTCCTGCGCCTGAGTCTACGTGCGGCGTTTCCGCGCGCAGCAATACCGGATCATATAACCTGAGAGTCAGGAGGCACGTTCGCGACGTGCGACCGGAGTACCGTGGGAGGCGCCGCTGTGGACGCACGAACACCGAGAAGGCGGGCGCCTACGCCGCGCGAGTTTGGCTCGCTCATCGAGAAGCGGATCCGCGACGCCGAGGCCAGGGGCGAGTTCGACAATCTTCCGGGCAGTGGCAAGCCCATTCCCGGTCTCGATGCCCCCCACGACGAGCTCTGGTGGCTGCGCCAGATGCTGGAGCGTGAGAATCTCTCGTTCCTACCGGGGCACCTGCAACTGCGCCGCGACGCCGAGAGTGCGATCGCAGGCGCGCTACGTGCGCCATCCGAGACCGCCGCTCGACGCATCGTGGAGACGCTCAATGCGAAGATCGTGGCGCACAACCGCACCGCCACCTCTGGACCGGGATCGGACCTCAGCGAAGTCGACGTGGAGGCCATTGTCAGGCGACGCGCGGAGACCGAACGCGGCTGACGTGGGAGACGCCGCCGACAGGCGCGAGGACACGGACCACGAGCGATCAGTGGCTCAGCGAGTTACGTACTCTCCGTCGTTCGCAGCCGCGAGGCGCCGCAGCAGAGATGATCCGCCGCCGATCGACACGCAGTGGATCACGACGCCGCGGCGCTCGTTCATCGCCTTCACGGCGGCGAGGATCGAATTCGCGTCGATGAAACGACCATGCGTGGGCTCGCCGTCCGAGAGCACGACGATCGTGTCCACGCGTTCGGTCTTCAGTGCGCGATCGAGACCGTCGTAGAGATTGGTCGCACCCTCGGGGGAGAGTCGCAGGAGGTACTTGCGCAGTGACTTGCGCGTGGCCTTGCTCAGTTTCTGCATTCCCCGGCGCCACGAGCGTACGCCCGTCTCGAAGAGAATGACGTTGAGCGTGGTCCCGTCTTCGAGGTCCTCCACGGCCGCGAGCAACTCCTTCACGGCTGTCTGGAACTTCGAGCCGTCCGTCACGCCGGCGCCAACGAACGGCGATCCGCCGCCCGCCATGCTCCCTGATTGGTCGATGACGAAGACGACCGAATCGGTGTCGATCGGGATGCCGTAGAACTTCGGCGGTGCGGGCGCCTGAGTCCCGGCCACAGCGGCGGGCGGCAGCATCGGCATCTTCGCCGGCACGCGGAACGTCTCGGCGTTCGCGACCCACCACTTCCGCCAGAGATCGAGATCGTCGTAGAGGTTCACGCCGGTCAGGTGAAAGAGCGCCACACCCGCGGCGTCGCGCACACGCTGGCTGCGCTCGAGACGCAGAAGATCCATCAAGGGACGCACCGACGCAGCGTCACGGACCTCGCCGAGCGTCTCGACAGCGGCCACGCGCACTTGCCGATGCGGGTCGCGCAAGGCATCGCGGACCTCGCGCAGAACACCCATTTCCCCTGCTGCGGCGATCGTCTGCAGCGCGAGTTCGCGCATCCGCCAATGCTCTTCTCTCAGCCCGAGGCGGAAGGCCGACAGCGCCTCGCGCACGCCCCGCACCCACGGCGTTGCCAGGACCGTGTAGAGTGCGCGTGGGCCGCCGCCGCCCTCCTTGGCAGTCGCGCGCGCCAGCGACGAGATCGCACGCGTCTCGCCCAGGTCGCCGAGTGCGCGCAGCAAGGCACGCCGCACATAGCCCTCGGTCTCGTCTTCGAGACGTGCGAGCAGGCGGCCGACCGCGCGCGGATCACCGCGCAGACCGAGCGCCCCGGCCACGAACGCGCGCTCCTGCGCGTCGCCGTCGTCGAGTGCCGCGCCGAGCCGTTGCGCCGTGATGGGGTCGTCCAATCGAACGAGCAGTTCCAACGCCAACCGGGCGTGACGTGCGGCGCCGATGCGGATGATGGCGTCCACGCAATCGCGATCTCCGCAGCGCGCCAGAAGCGGCAGGATCGCCTCGCCGTCGGAGCGCGGCGACAACTCGGTCGCGGCAGTGTGCAGAAGCTTGCGGACACGCGGCTCGCGGGCGTCGAGGCAGTCGCGGAGCGCGAGCATTCGCAGCGGCTCACTGACGTCGGTCGCCGCCGTCAGTCGCACGTGCGCCGACACGCCGAGCGGCCCCGACCGGGCGCCACGATACGCAGCGAGACGCATCTCCGGCGCGGCGCGTTCCGCCACGCCATGCAGGATCGCCGCCCGCGCTTTCGCCGTGTCGATCGCCGCGAGATGGCGCGCCGCTGCGTGGACGATTCGCACGTTGCTTCGATCCATCAATTCCGCGTAGATCGCTGTCCGTTCGGGGTGGTCCATGGCGTGGAGCGCACGAATGGCGGCGGTCGCAAGACGCGCCGACGGGGAGCGCGCGAGCGCGGCCACGCGCGCCGTTCCATGGCCTACGAACGCCGGATTACCGAGCGCTTCGATCGCGAACTCGCGCACGTCGGAGTCCAGATCGGAACGGGCGACGTGATCCAGCATCGCAAGCGCCTCGCCGGTCCCGAGGGCTCCGATGCGCGTGAGCGTCGCCCGCCGTTCGGCCGCAGATGATCGGCGCTCGGCGTCGAAGCGCGCGAAGAGCGTGACGAAGTCCTCCGTGGGGGGCGCGACGGGTTCGCCAGCGCGCACGAGCGGTACAACGTCGGGAGTGTTGTCGGCGACGAACTCGATGAACGCACCGTCTTCCGCAACCCGCACGCGGCGTCGGACCCCGCCGAGCAGGAGCGTGCCGCCGGGGATCGCGATCTCGGCGGAGCCGGGACGTGCGTCGAAGCGGCCGTCGCCGTCCACGTCGACGTAGACACGATCTCCGGCCTCGGCCGTGAAGCGCAGGTCGCCATTCACGTCCTCGAGCGAGACCATCATCAGCGTGTTCCCGACCGGCGCCGCTCCCCAGCGGTGCGCCCGCGCCTCGACGACGAATTCGTCTTCGGGTCGGAACGCACCGCGCCAGATGCGTACCGGTACGGTCACGATCTCGCTCTTGGTCTTGGTCTTGGTCTTGGTCTTCGCCCCGCGCTGGACGGGCACGCGCACACCCGCCGACACGAACCACCGCAGGCCGGCGCGCTGCCAGGGGCGGGCCTGCTCGTCGTTCAACTGACCGTCGAGATCGGTGTCGATCCAGATCCGCTCCACGCGCGGGGTCAGATCGACAGCCACACGCACGCCGCCCTGCGGCGCAGCCGGCAAGGGGACCCGGCCGTAGCGCAGATCGCCCGCGCCCTCCGGTGGCTCCACGTCCCGCGGACGCGCGAACGACAATTCGATGGTCCCGGGCAATGCGGGCACGGGGTTGCCGCCCTCCCAGGCGAGCCGGGCCGAGATCACGTCGTCCGGCGCGGCGTGGATCGCCTGTGTCGGTCCCGACGCAATCGCGGCAAGGGCGAGCGTGGCGAGGGCGGTGCGGCGGAGAGGGAAGTTCATGGGTGGGTGCGGCTCGGAGTGAGCCCGCTTCATCGTAACCCCGATCGCGGGAACGTACGCAGGTGGACGTGACGCGGCATGAACGAGGGCGGCGCCCGGACTACGTCGGATTCAAGAAACGGCCCCGCCGTCCCCGGTCGGCGGCGGAGCAACGACCCCTCTTGTCGAGGCCAGCCCGCCCGCCGACGCCCGAGTACGATCCGAGTCCCGCCGTAGCAATTCCACCGCCAGCGCCGACACGGCGGCCTGGACGTTGTAGGAGGGGATGAAGCCGGTCATCGGGACACAGACGCGCGCGTCGGCCGCATCCAGGACGGCGCTCGGCAAGCCGTCGCCCTCGGCGCCGACGACGAGCAGGAGAGGGCCGTCGAGGTCGGCATCCCACGGAGCCTCCCCGCCTGCGTCTTCGAGCGCGACGACGCGCCGACCGGCCGAGCGCGCGGCCTCGAGCACCACGGCCGTGTCGTCCCAGAGCACGGGGAAGAGCCAGTCGGCCCGCATCGCTGCCCGTCGCGCCGCGCGGCGGCCCGCACCGTCAAACGGCGCATCGAGCACGATGCCGGCCGCCCCACTCACCTCGGCCGTGCGAATAGCAAACCCCGCGTTGCCGGGATACGCCACGCCGGAGAGCAGCCAAGCCGGCCCGGGCCGAAGCAGCGTCTCGGAGAGATCTGCGTGCGGGGCGGCGCCACAGAGAGCGAGCACCGACTCCGGCGCGCCCGGCGAGAAACGCCGCAGAACCGCGGCCGACGACTCCCGCACGCGAGCCCCGGCTGCGCGCGCGACCTCGACCGCGGAACGCACGCCCTCGTCATCGCAATCCGTGCGGACAAGGACGAGCGGAACCGACGCGCCTGAATCCAGCGCAGCCAGCAACTCGTCGGGTCCATGCAGCCTGCGGCGGGTCATGCACGTGAGGGTAGCGGCGTACTCGCCCAGGGGCTCGAACCCGGTAGCCTCGGCGGCAGAGTGACCGAGCCCGCCCCCACCCGCCGACGCCTCCGACGCCTCCGCAAGTGGCTCTTCGGTCTCGCCACCGTGCTCGTCGCGCTCTATCTCTTGCGCGGCCCGCTCCTCTCCGGACTCCTGCGTGACCGGATCGTCGCGGTGGTCGCGGAAGCCACCGAGTTGACGATCGAGATCGACAGCGTCGAGGGCAACTGGATCACCGGCCTCTCGCTCGTCGGCGTCCGCGTCACCGGCCTGACGGACGCCGACGAACTCCGCGCGGTCGCCGTCGGTCGGGTCGACGTCACCTACAATCTCGTCGGGTTGCTCGACGACCCGCTGCACGCGATCGACTCGTTCACAGTCGCGGGAGCAGAGCTCCGACTCGTCATCGACGATGAGCCCTCCGATTGGGACAACACCGAGTCAATCCTCGCTGACGTCATCGATCTGCCGCTGGCCGATCTCCCGCCAGGACGCATCGACGGGTTCGTCTCCATCCGCGACGACGACGTGCTCATCGAGGCCGCAATCGAGCTCGACATCGCGGGCGACGGCATCGACGTGCGGATCGACGACCTCGTGCTCGCGCTCCCGTGGGGCACGATCCGCGGGGACGGGCTCCGGACGGCCATCCGCCAGAGCGACGACACTCTCTTCACCGACGGTGCGCTCGAGTTGACGGGCGCCAGAGTGCACAGCGCCCGACTCCACGCAGTCGACGGCCGCGTGCAACTCTCCACGTCCATCGGAGTCGGCCGCGGCAGCATCGACGCCACGCTCTGGCGCGACAGCATCGACGCGCGGTCAACGAATATCGACCTGCGCGCGCTGCCTCCGATCGTCGAAGCGATCGTCGGGGGGCCACTCCCTTCCGGGACGCTCCGTCAGGCCTCGATCGTGCTGCGCCGAGGAGAGCCCGCACGCTTCACAGACGTCACGGCCACCGACCTCCACGAACTCGGGCTCAGGCTCGGGCTCGGTGGGCTGCACATCGACACACTCGCCGTCGCGTCGGGCACCTTCGACGGCGAGCACCTGACCCTGCGCAACGTGCGTGCAGTGCGCGCATCGGCCACGCTCGACGTCGCATCCGCAGCATTCGACGTCATGCGCGCGACCGAGACTCTCGCGTGGGAGCACCTGCGACTCGACCTGCCGGACGCCTCCGCCACAGTCGGTGAGCTCCTGCCATCCGACGGCGCGTCGCAGAGCCCCGCACTCCTCGCAGGATCGTCGCTCACGCTGACCTCGGCGTCGCTGCTGGACCACCGCATGGACGTCGAATTCGAAGCCACGACGCCGCGTTCGTCAGCGCGCGGCACCTTCGCGATCCAGGTCCCGACAAACGCAGGTGATGGGGACACGACGCCACTACGCGATGCGCTCCGCGGGGTCGATGTCACAGCAACGATCGACCTGCGGGACGTCGTCGAAGCCGCTCCGCCCGAGTGGCAATTGCCCCGGGCATCCGGCCGTCTGAGAGTGCGGGCGACGGCGACTGGCCCCGCCGACGACGCCCGGGCTGGCGCACTGAACGTCGCACTGAACGTCACAGCACAGAACCTCGTCGTGGACGGACGGAAGGCGCGGGCGCTCGCCATCGACGCTCGGGTCACGGGCGAGACTCTGACCGTCGAGCGACTGCACGCCGAGACCGAATTCGGGGACGTGGATGTCGCTGCGACCGTCGACCTCGCAAGCCGCGTTGTGCTCTCGTCGACGGTAGACGCGCGTTCGGACGACCTATCGCTCTTGCCCGCAGCATTCCCCGTGCTCCCGGCGATGGCGGGGAAGATCGAGATCCATGCCGAAGCGGCGGGTACGATCGACGAAGTGCTGGCGATCATCGACGAACGCCGAGCCGATCTCCGCGCCACTCTCACTGACACGACGCACGCGACAATCAGTGTCGCGGGTGAGTCGCTCTCGCTCCACGCCACCCCACTCGGACGCTTGCAAGCGAAGCTGTCGCTGCGTGGCGCGCACCTGAGCGTCAGCGAGTTCGTCCTCGACGGCGACCTCGCCCACATCGAAGTGCGGGGCTCCGGCACAATCGACGGGCGCGCCATCGACCTCCCACTCGTCACCGCGAGTTGCACCGCGCTCGACGAGTTCGCACGCTGGATACCGGCTCTGGAAGATATCCGCGGCGCCGCGGAGCTGGCCGGATCACTGCGCATGGACGACGTCAGGGCGTGGCACGACATCGATGGCGAGCTCGCGTTCACGGCGTCGGAACTGGCGGTTGCCGGACACACCTTCACGACCGTCACGATCAACGCGATTGCGGACTCTGGTTCCGACTCCGGCTCCGGCGAAGTGCGCGTGACCAGATTCGCCGCGGGGACTCCGTGGGGCACGGTAACCGGCGGTGGCGCACTGCGATTGGACGAGGACCGGATCGAAGCCACGATCGCGAGCGCCGACATCGAGCTCGCGCGCTCGCTCCTAGCACTCGAGGGGCCGCCCATCCCGGTCCGTGTCACGCAGCCGGTCGCGATCGCGTGGACCGACAATCAGTTGGATGTGCGCGGGCTCAACGCCGCCCTGCTCGGCGGGACGGTCGAAGCGGAAGTCTCGCTCGGACCGCGCGTCGAGATGCAGTGGAAGCTCGACGGTCTCGACCTCACGCAACTCGACCCTGACGCGCGCGGCAGCCTGTCGGCATCGCTCCGCGTCTCGGGACCGACGGACGCCGCCGACGCTGACCTCACGGCATCGATCCCGGACTTCGGCTGGGGCGCGGACAATGGGCGCGTCGAGATCGACGTGCGCCAGGACGAGGGCGGAATCCACTTCCGACGCTTCGAGATCGATGCCGGTCCCCGTCTGCAGGCCGTCGCGACCGGACTGGCGCCCGTGCGACTCGGCAGCGACGGCTTCACGCGCATCGCGGATGCGCGGGCGTCGATCACCGCGAGCGCGTCGAGTGTCAACCCAGCCGCGTGGTTGACGCGCTTCGCACCCGAAGGCGCGCGGGCCACGTCCGCGACGGCGGAGATCCGGGCCGCGAGCGGCGACCTGCACGCGGAAATGACGGTCCACGATCTTGCGTGGATCGACGTCGCGGACGACGCCGGAATGGTCCTCGTCGGCCCGACCACGATGGTCCTCGACGCGGGAGCAGCGGGCGTGACGGCGGTCTTCGACGGCGGAGGTGGCGGCGACTTGCAATTGCGCGGTCAGCTCTCGTCGTCGCAGGGAGTTGACTGGCGGTCCCCACGACAACTCATCGACGACCTACGCGACGCACCCATCGAGGGTTCGTTGCGCCTCGACGCCCCGGACGTGCGTTCCTTCGGTGCGTGGGTCGACGCGCTCCACCATGTGCAGGGCGAGGCGCATCTCACCGCCACTGTCGCTGGCACACTCTTTTCCCCCGAGTTGACCGGACGCCTCGAGGCTTCCGATATCACGCTACGCGCGGAGTCGGACCTTGCGTCGGTGGATCAGGGCCGTCTGGTCGCCGCGCTCGAGGGCCAGACGATCCGCATCGAGCAATGCAGCGGTCGGCTCGGTTACGCCCCCGTCGCCATCTCGGGCACACTCGATATCGCGGACATCACGGACCCGATCCTCGACCTCCACGTCACAGGCGAGAATGCGCAGATCATCCGCTCCGAGTACTTGCGCGCCCGCACCGACCTCGACGTGCGCATCACCGGTCCCATCTCCGGTCTGCTCGTCGCAGGCACCGCCCGGATCACCGACGCGCTCTACTCGCAGCCGATCGATCTCCTGGCCCAGGGCCACATCTCCGCCGACTCGGGCTTCCAGCTCTTCAGTCTGCGTGACGCGCCACTGTCGAAGATCCGCTTCGACCTGCACGCGATCGCGAATGACTCGGTGGTAGTCGACAACAACATCGTCCGCGGCCGCGTCTCCTTCGACATGCGATTGCTGGGCACCGGGCTCATCCCCGAACCCGTCGGTCGAGCGGAGTTCCGCGAGATCCGCGTGCGCCTGCCGCTGACGCGCGTGCTGGTGGAATCTGGCTCGGTCGTCTTCCCCGCGCACAGCCCCTTCGATCCGCAGATTCGCGCCAGCGCTTTCGCTCGATTGAAGGGCTACGATCTCGACATCCAGGTGCGTGGCGGAGTGTCGAGTCTCCGGGTCCTGATCGCCTCCAGCCCGCCACTGTCGCAAGACGAGGCCATGCTTCTCCTGGCGACCGGCGCGTCGCCGGAGGACTACGAGGAGAACGGTGTCGGCGTGATGGCGCTGAGCGGTGCCGGCGCGATCCTCGGCGATGCCACGGTTGCCTGGCTCACCGGCCCGCGCCGGCCTGGGGAAGACTCGGTCATGGACCGGCTGACGCTCGACGTTGGGCGCGAGCGTTCCGAGACCGGATTTGCGACGATCGAAGCCGAGGTCGAACTCATTCCGCGCTGGTACGTCCGCGTCGAGCGCGATCGCTGGGACCACTACGACGCAGGGATACTGTGGCGGATTCGCTTCGAGTGAGCGTGTCGCGGCTCCGGTCCGTTGCGGTGGCTTCACTCGTCGTGGTCGCGACGATGCTCGCCGGCGCCTGCGCGTCCACTCCCCTCGAGACGGGTGGCGTCACGATCGTGATCGAGGGCCACGAAAGCGTCACAGAGACGCGGCTGATCGACAGTGCGGCGCGCGAGTTGGAGGCGTTCGGAGCGAATGAGCGCCGGCCCGCCGACGCGGCGGATGCCGCCTACGCCATGGAGCGACACCTGCGCTGGCTCGGACACTCGCGCGCCGACGTGAGCTTCGCGTTGCGCCCGAGCGAGGACGCGCCGGAGAGCCTGGTGTTTCACGTCCGCGAGGGCCCCAAGACGATCATCTCGAGCGTGCGCTTCCCCGGCAGCAAAGCCATCGCCGAGAGCCTGCTCCGGGCCATGCTGCAGGAGAGCTTCCCGCTCCCCTTCTCCGGTGGGCGTCCCTACCGGCGGGCCGACGTGGACGAGGCCATCACGAAGATCGAGTCGATGTACCTCCTCGATGGATATGTACGCGTGCGCGTCGGTCCTGTCGAGGCCGCCTTCAACGAGGACAAGTCGCAGGTCGAGTTGACGATCCCCGTGATCGAGGGGCCGCGCTACACCGTGTCACGCATTCGAGTCGACCCGACGCTTCCACAGGAGTTGCGACGCGCGCTGCGGCCGTTGCTTCGTCGCCGAGGAGCCCCATTTCACGTGCGCGTCGGCTCGGTCGCGGCAGCTGCCGTCCGCGGTTTCCTGCACGAGCGAGGCCATCAGACGGCTGTCGTCCGCGCGTCGCATACGTTCGACGAAGACGCGCCCACCGTCTCGGTCCAGCTCTCGATCGAACCCGGTCCGGTGACCACGCTGGGCCACTACGAGATCACCGGACTCGAGCGCACGAACGTCGATTTCGCGTACGAACGCATCACCACGCTGCATTCCGGCGAACTCCTCCGTCAATCCGACCTGGGCAACGCGGTCGACGCCCTCTACGGCACCGGCGTGTTCCGCAGCGTGCGCGTGTCGGCAATCCCACGCGCCCCCGCAGGCGACGACCTGGACACGAACGAGAATGATGCGACAGACGCCGCCCCGCTCGTCGCCGACCTCACGCTCAACGTCGAGGAAGCGGATGCGCGCAGCTTCGAGGTGGGCGGCGGTTGGGGCTCGTACGAGCAGGCGCGTGGCTGGGTCGCCTACCGGGATCGCAACTTCACGAACCGGGCTCGTCTTCTCGAGATCACCGGGTTCGGCAGCCTGAAGGGCGAGGGGCTCGACACGCGCGTGACCGACCGCTATCTCCTCGGCAGGAACCGCACGCTCACCGTCAGCGTCCGCGCAGAGAGGCGCGAAGAGCCGTCATTCGACACCGATTCGCTCGAGCTCGAGGCGTCGATCCGTCAGCCGCTCGGTCCCGGCAACAGCATCATCTACGGCTACCGCATGCGCTTCGACGACACATCCGACAACAAGGCGCGCATCCGTGGTGTGGACGAGGGGAAGTCGCGTGCCGCCGGCCTCTTCAGCAGCGTGCGCCACGACACGCGCGACGATCGCCTCTTTCCCACGCGCGGCGTGAACGCCGAGTTCGGGGTCTTCTGGAGTGACAACGACATTGGCGCCGACCTCGACTTCCTCGAATGGAAGGCGAATTGGGCGCGCTACTTCGAGATTGCGCACGAGACCATCTTCGCCGTCGGCTTCCGCTTCACCACACGCGACGTCCTGAACAACGACCTCTCACTCCCCATTCAGGAGCGCCTCTTCCTCGGCGGCGAGAACTCGGTCCGCGCCTACCAGCAAGACGAGCTCGGCCCCACCGACCGCGGCAACGATCCCATCGGCGGCCTCACGGCCGCCATGGCCAGCATCGAACTCCGCCGCCGGATCTGGCGCGACGTCGACGGCGCACTCTTCTACGAGGTCGGCACCGTCTCCCCCGACGCATTCGATCTCCAGGCTCCTGCCGGCATCGCCATCGGCACCGGACTGCGCTACCGCCTTCCGATCGGCCCCATCCGCCTCGACTTCGCGTACAACCCCTCCCACCGCTTCGCCGCCAGCCGCCGCTGGCAGATCCACCTCAGCTTCGGCTTCAGCTTCTGAGAATTCCGTTTCTGAGAAGAGCCGCGCAGGACGCACCCCCCATGGGCAGACGAGACAACAAGCGCGAGAAAAAGCGCGACGACCACGACCTCGGCACGCGCATCGGCTACCGCCATCGCGGTCGCCTCTTCGAGGCCGACGTCCTACGCAGCGGCAGCACCACGATCACGCGCGACGGGATCTGGCTCTGCAACGCCGACTGGAACGGCCGCGCCCTCGACACCGGTCTGCAAGAACTCCACGCCGACCTCGACACCTCGATCGAGATCCAAAACGCCCTCTCCGCCGCGATCGCCGCCTCTGAGTACGAGAAGCGCAGCCGGAGAGGGTGAGCGCCGAGAGCGAGGACGAGGGCGAACGCGGCACGTAGATGGTACCCGGCGAGGGGCGGTCCGACTGGCTCAGCTGCGATGACGCCCTCGGTCCGCCGCTCGACGGGGACCGCGGGGCGAGCTCGCGGAAACGGACCGCCGTCCCCGGTCGGCGGCGGAGCAACGACGTCTCTTGTCGAGGCCAGCCAGCCCGCCGACCCCCGGGTACGATCCAAGAGACGCGACCACAGAGCGGCCGGGGCTCCGGACACGGCACTCGGGGCGGCTCGGCTCACAGAGTAGCCTCACGCCGTGGATCGAATGGACGCTCTCGGTCGAAGTCGACGAACACGCGCAGCGCTGCTGCTCGTCGTGGCCATCACGTTGTGGGCCGGCCTCCACCCCTTCGACTTCGCGGTGCGCAACGACGTCACGTGGACGCCCGCCGGCGACGGGCTCCACTTCGGCCCCCACTCGATGGCCGTCACAGCGACCGACTTCGCCTGGGACACGGCTTCCGGCCCCGCCGAACTCGGCCTGGAGTTCTGGCTGGCACCCGACGGCCCCACCGCCGAGGACCGCGACATTCTGCTCATCCTGGACGACCCACAACTGCCTGCCCTGCGGATCATCCAAGCCGGCACGGACCTCGTCGTCGCCTCCCGCGTCACCAACCAGGACGGCGAACGCTGGTACAACGATTTCCGCTTCCTGGGAGTGATGGCCGGAACCGCTCCGCGCCACATCGCACTCACGTCCGGAACGCCACATCCACTCCTATCTCTCGACGGCCAACCGGTGCGCGCCGCGACCGGCTACGGCATCCCGCTCGCCCGACAGGGCGCCCCCCTCCGCGGCCGTCTCCTGATCGCATCCGACCCGAGCGGCGCACGCTCCTGGACCGGAACCCTCCACGGCCTGCTGATCCACGATCGCGCACTCTCCCCGGCCGAACTCGCAGCGCCGCCCGAAGGCTCTCCGGCCGCGATCATCGCCGGTGCAGCCACGAAGCCCCATGTGCACGCCGCGTACGCGTTCACTGAGAGCCACAACGCCGCAGGCATCCCCGACGCAGCCATCCCCGATCTGAGCGCCGACGCAATTCCGCTCCTGCTCCCCGCGTATCACCGCCCGGTCGGCACACAGCCCCTCGGCCTCTCCCGCCACTCTCCCCTCGCGAACATCGACATGCTCATCGACGCCGCCGTGAACGTGGCCGGCCTCATCCCGTTCGGCCTCCTGCTGACGCTCGTCCTCGCCCCAGCCTTCCCCCGCCGCCGCGCGCTCCTACTCGTCCTGGTCATCCTCGCCGGGGCCAGCCTGAGCCTGACAATCGAGTCTCTCCAGGCCCTCATGCCCACGCGCCACTCGTCCCGCCTTGACCTGGCGCTGAACACCCTCGGAGCGGGACTCGGAGCCAGCGCCCTCGTCTTCGTGAGCGCCCAAACTCGACTGAGACGGTGATCGAACGGTGCTCGCCTCCGGTGCCGCGCGAGATAGCCGATGGCAAAGCACGTCAGCTGCCAAAGTGCGCGCCGCGACTGCGATCGGCAGCCCGGGGAGCGGTCACGGGTCTCGGCGGCGAGAGGCGGCACGCCAGTCACGAAACTTTGGGGAATCTCCAAAAGTAAGACGCGTCTCGATGGATATAGATGTGACTGGCGACGCTGCCGCGGGCTCCTGCCTCGTGAGCGTCGATCACGCTCGGCAGACAATCACGCTCGGCCGACAAGAGGCGAGACTCGATGGGTCTCGGAGGGAAGCTATGAAACTCGGAATCGCATTGCTCGTCGTGACGCTCCCGCTGAGCCTCATCCCAATCCAGACGGCCGCAGCCGGTGGCGTGACGCTCGACGGGGTTTCGGACGGTGACAGCTACGAGGGAAGCAAGACTGCCACTTGGTACAATGGTCACAAGTCGGACAAGAGTGTCTATGGCGACTTCGGCGATCAGAAGGGTTCGACTACCGTCCGGTGGCATGCCGACGCCAACTTCTTCTACGTGTTCGTCGAGGCCCCGATCGGTGCCAAGAACATGATCTGGGAGAACAACAGCACGGCAAACTGGGGGCTCCCCCTATCGAATACTGACGCGACCACGGGCCTTACGGAAAGCGACGCCGCGCCCTATCGCGTCCAGCATGAGACTCACCACGGCGCGGGCGATTTGAAGCTCGACTTTGGCGGCGCCACGAGCAGCGAGAAGCTCGTTCTCGTTGACAGCAACGGTAACAGTGTCTTCGAGGCGGACCTCGCTGGCAACGCCGACAACAACTACGGCTTGGTGTCGGGCGGCTTCAAAGACTCGGTTGACTACCTCCTCGACAACGGCCTCGCCACCCAGGCCTTGAGCCTCAATCGCGACAGAACAATGTCGTTCGAGTTCAAGTTCGCATATGACGGGGGCGCTGGTGGTACCGGCGACAATGCGGCGTTCCTGGCGTTGTTCGACAACGGGATTGAGATGCACTTGTCGCCGGAGAGAGGCTTGACGACGGGGACACCGCCCACACCGCCCGCCGTGCCGCTCCCTCCGGCCGCAGCGATGGGCCTCGGCCTTCTTGCCGGTCTCGGCCTGATCGGTCGGCTGCGTAAGCGCCGCACGGCGCAGCTCTAACTCAACTCGACCTCGATCGCGAGGGCGCGCGGATGATCCATCCGCGCGCCCTCTTTGCGTCCGGGCAACGCGCCAAAGAGTGGATCGTGCGCGGCCAGGGGCGGTGGAACCCCCTCGACGAGAGAGCCTGCTCTCCCGCCGCAGGCCAAGCACGGAGCGGCCCGTCGAAGTCGTGTCGGAGCGCGGACACGTTCCCCCGCGAACTCGCGGCGTAGCCCCGCGGTGCTTGGCGTGCGGCGGACCGATGAGCTCACCTGAACGCGACGGGGTAGGGCCGACCCTCGCCGAGCACCATCCATCAACAGACATCAACAGCCCGTCTTGTGAGTCTCCCTCGGGGAGGGGCCAATGGGGCGCCGACGACGAGAGAACTCGATGCCCCGCCGCAGGCCAAGCACGGCGCGTCCCCTCGAACTCGAGTCACGGCGTCAACCTGGTGCGAGAAGGCCGCCCCCGGGTGGCGCGGCCTGGCGGGCTCCGCACGCGCGTTCGCCGGACGCGCCGGCCGTTACCGAACCGCGTCTTGAAGAACGCGGTACCTGCCACGCTCGTCGTCGTCCAGCGTGCGCCGCATCATCTCCGCACGACCGATGTCGGAGACGACACGCTTCAGGGCTCTCCACCGCCCCAACTTGAAGAGCATCTCCGCCAAGTTGAGTCTGGAGGAGGTCGCCGTCGGGGAGCCTGAGAGCGCCTCCTCGAACGCGTCCTTCGCGTCCTCCCACCGCTCCACGCTGCGGTAGGCGATCCCCAGCGTGTCCAACAACTCAGGTGACTCCGGCGCCAGTTCCACAGCGCGCAGGGCCTCGGAGACCGCCTCCTCGCCGCGTCCTGTCCGAACGAGGAGCATCGCGAGGTTGTTGCGGCAGGAGAGGTTCTTGTTGTCAAGCTCAAGCCCCCGGCGGTAGAGCGCCTCGGCGTCGTCGTTGCGCTCCGAGAGCTCGGCGAAGAACGCTGCCCGATAGAGGAGATCCGCGGTCGCGCTCTCGTCATTGACCAGCGCGTCGAGCCGCGCGGTGGCGATGCCCCGTAGCGCGTTCGACGGGTACGCCTGCCACGCACTCGCCCACCCGCGCGCTAGCAACTCACCATCTTCAAACGACCGTGGCGCAGCCACCCCTTCGAGCAGCTCCAGCCATTCGCGTGCCGCTTCCCCGGTTCCGAGCCGCGGGCAGGAGACGGCGTACAACGCATCGCGGAGCGAGGGATCACGCTCGATCACGTCACGGATCAGGGTCGCGGCGCCGCTGACGTCTCCGGAGTGCACGAGCGCCACCGCGTAGCCGACGATGAACGAGCGACTCACCTCGGGCTGGGAGCGCGCTAGATCCGCGCGCGCCTCGAAGAGAGACAAGGCATCCCGCTCGCGCCCGGTCTCAAGCAACGCGCGTCCCAAGCGCGCGTCCACGTCCAGGTCGATGCCCTGCAGGCGCTGTCGCCAGGCGGTCGCGGCGGCGGCGACGTCTCGCCATCGACCGGCCTTCTCAAGTTTCGCGGTCAGCAGGCTCGCGGGCGCCACCGCCGTGGGGTGCGACTCCATGGCTCTCCGAGCCGCGGCAACCGACCGGGGGAGATCCCGCGCGCGGTCCCAGATCTCGACCACCAACAGGCGAGGCGAGAGCAGCTCAGGATGAGCGCGCACCGTCGCCTCAGTTCGCTCCGCGAGACGTTCGAGCGAAGATCGCGCAGAGACGACGTCATCCAGGTCCTGCAGCACGCCCATCAGTACGTCGCGCTTCTCGCCACTCTCCACTTGCAATTGCAAGCACTCGAGCAACACGGACCGCAACCACGGGGCGTTCACGGCGTGGATGACCAATTCGCGGTGGGCTCTGAGGTCGCGCAGCGCCTCGATGTTCTCGGAGCGCGGGTCGTCGAGAATGGTCGCGACCTCTTGCGCTTCTCCGCGCGAGATCTCGAACCGAGCGAGTTCCAACCAGGCGAGTTCGGAGCCGGGCTTGACCGCGATCGCTGCGCGGTACGCTTCCGCGGTGGTGGCGGCGCTCAGGTACGATCCGGCGAACCGCGCGCGAGCCAGAGCCACGTCGAGCGGTTCGGCACCAACTGTGCTCATGCGGTCGATCAACGCCACCGCCACTTCGCGGCGACCGAGATCCGCGTTCAGTCGAGCCGCCAGCGCCAGCGTCTCGAGATCCGGGGTCTCGAGAACGCGGTCACAGAGTTCCAGCGCACGCTCCGGCTCCCCGAGCCGTGCGTAGAGTACGGCCAGACGACGCACACCTGCGCGCGGCGCGTCCGCGAGCGAGAGGCGCTCGTCGAGTACTTGACGCCCCATCTCGAAGTCCCCCTGTGAGACCAGGAGCATTGCAGCGACCACCAGGTGCTCCGTCGCAATCCGGTCGGCGCTCAGCACCCTCTCCAGACGGGCTCGAGCGCCCACGAAGTCGCCCTGCTGCGCCTGGAGTCGACAGATCGTCAGCTCGATCCCAATGTTGCCAGGTGCCAACTCAAGTGCTGTTCGATACTCCTGCAGCGCGGAGTCGAACTGCCCACCGATTCGCTCGAGCGCACCGCCGAGTTGCATGCGCGCCTCGAGGCTCCGGGGCACAAGATCTGTCACCTCATTCAGAAGGAGAATGGCGCGTGCCAACTCTTCCTGCGAAGCCTCTGGGGCGGTCGCGAGCCACCGGCCACGTGCGATGCGCCAAGCGACGGCGCCCGCTCCGCTCAGCGCCTTCGCGCGCTCGATCACCACGTCGATCGCCGCGCGATCGGACCAAGCCGCGGCCGACGACAGGCACGCCTTCTGCGCCTCGAGGCGCGTCGAGTACGCGTTCGCAATGGCGATCCATGCGGGACCGGCCTCCGAGTTCGAGAAACGGTCGAGGAGAGCAGCACGCGCCGTGTCCCACGCGTATGAGCCCGAGCCCGCCTCCGCGCCGGCGCGACTGCGATCTCGATCGAAGCGCTCGATGGCCGCATCGTGCGTCGCTGTGCGTGCCAGAAGCGCCGCGCGGGTCAGCGTGAGGCTGGGCGTCACGCCATGCGTGGCCTCGCACGCGCTGAGGAACTTCTCCGCCAGCGGTGATCCCACCGCACTTGCCGCACGCGCGAGCCGCAAGAGAGCGATCTCGGTCGCCTCATCCGCTTCCTGCAGCAGTTCCTCGAACCGCTCGTCGGTGGCGTCGTCTCCCACCCGGGAGAGCAGTGTTGCTTCCAGTGCACCGAAATGGGCGGCGACACGCGCCGACGCGCTCTTTCGCGCTCGACCGACAACCGCCAGGAAGCGGCGCCGCTGACGCGCCGAGAGATGCTCAACATTCGCGACAACACAATCCGCATACGTGGCCACGGTCGCAGCATCGCCCGGCGCTCGGCGGAACGCCTCGGAGCCATACTCAAGAGCGAGCGGTCGCTGCGCTGTCCCCAGCAGGCTCTCGGCGGCACGCCGCAGCGGCTCACTCCACGCCGGCGCGAGCTTCGCGGCGGCCAGCCAGTGCACGCGCGCGAGGTCGGGATCGCCTGCCGCGTGCAGCGTGCCGTACGCATGCGCAGCAATGGCCGAACCGGGCGCGGCGATACGCAGCGCCGCGAGCGCATCGGTCGCAGTCTCGCGCTCACTCGCCGCGAAGCCGTTCACGTAGGCGAGGGCGGCCCCCCATGCGCGGGCTCCAGCCTCCTCCGATGACAGGAGCGGTGCGGCGAGTGCCTTCGCCGCCTCCGTGTCGCTACGCGCTGCGAGCACAGCAGCTGCCAGCGCACGCGTCTCGGCCGCAACCGTCGCCCCACCGGCGATCCACGACGCAACGGCGTCCGGGATGTCGGCGCCCCGCCGCCGGTACCACAGCCCACGCACATAGGCGGTCTGCAGTGCCGTATCCTCAAGCCGGATCGCCTTGCGGAGCACTTCGATGGACGCGTCATACCGGCCGAAGCTGTCCAGCAGGAACACGAGCAGGCCGATAGAGGCTCGATCCTCAAGCGATTCCGCCCGCCGCGAGACCTTGATCACGATGTCTTCTGCACGATCGCGAAGCGCAGGATCGCCGCGCTCCCGACTGGAGAGCTGCAGCAGTCCGAAGGCCTGGAGTATCCGAAATCCGAGCGTGTCCGGGTGATCGGCGACGGCCTGCTCGAGCCACTCCTCGACCTCGCGGTCGTCTTGACCCAGCTTGATTCGCAGTCGCAAGTTGAGCAGGTGCGCCGCGACGTCGTCGGGAGCCGCCGCAACGAGCGCCTGCGCGTCGCGATGCGCGGCCTGCAAGTCGCCCTTCGCGGTGGCGATCTGAGCCCGTCGTGCAATCAGGTCGGCATCGGCCGGCGTGACGGAGAGCATGCGGTCGATCAGCTGTCGAGCCTCGTCCCAATAGCCGACCAGTTGGTAGAGGTCGAGCAGTTGCGCCTGCGCTCGGCGGTTGCCGGAGTCCATCAACACCGCGCGCTCGAAGTAGGCAATCGAGTCGCGCAGGTGCTGGTTGTTCGGCTCGGGCACGTGCTGGCGCGCCTCGGCGTACATCCGGAAGTCCTCGGACGTCCCCTCGGTCTCGCCAAGCCGCCTCAGGAACGGCGCCAGCCCACCCATCGCCGCCGCGTACTCCTGCTTCTCAAGCGCCGCGATGCCCTCATCCCGACTCGCCCGAGCGTCGTCGTCACGCGCGGCCTGCCGCCAGCGATACGCGCCGAAACCTGCCGCCCCCATGAGCACGAAGAGGCACACCAGGATCAAGATCCTGCGGTTCCGCTTGCTGTGCCGTTTCCGAGTCGTCATGGGTTCGTGCGTCCTCCGACTACGACGCCGCGCGTGCTCTCCAAAGCTGAGTCCTCCCCGCAGAGACGGTCAAGATCCACGCCCCGCCCGCGATCATCGAAGCGGATCGGCCGCGCGAAGTCGAGCCAGAGCCGAGCGGGAGACTGTGGTCAAGCGGCCCGCCCGCATGGCCGGGAGCCGCAATCGGCATGCCAGGAGCCGAAGACCAGATGTGCCGCCGCGACTCCAGAGAACTTGAGAAGCCATCTCCGCCGTCCCAGGTCCGCGGCCAAGCACCGGCTCCTCTGGCTCAAGCCAGACGGACCGCCGATGCCCGGGTACGGTTTCGGCTGGGACGCACGAACCGACCATTCGGCATGACGCAACACGCGGCGCGCATGCTCGCCACTCTGGGTTGACCCAGGGTGACCAATGTCGCGCTCGCGGCAGGCTCACGCTTCTCGCCCACTCTGGTCGATGAACACCAGAGACCGTCGGCGCACGCGGACGGCATCTAGCGATCTCATGGTCTTCAGCGAACCCACGTTTCTGCTTCTCTTCCTGCCGCTGCTGCTAGCGGCGCACTTCGTCGTGCGTGGGCGGATGAGAAACCTCGTGCTCCTCGGCGCAAGTCTCGTCTTCTACGCTTGGGACGAGCGTCTCTGGGTACTCGTGATGCTCAGCTCCATCACGTTCAACTACGTGCTCGGGCGACTCGTTGATCAACGCCGCGATCATCCACACGCGCGATGGCTATTGGCGTTCGCGGTCGGCGGCAACCTCACTGCGTTGATCGTGTTCAAGTACGCCAACTTCCTAGCGGAGAACGCTGACATCGTGCTCGTTGGCATGGGCCTCCCAACGATCGACCTCCCCCCAGTCCACCTGCCCATCGGCATCTCGTTCTTCACGTTCCAGGCGCTCTCATATGTCGTCGATGTTCACCGTCGCGACGCTCCGGTCCAGCGGAACCCGCTCGACGTGGCGCTCTACATCTCGCTCTTTCCCCAGTTGATCGCAGGTCCGATTGTGCGGTATGGCGAGATCGCCGATCAGATCCGTGACCGCACGATCGATGTGCAGAAATTTGCGGAGGGCGTGGATCGGTTCGTCATCGGGCTTGCGAAGAAAATGATGATCGCCAATCCAGCCGGGGCGCGCGCGGATGCAATTTTCGGCTTGGCGGCGACCGACCTCTCCGCACCGATCGCGTGGCTGGGTGTCGTGTGTTACAGCGTGCAGATCTACTTCGATTTCTCGGGCTACTCCGACATGGCGATCGGCTTAGGGAAGATGTTCGGGTTCGAATTCGCCGAGAACTTCAACTACCCCTATGTCGCGCGCTCTGTCACGGAGTTCTGGCGACGCTGGCACATCTCGCTCTCCACATGGTTTCGCGACTATCTCTACATTCCGCTCGGCGGTAGCCGAGGCTCGCTCCGCAGGACGTATGCGAATCTGCTGATCGTGTTCGTGCTCTGCGGGTTCTGGCACGGAGCCAGTTGGAACTTCCTCATCTGGGGGCTCTTTCACGGCGGACTACTGGTGGTGGAGCGCGTCGGCCTTGGAAGCGTCCTTCGCAGAGCCCCCAGTTGGGTCCGTCACGGCTACGTCGTCCTTGCCGCGATGATCGCCTGGGTCTTCTTCCGGGCCGAGACACTCACGGACTCGCTGTCGTTCCTCGCCGCGATGGTGGGAGCCGTGGACACGGCGAACAACGCGCAGCCACTCGCCTACTTCGTCGATACCGAGATCATCCTCGTTCTGCTTGTCGGCAGCGTGGGTTCAGCGCCGCTTCTGCCAGCGCTGCGGGGCCAGTTACGATCTCGCCTGCCCTCCGTCGCGTGCGACGTAATCGGGGTCGCAACGCTCTCCGTTCTGCTGCTCGGTTGCATCACGCTGATGGCAGCAGGCTCCTACAACCCATTCATCTACTTTCGCTTCTGATGTCCGACACCGAACTTCGCTCGAAGCCCAGTCCCGCGGCAAGCCGCATGCTTGTCACGGTGTTCCTCTGCGTCGTGACAGCGCCCCTCCTCGTGACCGCGATCCAACTTGGGCGCGGCCCCGGCACGCCACGAGAGGAGAGCACTGCTCGGACTCCGAGGCCACCGCATGACGTGCGAACTCTCATCCGCTGGCCCGGGGAGTTCAAGTGGTACTTCCACGAGCGTTTCGGGTTCCGGCAATCACTCATCCGCACCCACGGACTGCTGAAGGTCAACGGCCTCCACGTCTCCTCGAACGCGAAAGTGCTGCTCGGCGCCAATGACTGGCTCTTTCTCACGAGCGAGAGCGTGCTCGACTACCAGAGACACGCGCGCCCCTTCTCAAGTGACGAACTCGCTCGGTGGGTGCGAACGCTGGAGGATCGCCGCGCATGGCTGGCGGAGCGGGGTATCGCGTACATGGTCGTCATCGCTCCGAACAAGCACTCGATCTATCCGGAGTTCCTTCCGCAGGCACTCGCCTCAGGGGCAAGAGAGACTCGCCTCGATCAACTCTCGCGGGCGCTCTCCGCCGGGAGCGACGTTCGGCTCATCAACTTACGCGACTCCCTCTTGAGCGCGCGATCGTCGGGGTCGGGACGGCTGTTCCACAAGACGGACACGCACTGGAACCTGCTCGGCGCCTGGTACGGCGCGCGCGCCGTCGTGGACGCACTCGGGCCGTCACTCACACGCGACAGCCTGGGCCGCGAGCCGGGCGAACTCATGCGGAGAATCAGCCACGGAGGAGACCTTGCCAGGCTGCTCGGACTCGCGTCAGATCGCCTCGAAACGGAAGTCGCGCCGACCGACTCGCCGGCGCCCCTCGTCAGTAGCGACGGGGCGCCCGTGCGATGGAAGCCGTTGGACGTCGTGTCTCGCAAGGAACTCATTATCGAGTCTGCTGGACCCGGTACGTCAGCAGTGATCTTCCGAGACTCGTTTGGAGAGGCGCTCATCCCGTGGCTCTCGCCATGCTTCGGACGGGCAACGTGGCGCTGGGAGTACGGCTTCGATCGCCAACTGATCGAACGGGAACGGCCCGACGTGGTGATCCAGCAACTGGTCGAGCGCAAGCTCATGACCATCGCCCCCGACGGTCGCCCAATCTCCGAGTCCAGGAAGTGACAAACGGGCGTCGGTTGCTCGTCGCGTCGGTGGCCTTGAATCTCATCCTCGCGGCGGCCCTCGGAGTGCTATTAGCACGTCGTGGCGCCACGCGTCGCGAGATTCCGCTCTCCGCAAGCGGTTGGCTGCATGCGCCTGCACAGGACGGATTTCGCGCGATTCCCAGCGAGCCAGGCTCCACTATTCTAGTCGGGGACAGCCTCACCGCCGAGGGGCCGTGGGGCGAGCTTCTCGCAGACGTCCTCAATCGAGGAGTGAAGGGCGACACGGTCGATGGCGTGTCGCGGAGGCTCGACGAGATCGTGAGTCGGCGCCCGGGACGGCTCTTCGTCCAGATCGGCATCAACGATCTGCTGCGCGGTGCCTCGACCACAGCCGTGGTAGAGGGCGTCGAGAGCCTCGTCGAATCGGCCCGGCGCACGAGTCCGGATACGCGCCTCTACATCTTGTCCTTGCTACCCGTGGCCGCAGGACCACTCTTCGACGAACAGTATTCCGACGCTCTGAACGTCAGTGTCCGCAACGTGAACAGACAACTCGCAGAGTCAGCGAAACGGCTCGCGTTCACGTTCGTGGACCTCCACGCGCCGATGTGCGACCGAGACGGACGGCTCCGCGCGGAATTGACATACGACGGACTACATCTCACAGCCGGTGGCTACCTCGTCTGGAAACGCGTGATCGCGCGACAGGAGCGATGACGCGCCGGATGGCTGGTTGGGACGCGCACCCTATTTGGGCGCGTCGGGGCGCGCGACGCAGAGCCAGTCCATGGCGGCCCCTTCGCGGATCTGGGCCTCCTTTCGGAAGCAGTCTCAGTCTCGCACAGCCCCACAACGTGCTCACACACGCACCCCACCGAGGATCTCTCATGGCCTTCGGACACAGCTCAGTTCCCGCGAGAGCGATGCCGCCCCTCCGACGTCGCGTCCCCTCGGCTCTCCGCGCCCGTGCGGAATCCGGCGACGGTACGCTGCACCCGGGGTGGAGCAGACCGGGGACGTGACCCGATCCAATCTCACGCACGCCCGCGGCCGCAGGGTGCCATCCGTCAGCCGAGCCGTCCCGCGGATCGCGAGTCTCACACGCTCGAGCCCCGACCGACTCAGCCCCGAAGTCGCCGCCCGACCGCCCACGCACCCAACCGCACACCAAACGGTATCCCCTCCAGCAGATACCGCCGCGCCAGCCGTCCGGGCTCGCTGCAGACCCGATGGAACCACTCCAACCCGCAGCGCCGCATCCAAACAGGCGCGCGCTGCACATCCCCCGTCACGTAGCTGAACGACACCCCCACACCGAGCCACCACGCACGCGGCAAGCACGCCCGGAGCCGCAACGCCAGATGCTCCTGCTTCGGCGAACCCAGCCCCACAAACACGATATCCGGCTGCGCCGCGACCAACGCCTCGGTCAGCCGCGCCATTTCGGTCTCATCTGACTCAAATCCGTAGGGCGGACACCACGTGCCGGCGACGCGCAGATCCGGCGAGATTTCCGAGAGGATGCGGGCGGTCCCCTCCGCAGTCCCAGCGTCTCCGCCAAGCAGGAACACCGAGCGTCCCGCCTCCGCCGCAGCCGCCGGCAGCGAGTAGATGAGGTTGGACCCCTGCACCGCTTCGGGCAACGGCGTCCCTGCGATGCGACTCGCCCAGAGCAGGGGCATCCCGTCGGCGACCGAGAGATCCGCAGCCAGCACGATGTCGCGATACGCAGCCGACGCGACGCAACGCCGCAGATGGTCGATATTCGGCGTGACGACAATCCCGCCACGTCCCTCGGAGATCGCTGCGAGCACGTGCGCAATCGCCGCACGCTCAGTCAGCACATGCAGCGGGATGCCCATCATTTCAATGGACGCGGGGGGCGACGAGACCGCCGACTCGACAGGCTCGGGCAGGCTCATTTCTCCGCGGTCTCGTCCGCCCATGGGCTCGCTGCCGTCGGATCCCAGATCGCCGCCCCTTGGGTATGCAAAGCTCCGATCGCACGCCGCTTGCCACGCAGCAACATCGCCCACTGGCAACGCCGCAGAAACGCGCGGAACGCCGGATCCTCGAGCCGCGGCTTCCGCGCCAGCATGCTCTTCACGTAGCCCCACCACATCCCGAGCCCGCCCACGATCAGAGGCGGACGCGTCATCCGATAGAGAGCACTCGCCGTCATGTAGGACAACCCCGTCCCCATGAACCACTGCCCAAACCCGTGCCGCTGCCGCCCGGTCCAGATCGAGACCTGACTCGACCCCATCGGACGCAGATGGACGAAGCGCAATTCGGGGTCGTCCCAACTAGACGCGATCCAACCAAGCATCCGACACCGATGACAATCGATGCCGTCCCACATGACCTCGCGGACGAAGCCCCCGATCTGCTCGAAGCACTCGCGACGGTAGAGCTTGATCATCCCGAGCGACATCTCGTCGCCGATCTGCTCGCTCACCAGGTTTCCCGTGCCGTCGCGGAAGTACGCCTTCCCGCTACACGTACCGAGACGGGGCTCGCCCTCCATGCGGCGAATGGTCGTCTCGAAGTAACGCGGCGGAAGCTCCAGATCGAGATCGAGCTTGCAGATGTAGTCAAAGTCCGCGACGTCCACCGTATCAAGCCCGGCGTAGAACGCACGCACGACACCGGGCCCCACAGCACGCGGCGTCTTGCGATCGCGCCTGACCACCCGCACGTACGGCAACCGGTCGCTCCACTCGCGCAGGATCTCCGGAGTGCGATCGGTGGACCCGTCATCGACAATCACCCACAGATCGGGCTGGCGAGTCTGCGCAGCCATCGTCCGCAGTGTGACCTCAGCGAACTCGGCCTCATCTCGAACCGGCGAAATCACCACGAGACGGCTCTCACTCTGCTCAGTCATCGTGTCGGCTCCGCACAACGTGATCTGCCCAATACGTCAAGCCTGAGCGCGCCATCGTGACAGACCGGGCGCTGCACCATTCATCGGCCGGTCGCAACGCGATCCATGAGAGCACGCGGACACGGCGCCGCGACAGAGGTCCGCAGCCGTGTCGAAAATCACGACACCCCCATGCGAGAAAATCCTCATATCGAGGACTAAACCCGGCCCGCTCTCATTCCGATGCCCACGATGCTGCAACTTGACTCCATGCCAACTTCACGTGCCGAGTCGTCATCTCTGGGAGCGCCCGCCCCATGTCATCCCGTACAGTAGTGCCTTCTCGCAGGAGCAAGAAGGTGACCGCACTCACACTCGCCACCGGTGCGCTGCTCGTGTTCGGCTCGTTCTCGAGCGGAGCCCCAGCGCACACGACGTTTGGCAACCTGAAGTACAGGGCCGACATCGCGACCGCCGACGATGTCGACTACTTCAAGGCGACCATCATGGCGGGCGAGAAGATCGCGGCCCGGGTCCAACGCACGAAGAGCTCGCAGCTCTCCCCGACCATCGATCTCGAGAACGCCAACGGTCAGAGTGTCGGGGTCGCCATTCGGTACTCCAAGGGGCGAGCGAAGGGCCAAGCGGCCGTGCTCTCTTGGAAGACGATCGAGCGCTCCGGCGCCTACACGGTCCTCGTGCGCGGCACGCAGGGCACCGCCGGCGCGTACGATGTGCAACTGCGGGCCAAGCAGACGTGGGCCTCGCGGAAGAAGGACCGGGGCACGCTCACAGCGGATTCAACACGCCTCACCCACAGCTTCGAGGGTATGGAGGGCGCCGAATTCAGCATCGTCCTCCAGTGGGGCCGCCGCGACACCCCAGCACGGCTCGTCTCAATCACGGACCCTGACGGTCAACCGATCGCCGACATGGACCGCTACGTCAAGACGAACAGTCGCAAGATCGTCGTCAAGAGACTCCCCCTGACCGGCCGGCTCGGCACATACACCATGATCGTCGAGCAGCAGGGCGCGGGCGGTCCCGGCAAGGCGGACGGCACGACGAAGTACAAGTTCAACGCCAACGTCCGCACACCCGTGCGCACGAAGATCCGCACACCGATCGCGCTCGACACCGCCGAGCCCGAGATCACCGACGTACGCGAGCCGGTCCCGGCGATCCCAGGTCAGAACGTCACGATCACGGGCGAGAACTTCTCCGCCAGCGAGGGCGTCACGGTCCTGATCGGCGACGAAGAGGCAACCGTCCGCGGCGCCACCGAGACAGTGCTTGAGGTGACGATGCCCGAGGGCGGCAAGGACGGCGACACGTCCGACATCACGATCATCAACTCCGACAGCCAGACGGTCTCGGAGACGGCGTATGTTCAGGTCCAGGAGGACGCGCCGCCGCCCGTCGTACCCCCGGTTGTCGATCCGGTACCTGGCCCCTCGACATTCAAGTGGACAGAGTTCACCGCGAGTGCGGACACGCGGAAGATCTACGTGAGCAGTTCGGAGGGCAACGACGCCAACGACGGATTGTCCACGGCGACGCCGCGAAAGACACTCGCGGCCGGGTACGCGGCACTCCGCGACGGGTCCCCCGACTGGCTGCTACTCAAGTCCGGCGATGAGTGGAACGAGCAACTCTCACAAGACTTCCGAAAGTCTGGCCGCTCCAAGTCGGAGCCACTCCTCATCACCTCATACGGGACCGGGGCGCGCCCACTCATCGATCCCGGCACGCGGGACGGTGTCGCTGGCTATCACAGCAAGCACGTCTCGTTCGTCGGCCTGCACTTCGCTTGCCGGTCACGGGACCCCAACTCTTCTCGTTTCGACGAGCAGACCGTGTCGGAGGACACCGCCGCTGTCTCCTTGGCTGGAGCACTGGAAGACGTGTTGTTCGAGGACTGTCGCTTCGAGTACTTCATGACGAACTTCAAGCTCGCCGCGACAAACAACCCAGCGACGGCCCTGCCGAACGACATACGTATTCGCCGCTCTCAATTCCTCTTCGCGTACGCCAACATCGGCGGACCGCACTCGCAGGGTGCCTACCTGCGAAAGGTGAGAAACTTGTTGATCGAAGGCAACACGTTCGATCACAACGGACACCATCCGACCTACAAGAACTCGGTTCAGACCAAGTTCAATCACAATCTCTACCTCAAAGAGCCCCACGACGTCATCGTGCGCGACAACGTGTTCGCACGCCCCTCGAACGCAGCTATCAGACTGGCCGCCAACCAATACCACGGCGTGCAGCATGCGCTGATCGAACGTAACGTGTTCGTAAACACGCAGAATGCTCTGATCATCGCCGGGGGGACCGAGGACTACACGCACTGGGACGTAACCGTCCGTGACAACGTGTTCACAAACAGCGGCCGCGACTTCGGCGAGGTTCGCGGCGGATACGGCGTCGCGTTCGCCAGTGTCGACGGCGCATCGATTACCGGCAATCTGTTCATCCACAAGGGCGGCGGGAACCCCGGATACGTCGTGCACTTCAACCCGACATTCGCGCACCGGAACGCGACGTTTGAGGACAACCTCCTCTACGGCTGGCAGACGAAGATAGACCAGAACCTCATCTCCGTAGCTGCTCCGAAGCTCGAGAACCTAGTGATGGACGAGAACGTCGTCGAGCCCTCTGCCGCCGAGTTGGTGGATGGCGATGCGTCGCTCTCGGCGTACATCGAGAGCGTCGGTGGCGACGGTTCTCTGGAGTGGCTCTTCAGCCGCCTCCGCGAACGCCGGAAGTCGTCATGGAACGCCAACTACGACGCGGCGGTGATCGTCGACTACTTGAAGAAGGCACTGACGCTCAGGTAGGCGGAGTTCTGACCAAGAGTTGTGGCTGGGCGCTCTGGACATGAAGGCGGCGTACCCTTGGTGACACGACGAAGTGATCACCCGAGTCCCCGACAAGGGGAGAGGAGTACGCCGCGGAGAAGAGTACGAGGACGCAGCCGCGTAGCCCAGCGCCAAGCGAGACGAAGGACGTGTTGACGGAGATCTGCCGAGAGGGGGCGCGGAATATGCTGGCAGCGGCCCTCGAGGCGGAGGTGGACGACTTCGTCGGCCAGTTCACCGAGGTGCGAGGCGACGACGGCCGGCGTGTCGTGCGCCGCAACGGCTACGCGCAGGAGCGCAAGCTGCAGACGGGGCTCGGAGACATCGACGTGCGAGCGCCGCGCGTACGCGACGACCGAAAGGGAGGTGAAGAGCGCGTACGCTTCACGAGCGCGATCCTTCTGACCTACCTGCGACGCACGAAGGCGATCGAAGAACTGCTCCCGTGGCTCTACCTGAAAGGTATCTCGACGGGCGGGTTCCAGGACGCTCTGACGGCGCTTCTGGGTCCCGACGCACCAGGACTCTCGGCGACGCAGATCGTGCGGCTGAAGGCCGTGTGGGAGAGCGAGTACGAGACGTGGACGAAGCGGGAACTGGGGCACAAGCGCATCGTCTACATGTGGGCCGACCATGGGTATCCGGTTGGCTACACCACCCCAAGATGTAGTGGTCAGGCATCGGGCGCCGTGTCCGTCGGATGCTCCCACCCGCCAGGCTCGCCCTCCTGGGTGTAGAACTGTGCGTACGTCGGCGCCGAGACCTGCGGGGCGAGCCCGAGAAGTGTCTGGAACGCCGCCTGTGGTGTGCGCCGGCGGTTGAAGCGGAAGACGAATTCGTTCAGGTGCTTGGCCGAGACGCCGCCGTGATGCGTGCCGCTCAGCCACGCCTTGAGGTTGGAGACGACGCGGTGGAACACCGGCAGGACGTCGGCTTGCTTCATCCCCTGCGTAGTCGACTCGATCGAGCGTTCGTACCCGATCAGCGTAAGCGTCCGGTCGACCCCACCTGTCCGCCGCACGGAGTCCATGCGAAAATGACACCGCCGCAGGCGTAACCGTTCACGTGGTGCCCCAGGCTCGTCTCAGGCTGCCATTTTGGCTGGACCCCGAAATCCCCCTCCACGGACGATGAACTCCATGTGGACGACGGGACCCGATCCGACGACCTGCGCGCGGGGATCGCGGATCTGCGCGACTTGATCTTGGGCCTTCGCAAGGACCTTGTCGCGTCGCGTGAGGACACCGCATTGCTACGCGAGTTGCTGGCGGTGCAGGCCGCTCGGATCCAAGAGCTCGAGACGCGCCAGGGCCAGAACTCGCGCAACTCGTCGAAGCCGCCGTCGTCGGACCCGCCGTGGTCCAAGCGTCGCAAACGCCGACGCCCTCCCTCGGAGAAGAAACGTAAGCGTCCGGTCGACCCCACCTTGCGCGCGTCCGGATCTGCCTGAGCCTAACTCGTATCGCGACCGCAATCGTCGCGAGCGAGGAGTCGCAAGATGTTCACACTGCCGCCATCGGTACGGATCTAGCTGGCGCCGGGCGCGACCGATCTGCGCAAGAGCTTTAGCGGACTTGAGTGCGCAGCACGAGACGTCCTCGGCCAGGATCCGCTGACAGGGCATCTCTTCGTCTTCTGCAATCGTCGCCGCACAAGACTGAAGATTCTGGTCTTCGACGGCTCGGGTCTATGGGTGTGCGCGAAGCGGTTGGAGTCCGGCACGTTCTTCTGGCCCGGAGTGGCCGAGGGCGTTGTGTGCGTCGAGCTGCGGGCCGAAGAGTTGTCGCTGGTCGTGGGCGGCATCGACTTGACGGCGAGCGAGAAGCGGCGCTGGTACCGGCGTCGCTCTGCGTGAGACGGGTCGTGAAGCGGAATTCCGCCTCGCGCGCGCACGCGAGCGCGCAAACCGTCGTCGCCGTGGACGATCATCAGTGTGTGAACGAAGGACGCATCGCGCTGCTTGAAGAAGAGGTGAGAAGCCTGCGCCGCGCGGACACAGCGCGCGATGTGACGCTCGTCGAACGCGATGCGCAGATTGAGGCGCAAGACGCACAGGTCCAAGAGCTCGTCTCCACTCTGGACACCGTCGTCGCCGAACTCGACCAGGCCCGAGCCGACCTGATCCGCGTCTTGCGGCGCGCGTTTTCGCGCCGCAGCGAGAAGCTCGATCCCTCGCAGCTCGAGCTCTCGTTTGGAGATCTTGCGGACGCGGTAATCGCGGCGCAGCCCGCGCAGGAGCAGGAGCCGGCGACTACTGCGCCCGACGACGAGGAAGAGCCGCCGCCTGCGCGGCGGCGTCGTAAGAAGCCGGGCGGCGTGCGCATGCTCAGTCCTGATCTTCCGCGCGAGCGGCGCGAAGTGCTGCCGCCAGAAGAAGAGCGGCGCTGCGGCTGCTGCGGAGAAGAGAAGACGCGCATCGGCGAGGAGATCGCCGAGGAGCTCGACTATGTGCCCGCGCACCTGCGTGTGATCGAGCACGTGCGGATCAAGATGGCGTGCCGCGGCTGCGAGGCAGGCGTCGTGATCGGCGACGGACCGCTACGGCCGATCCCGCGCTGCAAGGCGAGCGCTGCGCTGCTCGCGCATGTGCTGATCAGCAAGTTCGCCGACCACCTACCGCTCTACCGTCAGGAGGCGATGCTGGCGCGCGCGGGGATCTCGCTCGCGCGTCAGACGCTCTGTGACTGGGTCGCTGGTGTAGCCGAATTGGTCGATCCTCTGGTGCAAGTCATCGTGAAAGAGATCGTCGTGAGCGGCTACGTGCGCGCGGACGAGACGCCGATCCGAATTCTGCGCACCGGCAAGAAGGGTAAGAGCCATCAGGGCTATCTGTGGGCCTACCTGGGCGGAGGAGCCGTTGCCTTCCAAGCGACGATGACGCGGGCACGCGCGGGACCGAGTGCGTTTCTCGAGAAGTTGAGCGGGATACTGCAGGTGGACGGCTACGCGGGCTGCGCGGGCTACGACGAGATCTCGGCCGACGACGAGATCACGCGTGCCGCGTGCATGGCGCACGTGCGTCGTGGATTCCACGAGGCGCTCCCGCACGCCCCCGCCGGGGCAAGTCTCGCGTTGGGACTGATCCAGCGTCTCTACCGCATCGAGTTCCAGGCGCGGGAGGCGGGACTTGACGCGACGGCAACGCTCGCGCTGCGCCAGCAGAAGAGCGTGCCCGTGATGGCGCACCTGCACGCCTCCTGCTCGAATTACGGGAGCGCGCTCTACCGGTCGAGTTTCCTCGGCAAGGCGGTCTCGTACACGCGCGGCCAGTGCGAGTACCTGACGGTCTTCCTCAAGCACGGGCACGTGGGGATCGATAACAATCCGGTCGAGAACTCCATCCGCGGCATCGCCGTCGGCCGCAAGAACTGGATCTTTGCTGGCAGCTTCGCGGGGGCGCAGCGCGCCGCGACGATGTACGCGCTCGTCGAGAGCGCGAAGATGGCGGGCGTCAATCCGCTCGCCTACCTCACCGACGTGATCGCGCGACTGCCCGGCACGCCGGTCTCGCGCGTCGCTGAACTCACGCCCCGCGCGTGGGCCGCCGCCCAAGCGGACTGAACGCGCCGCGACGACACGGCCTGCGGCGGCGTCATTCTCGCATGAACTCCGTGCGGCGGACAGGTCGGGTCGACCGGACGCTTACGAAGAAGCCGCCCGCGTCGTGGATCTTGCGAGAGATCGCGTGGCTGTGTAGTAGCCGAGGTCGAAGAGCGAGAGCGCGCCCTTGACCCAGCGGCCGAAGGTGACTCCGCGCACGTCGGGCACGCGTGTGGTCTGCCCCCGTGAACCAGTTCACGGGGGCAGACCACTTACGTCAATCCGTGGTGACGCGTCTATACATTGCGTACGACTTCTCGATCCCGAACAACCGCTCGCGGTAGACTTCGCCGCCAGGGAAGAGTTCCTCCATCTCCCTCTGAGAAAGGACACGTGTCCCTTTGCGGACCGGTGCCTTGCCTAGCACTCTCCGTAGCTGCCAGTAGAACGGCATGCACGTGTGTGGTTCGATGGGTGATCGCGTGCTCGGAGTCTGAACCCAGTAGCAGCGTCCGAGTCTGATCGCTTCTGCGGCAAACAACCTCTGCCGATCCTGCGGCCCGACGTGCTCAATGACTGAATTGCTGAACACGACATCAAATTGATTGTCATCGAACTCTCGTGACAGATCGCACGCGTCACCATCGATGTACTCGAATTGCGAAGAGCGTAAGTTCCTGACTGATCCAGGTAAGTTGACGAGCGTCACGTGAAAGTCGTTCTCGAACAAGTTCCACACGTAGTCCGTACCGCCCATGTCCAGTATCCGAGCCCCTGGCGGCACGTCTAGGATTCGAACCATATCCAGCATTCTCTGCGTCCGCGCCCTTGCAATTACACTACCTTCTCGGTATGCCCACTGCCTAATGCGTCGCCGCGTAGTCTTCAGCACTTTCGCACGCTCCCTACCAGTTGGCTGGTGATACAATCGCAGGCTCGCGCCCCGCTCGCTTCAGTTGACGGGGCACGTCCATCCCACTCTCGACTCACTGGCTTGAGCGCGGTCGCCCCGTCTCCGCCGTCCGCGGTCGTATTGTCCCGAATTCGGGACCGCGTGAATTGTGCTACAGCGGGAGCGCAAACGTGACCGTGACCGCGACCGTGGGATACCACTCGGAGCGTCGCTCGCACTCAAGGCGTTCCAGTCGATCACGCGCGTTCCAGTCTCCGATTTGTCAACCGTTCGGAACCGATTTCGCGTGACGACTCTCGTCCGACGCGACGAGTCCCATTCGCAAGAGCGCCTGCTGGTCGAGAGTCGTGACACTCTGCGACGTCCGCCTCTCTCTGACGGAGACCGACGAAGCGCTCGCTGGAGGGCCATCCACTCCCGGTAGACGTCGAGAGCGTGAGGTTGCCCCGCACGATGCGTAGCTCTAGAGAGGCCTGTCAACCGCAGTGTGCGGCGAAACATTGATCGTGGTGGACATCCGTGGAGCCTACTCGTCGGGTCGCACCCACAACCTCGCACGGCACCGGATCGGCCGAACTCCTGCTTCGTCGTGTCCGGACTGAAGAGTCGGTGGTGGCCACGTGCGCGTGCCACGGCATTGAGGCTGCTCGGGTCGAACGAGAACTTGCCGGTGAGAAGCAACTCGGAGATTGGAAGGCCAAGTTCCGCTGACGGCTGACAGGTGGCCGACGCAGCACGCGACCCTTCGTCGCAGATGATCCCGATCTCACGGTCTACGTCGGGGTGCGCTGTCATCTTGTGGGAGCCTCCGACTCGTTGCCATCTTGCATCGTTAGAGTGAACTGTACTCGGTCCGTCGCAAACCTTCCCGTCGTCGGGAGCCAGCGCGTCCGCCGCAAGCCCGCGCTTGCAAGCGCCTCGCCCACGCGGACGCGGGCCGGGGTGGCCGCTACTCGGGCCAGAATGCGCGCATTGGACTCGTGTCGAGGACTCGCGCGAGCACGTCGGCGTACTTGTCGCCGATCCGTGCCTTCCACTTGGTCGCGATCTGAAGCGAGCCCTGCCCGCTAGCGGTAACCGTCCGGTCAATCTGTTCCGTCCACTCAAGGCCGCACGCGTCGTACATCCGTTTCGCGACGCCGCTCGCATCGGCCGCGAGATCCTCGTAGACGATTAACTGATAGTTCTGAGCGTCGCGCCCTGCCACGTGGAACGCCTCGTTGCGATAGCGCCAGTACCAGAGTTCGCTCTCCTCCAGCGACATCGACTCTACGGCGCCCACGAGATCTGCCCAGTGAGGATCCGAGCCAGCGATTTTCTTCAGGCGGTTGTGACTGCCTGCGATCACGCGATCGAAGTCGTTGTTCTTCAGAAACCGGTTGATCCAGGAGTTCAAGACTCCGCCGGGATGGCGCACAAGGTGCACGACCGTCGTGTCGGGACGCTCCTTGAGCGCCCACAGAACCCAGTACATCAGTCCGTGGATCAGCAGGACAGGGCGGGCACCCCGGAATTCGTCAGGCTTGACCGCCCAGCGCGGGGGGACCCACTCCGCACCAGACAACGACGAAGACGTCATAGAGAGTAGCCGGCGTCCTCTTGGGCTCCGCAGGGCTCGAATGAGACCGACGCGAAGTGCGGCGGTGCGCCAGTAGTCCTTCTCGTAGGGGTGCCACGCATCGCGCCGCCCCATGCGCTCGACTGTCCAGCGGATCCCCTCGTCCCAGGCCTTGCCGTCGGGCTCGACGCTCTCGAAGTCGCAGAGCGGAGACGGCAGCCTGCCCAGCGGCGAGCCCTTGAGGGACTGCGGCTCGTTCCGACAATGCGTGACGGGGCTCAGGTCGAAGATGTCCAGGACCCAGTTGGACCCGGACCGGCCGCTCCCGACGAGGAGTACCGGCGCGCGGCCGACGGCACGGTGGTCGCTTCGGACGCTCACGCCGCTACCCACGCTTCCGGACTCGATCGACGACATTCCGTTGCGTGCTCCGGCTGGCGTGACTGTGCGCATCGAGTCTGATCTCCTTCAATTCGGTCAACGATCGTGTACGTCTGTCGGCACATTTCACACTCACACATAACCACGGAATACTCCTCTGGCCTGGAACCCACGCTACACATCACCACCGAGGGGAGGCCTTCCGCAGTTCGAGATTGACAGCGAACATCAACGGTATCGAGATCGCGAGATACGTCAGGACGACCGGTGTCGATGCAAAGCGTCGCCCCGGACTGAGCCCACGCAGCTTCCGCCAGCGCTTGCGCACGTAGCTCGCGACGTATCCCTTGGGAATACACCAGAATCGGCCACCACACGACTCGCGGACAACGGTCTGTACCCACCGGGCGTCGGCATCGAGAACTCGGCGTAGGTACTCCGCAGCATCGGTTCCGGCAGGCCGCCCCCACAGGCGCGAGTACAGGTACGAGTTGGTGATCGAACCCGTGATTAGCCGGCGCTGATGGCGCAGGAGTTGCATCGGACGGATATACGCATCGAACTCGTAGACGGCTCCCTCGGCGCGAACGAGGCGCCCCTTGTCGGTCTGGTGAGTGAAGAAGTCGGTCACCAACATGGCCTTGATGAAGCCATCTTCGACGAGAAGTCCCTCCGGCAGCCACACGCGACGCAGGATCGGACGCGCGCCGTAGAGCCCGCCGTTCAACTCGACAGCCCCGTGCTTCTGCACGCTCGACAGCATGAGCGACGCGCGCTCGAGGAGAGACTTCCAGCCACGGCGCGCGATGCTCTTCACCGGGCACCCGACGGCCGCATGGGCCGCGGGCTCGGCGTCCAGCGTACGGACCACCCGTTCGAGTGTGTCGTCCGCATACAGATCGATGTCGGCGTCCATCAGAATGATCAGGTCTGCGTTCTGATCGGAGAGCCGATGCATGAATTCGTTCCATGCGTTGGCCTTCCCGCCTCGGTCCAGTGAGTGAACCGCCCAGTACACACGCGAGGCGTCCACATGAGAGAACCGGACCTGAAGAGCGCGCTCGGCGAGGTCCGCAGTCGCGTCCGTACAGCCGTTCGGGACGACGACGACCTCCACGCGATACTCCGCATGCGCGCCGTTCTCTGCCGACTTGATCAAAGTCTGGCGGAAGATTCCTGCAAGAGTCCGCTCGATGACGTCCGCCTCGTTGTGCGCGAGCACACCGATCGTGACGAGCCGCGTCCGCGTGATCTCTGGGGAGCTGTTCTTAGTCACGTCGGGCTGTGTCCTCCCGGAGCCGATCGCCAGCGAGGATCGCGCGTGGTTGCGGATTCTCGCTCGCGCGGCGAATGCGCGCCGCTGCGCTGCGTAGCGCGCCGCACCAGATCGCCGCAGGTGGGTGCATCGCCGAGAGCAGCTTCGCGTGGAAGCGCTCGACGTGCTCCGGGTCCCCTGAGACCGCGAATCCGTAGGTCACGATCAATCGGCCGAGCATGCGAGCCCAGACGCCCGGATGCAGCCAGCGCGAGGCGCCGAGACACGTGCGCTCAAGGTCGACTCGCAGCGGGGTACCGTCACCCGAGACCAGGATGTTCAGCGTCCCGTGATCCTCGTCGAGCAACCCGCCTTCGATCATCGTTTGCGTCATCCGAACCACGTCGTCTTCGAGCCGCGAGAGGCGTCCCAGGTCCTGTGCGGCCAGACACTCCTTGATGTACTCCGTCGCGCGCGGGAGTCCTCCGAGATCGGACATGATCATGGCGGCGCCGGTCTGCTCGTCCGACCACCGGACCCGCACGAGACCGAGTGGTCGGGGCGCCGGCACGCCCAGCGAGAGCGCACGCTGCAGCCCGACCCACTCGCGGTCGACCGGGGCTCTCCGTATCCGGTTGGCGACGCGCGCGGGGACGCCGTCGATGATCCAGAGCTTCAGGATCAGGGTATCTCCCGACGCGAGCTGGAGCCGCATCACCGAGCGCGTCTTTTTTTCCCGAACCCGGTGCGCCCACGAGGCCCCCTGCCTGGCCCGCCGCGCGACGTCCTCGATCGCACGGGAGGTCCAGTTGGATGTCGCACTCATCTCAAGTGCGTCGGAAAGCGTGTGGCCGCCACTTACCTCCATCTGTAATCCACGTGACTGACGCGCTGGTCCGCGTCCCAGAGTTCGTCGAGGTCACTCATCTCAAGCGCGGCGCGGACGCAGTCGGCCTGCCGAGCGTCCAGAAGATCGGTCCAGCACGTCGATCGCGCAGTCCAGTGCGTTGCGCGGTGGCTCAGCCAGCGCGTAGCGCGCTCGGGCCACTCCAAGAAGAGCTCGGCGGCGAGTTGCGCCGCCACGCTGGAGGCATCAGCGACCACGTCTTCGTCCCTCACAAGCATATAGTTCGCACACCTGCTTCCCGCGTCACGAGCACGCGTGTTCGCGTACACCCAGAATAGGAGTTCGGACTGCTCGAAGTCGAGGCGGTCTAGCCCGGCGCTCTCGATGAGCGAATGAGGATCGCGATCCGAGATGACGCGCAATCGCTCAATGTTCGCCCTGCGCGCAGCCTCTTGGCCGCTCCGCCGCCGCGACATGCCGGAATTTAGGTAGGCCGCGGGGTGCCGAATCAGGTGCACCACGCTGACGTCCGGACGCTCGCGCAACAGCCAGCCCACGATCTGTGGAGACTGGTTGAACTTCATGACGAGCGTAGACTCAGAGAGGTCGTCGGGCGCAGCCATCGCCGGTGGAACCGGCCACTCTTCGGAGCCGCCGACGACGCCTCCGACATCGGCCACGAGACGGCGGAGTCGGCGCGACCCGAACGCGTGCTGCAACCCCAGGGCGCGCGGCAGCCGCTTCTGGTGACGCTTCGGTGGCGACGGCAAGCAGTCTCGAGGCCCCATTCGCGAGTGTGCCCACGCGGCTGCGGCATCCCACCCCGCGCGCAGTTCATCGCAACTCTCTGGTAAGTCGATCCAGCTTGCGGGCATCCGGCGGAGGGAGGCGAACGGAGAGCCCGGGCAATTGTACGGCTCGGACCGGATATGAGTCACGGGACTCTGATCCAATATCCGGAGCAAGCGCTTCGAACCGGAAGAGCAGTGCGCGGCCACCACAACGCACTTCGAGGCGCGTTCACGCGGATCGCGGACGGGGCTCTCTCTGCTCGCATCCACACTTGTCGTTCCCATCTTGCACTCTGATCCGAAGCTCTGCTGACACCCTGAGCAGGTGTATCGCACGAACCATGCCACCACAGTCCGCATGCAGTGCCCGCGTCCGTCGGCGCCGCGCGCCCATATCGTTTCTATCGTCCGGGGAGCGCACCGAATGGTGCAGCGAGCCTCCGACGGCCCTGGGCGGACTCCGGGTCGACGCGGCGCAGACTGGCAGACCCTTTGCTATCCTGGGATCGGCACTGTCGCTCAGGCCGCGCGCGACTCTGATCAAGCGGGGCGGGCGCCCACTCGGCGTCGCACCCCGTTCACCGCGAGTTCACCCATGTATAGAATTTTCACCATTTTCACGTGTCGCCGTCGTCACCGCCCGGACCGGGACGGTCGCACCCAAACGACGTGACGCGCCGCAGGGGATCACACAAAGTGAACGAGTCACGGACTCTGGCGCAGGTCCCAACCGGCGCGCGCAAACCGCTAAGGCGGCGCGCTCTGCGTGCGTTCCAGCGCGCGCTCTACTGGTCGGGCGCGAGCGCCGCGTTCGTTCGCGCGACGCCCGTCGCGGGCGCAACGATCCTAATGTACCACAGTGTACCGGCGCCCGAGACGGCGCCGTGGATCGACCCGCGCAACGCGCTGCGCCCAGACGTCTTCCGCGACCAGATGGAGTTTCTGGCCGAGCACCGGAACGTGATTTCCATGACCAATCTCGCCAAGACCCTCGCGCGTGGAGACACCCCGTCGGCCGGGTCGGTCGTGATCACGTTCGACGACGGGTACCTCGATAACCTCACCGTGGCCGCACCTATCCTGGAGAGACTTGGGCTCCCAGCGCTGCTGTACCTGCCGACGGGGTACATCTCACGCGCCGAAAATCAGTGGGTTGACCGGCTCTACGGCGCACTGCGGGCCAGGACAGTGGATCGCCTGACACTCCCCGGCCCGCGAGTGTCGCACGACTGGGACCTGAGTGACAGGGGCGTACTTCGGGCGGCGTACGCACGGCTCTGCGGCGTCCTGATCGTCGCGGATTGGAAGACGCGCGAACAGCTACTCATCGAGATCTCAGGCCAACTCAGCCCAATCGCCTCGCCACCACGGCTCACGATGGACTGGGACGACGTGCGCACGTTGGTGCGGACACATTCCTCGTTCGAGATGGGCCTGCACACCGTCGACCACACGGATCTGAGCGCCGTGACCGACGCCCAGTGCCGATCCGAAATCCGGGGCTGCATGGCCGAACTTGAGCGGGAGACCTGCACGGCGGCCTCGCACTTCTCGTACCCCTACGGTCGCTCCAGCGACGCAGCACGACGAGCCGTGTTCGAATCCGGCATCTGCACTGCAGTGGTGACCGAGTCGACGACTCTCGTCCGTCCGGGGGTCGACTGCCTGGCGCTCCCGCGCGTCGAGTCTCCGGCCTCAAACACCCTGTTTCGCTACCAGACGAGCGGCGCACACCCGGAACTTTCCATGCGATTGGTCCAGAGATCATGAGGGTCCGGGCTGCTGCTAGCCGATGAACTCCTCGATGGTCCACACACCGAAGGAACGATGACCACGATGCGTTGCGACGTTATCCACGGACGCGACGTCTCGGCCGCGCTCGCCGCGTCCTGGACGAAGTTGCAAGCCGCGAATCCCGACCTCGCTAGCCCGTACTTCTGCCCGGAGTTCACGCGCGCCGTCGCAGAGGTGCGCGACGACGTGCGCGTCGCCATCGTCCGGAGCGGCGAAGGCCCGACGGCCATCCTTCCCTTCCAGCGCAAGCGCCTGGGACGCGCGGCCCCAGTCGGCGGCCCCCTGTCCGACTTCCAAGCAGTCATCACCGCGAGCAACGACGGCTGGAGCGCCCCCGAGATCGTGCGCGCCGCTGGCATCACGTGTCTTGACTTCGATCACGTTCTCTGCGCGCAGACGCCCTTCGCCGAGCACACGACAGCGACCTGGGAGTCGCCGGTAATGGACGTCTCTGCGGGCTACGACACATACGTCGCACAGGTCCGGGCTGGCGGTTCGAAGGTGTTCAAGAAACTCGGGACGCTACGTCGCAAGTTCGAACGTGAGATCGCACCGCTCCGTTTCGAAGCCGAGTCGACGGACCGCGGCGCGCTGGAGACTCTCCTGCGCTGGAAGAGTGAACAGTGCACGCGCACCGGAACAGTTGACATATTCGAAGTGGAGTGGACACGGGCATTGCTCGGTCGACTCCTGGACATGCGCAGTGACGGCTTTTCCGGTGTGTTCTCGTGTCTGTGGGCGGGGGACGACCTTCTCGCTGCGCACTTCGGGATGCGCTCGGCCACGCGGTTGCACTATTGGTTCCCATCGTACAATCAAGAATTCTCGCCGTTCTCTCCGGGTCTGCTCCTACTGAGCGAGATAGCCCGTTTCGCGGCAGAGCACGGGGTCACGACGATTGACCTCGGCAAGGGCGACGCGCCCTACAAGGAGCGTGTCCAGACCGGTGCGGTGACTATCGGCGGGGGGAGCGTCGAACTCCCCTCGATCACGGTGTGCGCCCGACGCGTGTACCAGCAGACCGAAGACTGGGTGCGACGCAGTCCGGTCGCGGCGCCGCTACGCGTGCCCGGTCGGGCGATTCGCCGTCTGGAGCGTCGCCTCCGGTTCAAGTAGCATCTACAAGTCGCTTCCGAAGGCACTACAGCGGCGGCCGAACTTCCGACGTCCGGACGGTGCGATCGCGCGTGAAGCCCGCCTTTTCCATCATGCGCGCTGACGCGACGTTCCAGACTGCACAGTCGGTCCACGCGACGTGACCGCCCTCGACGGTCTCACGACCGGCGATGTTGAAGAGGGCGGACATCAGGCCGCGGCGCCGAAACTTCGGCACGGTCCCCGCTGCGTAGATCAGAACGTCAGCCCGCGCGAGCGGACAGAACCACACCAGCAACGCGTCTGCGGGACGCGTCCAGGCGCACGCCGCAAGTTCTCCGCCGCAGGTGGCCACCCAGAGAGTGCTGCCCTCGTGAAAGAGGAAGCGCGTACCGGTCTCGAACAGCCCGTCTGGGATCTCCTCCTCCCGTTCGAACCGACGCAGAGCGAAGTCCTCCGCGAGGTCGAGTCGCACCTCCTTCGCGCGCATGACATAGACGTGAGTGCGGTACAAGAAGAGGCGCCGGTACACCGCTACGGCGCCCCCCGAGACGCGGTGCATCACGGCGGAGAGAACACCGGAAGGCCCGCGCTCTCTCAGTCTCGTTGCGATCCTCCGAGTCACTCGTGTCAGCTCAGCCGCTACGGCTCTTCGGTGCGTGCCCTTCGCCGCGGAGCCCGAGTCCGAAGTGCAGCACGCCTCTCGCGTAGGCCAAGTGGCAGCGCCAGTTGGTCCACCCGCTCGACTTGAACTGCCACCAGAACGTCCGGAGAAGAAACAGGAGTCGGCGAAGCGTACTACTGCCACTGCGACGGTAGCGAAACAGGCAGATCAGCCGGTTCCGAACCATGTAATACGTGATGTACGGTGAGTGAGTGCCGGTCGTCCTGCTATTCTTGTGGACGGCGAGCGCGTCCCCCACAGTCAGAAAATGCCACCCCGCGTCCTGGAAGCGGACGGTGAGGTCGTAGTCCTCCCAGCAGGTCCCCAGCGTCTCGTCCATGACCCCGACCTGGCGTAGCGCCTCGGCGCGAAACATCACGGCGATGAACGGGACGAATTCGGTCTTTCGCGTGGGCCAATCGCGCGTCGTACGCGGGACGTTCAGGTCGAAGCGCTCCGTGCGCGCCAAGTCGCGGTCCAACGTACCCCAGTAGTACTGCACCATTTGCTCGTCACCAGGGTAGAGGACCAGCGGCGACGCGCCTCCGGCGTCGGGGCACGAGTTGAGTTCCGCCACGAGGCGGCTCAGAGTGTCCTGCTCGAACGTCGAGTCGTTGCCGATCAGATGGATGTACTCAGGACCGAATTCGAGCGCGCGTCGAATTCCAGCGTTGCCGCCGCCGGTGAACCCGCGGTTCTCGCGCAATACGAGCAACTCGATCGACGGGAACTCGGCCTTGATCGTGGCCCCGCACGGCTTTGCGGAGCCGTTGTCGACAAGAAGCACGTGCAGATTACGGTAGTCGCTGTGCAGAAGCGATGAGATGCACTCTCGCGTCATGTCCGTGTCGTTCCAAGTGAGCACGACCGCGACGACCAAGGGGCCGGTGGCGACGCGTGACGAGGCGGAAGGGTCCGTCATCCTCATGCGTGCGCAGCGGCCTCGTCGCAGGACCGGTAGTACTCCGCAAGCGCATCCCACGCGGCGCTCTCGTCGAAGCCGAGAGCATTCGCGTCCAGCGCATCGGTGTTGATCCTGACTCGCGGCTCGGGAAACTCGGTCTGACGCTTCAGATCCAGGCCACACCGGATGCCCAGCCGCGATCCCATTTGCGCGGAAAGTTCGCGCGCGAATCCGCCCTGCGCGCCAGCGTAGCCGCTCGGATTGAACTTCCGGAACCCGGGCGTCGTCGGCAACTCCTCGACGAAACGTCGGTACGCCTTCGCAAGCAGCCCGACGTGGATGTTGTCGCGCACGTACGCCGGGGTGTTGACACCAGCCACGTTCCCCGCGAACCATATGCGGAAGAGGTACGCGGTGAAGCGCGGCTCCTCGTAAGGACCGAATGGATTGGGGATCACGAATTTCCCGACGCTGAAGTCCTGCGCCGCTCCAT
Organism: Planctomycetota bacterium; assembly: GCA_024280885.1. Taxonomy (GTDB): domain Bacteria; phylum Planctomycetota; class JAJSAM01; order JAJSAM01; family JAJVHW01; genus JAJRPF01. The sequence continues at coordinate 93,194 of JAJRPF010000072.1, read as the reverse complement.
AGTGGCGGATCATCTGCGCCGTGAGTGACTTCGAGAGTCCGTACGGCGAGAACGCAGGGAGACCGTCCGACCCGGCCGCCTCGCCGTTCTCGAAGTACGAACCGGTCACGACGAACCGAGAGCACCCCCGCTCGCGCAAGCCCGAGAGCACGCCCGGAAGGCCGCGAGTGTTGTTGGCAAGCGCTGCGGCAACGTCGAAGTCCTGACTGCGGTAGTTCGTGACATCGGCGGCGTGGTGGCAGAGCACGTCCCAGTCGCCGCCACGGATCGTCCCCATGAACGACGGGGAACCGAAGCTGCAGCCGGTCACCGTGCTGGCGACCTCCGCGACGCGGCGCACGCGTTCTCCGCGCACTCCGTCGTACGCTTCCAGATCGCGCTGGAACGTCGCGACGACGTCGTGCCCGGCGGCCGCCAGTTCGCGAACGAACCAGTGCCCGGTGAACGAACTCGCGCCGGTCAGGAGGATCTTCACGCGCCCAACCATAGATGGTACGCGGGATCGAAGTCAGGGTGGCCCTGGTCCTTGTCACTGACGACGGTCGGCTGAATGCGCCACTCGATCGAAAAGCGTGGGTCGTTCCAGCGAATTCCGCGCTCGTTCTTCGGCGCGTAGAACTCGTCCACGAGGTAGAGCGCCTCGGTCTCGTCTTCGAGCGTGAGGAACGAGTGCGCAAAGCCCTTCGGCACGTAGAGCATGCGGCGGTTCTCGGCCGTGAGCTCGACGCCGAACGACTGGCCGAAGGTCGGCGAGTCCTCGCGGATGTCGAGAATGAGGTCGTAGAGCGCGCCCTTAACGCAGCGCACGACCTTGGTCTCGGCCTTCGGCGCGAGCTGGTAGTGGAGTCCGCGGAGCGTGCCACGCTCCGCGGACAGCGAGTTGTTCACCTGGCAGAAGTGAGTGACGAGCCCGTGCTCGGCGAACTCGTTCTCGCAGAACACTCGGGCGAAGAAGCCGCGCTCGTCGCCGCGCTTCTCGAGGTCGATCACGAACGCGCCCCCAAGCGGCGTCTCGTCGAAGATCATCGGCTGCTCTCCATGGTGCCTTGCGTGTTCTGACGATCAACCGGCGTTTGCGGGTTCGACGCCCAGTAGTTCCATGCGCGTGACGAGTGTCCGGAGTCGCACGAATTGTGCGCCCTCAAAGTCGTCCCTGGCGAAACCGTGCTCCTTGTACTTCGCAAAGAGCTCGTCCATTCCGGTCTTGAGCGAGTACTCGAGCTTGAAGTCGGGCAGCACCTTCGAGAGGCGATCGAAATTGACGGCGTAGTCGCGGGGGTCGGGACCAGCCTCGCCGGTGAACACAACGGAGGCGTCGGGGAGCAGGCGCTTCACCTGGTCCGCGACGTCGCTGACCTGGTAGTTCTCGTCGTTCCCACCGATGTTGACGGATTGGTTGTGCATGGCGTCGCGCGGCGCTTCGAGCATGGCGACGAAGGCGCGTGCGATGTCCTTGCAGTGCACGAGCGGACGCCACGGCGTGCCGTCGCTCATGATTCGGATCTCGCCATAGGAGAGAGCGCTCGCGAGCAGATTGTTCGCCACGAGATCGATACGCAAGGCTGGCGAGTAACCGTACGCGGTCGCGTTGCGGAGAAAGGCGGGCGAGAACGTCTCGTCCGCCATCGTGGAGACGTGTTCTTCGGTGTCGATCTTGGAACGCGCGTAGGCGGTCAGCGGGTTGAGCTCGTCGTCTTCGGTCAGCGCGCGATCGCCGCACTTTCCATAGACAGAACAACTGCCGGAGAAGAGGAAGCGTTCAACGCCCGACTGCTTTGCAAGTTCCGCGAGACGGATCGAACCGTCCCGATTGACGCTGATGGTGAGCGTCGGATCGACGTCCCCCATCGGGTCGTTCGAAATCGCTGCGAGGTGTATCACGCAGTCGTGCCCGGCGACGTCTTCCAGCGTGACGTTGCGAACGTCCTTGCGGAGTTCGATGTCGGGACGCTCGAACTCTTCCCACGCGCAACCGTCGAATAGCCCGAGATCACAGCCAGTTACCGTGTGACCTCCCTGCCTTAGAAGCGCGACTAGGTGAACGCCGATGTAGCCCAAGTGTCCGGTGACGAAGACTCTCATATTGCTCTCTTCCCGATTCGTGATGCGGCTATTCCGTGAGGCGATCGGGCGCCCACGGGGCGTTGCCGGTCGTCCAGAGATCGTTGAGGTGGTCGCGGTCGCGCTGGGTGTCCATGCAATGCCAAAACCCATCGTGCTTGAAGACGCAGAGTTGGCCGTCCTGAGATAGGGCGGACAGAGGCGCGCGCTCAAGAATGCAGTTCTCTTCCTTCGACACGTATTCGACGAATTCGCGACGGAAGAAGAAGAAGCCACCGTTGATCCAGTTGCCCCCGAACTCGGGCTTCTCGGCGAACTCGGTCACGGCGTGCCCGTCCAACTTGAACTCGCCGAACCGCGACGGCGGATTGACACCGAGTACCGTGCCGACCTTACCGTGCGACTGGTGGAATGCGAACTCGGACGCCAGATCCGCGTCCGTCACGCCGTCTCCGTACGTCACGGCGAAGTGCTCCGCATCGCCGAGGTACTTGTCGATGGCCTGTGCAATGCGGCTGCCCGTCATGTTGAGTTCGCCGGTGTAGGCCAGCGTGACCTCCCAGTCGAGGCCGTGGTCCACAGAGTGGACGGTGACGTTGTTCGTCTGCAGTTCCACGGTGAAGTCACTATTCAGAGCCGAGTAGTTCAGGAAGAACGACTTGATAACGTCGGATTTGTATCCGAGGCACAGAACGAACTTGCGAAACCCATGCCGCTCGTAGAGCCGCATGATGTGGTAGAGGATGGGGTACCCACCAACGGGCACCATCGGCTTGGGACGCAGCTCAGTCTCTTCCTTGAGGCGGGTTCCCAGACCTCCACAAAGCATGAACACAGGGACGTCGGCCGGACTCGTCATTTGGTTCTCTTCCCTCCGCTCATTCTCGTGATCAAGCCTGCCGTATCCCCGTGAGTTCCGCAACTCAATCCCGACTCTTCCATCCGCGCGCGATCCGCTCTCGTCGCGCCCATCCGGTGGCAACGCCGAACGCGGGCGCGCCAGTTCTCGTCATCGTGGGTGCGCAACGAGCGTGCCAGCAAGACGACAGCGGTTGAACACCGTCGCGACTCGAACCTGATACACGGCGCTCTCTGCGCCATGCGCGAACGTGAGCTTGAGCCAGGCAGTCTCGTCGGGGCGCAGAGGCGTGCGCTCGGTGGGAGTGTCCAATCTGCACAACAGCGTGTCGCGCACATACGTCATCGCACGCTTGGCGAGACGCTCTCGTGCGACGACCGGTCTGCCCCCCCCCCCCCGTGAACCAGTCCACCCGGCATGAGAGCCTTACGGCCGATCGGGCCATGGCCCGATCGGCCGCGGCGAACTCGCTGGGGGCCAGGTTTCCCAGTGAGCTGTGCGGCCGCTCCTCATTGTAGTCGCAACGCCACGTGGCGAGGACCGTCTTCGCCTCCTCAAGCGATGCGAACCAGTTGGCGTTGAGGCCTTCCTGCCGCAGACGCGCGTTGAATGACTCGATGAATGCGTTGTCCGTGGGCTTGCCGGGGCGGCTGAACTCGAATTCGACCTTGTGCGCGAACGCCCAGTGGTCGAACGCCTTCGACGTGAACTCCGGTCCGTTGTCGACGCGGATGCTGCGCGGCTTGCGACCGAGATGGGATGAGAAGGCCGGTCCCCCATGCGCACTAGCGTTTGCTGTGCAGATGATTTGCGGGCTCGTGTGGCCCAGAGGAGGACCGCCCCATGACAGATACTTACCACCGTGACGATGGGCATGGACCTTGGAGATCGCAGTACGACGTTCTTCCGGATTGACGACACGACGGGCGAGATCCTCGCCGAGGGCAAGGTGCCGACGACGCCGACGGACTTCCGTGCGTTGCTCGGGGATCTTCCGCGCCTGCGCCTCGTGTTCGAGACGGGGTCGCAATCCTCGTAGATCAATCGCCTCGGTGAGGAGTTCGGACACGAAGTGATCGTGGCGCACGCCCGCGAGTTGCACATGATCCATCGTTCCCATCGCAAGAGCGACCGACGTGATGCCCAGATACTCGCCCGCTTCGGGCGAGTGGATACTGAGTTGCTCTGCCCGGTGCGCCTGCGCGGTTCGGAGCCGCAACGGGACCTGACGCTCCTGCGAGCACGCGACATTCTGGTGCGTTGCCGCACGATGCCCGTTCTCCATGTGCGGGGCACGCTGAAGATCTTCGGTATCACGGCACCCAAGTGCTCGACGGAGAGCTTCGCGCGCAAGGTGGTCGAGTCCGTGCCGGAGGAGTTGAGCGAGACGCTCGACGGCGTGCTCGAGTGCATCAGCACGCAGACGAAGAAGATCGCCGAGATGAACCTCGAGGTCGAGCGCCTGTGCCGGGAGAAGCAACCGGCGACGCAGCGATTGCGACAGGTCGCGGGAGTGGGCGCAGTGACTGCTCCGACTCGACTTTGCGGTTTGTAGGCACACACATCGGCATAAGTCTCACCAGGACCACGGCTTGCACCAGACACCAAGAATCGCGCGTGTACCTATGCCGGCTTCGGCAGCGGCCCGACCTTGAGCACCGGCGAGGGCGGCTTGACGCCGAGTGCGTCGTAGAGTGAAACCGCCTCTGCGCTGAGCTTGGTGGTGCGTACGACGAGCTTGCCCTCGACCTGACAGTCGACCGCAAGGACGCGCCCGAGCACGGTCTTGATCTCGGCCCATGAGCGCGCGGCGCGGATCTCGGCGGTGCGCTGGATCAAGAGCGCCAGGACGCACAGCTTCACGTGCCCTTCGATGCGTTTCTCGGTCCAGTGGTAGACCGGGCGGATCCGAAGCCCAGTCGTCTTGAGCCGCCGAAAGCAACTCTCGATGATCATCAGCGAGCGGTAGGCGTGGGCGACATCCACCGGCTCGAGGGTGTCGTCGTTGGTGATGAGCACCGTCTTGCCGTCGGCGCGCCCTGCGCGCTCGACCTTCTTCGGATCGATGTCGAGGACTCCGTCCTTGTCCTGCGAGAGAAAGCGTCCGAAGCGTCGCGACGTGCGGAGTCCGCACACGCGACGCGTGTGCCGGTCTCTGTCGTAGTCGAGCGACTCCAACTCTCCTGCAAGTTGCTCCAAGAGAGCCGCGCGATGCTTCTTCTGACGACGCTCTTCGTCGGGGTTGTGGACGACGACGTAGCGACGCCGACGCTCGCCCTTGCCGATGACGACCTGCTTGACGCCCACGCCGCTCTCCAGCCGACGAAAGCGCCCACGATGCGCGAGCACTTCTTTCGCTTCGGTCACGCGCCCTGACGGCACCGCCAGGACGTAATGCCCGAGCCCCTTGGCGAGCGCGCGGCGGTTGGCCTTGCTGTCCATACCGCCGTCGCCCACCAGCATCACGCGTCCGAGCTTCCAATCCGAAAGATCCTGCTTGATGCGCTTGACCACAGTGACATCCGCGGTATTGCCCGGCACGACCCAGGAGCGCACTGGGATGCCTTCGCGCGTGACCGCCATGGCGATCACGATCTGCGGGTTACCGGGGCGCTCGTCCTTGCTGTGCCCGCGGCGCCGCAAATCGTCTTCTTCCTCGGTGTGAAAATACGTCGAGGTGGTGTCGAAGAAGACCAGACCCACAGACGCCCCGAGAGCCTGCGCTGCGCTCTCGAAGACGCGTCGCTCGATCTCTTCGGCGTGCTCGTCCAGGAAGTCGAGAGCGCGATAGAGTTGCTCGAGATGGAGATCGTCCGCGGCTGGCAGATAGACGCCATCACGCAAGAAGCTCAGGTGGCACGCGCGCTTGGATCCGGGATCGAGCAGGCGATGGGCGACCATCGCAAAGAGCGCGCTCTCGTGCGGCGCACGGTTGCGGCGCCGCGGCACGAGATCGTCAATGATCGCGGCGATGCCGAGATCCTCCCACAGGGCGCGCGCGGCATGGACAGAGCCCGCGGGTCGCGAGCGCAAGATCTCCCACGAGCCGGTGCCCGGTGGCACCTCGGGAGTCTCGCCCAACGCAATGCGCCGGATCGAGTCGCAGAGCCGCGCGAGCGCTGCTCGGTCCACGCGATCGGCACGGCCGAGGCTGTGTACGATGTGGGTCATGGAGTACTTGCGGCGCGGATCCCAGACGTTTTGGGCGAGTTGGAAGTACTCCACCACCGATCCATCCTTGTTGCGGCGGGTGGTCTTGCGGAGATACATGGTAGCTACCTAGTAGATCAACCACTACCACTTGTATCTTCACAGAACTACCTCAAAACGTTTGCCTAGGCAACTTCGGGTATCCAGCGAGCGGCAAGCCTTGAGTGAGGCACGAGTTACGTCCGCGACGGGCGGCGGATGTGCCTAGAAAGTGTCAAAGCTGAGTCTGGCGTACGTACTGACGCCGCAGGCGACTTGCGAGAGTCACGTCGCTCGGCTACCGGACCACATCGCCGGACACGCGAGGATCGCGACGACCGACAGAGACCGCAGTGATGATCGGAGCCCCTAGTCACTTGACAAAGACCACTCGCCTGCGTCGAATCCCTCGACGACGCGCGCGACCGTACGCCAGCGCGCGGAAGAGCAGCTCTCGCTGCGTTCCGATCGGAGTCGCATGATGGACGGGAGCTAACACGTGATCGACGCACCCTTCTTCTTGGTCGGCGCTGAGCGTTCCGGAACGACGCTATTCCGACTAATGCTGGATTCGCACCCCCGGCTCGCGTGCTTCTTCGAGTTTGAACAGTTCATCGACTTCTGCGGGCGCGAAGACGAGCCCGACCGCAAGGAAGCGCTGATGGACTACGTCGCGGGCCCCAGCGCCGATTTCCCCTTTCCGGCCCCCCGCGTCGACTCATCCATGACGTATGCCAAGATCGTCGACGTCTTTCTCGCGCAGAAGCGGGACCTTGGGGGGAAGGACTTCGTCGGCGCAACCGTCCACCGAGGGATCGAGAAACTGACGCGCATCTGGCCCGATGCACGCTTCGTTCACATCGTCCGCGACGGACGCGACGTTGCACGCTCCCGGATCTCGATGGGCTGGGACGGGAACGTATGGACGGGCATTGATGACTGGATCGCGACCGAGGAGCTCTGGGACACCGTACGGTCCGGCCTTCGTCCTTCGCAGTTCGTCGAGACTCGCCACGAAGACCTGATCGCGGACTCGGAGCGGGAGCTCACACGCGTCTGTGAGTTCCTGGGTGTCACGTATTCCGAACACATGCTCGACTACGCGAAGGGCTCCACGTACTCGCTGCCCAACCCGGCGCTCGTGCAGCAATGGCGGACGAAGGCGACCGAGCTTGAGGTGCGCCTGGTGCAGGCTCGAGCGGCGCACATCCTCACGTCGCGCGGCTACGAGTTGGCGGATGTGAAGCCGATCCAGATCGGGCCGGCCGAAGACCGGCGAATGCGGCGCCAAAGCCGCTGGGCCAAGCGCCGATTTCAATTTCGACGGCTCGGCGTTCCCTTGGCGCTCTCCAGCTTCGTCGCGCGGCGTATCCTGCCCTTCCCACTGCTGAAGAGGCACGTCGCCGCGCGAGTCGAGTCGGTGCGCCGCCGTCACCGGAAGTAGGGCGCCTCGCGGCTCGTCGGAACGCTCTGCGCTGAGCGCTGCTACGCGTAGCCGTACCGCCGCATGAGTGGCAGGCACATCCCCTTGATCGCGCAGGCCCACCAGCTTGGCATCTCACGCCGCCACTTGTCGTCTAGGCGCAGGGAGACGGTTCCCGTCTCCGTTCGGTGATGCGAGCCGGTCACGATGTGGACCGGCGACATCCGGATCGTGTTCGCGTCAACGAGGGGGAGTTCCGAGTCCGGAATGCCCGCGAATTCGGCTACGGTCTTCAGAACTGGCCCCGGGGACGAGACAAAGTCTTCGTAGGTCAGCCGCATGTAACGATCGCCCAGGCTGCCTCCCCAGCGCTCGATGCTGGAGTTGATCGTGTTCCACACGAACGCGACTCGTATCGCGTTGTGGCGCTGATAGTGGCGATGCCCCATGTTCTTCCGACCGAGGATGGAGAACTGCACCCCCCTCGGGTCGCGCGTAAGGTGCAGGACTCGGACGTCGAGCGCCGGAAGCCGTTCGAGAGTCATCGCGTAGAGCAATTGCTTCGACGAGTCGACGATCGTGCCGCCGTCAGCGACGTCGCGCAGTGCCCGATAGAGGCGTGTCAGACGGTCGTCGAGCGAAGAGAACCGGTTCTCCGAGTACGCCGCGCCGCGAAGCCGCGAACTCGGGATGTATCTGTTCGCGAAGAGGCCGGCGTACGTCGCAGCGTCCTTGGCGGCTTCGCGACCGATACCCGCACGCTGGATGACCCGACTCCAGACTTCGCATTGGCGGAAGGCCAATCCGCAGCCGCACTCCCGATCCTGGACATATCCGTGCCGGAAGACCTGCTGAATCTCACCTGCACCGAGGAGTCCATCGACCTGGCTGAGAGTGTTGTGCAGAATCGTCGTGCCGCTGCGCTCGACGCCGGCAACGAACAGCACGTTCACGGCATTCTCACTCATGGGGGTCTCTCGTGGCGCGAGCGCCGTTCGCAGACCGGCTGGCAGTCGACGCGCTTGTGTCCGTAGCTCTCTCGTCCTCCATCGGCGAGGACGTCGGCGGGGCTAGACGACATCCGAGAGATGATCGCATCGGCCAGCTACTCCAGTGTTCTGTCATTCGCGGCCGGAGGCGGAAAGAGGTCATTGTGTGCACGTCGCCGCATGCGGTGTACGCGCACCGTCAGCCTCGCCACTCGGCGCTGAGCGGTTCGTCATCCGGGCGGACGTTCCACGAGTAACCGGTGGGAGGCGCAACGTGACGAACCCTGAGAGCCCGCCGATCGCAATGATGAAGAGTGGATTAATCATCGCGTTGAACATGCAGTCACCGAGGTAGATCACGACGACCACCATCATGACAGCAGCGGGCGCCGTTCGAGGCTCCGACCACAACACGACTGGCGTTTTGCGGATGAACTTCGCACAGGGGAGCAGGAAGAGGCCCACGAGGCTGACCAGCCCAGAGAACCCATACTTCCCGAGCGTCACGATCCAAAGACCGTCCGAAATCGTCATGTCCCGCCCCTTGTCGTCGAACACGTGAGAGCGCGAGTAGCCACCCCATCCGAACATCGGTCGCTCCAGTGCTTTCTCGACGAGCAGAACCTCGTTGTCGAGGCGGAAGCGCAGAGAGTCCGCTCTTCCCGAGCTGAAGAAGTCGGAGACTAGGCCCGCAGCGCTCTCGCCGGACCACAGGCCCGTGCTACGCAGTAGCGGGTAGGCGGCAATGGCCGCCACCAGGGCCACCAACGCGGCCTTGGTCCGCGTGGACTCGCACGTGAACAGGACGAGGCACGCGCCGGTCATCAGGGCGATCGCTCCGAAGGACTGACATGCGAGCGTCGTGAAGAGCAACGAGAGGGCAGTGAGCATGCCGAACCGGCTGGGAACACGGCTGCGCCAGTACCAGAACGCGATCAGCGTCGCGCAGGCCATCCACATCCCGAGCATCAGACCGTTCTGCAGGAATACTACCGGGCGGTAGACCCCGAATGCGCGGCGCGTTGTGCGGATGGGACTCGCGTGCCAGCCGTAGACAATCTTATGGATCCGCGGGCTCATCGCGATCTCGAAGAACGCGAACGGGATGTAGATCAGCGCGCCGAACACGATCGTGGACGCGAGTTCTTTGAGCCCCTCCCGGCTCGCGAAGTAGGCACGTCCGATCCAGTATGGGATCCCCCAGGTGATCGTGGTGCCCGCCACGGCCGAGAGACCGTCCCAAGGAGTGAGTTCGTTGGACAGCGCCGTCGCGAACGGGGTCGCGCAGAATACGGCCATGGGGATGTCGTAGAGGCGCGGCCGCACGCGCAGGAAGCGATGCTGCGGGTCCGCGATCAGGCCGATCAGCACGACTCCGACACAAGTGGACGAGAGCTTGGTGAAGTCCGGAAGTCCCGGGATCGAATACCTAGCCCACGGCAAGAACAGCCAGGCGATGAGAAACGCGGCGACGATGGCGCGGCGCGGAGGGAGGCCGTGGAACAGAATCGCGATGACCGGAATCCAGCCGTACATCGCGATGTCGGCGAGCGTGGTCACGCGAGCACACGCATGCCGAACTGGCGGCGGCGACTCACTCGAACCACCGCGGAAGCTCGCGGCCCAGGAACGCCTCGAGCTCCCGGGTCGGAGCCTTGAAGCGCTGTAACAGACTTGCGCGCATCTCAGGTGTCAGTGGAGATAGCCTCTCGCGGTGGCGCTTCACCATGTGCCGCCCCACGCCGCCGCCGACGAGGGCGTTTCTGACCGTTCGAAACGCGCGGGCGCGCGCGGCCGGCGGCACGATCCGCGATGCGTAGTGTACGAGTTGATTCTCCCGCAGCGCGCGCAGTCCACGGCGGATTCTTAGACGCGAGTACGCCGATCCGGATGGATTCGCGACGACCTGGGTGGAGGTCACGTCGTGAGCAGACAACCCGAGGTAGCACTGTACGTCTCGCATCACGGCCGCCGGGTACTCGCTCAGGTCATCCACCGTCAGGAGCAGTATCTGATCGCGTGGGAAGAACTCTAGGTACCGGCGCAGCTGGCGCATGTAGTCGCTCGTCGCCGTCAACGTCGCGTCACGCGCGAGCGCGGCCTCGAACGAGATGGGACTCTGCGTCTGCATCGCGTGCGAGTAGTGCGAGTAGCAACGATCGACGGGGTGCCGCATGATGTACACGAGCTTCGCATCGGGAAGCGCTGCCGCAAGCCGAGGCGCAGCGAGGGGGTACTCCGAGTCACGTGTGTACGTCGTGGAGGCCTCGCCACAGACCTGAGTCTCGCTCGCGGCTTGAAAGAGCGAACGGTACCACTCCTCACCTCGAGCGAAGACGCCATCGTCAGCGAAGTAGTTTGGTTCCTTCGACCGACACATGAAGGCGGAGGGGTGGCGCCGCAGGTACTCGAACAGGGTCGTTGACCCGCATTTCATCCCTCCGATTACGACAAAGTCGGGCAGCCGCCCTAGTGGTCGCAAGGAGTTCGCGCCGCGCACGGGCTCGTTCATCGCCGCGAGCGACGACGCGCGAGGGTCGTCAGTGCCGGTACGCGCGTCGCCCGACGCGCTGTGGATCGGTCCTGGGCCCTGCCACCGTACACCGTCGCACCGGTCAATTGGAGAAGCATCAGCAGTTCCTTCCCTGGCTGTCGAGCGAGCCGACTCCCGGGCCCTGCGACCAGAGCGCCCTGTCCTATTCGTTCGGCTCTCGCCTCGCTTCACTTCAACACGTGTCCGCCGCGACACTCGACGATCCCCGTCTCGCCGGACCACCGGGACCAAGCGCAAGGCCAGCGCCCGTGAGACGCGATCGGACGCCGACCGCTCAGTCCGGCAGGGCACGTGCAACCGCCTTCCGGGTCTTCGGTCGCGAGCGAAGCAGCCTGCGTATGACCACAACACTCGTGAAACATGGCGGCACAATCAGCCCCACGGTCGCGCCAACCGGCGCCCACGTATTGGCGGGATCGACTGAGTTCAGCAGGAGAACGGAGGGGAGAGCGTATCCAGCCACAGTTCCAGTGAAGCGGACACTCTGACGGAGCAGCGTCGAGCGAAGATGCGGCAGGGTTGAGATCACGTACAGATGCGACGCAATCGCGCCCAGCGCGAGAGCCGCAACAAACCCAGGCAGGGCGAACGTAGCGTACCCCGCCACCGCTCCGGCCATCCCGATCACGCGGATCACGTTCGCCGCGAAGAGGGTGCGAGGTCTCCCGAGCGCCAGCGGCGCATTCTCGGTGCTGGCGCAGAGTACGTTCGCCCAGGTGAATAGGACCAACCATTGGGCGATGGTCCCGCACGCCTCGTACCGCGGCTCGTACAGCAGACGGAAGAACAACGGCGCACCGATTACCATGCAGCAGCATGCCGCCCCCGAGGCCCACAGAACGCCCTCTCGTGTGCGGACGCAGAGCGCCATGAGCGCGAATTCGTCCTCGTTCTTGGTCGCCAGGACAGGGAAGAGAATCCCCTTGCTGAGTTGGCTCGCCACTACCACCGCGGGCCGCGCGAACACCAGCGCGATGCTGTAGAGCCCAAGATCCGCCATTGAGACGAGCTTCCCGAGGATGACGCGATCGAGTTGCAGCCCCAGGAATGTCACGATCGTGCTGAGAAAGACCCACTTCCCGTATCCGACGATCTCTCGGAGAGCGGGCTTGTCGATCGCGAATCGATGCGGTGGCCCCTCGAACCATGCGTAGCTCATGACCAGAGAGAAAATCGCCCCGACGATCCCACCGAACACTAGCGCCCAGACGCTCGGCCAGATCCAAGCACAGCCAACCATGGCGACCGTGCGGGCGGCGAGTGTCATCAACTGCAACACGCTGATCCGCGCGAACCGCAGCCTGCGCTTCTCCGTAATCACGCGCGTGGATCGGGATCCCGCTATGATGGTCGACGTCGATCCGGCTGGGATCAGCCAGAGCAGCATCCAGGCCGACTCGTCGGAGCCCGAAAAGAACCATGCGGTGGGGTATGCCGCGATGCAGGCCGTCGCCCATAGCGCAAATCCGCGAATGACCTGGATGCTCCAGGCCGTGTTCAGAAACACCGGATCCGCGCCACGCGGATTGTGAACAATCGCGCCGTTGATCCCGACGTCCGAGCACATGCGCAACCCGCGCACGACGACATTGACCAGTGCCATCAATCCGAACGCCTCCGGGAAGAGCATCCGCGCGAGAATCAGGTTGCTGGCAAGGCGGAACATCTGCGATCCTCCGTACCCGAAGAGTGTCCAGACCGCTCCCGCCGCCGCCTTCGCACGCAGGGACTCCTTTCGGAGGCCCGTGAGCCCGACGCGGCGCAGCAGGTCGGCAACGACTTCGAAGCCCCCGGGGCCTGTGGGCGCCTTGCGGGGGGGCGGCGACGTCCCGTCGGAGACCACGGGCGGATCTGAGGGCGAAGTATCACTCATCGATCGAAGACTCAAGGCTCCCATGACTGCGAGCGGCTGTACGAAGTGCAAGCGTGCCCTTGGCCTGCGACGACGCACGCGCGCGTCCACGTTAGTCTCCGCACATTACGGACCAGCCACGACAATGCGGCGAATCGCCGATCCGAGAATGGGTAGCCAGCCGTCGTGCGTGCCGACGAAGGCGGCCCGTGAACGCTCGATGATGGATTTCATCCGCGAATCGGCACGAGTTGAGAAGTCTGGCTCAATGGTGCGTGCACACGCTGTCGATAACGAGGGCGTGCCCCCTGAGAGCGAGCAACGCCCCCCCCCCCGTCGCGCGGCGACGCGCCGTTCGTGAGGATCGTCGTGATCGCTCGCAACGAGGGCGACAGGCTCAAGTATTGCATCGCTTCGCTGGCCTTCGCCGAGGAGCGCTGCGTCTACGTGGACTCCGGCTCCACTGACGGGAGTCGCCGGTGGGCAACGTCGCGCGGCATCGAACTCGTGCAGTACCAGGTCACCGGTGGGCAGTTCTGCGCAGCCGCGGCTCGGAACGTCGGCTTCGCACGCGTGCGCTTACTATGGCCGGACGCCGAGTTCGTCCAATTCGTGGACGGCGACTGCGAAATGGACCCGTACTGGCTTGAACGCGGCGTCGCCGCGCTCAAGTCACGCCCCGACGCCGCAATCGTCTGCGGTCGCGTGCGCGAGAAGGGCGCTGAGCGGTCGATCTACAAACGACTCTGCGACATGGAGTTCCGCACAGACCCGGGAGAAACTCGTGCGTGCGGCGGCATCTTCATGATCCGTACTACGGCCTTCGTCGACGTCGACGGGTTCGACGCTCGCCTCGTCGCCGGTGAAGAGCCCGAACTCTGTTACCGACTGCGCCAGCGCGGATGGAGAATCGTGCGCCTCGCAGACGAAATGGTGCTGCACGAATCGTCTATGTACTGCTTCGCACAGTGGTGGCTGCGCATGACGCGCGGCGGATACGCCTACGCGCTGGGCCGCAGCCTGCACGGACACGAGGACGAGCGCTACAACGTGAGGGAGACGCGCTCCATCGTCTTGTGGACGCTCGGTGTCGTCGTGGTAACTGGCGCGGCGTTCGCAGCGTTAGGGGCCGTCGCTCTCGTGCTACTGGTGGTGTACGCGGTCCAGGCGGCCCGTGTTGCGCGAGATCGACACCGGCGGGGCGATCGTCCTTCTGACGCACTGCTCTATGGGGTGTTCTGCATGATCGGCAAGTGGGCCCAACTTTGGGGAATTGCGCGGTTCTGGCTGGGGAGTCTACGAGGCGACCGAGCGCCGTCGTTTGACTACAAGACCCAACCGGCATCTGGACCAGGAGAGCAGCCGTGACCGCGACCAGGAAGCGCACGCTTCGCACGGCGGTGATCGGCACGGGGAAGATCTCGGACGAACATCTCTCATTCGTCGCCTCCGCCCCCGACGTCGAACTGGCGGGAGTCTGCGATCTGTCGGCGTGCTCCGCCCAATTCGCCGCCGCACGCTTCGGCGCCGCGGCGTACTTCACGAGTCACGCGGCGATGCTGGAGGACTGCGAGCCGGACGTCGTGCACGTGCTCACACCCCCCGCAACGCACGACCGGCTGACGCGCGATTGCCTCGCAGCCGGAGCGAACGTCATCGTCGAGAAGCCCATCGCGCTGAGTGGCGCGGCGTTTGAGAGCCTGTGGGCCGAGGCCGAGGGCCGCGGACTGAGCATCGTCGAGAACCACAACTACCGGTTCAACGGACCGATCCAGACAGTCCACGACCTCTTGACGCGCGGCGAACTCGGCGACGTCACCGACGTGGAGGTCCGGCTCTCGCTCCCCATTCGCAACGAGGGCGGTCGTTACGCGGACGAGAATCTGCCGGCCGGCAGCCACCAACTCCCCGCGGGCGTCATCCACGAGTTCGTTACGCATCTCTCGTACCTGACGCTGCTCTTCACGGGCGGGTTCGACTCGACGCGCGCAACGTGGAGCAACCACGGCGGCGGCGACCTCTTCAAGTTCGACGATCTCGACGCTCTCGTCCTCAACGGATCAACTCACGCGCGAATCCGCTTCACGTGCCAGACGTTCCCCGATGCGTTCACGGTGACCGTGCGCGGCACCGAGGGGATGGCGGTCGCCGACCTCTTCTTGCCGCACGTCTATCTTGAGAAGCCGCGGGCCGGGGGCGACAAATTGTCCCCCATGGTCAACCGGTTCGTGAACGGCAAGTCGCTCATGAAGACGGCGTGGACGGGACTACAGGACAAGATCATGCAGCGCACGGCCTACGAGGGACTGACGCGTTTCCTCGAGGGCACATACGAAGCGTTCAGGACCGGCGGCACGCCGCCGGTCACCCACGACGACATGCTGATGACGGTTCGCCTTGTCGATGCTCTGCTCGCGGACGCAGGCCAGCGAGAAGCGCATCTGGGGATGGCCGGACACGGGAGGGCAGCCCAGTGAGACTGCTCATCACCGGCGCATCAGGCTTCCTCGGTCGCCACGTTGTGGCGGAGGCGCTCCGTCGCGGGCACTCGGTCCGCGCGCTCGTCCGGCCCCGATCCAAGTTCGCAGCCTCCGACTGGAGCGGGGACATCGATGAAGCCAGGGCGGACCTACGCGCCGGACCTCCGCCCAGCGAGATCTTCACCGGTGTCGAAGCGGTCATTCACTTGGCCGCGGACAAGTCCGGCGATCTGCACGCGCAATTCGGCAGCACCGTCGGCGGAACTGAGAAACTCGTCCAAGGCATGGCAGCAGCGGGGCTGAAGCGGCTCGTTCTGACGAGCAGCTTCTCCGTCTACGACTACACGCGCATCCGCATGCTGAGCGTTCTGGACGAGGCGTCGCCCGTGGCAGCGCACCCGGAGGCTCGCGACGCGTACTGCTGGACCAAGCTACTTCAGGAGCAACTCGTGCGCCGGGAAGCCGAGGCCGGTCGGCTCGAGGCGACGATCCTGCGCCCCGGTGTGATCTTCGGCCCAGGCGAGTTGTGGACGGCACGTCTGGGATTCAAGCTCTCGGACAAGCTGTGGATCCGCACGGGAGCTTGGTCGCAGATGCCACTCTCCTATGTCGAGAACTGTGCGGAGGCCGTCGTGCTCGCCGCGGAGACGGACGCCGCGATCGGCGCCACCCTCAATGTCCTCGATGACGACACGCCCACGCAGCGCCGTCTGTGCCGGATCCTGGCCGCGAGTGTCGTCCCGACGCCGCGCATCGTACCGGTGGCGTTCTCGTTGATGCGGGGGATCGCCGGGCTCGGTGGGCTCTTCAACCGCTTCGTCTGCGGCGGCCGTGCGAAGATCCCGCAGATCCTGAAGTCGGAGAGTCTCATGGCTCGCTGCAAACCGTTGCGCTACTCAAACGCGAAGCTGAAAGAGACACTCGGCTGGACGCCGCACTACGGACTCGACGAAGCGCTCGCGCGCTCGACTACCGCCACTCCGCCCTACGACGATGTACTGGCAAAGATTCCGACGGTCGCAGCCGGTGCCCACGCGCAGAAATCGCGCACTCCGTCCGGGAGCGCCACGTGATCCACTACATATCGACTCAGGGGGTCGGCCAGCCCTGGGTTGCGAACGAGCTTCGAGTCGTGGGGAAGGCGGATATCCCGTTCGTTCTCCACGCCATGCGCGCCCCTCAGCACGATCTCTTCACGTCCGACTGGGCGCGCCGGATGGACGAGGACACGCGAGTCCTCTACCCATTGCCGGTCTTTCGTGCCGCGCTGGCCGGTCTGCTGGCGCCACTCCGATTCGGAGGACGCTTCTGGAAAGCCCTCGGCAACGCCCTCTTCTCCGAGCGCGAGTCGTTGCGGATCCGCACCACGCTCCTGGTGCATCTCTTTGTTGCGTGCCACTGGGCGCAAGAGCTCCGGAGCGGAAAGGTCAGCCACATCCACGCCCAATGGGCGCATTCGTCAGCCTCGATCGGAATGTACGGCGCATGGCTACTGGGAGTTCCGTTC
This sequence comes from Planctomycetota bacterium, assembly GCA_024280885.1. GTDB lineage: Bacteria > Planctomycetota > JAJSAM01 > JAJSAM01 > JAJVHW01 > JAJRPF01. Next base: position 76,280 of record JAJRPF010000072.1, on the reverse strand, counting down.
AGCTTCACGGGGCACGCGACGGACCTCTTTCGACATCGCTGTGGCCTGCGTGATAAAATCCGCCGAGCGGAGTTCATCGTCTGCATCAGCGAGTTCCACCGGGAGTTTTTCCTGTCCGAGGGAGCCCTCCCTGAGCAATTGGAGATCGTGTATTGCGGCATCGACGTGGCGCAATTCGCGCCACCGGAGATCAGGGGCCCGGCCAGAAACCCCCGCGGCGCCGGTGAGGGGGTGATAGCCGGCCGACGTGCGGAGCATCCACCGCGCCCGGGGGTTGCTGGCCGCACCCCTAGGGCCCCCACCGCCGTGCCGACGATCCTCTCGGCGGGGCGTCTGGTGGAGAAGAAGGGGTTCACCGACCTGATCCAGGCGGCCCGCATTCTCCGGGACCGCGGGATCGACTTTCGCTGTGTGATCCGAGGCACCGGGCCGCTCGAGGTTGATCTCGCTGCGGAGATCCAGCGCCAGAGCGTCGGAGAGTTCGTCGAACTCGTCCCGAGCGCCGTCACACAGGAGGCGATCCCGGAGTTCATGGCGCACGGCGACGTCTTCTGCTTGGCGTGTGTGTGGGCCACCGATGACGACGTCGATGGCCTGCCCCAACTCCTCATGGAGGCGATGGCGTGCGGGGTGCCTGCGGTCTCGACGCGGCTCGTCGGCATTCCGGACCTCGTGGAAGACGAGTTGACAGGACTGCTCGCCGAGCCCAACGCGCCCGACCAACTCGCGGACTGTCTGCAACGCGTCCTGTCGGATCGCGAACTCGCGTCGCGGCTCGGCGATGCTGGACGGGCACGCGTTGTGCGTGTATTCGACATTGACAAGTGCCTGGAACCGCTGCTGTCCCGATACCGGCAACGTCTCGGCATGACGCACGCGTCCGTCCCGACCACCAGCACGCACCGGAGCCCGCAGACCAGCGTGAGAGGCTGACCCATGATCATCTCCCAGACCCCTTACCGCGTGAGCTTCGCCGGCGGCGGCACCGATTTGCCAGCGTACTACCGTGACGAGCCCGGGGCCGTTCTCAGCGTGGCGCTGGGGAAGCACATGTACGTCACGGTCAGCCCGCGTTTCGCTGCTTCGACACGCGTGGCCTACAGCAAGACCGAGATCGCCGACACCATCGATCAGTTGGACCACACGATTGTGCGCGAGGCACTACGTCTGACGGGCCTGGGACGCCACCTCGAGATTACGACGATCGGAGACGTTCCGGCGGGCACAGGGCTCGGCTCAAGCAGCACTCTAACTGTCGGACTCCTCAACGCGCTCTATGCCTACAAGGGGCGAGTCTCGGGACCGGAGAAACTGGCGCAGGAAGCCTGTGATATCGAGATCGACATCCTCGGCAAGCCGATCGGTCGCCAGGATCAGTACGCGGCCGCGTATGGCGGCCTGAACTTCATCCGTTTTCTGCCTGATGACACCGTCGAGGTTGAGCCGGTGCCCACACGACGGGAGACGCTCGACGAGATCGAGTCCCGGGCGCTGATGCTCTACACCAATCAACAACGCGATGCGGATGCGATCCTCCAGAAGCAGAGCGACGGCACCGCTGATCGTCGCGGTGTACTGCGGGAGATGGCGGCACTCGCCAGCGAGATGCGGCAATGCCTCGCGGGAGATGCGGATGTCGACGGCTTCGCCGAGCTCCTGCATCAGGGCTGGGAGCTCAAGCGCTCACTGGGCTTCGGGATCAGCTCCGCGTTCGTCGATGACTGGTACCAGAAGGCACGTCAGTACGGAGCCCAGGGGGGCAAGCTGCTCGGAGCCGGAGGCGGAGGCTTCTTGTTCCTGCTTGCGCCGCCTCAGAGTCACGAGGCCATTCGTGACGCTCTGGGGCGCCCGCGCGAGATCGACTTCTCGATCGACCGCCGGGGAAGCAGGCTGATCTTCATCAGCGATCATTAGAGAGACCGCTCAGAAGCGAGCGCGACGAAAGGGAACCAGAATGGCAGGATCGATCACCAGTTCGGCTGGCGAGTACTTGGCGGGCCTTCGAGCGATGCTTGAAACCGTGGACGGCGACGCGATTGATCGCTACGCCGACGTACTCTTCGACGCATGGAAAGACGACCGAGCCGTGTACGTCTTCGGCAACGGCGGAAGCGCGTTCTGCGCAAGCCACCACGTCTCGGACTACGTCAAGACAGCGCAGGTCGAGGGACAGCACCGCCTGCGGGCGTTCAGTCTCGCCGACAACATGGGCATCTTGACGGCGATCGGCAACGACATCGGCTACGACGACATCTTCGTCCACCCGCTCGAGTCGTACGCGAAGCCCGGCGACGTGGCTGTCGCGATCAGCTGCTCGGGCAACTCACCGAACGCGGTGAAGGCCTGTGAGTGGGCACGTGCGCACGACATGACGGTGGTTGCGATCACCGGTTTCGACGGGGGCAAGCTCGGCCCTCTGGCCGATGTGCACATCAACTTCGCGAGCGACAACTACGGGTTTGTCGAGGATCTGCAGCAGTCTGTTGGGCACAACGTCGCGCAACGCCTGAAGTCGCGCGTGATGGAGGCAGCGGAGGCCGCGTGCGCGCGCTGATCACTGGCGGCGCCGGTTTCATCGGTTCGCATACGGCGGACGCGCTGCTTGCCGCTGGCTACGAGGTGCGTCTGCTCGACAGCCTCGAGCCGCCGGTGCACCCGGAGCGCAAGGCTCCTGAGTACCTCGATCCTCGGTGCGAACTGATCGTCGGGGATGTGCGCGATGAGAACGCGCTGCTCCGGGCTCTCCAGGGCTGCGACGTGGTCTATCACCTGGCTGCATTCCAGGACTATCTGCCGCTCTTCAGCCGGTACTTCGATGTCAATGTGACCTCGACAGCTCTGCTCTACGAACTCATCGTGCGCGAGAGTCTCCCGGTCCAGAAGGTCATCGTCGCAAGCAGCCAGGCGACGCTGGGTGAGGGACTCTACGTCGATGCAGAGGGCCGCGCGGTGCTGCCGGATATTCGACCCGACGAGCAGTTGGCACGTGGGATCTGGGACGTCCAGGCGCCCGAGGGCAGCACGGGTCCGCTACGGTGGCAGCCGACCGACGAGACCCACCAGAATCCACAGAACCAGTATGGCGTCAGCAAGATCGCCGAGGAGACCGTCGCGCTCAGTATTGGGCGTCGATACGAGATCCCGACCGTTGCGATGCGCTACTCGATCGTGCAGGGACCCAGGCAGAGTTTCTACAATGCGTACAGCGGAGCCTGTCGCGTATTCTGCTTGGCGATGCATCAGAAGCAGCGCCCTCCGATCTACGAGGACGGCCAGCAGATCCGAGACTTCGTGAACATCCACGACGTCGTGGATGCCAACCTCCTTGTGCTGCGCGACGAGCGCGCCGACTACGAGATGTTCCACGTCGGTGGGGATCGGACGCTGACGGTCTCGGAGTTCGCAAGCGTGGTGGCCGAGGTGTTTCGCATAGCCGACTACGAGCCGGAGGCCTGCGGTCGCTACCGATTCGGTGACACGCGCCACATCTGTTCCGACGTCTCGAAACTGAAGGCTCTCGGCTGGTCTCCGCAGCGCACGGTCCACGACAGTGTAGACGCCTACCGCGGCTGGATCGAAGACGCAGCCCCACCGGCAGAACTCCTGACGAACGCAACGGCCAAGATGGAGGAGCTCGGAGTCGTGCGGAGGGTCAAATCATGACCTCCTCTCGCGTCAATGCACTGGTGCTGGCCGGTGGGCTCGGCACCAGGCTGCGCCCGCTGACGGACAGTCTCCCGAAGTGCCTTGTGCCGATCTGCAATCGGGCGCTCCTCGATTTCTGGATGGACGCGCTGGAGGCCGTTGGCGTCTCGGAGGTCCGTATCAACAATCACCATCTTCCGCAGGTCCTGCGCCAGTATCTGCAGCGCGCGGACCGCGAGCGGGCGTTCGCCGTCACCGAGGCGTTCGAGCCGGGACTTCTCGGGTCAGCTGGCACGGTTGCCGCCAACTTGGATCTCGCCGACGACACGGACGTCGTCCTCGTGATCTACGGCGACAACCTCAGCGACGTCGACTTGGCCGAACTGGTCTCGTTCCACGCGGCACATTCGGATCCGGTCACGATGCTGCTCTTTCGCACGGAGTACCCGGAGAAGTGCGGCATCGCGGAGCTCGACAACGACGGGCGTGTGACGGCGTTCGTCGAAAAGCCGCAGCACCCGAAGAGCGATCTGGCCAATGCCGGCGTGTACGCAATCGATGCGTCGGTCTACCGCGAGATCGCTGCCCTGAACGCATTCGACTTCGGGTTCGACGTGCTCCCGACGCTCGTCGGCCGGATGCGCGGCATGTCGTGGGACGGCTACCACCGGGACGTCGGGACACCGGAGTCGCTGCAGCAAGCCCGGAATGATGCCCCTGGAGTGTTCCCTTCATGCGCCGAGGCAGCACGCGCTTGAGGCCGGCGGTCTTCCTCGATCGGGACGGCACTGTGATCAAGCACGTGCACTACATTCGCGATCCGGCAGACGTGCGCCTGCTGCCCGGTGCGGCAGCTGGACTGCGTCGGATCCGCGAGTTGGGCTACGCCACGGTCATCATCACGAACCAATCCGCTGTCGGTCGGGGACTGATGACTGCGGCGCAACTCGATGTCGTCCACGCCGAGATGGTCAGGCAACTGAGCCTCGAAGGCGCTGTGATCGACGACTGGCGATTCTGTTCGACAGTACCCGCGGGCGGCGACCGCACTGTGATCGAGGATCCGCGACGTAAGCCTGGGCCCGGCATGCTCCTTGAGTCGGCTCGTGATCTCAATCTGGACGTGAGCCGCTCGTGGATGATCGGAGACATGATCAGTGACGTGCTCGCTGGAAGGAATGCAGGGTGTCGCGGCTGTTTCATGGTCCGCAGTACCGGGAACACCGCGTTCGATGCAGCGCACGACGCCATCGACTTCGTCGTGCGCAACCTGATCGAGGCCGCAACAGCCATTTCAACACAATCTGTGCTTCAGGAGCGCCCCGCGCCGCCGAGCGGTGAGTGGGGCTGATCGAGGATCGAGGAGGGCTCGTAGATGCGGATCTTATTGACCGGTGGCGCCGGCTACGTCGGCAGCGCCTGTTTGCGCTACCTGCTTGCGAACGACGTGGAGGCATTCGCATTCGACAACCTCTCCGAAGGGCACGCCCAATCCGTACCTGAGGGGCGCCTCATCGTCGGAGACATCAGCCACACCGGCGCGCTCACGGATGCGCTGCGCACTACGGGCGCCGACGCGGTGATGCACTTCGCCGCAGCGACGACGATCGACACATCTGTGACCGACCCGGACTTCCACTATCGGAACAACGTCGGCGGGACACGGAGTCTGCTGAACGCAATGCGCGCAGCAGGCGTGCGCCGGATGCTGTTCTCCAGCACGTGCGCGACGTACGGGCTGAACCCCGAGACTCCATTGCGAGAGGACTCACCGCAGATGCCGTGCAGTCCGTACGCGCGAACGAAGCTCGCAGTCGAGTGGATGATCCGCGACTTCGCTGACGCGTACGGTTTCGGGTTCACTCTGCTGCGATACTTCAACGCCGCCGGCGCGTCCGCGGACGGCACGCACGGCGAGCATCACGATCCGGAAACCCATCTGATTCCGATCGTCTTCCAAGTCGCGCTAGGTCAGCGCGAGCAGATCAAGATCTTCGGGACGGACTATCCGACGCCTGACGGCACCTGCATCCGCGATTACGTCCACGTGGATGATCTTGCACAGGCTCACTTACTCGCGATCCGTGCGATCGAGTCGGACACCGCGGAGATCTACAACGTCGGTACGGGCACAGGTTCTTCAGTTCTCGAGGTCATCAACGCCTGCGAGAAGGTCATCGGGCGTGAGATCCCGAAGACCATCGAGGGCCGCCGTCCGGGCGATCCGCCAGCACTCTTCGCATCCGCGGAGAAGATCGTGGAGCGGTTGGGATGGTCCCCGGTTCACGGGACGATACAGGCCATCGTCGAGTCTGCGTGGCGGTGGCACAAGCAGCACCCGAGTGGCTACGCGAACTGAACGTCGGAATCAACCGATGCCGTGCAGGAAGGGAGTGCGCCACTCTCGACCTCTGAAAGGACGAAACGGGGTACGCGTCCGATCCAGCCATCTGGCGCCCCCGCGTGACTGCCTGAGACTGCCCCTTCACGACAAGGAGGGACATCGATGGGCAGAGTTATGACCAAGAGTTGTGGCTGGGCGCTCTGGACATGAAGGCGGCGTACCCTTGGTGACACGAAGAAGTGATCACCCGAGTCCCCCAACAAGGGGGAGAGGAGTACGCCGTGGAGAAGACTACGAGCACGCAGGAGCGCCGCCCAGCGCCGAACGAGACGAAGGACGTGTTGACGGAGATCTGCCGAGAGGGAGCGCGCAAGATGTTGGCAGCGGCACTGGAGGCCGAAGTGGACGACTTCGTCGGCCAGTTCACGGAGGTGCGAGGCGAGGACGGCCGGCGGGTCGTGCGCCGCAACGGCTTCGCGCAGGAGCGCAAGGTGTAGACGGGACTCGGTGACGTCGCGGTGCGAGCGCCGCGGGTGCGTGACGATCGCAAGGGCAGCGACGAGCGGGTGCGCTTCACGAGCGCGATCCTTCCGCCCTATTTTCGACGCACGAAGGCGGTCGAAGAACTCCTTCCGTGGCTCTACTTGAAGGGCATCTCGACAGGCGGCTTCCAGGAGGCGCTGACAGCCCTTCTGGGTCCCGACGCACCGGGACTGTCGGCGACGCAGATCGTGCGGCTGAAGGCCGTGTGGGAGAGCGAGTACGAGACCTGGACGAAGCGGAGACTCGGTCACAAGCGCATCGTCTACATGTGGGCCGACGGCATCTACTTCAACATGCGGCTGAGCGGCGAACGCAGCTGCATCCTGGTCGTGATGGGCGCGACAGCGGCCGGCGACAAGGAGTTGCTCGCGGTCCACGATGGCGTACGCGAGAGCGAGATCTCATGGAAGGACGTGCTGCTCGATCTTCGTGAACGCGGGATGACGGCGGCGCCTGAGATCGCCGTCGGAGACGGCGCTCTCGGCTTCTGGAAGGCACTGCGCCAGGTCTTCCCGACAACGCGCGAGCAGCGCTGCACGGTGCACAAGACGGTCAACGTCTTGAACAAGCTGCCGAGCTCGGTGGAGAAGGACGCCAAGAGCCGCTTGCACGACATCTTCCAAGCCCCGACGCGCAAGGACGCCGAACGCGCCTTCGACGTCTTCGGTGAACTCTTCGGCGTGAAGCACCAGAAGGCCGTCGCATGCCTCGAGAAGGACCGCGAGGAACTCCTCACGTACTACGACTTCCCCGCCGAGCACTGGACGCATCTGCGAACCACGAACCCGATCGAGTCGACCTTCGCCACCGTCCGGCTTCGAACGAAGCGGACGAAGGGCGCGGGCTCGGCGAAGGCCTGCCTCGCGATGGTCTTCAAGCTCGCTCTGGCGGTTCAGCGCAACTGGAGAAAACTTAACGCAGCCACGGTGCTGGCGGACGTCATCACCAGCGTCCAATTCAAGGATGGCATCAAGGTCGCCGCCTGAAGTCCGGTGGCGCCCAGCCACAACTCTTGGTCATCACTCTCCGACACCAAACGGGATTCTCGAAAAGTTATCGTCCGCCCCCTGCATCAGTAGGTAGTCGGAGAGCGTACCTCCGGCCCCAATAGGGTTTGACCAAGGCCGTACGCCCGGAGCAAGTGAGTTATCTTGGGAGAAGGTGGGATGATGAAAGTGAACTGGACAGTGACCGCGGCGCTCGCAGTCGCGATGATGGCAGGCTCGTCAACGGCGCTCGCAGCCACCGTCACGCCGGCGGACCTCGACGTCTCCACGTATGGCACCCTGATCGAGGGGCCGACGACGGACGACTTCCTGGACAGTAGTCAGACGGATATTGGAGACATCAGGAACTGGGTCTACGAGGATACCTCCGGTGCCTCGACGCTCTACACCTACGTCCACCAAGTCACGGCTGGCGTGAACAATATCTCTGAGTTCAACACGGGATTCAACGTGAAGGGCTTCAACGGTGTGGCGGGCTGGGACTATACGGAGGCCAGCACGGCTGGCGGCGATGGCGACGCAGACGACTTCCTGATCACGCTTGATCCTGACGGAACGCTCGACTGGAACCGGGAAGCCGGAAGTGCCGCTTGGTGGGACTCGGGCGAGGCCATCACGTTCTTCTTCCAGTCGAACCGCCCCCCGCGGCTCGGCACCTACAATCTCATCAACAGTTCGGTCGGGACTGCAACCAGCTTCGCGCCGGTTCCGCTGCCTCCGGCGGGCCTAATGGGGCTGGGACTGCTCGGCGGTCTCGGGCTCCTCTCAAGGATGAAGAAGCGCCGCTCAGCGTGAGTCGCTGACGATCTTGACGACGTCTATTCGAGGCCGCTGCCCCTCTCGCCGGGGACGGCGGCCTTTTCCTTTGCATCACGCACGCGGAGACCATCCCCTCACGGCGCACGATCGAAACAGCGATGGACCCGCTCCCCCTCAAGCATCGACGTAGATGTGATCGACGCCTCGACGCAGATGGCATTGCCGCGCCCGCGATCGCGACCGATCCGAGAGAATGAGTCGCGACAGCCGCTGCCGACTCGCCCGGGCGGAGCGTTGTTCGCGGCGGCAGCATCGCACAGCGCGGCGCGGGCGGCCTTACGCGTGCGCACGAACTCCGCGGCCTCGGGCTCGGGCACGCCTCGGTTGCGTCCTATGACATCGCCGACGGTCCGCATCGGCTCTGTGCTTCTTGCTGCGGAGGGCGAGATTCGGAGCTTGACCTCAACGGGGCGACATCAGTTCGTGCAGGATCGCCGGGCATTCACGCAAAGCGCACCGGCCAACGGCGAATGTTCCATGTAGTGGCAGGTGGACGACGGACAACCAGGATGTTCGTTCAGCGAGTCGCGGGCGCTCGCTAGGGAACCGCGCTCAGCCTGCGCCAACGTTCGGCGCAACAATTGCGTTGGTCGAGCATGGGAGTCGCCGTGAACCAAGATCGGACGAGGCTGACAAGGTGAATTGCGCTCAGGATCTCGCCGATCCCACTGGCGTCGCGTCGCGCATTCGCACTGTGGTCCTATTGGCTGGTGGTCTCGGGCGGCGGACCCAATCGCCTGGCAACGGACGTGGAATCTTGGCGTTGCCGATCACCCCTGAGCGCGACGCGCTCGATGTGTGGTTGGACACGCTCGGCCGTTTCGCCGAAGAACTGAGAGATGATGCGTCACTCGACGTACGGATCGCAATCGACCAGCGAACGCGCGCTCCGCAGACTGCCGGACGCGGATTCTCCGACCGACTGAGTGTCAGCATCGCGCACGATGACGCCGAGTATCGCGGGACGGCGGGCACGCTCCGAGACGCTACGGTTGACCTGCTGCCGGAGGACCTCGTGCTGGTCGTGGTGGCTAGTCAATTGCCAATTCAGTCGATGAGCGACGCACTGACCACGCTCGACGACGGTGACGAGGGCGTGTTGTTATCCCGCTCGGGGCGTAGCGATCTCGTCAGTCTGTTCCTGCTTCGTCGCCAGCGGCTTGAGAGTGTGCCGACCGTCGGCTTCTTCGACTTGAAGGAGCAGTTCCGGGTCTCGCGGCCTGCAGACTCCCCCATCATCGCCGCTAGGCTGCCGGACGGCGCGTTCATGCCGATCCGTACCCGACGAGAGTACATCGATACGCTGCATACGCTGCACACGCTGCACGCAGGACGTGTGAAGCAGCACGCGGTGTCTGCTTGGGACTCGTTCGGCGAGCGCTGGCAGTCCAGCTTTCAACTCGCAGCGCCGGGATCGACGGTCCACGCGACGGCATTGATCCAAGACTCCGTGGTCTGCGACGGAGCGACGGTCGAGGCATCGGCCCACGTGGTCCGCTCGGTCGTGTGTGCTGGAGGCGTCGTCGGGGCCGGCAGTGTCGTCGTCGACTCGGTCGTGACCGCATCGGGCACTCATGCGGTCTGAATATGGCGGGGGAGCGTCCTCCACTGCGGGCTCGGGACACCAAGACCGCACGATCGATTGGAACGTGCGCGGTGCCGTTGGCCTCGTCTTGGTCCTGCTCGGCGGCTATGCGTGTCGCGACGCATGGGCGGACATCCTCCACGTCGCGCTTCGTGATCCTGAGGCGAGCCAGGTCATGCTCGCGCCCATCGTGGCGGGGTGGCTGTTCTGGATCCGTCGAGGGCGGCTCAGTCGGTATGCACCGAGCGCGACTTGGGTCGGTCCGCTTCTGATCGTCGCCGGTTGGGCGCTCTACCGCATCGGCGATGCGCAGTTGATCCAGGTGTTCTGGCACGCCGGTGCAGTGGTGGCCGTGGTCGGGTGCGTCGCCAGCATAGCGGGCGGAGGTGCGTTGCTGCGTGTCCTGCCGGCTGTCGGCGCACTGGCGTTCCTCATTCCGGTACCAGGGCGGATCCGACTCGCGATCGCCGGACCGCTGCAATCAGCCACCGCTCGCGTGACGGAGGCGCTGCTCGACACGTTTGGAGTCGGCATCGAGCGCTCCGGCGCGATGCTCAGGATTAACAATCAGGAAGTCCTGATCGCCGAAGCGTGCAACGGCATGCGGATGGTCTTCGCGCTGGTGATCGTGTCGTACGCGTTTGCGTACGGAGTCCCCCTGCGCAACGGGGTGCGAGCACTCATCGTGGCGCTCAGTCCCCTCACCGCGATCGTGTTCAACGTCTTTCGTCTGATTCCTGTGATCTGGGCCTTCGGTAATCTTGCGCCTGAGACGGCCGAAGCGGTGCACGTCGCGAGTGGTTGGGCGATGCTGCCCTTCGCGTTTCTCTCGCTGCTGGGACTCCTGAGGCTCCTCCGCTGGGCGCAGGTCCCGGTCGCCCCGTATGCGCTCGCCTATGGAACGTGAGCCTCCCCACCGCCCGATCGAAGCGGCGACACCGACCCGGCGAGGGAAGTCGCCATGGTGGTTGGCTGCCCTTGCGTCGGCGAGCCTTCTGGGCGTGCTAACGGTCTTCGGGAGCCCCCCTCCTGTGGATCAGGCGGCGGCGCAGCGTCACCACGAGCACGCGGAACGCGCCGGGGCTCAGGTGCCGTTCACGATCGGGCCGTGGGTCGGGCGTGAAGTGCCTGTGCCGACATCGGCCGAGGAGTTGTTGAAGCCCAACGTCTTGATCAGTCGTGCGTACGAAAATATGGACACCGGCGAAAGCGCAAGTCTGCTGATTGTCCAATGCAGCGACTCTCGAGACTTGGCAGGCCACTATCCACCCGTGTGTTATCCGGCAACGGGGCTTGAACCCGGCACGGCGATTGCTCGGGACTGGCGTATCGCGGCGTTTCAGATCCCTGCGATGCGGTATTCGTTCACAGAGAATGACGTGACCAAGAAGTCGGAGACCGTTGTGGACAACTTCATGGTGTTGCCGAACGGGCACTTCGGTCGCGACATGCAGGAGATGCGGCGGATCGGGAAGGATCGCTACCTCCGGCATCTCGGTGCGGCGCAGGTCCAGTTGCTGACGAGCGGTTCGATGGACGATGAACGTCGAGATCAGGTCTTCACAGAGATCATGGGCGTCGTGGTCCCTCTCATCGAACCGTTCCTGGGAAAGGCGAGCACAGAATGAGTAGGGCCGAGTTCGAGACCGATTCCAACTATGTGGACGAGTATGACTCGCGGGAGGCGGGCGGCGCGCATCAGGAGTCGCCTGTGGCCATCGCGCGGCGTCTCCTGCGCGGGCGATGGCGCGTCGCGGCTGTCCTCGGCATCGCGCTCGGGGCGGGATGCGCCGCCGCCGGGTACCTGGGGCCGCGACCGCTCTATCGCGCCTTTGGCGTGGTGGAGGTCGTGAGCCACCAGCAGACCATTCTCTTCAACTTGAGCGAGAAGGGCATCCCGCCGATGTTCGACGCTCTCGTGGACACAAACGCGTCGTTGGTCAAGGATCCGCGGGTCGTCAGCGACGTCATGCGGAGCGACGCGTGGAGGGACGCCGGGCGGGGTCTCTCGGCCGAGGAGATCCAGGGCTTTCAGGCGAGCCTCTCGGCTGCGCGCATTAAGCGGACGCCGCTCATCGAGGTCTCGTTTGTCGATCCCGATCCGGCGGTGGCACAAGGCGCCGTGAACGGAGTGATCGACGCGTTCCTGACGAAGGCGAAGGAGCGCGAGCAGATCTCGGGGGAGACGCGCGACAGCAAGTTGGCAAACGAGCGCGTGGATCTGCAGGGCCAAATTCAGGATCTGCGCGAGCAAGAGCGAGCGCGCTCGGAAGGCTACGGGGCCGAGTGGATCGATGACAAGTGCAGCCGGTTGACTAACGATCTCGATGCGCTGGACCGCCGAATTGCTGCGAAACGACTTCAGATCGAGGGACTGACGATCACGCTCCCGGCCCGTCGCGAGCAAGGCACGGTTGAGCGGGAGATCACGGCAGAGAGTATCGCGGCCACCAACGTCCACATGGCCACGCTCCTGCAGACACGCAGCGCCGCCGAGACAAGGCTCGACGTGCTCACGAACGATCTCGGGCTGGGAAGACGTGAAGTACGAGTGCTCGCAACACGCGCCCAACTCGAGAAGGCAAACGAGCAGATCGCGGCCGTCGTCGGCATGGCGCAGGAGGAGGCGACAAAGGCCCGCGCGAAGGCCGCGAACGCGCCCTCGACCGCATCCGAGGACGACGTCGCACTGGCGCGGTGCAGGGCCGAGTTGGTCCTCTTGGAGGAGAGTCGCGATACGGTCGATGCCGACCTGAAGCCCTTCGTGAAGATGCGCACTCGCCTGGGGGGGATCGTGGAGGAGCGCGAGCAAGCCCAGGCTGCGCTCAGGTTGGTGCACGACCGATTGCGGCAGCTGCAGGTGGAATTCGGCGGCGCGGACTCGTCGTCCGGTACCGAAAACTGGACCGGCCAGGTCCGGCGCGTACACGAAGCGGAGTGGCCAGGAGCACCGTACAAGGACCGCCGCACCCCCTACGCCATCGTCGGCGCACTGGGCGGACTTGGCCTCGGAATCTTGCTGGTGGCGATCTACGGGTTCATCCGGGGACAGATGCGACACGTCGAGGACGTCGTCGGCGGAGAGTCACGCGAGCGCTTCCTGGCGATCGTCCCAGACATCGGGACGGCGGCCACCGATGCCACCGCGCGAACGTCGCTTGAGATGACGGAATATTGCGTGCATCACCTGCGCACGCTCATCCAGGTGAGGAACGAGAGCGAGGCTCGGAGCATCGCCTTGACGAGTCCGTCGGCCGGTGCGGGAAAGACCACCGTCGGGATGGCCCTGGCACTCTCGTTCGGCGCTACGGGCTCGCGCACGCTCTTGGTCGATGCGGATCTGGTCGGCCACGGATTGACGTCGGCAACGCCGAGCATTGTCTGCGAAGGCGCGCGATCGGCCCTGGAGGCGTGCTCGCAGTACGACACGTTGGACGTGGTTGCGTCGGATGCCGACGCGGAAGCGCACGTTCGACGCGCGTTCGCGAGCCGCGACACGCGGGTGTCGGATGACGAGGTCGAGACCATGTTGCATCGGGTACGCGATGCGGCAACGACCGGCAGCTCGCGGGCTCGGGCAGCGTTCCGCGCGCTCGAGACGACGGCGCGCTACATGGGCGTGAACGGCTTCGCTCCCGGACGGCGAATGGGCATTCTGGATGTGCTCGGCGGCGCGGGCATCGAAGAGTGCGTGCTGGAGACGGGCTTTGCCAACGTGTCGGTCCTCCCGATCGGAGATGCACGCCCGACCGATGCGGAACGGCTCTCGCCGCAGCATGTGAAGCGGCTCCTGCGTACGTGCCACGAGCAGTATGACACCGTGATCCTCGACACGGGCCCCGTGCTCGGGAGCCTGGAGGCGAGTTTCGTGGCGGCGGTCGCCGACGAAGTGGTCTTCGTTGTCGCTCGCGGGGAGCCGCGCAGGCCGGCCGACGAGGCTCTGAAGCGGCTGGATCGGCTCGGAGCTACGGTGTCGGGGATCGTCTTCAATAGGGCTCTCATCGGGGATGTGGTCCGTTCGAGCTATTCCTCGCGATCCGAAAGCGTGGCTGCGGGGTCCGAGTGACGGCAATCGCGGTCGAACCGGCCACCATGCCTGCACTCTCGCCGCCGACGACGCCAACGCTCTGGGGTCTGACCCCGACGCAGATCCACGACCGGCTCTGGGCTGCGTTCGGTGTGCAGGTCGTGCGGCGCCACGAGCAGTCCGAGATCGTGCCCGGGGCCGAGCTCTTCTTGCTCTCCGAGCCGGATACGCTCGTGCTCTTTCGGCCGGCGCAGGTGCTGGACGATCTCTACTGGCTCGCGCCGGAGCTCCTGGTGCTACGCGTCAGCGACACGCGGCCGCAGCCGTATCGGGAAGAGGCATTGGTCGATGGGGATCGGCTGCTCGGCTTTCGGCGCATCTACCGCGAGTCGGGCGTGCGGGCGACGCGACTGGCGTTGACGCCGGATCCGGAGATCGCGCGCCTCTGGCAAAATGCGCCGAACGTCAAGGCTCCTTGGCGGTGGTTGCGCTCCCAGGTGCCGCCAGAGAAGCGCGTCGTGCGCTCGGCGCGCGCGCGGACGTACGACGAAGGCGACCCGGCGCAGGTCATGGAGTGTCTGCACGATCTGCAGAAGCTGTGGCCTCGGCCGGATACGACGATCCCGGGGATCGCACGACCGCGCGACGGGCTCTGGACCCACGCGAGCGCGTCGGTCGCAGAATCGACGCGCGTGATCGGGCCGGTGTGGGTCGGGGCGGGGCGAGAGATCGATACCGACCAGGCGATCGTGGGACCGGCGGTCCTTTGGGATGTGCCGGAGCGGCGGCCCGAGATCCCTCCTGTCGATCTGCTGGACATGGAGCCCGCGGCGCTGGCGGAAGTCGACTCGCGCACGGTGCGGCGGCGCAGCGTGCCGGGCAAGCGGCTCTTCGACGTCGCGTTTGCTCTCTGTGCCCTCCTGGCCACGCTTCCGCTCTATCCGATCGTCGCGTTGGCCATCTTGCTCGAGGACCGTGGGGCGATCCTCTTCGGGCACACACGCGAGTCGCTCGGCGGGCGCGAGTTCAGTTGCTGGAAGTTCCGGTCGATGCGGCTTGACGCCGACGAGATCAAGGAGCGTTTGCTCGAGGAGAACCAGGCCGATGGGCCGCAGTTCTTCATCGAGAACGACCCGCGCGTCACGCGGGTCGGTCGGATCATCCGGAAGTTGCAGATCGACGAGTTGCCGCAGCTCGTGAACGTGTTGCTCGGGGATATGTCGATCGTCGGGCCGCGTCCGAGTCCGCACTCCGAGAATCAGTATTGCCCTGCGTGGCGCGAAGCGCGGTTGAGCGTCCGGCCAGGCCTCACCGGGCTGTGGCAGGTGAGCCGCACGCGCCAGGCGGGGCTGGATTTCCAGGAGTGGATCAAATTCGATCTTGAGTACGTCGAGAACGCGAGCTGGGCGCTCGATCTCGGGATCATCTTGAAGACGGTGAAGGTCGTTCTCGCGGGGCTCCGGTAGATGGCTGGCGGCGTCGGCTGTCAGGCCAGCATGGACGCTCTTGGTGGTTGGTACCCGCTCCAGAACGAGGCGAGACAAGGCCGGACCCCGGTCTTGGATGGTACCCGGCGAGGGGCGGTCTCGGCTGGCTCGACTCGAGCGGCGCCCTCGGTCCGCCGCTCGACGGGGACCGCGGGGCGTATTGGACGAGCTCGCGAGAACGGCCCGCCGTCCCCGGTCGGCGGCGGAGCAACGAGTTCTCTTGTCGAGGCCAGGCGGCCCGCCGACGCCCGGGTACGATCCGAGCCCTGGGGCTCTCTCCAGCGTCGGAGACGAGCGAGGGTGGACCCCGAATCGGGATGGTACCCGGCGAGGGGCGGTCCAGTTGGCTCAGTCGTGGCGACACCCTCGGTCCGCCGCTCGACGGGGACCGCGGGGCGTCTTCGACGAGCTCGAGACAACGGTCCGCCGTCCCCGGTCGGCGGCGGAGCAACGAGTTCTCTTGTCGAGGCCAGGCGGCCCGCCGACGCCCGGGTACGATCCGAGCCCTGCCGCTCTCTTCGGATTGAGTCGAAACGAGGCCGGGGCCCGGTCTTGGATGGTACCCGGCGAGGGGCGGTCTCGGCTGGCTCGACTGCGATGACGCCCTCGGTCCGCCGCTCGACGGGGACCGCGGGGCGAGCTCGAGACAACGGTCCGCCGTCCCCGGTCGGCGGCGGAGCAACGAGCTCTCTCTTCGAGGCCAGGCGGCCCGCCGACGCCCGGGTACGATCCGAGCCCCGGAGTCGAACCCGAGTCCGAACGCTCCATGATGAACTCGACACGAGGCTCCGGTCCCGCAGTACGATGCACGTGACGTCACCTCCCGCTCCGGCATCGAACCCTCGTAAGGAACGGACTCCCTGATGGCACTCAGACCGCGACAGAAGAAGCGCCTCCTCATCATTGCGGCTGTCCTGGTGGTCGTCGCCATCGCCGGTGTCGGCGCGTACGTCTGGCGCCAGGCGTCGCGCGACGCCGAGGCGCGCGACTCGCGCGTCCAGGGCATCGCGGCGCTCGAGGCTGGCGAGTACGAGACAGCGCTGAGCGGTCTCGGGCGTTTCCTTCGCCGCCTGGGCGAGACCGAAGCGACAGGCGACGACTACTTCAAGTACGCGTTGGCGCAGAAAGAGGTCTCGTCCCCGAACAACGGGCACCTGGCGGGCGCCATCGGCATGCTGCAGCGCTCGTTGGAGATGGAGCCCGGGCGCCGCGAGGTCCAGCAAGCCCTCCTCGATCTCTACTTGCTGGTCGGATTCCGCTCCGAGGCCCTGGACATGATCGACGGCATGCTCGCTGGCGCGCCCGATGACGTGGATTTGCTTGTCCTGCGTTGCGATATTCTCGGCTCTCTCGGGCAACTGGAGGCCGCACTGGCGCAGGCCGAGGCGCTCAATATCTCGGCGCCAAACCACTTCCCTGGGTTCCTTCGGACGGCGCAACTGAGACTGCAGTTGGATCAGGCCTTCGGCGAGATCGAAGACTGGGCCGATAAGGTCGTCGCGCGCCGCGTGGACAAGCCGGAATTCGAGCTCATCCGCGCGTTCGTACTCACCCAGCTCACGCAGAAGCGACCTGGGGATCCGACCTACCTGGAGCGCGCGGGTCAGAGTCTTGACCGCGTGATGGTGTCGTCAGGCTCGGTGCTTGACCCCATCGCGGTCTCCGTGCTCGTCGGAGTCCTCGACGGACTCGGGCGCTTCGACGACGCCGTGGCTGTACTCGAGAAGGCCAGCGCGACGCCGAACGACCGTGTGCGCGTTGAGTTACTTCGGCGACTCTGGTACCGACGCCGAGCGGGCGAGATCCCGATACTCGTCGAAGCGTGGCTGCGTGCCGGAGACAGCGTGCCGCCCGAGGCGCAAGCGCTCCGCGCTGTCAGCTTGCGCGCTCAGGGCGACGCCGAGGCGGCCGACGAAGCCCTCGACCGCATGGCCGCAAGTGACGATCCGGACGAGCAAGTGTGGGCAGCAGCCGTCGCGTCGCTGGCTTCGAACGCCGCCCAGACGGTCGGCGTCGCCACCGACGCGCTGACGTCTGCATCGCAGATCGCGCCAGACAGCGCACTCTTGCACTATTGGTTCGGGCACCTGACGGCCGCATCCGACGCGAACGTCGCCCGCGAACAGTGGGCCGTGGCCTTCCGCCTCGCGCCGTCGTGGGGCGAGCCGATGCGGCGCATGGCCGCCAGCCTGATCGGAACCCATCGTCAATCCGAAGCGCTGCGGTATGCAGAGCTGGCGATCAGGCGATCATCGGGCGACCCACGCGCAGCCGCAACGATGGCCGACGTCTTGGTCGCCGAGCGCGCTCGCTTCAGTCCGGCCGGGCTAGAGAGCGTGCAGGCACAAATCGTCGCCTGGAAGGAGCAGGCGTCCGGCCCGCTGCAGGCCCACTTCGAGACCGCCGAGCTCGCGCTCTCGGCCGAGAGCGACCCCGAGTCTGCGCGCGGCCGCCTCGAGGAACTGCTGACCACGTCTTCCGACGCCTCCGAGTCGACTCTCATGCGTCTGGCGCAGATTGCGGCCACGAACGACGTCGACCTCGCCGAGCAATTCCTGCGTTCGTGCGAGTCGGCTTACGGAATGACGCCGCGACTCGCGCTCGCGCGCGCGCTCCTGCGCGCCCGCAGCGTGAGCCCGAACGCCGGGCTGACGCGCTTCGACAAGGATCGCAGGCGCGCGGTTGACACGGCAGACGATCTACAGTGGGACCTCGTCCGGGCCGCGATGATGGACCGGCTCTCGCTGCCCGCAGCGGGAGAGAGCTGGCTGGCTCTCGCCAACGCACATCAGGAGTCGCTTCCGGTCCAACTCGGCTGCCTCGCCTCGGCTCGGGCATGGCAAGATCGCGAAGCAATCGACGCCGTGATCTCTCGCGTTGAGGCAATGACGGGACCGAAGAGCTCAACGTGGCGCGTGGCTCGCGGCCGTTTCTTGATCTCGGATCCGGATGCGGATTCAGAGTCTTTGGCGCGCGCGGTCGCGATCCTCAGCGAAGCGACCAAGCGGACGTCGAGCAGCGTGGAGGCGCACGTCAATCTGGCGCGCGCCCTAGAACGCGTCGGCAACAACCTCGATCGAGCGGAATCCGAGTTCCGACGTGCCGCTGAACTCAGCCCACAAAACGCGGGCATCCAACTTGAGATCGCCCGGATCGTCGGGCGACAGGGACGGAGCACAGACTCCCGCAAGACGCTGGATGGCGTGCTCGGCGGTGGCGAGCTCTCGACGCAACAGCTCATCGAAGCGGCCATTCTGCTCGCGGCCCAAGGCGACTACCGCGGCGGCACCGACGTGCTCGCAAACCGCATCTCAATCGACGAAGCCCCGCGACAGGGGCTCATCGTGCTCGCGTCGCTCTACCGCCAATTGGGAGAGTACGAGCGCGCGCTCGCAATCTGCGACCGATTGATGGAGCGTCCGGAACTCGACGTGCTGGAGATCGCCGCAGACGTCAACGCGGAGCTCGGACGCGACGACGTCGCGCGGCAACTGGTCGCGCGTATGCCGACGGTCGGAGCCGCGCCGGCGCAGGTGGCGCTCGCGCAGGCGCGCTTCGCGATGCGCCGCGACACTCCGGCTGTGGCCATCGCCGCGTTCCGGCGTGCCGTCGATGCCGCGCCAACCGACGAGACGACATGGGCCGCTTGGCTCGAATTCGTGGTCGCCACAGGCGACGGTCAGGCGCTGACGACGTTGCTCGGAGATCCGCGCTCGGCGTCGATCGAACGACTTGCCTTCGTGCGCGAGAACGAGAAGGTTGTGCGTTCGGCGCTCGCCGGTACGGGGCTGCGCGCCGTCGTCCTGGAGGCGTCGCGGAACGAGAAGAGACGCAAGCCGCTCTTGCAGGCTCTCCGCGCGATCATCGGTGAAGACGGTCGCATGCCTCCGATCGCCCAGGTCGCTCCGGAGGTGCAGGCGTTAGCCGGTGCCCATCCCGAGTTGCTCTCCCTGCAGCTCGTTGCGGCAGAACTCGCTGCGCGCGCGGATGAACTGCCTGCCGCCATCGACATCGCGCGTCGCGCTGCGGAACGCAACCCGCGCAGCATGCTGCCTGCACGACAGCTCGCGCTCTTCCTGGCGCGTGCCGAGTTGTGGGACGACGCCATCAACGCGGGTCTCGATTGGCGGGATCGCGTCGGAGGAGCCGACTTGCGCGTCGATGCGTTCATTGGCAACGCGATGACGCAGGATGGACGGATCGGAGATGCGCTCACGCACTACGAGAGCAAACTGGAAGTGGCCCTCGCGGACCCGAGCGCGCACGCTGCGTACCTGGCGACGTATGCGGTCACCTTGACGCGCTCGGGTCAAGCAGATCGCGCCGAGGCCATGCTCGCGCCGCTGGTCACGAGCCACGATCGGCTGCAAGCTGCTGTGCTCGCCGTACGGCCGCAGGATTTGGCGACGGGCACCAACTCCCTGACGTGGCTGAAGTTGATCGAACGCATTCTCCCGACAGACGACGCTGCGCGCCGCTCGGCAGTCGCCTTCGAATGGGCGACGGCCTTCGAGATCTACGGGGGCACGGCGCTCGCTGCCGAGGCGGCGACGCGGATCGATGCCGCAACGGGACGCGACGACGCCACGGCCGATGACTTCTTCATGGCCGGGTTCCTGGCCGAAAGTTCGGACGATCTCCCGGCAGCCGAGAAGGCGTATCGCCGGGCGCTCGTTGTCGACGAGAAGCACTTCGCGTCGCGCAACAACCTCGCCATGCTCCTCGCACGAACCGATCGGGCCGACGAAGGCGTCATGCAGGCACGTCAGGTGCTGGAGACCATGCCCGGGAACCCCGCCGTATTGGACACCCTCGGATACACGCTCCATCGCGCGGGCGAGTTCGCGGAGGCTCAGCAACGCTTCGACGAGGCGATCTCGCGCGCGCCCAAGAACACCGTCTTCATGCTGCATCTCGCCGAGACGCTCAAGGCCATGGGCAAGACGGGCGAGTGCCAGGCGGCGATCGTCCGTATCGTCGAGTTGGAGAACTTCAAGTCGACCCTGAGCGTGGCCGACGCGGCGAGCCTGACGGCGCTGCGCGACAGCTTGCGCTGACCGCGGAGACCCGCGCATTTTGAAGGGTCGCAAGCAAGCCTGCCTTCTGCGATGGCCGAGCCTGGCGCAGCTTCTCGCAACTCACTTCTCGCAACTTGGGGCTTGACGCCACGCGTCTGCCGAGAGAGATTTCTCATTCTGAGAAGGGTGGGCGAGATCTCTGTGGGCAGTCAGGGACGGAAGACGGACGCGGGGCGCGGCGCCGGACACGCTGCGACGAAGGCGGGCGGACAGAGATCCGTGCGTCTGGATGAGCCTGCGTACGTCGAGCGCCTCTCCAAGAAACTCGTCCACCTCGCGTGGTTCCGCTACCGCATTCGGACGGAGCGCGCCGAGGACATCATCCAGACTGCGTTCGCGACGTTTCTCGCCGTGCGCCACCGCTACGAGAAGGTCGCCGATCATCCGGCGATCCTCGTCGGCATCTTCCGCAAGAAGTGCCTGGAGCATATCGATCGCTCGGTGCGCGAGCAGCGCAAGCTCGACAAGTACTGCCATACCGCCGATGCCGCGCGGGAGAACCCGTGGATCCGGCCGGGTCGGGCGGGCCAGGCGCCGAGCGTCGTCGATCAGTTGATCGATCGCGAGGAGCGGAGCCAGATCGTGTCCGCGATCGAGCATCTGCGGCCGTCGTCGCGTGAACTCGTGTCGAGTATTGTGGACGAGGACATGGGGCGGAAGGAGTTGATTGAGCATCTTGGGCTCAACAAGAACACCGTCGACTCCAGGCTGCATGTGACGCGGCGTGAGCTGCGCGAGCTGCTGAAGTCGCGCGAGATCGTCGCTTAGTCGTTCGGCGGAGTCGCCCGGAGAGCCTTCGCGCTCCGCTTCCGCACCCTTCAGCGATCCACCTCATCCCGACGGGAAGACGTCTACGGGAAGAAGTGCACCACCACGAAGCGCCAGGTGTACTTGCCGTTGCCGCCGGAGCCGCCCGCGCCCGAGATGTTGACGCCGATGAAGATGACCGCGTTCGCGCCGGTTCCGCCGTGGACGCGGAGGCTCGCATCGAAGGTGGAGCGCTCGAGCTCGATCTCGTCGTCGAGGGGGCCTGTGTTGAGCTTCACGGGGCGGCGGAAGCGCGACGTGACTGCGTAGATGACGTCCTCGCCGTCGGCGGTCAGAACTCTCACGTGTCCCTGGAACGTGCAGGAGACCATCTCGACCCAATCGTCGCCGTCGCCGGTGCGAATGACGAGCGAGGCGGCGTCGGTGAAGCCGTCGCGGTGGAGTTCGACGCGGTCGGCGCCGCCGCCCGTCAGCACGCGCATGCGGCCGTAGACGAAGCTGTCGGCAATGCGCACGAGGTCGTTGCCGTCGCCAGCTCCGGGCTCCACGCCAGGCGATGCCGTGGCCGAGGAGTCGCCCCCGTCGGTGCCGATGCGGACGCCGCGTTGGAAGGATGTGCCGCCCTCGGCCAAGATGGTGTCGTCGCCGGGTCCGCCGAGGAGCGTCGCGCGGCGACCGATCGTGTTGCGGAGTAGGCTGAGCGTGTCGTCGCCCGCGCCGAGATCGACGCGTAGGCTCTTCTTCAGCCGAAAGCCCCCCATCGCGAGAACGTCGTCGCCATCGCCCATGGTGGCCCGGATCGACTTGACGCCGGCGGCCGCGAACTGCGCGGCCCCGTTCACGGTGGTTCCGTTGCGACCGATGACCACGAATTGGCCGTCGGGGCCGGATTTCGCGATCTGGACGTCGTTGCCGAGCGCGTCGCCGGTGAGGAGCAGGCGACCGCGCGTGTCGACGGTCGCCTGGACATCGCCGGCGGCGTAGGCATGGCACGCGAAGAGCGACAGCAGGACGGCAGCGAGGGACTTGGATCTCACACTGGCAGTGTAACTGGGATCTCGCGAGGCGGGAGACCGTCGTGACGCCGCGCCGTCCCCGCGGCTCTCTCCAGTTCGAATGAGGACGGACCGCGAACTGGAGTGGTGCCCGCCGTCTGAGATGCCGGTGGCCTCAGAATCCAGCGAGCCCGCTCGCAGTGCTGCGGACGGGCTCGCGGGTCGATCTGGTACGCCCTTAGGGAGTCGAACCCCAAACCTCCTGATCCGTAGTCAGGTGCTCTATCCAATTGAGCTAAGGGCGCACCGTTGATCGTGGATCTCGGATCACGGATGTGATCTGCGATCGGGCGCCTTAGTTACGGGGCGCTCGGGGGTCCGTCAAGTTCCGCGGCGGTGTTTCGTGATGTCGTCCCAGAGACGGGCAGAGCCACGCGACGCCGCACACGCTGGCGGCGAGGAGGGCGGCGGCGATGGCCACGACCACGCCGTGGTTCGAGCCGTCTGGATCGTGGAGGGCGCCGAGCGCAGAGTCGGGCCCGAACTTGCCTGCGAGCACCAGGGTCGCGTTGTTGAGGAGGTGGGCGACGACGGCGGGCCAGAGGGAGCGGCCCGAGGCGGCGAGGAAGGCGAGGACGAGGCCCACCAGGAACGTACCGAGCCACTTCTCGGGGTAGATGTGGAAGAGGGCGAAGAGCGCGGCGGTGCCGACAATGGCGCCGAGGCCCGGCCGCCGGTCGCGGTCCTTGCCGCCGCCGAGCGCGGAGAGGATGAAACCGCGGAAGACGAGTTCCTCGCAGAGGGCCGGGAGCGCGCCGAAGAGGAGCACGAGTACGGCCCAATGCTGCTCGCGGATCATCGCCTCGAACGACTCGGCGAGCTTGTGGAAGGCGCCTTCGGGGGCGACGTCGCCGACGATGACGCGCTGAAGAAAGCCGTTGACGATGGGCGCTGTGACGCCGATCACGACTGCCAGCCCGAGGATGCCGAGCTGTGGCGCGCGTAGGCGGAACGTCGTGCGTGGGGAGACCCGCAGCCACCAGGCCAGGAGGAGGCAGGGCGCGAGGACGACGAGCGCCTGCGTCGCGATGACGTTCTTGGGTAGGTCGTCGGACGGCAGGAAGGGCTGCAGGTACCAGATGAGCGCGACCGAGGTGGTGAAGAGCAGGATCGCGGCTCCGGCCGGCGGGAGCAGGCGCGGCGCCGGCCGCGCGATGAGCGAGCCGGAGCCCTCGGGACCGCGGAAGAGGGTCTCCTCGCGCAGGAAGAGTCGCACGGTCGCCCAGAGGGCGAGTCCGGCCACGGCGAACGTCGTCGCGAGCACCGTGACCGCAGCGATCGGGTCGAGCTTGCCCACCATGAGGTCGCGGAAGAAGAGCACGACGTTGGTGATGGGCAGCGCGGCGAGTGTCGGCGTCAGCTCGACGTTGGGGATGACCACGACCATCGCGAGCGGCATGACCAGTAGGAAGAGCGGCGTCAGGTAGTGCTGCGCCTCCTTGACGCTGCGCGCCATCGTCGAGAGGCCGATCGAGAGGGCGGCGAAGAGGGCGGCCAGCGGGACCAGCAGAGCCAGGATGCCGACCAGCACGCTCGGGCTGATCTGGAGGCCCTCGAGCCCGTCCACGCCGAGCGTCCCGACGAGCGGACCCATCGTGAGCCACATCGAGAGCAGGTTGAGCACGGCGGCGGTCAGTGTGACTGCGAGAACGGCGAGGTATTTGCCGAGGACGAGTTCGGCACGGCCACAGGGGGCGACGAGGAGCGTCTCCATCGTCCCGCGTTCCTTCTCACCGGCCACGACGTCGACCGCGGGGTAGAAGGACGACGAGAGCGTCATCAGGACCAGGATCAAGGCCAGCATGCGGCCGAAGGCGTAGCCGGCGCGCTGCTCGGCCGAGGCGACGTCCAGGACCTCGCTCACGCCGAGCGGCACGATCAGCGCGCGGGGGATGTCGCGGCGGGCGAGGCGGGCGTCCACCAGACGGGACTCAGCGGCGGTCAGCGCGGATTGCCACTTTCGGTAGGCGATCCGGCTGGAGTCATTCGACGAGTCGCGGTGGACAACGAATTCGGCCGTGCCGTCGCCCGCGAGAGCCTCGGCAACGGACGCGTCGGCCTCGACCCAGATCGAGATCTCGCCCGCGGCGAGCGCGGCTGCGGGGTCGTCAACCTCGGTGACCTCGAGCCCGATGCGGACCGGATCTTCGGGCTCTTCTGCCTCGCTCGCGTTGCTCTCGTCGGATGCTGGGTCCGTCGCGGGGTCCGGTGAAGGGTCGGCGTCAGGCTCGAGCGGCTCGGTCAGGACGGCCTCGATGAGCGCGTCGGCTCCGGCTCCCGTGACGACGACGCGCTGGATCTCCTGCTGCATCCGGGCGCGCTGTTTCCCGATCAGTGGGCCGACGGCGACCATCATCAGCGGGTAGAGCAGCACCGGCAGGACCAGCGCGACAAAGAGCGTGCGGCGATCGCGCAGGGCCTCGAGGAGCTCCTTTGCGGCGACGAGTTTGACGGTGCGCAGGTTGGGCATCATGCGCCGCGCACCAGCTTGAAGAATGCGTCTTCCAGGTTGCCCGTGTCGGTCGCGGCGCGGAGTTCGTCGAGCGTCCCGGTCGCCAGCACGCTGCCCTTGTGGATCACGACGATCCGATCGCAAAGGCGCTCGGCCTCGGAGAAGAGATGTGTCGAGAGGATGATCGCGCGGCCGCCGTCACGCGCCTGCTCGACGAATTCGAGCACGTTGCGGGCGACGATGACGTCGAGGGCGGCGGTCGGCTCGTCCAGGATCAGGACCGGCGGATCATGGATGATCGCGCGGGCGAGCGAGACCTTCTGGCGCTGCCCAGCCGAGAGCCGCCCGGCAACGCGATCGCAGAAGTCGTCCATCTCGAGCAGGCGCAGGACCTCCTCGACGCGTCCGAGGATCGCGTCCGGCGCCATGCCGTGCAGGCGCGCGTAGTACGTGAGGGTCTCGCGCCCGGTCAGGCGCTCGTAGACGCCCGTGCTGGCCGAGACGTACCCGAGGCTGCGGCGGACCGCGTCCGGCTCGGCGAGCACGTCGTAGCCCGCCACGGAGGCGTGCCCGGACGTCGGGCGAAGGATCGTCGCCAGGATGCGCAGGGTCGTGGTCTTGCCGGCGCCGTTTGGCCCGAGCAATCCGACGATCTCGCCCCCGTCGCAGTGGAAGGAGACACCGTCGACCGCACGCACCTCGGTCCCGTCAGGGATGCGGAAGTGCTTGTGGAGTCCGTCCACGCGGACGGCTGCGGACCCGGCTGCGTCGGCGGCCACGCCTGATGTCACCACGCTGGCTGTCACGCTGCCTGGTGAGACTCTGGGTCGTCGGCGTCGAGGCGGCACAGGACGACGGTGATGTTGTCCTTGCCACCACGCGCATTCGCGAGGTCGATCAGCGCCTGCACGCCGCGTTCGAGATCCATCTCCTCTTGGCGCAGCGTGTCGAGCATCTCGTGGCCCTCGACGAGGTCCGAGAGGCCGTCGCTGCAGATCAGGTAGATATCGCCCGCTTCGGCCGGGTGCACGGCGACGTCGGCCTTCACCGCTGCTCGCGTACCGATGGCGCGTGTGATGATATTCTTGTGCTGGCTGTGGAGCGCCTCTTCCTCGGTGATCAACCCGGCGCGCAGCTGCGCATTCACGAAGGAGTGATCCTCGGTCACCTGTTCGATCATGCCGGCGCGGACCCGGTAGACCCGGCTGTCTCCGACGTGCGCGACGGCAATGAAGTCCTCTTGGTGGAAGACGAGGGCCAGCGTGGTGCCCATCTCGCGGTACCGGGTGTCGATCGTCCCGAACTCGTAGACGACCACGTTCATGTCGCGGACCCAGGTGTCGAGGGTCTGCTCGACGACGTTCGCGATGATGTCGTCGTCCTGCATCGCGTGCCCGCGGATCGTTGCCGGGAAGTACTTCTTGAAGCTCTTGTTGAGCGTGGAGACGCAGAGCGACGACGCAACTTCGCCGAAGTCCCGCCCGCCCATCCCATCGGCGACAACGGCGAATCCGTCGCGATCCGAGTAGTAGAACGTGTCCTCGTTCAACTCGCGCCGCCGACCGACGTCGGTCTTCCCGAAACAGGTGAGTCGGATGCTGAGGCTCCTTCGGTGCATGCCCGCGGACGTACGGCGCGCTCGCCCAGGCGTGCGCAGGCACGACCAGACGGTCTGCGGGACGACCTGCAGACCCTGTAGTCATCGGCACGAGGCGGGCAGAGGCTACACCCCGCGACGGGCTCGGCCACTCGTCACCGGGCCGGAACGCAGGAGATCAGCCCCGGGGCTCGGATCGTACCCTCCGTGGGCGTCGGCGGGCTGCCTGGCCTCGACGAGAGACATCGTTGCTCCGCCGCCGACCGGGGACGGCGGGCCGTTTTCGCGAGTGCGCCTCGCGAGCCCCATTCTAGGTCCACGTGGGCTATGGCGGAATATCGCCCCATCGCTCGCGCTCGATTTCCATCTCCGTTAGGAGAAATCTCCGCATGCGGGACCGGGCGGATTCGGGGGCATCGCCGAAGAGGCTCAGCGCCAGATCGACGTCGTGGCAGGGCAATGCAGTCGCCCCCATCAGGGCTCGGTGTCCGGTCCAGAGGTACGAGTCCAACGCGTCAATGTCGGGCACGATCCCTGCGACGACCGGGTTGAGGTGGACGTAGCGGATGCAGGCGAGCAGCTGAGCCTCCGACTTGATCCGGATCCGGCGGTAGCGACCTTCGACAACGTGCCCCGAGCGGCAGTGTCGGTGGTTGAAACGACGCGCGTACGCAGCGGTGAACGTGCGCACGAAGACGGCGGTGGAAGCTCGGGAGCGTCGCGCCACGATATGAACGTGGTTCGACATCAACGCCCATGCGACGACACTCCAGCCGAGGCTCTCGCACGCGCTGACGACACACTGCAGGAAGTGACGGCGGTCGGCGTCGTCGAGGAAGAGCAGCCCCCTCCCCACTCCACGGTGGATGATGTGGACGAACCCGTGGATCTCGATGCGTTCCGGTGACCAGCTCATACTGACTAGGTCGCGCGGGAAGGCCGAAGGTTACAAAGCGGTTCTCCGGATGCGCTCTGGAGACAGCCCCGGGGCTCGGATCGTACCCGGGCGTCGGCGGGCTGCCTGGCCTCGACAAGAGACGTCGTTGCTCCGCCGCCGACCGGGGACGGCGGTCCGTTTGCTCGAATTCGACGGAAGCCTGAGACGGTCACCGCGGTCCACTTCCATGCGAAGCGCCGAGGAGGCCCCGCGGTCCCCGTCGAGCGGCGGACCGAGGGAGTCACCGCAGCTGAGCCAGGTGGACCGCCCCTCGCCGGGTACCATCCAAGACCGGGATACAACCTCGTTCCGATCCGCTCTGGAGACAGCCCCGGGGCTCGGATCGTACCCGGGCGTCGGCGGGCCGCCTGGCCTCGACAAGAGAGCTCGTTGCTCCGCCGCCGACCGGGGACGGCGGACCGGCTTCTTGAATTCGACGGACGCCCGAGACGGCCACCGCCGTCCGCTTCCATACGAAGCGCCGAGGAGACCCCGCGGTCCCCGTCGAGCGGCGGACCGAGGGCGTCGCCGCAGCTGAGCCAGGTGGACCGCCCCTCGCCGGGTACCATCCAAGACCGGGATCCAACCTCGTCCCGAGTCCCTCTGGAGACAGCCCCGGGGCTCGGATCGTACCCGGGCGTCGGCGGGCTGCCTGGCCTCGACAAGAGACGTCGTTGCTCCGCCGCCGACCGGGGACGGCGGTCCGTTTTCGCGAGTGCGCCTCGCGAGCCCGCCCCACAGTCCCCGTCGAGCGGCGGTGCACGAGCGACTTCGGCTCGGGGCGATTCCTTTTCGCGCCCCCACCGCGACGTAGCCTCGACGAATCCGGCGGGGAGCGGGTGCGCGTGTGCGTGCCATTAGGCTCCCGGTGCCGGGGACTTGGGCGGTTGACGCGAGAACGCAAGTTGAGGTGAGACGGATGGGCGAGAGCGCGATGCGCGGCGCAGATGACGTCGACGCGCCGGATTCGGCAGTGTTGATCGCCTTCTCGGGCGGTCTCGACACGTCGTGGTGTGTGGCCCGCGAGAAGCGCGGTGCCGATCGCCCCGTCGTCACGGCCGTCGTGGACACCGGCGGGTTCGACGACGCCGAACTGCGCGAGATCGAGACGCGCTCGCTCTCGCTGGGCGCCGTGCGCCACGTCACCATCGATGGCCGCAACGCCGTATTCCAGCGCTTCGTACGTCATCTCGTCGCGGGCAACTGCCTGCGCGGCGGGTCGTACCCTCTTTGCGTCGCGGCCGAGCGCATCGTGCAGGCCGAGGAAATCGCGCGGCTGGCCGCTCGCATGGGCGCCGCGGAGCTCGTTCACGGCAGCACCGGGGCGGGCAACGATCAGATCCGCTTCGATGTCGCCTTCGCCGTGCTGGCGCCCGACGTTCCGGTCAGCGCGCCGGTGCGCGAAGAAGCGCCGTCGCGCGAGCAGGAGTACGCCGATCTGGAGTCGGTCGGCTGCGTGATGCCGCGCGAGCAGAAGACGTACAGCGTCAACCGCGGCCTCTGGGGGACGACGATCGGCGGCGGTGACCTGCATCACCCCGAGCGGCCTGTCCCGACGGACTGCTGGCCCGACACCGTCGCGCCCGACGACGCGCCGGCCGGGGGCGCAACCGTCGCCATCCACTTCCGTCACGGAGTCCCGGTTGCACTCGACGGCGCGGAGTTCGGCGGGCCAGCGCTCGTCGCCGCACTCAATCGCGACGCGGCGGCGCACGGGATCGGACGCGGCATCCACACCGGCGACACGATCCTCGGGATCAAAGGTCGGCTCGCATTCGAGGCGCCCGCGGCGGCGGTGCTCCTCTTCGCCCATCGCGAACTCGAGAAGCTCGTCCTCACGAAGCATCAGCAGACGTGGAAGGATCAGCTCGGCGCGTTCTACGCAGCGGCGGTCCACGAAGCGCTCTACTTCGATCCAGTGGCGCGCGACATCGAAGCGTTCCTCGACTCCTCCCAACGCTTCGTCACCGGCACGGTCAAAGTGCACATGGCGCGCGGACGCCTCGAGGTGGCGGGAGTCGAGAGCGACGCAACCCTCATGGGCCGACTCGGCGCCGTCTACGGAGAAGGCGCCGGCGGTTGGTCCGGCGACGAGGCCCGCGGCTTCGCGAAGATCTACGGCCTGCCCTCGGTGCTGGCCGCGCGACGCGAGCGTGACCTGGCCGCAGACGCCCGCACCGCCGAAACCACGAACCCGTCCAGCCCCGACAGCAACGCCCCCCGGAGCGCATCATGAAGATCCACCTCGACAAGATCGCCAGTTGCACGATCAACGCCAAGCTCGACCGCGAGGTCGACTACACGGACGAGGTGCGCCCGGAGGTGGGCGGCGTCCTCGTCGTCCGCGCATTGCGCGAGAAGACGGTCTACGACAAGGTCGAACTCGTCTCTGGCCGCATGGCGAAGATCAGCAAGGGCGATGTGATCGCCGGCGTCCTCGGCCGCCGTCGCGCGCTGCGCGGCTTCGTGGGCGAGATCCCCGACACGCTGCGCGCCGGCGACCGCATCCACATTCTCAACATCGGCGGCGTACTCGGCGTCGTGGTCTCCGGCAACGTGGATCTCGGCAGCCCGCTCCTCTGCGAGGTCGTCGGCGCCGTCGTGCAGAACGGCGAGCCCGCAAGCATCGCGCGTGATGTGCCGCCGGCTCCGGAGAAGCTCCCCGACGTGCCGTTGATCCTCGTCGAGGGCACGTGCATGAACGCCGGGAAGACGTATGCCGCCGCAACGCTCATCCAGATGCTCACCCAACGCGGGTACCGACTCAACGCCGCTAAGTTGACCGGCGTCGCCTGCCTGCGCGACCTGCTCAACATGGAGGATCACGGCGCGCGCCGCACACGCAGTTTCCTCGACGTGGGCCTACCCAGCACCGTCGGCGTCGAGGACCTCGCGGGCGTCGCGCGCACGATGCTCGCTGACTTGGCCTCCGACAAACCGGACGCCATCGTCGTCGAGCTCGGCGACGGGATCATCGGTCACTATGGCTGCGATGCGATCCTGCAGGACGCGGAGATCCTCTCGAAGACGAAGGCGCATGTCATGTGCGCGAACGATCTGGTCGCGGCATGGGGCGCGAACGAGCTCATGAAGTCGTGGGGCATCGAGATCAACGCGATGGCCGGACCGGCAACCGACAACGAGGTGGGCGAAGCGTATTGCGTACGTGAATTGCGCGTGCCGGCCGCCAACGCGCGGACGAATGCCCACAAGTTGACCGACCTCGTCGAAGGCCTGGTCTGGTGACGTCGCCGTCGGCATGTGACGGCGCGGTCAGCGTGCGGCCGACGGGTGCGGGGAAGTTCCGCGTCGGTGTCGCGGGCGCGAGCGGATACGGCGGAGCAGAGACGCTGCGCTGGCTCGCCAACCATCCGGGTTTCGAGGTCTGCGGCGTCACGTCGCGCCGCAACGCGGGCAAGGCCGTCGCCGCCGTACACCCGCACCTCGCAGGGTTCTACGAGGGTCTGACGTTCGTCGCGACACCCGAGGAGTTGCTCCAGACGAGTCCCGACGCCGTTGTGATGGCGCTCCCCCATCACTTCGCCGCAGCGTACGCCGACATCTTGCATCGGATCTTCCCCGAGTTGCGCATTGTCGATCTCTCGGGCGATCACCGCCTCGACGACGCCGACCTCTATCGCGCGCACTACGGCGCCGACCATCCGCACCCCGAGACGCTGCGCTCCGGCGCCTGGATCTACGGCCTGACCGAAATGAACCGCGACGCCGTCGCACGAGCACGGCTGGTCGCCAACCCCGGCTGTTTCGCTACCGGCGCGCTCCTGGCGGCGCTCCCACTCGCCCGTTGCGGGCTGATCGACGGCGCGGTGCGGCACGTCGCGATGACGGGCTCGTCGGGCTCAGGCATCGAGGCGAAAGCGGGCACGCATCATCCCGAGCGGACGGGCGACGTCAAGGCCTACAAGATCCTCGCGCATCAACACGTACCGGAGATCTCGCTCTGTCTCTCGCGTGTCGGCATGGACCGCGCGAAGCGTTGGATGATGGTCCCCCAATCGGGGCCCTTCGCGCGCGGCATCTTCACGACGCTCTTCGTCGATCTGCCCGAAGGCACCGACGAGGCGGCGGTCCGCAATGCGTTCGACAACGAGTACGCCGACGCGCCGTTCGTGCGCATGCGCAACGGCACACCACGTCTCGGTCACGTGCGCAACACGAACTTTTGCGACATCGCCGTCACGGTCGCGGACGGCGTCGCCGTGGTGCTCTCGGCCATCGACAACCTCGGCAAGGGCATGGCTTCCCAAGCGATCCAGAACCTCAACCTGATGTTCGGCTTCGATGAGACGACGGGTCTCCTCGTCCCGGGGAGCCGGCCGTGAGTGACGTCGACTTCGCGGCCATGGAGACGCGCTTCGGCGTCCCGACGTACTCCCAACTGCCGCTGACGCTGGTCGAAGGCAGCGGTTGCTACGTCACGGACTCGAATGGTGAACGCTGGCTCGACTTCTACGGCGGACACGCAGTCGCGCTGACCGGCCACTGCCATCCGCGTGTCGTTGCCGCGCTTCGCGAACAGACCGGGCGATTGCTCTTCTTCAGCAACGCCGTCTCGTCCGACGTGCGCGCGCTCGCACTGCGCGATCTGGCCTCGACCGCGCCCGCGGGCATGTCGCGCTCGTTCCTCTGCAACAGCGGAGCGGAGGCGAACGAGGCAGCGATCAAGATCGCGCGCAAGACGACGGGACGCCGCAAGGTGATCTCCATGGAGGGCGGCTTTCACGGGCGCACCATGGGCGCGCTCTCGGCGACGCAAATGGGCCACTACCTCTCCGACTACGCGCCCGGCGTGCCGGATCACGTCTTCATCCCGTTCGGGGATCTCGCCGCGGCGCGCGCGGCAGTGGACACGAACACAGCGTCGATCATGCTCGAGCCGATCCAGAGCATGGGCGGCATGCGCACGGCGGACGAGCCGTACCTCGCGGGGCTACGCGCCCTCTGCGACGAGACCGGCACGCTCCTGCACTTCGACGAGGTGCAGACGGGGCCCGGGCGGACGGGCGTGTGGTGGTATGGCGATCACTTCGGCGTGGTGCCGGATCTGATCAGCACGGCAAAGGGCCTTGGCAGCGGCGTCCCGGTCGGCGCCGTCCTCGTACGCGACGAGATCGCCGAGCGAATCGCTCTCGGCGATCAGGGCACGACGTTCGGCGGCGGCATGCTGGCCTCGGTCGCAATCAGCGCGACGATCGGCGTGCTGCGCGACGAGGACCTACTCGCGAACGCCACGCTGCGCGGCGCACAGATCCAGGACGGCGCGCGCACAATGCCCGGCGTCGCGGGTTTCCGCGGGCGCGGCATGCTGCTCGGGATCGTCTTCGACCGCCCCGCGAAGCAGATCGTTGCGGGATTGCGGGCAAGGCACGTGCTCTCGGGCACGACGCCGGGCGATCCGAACGTGCTGCGCATCCTCGCGCCACTCGTCGTGGGCGACATGGAGGTGGACGCATTCCTCCGCGCGCTCCACGATGTCCTCCGTGGATAACTTCCTCTCTCTCGCTGACGCCCCGGGCGACACACTCGCCGACCTGTTGCGACTCGCTGCGCGCATCAAGGCCGAGGGGCCCGATCCGGCGCTACTCGCGGGGAAGCAGGTCTCCCTGCTCTTCCTGAATCCGTCACTGCGTACGCGCACGTCGATGGAGTTCGCCGCCACGTCGCAAGGCGCACACGTCGTGACGCTCGCGCCCGGGGCCGACGCATGGCGCGTCGAATTGGAGAGCGGCGTGGTCATGGACGGCGACGCGGCGGAGCACCTGACCGATGCGGTGCGCGTGCTCTCCGAGATGGCGGATCTCGTTGGGGTGCGTACGTTCGCGGGGATGCGTTCGCTCGCGGAAGATCGCGACGAACCCGTTCTGACAGCAATCGCCGCGGAATCGAGCGTTCCGGTGGTC
This sequence comes from Planctomycetota bacterium, assembly GCA_024280885.1. Lineage (GTDB taxonomy): Bacteria > Planctomycetota > JAJSAM01 > JAJSAM01 > JAJVHW01 > JAJRPF01. The sequence continues at coordinate 43,015 of JAJRPF010000072.1, read as the reverse complement.
AACATGGAGTCGGCCCTCGACCACCCGCTGCAGACGCTGGCCGATCTCCTGACGATGCAGGAGGAGCTCGGCGAAGACCTCTCCAGCGTGCCGGTCACGCTGACGTGGGCGCCGCATCCGAAGCCGCTCCCGATGGCGGTAACTGCCGCGTTCCTGCGCGGTGCGGCCCGCATGGGGATGGACGTTCGTGTGGTGTCGCCACCGGAGTTCGCGCTCCCTGACGCTTTGATCACCGACGCGCGCGGCATACTACCGGGGACGGGTTCGATCTCGGTTCACCACGACCGCAACGAGGCGCTCTCGGGAACGCGCGTCGTCTACGCGAAGGCATGGGGCAGCGTGCAGCACGCGCCGTACGAAGGTGATGCAGGCGAGCAAATCGACGGTCAGGCGGCGCGGATGGCCGCGCGCGATTGGTGCGTCACGGACGAGACGCTGCAGTGCGGCGACGAACCGATCTTCCTGCACTGTCTGCCGGTGCGCCGCAACGTCGTGGTCTCGGACGGCGTGCTGGATGGAGCCCATTCGCGGGTCGTGCAAGAGGCCGGCAACCGGCTTCACACGGCGCGCGCCGTCATGGCCCGGATACTTGGAGGAGCGTGATGCAGGACGTACAGATCCTGATGCAGGCGTTGCCCTACTTTCGCGAACATCGCGACAATACGTTCGTGCTGAAAGTCGGCGGTGCGCTGGTCGAGGATCGCACGGCGCTGCGTTCGCTGGCGCAGGACATTGCGCTGCTCGCGGCCGTCGGTATCCGTATCACGATCGTGCACGGTGGTGGCCCGCAGGCGACGGCGCTCGCCGGCCGACTCGGCCTCGAACCGCAATTCGTCGAGGGCCGCCGGATCACCGACGAGGACACACTGGAAGTCGCCAAGATGGTCTTCGCCGGGAAGATCAATCTGGAAGTCCTTGGCGCGCTGCGCGCGGCGGGCATCAAGTCGGTCGGCCTCTCCGGCGTATCCGGCGATCTCATCCATGCCGAGCGCCGCGCACCGACCGAGTACACGGACGACGCGACAGGCGCACGGCGCGTCGTGGACATGGGGCATGTGGGCGACATCACCGCGGTGGACACAAGTCTGCTCGCTGAGCTGATGAACTCCGGGCATGTCCCGGTGATCGCGTCACTGGCGGCGGACACCGAGGGCAATGTCCTCAATATCAACGCGGATACGGTCGCGACGCGGCTGGCGATCGACCTCGGCGCTGACAAATTGATCCTGCTCACGAACGTGGACGGCGTGCTACGCGATCCGACGGATCCGGCGTCCCTGATCTCGTCTGTTTCGGCGCGCGAGATCGAGGAGTTGATCGACGCGGGCGTCATCGGCAAGGGCATGATCCCCAAGGTGCGCAACGCCGTCGAGGCGGCCCGCAGCGGTGTCGATCGCGTGCACGTCCTGAACGGCGAGACAAGCCATACATTGCTCCTCGAGCTCTTCACGAAGACGGGTGCGGGCACACTCATCACGCGGCAGGAAGAGCACGCCCGCTACCTCGAGGAGTAGTCGAGCCATCGACGACACCGTGGCCACTCCTGACACCCCCGCCGACCTCCCGAACGAGTTCCCAACCGACGATCCGCTCGCGCTGACGCAGCGTCTGGTCGCGATCCCCAGCGTGTCCGGAAACGAACACGCGATCATGGATTTCATCGAGGCCGGTCTGCACGATCTCGGGCTCTCCCCCACGCGTTCCGGTCGCAACGTCTGGGTCGTGATCGAGGGCCGTCCGGGCCCGCGCACACTGCTCCTCGAAGCGCATATGGACACCGTTCCTTCGAGCGAGCAATGGACGCGTGACCCGTGGAGCGCCACGCGCGCAGACGGCCGCATCCACGGACTCGGAAGCAACGACACGAAGGGCGGCGGTGCCGCGATGATCTGCGCGCTCGCGGAGCTGGCGAACACGAGCGACTTTGATGGGACGCTGATCTTCGCCGCTACCTGCGACGAGGAGACCGGCGGCGAGGGACTCGAAGCGTTGCGGCCCGAGTTGCCCGCCATCACCGGCGCGGTGATCGCCGAACCAACTGCGTTGCGGGTCGCGACGTGCCAGCGCGGGTTGATGCGCGTCGTCGTTGCGTGCGAGGGCAAGTCGGCGCACGCCGCGCGGCCGTGGCAAGGTGTCAACGCGATCGAGTTGGCACTGGCCGATATCGCGCGCTTGCGGGCGATCGACGCGCCGGATGAACACCCTCTCCTCGGGCCAGCGACGCTCACTCCGACCATGATCGAGGGCGGTGTGAAGGCCAACGTGGTGCCGCCGATCTGCCGCTACACACTCGACGGACGGCCGACCCCGCAGTATCCGAACGCGTGGTGGGAAGAGCAGATCCGCGCCACCGTCACGGGCACAATCGAGGTCTTCCGCGGGCGGATGACGCCGTGCGACACGGCCCTCGACGATCCACTTGTCAGCGCCGCTCTCGATGCGGCCAACACCGGCGAGCCCTTCGGCTTCGGCGGCGTGTCGGATCTCTGGCATGTCCGCGATGTTGCGGGCGTGGTGCTCGGCCCCGGACGCTCCGAGCAGAGCCATCGGGCGGATGAGTGGGTGGAAGAGTCCCAGGTGCTGCGCGCGGTCGATGTCTACCGCGATCTCTGCACGGCCTACCTCACGAACATCACGGATACGAAGAACGTTACGGATACGGGGAGCGACTCATGAGCGCCCGCAAGCAGTCGACCGCTCGCAGCAGATCTCATTCGAGAGGAAGCGGCCAGGCGAAACGAGGACTCTGGGGCGGACGCTTCGGCGACGGACCAACGGAGTCGCTACGGCGCATCGGCGACTCGCTGCACTTCGACCGCCGCATCGTGGATCAGGATCTGCGTGGGTCCGCGGCGCACGCGCGCATGCTGGGAGCGCAGGGGATCATCCCGAAGCGGGACGCCCGCAAGATCGTCGCGGAGCTCGGGCGCATGCGGCGCGAGCTCGTGAAGGGAACGCTCGTCGTCGAGGGCGCAGACGAGGATATCCACTCGTGGATCGAGCGCACACTGACCGAGCGGATCGGCGACGCCGGAGCCAAGCTTCACACTGCGCGCTCGCGCAACGATCAGGTCGCGACCGCGTTCCGACTCTGGTTGCGCGAAGAGACGGAGACGCTGGACCTCGCCATCGCCGGGTTGATGGAAGCACTCGTCTCGCAGGCCGAAGAGGTGCTGGGCATTGTCGTTCCCGCGTACACACACCTGCAACGTGGACAGCCGACACTCCTCTCGCATCAACTTCTCGCCTACGTCGAGATGCTTGCGCGCGATCGCAGCCGATTCGCGGATCAAGTCCGTCGCATGAACGAATGCCCGCTTGGCGCAGGGGCCACGACCGGTGTCCCGTATCCAGTCGATCGCGCCGCCACGGCGACCGAACTCGGTTTCGCCCGCCCCACCGCGAACTCCATGGACACGGTTGCGGATCGGGACTTCGCCGCCGAGTGGCTCGCCGCCGCGTCGATCCTCGCGGTCCACGTCTCGCGGCTGGCCGAGGACGTCTGCCTTTGGGCGTCGAGCGAGTGGAACCTGCTCGAGTTGGGCGACTCAGTCAGCACGGGCTCGTCGATCATGCCGCAGAAGCGCAACCCGGACGGGGCAGAACTGGCACGCGGCAAGGCGGGCCGCGTCGTCGGTCATCTGATGGCGTTGCTCACGACGATGAAGGGCCTCCCGCTCACGTACGACCGTGACTTGCAGGAGGACAAGGAAGGGCTCTTCGACGCGCTCGACACGGTCACCGCCTGCGTCGATGTCATGGCTGACACGTTACGCATGAGCCGGTTTCGCGCCGAGTCGGCCGAAGACTTGCTGCATGGCGGGCATCTTCTAGCGACGGAACTGGCCGACTTCCTGGTGGGCGAGGGCATTCCGTTTCGGCATGCGCATGAAGCCGTCGGCGCGGTGGTGCAGGTTGCCGAGGGAAGCGGGCTGGATCTCTCAGATCTCACTGCCGACGAGATCGCAGCCATCGATGCACGCTTCACGGGCTGCGAGACGGCACTCGACTTCCGTGCGGCGGTGGACCGCCGTGATCACAAGGGCGGCACGGCCACGCGGCGCGTGAAGGCAGCAACGCGGGCGTGGCGACGGCGGCTTGGGTGAACGTCTGATCGGATTGCGGATTGCACCGGGGACTTGGATCGCTGACCGGGGACGGCGGACCCTCTTCGCGAGAGCGCCCCGCGGTCCCCGTCGAGCGGCGGACCGAGGGCGCCGCCGCAGCCGAGCCAGCCAAGACCGCCCCTCGCCGGGTACCATCCAAGACCGGGGTCCACCTTCGCCCGAATCCCTCTGGAGAGAGCCCTACCTCTCGGATCGTACCCTCCGTGGGCGTCGGCGGGCCACGTGGCCCCGACAACAGACATCGTCGCTCCGCCGCCGACCGGGGACGGCGAACCCTCTTCGCGAGAACGCCCCGCCACCATGCTTCCCGACTCTCTCCCCCACCGACTCCCCGACGCTCATGTGCGCGAGCGCCTGGCCGCCCCGACGCCGGAGTGGCGGACCGAGGCGAAGCTGCGCGACTCGGCGGTGCTGCTCGTGCTGGTCGAGAAGGACGGCGTCGATCACATCATCTACACACTCCGCCGCGACGACCTGAAGGCGCATGCGGGGCAGGTCTGCTTTCCTGGCGGGCGCCGCGAATCCGACGAGGACGCGATCACGTGCGCGCTGCGCGAGACGGAAGAGGAGATCGGACTTCCGCGCACGGCGTTGACGCTGGTCGCGCGCCTGCCCGATCGCGTGTCGATCGCGGGTTACCTCGTCGCGCCCTTCGTCGCGCGATTGGATCATCCGCGCGTCTACACGCCGGACACGACGGAGGTCGCGGCGGTCTTCGAGGTGCCGTTTCCGGCGCTCTTCGAACGGGATCGCTGGCGCTTCCGCCCGCTCAGCCACCCGCGCGCGCGCTTCAAGGACATCCCCTACTTCGAGTACGGCGACTACACGGTCTGGGGACTGACGGGAATCATGACGCGCGACTTCATCCGCGCTGTCGCCGACTTCGATCCCGGCCCGTAGGTTCAGCCGACGACGCGGGTCTCCATCCGGCGCACGCCCCACGCCCCGAAGAAGAGCGCACTCGCCACCATCACGAACGGGCAGACCCACACCCATTCGACGCTCGCATGCGACGCGCCCGACGTGAGCATGCGGAACGTCTCGATGACGTGGAACATCGGCGTGGCGTATGCGATCTCGCGCAACGGCGACGCGAGTTCCTGCACCGGGAACATCAGCCCCGAGAAGAAGACCATCGGCGTCAATCCGGCTGTGAAGAAGAACTGGAATTGGTTGATGTTCGAGACGACGGACGTGACGAGGAAACCGAGTCCACCGAACGCGATCGACGTGACGAAACCGGCCACGGGCGCGAGCAGTATCCAGGGCGACGAGACCGCTCCCGCAACCGTCAGCACGACCGCCACGATCGTCGTGTAGAAGAGCCCCTTGGTCGCGCACCAAAGCAACTCTCCGACGAAAATATCCCGCGGAGTGAGCGGCGAGTTGAGCATCGACGAGTACGCGCGCTGGTAGCGCAATCGAACGAACGTGGCGTGCGTCGCCTCGAATGCCGCGGTGTAGAGCGCAGTCATCCCGAGGATGCCCGCCGCCATGAACTCCTGGTACGGCAACCCATTGAACTCCGCCTCGATGTAGCGCCCCACTCCGAAGCCGACGGCCAGGAGCAGGAAGAGCGGCTCGAGAACGGCCGGGGTGGCGTTGGCGAGCAAGCTGTCCGAGTACACGCGCGCGTGCCGCATCCAAACGCTGAAGAGACGGGTCGCCAGCGACGGCGCGCGCGGCGGCCCCGCGCTCGCTACATCGGGTCCGCGCTCGCGCTCACTCATCGAGCGCTCTCCCGGTGAGTTTCAGGAAGACGTCTTCCAGTGACGCCGGACGCGTGAGCGTGCTACCACTCGCGTGCTGCGCGGCCCAGTCGAGCAAGCGTTGCTGGTCGTCGTGAAAGACGAAGAGCCGATCCCCGTGACGTTCCACGAGCGCGCCCGGCGGCGAATCGTTCGCGGCCTCATCCGCATGCGTCTCGACGACGTGTGCCGGGAGGTTCTGACGGATCAGAGCGTCCGGCGTGTCCTCGGCCACCATCTTCCCACCGTGCAGGATGCCGACCGTGTCGGCGAGTTGCGCGGCCTCTTCCATGTAGTGCGTTGTGAGGAGGATCGTGATGCCCTCGGAACGCAGTTTCCGCAGCGCAGCCCAGATGACGTGGCGGACCTGCGGATCGAGACCCGTCGTCGGCTCGTCGAGGATCAAGAACTCGGGATTGTTCAGCAGCCCGCGCGCGATCGAGAGGCGGCGACGCATGCCGCCCGAGAGCGTCACGACGCGCGTCTTCTCGCGCCCCGTCAACTCCATGAACTCGAGTAGTCGCGCTGCGCGCTCACGAAACACATCGCCGCGCAGACCGAAGAAGAGGCCGTAGACGTGCAAGTTGCGCAGGACGTCGAGTTCCTCGTCGAGACCGTCCTCCTGCGGTACGACCCCGAGCCGGGTCTTCACCGCGACCTGATGCTCCCACGGGTCCATGCCGAAGACCGCAACGTCGCCCTCGTCACGCGGCGAGACGCCACCGATGATCCGCGAGAGCGTGGACTTCCCGGCGCCGTTTGGACCGAGCAGTGCGTAGCACGTGCCCCGCTCGATCGTGATGTCCACACCGGCAACAGCCGTCAGATCCCCGAAGCGCTTGACGACACCGTGGAGTTCGACGACCGGCTCGGAAGCGCTCGGATCGGAGGATCGCGGTGTGGAAGACACGTGGACGTTCTAACGCATCCAGGCTCGCCCAGTCACGTCGCGTCTGCGTGGATACGGATGCGATCGATGATGAGTATCCGCCCCCACGCTTCGTCCGTCACAAGCTGCCAGCGGGCGCTACTTGACCTTCAGTGTGACGACGGCACCGAACGCGCGACCATCGCCGCGCTCCCGAGCCACATCGAGCGCCGCGCGCGCATTCGGTCGAAGGCGCTTCTTCCACGCCTTCTTTCCGTTCAATTCGATGGTGACCGGCTTCGTGACGTCCACCATCGCCGACGAGATGAGCACCGCGATTTCGTCGCAGCCCGACGCCTCGACGCGCAACGTCTGACCGTCGATCTCGCCCGCGACGCGACACGGCGCAGCCCATGGATTGAACTCGCCTTCGGCGATGCCGAGAGCCCGCAACCAGAACGCGTCGGGGCGCACGCCGGAGACGAACTTGCGCTCGAACTTCGTGGGGTATGGGTTCCGCGTGCGTTGCATGACCTCCGGCCAGATCTCCCCGAAGCGCACGAAGACCCCGTCCATATGACCTGCGCCCTCCGTGGGACGGAAATCGACGTCGCCCCCGAGTTTCTGGAGGTCGTCAACGGCCCCCTTGGCCTGGGCGAAGGCGCAGATCGGATCGGCCGTGCCGTGCAGAACGAAGACCGGCACGTTGACGACGTTCACGAGCAGCTTGCGCACATGGAACGTGACCGCGCCGACCGGCGCCACAGCGGCCCACCGATCCGGCGCGTACTGCGCGAGCCACCACGTCCAGTAGCCCGTTTGCGAAATGCCCTGCACGTACACGCGATCGGGGTCGATCGGAAAGCGCAGACACGCGTCGCGAACGGCGTCCATCAGCACGGCCGCGAACGTGTCGCTATTCGGCTCACCGGCCTTCTTGCGGGGCGCGCCAGCCCAGCTCGTGTAGCGGCCGTCGAGGGACGTCGCGTCAAGTACGCGCGTGCGGATGTAGACGACGTCGTCCGCGCACTTCGCCGTGCGTAGCCACGTCTTCATCCCCGACTCGCGCTCCTTCGCGGAATTGTCCTTCCACGAGCCATGGCCGATGTCGAGTACGAGCGGGATCAGCCCAGTCGCATTCCTGCCAGTCGCATTCCTGGTGGTGCCGCGTTTCTTCGCGGGCTTCGGTCTCTTCCGCGGGAGATGTGCGGAGTACGTCCACTTCTCGCCGGCGGACGTGAATTCCAATTCGTCGGTGTAGCCGCCGGCCCACTCCTCCCCGGGAGTCGAAGCTGCGATGACCGCCTCGATCTCGGCAATCGTGAGTTGGTCGGCGAGCTTCGAGATCCCCTTCCACAGCTTCTCCCGCGACGCCGCGTCAGGCTCACGCACATAGGCGCGAAACGTCTTCGCGAGCTTCTTGCGCTCCGAAGAAGAAACGGGCGTAGCGCCGGCCATCGAGGGCAACGCCAACGTCAACGCGATCAGAGCTGTAGGCACCCGCCATCCCATGCTGCGTACCTCCCATCGTGAGATCGTGACCATGCTAACGGACACGAGGCTAACGGACACGCGGCCGTAGGCGCGGGAGAGCATGGGCGCTGGCCGGGACTCGACTGGGCCAAGGCGGCAGGGCAGTGCGCGGGATACACTTCTGGCGACGAGCCGGTCGGTGGCATCTGTCGGTCGCATCCTGTGCAGGCTGCTTAAGCCTGGACCGACGAGAGCGGGCCGTGGCTTCCGCCCTCTCGGGGACAGGACCGCCACAAGACGGTCCAGGGACTTCCACCACGACCCGTGTACTGAACGTATCGGAATCCTGAGCCGGTGCAGACAAGCTGAAAGATATCCGATATCTCGTCAGCGCGGCCGACTACGCGCCGAATGCGGCGGGAAGTTGCATGTCGAGCGCCCGGATCAGGAACGTCCACTTGTCGGCGTGCTCGTCGAGTACCTTCGCGGTCGGCTTGCCGGCACCGTGTCCGGCGCGCGTTTCGATCCGGATCAGACACGGGTTGCCGCTTGGTTGTACGTGCTGCAACTGCGCCGCGAACTTGAAGCTGTGCGATGGAACGACGCGATCGTCGTGGTCGCCCGTCATCACCATGGTTGGCGGGTACGCGCTCCCGTCGGGCAAATCCGACCGCAGATTGTGGAGCGGTGAGTAGGCGAGGAGATGCGGGAACATGTCCGCGTCGTCGGGCGATCCGTAGTCACTGATCCACGCCCAACCGATCGTGAATCTGTGAAAGCGCAGCATGTCGAGGACTCCGACGGCTGGCAGCGCCGCGCCGAAGAGTTCGGGCCGCTGCGTCATACAGGCGCCGATCAGTAGTCCGCCGTTGCTGCCGCCGTGGATCGCGAGTCTCGGCGACGTCGTGAAGCCCGCGTCGATCAACCACTCCGCCGCCGCAATGAAGTCGTCGAAGACGTTCTGCTTCTGCGCCTTCATCCCGCCGGTATGCCACTCTTCGCCGTACTCACCGCCGCCCCGCAGATTGGCGACGACATGGACGCCCCCCATCTCCATCCAAGCCAAATTGGAAGGCGAGAACGCCGGGGTCAGCGGGATATTGAAGCCACCGTAGCCGTAGAGCAGGGTCGGGTTCTGCCCATCCAGAACAAGGCCCTTCCGATGCGTGACGAAGAGGGGAATTCGGGTGCCGTCCCTGGACGTACAGAACACCTGCTGCGTCTCGAAATCAGATGGATCGAAAGGCACGTCAGGACGCCGGTAGAGCGACGCTGCGCCGGTCGCAACGTCGTAGCGATACACAGCCGCCGGGGTCATGAACCCGCTGAAGACAAAGAACGTCTCCGGCTCGGACGCGTCCCCGTGGAATCCCAGTGCCGATCCGATCCCGGGCAGCGCCACATCGCGTACGAACGCGCCGTCGGCAGCGAACACGCGCACGAGGGAGTGCGCGTCCTTCAGATACGCGCAGATCAGTTGCCCGCCGACGAGTGACGCCCCCACCAGGTTCTCAGCCATCTCGGGGACGACCTCACGCCACCCCGAACATGGTTGGTCGGCATCCGGCTCTTCCGCCGCGGACGCATTGAGGTCGATGGCAACGACGCGCGAGCGGTCGGCATCGCGATCCGTGCATACGAAGAGCGTCGTCCCCAAGCTCCCAACGAAGGTGTAGCTCGCGTCGGCGTCGTCCAGCAGTCGCACGACTTCCCCGGCGCCGTTCTCCCCATCGCCACTCTTCTCATCACCACTCTTCCCGCGGCAATGTAGGTCGCGCACGTAAAGGCGGTTCTCCCGCGCCGTGCCTTCCCAGACGGAGATGACGAAGAGTCGCCCGTCGTCGGAAACCGTCGCCTGGAAGCCGCGCTTTGGGTGTTGCGGTTCCGCGAAGATCAGTTCGTCATCGCATTGCGGCGTGCCGACGCGGTGGTACCAGAGGCGCTGATGAAAGTTCGCCCCCTCGAACGTCTTACCGTCTTCCGGAGCGTCGTACGCGCTGTAGTAGAAGCCGAGCGCATCCTTCGACCAGGTCGCCTCCGAGAACTTCGACCAGCGGATGCGATCCTCGCGGTCCTCCCCCGTATCGATGTCACGAACGCGCCACTCGATCCAATCGGACCCGGACTCCTGCAGGCCGTACGCGAGGAGCTTCCCATCGGGACTGACCGCGGTCGGGCCGAGCGCGATCGTCCCGTCCGTCGAGAGCGTATTCGGATCGAGAAGGACACGCGGCTCCGCCTCCAGCGACTCGGCGACATGGAGGACGGCTTGACTCTGCAATCCCGAGTTGCGCCGATAGAAGACGCGCCCCGCCTTTCGATACGGCACCCCGAATTTCTCGTGATCCCAGAGACGTTCCAGGCGCGCGCGAATCGCTGTGCGCTCGGGGATGCTGCCAAGAAACGTGTCCGTGATGACGTTCTGGCGTCGCACCCAATCCGCTGTTTCTTCGCTGTCGAGATCCTCCAGCCAGCGATAGGGGTCGGTGACTTCGACGCCGTGCAGGGTCTCGACGACATCGTCGCGGCGCGTCTCTGGATAGGTCACTCGGGGAGAGGTCTTCGGGGATGTCTCGGGGTCGTCCAACTCTGTCTCCTGTGCGTCGCCGGTGAGCGGCGCATCGTACAGCGCGTGCGCGCGACACGCGCCGAGCGAACGCACGTCGACTTCGGTAGAGGCGGAGTACCGGCGCTGCCGCGCTCGGGCTTCAGCCTACGCAGCTTCGGGCTCCTGCGGGAGCGCGGCCTGCTCGAACGCGCCGACGAAGTCCGCCCAAACGTCCTCCACATTCTCGATCCCGCACGAGATTCGCAGGAGCCCGTCGCCAACGCCCAGTCGCTCGCGCTCGTCCGCGGTGAGCGCACGATGCGACGACGTTGCGGGATGGCTCGACGTCGTCGTCACGCCTCCGAGACTCGGGGTCAGACGGCAGATCCGCAGCGCACGCACGACGGCTCCCACTCGCTCCCGAGACCCGCAGTCGAACGCCAGCATCGCGCCCCAGCCGGGATGGTGGACTGCACCGACGCCGTCGTGGGCCCGCAGACGCTGCGCGAGCTCGCAGGCATTCGCCTGTGCGCGCTCCATCCGCAGTGCAAGCGTCCGCACACCGCGCAGGGCCAGCCAGGCGTCGAATGGCGCCACACGCCCGCCCGTCCGTACGCTGACACGGCGCACGTCTCCCATGAGTTCCGCCGCCCCACAGACCACACCCGCCGTGAGATCGTGGTGGCCGCCGAGAAACTTCGTCGCAGAGTGCAGGACGACGTCGGCCCCCTCGTCGATGGGACGCGAAAGCGCCGGGGTCGCGAACGTCCCGTCCACCACCAGACGGGCATCGACCGCGTGGCATGCTTGCGCGAGTCCGGGGATGTCGATCCCCCGCGCCAGCGGATTGGAGAGCGTCTCCGCGAGAATCAGGCGCGGACGTCGCTCGAGCGCGGCGGCGAACTGCCCGCCATCGCGCACATCAACCATGAGCGTCTCGATCCCCATGCGCGCGAAATCCGTGCGAAAGAGCGCGGCGGTGCCGCCGTACGCATCCTCCTGGAGCACGATGACGTCGCCCTGCTTCGCCAGCGCCAGCACGACGCCATGGATCGCGGCCATCCCGCTCGCCGTGGCGACCGCGTCCTCCGCCCCCTCGAGCGCAGCGATCGTACGCTCGAACGCGCGTCCCGCCGGGTGACCGTAGCGCGCGTAGGCGTATCCTTCGTCCCCCGCGAGCGGCGTCTCCGACGCCTCCAGGGAGTCGAATTCGTAGGCTGCCGCGAGTCCGATGGGCGGCGCCGCCGGCCGCGAGCGCAATCCCTCGCCGAGGGTCTCTGGCGACGGTGCGTACACCGTTTGCGCCGCGAGCGTGTCGAGGTGAACTCGACGGGCCAATTCGTCGTCGGGAAGTCCGCTCATGGACGCAGTGTCTCGTACAGCGCCCCCACACGTCGAGCCTGCACTGAGATAAGCGTCAATTGGGAAGCAGGCTGGCGTCCCCGGGATCCAGGACTCGCTCGATTCGTCGTTTGCCGCCCCACCGACCGAATCCACGAACCGTTCCGACGCCGTCACTTAGCATGCGAATGGATCGACGGACCGGAGCGAACAAAGTGCTGGAATACGACTTCGAGAAGAGCGTGGGCTGGTGGGTCATCGACACTGCCAATGCCTTCGAACGCGAGTGCGCAACGGCGCTCCGCCCGCACGGGATCACGCTGCGTCAATGTCAGGTATTGGCGGCTCTCGCGATGCTCGGAGCTGCGTCCCAAGCCGAGCTGGCGGCCCAGGTGGGGATCGAGGCCCCGACGCTCACCGGGGTTCTCAACCGAATGGAACGCGACGGCTGGATCGTGCGCCGCGCGAGCGACGCGGATCGTCGCAAGAAGTTGGTCGAACCGCTGGAGCGGGCGCAACCAGCCTTCGCCAAGATCGCGGACGCGGCGCGTTCCATTCGCGCCCGCGCGCTCAAGGGCATCTCCGCCGAGGAGGCGCTCGTACTGCAGGAGCTTCTCGCACGCATCCGCGACAACCTGCAGCGCGTGCCGTGCGACGAGACCGCGCGGTGCCAGGACTCAGACGGATGAGAGTCACGCTTTCCGGCCTGACCGCGCAGGTCGTCGCGCTGCTCGCATGCGGCTTGGTCCCGACGGTCGCATTCGCACAGGCCCGTCCGCCGGCACCAGTGGAAGCTGAGGCAGTCGTCCGGCACGACGTCGCACCGCGTCACTCCGTCGTCGGCACCGTCCGTGCGGCGCGCACTGCGGTCCTCAGCTCGGAGTCGCAGGGGCGCATCGTCAAGCTCTCGACACGCGAGGGCGACGCCGTGGCGAAAGGACAGGCCGTCGCGAAACTGCGCACGACCGGGATCGAGATCGATGTGCGCACGGCCAAGGCCGAGCTCGACCTCCGCAACCATGAGCTGGCGGAGCTGCGCAATGGCGCGCGCAAAGAGGATGTCCGCCAGGCCCAATCCCGCTTCGATGCAACCGAGTCCGAGTTGGAGTTCGCGCGCTGGGACCTCGAGAGCGCAGACCGCCTGAAGGCGACCGGGAGTGTGAGCGAGGACGAGTACCGGCGCATCCGCCTGAGACTGCGGGCCGTGGAACAGCTGCATCGCCAAGCAGAGACCGCGCTCGCACTCCTGAAGGCCGGTCCGCGCAAGGAGAAGATCGCGCAGGCCGAGGCGCGCGTGGCGACGCAGAAGGCGCGCATCGAACGCCTCGAGGACGATCTGGAGCGCAGGACCATCCGCGCCCCCTTTGACGGCGTCGTCGTGCGCGAGCGAGTCGAGATCGGCGAGTGGGTATCCACAGGTGACCCCGTCATCGAGATCGCATCCGTCGGTGAACTCGAAGTGCGTGTGGGCGTCGTCGAAGACTACATCCCACGCTTACGCGTCGGCGGGAAGGCGATCGTCACGGCCGGCGCGCTTCCCGGTCGTGAGTTCGCGGGGCAGATCCACGCGATCATTCCACGTGGTGACGAGCGCACGCGCACGTTCCCGGTGGACGTACGCGTCACCGCCGCGCCCCACCCCGGCGCCGACGGCGGGGAGCTGCGCCCCGGTATGTTCGCGCGTGTCTGGCTCGACGTCGGCGAACCGGCATCGGCCCTGCTCGTTCCGAAGGACGCGCTCGTCCTCGGCGGGCCGGCGCCCATCGTCTACGTCGTCACGGCGGGCACAGAGGGCGCACCGTCCACGGCCCGACCGGTCCCGGTTCGAACAGGCGCCGCTGTCGGAGCGCTCATCTGCGTCGAAGGGGAACTCGCCGAGGGCGACCTCGTGGTGACGCGCGGGAATGAACGGATCCGCCCGGGACAGGCCATCCAGGTCGCCACGCCTGCTCCGGCCCCGGCACCTGCTCCAGTACGTGATCCCGCACCGGCTCCGGCACCGCAGACCGAGTAGTCCGAGCCGCACGCGATGCAACCCGTAGAGCTGTTCATACGCAACCCCGTGAAGGTCGCCGTCGGCGTTCTCCTCGTGGCGCTCTTCGGCACGATCGCATTCCTGCGCATGCCGATGCAACTCACGCCGGAAGTGCAGACCCCAACGATCTCGATCGAAACGCTCTGGCCGGGCGCCAGCCCGCAAGAGGTCGAACGCGAGATCGTCCAGCCGCAAGAAGAGCAACTGAAGGCGGTCGTGGGTCTGACGAAGCTCTCGTCGGAGTCGTCGGACTCCCGCGCGAGCGTGTCACTCGAATTCGTCGTCGGCACGAATATGGACTCGGCGCTCCTCAAAGTGAATGCGCGACTCCAACAGGTCCGTGACTACCCGGAGGACGCGCAGGAGCCGGTCATCTCGACGTCGTCGTCGTCCGGCTCCCCCATCGCGTGGTTCATCCTGGGACCGCTCGTACCGGAACGCGCCGAGGTGCAGGATTTTGCTGACGCGCACCCCGGCACGGCAACGGCACTTGCGCCGGTGATCCGCGCGGCGAGCATGGGCCTGCGACTCGCACGGCTGCGCCGCGCCGTGGAGCAGGACGCTTCGCTGCGCCCGCTGCTGCCGCCCGAGCAGGACATCACCAAGTTGCGGCGGCTGACCGAGGATCTGATCGAGGCGCGCTTCGAGCGCGTCCCGGGTGTCTCCAATTCCGACGTCCTCGGCGGTCGCATCGACGAGCTGCAGGTGATCGTCGACCCAGCCCGACTCGCCGCGCGACGCTTGACGATCGCGGATGTGCGCCGCGCGCTGCGCGCGCGCAACCAAGACACCTCGGGCGGTGACTTCTGGGAGGGCAAACGGCGCTACGTCGTGCGCACGCTCGGACAGTTCACGTCGGAGGAAGACGTCGCCTCGACCGTGCTCACCGAACAGAACGGCGTACCAGTCTACCTGCGCGACGTAGCCGAGGTCCGTCTGGGATTCAAGAAGCCCAGTGGAACCGTCCGGAGTTTCGGTGAGACGTCCATCGCCGTGAACTGCCAGCGCGAGACGGGCGCGAACGTGCTCGACGTGATGGATGGATTGCGCGCCGCGGTAGACGAACTGAACGACGGCGCCCTGAAGAAGCGCGGGCTCTCGCTGAAGCAGGTCTACGACGAGACCGAGTACATCTATTCGTCGATCGGGCTCGTCAACCAGAGCATCGTGATCGGCGGCATCCTGACGATCATTGTGCTGCTCGTCTTCTTGCGTAGCGTGCGCTCGACGTTGGTTATCGCACTCGCCATTCCGACGAGTCTGATCGGCTCGTTCCTAGTTCTCGGTCTTCTGGGCCGTTCGCTCAACGTGATCAGCCTGGCGGGACTCGCGTTCGCCGTTGGCATGCTGGTCGACAACGCGGTGGTCGTGCTGGAGAATATCTACCGGCACTACCAGAACGGCGAGCCGCCCATGACGGCCGCAGTGAAGGGCACGCAGGAAGTTTGGGGCGCCGTCATTGCGTCGACACTGACGACGCTCGCTGTCTTCGTGCCCGTGCTCTTCGTCGAGGAGGAAGCAGGGCAACTCTTCCGCGACATCGCGCTTGCCATCAGCGCCGCCGTCGCCCTCTCGTTGGTCGTTTCCGTGACTGTGATCTCGACGGCGACGTCGCGCATCCTCGGCGAACACAGCGCGGACAAGCAGAAAGCGCGGAAGTTGAGTCTCGGCCCAATCGACGCGTTCGGACGCTGGGGAGTGGCTGCGGTTGTCGGCGCGAACGCATGGCTCCAAAAGAGCGCCGTTCGCGGCGTCGCACTCGTGCTGCTCCTCGTGGGCGGAGCGGTCTTCGGTAGTTGGGCCATGTTGCCGAAAGTGGAGTACCTCCCGACAGGCAACCGCAACCTCGTGTTCGGGATTCTCCTGCCCCCACCGGGGTACAACATGGACGAACTCGTCGGTCTCGGGGAGACGATCGAAGAACGCCTGCGTCCGTACTGGGACGTCGACCGCGACGCCGCGGACCTCGCGCAGCTCGACTACCCTGCCATCTCCGATTTCTTCTACGTCGCCACCGGGCGCAGCGTCTTCCTCGGGCTGCGTGCCATCGACCCGTTGCGTGCCGCAGATCTGGTCCCGCTGATCCAGCGGACTGCGGGCGACCTCCCCGGGACGTTCGCCATCGCGAAGCAGTCGAGCCTCTTCGAGCAGGGACTCTCCGCAGGCCGCACGATCGACGTCGAGATCACCGGGCCGGATTTGCGCGTCCTGGTCGGATTGGGCGGTCGGATCATGGGCATGGTTCCCGGCGTCGTCCCGGGCGCTCAAGCGTTCCCGAAGCCCTCGCTCGACCTCTCCAACCCCGAGATGCACGTCCTTCCCGAGTGGGAGAAGGCGGCACAACTCGGCTTCAGTGCCAGTGAACTCGGGTACGCGGTGAACGCGCTCGTCGACGGCGCATACGCCACCGACTACTACGTTGACGGCGACGAGATCGACCTCACGATCATGGGACGAGCGGAGTACATCCGCGGTGGTCACGACCTCGACGACCTCCCGCTGGCGACACCCATGGGTGATCTGGTGCCACTGCGTGCCATCGCACGCACCGAGCTTTCGAGCGGCCCGGAACAGATCAACCACCGCGAACGTGAACGCACGATCGCGATCCAGATCTCACCACCTGCCGAGATGGCGATCGAGGACGCGATGGAGCGCATCCGAGCGCAGATCATCGCTGTGATCCGCGCCGACGGAGCGTTGCCGGATGGCTACAGCATCAATCTCGCTGGCACGGCGGACAAGCTCGAGGCGACGTGGACGGCGTTGCGCTTCAACATCCTGCTCGCGCTGCTGATCACGTACCTCCTGATGGCGGCGCTCTTCGAGTCGTGGGTCTACCCACTGGTCGTCATCCTCTCGGTGCCACTCGGCGCCGTCGGCGGCTTCGCAGGGCTCGCGCTGCTGAACCAGTTCACGCTGCAGCCACTCGACGTGCTCACCATGCTGGGCTTCGTGATCCTCATCGGCACCGTGGTGAACAACGCGATTCTCATCGTTCACCAGTCATTGCAACACATGCAGCACGAAGGGATGGACCCCGACGCAGCGATCCAGGCGAGCATCGGCTCCCGCATGCGGCCGATCTTCATGACAACACTCACGACCGTCTTCGGATTGCTCCCGCTCGTAGTCTCGCCCGGAGCAGGCAGCGAACTCTATCGCGGTCTCGGCGCGGTCGTCCTCGGCGGGCTCACCGTCTCGACGATCTTCACGCTCTTCCTGGTCCCGACCCTCTTCCACCTGACCCTCGGCCTCCGCCGCAATCCGTAGCAACGCCGAGATCAAGCGACGCCCGGATCAAAAGAAGCCGGTGTCGAGGTTGTTGTTCGCGGACTTGACGGTCGCGCCGTCGATGGTGAAGGAGATGGTGCCGTTGTAGCCGCTGTCTTCGAATGAGACCTCGTGCTTGCCGTAGCACTCACGCCCCTTGGCGTCCTTCCACGTGACCTCGACACGCTTTGTGGTGCCGACGGGGACAACCTTGACCAACATGGTGGCGCCGGGTTCCACGTCGTCCATCGCGTGCTCGCTGCCCGCAACCTTGACGATGACGTCGGTCAGGGTCCCCTCGCCAACGTTCTCGACCGAGACGCGGATGCCGCTCTTGAACGCCACCCACGCGAAGACGGCGAGCAAGCCCACCACCAAGAGCAGACCGATCTTGTTGCGCACAGAGCACCTCCGCGGAAGTCTGACCTCGTCACGAGATCAGCGCTTGTAATCCTACAGAATGAACCCCGTCAATCGCCCGCGGGTATCCACTCGAAGTAGCCGATCATCATCTCGTCGGACGTCTGCTCGCCGAAGCGGACCGTCTTCTTCGGATCTGGATTGGCGGGGTTGCCGTCGCTGTTGTCGAACGTCCCCGTAGCACGGAACATGGTGCCAGCAGGCACATCCAACGGCTCGCGCAGTCGGTAGTTGAGCTGCCAGTTGAAGTCGTAGCGTGGGACGTCGAGGATCGTCGTCCACTCGCCGTCAGGCAGCTTCATCTCGTAGCGGAACGCTGCGCCCCGCAGATGCATATGAGGCGTGAACGAGAGCACCCGTCCCGGCTTGTCGAAGCGGTACTTACCCGTGACCGGGAACTCCTTCGCGCCGGGCGGGATACGAAAGCGTGCGTTAAAGATGCCCTGCGAGGCCACCTCCGCCTTCGGAGGTCCGTCCGTGAAGATCAGACCCAATTCGGGTCGATCGGTAGTCGCTGAGCCATTCGGCGTGTAGTGGACCTGGAACCGCAGTCGCGTCCCCTTCGGCAGGAAACGTCCCGTGCCCTCGGGGAAGACGAGGAAGTTCTGCCCCGGCACCATCGCCGCGAAGTAGCCCCCGAGGCCATTTCGCGCCTGAGGCTGGTCCGCTGCCCGGGGATGCCCGGCCGGATAGTGCGCGAACACGAGAATGTGATGGACGACCTGCGGTGAGGTTGGACGGACCTCGAACGCCGCAATCCAGCGGTCTTCCGGAAACTCGGTCTCGACGATGTCGTACTGGTAAGGGAGGACGCCCTCGGCCGGGACCTCGACCGCCGCGGTGGTCTGCAAGACGGCGTCTGGTTCGCCGATGACCCAGCCCTTCGCGCGTGCTTCGGGAAGCGGGGCGTCGGCCTCGTCGCCGAGGGGACACTTGGCATCCACCCAGGCGAGCAACGTAGCGCGGTCGGTACCCGAGAGGCTGCGGTCGTTGCCCATCGCGAGAGAGTGCTCTGCGTTGGCGAACCAGGGCGGCATCAGACGTCGCTCGACCATCAGACGGATCATCGCGCGATTGCCCTTGGCAAGCTTGTACGACGTGAGACCGAAGGGCGCCGATCCACTCTCGCGGTGGCACTCGACGCAATTCCGATCGAGAATGCGTGCCACGTCAGCGTGATACGTCGGAGCGACGCCGGACGTGGACTTGGCGTCCGGCGCCGCTCCGGACTCGATCGCGCAACCCGGCGCGGACGTCGCCTCGACGACAGGGCGATGGCGCGCGAGTGTTGCTGTGAGCGCGTCCACAACGTAGGTCTCACGGGCCTCGTCGCGCGCGTAGCCGAGCCCGAAGCGATCGTCGATCGCACCCCGGAACACGAGTGTCCGCGCGCCATCGATCACGAACACCTCGGTGGTCGAGCGGACACCGAGCGTCGCCCGGAGCTGGCCCTCTGGATCGTGCACCCAGCGCGCCGCGATGCCCGTTCGCTCGCGATCGGCGCGCAGATCGTCGAGCGAGTCCTGCTCGGCGACGCCGAGAACGATGAAGTCGACGTCCTGCTTCGCTCCCCACTCCTTCGCGAGCCGGGCAACGGACGGTCCGTACTTCTTCGAGAGCGGACACGTGACGCCGCGCGAGAGCACGACGACGGCACGGCCGCGATGATCGGAGAGGCGCCCCGGCTTGCCATCGATGTCGGTGTAGGCGAAGTCCGGCACCAGGCGCCCGACGCCGAGAGTCCGCGCATCGAGCACCCGTGGCGCCTCGCGGACCGGCGCCGCAGTGTCACGCTCGGGCTGCGCGACGACGGTCGTCGTCACGAGCGGAACAAGCACGGCGACCGCGGCCAGCACCAAGGCTGCGCCGCCGCGAGCCAGGGTGCTGTGCATCAGAGAACGGGCGTTCATCGGGTCGGATCCTCTCGGGGAGTCAGAGTGCGCGCAAGCAGGACGATCGCATCAGAGAACAGCTCAAGCGATGGCAGGGTTGTGCTCATTCCGTTGCGTGGGGCCACGATCGCGACGCCCACACGGCGAACCACACCGCGAGCGCGGCCACGGGAACGCTCAGAAGAGTACACGCAAGCCCAGCACCGGTGGCGACAGTCAGCGAGATCGCGAGGACGGCCGCATAGAGGACGCCGCCGGCGTGCAACCACAGCGCGGGCCCGGCCCAGCGGCACCCATGAAACACGCCGTGACCGGCGGCCAGGGGCAATGCGACGAACGTGAGCATGTCCGCGCCGACGAACGTCCAGATCAACTCGGGTGCGACGTCCGGAGGCAAGAACCACGCGCCGAGGGTCGGGTCGCGCCACAGGAGAGCCCAAATGACGAGAGTCCCCAGTGCCTCAGCGACGAGCACGAACGAGCAGAAGATGCGCATGGAGTGACGCTACCAGTGGCCATAGCCCCAGGGGCCGTGATACCCGTACACCGAATTCCAGTAGTACGGGTAGGGAGCGCCCCAATAGGGATCTCGTAGCTTGCGGAACGTGTCGGACGCGCGCTGTGTCGAGTCCCCCACCCGGAAGCCCCAGCTGAATTCGAGCCCCGACAGATCGAGACTGCCGAGGTCGTGATCCGCCGGGAACGCGAAGATCAGCCGCCAGGTTCCGGCGCCGTTCACAGGGACGAGCATGCCGCCCGCAGGCTCGACCCGCACGAGTTCGAGTTGGACGAGATCCGACGTGACGAGTTGGAGGTCGTCGCGCAGCACCTGCCCCCCCTCGTCGCCCGCCTCGAGACGGACGCGCACCTCGACGCCGGGGGGATACTCATCGTCGCCGCGCAGCACGCCAACGACCGTCGAGAACATGCGCGGCGGCGCGTCGCCCGAGACCCGCATGGCGGGGTCGTAGGTATAGTCCTGACGATATGTCGAACAGCCTGTGACGGCGATCGCCAGCGCGGCCAGTACGATACCAATCAAGATGCGCATGCGCCGCCTCCTCGTTCCGGCCGAGTTCGTCGCCGATCTGACGTACGAGCCACCACGATAGAGAACCAACATGCAGAAGCTCTACTTCCGCTACGGCGCCGTCAGTAGCGCAAAGACGCTGAACCTCCTCGCCGTCGCCCATCAGTACGAGCGCCAGGGCAAGCACGTGCGGGTGCTGAAACCGACACTCGACACGCGCTACGGCGTCCGCGAGGTCGTCTCCCGCGCCGGGCTCGAACGCACGGCGGACATCACCTTGGACGCGGCTACAACGCTGTCCGCAGAGGCCTTCACAGGGGTGGACTGCGTACTCGTGGACGAGGCGCAGTTCCTCACCGAATTCGTCGTCGATCAACTCCGCGAGCTGACGCGCACGGCCGACGTGGCGGTGATCGCCTACGGGTTACGCGCGGACTTCCGGGGCCGCCTCTTCGAAGGCAGTCGACGCCTGCTTGAGGTCGCCGACTCGATCGAGGAGATCAAGACGACCTGCGCCGAATGCAACGCGAAGGCGGTCTTCAATCTCAAGCTCGTGAACGGCCGCCCCGTCACCGGCGGCCCGGCGGTCGAGGTCGGCGGCGACGAGCTCTACCGGGGTGTCTGCTACGCACACTGGCACGACGCCGTGAACGATGCCGACGTGTAGATCGAACGCTCAGACGAGGCATCCGAAGAACTCGGAACGACGGGCGGAAGTCACGCGCCTGCAACTTCGGAGTGCACGAGCTGACCGAGTCGTGGATCCCGGACAGCCGGTCAACTACGACGCCGCGGTCACCGCTTCAGACGGAGCACGATGTCGTCACCGGGGGACGCATTCGAGAGTTCCGCTTGCACGAGTTTTCCGTCACTTGAGATGGACGACGCTCGCACGGTGAAGGGCTCCTCGTCGGCGGCGACGACTAATCGAAAGCGACCGTCCGCGTCGGTCTGAGCCGCACCGAGGTGCGCCTCGCCGCGGCGCGCCTGGACCATGCAGTTCTTCGCTGGCTTGCCATCGGGCAGCGTGACGATCCCGGTGACGAACGTCCCGCGCCGGAAGGCCAGGACGAGTTCCTCTCCGTCGGGCGTGACGATCGCGGCCGAGGGCGCCATCCACCCCTCCGGAAGCGCGCTACTCGCGAGCATCGCCATGATCGAGAGCTTGCGCGCGGGCAGTTTCGCCAGGGTCACGCGTCCGTCCGCGTCAGTGAGCTGTGGCGTCACACTCGGCATCGGCGGGTGCACCACGAAGACCGTCACCCCCACCGCAGGCTCACCGTCCGGACCAACCACACGCACCGGCAACGTACGATCCAGCACGACAGCCGTGCAACGAATGACCGTCTCGCCCTCGCCCCCGGGCTGAACTCCACGCGCCTCGCCGGTGAACTCCAGAGCTTCGAAACTGATCCTACGTCCCACGTTGACCTGTTTGTCCGGACGGACCGTCAGATCGACGGTAGCCGAGCCAGGAACGTGAATGGCCACGCGGCCTTCGTCGTCCGTCGTCCCAGATCGCATGGCCTGGCCGTTGCGGCGCACCTCCACCTGGACTCCGACCGCAGGATCACCTGCGGGATCCAGAACGCGCACCTTGAGGAACTGACCGCGCTCGAAGGTGAACGTGACCTCATCTTGATCCGCGCGCACGAGTTCCGGACCGGGGCTCACCCATCCGGGATCGACCTCGCCCATCGTGAAGACCAGAATCTGGACCGGCTGTCCGCGTTCGACAGTCAGCATCGCAACCCCCGCGTCGTCCGTGCGTGCGTTCCCGCCACCAGTGATCGGAGCGACGTAGATCCCGACGAGCGGCTCGCCGTCGGGCCCTTCGACGCGCACACGGATCTTGTGCCCGGCGGTCAGGCGAACGCGCACGTCGAGGAGGTCCGCCCCCTGGAGGCTGACCAGCGTCCCGCGCGCGGGTTGCCCGTCGGGACGAGCCTTGACCACGTACTCGCCATCGGCGAGATCCGGGAACCGAAACCGACCACGATCATCCGTCCGTCGCTCTTCCGAGTTGCCGTAGAAGAACGTGAGCGCGGGCTGTCCCGGACGCAGGCGCGCGCGATCCGAATTCGCGCCGTTCAAGACGACCTGCATGCGTGGCACGGGACGACCGTCCGCGTCCTCGACGACGCCCTCGATTGCGCGCGCGGCATGCACGCGGACATCACCCAGGTCGATCGTTCCCGGCGCGCCCGGAAACGGATCGAAGTCATAGAGTGTGCGACCGTATCCGGGAGCCGTCACGATGAGCGCGTGCGGCAGGTCACGGCGCAAGCTCGTGATCAGGAAGGTCCCGTCCGGATCGCTGCGCGTGTGACCGAATGACGTCGTCTGTGCGCCTGGCCGCGAGTAGTCGCTGCCCACGGCTCCGACGATCGCGCCGCCGATAGGTACTCCTGCGCCATCGACCAGCCGCCCTTTCACGCTGTCGCCCGGATGGAGCGCGACGTCGAGCGTCTCACTCTCTCCGACCTCGAGCTTCTGCCGCCCGAAGCCCTCGGCGGTAACGGCGATGTCGCTCGCGCCCTTGCCGGTCCAGCCCGGCAGCTCGTAGACGCCGTCAGCCCCCGAGAAGACGGCCTTTCTCTGCACCCAGTTCATCCCGATCTTCGCCCCAACGATCGGCTTTCCGGTCGCCCCGTTCGTGATCACGCCGCGCAACGTGCGACCGCGCGGAAGCTCGACATCGACATGCTGCTTACCCGCATCACCGAGCCGGCACGGGATCCACGACGGAGAGCCGTGACCCGCGGCGTCCACGTCCAACTGCACGCCGACGTTCGCCGGGAGCCCCGGGAAGATCGCGACGCCATCGTTGTCGGTCACGCCTTCACGATCGATGGACGCAACGCTTCCTCGCACAGTGAAGACGCGAATTTCAGCGGCCGACACCACGCTTCCGCCGGCGTCCACGACCTTGATCGCAAGTTCGACCGCGCCCTCGGCAAGAGGCCGCATCTCCACACGCAACCGCTCTCCCGCTTGAACGTCCGTGACCGAGACGGGCGAGAGTCCCTCGGCGGTGATCTCCACGCTGACGAGCGCGCCGCGTCGCAGTCGCACGGCGAACGTCCCATCCTCGGCCGACAGACGCGTCGCTACGGGTTCCGACTGGCGATACCCCTCCATGTTCAGGAAGCTCGTGCGTCGCCACGGGTACGCGGTCAACTCGATCGACGCTCCGGCGACGGGCTCGCCGTCGACCGTGACGACGACGCCATGCACATCGAGATCACGATCGCAGGCGTCGAGATCCACCGGCGGCGGCAGCACGCTCTCGGAACCGGTGTGCCGCTCCGACTCGGCCTCCGTCGCCCTACCGACATGCCGACGCCCGACGGCGTCGTCCGCTTCGACCGACGCGTCCATCTCCGCGGTCCCGACGTCGCGGGCCCCATCGCGGGCTCGGTCGCTCGACATCAGCGCCACGCCTCCCGCGACCAGAACGAGAGCCGCCACCGCTGCGAACTTCACTGCGTTGCCCATGAACAGACCTCCCGTGAGAAGCGACGCCGCCCCGGCTCCGGCTCCGGCGGCCGCCGCACCGGCGGTCGCACTGGTTGCCATCGGTCCGGGACACAGGTCCCGAGCAGCAGAGACGACGCACGCCCTCACCAGGTCGAGCCCCGCGCCGCCCATCCCCGCGACGATCACGCCGGGAAGAACCCCGAGCGCCGGCTCCAGCTTGCGCGCGGCGCGATGAAGCAACGAACGCACCGTGCCGGGGGCTTCGCCTCGCACATGCGCGATCTCGGCTGGCTCCATCCCGTAGCGCCAACGCAGAAGCGCGACGGAGCGATACGGCTCGTCCAAACTCTCGATCGCGGCGTGGACGCGTGTCTCGTCTTCGCGGGCCTCGGCTTCGTCCGCTGGGTCGGACGACGTCCGCTCCGGCAACATGCGTGCGGGATCGGGACGCCGCGCCGCCGTGCGATGAAGGCGCGACACCTTGCGGCGCAGGATGCCCAGCAGCCACGGCACGACCGGACGCCCGTCCTCGAACCGATCCGCTGCTTCGAGTGCGGCGATGTACGTCTCCTGGAGCGCGTCCTCGGCCGAAGCGGCGTCCGGAGCGAGCGTGAGCGCAACGCGAAAGAGTTCCTTCGCGGTGAGGTCGAAGAGATCCCCCGCGGCAGCCGGCTCCCCCTCGTCGCGGAAACGCCGGAGGGCCGCCTCGGGGGTCGTGGCCGGTTCGCGAGGAAGAGTCATCTCACTGACACTTACCACGCGGGCCCACTTGCGTTGCACGACGACATGAGAATTCGGCTCCCCGTGCGCTACGCTCGCCGCAGTGAGTCAGCACATCCGCTTCTACGCCACCCTCCGCGACGCCGTCGGCGGGCGTGATCCCGCCGTCGGCCTGACCGCGCCCTTCACCGCGTGGCAGCTCGTCCAGCACGTCGTCGCGAAGTGGCCCGACGCGAGAGAGTGGTTGCTCGAAGACGACGGCACGTTGCGGCGCGCAGTCCACGTCTTCGTGAACGGCCGCGAGGCGCGCTATCTCCCCGACGGTCTCGAAGCGATCATCGGCCCGGACGACAAGGTGGACGTCTTCCCGGCGGTCGGCGGTGGCTGAGATCGAGCGCGTCATCACGGGCATTCCCGCGTGGTTGATGCAGCAGTACGTCGAGTCGGCGGGCGGGGTGGAACGCGACGGCCGACTCGTCGGCGAGGGTTGGACGGTGATACTGTCGGCCGCGCCGGATCACGTGGTCGGGTCGCTGCGCGTCGGGCAAGTGCGGTTGCAGGTCAGCGGGACAGACGAGGGCGTGGCCGCGGTCTGGGAGTCGCTGGAACCGAAGCTGCTGCGCGCGGGCGGATAGCCGATCGACTCGGAGAGACCCGGAACGGCTGAGCGCGACATTCGATACATCAACGGCCGACGCAACAACGTTGCTCCGGGTCCCCGGTCTGCGGCGCAGCAACGACGTCGCGGGCTCGAGCCAGGTCGAGCGCCGAAGCCCGGGTACCCTCTGGGAAGCTGGACTGGCGAGGGGGGTGGCTTGGGTCTTCGGTCTTCGGAGGGGGATTGGGGACTGGGATTGGAGAGGGGAAGGGGGCCGGATGGATCGCTACCGTCTCGGCTCTCGAAATACCGTGCCTGGCTCAATTCCTTCGCGCGGTCGCCCGGTTGGACGAGGGCGAGGATCGTCGACGCGCGCAAGAATTGAGCCAGGCACGCGATTTCGAGCTTCCGGCGCGCTGGGTTACTCAGGGGCTGGAGGGGGCAGGAACGTGGGGCAAGGGAACCGGTGCGAGTTGGCTGCGACGCTCTCCTACAGGACTTCCAGCTCTGCCAACTTCGCATCCGGGACCACGCCGTCTTCCCAGCCTCTTGCTGCGTAGTACTCCGTCAGCATGGCGTCCAGTTCGCAGACGTGGCCCTTCGAGCCGCCCAGGGTCGAGGGTTCCTCGAGGAAGCGCTGGGGGAGCTTGTCGGAGCCCGCTCCGAAGCCCGCCAGGTTGTTGTAGTGGCGTTCCAGGTTGTAGATGCGCTCGCCGGTTTGCATGACGTCGGCGATGCCGAACGGGATGCCGAGTATGGCCGAGTATTGCGCGGCGTACTCCTCTGCGCCCATCGCGAAGGCGCTGAACTTGCAGAGGTCGAGACTGTCGCTGAAGGCGTGCAGATCCTGGAAGACCTTGGTGAGTTCGCCCTTGCCCTCCCATGCGAGCGGATCGGACTTGAGCGCGATCAAGCCGAGTTCGCTGGCCGGGGTGTAAGCGCGCAGATGGCATCCACCGCGGTTGCTCGTGGCGTAGCCGAGGCCCATGCCCTTCAACCCGCGCGGGTCGTAGGCCGGGATACCCTGGCCCTTGCAGTGCATGCCGATCTCGGGGTGATCGAAGTGCTCTGCAGTTGCCGCTACGCCATTCGCCAGAACGTCGCCGATGCCATCGCGCGCGACGATCTTCTCGATGGTTGCGATCATCGCGGGCACGTCGCCCCACGCGAGGCCCGCGTCGCCCTTCTCGGCCGCGTAGCCGCGCTGCGTCGCTTCCATGTACGCCGAGAGGACGTCGCCCACCTCGATGGCGTCGAAACCGAAGTCGTTCGCCATGTCGATCATCTTCGCGACCGACCCGATGTCGGCGTTGTCGCAGTTCGCGCCGACGGCCCAGGCTGGCTCATACTCGACGCTCTCCATCCGCAGACCGGCGTACGGGCCCTCGGTGATCTCAACCTCTTTCTTGCATGCCACGGGACACGCATGGCAGGTCGGATCGTTGACGAGAATCGTCTCCTTCACGTGCTCGCCGGAGAGGAGTTCCGCGCGATCGCCGAACGCCGTCGTCTGGCTGTTGCGCGTCGGGAGCCCGCCCATCGTGTTGGTGATATTCATCAACACGTTCGTGCCGTAGACGGAGAGACCGCCCTTCCGCGGGCTGGTGATGTTGCCGGTATCCATGATGGTCGCCAGCGCCGTTCTCTGGGCGACCTTGAACGCATCGACGTCGGCGGGCGTCGGAAACTTCTTCTTCGCGCGAACGACGATCGCCTTCAGGTTCTTCGAGCCGCCGACGCAGCCCGTGCCACCGCGCCCGGCCGCGCGATCGTCCTCGTTCATCCACGCTGCGAAGCGCACGAGGTTCTCGCCAGCGGGGCCAATCGCATTCACCGACAGATCCTGCTTCCCGTGAACATCCTGGAAGTGCCGCACCGTCGCGTGGACCGATCGCCCCCAGACCTCCGCAGCGTCCTTGATCTCGACGCGCCCATCCTCGATGTGCAGATAGACGGGACTCTTCGCACGGCCGGTGATGATCAGTCCGTCGAAGCCCGCCCAGCGGAGTCGCGCGGCGGACCAACCGCCCTGGTGACTGTCGGTGACCGTCCCCGTGAGCGGCGACTTCGTCACGACGGCGAGTCTGCCGCTCATGTTCGCGGCGGTCCCCGTCAACGGACCGTTCATGAAGCAGAGCACGTTCTCGGGCGAAAGCGCATCGACACCGGGGCCGTTCGCAAAGACGTAGCGCACACCGAGCCCGCGGGCCCCGATGTACTTGCGGGCCCAATCCTCGGGGATCGGCTTGATCTCGACGGTGCCCGCCGTGAGATCCACATGAGCCATCCTGTTCGCATAGCCACCGAGTTGCATCGCGCGATCCTCCATCGTGAGCCACATGCTATCGCGCCTGACCCCGGTACGGCACGGACGACGCTGCGTCTCGGGCTTGCCACGGACGATATCTGTCGTACGCTTCCGAACTCGGCCCGCAGAGAGCCGAGGCTGCACTCAACGATCTGGGAGAGATCACCGCATGAAGTTCCACCGTATCGCCACCCTTGCCGCAACCTTCCTGCTCTGTAGCGTCGCCTTCGGCAAGCTCGAAGCGCCGAATCCGAACTTCGCGAATCTGTCGGGCTCGTTCCGCGCCAACATCGGGCAATTGGTCGGCAACGACACGGGCCGCCAGGCCGCGCTGGACAGTGCGGACAACACGATGGGCAAGGAGTACAAGAAGCTCAGCAAGGCGCTCAAGAAGGCCGCCGGGGCCGTCAGCAAGCTCGACAAGGCGTACGCTGGCGACACCGGCTACGACTCGGAAGCCGACTTGTTCGTCAGCTTCATGGCGACGGTCACGGGTGTCCAGCTCGGCAACACGGCGAGCGCCGCGCTGATCGACGAGCTTCAGCGCGACCCGCTGCGCTTCTCGAAGATCATCCAGAAGAACTTGAAGGTCGCGAAGACGTTCGACGCGAATGACCCGAAGTCGAAGATCAACAGGGCGAAGACGCGTTCGAAGAAGCTCAAGGTCATTGCGAAGGCCGCGAAGTACTTCGAGAAGATCACTAAGCGCTACGGCAAGAACAACGACTCACTCTGATCGAGACGTTCTGACGAGGTGCTCGCGGCGCCGGGAGAGACGACTTTCCCGGCGCCGCTTCGATTCGATCGGCGGGCGCTCGGCCTTCGAGCCCGGCCCCGTTCGAGTCAGGTCGTCGGGCGCGGCGGCTTGCCGAGCAGATACTGCGACGGCCAGTGCTGGTCGGGGTAGTCGAATTCGCTCGACGCGTCGAGCGTGAGGTATGGCGCGCGCAGATGCGGTCTCGCCATCGCGCAGAGATCAGCGCGTCCCGCAGTCAGGATCGTATTGCAATGATCGGCGCCGAGGACCGCGCCCACCGTCATCACGGGCATGCCCGTCGCGTGGCGGATCCTGTCAGCGAACGGCACCTGGAACATGCGCCCGTAGTTCGGCTCCGCGTCGGCTGAGATCCCGCTGGTCGAGACGTCAAGCACGTCGCACCCCGCCGCCTGCAGAGCGCGCGCCAGCGTGACGGACTCGTCGGCGGTCTGGCCGCCCTCGACCCAATCGACGGCGCTGATGCGCACCGCGAGCGGCTTGTCATCGGGCCAGACGGCACGGACGGCAGCGACGACCTCGAGTGGGTAGCGCATCCGCTTCTCGAGGGAACCGCCGAACTCGTCGGTGCGATGGTTCGTCACGGGCGAGAGAAATTGGTTCAGCAAGTACCCGTGAGCGAGATGCAACTCGACGAGGTCGAAGCCCGCGTCGTCCGCCCGCTTCGTCGCTGCGACGAAGGCGTCGCGCACGGCATCCATGTCGGCGCGATCCATCGCCTTCGGCAACGGCCAATCGGGTAGGAACGGAAGCGCCGAGGGAGCGAGAGTCTGCCACGCCCGATCAGCGGAGAGCGGCGTGTCGTGCCCCTCCCACGGATGGTCGCACGAGCCCTTCCGCCCCGCGTGCGCGAGCTGAATGCCGATCTTCGACTCCGAGTTCGCGTGCGCGAACTCGACGATGCGCCGCCACGCATCGCGTTGCTCGTCGTTCCACAACCCGGTGCAGCCCTCGGTTATTCGACCGTCGCGCGTGACGTCCGTCATCTCGGTGATGACGAGCCCCGCCCCGCCGATCGCCCGTGAGCCATAGTGTACGAAGTGCCACTCACCGGGGACGCCCTCGACGGCGGAATACTGACACATCGGGCTGACGACGACGCGGTTCGTGAGCGTCAGTTTCCGCAACGTATACGGCGTGAACATCGGCGGTGGATCGCGGCCTTCACTCGTCTTCGGAGCGCCGACATCCTCGCGATACCACGCGGTCACGTTCTTGACCAATGCAGGGTCGCGCAGTCTCAGGTTGTCGTACGTGATGCGCTTGCTGCGCGTCATCAGATTGAACGAGAACTGCAGCGGTTTCTGATGCATGTAGCGACGCGCGTTCTCGAACCACTCGAGACTCGTCTGGGCGACTTTCTGCAACTTCGCGGAGTCCACGAAGCGCGCCTCCTGGTACTCGGCGAGGATGGCCGGGACGTCCTTGCCCTGATGCGCCACGAACGCATCACGCAGCGCGATCGCGTCTTCCATCGCGAGCTTCGTCCCCGATCCGATCGAGAAGTGCGCCGTGTGTACGGCATCGCCAATCAGCACCACGTTGCCGCTGTACCACTGCTCGCAACGGATCGTCGGAAACTGACGCCACATCGAACGATTCGTGAGCAACGGATGGCCGTCGAGGTACTTGCCGAAGAGCGCCTGGCAATACGCGACCGTCTCTTCTTCGCTCTTCGTGTCCATCCCGGCCGCGCGCCACGTTTCCTCGTCGGCCTCGACGATCCACGTCGAGAGCTCGTTCTGGAACGGATAGGCGTGGACCATCCAGAGACCGTGCTCGTTCTCCTCGAAGATGAACGTGAACGCCGTCAGAGGCTTCGACGTGCCGAGCCAGCAGAACCGGTTCGGACGCCAATCGACGGTCGGCTGCAAGTCCGCGGCGAGTTCGTCGCGGATGAAGCTGTTCACGCCATCGGCGGCCAAGATCAGGTCCGCATCCGCGAACTGTGCGAGGTCAGTGACGTCGCTCTCGAAGCGCAGATCGACGCCGAGGTCACGGCAGCGCGCCTGCATGATGTTGAGCAACTTCTTGCGCGACATCCCGCAGAAGCCGTGGCCGGTGGACGTGACACATTCGCCGCCGAAGTAGGTCTCGATGTCGCCCCAGTAGCGGAACGACGTCGTGATCTCCTTGAAGCTCTCCGCATCGGCGTCTTCGAAACCCGAGAGCGTCTCATCCGAGAAGACGACGCCCCAGCCGAACGTGTCGTCGGCACGGTTGCGCTCGTGGACGACAATCTCGGCGTCGGGGAACGCCTTCTTCATGAGGATGGAGAAATAGAGGCCGCCGGGGCCCCCTCCGATGCTGACGATCTTCATGTGCTTACTCTCACGTGCCGGACTCTCATGTGCTGGGCCTCTCGCGGGAACCGGTCGCTCTCACGGAGCGCGATTGTAGGACGGAGACGCGCCGGAATTCCCGCTCGCAGTCGGAGACTCCCCGGAGGCCCCTTCGGAAGGCGCAGCGGAGGACCCTCCGGAGAGGGCACGCGTCGAGAACTCGATGACGGCGTCCACCCAGGCATCCTCGGAGTTGAGCGACGGGACCAGCGTGAGTTCCTCGCCACCCGCCGCACGGAACGTGGCGGCGTTGCGGAGTTCGAGTTCTTCGAGCGTCTCGAGGCAATCGGCGACGAACGCAGGCGAGAGGATCGCGATCCGCTTGACGCCCTCGCGCGCGAGTTCGGGGAGCCGGATGTCGGTGTACGGCTTCACCCACGGAGTGCGCCCCATCCGAGACTGGAATGTGACCTCGTACTCATTTTCGGCGAGCCCGAGTTCGGCGGCGATGCCGCGCGCCGATGCGAAGCACTGCGCTCGGTAGCAGCTGCGATTGGCCGCGACGATCGCCGCGCAGCAATCCGGCTTCGCGAGGCAATGCGGGGCGCCGCCGAGCGCGACGCCCTCGTCGCTCTTCGTGCAATGCCTCTCGGGGAGGCCGTGGAACGACATGACGACGAGGTCGGGCTGCATTCTGTCGATGATCGGGCGTGCGACGGCGGCGAACGTCTCGAGGTATCCGGGCTCGTCGTAGAAAGGCGGCACGACGTGGACGGTGGGGACGTTCCACAGGCCACTCAACTCGGAGTAGACCTTCTCGACGGCCGAGCCCCACGCGGCAGACGAATACTGCGGGAAGAGCGGGAACACGACGATCCGGTCCACTCCTGCGCGTCGCATCTCGTCGAGTGCGGAGGCAATCGAGGGCTTCCCGTAGCGCATCGCCAGCGCCACCGGCACGTCCGGCCCGAGGCGCTCACGCACCTTCGCGGCAAGGTCCTCGCCGTGGAAGAGCAGCGGCGAGCCTCGCTCGGTCCAGATCTTCTGGTAGAGCTTCGCGGACTGCGCCGGACGAAAAGGCAGGATCACGAAGTGCAGCAGCGCCCAACGGGCGACGGCCGGCAAGTCGATCACGCGCGGGTCCGAGAGGAACTCGCGGAGGTACGTGCGGACATCTGCCGTCGAGGGCGTTTCCGGAGTACCGAGGTTGAGGAGGAGCAGGCCGAAACGTGGCATGGCGCGCTCATGTTCGCGAAGTGGCGCGCGTTCGCAAGATCGTCCGGGGTGGCGCGGCGCCCAGCACGCTCAGATTGCTCAGATTGCTCAGATTGACTGCGAGATGCCGATCGCGGCGATCACCGCAATCACGAAGAGCACGACGAGCACGATCTTCACCCACGAGTAGGGCGCCTCCCCCACCACGCGCCCCGATTGGCCGTGGATGAGCACCGGATACGCCTTCCCCTTCCACTGAAACGTGAGGCTCCAGATCGGGAAGAGCACGTGTTTCCAGCGCACGTCGGAGAACTCGGTACGAACGTGGAGCGAGCGTTGCGTATCACCCGGAACGTCGCCGGAACAGCGCGAGACCTGCGTGCTCTCGGCCCGCGCCTGCCCGGTCTTCCAGCCGTCCGCAAGCGTGACGCTGTACTCCTCGGCCGCCCATCCCGCGAGGTACTCCGGTCGGTACGGCACGAGCGCCGCGCGCTTGAACTCGCCCAACTTGCGGGCGAGGCCCGCGTCAATCCCCTTCGACGCCAGGATCGGAATGTCGTCGAAGTCGTCGTCGCGTTCCCCGGCAGCGGGAACCCAGCGCGTCTTCCGCACCTGCCGCGTGCGCATGACCGTCTTGCCGTTCACCGTCGTCATGTAGGTCTCAGTCACCCAGTAGTGGTAGCCCGCCTGCGCGGTCCAATCCGACTGCGCGTGACAATCGAACGTCCAGTACGGGACGTAGACCCCGGTCGCGTCAAAGTCCTTCAGCTTCTTGAGTGCGCTCGGCCGGAACCAGAGCCGCCCCAGCCACGCGCCGAACGCTGCCTTCACTTCGTCGCGCGAGACGTCAAGTGGGATCAGCGACTCGGGCCGGATCGAGTTGCGGCGCGCGTCCTCCGCAAGAACGCGCGACGAGCCGCAGAACACACAGGACTCCGAGACGGACGCAGTATCGAAGGCGACCTTCGCGCCGCAGACCTCGCAGCGCGCCACACGCACTTCGAGGCCCAGCCCGCGCGCCGCGGAACCGGCCTCGTCGAGTCCGTACTCGCGGATCGGATCGCGGCGGGCGGGCACTTCACGGCGACCGCCGCAGAACTGACAGGCGAGCGCATCGGACTCCGGGTCCCACGCCATGACTGCGGCGCAATCCTCGCAACGGAAGTCCAGGCTCGCGCTCTCGGGCGCCGTGCCCTTCTCATCCGGGAGAGCTGCGCCCTCGTCGGCGCCCTCGTCGTCGGCAGTCTCACTCACGCGGTTTGCCCCACTTCCTGTGCCTCGGCGAGCCCCCACGCCGCGATGTCGCGAACCGCGAGGCCGGTCCAGATGTTAGTCTTCCCTGACAACATCCCCACAACCAGGACGCGGGCGGCCGACGAGCCGAGCTTGCGCGTGGGGTCCGGCGACAGTGGTAGGGAGAAACGGATATGGGCGTGATCGACTGGTTCAAGCGCGGCGTCGGCGAAATGATGGTGGCCCGTCCGGACGCGGCGAAGTCGCAGGTCGTCTGGAAGCACCCGGACCCGACCATCCCGATGAAGTCGCAGCTCACGGTCGAAGCCGACGAGAAGGCGGTCTTCTTCCGCGACGGCAAGGTCGTGAAGGTCATGGAGCCGGGGCGCTACACGCTCGAGAGCTCGAACCTGCCCTTCCTCTCGAACCTCGTGGACTCGTTCACGGGCGGGAACGTCTTCATCACCGAGGTGTTCTTCGTCAACACCCGCGAGCACACCGGGATCAAATTCGGTGGACGCATCGGCCACGTCGAGGACCCGAAGAGCGGCATCCCGGTCGAGACGATGGTCCACGGCGAGTTCAGCTTCAAGGTCACGGACCCCGAGGAACTCATCGTCGGTCTCGTCGGCATGGGCCGCGCCGAGAGCTTCATGGTGCGCTCCTGGATGAAGGAGCAGGTGCTGAAGGTCGTGCGCGACCGCATCGCCGAACTCTGCGTGAAGAACAAGTGGCCGCTCCTCGACGTCACCTCCGGTGCGTACACCGAAGAGATCGAGGAGACCGTCATCGCGGGCCTCGGCAAGCATGTGGACGACTACGGCATCCGGATCGTCCGTCTCGGCAACTTCGAGGTCGCGATCGACGAGGACGACGCCGACAACCTGAAGCGCCTCTACACCGACGCGGCGTACCTGAAGACGGTCGGCGGCGTCGGCGCGTACCAGCAGTTCGCGGCCGGCAAGGCCATGCTTGGCGCGGGTGAAGGCATGGCGAAGGGCGGCGGTGGTGGCGAAGGCGGCGGCGGAGGCATGGGCGGCCTGCTCGGCGGCGCCGGTCTCGGCGTCGGCTTCGGCATGGCGCAGATGCTCGTCCGCGACACCAGCGGCGGCGAGTCGCTGGCCCCCGCCACACCGGGCACGACATGCGGCAAATGCAACGCGAGCGTGCCTCCCGGCAAGTTCTGCAATGCATGCGGCGAGGAGTTGGAGAAGAAGCCCGAGGCCGACGGCTTCTGCTCGGGTTGCGGTAGTCCGTTGTCCGCTGGCGCCGGGTTCTGCGGCCAGTGCGGGCAGAAGCGCGAATAGCCGTGCTGCTTCCCGAAACCGTGAGCGGCGTGCTGGTCGAGGCACGCCGCTACGACATTCACGACCAGGCGAACTGGCAGCTCTTCTATCGCGTGGAAGGCCGCGACGAGATCGAGGAAGCGCGCCTCGCCGTGGCGTCGTGCTACCCGGACCCGGCGCGCGGCGACGCCGTCGTCATCGCGCGCGTGATGGGCGAAGCGGTGGAGATCCGACGGGCGTAGGAGCGGGAGCGGCGACGGCCTTCTCTCCAGTCCCCGGAGTCCCGGGGCGGCCCCGCGGTCCCTACCATCCAAGTCCGCCGTGCGCCCTCGTTCTCAATCTGCTTGGAGAGAGCCTCGGGGCTCGGATCGTACCCGGGCGTCGTCGGGCTTGCCTCGCCTCGACAAGCGACATCGTCGCTCCGCCGCCGACCGGGGA
The DNA here is from genome assembly GCA_024280885.1 of Planctomycetota bacterium. GTDB lineage: Bacteria > Planctomycetota > JAJSAM01 > JAJSAM01 > JAJVHW01 > JAJRPF01. The sequence goes on along the minus strand of JAJRPF010000072.1, from coordinate 7,925 downwards.
CGGCGGGGCTTTTTCTTGAGTACGTCGGAGATGCATCGCGGTCCGCCGCTCGACGAAGGCCCGAGGCCGCCCCACGGTCCCCGTCGAGCGGCGGACCGAGGGCGTCGCCGCAGCTGAGCCAGCCGAGACCGCCCCTCGCCGGGTACCATCCAAGACCGAGTTACGCCCTCGTTCTCGATCTGTCTGGAGAGAGCCTCAGGGCTCGGATCGTACCCGGGCGTCGGCGGGCTTACCTGGCCTCGACAAGCGACATCGTTGCTCCGCCGCCGACCGGGGACGGCGCGTCGTTTCCGCGAGTACGCCTCGCCCGCGGGACTGGCTCGTCTTACTCCCCGTAGCCGTTCGGGTTCTCGCTCTGCCAGCGCCAGTGGTCCGCGACCATCTGGTCCAGATCGCGCTCCGCTCGCCAATCGAGGTACTCGGCCGCGAACGCCGGATCGGCGTACGTCGCGGCGATGTCGCCCGGGCGACGCGCCTTGATCGCGTAGGGGATGTCGCGACCGACGGCGCGGCTCGCGGCGGCCACCATCTCGAGGACGGAGGAGCCACGTCCGGTGCCGAGATTGACGGGGACACAGCCCTCTGTCTTCGCCAGTGCGTCGAGAGCGGCAAGATGCCCGAGCACGAGATCCGTCACGTGGATGTAGTCGCGCACGCCCGTGCCGTCCGGCGTCGGGTAGTCGTCGCCGAAGACGCTGAGTTGGTCGCGACGTCCGACCGCCACCTGCATGACGTACGGAACGAGGTTGTTCGGGATGCCCGTCGGATCTTCCCCGATACGACCACTGGCATCGGCGCCGACCGGGTTGAAGTAGCGGAGCAGAATGATCCGCCACGGCTCCTCGATCGGCGACGCCGCGAGATCGCGCAGCATGTCCTCGATGATGAGCTTCGACCGCCCGTAGGGGTTCGCGGCAGAGAGCGGCGTGTCCTCATTCACCGGCGCGGGCGCCGCGCCATAGACGGTACACGACGACGAGAACACCAGGTCGCGCACCCGCGCGGCGCGCATCGCCTCCAGGAGCACGACGGTCCCCGCGACATTGTTGCGGTAGTACGCGAGCGGCTTCTCGACCGACTCCCCCACCGCCTTCAAGCCCGCGAAGTGGATGACCGCATCGATCGGATGCGCCACGAAGATGCCGTCGAGAGCCGCGCGGTCGAGGATGTCGGCTTCGTAGAACGTGAGATCCTGCCCCGAGAGCTCGCGAACGCGATCGAGTGACACGCGGCTCGCGTTGGAGAGGTTGTCGATGACGACGACCTCATCGCCGGCGCGCAGCAACTCAAGACATGCGTGGCTGCCGATGTAGCCGGCACCACCAGTAACGAGAACGGTTCTGCTCATGTCTCCCCCATCGGCACGATCATCCCGCGAGTGCTGCCAGAAGAGCCGCGACGTCGTCCTCCGAGTGCGCGGGGAACGTCGCGATCCGGATGCAACTCGGCTTCAATTTCCCATACCCGCTGCCGAGGCGAAAGCCCGCAGCGAGAGCGCATTCATGCCACGCGGTGGGATCATCGACCTGCATACAGTGAACCGTCGGTGAGCGCCACTCGGTCTCTTGCACGAACGGCGTCCACGGCAGCTCCGCCGCCGCAACCGCCGCGGCCTTCCGCTGCGTCGCCGCCTCGATCGCCGCGAGATCCCAGCGCGCCATCTGCCGTCCGAGCAAGGCGATCGCGAGGACGTTCGGCGTTTCGGCCGTCTCGCCGGTGTACATGCTGGTCGACATGCGAATGAGGTCTTGCCACGGAGCGATCTCGGCCGCGAAACCCATCTCGCGCGTTCGGTCGATGCAGCGCGGGGAGACGATCAGGAAGCCGAGTCCCGCCGGCAGGCCGAGGCACTTCTGCACGGAGCCGAACCACGCGTCCGCCGACGACCACTCCATCGCGAGCGCGCCGAACGACGACGTCACGTCGACGGCGAGCAGATGCTCCGGATACCTGTCGCGCAGGGCTCGGAGTTCCGAGAACGGCCACGCCATCCCGGTGCTGGTCTCGTTGTGCGTCACGGCGACCAGATCGAACCTCTCCGTCGTCTCGAAGCTCCGCCAGCCCGGAGCTTCACCCCACGGACCATCGACACAGATCGGCACCGGAGCAATCAGTCCGGCAGTACCTGCGAAGCGATCGGCAAACGCACCGTTCGAGAAGTGCAGGGAGCGCGTTGAGACCAGGTTGCGAACGAGGACATCCATCGCGGCCGTCGCCGACGGTTGGAAGAGGATCGCGTACTCGTCCGGTACGCGCATCGCACTCCGCATCGCGGATACCGCATCCTTCACAACGGTCTTCACACGCGCGCTGCGATGGGATTCCGCGAGCAATCCGCTGTCCGCGATTTCGTGGATATCAGCGATGACCTGGGGCGAAATCTGAGATGGGCCCGGGTTGAACGTGACGCGCACGCCGCCCGGTCCGATGACTCCGATATCAGTAGAGGATGCGCGCACGAATGCTCCCCTCGATCGCGCGTAGCGGCTCCAGGACGTCGTCGGTCTGCGTGCGCTCCACGTCGAGCACGACGTAACCGATCTCGCCGCGCGTCTGCAGATGCTGACCGCGAATGTTCACGCCCTGGTCGGCGATGACGTCGTTGATCGCGCGCAACACGCCGGGGACGTTGCGGTGTACGTGCAAAATGCGATGACAGCCGGCATGCGGTGTCAGATTGAGCTGCGGGAAGTTGACCGCGCCCGTCGTCGTCCCACTGTCGCTATACGCCGCGAGCTGGGTCGCAACGTCCACGGCGATCGCCTCCTGCGCCTCGACCGTGGAACCACCGACGTGGGGCGTCAAGATCACGTTGCGAAGCCCGCGCAGCGGACTGATGAACTCCTCGTCCGCGTTCTTCGGCTCGGTCGGAAAGACGTCCACCGCCGCACCCGCGATGCGTTCCTCACGCAACGCGCCCGCCAGCGCGTCCACATCCACGACCGTGCCGCGACTGGCGTTGATCAGGAACGCACCCGGCCGCATTCTCGCAATCCGCTCCGCACTCATCAGGTTGCTCGTCTCGGGCGTCTGCGGGACGTGCAGCGTGACAAGATCGGACACAGCGAGCAACTCGTCGAGCGACGTCTGCGGACGCGCGTTGCCGAGCGAGAGTTTCGGGACGATGTCGTGGTAGACGACGCGCATCCCCATCGACTCGGCGAGTACCGACACCTGCGAACCGATGTGGCCGTAGCCGACGATCCCGAGTGTCTTCCCGCGGAGTTCATGCGCACCCTTCGCCGTCTTGCGCCACTTGCCGTCATGCGCGAACGAGCTCTTGCGGAAGACATCGCGGAAGAGCATCACCGAGAGACCGATCACCAACTCTGCGACCGAGCGCGTGTTGGAATGCGGCGCGTTGAAAACGGGCACGCCGCGCAAGGCAGCGTCGTCGAGCGCGACCTGGTTGGTCCCGATGCAGAAGCACCCCACGGCGACGAGCCGGCGCGCCGCCTGGAGCGCATCGGCGTCGAGTTGCGTTCGCGAGCGCAATCCGACGATGTGGACGTCGGCCAGTTCGCGATGCAACTCGTCCACCGGCAGCGCGCCCTCGAGGCGTCGCACAGACGTGTAGCCGGCGCGCTCGAAGGACTGGACCGCCCGCTCGTGGATGCCTTCGAGCAGGAGCACCCGGATCTGATCCCGGGGACGGGACAAACGGCTCGTCATCTCAGCTTCTCCTCTTCGCACGTGCTCTGCACATCAGCCGTCGTGGAGTCCAGTCGCGCCTGGAGCTCGTCGCGCAACGCACCCATGCTCCCGACCTCGACGATGTCACCCGACTCCGCGACGAACGACCGCCGCACATGCTCGGTGTACGCGATGAACGCGTCGACGAGTCCCGTATCGCAGAGCGCCCGGTCGGTCGCGCCGTCCCCCACCCCGATCGACGGGTGCGGCCACGTCGGCGCGAGCTTGCGCACACCCTCCACCTTCGAGTGCGCGAAAGCGTCGTCATCGTCCAAACCATCGAACGCGCCCTCGCCCGTCCACAGAGCGCGTACGCCCTGCACCCGCGCAGCCGGAATCCCCAGCGCGGCAGCGACCGGGAGCAGGACCTCCTGGAACCCGCCACTGACGATCCACACGTCGTGGCCCTCGTCGTGCAGCCACGCGACCACCTCGGGAGCGCCGTCCGTCATGCCGCCGGCCAGTTCCTCGCCGACCGCGATCAGATCACGGCGCGCAGGCCGGGCGATCTCAAGCCGCTGCGTGAGCGAGTCGTGGAACGAAATCGCCCCCTCCATCCCGAGACGCGTGATCTCCGCACCGCGTTCGAGATCCTGCGCCGACGCCCCGGGTGCGCGCGCAAGAACCACCTCGAGGCTCTCGCACGGAACCAACGTGCTGTCGAAATCGAAGATCACGGTACCCATGGCACCCCCAGTAGGAGATGCGCTCACTCTGCCTCGGCGGCGTCGCGACGACGATTCCTACCCGAGGGCTCGCCGCCGCCCGATCCTCCGCCCGTGAGCACGCAAACCTTCCGCCCCGACGCTGTCTTCTTCGACCTCGACGGAACCGTCGCCGACACGCTCGTGGACATCGCTGTTGCCCTCGACGCCGCGCGCGCCGAGCACGGCCTGGAACCGGTCGCCGACCCGCCCCGCGTGCGAACCTGGATCGGTCACGGCGCGCGCAAGTTGATCGCGCGCTCGCTCGGCACGGAGGACGTCGATGCCGATGGCGTCGCGGAGATCATGGTGACGTTCCGGCGCGTCTACCGCGGCATCTCGGGTCGTCACTCCGATCTCTACCCAGGGATGCGCGAGTTCCTCGCCGATCTTCGAGCGCGTGGCGTGAAGACGGCGCTCACGACCAACAAACCGCGCGAGGCGACCGACGAATTCCTCGCGCAGTGTGGCGTGACGGAGCTATTCGATGCCGTCGCGACACCCGACGACGTGGGCGGCCTGACCAAGCCGAGTCCCGCAATGCTCTTCCTGGCCGCGCGGCTGGTCGATGTAACGCCCGCGCGGTGCCTGTTGATCGGCGATGGCGATGCAGACATCGGCGGCGCCCGCGCGGCCGGGATGCCGGTGATCGCCGTACTCGGCGGCTTCGGTGATCCCGACGCGCTGCGACTTCTCGGCGCGGATGCGTACGTGGAGCGGGCAACGGAAGCGCGCCCGTTGTTGGATACGGAAGCACGCGGCTGAAGATCGCCCGGGCGTCGGAGAACCGTACGGAGAGAGCCTCACCGCTCGGATCGTACCCGGGCGTCGGCGGGCCGCCTGGCCTCGACAATAGAGCGCGTTGCTCCGCCGCCGACCGGGGACGGCGGGGCGTTCTCTCGAGTTCGCCGGAGACGCCCCGCGGTGCCCGGTGTCTCGCGGACCGAGGGCGTCGCCGCAGCCTGAACGGTCAAGACCGCGCGTCACCGGGCACCATCCAAGGAGACGGTGCAAACTCACTCTCGGGGAGGTACGGAGCCAGGACAACTTCGGCGGAGTTCGGAGGTTTGCCCTCGCCAGCTCAAGCGGGTTGCGCCGAACTCCGCCGAAGTTGTCCTGGCTCCGTATCGCCTCTACCCGGCGCGCGTGACGGACTCAGTTCCGTGGGGTTCGTCGTCGTCTGGGGATGCGGGTGCGTCGGGGTCGCCGCGCTCGCCGTTCCACGCGGCCATGATCTCGCGGGGGACGCGGAGGTTCGAGAGCATCGCCTCGTGGTACTCGGCGGGGACGGTCGCGAGGGACTCGTCGAGCACGCGCTTCGCGGCTTCCAGATGCGCCCGGTCGCCGGTCGCACGAAAGAGCAGGTAGCGCGCCTCGCGGCGTTCGTCGGCGTCCAAGCGCTCCTCGTGTTCCGTGAACGCCGCCAGCGCGCCCTGCGCGTCGCCCCCCGGAAGGAGCGCCAACTCGCAGCGTGCCAGCGTCTCGTGGCCGGGGATGTCAACGTCCGCCGCCAATTCGCGCGCGGCGGCGAGCGACTCACGCCCCCCCTCCTCGTCTCCCGCCGCCGCGCGCAGAGACCCGAGAGCAAGGTGCGTCTCCGCCGCCAGATGCCGGTGCCCGACCTCCTCGCATATCACGAGGCTCGCGAGCAGGCGCTCCTCGCTGCCCGCTCTCTCTCCCTCCTCTCGTAGTACGCATCCCAGGTTGTGGTGCGCGTACGCCTCGCCCCGCCGGTAACCGATCTCCCGGCTGAGCGCGAGTTGCCGTTCGTAGTGCTCCTGCGCATCGGGAAGGCGGCCGAGGGAGTGGAAGACACCGCCCACGTTCCCCGTGGCGATGGCCTCGCCCTGCCGGTACCCGATCTCCCGGCTCAGCGCGAGATGCCGCTCGTAGTGCTCCTGTGCATCGGGCAGGCGACCGAGGGAGTGGAAGACGAGGCCCAGGTTCCCCGTGGCGGTGGCCTCGCCCAGCCGGTCCCCGATCTCGCGGCTCAACGCGAGACACCGCTCGTGATGCTCCTGCGCCTCGGGCAGGCGGCCGAGGGACCAGAAGACGAGGCCCAGGTTCCCCGTGGCGGAGGCCTCGCCAGCCCGGTCCCCGACCTCGCGGCACAGCGCGAGATCCCGCTCCGTGTACTCTTGCGCCTCCGGCAGGAGGCCAAGGGAGTAGAAGACGTTGCCCAGGTGCCCCGTGGCGCGGGCCTCGCCCGCCCGGTCCCCGATCTCCCGGCTCAGCGCGAGATGCCGCTCGAAGTGCTCCTGCGCCTCGGGCAGGCGGCCGAGGGAGTGGAAGACGAGGCCCAGGTTCCCCGTGGCGGTGGCCTCGCCCTTCTGGTCCCCGCACGCCACAGCGATCTCCAGCGCGCGGCGGTAGGCCGCATCGGCCTCCTCGTGGCGTGAGGTTCGCCAGAAGACAGTACCGAGCGCCACCGCTGCCTTTCCGCGCACCTCCTCGTCGTCCGCCTCCTCGGCCAGGCGTTCCGCCTCCTCAGCGCACTCCTCCTGACGTGCGCGACGGCCCAGCGGGTTGAGTGCGTTCGCCAGCCGCAGCAGCGTCTTCGCGCGTTCCAGGCCGGTCAAGAGGTCCGGCACCGCCAGCGCGCGTTCGGTCAGCGCCACGACCTGCGCGGGCACGTAGCCCTTGGTCAGATGCGTCTGCGCCGCTTCGAGATAGCGCAGGGCGCTCTCCCCGCGTGCGCCCTTCAGATAGTGCTCGCAGAGATCCACGCAGAGCGCGCCGTCGAGCGTCTCGGGGTCCTTGTCGGTGGCCTTCGTGCGCGTTTCAAGAGCTTCGGCGAGGGCAGCGTGGTACTCCTCGCGCAGCTGCTCCAACAGACTCCCGTAGAGCGCCTCCTGCACCTGGTGGTGATCGAAGATCATGTTGCGACCGGCGGCTCGGACCAGGCGGTGCTTGCGTTCAATCTGCGCGAATCGCTTGAGCAGCGGGATACGCCCGACACCGAGCACTTCTCCGATCAAACCCGGATCGAATTCGAAGCCCCAGCAGCACGCCACATCGAGCAGATCGCGCTCTTCCTCTGACAGATCCGCGACCCGCGCGTTCACCAGATCCAAGATCGACGACGGGATCTTGATCTCGTTGATGATCCGCGTCGAGACCCACGTCCCGTCGTCCTTCTGCGTGATGAACTGCCCCTCGCGCAGGCCGCGGATGATCTCGAAGGCGAAGAAGGGGTTGCCGTCTGATTTGACCGCGATCTGTGCGCCAAGAGAGGAGACAAGTTCTTCTGAACTGAACGAGTCCCGCAACAATTCGATCAGATCCTTCGGACCCAGGCGCGGCACGTCGATCGGGGTCACCTGCTCGAGCCGGGTCAGTCCTGCGCGCCATTCCTCCGACACACCCGGACGCGTGGACCCGATCAGCAGCACGCGATGCCCAGGCATCGCCATTGCCAGAGACGAGAAGAGCGCGCGCCCCTCCTCGGGCGCGAAGTGCAGGTCGTCGATCAAGACGATCGTCATCCGGTCCGCAGCCAGTGAGTGCGTCGCGCGGACAAAGCACGTC
>JAJRPF010000071.1 GCA_024280885.1 Planctomycetota bacterium | reverse complement strand
TGTGTTTGTGGCGACTCCGTCGCCACGCTCGCTCTCGCTCGCATGTTCGGCTTCGGTCACGGCTCCGGCTGCTTCAACCGGGGCGGCGATCGAAATCGTGGCCGCGCATCGGGTCGGAGCCTCGACGTGGAAGTTGGCGCGTCGCGAGGGCGGGTTTCGCAGGCGGAATCCGCTCCCTGCGCCTCACCGCGAGTGTCACGCTGCGTGCTTCGCACACAGCCCGCCACTCGCGTTGCTCGTTGTTGCGTTGGGGGCGCCTCCGGCTCCCCGCTCACTCTCGCTCGCATGTTCGGCTTCCGTCGCGGCTCCGGTTGCTTCAACCGGGTCTGCGATTGGAGTTCGTGGCCGCGCATCGGGTCGGAGCCGCGACGTGGCAGTGCGCACGTCGCGAGGTCGGGTTTCGCAGGCGGAATCCGCTCCCTGCGCCTCACCGCGAGTGTCACAGTTTGTGCTAACGCACAAACCCCGCCACTCGCTCTCGTTTCTGGCGTTCTCGTGGTTGGTGGGGCTTTCTTGCGGTCGTCGCGTCCACGCGTCTCGCGTACCTGCCGATCGCGCGCGGCGGCCCCCGATCGACTGCTCTCCGACGCCTCTCTCCCCCTCTGAGATCCCCCGATCAACCGAGCGGGTGCGCGGCGTCGAAATCGCGTGCCTGGCTCAATTTTTGCGCGCGCCGACGATGCTCGCTCTCGTCCATCCGGGCGGCGCGCGAAGAAATTGAGCCTGGCACGGTATTTCGACCCCTCGACGAGTCGCGATCCATCCGGATCTCCCCACTCCCACTCCCACTCCGCCAACTCCCCTCGCCACCTCAGCGCCCGCATCAGACAGACCGGGTCTCCTTTCGCGCCTCTTCGCCGACTTCTCTCATCGGAACAGGCACGCCACTGCGGACGCCGACGGCGCGCGAAAAGGCGCGAAAGCAGACCCGGTCTGGGCAATTCGAGAGACCACCCGGTCGGCCCCGGTCCGCTGGTCAGCCCTGCGACGCTGCGATCAGGTTCAACGCGCTCCCCGCCTTGAACCACGCAATCTGCTTGGCTGTCAGCGTGTGGCGCGTTGCGAACGTCTCGTCCGTGCCGTCCGCGTGCGTCAACCGCACGGTGACGGTGGAACCCGGCGCGAGTTCGATGACACCTTCGAGGGCGAAGAGATCGTCTTCGCGGATCTTCTCGTAGTCCGCTGCGTCGCTGAACACGAGCGGCAGGACGCCCTGTTTCTTCAGGTTGGTTTCGGCGATGCGGGCGAACGAGCGGGCGATGACCGCGCGACCGCCGAGGTGCCGCGGCTCCATTGCGGCGTGCTCGCGGGAAGAGCCCTCGCCGTAGTTTTCGTCGCCGACGACGACCCAACCGATGCCCTCGTTCTTGTACCAACGCGCGAGTTCGGAGCAGTTGATGCCCTTCTCGCCGGTGACGGTATTCGTCGCCGTGCCGTTGTCGCCGCCGAAGCGGTTGACCGCGCCGATGTACATGTTGCCGCTGATGTTGTCGAGGTGACCGCGGAAGCGCAGCCACGGGCCGGCGGGGCTGATGTGGTCGGTCGTGCACTTGCCCTTGGCCTGCACGAGGAGTCGCAGACCGGCGAGGTCGGTGCCCTCCCAGGCCGCGAAGGGCTGCAGTTCCTGGAGGCGTTCGGAGTCTGGCGCGATGTTGACGGCGATGGAGTCAGGGTCGTCCGACGGCGCGAGATAGCCGTCCTTGCCGGACTCGAAACCGTCGGTCGGGAGTTCACGGCCGGTGGGCGGCTTGAGCATGATCTGCGCGCCATCCGCGGCGGTCAGCGCGTCCGTGAGTGGGTTGAAGTCAAGACGACCGGAGAGCGCGTACGCGACGACCATCTCGGGGCTCGTGATGAACGAGAGCGTGCCGGAGTTGCCGTCGTTGCGCTTGCGGAAGTTGCGGTTGTAGCTGTTGACGATCGCGTTGCGCTCGCCCTCGGCGATGTCCTCGCGCTTCCACTGGCCGATGCACGGACCGCAGGCGTTCGCGAGCACCGTGCCGCCGATGTCACCGAGCGTCTGCATCTGTCCGTCGCGGCGGATGGTGGCATCGACGGAGTCCGAGCCGGGCGTGACGAGGAGCGGCACCTTCACCTTGATACCGTGCGCATTGGCCTGCGCAGCGATCGATGCCGCGCGCTCCATGTCCTCGTACGACGAGTTCGTGCACGAGCCGATCAGCGCGGCCGAGATGGTCGTCGGGTAGTCCTCGGACGCAACGGCCGATGCCATCTCGGAGACGCGACGCGTGAGGTCGGGCGTGTGCGGGCCGACGATCATCGGCTCCAGCGTCGAGAGGTCGATCTCGATCACGCGGTCGTAGTAGCGCTCCGGCTGCTCGTGGCACTCCGGGTCAGCCGTGAGCAGAGCCTTATTCTCTTCGGCAAGTTGTGCGACGTCGGCGCGCTCGGTCACGCGCAGATACGCGGCCATGCGATCGTCGAACGGGAAGAGTGATGTCGTCGCACCGTGCTCCGCACCCATGTTGCAGATCGTGCCCTTACCGGTACACGAGATCGACGCCGTACCCGGGCCGAAGAACTCGACGATGTGGTTCGTGCCGCCCTTGACGGTCAGGATCTCCATGAGCTTGAGGATGACGTCCTTGGCAGCACACCAACCCGAGAGACGACCCGTCAGGCGCACGCCGATGACGCCCGGCCAGAGGAGCCCGAAGGGTTCGCCGACCATGACATCGACCGCGTCCGCGCCACCGACGCCGATCGCGACCATGCCGAGCCCGCCCGCGTTCGGGGTGTGCGAGTCGGTGCCGATCATCATTCCACCCGGGAACGCGTAGTTCTCGAGCACGACCTGGTGGATGATCCCCGCGCCCGGCTTCCAGAAGCCCATGCCGTATTTGGCCCCCGCGGTCCGTAGGAAATCGTAGACCTCGGCGTTGGTCGTACTCGCCGCGGCGAGGTCCTCGCCTGCGCCGCGCCGCGCCTGGATCAGGTGGTCGCAGTGGATGGTCGAGGGCACCGCCGCCTCGCGCCGTCCGGAGCGCATGAACTGAAGCACGGCCATCTGGGCCGTGGCGTCCTGCATCGCCACCCGATCCGGCTGGAACTCGCACGTCGTCACGCGGCGCTCGGGCGCTGCGGAGATGGCGTCGAGGTCGCGCAGGTGGGCGACGAGGATCTTCTCAGCGAGTGTGAGCGGCCGACCGAAGAGCTCGCGTCCCTTCGCGTGGGCGGCGGCTGCGCGCTCGTAGACGCCGCGGGCAAGGTCGAGGGTGGTGATCTGCTGGGCCATGGTCGGCTGCTCTCCTGGGACGGCTGGGGATGCCATCCAGAATATCGAGCTGCGGCCGAGGCTCCACGGGATCGCGGAGCGTCAAGGATGCCGGGATCACGGAGGGAGGCTACAACGGGGATATGCGCAGCATTCGCGGCCGAGTCTGCTGGCCGATCTCGCCGGATCGGGCCGTTCTCCTGGAGGACGGCGTGGTCGAGCCCGGACTGCGCGAGCCGCGTCCGGCGCGAGCGGGCGATCCGGATCCGGTCGAGGGCGTCATCGTCCCGGCGTTCGCCGACTGGCACTTTCACTGGGTGCAGGCGGGCATCGCCGGCCGGGCGGACTCGGATCTGCTCACGTGGCTGCGCACCGTGGCGTGGCCCGAGGAGGTGCGACTCGCGGATCCGGCCGCGCGCAGCGACGCCCTTGACGACGCGCTGCGGCAACTCGCCGATGCCGGCACGCTCGCCGGGTCGGCGTACGGCTCGCCGCAGCTTGCGTCGGCGATTGAGTTCCTCGCTGCGGCACCGGCGACGTTTCTCTGCGGACCCGCCGTGATGACACGCGGCCCACCCGACGAGTTGGTCGGCCCGCTGCCACCGGCGCCGGAGGTTCCGGCGCTCCGGGAGCGCTTCGTCGTCACCCCGCGCTTCGCCCTCTCCTGCACGGCCGAGGATCTCGCTGAGTTGGGCCGTCGCGCTGCCGCCTGGGGGACCGTGGTCCAGACGCATCTGTCGGAGAACCCTGCCGAGGTGGCCGAAGTCGCGCGCCGGTTCTCATCGGCCCGCGACTACACCGACGTCTACGACCGGGCCGGTCTGCTTGGCCCCCGCACGCTGCTCGGTCACGTCATCCACGTCTCTGACCGCGAGTTGGAGCGCATCGCAGCCGCGGGTGCGATCGCCGTGCACTGCCCGACCAGCAATCGTGCGCTCGGCTCCGGGCGCATGCCTCTGGAACGGCTCCGGGAACACGGTGTGCGCTGGACGCTCGGCAGCGACGTCGGCGCCGGTCCCCACTTCTGCATGTTGGACGTGATGGCGGAGGCTCTGCGCCAGCACGCCGGGTTCGCCCCGATCACGTCCACCGAGCTCTGGCATCGGGCCTCGCTCTCTGCGATCGCGCTCTTCGGCGGCGGGTCGGAGCGAGCTGTCTTGTGCGGAGAGCGGCCGGGCGTATTGGTCGTCGAGGAGCCTCGGGGCGGGGCGAGCGCGACGGCTCCCGAGACGTGGATCGACGCTTGGATCGCGCGCTGGAGCCGCGGTGCGGGTCACGGGATTGTCCGTGGGCATCCATGGGCGCATCCTGCGGCGCATCAGTCGACGCAGCGATGAGGCCGCGCCGCGCCCGGTTGTCCCCTGATACCCGAGGGAGGCTCGTGACCTGGGCACGCCGCTTGCGCTACTCTGCGTGGATCGTCGCCCCAAGACCGGAGAAGTTCTCGATGAAGGTTGCCACCCTCGCGCTTGCCGCGTTCGCCATGATTCTCGCCGGGATCCCGTGTGTTTCCGCACGCGCGCAGCAGGACGCTGTCGAGCCGAAAGACGAGGGCTACCTCTACTACGAGTCCGCAAAGCGCAAGATCCTCAGGTCGGCCGGCAAGAAGGTCTGGGATGCGGCCGAGCAGGCGAAGCGGCGCGGTTTCTATCAGTTCGCCTACGAGCAGGCGAAGCGCGCGATCGGCTTCGATCCCAACCACTCCGATGCCCGCGACTACCTCGGATACGTGAAGCGGCGGAAGGAGTGGGTGCTCGACGCGGAAGAGGACGCGAAGCTGAAGAAGGTGAACCAGAAGTCGAGCGGCGGAGGTTCCGTCGAGTCGCAGGAGTCGTTCGACAAGCGCGTCGAGGACTGGGAAGAGAAGCACCTGGCGAAGGCGAATCAGTTCGTCGCGGCGAAGTACGCTGTGCTCGGCGCCGACTGCGCGAAGAAGGGGCTTCCGCTGCAAGCGATCAAGGGCTACGAGGCCGCGCTCCGGCTGGACCCCGAGAACTCCAAGGCGCGCAAGGGTCTCGGCTTCAAGAAGATGGGCAAGGTCTGGCTGACGAAGAAGCAGGACGACGCGCGCGCCGCGGCTGCGAAGGCGACCGTCGTGAAGGGCGAGAGTCCGGCGGATCAGCTCCTCGGCCAGACACTCAACAAGGCCGAGTCGAAGCACTTCCGCCTCGAAGGATCGATCGAGACCGGTGAGTTGATGGAGATCTGCACAACGCTCGAAACGCTCTACGCGTACTACCTCTCGGATCTGGGTGAGGATCCGACGATGGATGTCATCGGGCGTGACTTCACAGGCGGTCGCGCAACGTTCGTCTTCGTCGACAACGACAAGTGGGACACGTGGTGCGACACGTACGGGAACAGCGAACTCACGCGCAAGCTCTCCGGCACGAGCAACCACGACGCGGCCCACTTTGGCATCCGCATGAAGGAGCAGAGCAACCCGGTCTCGCGCAAGGACATGTCCGTCCACGTGGCGGTCCACCTGCTCAACTACAAGGTCTTCCGGATGCGGGGCGGCGCGTGGATCAACGAGGGACTCTCGTACTTCTACACCGTCAAGTTGCAAGAGACCTGCCTCACGCATTGCGTTGCGATCAAGAAGGGCAACTACGCGAACCCCGGCGACGAGGGCGGCATCAAGGATTGGAGCGACACGAGCAACTGGAAGCCGAACGTCAAGGAGATGGTCCGCAAGAAGTCCGACGTCGAGCTGCGCGCGCTGGTGATCAAGCCCATCACGCAACTCGAGTTCGATGCGACGATCAAGGCGTGGAGCGTCATCACATGGCTGATGGATACCGAGCGTGACAAGTTCATCGAGTTGATGGATGACCTCGGCGGTCGGAGCAACCACGTGAACGTACTCGAGAGTGCATTCGAGATCAGTCTTGAAGAACTCGACCAGAAGTGGCGCAAGTACGTGCTGCGCAACTACTGACTGAGCTGCGTACCGACCGAGTCGCTCCCGTCCGATCCGCCAGCGGCGTCACGCGGCAGCCCGTGTTACTCAGCCGTCCGTGTCACTCCCGCAGTCCGTTTCACTCAGCAGTCCAGGCCCGAACGCGACTGGCGATCTGCTCCAGATAGTTCGCTCCGCCGACGTACCAGAGATCGTTGTGGCCGGCGCCCGCGATCGGCATGAACTCAGCGTCGGGCGCCGCCTTCGCGATCGCTTCGCCTTCCGAGAACGGGACCACGCCGTCGTTCGTGCCGTGGACGATCAGGACGGGGCACATGGTCGTTGCGCGCGCGGCGCGCTCGGCGTTCGGGAAGTCGCCGGAAACGACAATCGAAGCGAGTGGGATCCACCAGAAGGACTCCCACGCCATCGAGGACAGCGACGAGAGGGTGGATTGGAGGATAAGGCCGCCACACGCGCGTTCGGTGGCGACGTGGCTCGCGGGGCCGCCACCGATGCTCTCGCCGTAGATCACGATCTGAGAGGCCGGTACACCGGAGGCGGTCAGGTGGTCGTAGAACGCGAGCGCATCCGCGTAGACGTCGTCCTCGGAGGGGGACCCCGGGTTACCGCCGTAGCCCGAGTACGACGCCAGCACGACCCGAAGCCCGGACCTCTGGACGAGTCCACTCAGCCAAGGAGCCCGCTGCGCTGCATTCCCTGCGTTGCCGTGAAAGATGAGCAGCAAGGGCGTGTCGGCGCCTCCCGGCGGTCGCACGTCGTAGCCGGTCAGCGCGCGCCCGTCCGGCCGTGTCACGCGCAGCAATCGCGCGTCGGTCCGGTCGAGTGCAGACAGGCCCTCCGCCGTGTTGGGGCGCTCGGACGGATGGAAGAGGATCGCGTTCTTGCATCCGAGGAGGAGGGCCATTGCGGCGAGCTGGATCAGCACGAGCGCGCGTGCGGCACGCAGCGGGAGGCTGCGCACTCTCCCCTGAGCCTGGACGCTCCCTTGAGGTGGCACTCTCCCCTGAGGCGGCACTCTCCCCTGAGGCGGCACTGTGTCCGCCGGTGACGGGGTCTCCGTTGTGTGCGCATTGTCGATATCGTCCTCCAACCGAACTCTGGACGCTGAGTTCGAACACGGAAGTGCGATCTGAACGTGGATCGGGACCTGAAGGTGCAGCCGGAAGCCCCCGCGGATGCCGGGCGCGAGGGATGATCCGCGTCATGAGTGATCCACGCAATCTCTCCGGCGCTGCGAGGCCTTCTGGCCAGGCCTCGATGCCTCCGGGATGAGGCTATCGAGCCCGGGGGGCAGACTCCCGAGACTCTGGGGCGACGTAGTGGTGCGTTCAGATGAGACCGCGGTTACGATTCTCTCTCCGGCGGCGGGGGCTGTCCGGACGGGACGGGAGGAGCGGGTGGAGATGTCAACACAGGCGTCGGCGGAGAGTGAGATCCGCCAACTGACAGCCACGATTCGGAGCCTCCGCGAGGCACTTGAAGCCCGCGAATTATCCGCGACGGTCGACGCTCAGCAGCAAACGAACGCCGCCGCTGCCGACGTGCGGCAGTTGCAGGAGACGGTAGCCGGGTTGCGCGCCGAACTCGAGCGCTCGCAACTCGTCCATGCCGATGCGCTTCACTCCGCCACCAGCGCGGCAGCAGGCGATCTCGTCGAGGCGCAGCGCACGATCGCCCGCATGCGCACCGAGTTGGAAGCGGCGCGACTCGAACGCGGTGACTGTTTGCACGCCGCCGAGATGGCGTCGCGGTCGGAGACACAACAGTTGCGCGAGACGGTCGCCGCCCTGCGTTCTGCGATGGAGCAATCCGCCCACGACTTCGAATTCGACACGCGCGATCTCCGGCGTGCTTTCGAGCTTGAACGTGACGATCTTCGCGACACCATCGCCGCTCTGCGGCAACGCCTGGAAGCGACATCATGAGCCATTCTGACACACCCTCTTCCGATGCCGACCTCCTGTTGCGCGTGTGCAACCGACTCGCCGCGATGCCGACGCTGGACGAGCAACTGCAGGCGCTCATGGAGGAGACCGTCGAACTGACGGGCGCCGAGCGCGGCTCGCTCTTTCTGAACGATCCCGCGACAGGCGAACTCTATTCCCGCGTCGCATTGGGCCATACAACACGCGAGATCCGATTGCTGAACGACGTCGGCGTCGCAGGCCACGTCTTCACCAACGACGAGGGCGTCATCATCCACGATGCGTATGCCGACGAGCGCTTCAACAGCGACTTCGACGGAGTCTCCGGATTCAAGACGCAGAGCATTCTCTCGGCCCCTATTCGGACGGTGCGTGGCAAGGTCATCGGCGTCGCGCAATGCCTGAACAAGCGCGAGGGAAAGTTCACCGGCGAAGATCTCGCGACGTGCGAGGCCATGACGAAACAGGCGTCGGTCGTGTTGCAGAGCACGCTCTTCGTGCTCCGCACCGACCGGCTTCGTAAGCAAGAGGCCGAATTCCTCGAGGTCGTCTCCGATGTCTCGTCCGAGATCCAACTGGTTCCTCTGCTGAACAAGATCATGGCTGCGGTGACGAAGATGCTCGACGCGGAGCGCTCGACGCTCTTTCTGTCGGACGAAAAGACAAGTGAGCTCTATACCGAGATCGGCCAGGGCCTCGGCGCCACCAAGATTCGACTGCCGAACGACAAGGGTATTGCGGGCACGGTCTTCACGACGGGCAAGACCATCAACATCCCGTACGCGTACGCCGATCTGCGCTTCAACCCGAGCTTCGATAAGTCGACGGGCTTCTTCACGCGCTCGATCCTCTGCGTGCCGGTGCTGAACAAGGATGGCAAGACGATTGGTGTGACGCAGGCGCTGAACAAGCGCGGCGGCGCGTTCACCGATGACGACGAAGCACGGCTGCGCGCGTTCACCGCGCAGATCTCGATCGGCCTCGAGAACGCGAAGCTCTTCCACGATGTGCAGCAGATGAAGAACTACACCGAGAACATGTTGGAGAGCATGTCGAACGGCGTCGTGACGTTCGACGAAGACGCCTGCGTCGTCACCGCGAATGCGGCCGCGCTGCGTATGGCCGGCGTCGCGCTCGACGAACTTGTCGGGCGCTCCGCGGAGGATCTCTTCACACGCCAGAACGCATGGGTGCTGGAGCGCCAGAAACGCGTTGCCGAGACGCAGCGCAGTGACCTGACCATGGACGCGGAACTCCACTTCGGGGGCGAGACGCATTCGGTCAATCTCACGGCCTTGCCGCTTGCGACCGGCGACGGCGACGCGATCGGCTCGATGTTCCTCATCGAGGACATCAGTACCGAAAAGCGCGTGAAGTCCACCATGGCGCGCTACATGGATCCGTTGCTCGCGGACCAATTGCTGGCGAAGGGCGAAGAGGTCCTCGGTGGTCAGAGCTGCGAAGCAACGGTGCTCTTCTCCGATATTCGCAGCTTCACGACGCTCACCGAGGAACTCGGGCCGCAGGCGACCGTCAGTCTGCTCAACGAGTACTTCACGGCGATGGTCGAGTGCATCTCGCACGAAGGCGGCATGCTCGACAAATTCATCGGCGACGCCATCATGGCGGTCTTCGGTCTCCCCATCGCCAGCGACGACGACCAGGACTGCGCGGTGCGGACCGCGATCGGGATGCTCCGAGCCCTCGCGGTGTACAACGAGCGGCGCGTCGGAGACGGCAAGGCGCCGATCCGTATGGGAGTCGGCGTCAGCACCGATCACGTTGTCTCCGGCAACATCGGATCGCCGAAGCGGATGGACTACACCGTGATCGGCGACGGCGTCAATCTGGCCGCTCGGCTCGAGGGGGCGTCCAAGCGCTACGGGGCATCGATCCTGATCAGCGACATGACGTTCCACAAGCTGCGCGGCACGTACCGGACCCGCGAGATCGACCGCGTGATCGTGAAGGGCAAGACCGCCCCGGTCGCCGTCCACGAGGTCCTCGACTTCCACTCCGATGCGACGTTCCCCGAGATGGTCGATGTCCTCGGTCGCTTCCGCGACGGTCTCACTCTCTATCGCGAGCAAGAGTGGGATCGTGCGCGCCACTCGTTCGAAGAGGCGCTAAGCGCACATCCTGGAGACGCGTGTTCCAAGCTCTACGTCGAACGCTGCCGGGCGTTCCGCGACGCTCCTCCGGGCGACGACTGGGACGGCGTCTTCACGATGCAGTCGAAGTAGCGGGCAGGCGCCGTTCGAATTCGTGTGCGCGCGTGCTGCCGATGGGGCGTGGCACGCGACCTCGGTCGCGCGCGCCGGATCTCGATCCGGTCGTTCGTACCCCGGGCCCCGACCAAATTGGGACTTCCGACATGAGACCGTAGCTTGCGACCCGAGTCGCAATTGCGCGACCCAGGAGGTTCGCAGTGCTCAAGGTCAAGACGCTTCCGGCTCTCGCCGCCATCGCTCTCGGCATCCTGCTGGGCGTGGGCGCCGTGACGTTCGGATATGCCGAAGGCGCGTCGTACCTGAGTACGGACCCGGCGGCGTGCGCCAACTGCCACATCATGCAGTCGCAATACGACTCGTGGCAGAAGGCTAGCCACCACATCGCAGCGACGTGTGTGGACTGTCACCTGCCCGCCGACTTTGTCGGCAAGTACATCGCGAAGGCGGAGAACGGCTGGAATCACTCCAAGGCGTTCACGTTGCAGGACTTTCCTGAGCCGATCGCGATCACGGGCAAGAACGCGGACATCCTGCATGACAACTGTCTGCGCTGCCATGCCGACCTCGTGCATGCGCAGGGCGGTGCAGCCGACGGTGCTGCGCCGCGTTGCGTGCGCTGTCACGCGTCGGTGGGCCACGGCGAGCCGGTTGGACTCGGTGGGCCGTGGCGCGGCGAAGAAGCAGAGCTTGGAGACCAGATTCGATGACCGAAGCGAATGCGACCGGAGGCGGCATGCGGAAGTACGTGATCTTGATCATTGTGGTGGCGGCGGCGACCGCTGGTGTCACCGCTCTCTTGCTCAATGTCGCCGAGCGGAAAGCGGAGGCGCGGACACCGTTCGTGCGGTTGGCCGAGGTCGGGGAGGACACCACCGATCCCGCCGAGTGGGGCAAGAACTGGCCCAAGCAATACGACACGTACAAGCTCACTGCGCTGCCCACGAAGACGAAGTTCGGTGGACACGGCGGCAGCGAAGCCATGCCGAGTCAGAAGGCGGAGGCGTTCCCGTTCCTGACCCGCATGTTTCAGGGGTACGCGTTCGCGATCGACTATCGCGATCGTCGCGGCCATGCCTACATGTTGCAGGATCAGGAAGAGACGGAGCGGCATAAGGCCCAACAAACCGGGTCGTGCATTCACTGCCATGCCTCGGTCATTCCGCTCTATCGCAAACTCGGCGACGGGGACGTGATCGCGGGCTTCGAGAAGACGTATGCGATGACGTACCAGGAAACGAACAAGATGCTCCACGACATGGGGAACGGCCACGCCGTCTCCTGCGTGGACTGTCACGAGCCGGAGTCGATGACGATCCGCGTCACGCGTCCCGGCTTCCTCCAGGGTATCGCTGCGCTGGCCGCAGGCGACGCGCCCGTGCCACATCTGCCGTCGATCGAACGCTGGCGCGCGGGAAACCGCAAGCAGCCCTATGATCCCAACGCCGACGCGACGCGCACCGAGATGCGCTCGTTCGTCTGCGGGCAATGTCACGTCGAGTACTACTGCTCCGACAAGTTCAAGTTGACGTTCCCGTGGGCAGAAGGCCTGACGGTCGAGAACGCCGAGTCGGTCTGGGACGCGACGACGTTTGAGAACGGCGAGCGCTTCTACGACTACAAGCACAAGGAGACCGGCGCGCCGGTCTTGAAGGCGCAGCATCCCGAGTTCGAACTCTGGAGCCAGGGCATTCACGCGCGCAGCGGCGTTGCGTGTGCCGACTGCCATATGCCGTACATGCGCGACGGCGCGACCAAGGTCTCGGACCACTGGGTGCGCAGCCCGCTCCTCAACATCGCGCGCGCCTGTCAGACCTGCCACCATTTCTCCGAGGACGAACTGAAGGCACGCGTCGAGAACATCCAGACGAAGAACTTCAATCTGCTCCAGAACGGTGGCAAGGCCGTTGTCGATCTGATCGACGGCATTCTCGAAGCCCGAGACCAGGGCGCGAGCGACGAGCAGATCGCGCCAGCACTTGAGTTCCAACGCAAGGCGCAGTGGCGCCTCGACTACATCGCGGCCGAAAACTCGATGGGCTTCCATGCCCCTCAGGAGGCAGCGCGTATCCTCGGCGAGGCAGCAGACCTCGCACGACAGGGCCAGGTCGCCGCGCTGCGGTGGAAGACCGGCGGGAAGGTCCCGATAGCGAAGTAGAACGCGATTGGCGCCGCGCAGGTGCGCCGCGCCGACCCGTAGCGGCAGGCTCCGGAGGCGAGAGAGGCGTAACTTCGTGGCTGCGTCGCAGTCCCGTGACGATCTCCGCACATGAGATCGTGCGACTCCGACTGACTCGTAGGTAGCCTCGGCGCCGGATGGAAGACACACCACACACGCCACAGTTCGGCTTCGCGATCGACCACCGCAAGTGCATCGGCTGTCATGCCTGCACGGTGGCTTGCAAGGCTGAAAACGACGTCCCGATCGGGAAGTTCCGCACCTGGGTGAAATACACCGAGAAGGGGACGTTTCCGAGTGTGAAACGGCACTTCACGGTGCTGCGCTGCAATCATTGCGACGATGCCCCGTGCGTGAAGATCTGCCCGGTGAATGCGCTGAACAAGCGGCCGGACGCGATCGTGGATCTGGACCGTGACGCATGCGTGGGCTGCAGCGGCTGCATGCAGGCATGCCCCTACGACGCGATCTATCTGAACGAGGACACAGGCACGGCCGAGAAGTGCCACTATTGCGCGCATCGCACCGAGCGCGGGCTTGAGCCGGCCTGCGTCGTTGTGTGTCCTGAGCAGGCCATCGTCTCGGGCGACGTCTCCGACGAGGATTCTCCGATTGCGACGTTGATCCGCGAGGAGACCACGTCACAGCGCAAACTCGAGAAGGGCACGAGTCCGCGCGTCTGGTACATCGACGCGCTGCCCGAGGCGCTGCGACCGAACTCCGCGCAGGAGCCGAAGCAGTACATCTGGTCCGATCGCAAGCGGCCCCCGCCGCAGGTGCCGCCGGGCTTCGAGGCGCCAGACGACGTGATCAACGTCCTCGACGTCGATCATCCGCCCGTCTGGGGTTGGCATATCTGGACGTACCTTGTCACCAAGAACCTGGCCGCCGGTGCGATGATCGCCGCGCCGTTCCTGGTGGGGGCGGGGCTTGCGGCGGACAGTCAATTGCAGTTTGTTCCCGAGGCGGTCGGACTCGGCTTCCTCGGGATCACGCTGGCGCTCTTGGTTCACGATCTCGGACGGCCCGAACGCTTCCTGAAGCTGCTCCTCTCGCCGAACACGGACTCGTGGCTGGTGAAGGGCGCGTGGGTGCTAACCGGCTTCGGATTGCTGACCACCGTGTCGCTCGCACTGAACGTCCTTGGCGCACACGAACTTGTGCAGACCGTGCGTTACGTGAATCTGCCGTTCGCTGTGGCAGCGTCCGGGTACAGCGCTTGGCTCTTCCACCAATGCCTGGCGCGGGACCTGTGGTTGGAGGGCGGTCTCTTCCCGAAGTTGGTGCTGCGCGCGGCGACCCTTGGTCTCGCGCTCGGCGTCACGCTCGTCGCCCCATCGGGCGGTGGACTGATGCTGGCTGCGTCGTACGCGGTTGCCGTCGCGCTGCTGCTGGCGCTTGAGTATCGCCCGGTCAAGCGCACGACAGACGGCGCCCGCGCGCACGCGATAATGGAGTCGACCGGCAAGCCCCGGGTCGGCGCGCTGCTGCATCTCGTCGCCGCCGGATTCCTGCTCTGCGGCGCGGCGTTCGGCGGGGTGTTCGGGATGGTCCTCGGAGCCGTTGCGCTCGCGCTCACCATCGTCGGACAATTCATCCACGAGAAGGCCTGGATCGAAGCCGGGCAGGCGGTGCCGATCTCATGAGCGATACGACGAGCCCTTCGGATCCCGTGAGTGGCAAGGCGCCCTCGGGCCACGACTGGCAGCGCACTCCACTCGCGTCGTTCCCACCGCCGGATCAGTGGGACGATTGGATGGAGTACGACGCGAAGGCGTGGCCGCGGAAGATCGAGCGTCGCTACCAGCTCGTGCCGACCATCTGCTTCAACTGCGAGGCGGGTTGCGGACTCGTCGCGTACATCGATAAGTCCAACGGCAAGATCAAGAGGGTCGAGGGCAATCCGTATCACCCCGGTTCGCGCGGACGCAACTGCGCCAAGGGACCGGCGACGATCAACCAGGTCAACGACCCGGGTCGCATCCTCTACCCGATGAAGCGCGTGGGGAAGCGGGGCGAGGGGGACTTCGAGCGCACGACGTGGGACGAGGTCCTCGAGACGCTCGCTGCGCGCATTCGGAAGGCGTTCGAGGAAGATCGGCGCAACGAGGTCATGTACCACGTCGGTCGTCCCGGCGAGGACGGGTTCATGGGGCGCGTCCTACATGCGTGGGGCATCGACGGGCACAACAGCCACACCAACGTGTGTTCCGCCGCCGCGCGCCTCGGCTACGCACTCTGGACCGGCAGCGACCGTCCGTCGCCCGACTATGCCAACGCGAAGCTCACGCTGCTGATCTCGTCGCACTTGGAGACCGGGCACTACTTCAACCCGCACGCGCAGCGGATCATCGAAGGCAAGATGGCGGGCGCGAAGATCGTCACGATCGATGTGCGGCTCTCGAATACCGCGTCGATGAGCGACCACTGGATCGCGCCGCATCCCGGCACCGAAGCTGCGCTGATGCTGGGTTTCGCGCATGTCCTGATCGAGGAGGGACTTGTCCACGAGGACTTCATCCGACGCTGGATGAACTGGCGCACGTACCTGACGGAACGCCACCCGGGACGCGACGTCACATTCCCGGAGTTCATGGAAGCGCTCCACGAGGAATACGCGCGCTACACGCCCGAATGGGTCGCGAAGGAATGCGGTGTCGATGCGGACATGGTGCGCAACATCGGGCGCATGGTGGGGGAGGCGCGCGGCGGTCTCTCGTCGCACGTCTGGCGCAGCGCCGCGTCGGGCAACGAGGGCGGCTGGCAGGTCGCACGTACGCTGCAATTCCTCTGCGTGCTGACCGGGTCGGTCAACTCGCGCGGCGGCACGTCGATGCACTCGGCAAACAAGTTTGTGCCGAAAGCCTTCGGCTCGCCGCCACCGCAGAACCTGTGGAACGAGTTGCTCTATCCGATCGAATGGCCGCTGAGCCATCACGAGCTGTCGTTCCTGCTGCCGCATCTCGTGGCAGAGGGTCGCGGTCGGATGGATACGTATTTCACACGGGTCTACAACCCGGTTTGGATCAACCCCGACGGGTTCTCGTGGATGGAGATGCTCCGCGACGAGGAGAAGGTCGGTCTGCACGCCGCGCTCACGCCGACGTGGAACGAGACGGCCCTTTTCGCGGACTACGTGCTGCCGATGGGACTCAGTCCCGAGCGTCACGACATCATGAGCCAGGAGACGCACGCCGGCCGCTGGATCGGTTTCCGACAGCCCGTCTTGCGCGTCGCCAGGGAACGCAACGGCGAGAAATTCGACTGGACGTACGAGGCCAATCCCGGCGAGGTCTGGGAAGAGGACGAGTTCTGGATCGCGCTCAGTTGGAAGATCGATCCCGATGGCGCGCTCGGCATCCGCAAGCACTTCGAGTCGCCCTATCGACCGGGCGAGCGCGTCACGATCGAAGAGTACTACCGCTGGATTTTCGAGAACTCCGTTCCCGGCCTGCCCGAGGCGGCGAAGCGCGTTGGCATGACGCCGCTCGAGTACATGCGGCGGCACGGTGCGTTCGAGATCGCAAACGATGTCTACGAGACGCATGAGGCTGAGGTGAACGTCGACGACGCGACGCTCGACGGCGAACGCGGCATGTGGATGAAGGACGGCAAGCCGGTTGCGATTGACGTCGAAGGCGTCGCCCGCGCGGGCTTCCACACGCCGTCGAAGCGCCTTGAGTTCCTGAGTCCGACGATGGAGACCTGGGGCTTCGGCGACAACGCGTTGCCCGGCTACATCCGGAGCCACGTACATCCCTCGAATATCGACCGAACGAAGAGCGAGTTTGTACTCGTGCCGACATTCCGCGTGCCGACGCTGATCCACAGCCGCTCCGCCAACGCCAAGTGGCTCTACGAGCTCAGTAACGCCAACCCGGTCTGGATCAACACGGGCGACGCGGCGCAACTCGGCGTCGAGACGGGCGACCTCGTCCGCGTCTCGACACGCATCGGCTACTTCGTCAATCGCGCGTGGGTCACCGAGGGCATGCGCCCGGACGTCGTTGCGTGCAGCCACCACCTCGGTCGCTGGCGCCTCACACTCGGCTCCGAGCAAGGAGTCGATCGTTGGGCCGCCTGGCCCGCCAACGTGCAGGAGAAGGGCGACGGCATCTGGCGCGTCGAGCGCACGGGCGACATCGAGCCGTGGAAATCCGACGATCCCGACTCGCAGCGCGTGTGGTGGAAGGACGGCGGCGTCCACCAGAACCTGACGTTCCCCGTCCAGCCCGACCCGATCTCCGGCATGCACTGCTGGCACCAGAAGGTCACCGTCACGAAGGCGCACGAAGGCGACAACTACGGCGACGTCGAGGTGGACACGAAGAAGTCGAAGGCCATCTACGCGGAGTGGCTCGCCAAGGCCGCTCCGCGCCGCGGCCCCGGCGGCGAACGTCGCCCACTCCACTTCGCCCGCGCCGTCCGCCCGACCGACGAGGCGTACTACACGTAAACGGTCGTCCCCGGGTCGGCCCCGCAACTCGGTCCGCATCGACAGTCGAGTGCAGGAGCCGACGAATCGAATCGACGGTGTCCGGCGCTTTCTTGGGCCAGGATGAGGCGCGTTGACGCCGGTTGCGGCGCGCCGTCGCCGCGCTGCGATCGATGACGTAGGTTCAGGCGGACGTCTACCGAAGCGTGGGCGAGGTGCAGGTGCGGGAGAGAGGGCGGGGCGGAGTTCCGTACCTGGCGGTTCGGATTCACTCCCCTATCGGCGACGGCGATTGATGCGCGCCGTGGGTGTCGTCGATCAACGTGTAGCGCGCAGGCCGTTCAATGTGCGGCCTAGCCGCCGCGGACTTCGCGCTGCGCGCGAGTTCTCTCCACGCGCGGTCCAAGCTGCTCGTCGGCTCGAATTCCACGAGGTAGTGGTGGTCTGCGTCGTCGGCGTCGACGAGGTCCAAGCGGTAGACCTCGCCGGTACGCACCACCGAGAGCTGGGGCGAGAAAAAGCTCAATAACTGCCATCGCTCTCGGGCGACGACTCGGTCGTGCCGGTCGATACCGACAATCCGGAAAGCGGCAGGCGGAACCACGGGGGCCTCGAGCAGAGCGCGCCACACGGCGTCGCGCTCGGGTGCCAGGTGACTGACCGGGATGCGGTACACGGCCGCTTCCGTATGGAACACCGTCTCGAATATCGGTCCGTCCTCGATGGCGGTCCTCACTTCCGGAGGCACGGTATCGCTCAGGGTCGCGTGCCAGCCCGTAGCGCAGCCCGGAAGTGAGAACGCGATGGCGAGTGTCAGCGGGAGGAAACGCATACCGTAGATTGACGGGTAGCGAGACGGATGTCCAGGGGTGGGCGGGATAGGCCTCTGAGACGGAAGCCTGGGCACTCTCGACGGCGGTCGCGGTCGCGGGCGGACTGTGGGCGCCGACGTTGCGGAGAGTACTCCTGCTCCGTATCGCTCATCTGGCCGAACGAGAGCTCGCTGATCTCTCCCGGCGGATGAGCAGGCGCAACGCCGCTTGTGGGGCGAGCGTCGTGGCTGCGCTGCGTCCCGCCCGGCGGACGACGGTCGGTTGGGAGTGAGGGTGGCGACACCGGTGTGCGCGCGTCGGCACGCATGGTGGGGTGAGAAGAACGAGCCCGGCACAGCATTCCCCTCCCCATTTCGTCGGGAGAGCCCTCTCGCCGTCGCAACGCTTCGAGGTGGATTCCGCTACCTTCCCGTGCATGAGACAGAACATCCTGGTTTTCGCTGCGCTCCTCCTTCTCCCCGCGACTGCATGGGCCCAGGATACGGTTACGCTGGAGATTGGGTCGGGCGATCGCGTGGCCGCCACGCTCCGTCCCGCCACCGAGGTGGAGCGCTTCCTGATCGACGTTCCGGCGGGCGCCGTGGTCACGGTGACGGCGAAGGCCAAGGGTGGCCCCGTCCCGCAACTCACGGTCTTCACTCCGGACGGTGCAGAACTCCTGCGCGGGACCGCCCGTGGAAACAAGTCGCGACTCCGCACGACCGTGGCGTCGAGTGGCATCCACGTCGTGCGCGTCGAGGGCGACGGTGTGACGGATGGCGACTACACGCTCAAGACAAAGGTGAAGCCGATCGCGCGCATCCGCGTGGACTCTGCGACCGATCTCGCCGCCGACACAGCCGTCGATATCCCCTTCGCAGCGCCCGCAGGCGCGCTCCTGAACCTCACCGTCGGCCCGATCCGCGGCTCCGGACTCGTCGCTGCGGATCTGGTGCTGGTCGGCCCCGACGGCGCGATCGACGTCACGGCGGAGCCCACCAAGAGTGGCAAGCTGAGAGTGAGCGGCAAGCTGCTTTCGACTACGGGCGACTACGTCCTGCGTTTCCGTAACGACGGCGCGGGCGGTGCGTGGAAGGCACGGATCCGGATCGTCGCGGGTGACGCGGTCCGCCGTCGAATAGACGTGACCGACGCGGCATTGAAGGGCGCGTTCGGCGGCACCCAGGCGGTCTTCGGCGCGCGGGCGACACCGGATTCCGAGACGGTCGTCGTACCGGCCGCGGGCGCGCTGAACCTGTCCGCGATGCAGGTGACCGTGCCGGTGGGCGCCGTCACCGCACCGGCCGTCGTCTCCATCGTCGAGGTCGAGCCGTTCTTCGTGGACGACGCGACGTTCTCTGCGGGAGAAGCCATCCGGTTGGAACCGGCCGGGACCCAATTCACCGCGGACGTGCAGGTCACGCTCCCCTTCCTCGCGCAGTCGTTCGACGATCCGTTGACGGATCTCATTGTCGTTCGGCGTGACGAGGAGACGGGCGAGATCGAAGAGCTCCCCGGGCCGTTCGCCGTGGACGTGGACGCCGGCACCGTGACGTTTCCCACGTCGGAGTTCTCGTCCTTCCAGACCGTCTCGCGGCAGGATCGCCCCGTCAAGGGCACGTTCCTCGAGGTCGTCATTCGACCACGCTTGCTCGACGACGGCGGAGAGTTGACGCTCGCGACCAATCTGGTGCACGGCGACTTCGGCGAACGAACGGTCAATCCGGCGGACCGCACGCGCGTGGCCCACACTCTGACCTGGTCCGCGGGCGCCGGAGTCGGACTCTTCACCGACGAGGGCTCCGAGATCGGGACCTTCGCGATCACGTCCGACGACGAGATCGAACTCGCGACGCCGTCGTCGTCGCGTACGTACCGGCGCGGTCGTACGGCGAATGCGCTGGTCGCCGGTGGTACCGAGGCCGGGGCACCGCGCCTGGGAGTACTCCTTCGCCGCACGCAGGGCACGCCCACGCGCGGTGCACTGGCGGGCGAGTGGCACGTCTTCGTCTTGGAGGGCAATGCGATCGAGCGCGGAGCGGGTGCGGTCACGACGCGTCTCCTCGTCCAGCGCGTTACGCTGAGCGTCGCAGCCGACGGCACGACGCGCGCCCGGGGCGTCGTCAGGCAGATCGTCGTGCGCGACCTTCCGGACGCGGAGTGGCGCATCCTTCGCGACCGTGCTACGCCACGCGACGGAACGCTCCTGCCGGCTGCAGCCACCGGTGATGCGGCGTTCGGCGCGGTTCTCGACATGGAACTCGGGCTTGCGCGCTTCCTGACGCGCGTCGAACTCTTTCCGGCTCTCTCGGGCGACGTACTCATCGGGACGGCCAGCGCCGAGGAGGGCGCCGCCGCCGCGGTGCGGCTCGTGATTCTCGTGCGCCTGTCCTCCAACGCCGCGAACTCCGTTCTCGCAGGGTCCTCGTTGCTCGCAGCAACCGGCTTTCGCATCGGCGGACTCTCGGGCGCGGAGCTTGCCGACGCCGCCACGTCCCTCGATGTCAGTGTGCGTCGGAGCACGAAGGGCGCAGTGACGGCCGAGGGCACGATCATCCGCCAGAACCGCGGCATGTCACCGACAGGACTCCCCGCGTTCTTCGAAGGCACGTGGAAGCTCGACCCGACCGGCGCGCTCCGCGAGTCACAGCCGCTGCGCAACGGCGCGCTCACGCCGCGCGGCGAATTCTACGTGGACACCGACGTGCGCGACGGTCGGATCGAGATCGGCTTCGGACTGCCTTCCGCCGACCGCTGACGCGCGGACATGGCGCCACGGCAGAGGATCTCGACGGAGTACCAAGCTCCGTGTACCGCGTGTACCGAGACCGGTGAAGACGTTCACCCGGTGTCGTCCCAACTCGCTACCCGGTGCGGAAGCGACCTTGAGGCCGCGATCGCGCGCCAGCGGACGCCGCGGTCCGCGTCTCTCTCGGCGATCACGACACCGTCTGCTGATCTTCACCGGTCTGGGTACCTGAGCCGTGGAAGTCCGGCGATCCCGACTCGCAGCGCGTGTGGTGGAAGGACGGCGGCGTCCATCAGAACCTCACGTTCCCCGTCCAGCCCGACCCGATCTCCGGCATGCACTGCTGGCACCAGAGGTCACGGTCACGAAGGCCCACGACGGCGACAAGTGCGGCGACAAGTACGGCGACAAGTACGGCGACGTCGAAGTGGATACGAAGAAGTCGAAAGCGATCTACGAGGAGTGGCTCGCGAAGGTCGCCCCGCGCCGGCGGGCCGGGCGGCGAACGTCGCCCACTCCACTTCTCCCGCGCCGTTCGCCCGACCCACGCGGCGTACTACCCGTAGACGGTCGTTCCCGGTTCGGGGTGGCAAGTTGGTCCGCGTCGCACGTCGAGTGAGGGAACAGACGAACCCGACTGGACATGGTTCCTGGGCGCAAGTCCTCGCGTGCGTCTTCGACCTGCGCGGCACGCCGTTCAATCGAGGACGGGTTCGTCGTCCCTGGCACGAGTACGTCGCTAGCCCGCCAGATCTCATGCACCAGGTCGCGTGAGCTGAGGGGAGGCTACATTGCGCTGAGTGCGGGGACGCCGACGGCGGGAAGAGGAGTTTGTTGTGGGGTGGGAAGAGTGAGCCCGGCACAGCATTCCCCTTGGAGCGGAACGGGCAACTATCCTGACTCAGGGGAGCGCAGTGTGACCGTGTGAATGCGAACCTCACGAACGTCCCAGGTCGCGATTGGCGCCGCTCGAGTACCCAGGCCAGGCGAGGCCGAGGACGTCGGGGTGTCGCGGGCAGCGCGTCACATGCGCGCAGCCGCCGTCTCGGCATTCTTCCAACTCTCCGTCTTCCTCGTTGTCGCCGCCGTCACCGTTACGAAGGAAGATCGCTGGCATGTCGTGCGTGTCGTCGATTTGGAGCACGAACTCCATGCGCGTGCCGCACCTCGCGCAGTCCGGGTAGGCGGGCCCCTCCGTCCACAGTGGCCATCCGCCGAGCTTGCTGCCGCGCAGTGGGATGTGGCCCTCCTCGGTCTCCGCCGTCTCCGCGAGTGCCGGGTCCACGTTCGGGAACTCAGCAGCGGCGTCCGCGCTACCGGGCCAGTCGTCCAACGGGCGCCACATCACGATCCGATTGGCGGGGATCGGATCCGGCGTCAGTGACGTCGGAGCTGTGGCGCCGGCTCTTCTCGTGTTCGCGATCCGCACCCGCTTCGTATTCGCGAACGGCTGACGGCAGGTCCGCTCGCTGCACCCCTCCTCACGGTTCAAGCAACAGAACACCTGGAGGAGTCCACCGCCGCGCCAGTCCGGCGCCCCGTCGGGGAGCGAGTCCAGGTCGAGCTGGAGCAGGTGGTGCATCGGTACGCCGCACCGGCCGCACGCTGGCCAATCCTCACCTGCCCGCAGCCAGGGCCGCCCCCCGATCTTCGACACCGGCTCCTCCGTGTCCTCGTAGCGATACGACCAAAGGAACGCGGTCCGCCGCATCCGACGCGGCAGCCCGGGGAAGTCGGGTGGGATGACGAGCAGGGCGATCCCTATCGAGACCGCGATCGGGACTGCTGGGATGGCCGCCAGCACGAGCAGTACCTCCGCGCCGTGCGGGGGCGGGCTCCAGAACCGGCTCGTCGCCAGGGAGCCGACGCCTACAACCGTCCAGCCGATCCAGTTGCCGAGTCGAAGTCGCCACCAGCGATCGATCGCGTATCCGACGACTGCCCAGTACGACGTGATGGCCGCGAGGGCATAGGACGCGGCCGCGACCCCTGTCGGGAAGCCGCCCCAGCCGCGCCACACTTCGTGGGTCTTCAACCCGATGACTGTCCACGCCACACACAGGACCCAGACCCAGAGCCTGCAACGATGAGCGATGAGACACAGCGCGAATCGCGCGCTCTCCTCGAGGTCCTTTCGGCGTGTGGATCTCCACATGTCACGCAGGCTAGCGACAGTTCCATCGGCGGACAGGGGGGGAAATCCCACGACATACGGAGCCCGACATTCGGAGCCAGGTTCGATTCGTCGATCTGAACGCTCCACTCTCGACCACGCTCGTCCGCCTGCCATCCACATCCTCGGTCCGCGCAACGTCGCTCTGGATCCTACGCAGGGACGGAGATGCACCGCGCTGGGTCACTCGGCCAACGCAGATCGTACTGGGCGCGCGAATGCGTCTTCACCGACAGTGTGGGACACAGTGTGGGCCGCTCGTCATCCACGCGCGAACGCGACGCATCGGTTCATGCACGGCGGAGCGTGCGACGCCGAGGTCTGCCGCGACCTCGGTGCTGCTTCTGCGAACTGCGTGGCAGAGCAGTCCTGCTGCGAGATCGCGAAGTGCCGAGACGCGAGCCACGGAGAAGGGCTCGTCGCTCTCTCCGCCGAGGCGCGGGTGAACCTGCGCACTGAGTGGGGGTTGCACTCCGATGTGCGACGACAGCGCTCTTCCCGTGGCTTGCATGACGATGGTGGCAACGGCTCAGGCGTCGCGAAGTGGGCCGCGATTGTCGTGGTCACCGGCCTACTGATTGCGGCGGGGGACCGGTGGCCAATGATCGGATTGCTGATCGCGTCCGCGGACGTGATCGGCATCGTCCTGCTCGCGTTCGGAGTCGTGCTCCTTGGCGCTCTCGGGGCATTGCGCATCTGAGTCGTCCTGTGAGCCGCTGTGCGGGTGGTCTCGACGACATGGCCTGCGTGCGAGTCGATCACTGCCGGGTCCCGGGACGGGCGCGACGCATGTCGAGATGGACGTGCTTGCCAACTCAGTCTGCTCGGCGTTCAGACGTTGATGACGCAGATCCCCGACGCGTGTCCGCACGCCGGGGCTCGGCCCACGTGGAGCCGCTCCCAACGGGTGCGGACGGAGACCGCCGTGAGTGTCGGATGCGTCCCGGAGGGTTGTCGGCCGCGGTTCTCGGTTTGCTTGACGTTCGAGCGGTCCTTGGCCGCCTACCATCCTGCCCAGGAGGGTGGGCATGCACGCTGACGGCCTGAGAGGACGGCACTCGTGGTTCGACGATCTCGCGCGCGTCACGGCGGGCGGGATGCTTGCGACGCCGCGGTTCTGGCTCGTCGCGGTCCTAGCGTTCGCCGCGTCTCTTGGTCCGTACGGTCTGCCCGGAGCGGTCGCGCTCCAGGTCGGCTGCGGCGCGCTTGCCGGCGCGCTCGCCATGCAGTCGTTCGGCCGCGACCCGTTCGCGAACGTGCCGCTCTTCTTCCTTCCCGGCGTCGTTCTGCTGCTGCACTTCTTCGTCACGACGGAGTCCGCGTACACGCGCGATCGACTCGGCGTTCCTCTGCTGATCGTCTGTGGCATGTTGGTGGCGGCGGTGGGCACGACCGGGGGAAAGCGAGTGCACCGCTGGCTGGCGCCGTTCCTGATGGCTGCCGGCGTGCTCGTGGTGCTCTTCGGGCGCGTGGGATTCGCTCTGTACCAGCCTGGATACCGGGCAGACCGCTGGATCGTGCTCTGGTCGCTCGGCGTGGCTACGTGCATGCTTGCGATGGCGCCACCATCCGACACGGACGAGGGTGATGCCCCGACGAAGGCGGCCGGTTCCAGTCCTTGGGTCCGATGGTTCCTCTTCCCTGCGATCGTCGTTGCCCTGCCCGTGCCGGGCGACACGCGGTTGTCGATCCAGATCGCAGCGGCTTTCGCACTCGCGGTGTTCAGCGGATGCGTGGCGGCCCATGTGGCGCGTGGAACCGGCGCAGAGCAGCGCGCAGCAGCCGCCTCACGGCTCGCGCGGTGCGCACGCGAACTGCCGTGGAGTGCGAGCGCGCTGATCATCCTGGCCGGGATCGCCGTTGCGTGGACCAACGGACATGTGCGCGCATCCCTCATGCTGTGGACCGGCGTCCGCGATTCCCCCAGTTACGCACCAAGTGCTTCGGCAGCGTCGCTCGCGATGTCCGCGCCGGTCGCGGTGCTCGCACACGGGCCGTGGAGGAGCCACCGCAGGCGCGGCAGGTTCGCGCCGTGGTTCGTCGCGCTCCTCCTCCCGGGGGCTCTGGTGTTCGTAAGCGTCGTCCCGGCCGTGCTGATCGGCGGTCAGCGCGACTGGTTCCTCCTGGAAGTCGGACGATCTCTCATGTGGGGCTGGCCGGGGATGGTGCTCCCGCTGCTCGCGGCTCTCGTGGTCCCACGGTGCGCCCGTGTGTTCGGTGCGTTGGAGGCCGCGCTCCTCTTCGGGGCGATGGCACTCGGCCCGCTCTCGCTGGCGTTCTTCGATGCAGGGGGCAACTTCGTATTCCGTGAGGAGTCCGGGTGGACGACGATGGCCCGGACGTACGGAGTCCCGGTACTCGCTGCGCTCTTCATCCATCGGATGGCGTCGTGCCGCATCTCCTCGCGGTCCCTCCTCCGAGGTGGCTTCGTCGTCGCCGGTCTCGTTGCGCTGTTGTCCCTGATCGCGTTCGAACCTCTGGCCGTTCGGACGTACGTCGACGCCCCGCATGGTCCGTTCTGGGTGCGAGGACGTGATATCGCCGCGTTCGGCGGGATCGCGACCGACTGGATGGTGGCGTTCGCCGCTCTGCTCGCCGCACGCCTGCTCGCGTCGGGCGGAGCCGTCGCGTCGCCGGCTGGCTCCTCGTCCGCTGGTTCCTCGTCTGGGGGAATCTCGATCGTCACGGACGAGTCCACGGCGGCTTCGTGATCGCGTGCGGGATCTCGGTCTGAAGATCGAGATCGAATCTCTGCGACGCACGCGACGGCGACGGCGCAATCTGACCGTCCGCTCCCGCCGAACTGCCAGGACTGCTGGGTCCGCGAGCGTGGGAAGCGGGACGTCGATCCAATCCGTCCGCGCTTGCCGCATGCGGAACAGCGCGCAGGGGAGGGGGGAGGGGGCGATAGTCGCTCCGGAATCGAAGGACACCCAGACGTTGCCGCCTGAGTGCCCTTCGTCGTCTACGGAGCGCTTGGGGAGCGCCACACTGGAAGCGTGGTCAGTTGACCTGCTTCCACCTCTGGCTGTCACGGCCGATGGTCCCGACGGCGACCTGGCCCGTGATCGAGTTGCCGTTGCCGCCACCCTGGAATGCGTCGCCAGCGGCGCCGCCACCCGAGCCGTACATTCCGCCCGGACCCGTGATCGCCGAGTGGTCCTTGCTGACGATGTCGCCCGCCTGGTTGACGAAGAACGTCCGGTTACCCGAGGTCGCGTAGTTCGCTGGCCATGAATAGCACGCCCACGTCGTCTCGGCCATGTCCGCGCTCAAGTTCGAGCTGCTTGTGTGGACCGCTGTAGTTGACGTGGGTTCTTCTCCCTGCACGCCGCCCGCGACATCGGGAAGGTACATCTCGAATAGGTAGCCGGAGCGAGTCACCTGAGCGCTCGAGTTGAGCGTGCGAAACGCGCCTGAGAGCACAGGCGGATTGAGTGTGGATCCACCCGTGTTCGCACCGCTGGCGGCGGTCCGAACGGCGACGCCACCTGAGAGTTCGCGGAAGTAGCCGAACTCGCCCGCTCCGTCTCCATCGACGTCGGCCTTGCCGGTGGCTTGGAACTGCGCCTGCGCCGACGAGATATTGCGCAGTGTCGAGATCGCGGCCGTCTCGTTGGCGTTGAGCCGCGCACTGAGGAGGTTCGGGATCGCGATCGCCGCGATGATGGCGATGATCGCGACGACGATCATCAATTCGATCAATGTGAATCCGATCTGCTTCTTCATTTGAGTCTCCCCACTCTGTCTCCGCAGCTGGACCGCGTAACCGTGCGTTTGCCGCACCGCCGCCGGTTTCGCGTCTATCGGCAGATTGTGCTCGTGGGGTTGAGAAGGAAACCGATCGAGACCCCAGTCACATGTGCCGTCGGAGGTTCCCTCGCACAGTAATCTGCGCATCGTCGGGTATGTTGGGCACGCATTCGGCCACGTGCGCTGTGCCAACCCCTTGCGCGCTTGCGCGCGAGACTGGTCTCTTCTCGCCTCGGAGGTTGTCCATGCGCATCGCCCCGCTCGCTCTCGTTGCCGCGTTACTCGTCGTCCCACCGGCTCACGCCGAGGATGACGCGTTCGTCCGCGAGGAGGTCACGTTCGAGACCTCCGACGGTCTCACGATCCACGGGACATATTGGGCTCCGGTCGATGCACCGACGGGCGCGCCGTGTGTGGTCGCGCTACCGATGTACCGCAACGTGCGTGCGTCGTGGGAACCGCTGGCAACGCCCGTCACGGAGCGCGGCTGCGCGCTGCTCGCGATCGACATGCGTGGGCATGGTGAGAGTGCGGTGCAGGGCGAGACGGACCTCTCTGAGAACGTGAAGGCGCGGGACGCGGAACTCTTCAACGCAATGCATCTCGATGTCGAAGCGGCGATCGCGTGGGCGCGGAAGACGAAGAAGACACCGCGCGGTCGGGTCGGGCTCATCGGCGCGAGCGTCGGCTGCAGCATTGCCATTCACGCGGCGGTCGAGAAGCCGCTCGATGTCGCGGCGGTCGCCGTGTTGACGCCGGGCGAGAAGTACCTGGGCGTGCCCACGCTCGAGCATGCCGAGCGCTGGTACAAGACGCTCCCGCTGCACATCTTCAGCAGCGACGAGGAACGCAAGCGGGGCGCGGAGTCGATCCAGTCCGCCCTCGCCGACAGGGGGGCCGAGTTGTCGATCGTTCCCGGCTCCAAGATCCACGGAACGCAGATGTTCGGGAAGGTTGCGGGTATCGAGGGGAGGCTCGCGGAGTGGTTGACGGCGCGCATCACCGGGCCGATCCCCGACGGCGTGATCGAGGAGAGTGAGATCGAAGGCGCTGTCACCATCGAGTTCCAGAAGCGCGACATCTGGGTGCGCTTCGTGAACGGTCGGCTCTACGTGGCGACCAGGTTCGAGAGTATGGGCAGCGTCGCGAGCGACCAGGCGCGCATCCGAATCACGACCCCCGACGGCAAGGCGCACGACGTCGCGGAACACGCGGGTATGGGGATGAGCCGGATCGACATGGATGTCACCGCGCACGCGCCCACTAGTTCCGCCGTTACCGAGCACTCCTATTTCCTGTCGGAGCTGGGAGTCGCGGGCGGTGCAGCGATCGGCATCCAAATCGCCTTCGACGACGAGTCATTCGGGCCAGCGGAACCGATCCACATCACGCTGGAGTGAGCGCGGATACCCCTCGGGATAGCACCGCTGGAGCGACAATTTCTGGTAGATGTCGGCGTTCGAATTCGGACCCCGCCGAGAACACCGGAAAGAGCCCACCATGAGCGACTCCCCGTCCATCGTCTACACCCTCACCGACGAGGCTCCGGCGCTCGCCACAGCCTCGCTCCTGCCGATCATCCGGGCCTTCGCGGCGCCGGCTGGTGTCCCGATCGAAATTCGGGACATCTCGCTGGCCGGGCGGATCATCGCGAACTTCCCGGAGGGGTTGACGGAAGAGCAGCGGACTGGCGACGCGCTCGCAGGACTCGGCGCGCTGGCACTGACGCCCGAAGCGAACATCGTCAAGCTGCCGAACGTCAGCGCCTCGCTTCCGCAGCTTCAGGCGGCGATCGCGGAATTGCAGTCGAAGGGGTATTCGCTTCCCGACTATCCGGAGGACCCGACGACCGACGCCGAGCGTGACGTTCAGGCGCGCTACGATCGCGTCAAGGGCAGCGCCGTCAACCCGGTCCTGCGCGAGGGCAACTCGGACCGGCGCGCGCCGCGCGCAGTGAAGGAGTACGCGCAGAATAACCCGCATCGGATGGGGGCGTGGGCGGCCGACTCGAAGACGCATGTCGCGACGATGAGTGGCGGTGATTTCTTCGCGAACGAGAAGTCCGTGACGCTCGACGGCGCGACGACGGCGCGTATCGAGCATGTTGCTTCCGACGGCTCCGTCACGGTGTTGAAGGACGGCCTGGATCTGCTCGCCGGTGAGATCTTCGACGGCACGTTCATGAGCAAGAAGGCGCTCACGGTGTTCCTCGCGGAGCAGATCGCGGATGCCCGCGATCAGGGCGTGCTCTTCTCGCTGCACATGAAGGCGACGATGATGAAGGTCTCGGACCCGATCATCTTCGGTCATGCCGTGCGGGTGTTCTTCGCCGATCTCTTCGCGAAGCACGGCGCAACGTTCGACGGGCTCGGGGTCGACGTGAACAACGGCTTCGGCGACCTCGTCGCGAAGATCGGCAGCCTGCCGGATGATCAGCGCGCGGCGATCGAGGCGGACATCCAGGCCGCGCTCGAGAGCGGTCCCGGGATTGCGATGGTGAACTCCGACAAGGGCATCACCAATTTGCACGTCCCCAGCGACATCATCATCGACGCATCGATGCCCCCGATGATCCGTGACTCCGGCTGCATGTGGAACGCCGACGGCAAGTTGCAAGATACGAAGGCCGTCATTCCGGACAGCAGCTACGCCGGTGTGTACGCGGCGATGATCACCGACTGCCAGACGCACGGTGCGTACGATGTCACGACCATGGGCAGCGTCGCGAACGTCGGTCTCATGGCAAAGAAGGCCGAGGAATACGGCTCGCACGACAAGACGTTCGAGGTTCCCTCCGATGGGGTCGTCCGCGTGGTCGATGCGGCTGGCGCGACACTGATGGCGCACGACGTTGAGGCCGGTGACATCTGGCGCGCATGTCAGGCGAAGGACGCGCCGATCCGCGACTGGGTCAAACTGGCCGTCTCGCGAGCACGGGCCACCGGCACGCCCGCCGTCTTCTGGCTCGATGCGGCGCGCGCGCACGACGCGGCGATCATCGCGAAGGTCGAGACGTATCTCGCCGATCACGACACCGACGGGCTTGAGATCAAGATCATGACCCCGGCCGATGCCACGCGTTTCTCGGTCGAGCGCATCCGTCGCGGCGAGGACACGATCTCCGTCACAGGTAACGTTCTGCGCGACTACCTGACGGATCTCTTCCCGATCCTCGAGGTCGGCACGAGTGCCAAGATGCTCTCGATCGTCCCGCTCATGAACGGCGGCGGCCTCTTCGAGACGGGCGCGGGCGGTTCGGCGCCGAAGCACGTGCAGCAGTTCACGAAGGAAGGCCATCTGCGCTGGGACTCGCTCGGTGAGTTCCTCGCACTCGCCGTCTCGTTGCAGTACCTGGGTGAGCACTTTGACAATGCGGGCGCGCGCGTTCTCGGCGAGACGCTGGACGACGCCACGACGACGTTCCTTGCGAACCGGCGCTCGCCGTCGCGCAAGGTCCACGAGTTGGACAATCGCGGCAGTCACTTCTATCTCGCCATGTACTGGGCGCAGGCGATGGCCGCACAGACGACCGACACCGAACTCGCGGCGCGCTTCGCGGCTGTCGCCGAGGCGCTGGCGGCGAACGAGACGACGATCGTCGAGGAACTCAATGCCGTGCAGGGGCCCGCGGTCGATCTCGGCGGCTACTACCTGACCGATCCGGAGCGCGTCGCCGCGGCGATGCGGCCCTGTGCGACGCTGAACGACATCATCGCCGGCGTCTGACCGGCGGAGTGGCAGCAAACGATGGAAGACGATCGGTCGGGAGACCGTGCCGCGAGCGCGGTTGTGCGACCGGCTGCGCGCGTGATCCTGATCGACGAAGACGACCGTGTCTTCCTCTTCCACGGTCGCGACGTGGAGCGGCAGCGCACGTTCTGGATCATGCCTGGTGGTGGGCTAGAGCCGGGCGAAGACGCGGCCGCCGGGGCGCGCCGTGAGTTACGCGAGGAGACTGGCCTCGTCCTCGGCGCTGACCTCCGGCCGCCCGTCTGGACACGTGTTCACACGTATCCGTGGGTGGGCGGGCTGATCGAGCAACACGAGACCTACTTCGTCGCGCACGTTCAGAGAGATGAAATGACCGTGCCGCCCGGCGACGACTACACGTTCGAGCACCGCTGGTGGTCGCTCGACGAGATACGGCGCACCGCGGAATTGCTCGTGCCACGCCGCATGGCGGAATTCCTTCCGGCTGTTCTGAGCGGCGAGATCCCGCCGTTCCCGATCGACGTCGGGTCATGAGCGGATACGCTGTCTAGATGAGAAGTACTCATCGGCGTGCCGCTCCCCTCTTGCTCTTCTTTCTCGCGCTGGCGTTCGCGGTGCCCTCTGTCGCGGTCCGGGCCGAAGACTCCGCCGCGGAGACCTTCTTCGACGAGGGCGAGGTGGCGCTCGGGAAGACGTCGGCCGGTGTGCTCTGGAAGGCGGCAGCGGCCGCCGCGAAGAAGAGCCTCTTCGACTTTGCGACGCAGACGGCCGAACGCGTGATCGAACTCGACCCCGATCACAAGAA
The DNA here is from genome assembly GCA_024280885.1 of Planctomycetota bacterium. Lineage (GTDB taxonomy): Bacteria > Planctomycetota > JAJSAM01 > JAJSAM01 > JAJVHW01 > JAJRPF01. The sequence continues at coordinate 110,285 of JAJRPF010000071.1, read as the reverse complement.
GGCGCGCAGATACCTCGGCTACGCCAAGAAGCGCGGACGCTGGACGCGCGCCAAGAGCGACGCTGCGAAGGTTCTGCGCGAGAACCAGATGCCCAAGGGAGTCAGTAACTCGGAGTTCGCCAAGCGCGTGAGTACGTGGCGCGTCACCACGCTGCCGGCGGCGGAATCGAAGATCGCCGAGTTGTACGCCGCGCTCGGGAAGAAGTGCGCGGCGAAGGGCTTCGAAGCGGCTGCGCAGCGCGCGTTCCGCGAGGCGCTCCGGCGCGATCCGAACTGCGCGAGCGCCCGCGCCACACTCGGCTATGAGAAGGTCGGTGAGGCCTGGCTCACCGCGGTGCAGATCGCCGCGCGCGCCGTCGCTGCGAAGCCCGAAGCGTTCGAGGAGGAGAGCGATTTCGATGAGTTGCTCGAACGCAACTTGACGAAGGTGCGCTCCGCGAACTTCGTCATCGAGAGCGTGTTCTCGAAGACGCGCACCATGCAGTTGGTCGAAGCGCTCGAGACCACGTACTCGCTCTATCTGACGGACGCCGGTCGCGATCCGAACGAGAGTGTCTTCGCGCGCCCGCTGCACGGCTGCTTCGTCCAATCGGACGCCGACTGGGAGGCCTGGATCGATGACCAGATCCCCTCCCACGCCGACATGTTTCGCCCACTGCATTTCTATCGCGGGAGCGGAAGCATGTTGCTGGCGGTGCGCGAGCAACAGGACCTCGGAAGCGGTGCGCGCTCGACGTTCGAGGACAACGCCGTGCACGCGACAGCGCACGTCTTGAACGACTTGATCTACGGCCTGCACACCCATGCCTGGTTGGACGAAGGCTTGGCCTACTTCACGACGCTGCGCGTGCGCGGGACGACCGCCAGTTGGTGCGTGCGTGAGGAAGATGCGCGCTACGCCGCGGCGGACGGTCCCGCCGAGGATGCCGGACAACTCTCGGAGTTCGATTTCCGGGGGCGCATTCGCGCGTTGGTCCGCAAGGGCGAGGACATGCCGCTGCGCGCGCTCACGACGCGGAAACTCTCTGATCTGGCCCTGTCCGACACGATCAAGGCATGGAGCGTCGTCACGTGGATGATGGGCAACGACCGCCCCGGCACGATCCGCTATCTCTCGAGCTTGCGATCGGCGAAGGACGGACCGTCGGCCCTCGAAGCACACTTCGGGAAGGGTGCCGAAGCGGTGGACGACGAGTGGCGGGCGTGGGTGCGCTCGACGCACTGATTGCCAGGCGGCGAGGCGGAGAGACGGGGCGATGCGGAGCGGCGCCGGAGCCCTCTACGTGACGTCAGGGCAGACGCGCGTACACTCTCGGTGGATGCGGAACTTCCTCGAACTGTCAGCCAAGCGTCGACTCGCTGCTCGTGTGAGCGTGGCGGTCGCATGTCTTGCGAGCGTTGCCTTCGCACCCGACGCGGACGCGCGAGCGAAGGCGCGTGGGAGTGACCAAGGCAAGTCGGCGACCACTGGCGGGGCCTCCCAACCGGACGCTGCGACTCAGGGGGAGGACCGGCGCAACAATCCGCCGCCGGTGGAGTCCCCCGAGGAGCGCCAGCAACGACAGCGGCGCGTGCTGCGCGGGAAGGATCGCGACGCGATGCGCGAAGTGCTCGCGGAACTCCATGCCCTGGAGACGGGCGATGCGCGTGCACTGCTGATCGACTTCATCAAGCGCAGTCGCAACGAGCGCTTGAAGGGCGAGGCGCTGATCGCGCTGGGATGGCGCGGCAATCGTGCGGCGCTGGATCTCCTGCGCGGTAAGCACGGGCTGAGTTCCGTGCGCCCGCCGATCGTCGCTGCAGCTTGCCGGGCGGTCGGGAACGTCGGGGACCCTGCGACCAAGCCGCTTCTCCTGGCGCGCGTGACGTCGAAACACGCCGTCGTCGCCGCCGCCGCGCTAGGCGGGTTGGTCGCGCTGGACCGGAAGGCCGCCGATCTGCCGGGGGTGATCGAGATCGGCGTCGAGAGCTCGCATCCGATCGTACGCGCCGAGGCTGCGCGCGCGCTGGGGTTGATTAAGTCCAGCGTGTGGCGTTCGCAACTTGCGTCGCTCCTCGGCGATCCTGCGCCAGCGGTTCGGATCGCCGCGTGGGAGGCTCTGGCCGTGCGCAAGGACGAAGTCTCCGTACCGCGGCTCATGCAAATCCAGACGACGGACCCGGACGCGAAGGTCCGTTCCGCCGCGAAGAAGGCGATGCTCACGATCGACGCAGCGCTCGCGGACGACTGAGAATCCTTCGCCCTCCGGTCTCGCTCCGGCGCCGCCGCGTTCGCAGCTACCCTCCAGGCTCGCTGGCGCGATCTGCGTCGTGCGGCATCCCAACTCCGACATTCACGTGGAGCCATCCATGCAGCGGTTGATCGAATGCGTCCCCAATTTCAGCGAGGGGCGTGACGCTCAGGTCATCTCGGAGATCACGTCGGTCGTCGAGACCGTGGCTGGCGTGCGCCTGCTCGACGTCGATCCCGGCGCGGCGACCAACCGCACTGTCGTCACGTTTGTCGGGGAACCCGAGCCGGTACTCGAGGCGGCCGTCCTCCTCGCGCGCAAGTGCGCTGAGCTGATCGACATGACGCAGCAGACGGGCGAACATCCGCGCTTTGGCGCCCTCGACGTCTGCCCGCTCGTGCCGGTCTCCGGCGTCTCGATGGACGAGACGATCGAATATGCGCGGACGCTCGCGAAGCGTCTCGGCGACGAGGTCGGCCTCAGCATCTACTGCTATGAGAAAGCGGCGCTACGGCCGGAGCGAAGCAACCTGGCGATCGTGCGTGCCGGCGAGTACGAGGCGTTGAAGGAGCGGCTGACGGATCCGGATTGGGCGCCGGATTTCGGACCGACGGAGTTTCAACCGCGGACCGGTGCGACCGCGGTCGGCGCGCGCGACTTCCTGGTCGCCTACAACGTCAATCTCAACACGACGTCGACGCGCCGGGCCAACGCGATTGCGTTCGACGTTCGCGAGAAGGGGCGCATGCAGCGCACCGGTAATCCCCTGACCGGCGAAATCGTGCGGGACGCGGCCGGCGCTGCTGTTTGGCTGCCCGGTTCGCTCGAGTGCGTGAAGGGCATCGGTTGGTTCATCGAGGAGTACGGCGTCGCCCAGATCTCGATGAACCTCACGGATGTCTCTGTGACGCCCATCCACGTGGCCTTCGACGAGGTCTGTTCCCGCGCCAACGCGCGCGGCATTCGCGTCACCGGTTCCGAGATGATCGGCATGATCCCACTGCACGCGATGCTCGAGGCAGGGCGCTACTTTCTCCGCAAGCAGAAGCGCTCGACCGGGGTGTCGGATCGCGAGTTGATCAAGATCGCTGTGAAGTCGATGGGGCTCGACGAACTGGCGCCGTTCGATCCGCGGAAGAAGATCATCGAGTACGCCGTCGCCGACACCACGGCCCCGCGGCTCGTGGAGATGACACTGCGTGCGTTCACCGAAGAGACAGCGTCCGAGTCGCCCGCGCCGGGTGGCGGCTCCATTGCCGCGGCGCTCGGCGCATTCGGTGCGGCGCTGGCCACGATGGTCGCCAATCTCTCGTCGCATAAGCGGGGCTGGGACGAGCGCTGGGAGGAGTTCAGCGCGTGGGCGGAAAAGGGCAAGGCGTGCCATGACGAGTTGCTCCTGCTCGTGGACAAGGACACCGACGCGTTCAACGAGGTGATGGCGGCATTCGGTCTGCCGAAGGGCACCGACGAGGAAAAGGCCGCCCGCACAGCCGTGATCCAGGCCGCGACGCTCGGTGCGGCCGAGGTCCCGCTACAGGTGATGGCTGTCGCCGTGCGCTCGATGGAGGTCGCGGAGGCGATGGCGGAGACCGGGCTTTCGGCGTCGGTCTCGGATGCAGGCGTGGCGGCTCTCTGCGCGCGCTCGGCGGTGATGGGGGCGGCCCTGAACGTCCGTATCAATGCGAAGGATCTGAAGGACGCCGCTGTCGTGGCTGACCTGCTCGCGCGCGCCGAGGCGCTCGTGGGCGAGGCCCAGGCGAGAGAGACGGCGATCCTCGCAACCATCGACGCCAAGCTCGCCGAGTAGGCTGGCCGACAAACAGATCAGTGACTCGGGTCGCTGACCGGGCCGGTAGATTCCGGAGAGCGGTGGCGTTCCGTGCGATGATGGGGAGATGCGCCCCCGCGAGCCACTGACCGCCGAACTTCCCGAGCCCGAGATCGTCCATGTGCTCGCGCCGATCCCCGTCTACCCCGGCGAGATGACATGCATCAAATGCCATGGGCTGATGCTCCCGATGTCATGGGAAGACAACTCGGAGTGGCGTTGCATCCCGTGTAACCGGTTGGCGCTCGTCAGGCTCCCGACCGTCGCGCCCTGAGTGGCGGGTATTCCCTGCGAGCTTGGTAGTCACTGAGAGCATGGCCTCGTCAGCGGATAGCCTCGCGCGCATGAAGCTTCATGCGATCCGACGTCCCGGTGCCGCTCTGGTTCTGGCTCTCTCACTGTCCGTCCTTCTCGTCGGGCAACCGACCGCGCGCGCAGCGGACGACGACTCGCTCTTCAACTCCGCGATGACGCAGGATCCCGGCGCGAGCGAGTCGCCAAGCAAGGGCAAGACGTCCGTCTTCAACGAAGGCGAGGGCGAACCGCCCGCGTCCGGCTACTTCAAGAAGCACGAGCCGGGCGAGATCGCCGAGTACCACCTCTTCGTCCCTGACAAGCTCGAGAAGCAGCGGCTCTATCCGCTCTTGATCGTCTACCACGGTGGCAAGGACGGGGCCTCGGGGAAGGGCACTCTGCGCGGCTACATCAAGGTCTCGACGAAGGAGCACCCGGTCATCGTTCTGTCGCCGAATATGTACACGATGGATGCGTACAACGAGCTCATGGAGAAGGGCGACGTGCCCATCGACCCGAACCGGGTCGTCGTCTTCGGCTTCTCATCCGGCGGCATGGGCGTGCTCTCTGCAATGAAGGAATTTGGTCGTTCCAAGGGGGCCTTCAAACCCGCCACGTTGATCGCCGCGAGCACGACGGCTTCCATGGGGCCCGGCGACTATCCGCCCTGTCCGTACATCGTCATGGCAGGCGAGAGGGAAACGCCCGAGTTCGTGAAGAACAACATCCTGAAGAACCGCCGCAGTACGTGCCGCAAGCACGCCGTCGCGATGCAGCAGGTCTTCGATGAGGTGCGCTATCTGGAGATGCAGGGCTTCGGTCACACGGCGGGGAAGCCAGCGCACATCGCGGCTATCCGCAACCTGATCCGTGCGCTCCCCGACTCCGCGGTCAAGCTGAAGGCCGGGAAGACACCAGACGAATTGCAACCGTTGGTGCGCGCCGCGCGCGGTGCCGATTGGGGCGCGGTCCACTCCGAGATCACACGGCTCGACGCGGCGGAAGAGTGGGCGACGCGGAGCACGTACAAGACGTTGCGAAGCCGCGTGCTGAAGGCCATGGACGCGACGTTCAAGAGCGACGCGAAGTTCGTGGCGGGGATCGGCAAGAAGTCGAAGACGTGGGAGATCTTGCGCGCGTTCGAACTCTACGATCGGCTCGAGCCCGTGCCGTCCTTGTTCACCGGGACGCCCGCTGGCGAGAAGCTCGTGAAGTACTTCGCTTCGATCGAGGGATCAAAGCACTGGCAAGCCGAATTGGCGGCGCGCAAACGCTACCAGGAGATTGTTGCTGATCCGGCGTCCGACGCGTTGGTCGAGAAGCTCGAAGGCTTGCGTGCGGAGTCACCCGCGACGGAGTTCGGTGGTAACCGCACGCGTGAGAAACTGCTCGCCCTGAAGGGCTGACGCGAACGCGCGACAGTTTGGCGTAACGCCCGGCCAACTGGCTGGGTGCGCCCGCGAGACGCCGCTTCGCACTACTCGTGGCGGAGTGCGCGGACCGGGTCGATCCGCGCGGCCCGAATCGCGGGGATGACCGACGCGATCAGACTCGTCGCGGTGGCGAAACCCACGCCGCCGAGCAGTAGCCAGAGCGGGAACTGGAAGAGAGTGCCGGTGAAGGGCATCTGCATGGCTTCCTCGATCATCGAAGTTCCCACGCGGTTGCCGAAGACGCCGAGTCCGCGCGCGATCGCGACGCCGAGCAGACCTCCGCCGAACCCGATGAAAGCGCCTTCGACGAGGAAGAGCAGCATCACGTCGCGGCTACGCGCGCCAAGCGCCTTCAACAGCCCGATCTCGCGCGTGCGTTCGAGGACGCTCATGACCATCGTGTTCACGATCCCGAGGCACGAGACGAAGACGGCGATGGCCGCCAGGAAACCGGCGACGAACGTGGCAACGTCGAGGGTCTTCTTGATGCGCGAGACGGCGCGCTGCACCGACCGCGACTGGAGGCCCATCGCGCGGACCTCGTCTTCGATTGCGTCGATGTGGTCCATCGAATCCGCCACGAGCAAGAGCGCGCGCAATCCGCCTTGGCCCGCGCGACGTTCCGAGAGCGTGCGATGGAATTCGGTCGGGATGAAGAGGTCGGCTTGCATCGCCATTGCCTCGTCCATCACGGTCGAGGGATCGTCCCCGAAACGCTCGCGGATGACGCCGACGATCTCGAGGTCTTCGCTGTAGAGCACGGGCCACTGTGTCTTGCCGCCTCCGCTGCTTCCGCCCGTCGCCTTCATGATCATCGCGAGCATGCCCCCGCCCTCTTTCCGGGCGGTAACGCGTAGCGTCTTGCCGACGACCGCTGCCTGCGCCTCGTCGGACGCGATCCCCAGTTCGTAGAGCATCAGTTCGTGGACGACGACGGCGTGTTCGTCGTCGCTCGCGAACCAACGCCCGGCGAGGAGTCGGCCGGGATAGTTCGGGTGATCGGCGGGCGCTCCGATCGAGAGCACCTTGCGGTTGCCGGTCGATCGGTCTCCTAACTGCGCCTCGAAGCGATCCTGCACGAACGGTCGCGCGTCCACCACTCCCGAGATCGCCGCGAGCTTTGCCTCGACGTCCGCGTCGATCGTGTTGATCGCCGCCTGCATCGGGGGACCACCGCGCGAGCGCTTCATCAGCGCGCGGCGCAATCGATCGCGCTTGGCATCTGTCATCTCGCCGGCGATCTCGATCTCAACGCTTCGGTCGATCCGGCGCCCGAATCCCGGCATCACCAGCACGTGCCGGAGTTGCTCTTCGCCGGAGACGAAGTCGTCGATCAGCGTGGAGAGGCCCAACGAGAGCGACACGATCAGGACGAGCGCCAGCGCGCCCACCGTGACGCCGGCGCCGGTCAGACAGGTCCGCGAGCGACTCCCTGTCAGAGCTGCGCTCGCCTCGCCGAGGATGTCGCGCGTTCTCATGACATCACGCGTTCCGTCGCTTCTTCGCGCACGATCCGGCCGTCTTCGAGCACGACGATCCGCGATGCGCAGCGCCGTGCCAAGGCCTCGTCATGCGTCACGAGCACGATCGTCACGCCACGCTCGCGGTTGAGAGTGAGGAGCAACTCCGTGACGCCGTCGGCGGTCGTCGAGTCGAGATTGCCCGTCGGCTCGTCGCAGACGAGGAGCGCCGGATCGCGTACGAGTGCCCGCGCGATCGCGACGCGCTGCTGCTCGCCACCGGAGAGTTCCGACGGGCGATGGCTGACCCGGTCGCTGAGTCCCACGGCCGCGAGGGCCGCCGCCGCGCGATCTCGGCGTTCCTCGCGCGGCTCACCGTCGAGTACGAGCGGCATCTCGACGTTCGCGAGCGCCGTCCTCCCCGGCAACAGGTGGAACGACTGGAAGACGATGCCGATCTGCGTCGAGCGATAGTGGGCGAGGCCGTCCGGATCGAGACCGGCCAGATCCTCGCCGCCGATGCGTACGGAGCCTGCCGTGGGGGAGTCGAGCCCGGAGAGGAGGTTGAGCAGTGTGGACTTGCCAGAACCCGACCGTCCCAGCAGCGCGACGAACTCGCCGGCCTCGATCGAGAGGTCAACGTCGGCCAGCGCCTCGACGGCTGCATGCCCCTCGCCGTAGCGGCGCACAAGTCCTCGGATCTCAACCAATCGCATCCCCCCATGGTGCGATCCCACGTTCGAGACCGGGTCGGCTTTCGGGCCTTGTCGCCGCAACTCTTTTGCGGCCATTGGGACCGACGTCGTCCGAGTTGAGGCTATAAGGCCCCAAGGCCGACCCGGTCTGTTTGGTGGAGGTGGGGCGCGCGCGTAGATTTGGGGTGTGTTGCAGACGACCCTTCTGATCGTGGTTGCCACCGACGCCGAATGCCCGGATCCGGCGATCGGCGAGATTCTCGTGTGTGGCGTCGGGAAGACGGCGGCCGGGGTCGCCGTCGCGCTGCGGCTGGCCGATGGCTGCATTGACGCGGTCGTCTCTTTCGGCGTTGCCGGTGCGTACCCGCGCAGCGGGCTGGTGCTTGGGGACGTGGTTGTCGCGACCGAGGTGGCCGTGCTGGACGAGGGGCTCGAGACCGGCGGGGAGTTTCGTCGTTTCGAGCGCCCGGGCATGTCGGTGCCGGGGGCGCGGTGGACGCCGACCGACCCCGTCCTGCGCTCGCAACTGGTTGACGCGACGGGCTCAGCGCCGGATTTTCGCGTCGCCGACGGTCGCGTCGGCACCGTCAGCGTCTGCGCCGGAACGGCGCGTCTGGCCGACGAACGGTCCGCAGCGAGCGTGCTGGCCGAGGGGATGGAGGGCGCCGCGGTAGCTCTCGCTGCTGCGCGCCATGGTGTGCCCTTCGTCGAGGTGCGCGGCATCTCGAATGCGTGCGGCCCGCGCGACGGTGCGCCGTTCGACCTCGTCTCCGCTATCCGTAACGCGAACGCCGTCCTGATGCGCTTGGCGGCTCCTCGGTGAAGCTGCGCCTGGGCCTGTCGCCGTGTCCCAACGACACGTTCATCTTCCACGCGCTCCTGCACGGTCTTGTGGACACCGGAGACGTCGAAATCGAGCCTATTATGGCCGATGTCGAGGAGCTGAACGCACTCCTTCGCGATGGCGCGATCGAGGCGACCAAGGCCAGCTTTGCGGCGTTTGCTCGGCATCGCGCTGACTGGGTCGCGCTACGGACGGGGGGCGCGCTCGGCCGCGGGAACGGTCCGCTCGTCGTGGCGCGCGAACCGCTCTCGCCAGGTGAACTCTCGGGACGGCGCGTCCTGCTGCCGGGCGACCTGACGACTGCAGCGCTGCTCTTTCGTTCGTTCCACCCCGACGTGCGGGATACGCCTTCGGTGCGCTACGACGAGGCGCCGCGCATGCTCGAGCGGGGGGATGCCGACGCCGCGGTCATCATCCATGAGCTGCGCTTCACGTACGCCGAGCGCGGACTCCATCGGGTCGAGGATCTCGGGGCGCGTTTCGAGGCCGAGACGGGGCTCCCGGTCGCTCTCGGCGGCATCTTCGTGCGCCGGGACGTCGATTCCGGTCTCGCGCGGAGCCTCGAAGCGTGGATCGGGGAGAGCCTGGCGATCGCGCGCGCCGCGCCTTCGCTCTCGCGTGAGTACGTCCGCGAGCACGCTCAGGAACTGCAGGATGGCGTCACCGCCGCGCATATCGACCTCTACGTGAACGAGTTCTCAGCGGGCTACGGCGACGAGGGCGAGACTGCGATCCGAGCGCTCGTAGAGCGAGCTGTCCGGGCCGGCGCCACGCCCCCGGGAGGCGCTGAGCTCTTCCTGACCTGAGCGAACCTGATTTGGTCCGTTCGAGCATGTAACCTCGCTCCGTGAACGGCCCCGACCTCGACCGCGAACTCCTCGAACGATTTGGCCACCCGGCCTTTCGTGACGGTCAACGTGATGTGGTCGAAGCCGTGCTCCAAGGCGACGACGTGGTGGCCGTCATGCCGACCGGCGGGGGCAAATCCCTCTGCTACCAGCTTCCCGCGATGCTCCTCGATGGCCTGACGCTCGTCGTCAGCCCCTTGATCGCGCTCATGAAGGACCAGGTCGATGCGCTCCATGCGCGCGGTCATAGGGCGACCTTTATCAACTCGACGCTCACCGGGCGGGAGCAGAACGAGCGCCTGCGCGAGTGCGCCGCGGGCGGTTACGACCTCCTCTACGTTGCGCCTGAGCGCATGGCAAACCTGCGGTTCCAGGACGCGCTGAACGGTATGAACGTCGCGCGCTTGGCGATCGACGAGGCCCATTGCATCTCGGAGTGGGGCCACGATTTCCGGCCTGACTACGCGCGGCTCGGTGAACTGCGGGCAATGATCGGGTCGCCGCCGACAGCCGCATTCACGGCGACGGCGACGAGTGGCGTGCGTCGCGATATCGTGCGCCAGCTTGCGCTCGCGGACCCACGCGTCTTCGTGGCCGGGTTCGAGCGCCCGAACTTGCGGTTGATCGTCCGGCGGCCGACCGGCGTCGCCCATAAACTCGAATTGCTGGACGAGGCGATCGCCACGGCGGGCACTCCGGCCATCGTCTACGCGGCGACGCGCAAGCGGGTGGAGGAGTCGGCGCGACACATGGCCGAGAGCGGACTGCGCGCGGCGGCCTACCACGCAGGGCTCGACAGCGCGCAGCGGTCGCGCGTGCAAGAGAGCTTCATGCGCGGCGACTTGGATGCGATCGCCGCGACCAACGCGTTCGGCATGGGGGTGGACAAGGCGAACATCCGGCTCGTCGTGCACTTTGACTTGCCGGGCAGCGTCGAGGCGTACTACCAGGAGGCCGGACGCGCCGGGCGCGACGGCGATCCCGCCGATTGTGTGCTGCTCTACAACTACGCCGACGTGCGTCATCAGCAGTGGTTCATGGATGGCGACAATCCCGAGGCCGCGGTGTTTCACGCGATCCTCAACGAGTTGCAACTCGGGTCGCGTTCGTCCGTCGAGCTGACGCAGGCCGCGCGGTCGTCCAACGACCGATCCGTGGCCACGGCGCTGCGGCTCCTCGTCTCGAAGGGTGCTCTCACGCGCGACCTCGACCCGGTCACGGGCGAACTCCTCTTCGCGCTCGGCGAGCCACCTGCCGACGGCTCGTCACCAGTTGACTTCGAACACCTGCGCGAGAAGCGTCGCGCCGACGAGGAGCGATTGCGCACGATCTGTGGCTACGCCGCGGGCTCGACGTGTCGGCGCGCCTACGTGTTGCGCTACTTCGGCAGCGACGAGGCCGAAGATCACTGTGGTGCGTGCGATCGATGTCTCGAGATCGGGCGTCCTCCGGCGCGGGACCTCTCCGCCGAAGATCGTCGGACGGTGCGGATTGCGCTCTCGGGGATCGCGCGCGTCGATAATCGCTATGGCCGCAGCCGGCTCGCGCAATTCCTGACCGGCTCGCGTGCGAAGGCGGTCGTCGATGCCGGACTCGATCACTTGCCGACGCACGGCATGCTCAAGCAACTGCCCGTGCGCACGGTGGGGGATCTGCTGGAGTCGCTTGCGGACGAAGGACTTCTGGAGAGGCGTTCACTCGACGGACCGGGCTCCGGCGCGGTCCTACGTCTGACTCCCGAAGGCGTGCGAGTCATGCGCGACGATCCCGAGCTGCGAATCTCGATCCCGGAACTCGTTCCCGGACCCTCTCGGACGAGTCGAGGATCGCGGAAGCGCGCTGCGGCGCCACCGGCGCTCGACGGCGCCGATCCGGTCGCGGTCGATCGCGCGGATCGCTTGCGCGCATGGCGTCTCGAGCGCGCCAGCGAGGCGGGTAAGCCCGCGTACACGATCTTCAACGATCGAACTCTTGCCGCGCTTGCGATGACGTGTCCTGACTCCGAGGCCGAACTTGCGGGAGTGCCGGGCATCGGCCCCACACGCATCGAGCGCTTCGGCGACGACATACTTGCGATCCTGCGTGCCGGGAGCGGCGAGGAGAGTCTCGGATGATGTGCATCTCTCGTCCGCTCCGTCTTGTTGGTGCTGTCGTGCTCTGTGCGGGCATCGCCAGCGGTGGTTTCGTTCCGCGAGCGGATGCGCAAGAAGAGCCGACAGTTCCGGACGTCGTGGCGGCGGGTGTGGTGAATATGCCCGCGACGAAGCACCCACTCGGCGATCTGGAAGGACGTCTCGTACTCCTCACGTTCTTCGCACCATGGTCCGAGCGCTGCGCGACCGCTGTACCGCATCTCAACAAGACCGAGAACCGCTGGGCCGGGCGCGGACTGACCGTGCTGTCAGTCGCCGAGGGCGCGCTCGACGCGATCGAGGCTTGGACGGAGGAGAATGCCGTCGAGTTCGCCTGCGCCGCGTTGCCAACGCCCGAGTACGAGAAGCTGAGTACGGCGTTGTCCGTGCCGGGACTCCCGCACGCCGTCTTGCTCTCGCCTGATGCGAAGGTGCTCTGGTCCGGTCATCCGCAGGCGCTGAAGGACGCTGGCATTCGACCCCATATGAAGGGGATACGGACGCCGCCGCTCCACTTTCCTGTCGCGCTGGCGGCCCAGGAGCGACTCTTCGCGGACGGCAAGTGGTCGGCGGCGCGGCAGGCGCTCGTCGATGTGCGCGAGAGCCTCGACAAGGTGACGAAGCGTTGGGCCGATGGACTGATCGAGTTCGTGGACGCGCGACGTGCCTCGTGGCTCACCGATGCGGAGGCACTCGCCGAGGCCGGGCGCTACTGGGATGCCTGGGAGATGTTCGCCGACTTCGCGTCGCGCTTCGAGGGCATGGACGGTGGCGAGGGCGCCGCAGCGCAGGCGACGGCGATCCGCGCCGACGCTGCTGCGGCGAGGGATCTCGCCGCAGGCGACGACATCGTGAAGGTCAAGGGGCTGATCGAGAAGGGCCGCACGCGGCCCGCGCAGCTCATCCTGAGGCGCGTCCTGAAGCAGGCGAAGGGCAGCGTTCACGCGAAGCGCGCGCAGCGCTTGCTCGATTCGCTCTGAGCGCTCGAACTCGTTCGCGCCGCGCGCCGCGTTGACGTGGTCGCGTCGGTCCTACGCGCGCGCTTTCTTGATGCCGGTCTCCAGCCGCAGGAGCAGGCGATCGGTGGCGGGCTTGTGGGGGATGTCACGCGCCTGGATGAGGTGCACCTCGGCGGCGTCGATCTCGCCCAAGTGGAGTCGCGCCTGGCCGAGCGCGCCGTGCGCCGTCGAGTAGTTGGCGGCCTTGATGTCCTTGAGTGTGAGCACGGCGTCGCCTTCGCGAAGAACCGCGGCCCACTCCTCCTGATCCAGCAGGCATGCAGCCCGCAGCAGCAGGAAGTACGCGCGATGGCTCTTCTGCAGCAGGCGCCCATGGAAGGGCACGAACCCGAGCTCTCGCCACGCCGCGCCCTTGCGACCCGCGCGGTAGTGACGCCCCGCCGCCATGACCCCGGCGTAGCGGATCCATGTGAGCAGGAGCGTTGCCGCGACCGAGGCCCCCATCCCACCGATGACTGGCTTACCGACGCGCACCCCCAGTACGCCGACGGTCACGGCGAGGGCAAGCATCAGCAGGCGGAGCGGCGTTCCGATCATGGAGACGGAATCTAACCCAATCAGCCGCCCTCAGGGCCTTCGTGACCGAGGGGCTTCGCGGATGCTCCTATCCGGTTCCGCAGCCCCCGGTCGCCACCCTCTAGGCGCAAAAGGCGCGAAAACAGACCCGGTCTGGGGATGGTTATCCGACGTTGGCTATTTGGCTTTGATGGTCAGGGCCAGGGGGGCGGACCACTGTTTGGCGTCGTCGGCGTAGTAGAGGTAGGCCGATGTGGCGGGGCCTTCGAAGCGGCCAGGGATGGCTGCTGCGAAGTCCATCGTGATCGTGCGCGTCTGGCTCGCGCGCATGCCGCGCCAGTAGAGCGTCACTTCGCGTGGGCGGACTTCGTAGAAGTCGATCTCGCCCGCTTCCTTCAACTCGTCGAGGCGCGTGACACGTGCTTCGAGTCCGGCCGGGAAGCCGATGCGTGCGATCGTCATCGCGAGTGGCTTGTCGGTCGTGTTGCTGACGATTACTGTCAAGTCGACGCTCGCGCCCTCGGTCACGGTGTCGTTCGCCAGCGACGTCGTCACCGTGACGGGGCACGCGGGGTCCGTTGCTGGCACGAGTGAGTGGTAGCCGATCGTCACGGCCCACGGCAGCGCTTCGGCGCCGTTCGCGCGGATCTCGAACGTGTTCTTTCCGGCGCGCAAGACGGGGAGGACCTCGTCGCCGAAGTCGAGCACTCCTGGCGTTCCCGCCGGGACGTGACGCGTCGCCACGACATTGCCGTTGACAAAGATCTCGAGATCGAGATCGCTCGTTGTCGTGCGTGATGCCTGCGCGTGCGCGGTCAGCGCACGCAGCGCGAGGATCGTCGCCTGCGTGGCGCCGAAGCGCCCGTTCTGGCGTTGCTCCAGGATAAAGCGGATCGCTGCTTCGGCGTTCGCGAGATGCTCCGTGCTTCGGTCGAACGCGAGCGCCGCGAGGGCAGCCGTCTCGACGTCCAGATTGATGCCACTCGACGACGTGATCGACGTCTTGGCCCCGGTCATACTGCCGTCCGGCTTCTGGAGCGTCGCGAGTCGGTTGAGCATCGCCACCGTTCCCGGTTGCGAGCGATTGTCGAGCGCCAATGCGGCGAGCGCGATCGTGTACGCGTCGTCTGACTCGCGGGCGCGCCGTTCCAAGTTGGTCAGTTCGGCGGCGACATCGGTCGTCGGATCGGCTTCGGTCAGCGCCCATACGATGTAGGCCTCGGTCACGCCCTTCGGCGCGCCGCCGAACGTATCGAGCGAACGCTGCTGGATCGTGAACCCGCCCGCGCCGTCGCGCCGGTCGAGCAACCACTGTCGTGTGCGATCGAGCATCGCCGGATCGACATCATGGACCTTCGCCATGTCGGCGAACTCGAGCAGGCCGTACGCCGTGAGCGCCTCGTGGCCAGGGTCCGCGCCGAACCACTCGTAGCCGTCGCTCTCGCACTCGTAGCCCGTCAGGAGCTTGTAGCCCTGACCGAGCAACTCCTGCGCGCGCTTCGCGACCGCCGGTTCGACCATGTCACTCTGTTGCAGGTAGCCAAGGACCAGGACGTTCGGGTAGTTGGTGGAGGACGCCTGTTCGAAGCAGCCGCCCGGCTCACTCAGCATTCCCTCCAAGCCATCTACCAGTGTTGCCAGCGTGGATGGGTAGACGCGCAATCCACCGCGCAACGACGTGCGGTCGTACTCGTCGGGCAGGATGATTTCGGCGGTCGCGCGAGTCGTCACTACGCCGCTCTTCGAGATCGTCATCGGATAGCCGCGCGGGACCACCGCGACCGTGCGAAGGGAGATGTCCTCGCGGCCATCTTCGGTGCGCGCGGTGAAGCGCAAATTCGCGCTGCCACGACCCTGCCCGACGGTGAACGGGACGGTGACGCGCGTGCGTGTCCCCGCGGCTACCTGCGCTCCCGGCCGTGCGCCTTCCGAGACGGTGTTGCGCAGGAGTTCAGAGTCGGAGGTCACGTCTACGAAGACGTTCGCGACTTTGACGCCGTCGTTGACCAGCGACACCGGCAAGTCGAGTAGGTCACCAGCGGCGACCTCGATCGGCAACTTCGGCTCGGCGTAGAAGAGGACGCGGTTCTCGAACGTCATGTGCCCGTCGCCCAGCGCACCCCGACCGTCGTGGGCTTCGACCACGACGCGAAAGCGCGTGACGGAGTCTGGCGTGTCGAACGAGAACGTCGCTGTGCCGTTCTCGTCGGTGATGAGGATCGGGCGCCAGTAGAGGACCTCGGCGAAGTCCTCGCGGACGCCGTTCCACTCCGCCGCGCGGTGTACGTACTCGCGCGTGAGGATCAACAGGAGATCACGCTTCTTCGCGTCGGCTGCGAATTCGTCGTCGTTCGCGAAGAGCCCGTCGCGCGGCATCGCGTCCGCGTCCTCTTCGTCCGCGACGGCGATCCGGCCGAGCAGTTTACGCAGTTCATCGATGCGCACCGCGCCGCCGCCGGCAGTATCACTCGCGATCTCCTCCTCCAATTCAACGAGGTCGACCGATCCGGCGTCCCAGTCGTCGGTCGCGGCGGAGTGTGCAATCTCCTCATTTGGGAGCCCGATGGCTTCGTTGACTGCCCGCGCGACGGCCATGTCGGCGCCGCCGGTCATGGGCATGCCAGAGTTCGACATGACGACCGCCGTGACGACCAACCCCACCAGCAGCGTCGGCACCGCGAACCCACCGATCGCCGCGAACGGACGGTGCAACCACACCGAGCGCATGCCGACGACGATGCCGCCGAAGAAGAGGAAGGCGATACCCGCGAGCAACGCTGTGGCGCCCGCCTTGTCGTTCACGCGGCGCATGTCGCGCCGCATCGCGGATCGCGCGCGGTTCCCGTTGCTGACCGTCACCGGCAGATCCGTACGCGCGACGCCGATGATCCGCGGGCCGCTCTCCGGATGATCTGCAAGGAACTCGTCGGCGCTCTTCCAGGCGAAGCGCCGCCAGCCCTGGACGCCGAGCAGGAGATCGATCGCATGCGCCGATCCGGGCGCTCCGGCGTAGAGATCGGCGTCTTCGAGTTCGTCCACCTCCATACCGAGCAGGAAGTGCAGCGGCATCGGGATCGAGTCGCCGCTGGCCATCGCGACCACGCCCTCGTCGACGACGTGTGCGCCGAGGATGGCCGACGCTGGCCGTCCGTTCTCGTCGCTGACGTGGACGGTTACGTTCACCGACTCGCGCGGGCCGTAGCGCGCACGCTCTGTCGTCGGTGTCACCTTCAGACCGCGCGCTGGTTCGCGATAGACGAGGCGCTCGGCGATGGGGGATCCGTCGGCGCGCGTGACGGTCACGCGCACCACGCCGCCGAGGGTCTTCGACGCGTCCAGATCGAGTTCGACGGTCTGCGCTGTGTCCGCTGTGAGCTCCACACGCCGCGTGACCACCTGCGTCCCGCGGACCGTGGCCGTCACGACGTGCACACCGCTCTCGCTTGACGTCAACTCGACACGTACCGGGGCACCGGCAGCTGTGACCTCGTTCAACGCCCGCATGGCCACGCCGCGTTCGTTGATCTGCGGGAACTCCGATGCAATCTCGATCCCCGCGGGCGACGTTGCGCTCAGGTTGATCCTGACGCCCACGTCGGGCGTGATCTCAAAGACCCCCATGCCGTGCACGTCGGTTCGCGCTGCTGCGACGACTCCGTCGGCACCGCGCACGTTGAACGCGAGGTCGGCCGGCGCCCCGCTCGGCGTCGTGGCGCGGAAGTACACGCGGCTCCGCAGGCCTGCGACGAGGTCGCCGCCCTCGGGGAATAGTTCGACTTTGACGCGGCCGAGCGCGACGGGCACCGTCTTGGCGTGGCCCTCGACAGAGCCCAAATCGTCCACCGAGAGAGAGAGTCGCACGCGACCTTCCGCCACCTCCGTGGGAATGCGGAAGGGCACGGCGAGAGCGCCGCGTGAGTCCAGGCGGAAGGTCTGTGTCTGTGTCGCGCGACCATCCACATGCAGTGTCGTGGTGACGGCGGCGCCCGCAGGCGCGCCGCCTTCGACGCGTTCGACCGCGACCCACGCGAAGCCCTCGTCGCCAGGGCCGTACGAGTCGCGATCGAGCGCGATGTCGAACGTCAGGCGCGGCACGCGGTACGCCCGCACCGGCACTTCGATCGAGGCCGGGGCGACGCGCCCCTCGTCGCCTTCGGCACCCGCGATCTCCAGGCGATATGCACCGCCCGCAGCGTTCTCTTCGAGTTCGTACTCCCACGCAGTGACGCCGGTCTTGGACGGCATCTCGCGGTCCATGACAACACCGCCGCGCGGGTCGAAGAGACGCATCCGCAGCGGAACATCGCCGGCGGGCAGGAGTCGGAGAGACTCCAGCGCGACGCCGCGCATGCGAATGGTGTCGCCGGGCCGGTAGACCGGCTTGTCCGTCGCGATCCTGGTGATGACCCGGGTGGTGTCGCGCAGGTCGGCGCCGAGCCGGACGGTCTGCGCGCTCTTGCGTGCGAACTCGGTCTCGAAGACGACCGTGTACTCCTCGCCCGGGCGCGTGGACTCCGGCATGAACCGCAGGAGCGCGCGGCCGTCGTCGTCCACACGGGCCTCGACAGTGGATTGAACCGTGCCGTTGCCGTCGACGAGCTTCGCCGCGACGGTTCCCGCTTGCCCGTCGCCGTCAAGATCCGTGACGGTGACTTCGTATTCGACCGTGCTCTCCGGGACGAACGACGTGGGCCCGACGACCGCGACCACCGGGTAGCGCTCCGTGAAATGTGAACGCTGGACCTCGCGGTAGCCAAGTGTGGAGAGACCGACGGTGACGAGTATGGCGGCGGCGACCAGCGATCCGCGCAACGTGAAGATGCGGCCCCTTGCCGCTTGCGTGTCGAGCTGGAAGTCGTCCGCATCGATCACGGCGGCTTCGCCGAGCAGACGCTGCTCAGCGCGCGCCGCGTCGAGCGCTGCCCGTAACGCGTCGTCGGTGCGCAGGCGTTCTTCGAGCGACGCGCGTTCGTCATCGTCGAGCGCACCGTAGAGATAGGCGAGCAGCTCGTCGCGGTCGTGATCGGAGATGTGGGTACTCATGGCGTTCTCCTAGGCGCTCGGAAGCGGTCCGAAGGCGTCGCCCGCGGGCTCGATGGCTTCGCGAAGACGCTGCAGGGCCTTGCGCATCCTGGTTTTCGCCGTGCCGACGGGGCAGCCGAGTACCTCGGCGATGCCCTCGTAGGTGAGGTCGCCGTTCTGGCGCAGCAGGAAGACCTCGCGCTCCACCTCGGGCAACTCGTGGATTGCTGCACGCACACGCGTCAGCGACTCACGTGCTGCTGCGCGGCGTCCGGGATCGGTTCCCGTGACTGCGGGTGTCGGCATGGCGTCCTCCGTCGGCAGGGACTCCGCCTTCCGCACTCTCTTGCGGCGACGGGCGTCCCGGGCGGTGTTCAGGAGCACACTGAAGATCCAGGCTTCGAGGTCGTGGACCTCAGCAGCACGACGACGGTTCCGCCAGCACTTGACGAAGGCATCCTGCACGATCTCCCGCGCATCCTCGCGATGTCCGATCACGAGGTACGCGGTGCCGAGCAGGCGCTCTCGCAGTGCCTGGAACCTGGCCGTCACCGGGTCATCTTGTTGCTCCATTCCTCCCTCAGACGCGCCGTCCCCCCGGACGGATTTTCGCCATTGCACAATTCTGCATCACCGAGGGCGATTCCATGCGTCGCAGGGCACGCCCAGTGCGTTCTTCGCGAGTAGAGACCGACTCGGATGCGCCGCTTCTCCATCACTCTCGCACTCTCCCTCGCCGTGGCCGCCGCCGCGGCGAATCTCTCCGCGTGCGGCGAGGTGATCGCCCCCCCCGGAGCCAACGTTCTCCTGATCACTGTGGAGACGCTGCGCGCGGATCACGTCGGTGCGCAGCGCGACGGTGTCGATCTCACGCCGCGGCTCGACGAATTGAAAGAGCGCTCGACCTTCTTCGAGAACGCATTCTCCGCTGCGGCATTCACGTTGCCGAGCCTGCACACGATCGCGACTGGCGAGCCGCCGCCTGTGCATCGTGTCCGCTTCTGGACGACCTTCGGCAACCGGTTTCGCGGCCCGACCGTCGCGAGTCTTCTGAAGCAGCGCGGATACCGCACCGGCTTCTTCGGCGGGCATGGCCTGCTCGCGCCCTACCCGATCCTGCACACCGGTTTCGACGCGTGGGAGGATCGTCGCGAGTCACGCGCGAACTGGGTCCGCGAGCGGGCGAACTTGTTCCTGGATCAGACCGGCGATCAGCCCTTCTTTCTCTGGGTGCATATCTACGAGCCGCATACGCCGTATGTGCCGGAGGAACGCTTCGCCGAGGGGCTCGTGGATCTCGAACTCTATCGCGATGCCGGGCCGGCGCCCTTCCCGGTCAGTGAATGGGTGAAGACAGTTCCTGCGGACGCGGCTGGCGCCGATCGCCTCGCGGATCGTCTCTACGCCGCAGAGGTCCGCGCGGCCGACGCTGCGCTGGGGGATATCCTCGACGAGCTTGAGGCGCGCGGACTGGTCGAGAACACCGTCATCGCGGTCGTCGGTGACCACGGCGAGAGCTTGTCGTGGGATACGGGACCGCGCTGGGATCACGGTTGGTCTGTCAATCGTCAGTTGACCCACGTTCCGCTGCTGCTTGCGGGTCCGGGTGTTCCGAAGAGTGTGGTTCGTGGTGATCTTGCGGCGCACCTGGACCTCGCGCCGACGCTCGTCGCGCTCACCGGCGCGCTCCCGCCCGGCGGTTGGCTCGGTCGCAACCTGATGGGCGCGGCGCCCGCGCCGTCGCATGTCGTCGTCGAGTCCACCGTCACGCTGCGTCAGGACGAGCCCTTCTTCTCGGTCACCGATGGAGCGATCTCGCTGCGCCTGAACCCCGCTCAGGGGAGTGCGGCGCTCGTCGATGATCGCGACGTAGCCGCAACTCCGACGCCGTTCGAGCCTGACGAACCTCCGGAAGCCGCTCTCGCGCCGCTTTCCGTCTGGCGCGCGCTCTCCACAAGGTGGCGTGCCAGGGCGCTGGAGCTGAATGATCCCGGCGCCGACGAGGGCCGTTTGTCAGAAGAGCAGGAAGCACTGCTCAAGATGGCGGGTTACCTCAGGTAGGCGATCCACGTTCGGACTCGCAGCGGCGACCGCTGTCAGTGCGCTCCTGCGAATTCTCATCGACGCAGCGGGCCGTGACGCCTCATCGGAGGTTCGGCTTGCAGCTCGCACGGGATGCGGTTCTGGGATTGGGCACGGCACTGCCGCGGCATCGACTGCGTCAGGCCGACGCCGCCGAGGCGCTTGCCGACGTGGTGGACGCCGACCGAAAGCTCGTGCGGCGCGTCTTCCGGCTGGCAGGCGTCGATGCGCGCCATACGTGCGTCGCCGGGTTCACGCAGGACGATCCCGGGCTTCTCCTCGGGCGTCCGTCGCCGTCGACCGCCCGACGGATGGAGCTCTACGCTGAGCACGCGCCGCCACTCGCCGCCGAGGCGGCGCGGCGCGCGTTGCGTTCAGGAGCCGTGCGCGCAGCGGAGATCGATCACGTCGTCTTCGTCTCGTGCACCGGTTTCGTCGCTCCGGGGCCAGATGTTGTTCTCATGGGACTCCTGGGACTGCGTCCCGACGTCGAGCGCACGTTGATCGGTTTCATGGGCTGCCAGGCGGCGTTCAATGGGTTGCGGATCGCCCGCTCGCTCTCCCGCGACGGTCGCACAGTGCTCTTGGTCTGCGTTGAGCTCAGCTCACTTCACGTGCAGCCGGAAGCGACACGCGATGCCTTGGTCGCCGCGTCGCTCTTCGGTGATGGCGCTGCGGCGGTCGTCGTCGGGTGCGAGCACTCGACGCGTCCGGCGCTGCTTCGTCCTGCGCACGCCGCGTCGCTTGTGGTTCCCGACGACGGCGCCCACATGGCATGGCAGATCGGCGACACCGGCTTTCGCATGAGCCTCAGCTCGTACCTCCCGGAACTCCTCGGGGCCGACATCTCGGCGTTCGTTGCGCCCGTCATCGAGGGGCGTGAGATCGCGTCGTGGTGCGTGCACCCCGGAGGACCGGCCATCCTCGCGCGGATCGAGTCGGCGCTTACGTTGGCGCCGGGCGATCTCGCCGCGTCGCGCGCTGCGCTGCGCGCCCACGGCAACCTCTCGAGCGCCACCGTGCTCTTCGTCCTCGAACGCGAACTCGCGCGACTGCAGGAGGGTGAGCAAGGGCTGATGCTCGGTTTCGGGCCCGGTCTGACTCTGGAAGCGCTCGCGTTCTCGCGCGGTCCGGCACGCGTGGCGCCGGCGCCGCGGACGCAGGGCTCTGCCTATCACGCAGCGGCAGCGGGCCCGGTCTGAGATGGCGCCGATCTGGCCCCCGTCGATGCGAGATCGCGTACCCGGTCCCGAACTCATGGATGCCATCGACACGATTGGCGGCGATGAGTTGCGCGAGACTCTGCGCGAACTCCGCGTCATCAATCGTCGCCTCGGGGGCTACGCGACGTCGACGCGCGCACTCGACGACTTGGCGCGACGCGTCCGGCTCGAGCCGGGACGTCAGGTATCGGTGCTGGACGTCGGCGGCGGCTCGGGAGACGCGGTGCCGACGATCCTCGCGTGGGGGCGCCGTCGTGGTTTCGATGTCCATGTCACCGTCGCGGATCTCCACCCCGAGACGGTCGCGGAGGCCACGCGTCAGCTGCGCGATCTGCCGGATGCAACGGCCACGCGCGCGGATCTCTTTGCGATCGAGGCGCGCTCGTACGATGTCGTTCATGCAGCGCTCTTCCTGCACCATTTCGACGGCGACGATGCGGCGCGCGCGCTCGCGGCGATGGGGCGCATCGCGCGTGTGGGAGTGGTTGTGAACGATCTTCACCGCCATCCCGTGCCGTGGTTGCTCATCCGTCTGATCACCGGCGCGGTCTCGCGCAATCGGTTGATCCGCGCCGACGCGCCGCTCTCGGTCGCACGCGCTTTCACAGCGGCGGACTGGCGCCGCCTGGCGGGCGAGACGGCGCTCGACCTGCGTTGGCGGCGTGTCTGGGCGTGGCGGTGGGCGGTCAGCGGTCTCCCGACGGCGGAGGGTGCGGCATGACGGCCGTCGGTGCCGTTCATGCCGCCGTTCGCGACGGCGCGCGCGTGCTGGTGGTCGGTGGGGGACCGGCGGGACTCGCCGCTGCTGGCGTGTTGGCGCGTGGGGGCGTTGACGTAACCGTCCTCGAGGCGACCACGTACCCGCGGTCGCGGATCTGCGGTGAGTACCTGTCACCGGATGCCGAGGCGGCGCTGGTCGCGCTGGGTGTCGAGGGTCTGCCGGACGCGCTCGACGCTCCGCGGCTCACGGGCATTCGCGCCACGGCGTCGCAGGCTGGGGAGGTCCGCGCGGACATTCGCTCCGAACTGCCGGCTCCGGGACGCGGCGTTTCTCGCTTCGATCTCGACGGACGTTTGGCGGACGCGGTGCGCGAGAGCGGTGTCGAGATCCGCGAGTCCGCGCGCGTGGTCGGAGTGGCAGGCGACGACGCCTGTGTCAGCGTGTCCACTGCGAAGACGTCGTTTCGCGGTGACGCACTGATCGTCGCGACCGGCCGCCTGGCGCGTCCGCGTGGGATCGACGGCGGATGCGGGGTCGAGAGCCGTCCGCGTCGGCGGTGGGTGGCTGTGAAGTTGCACGTTCGCGGTCCGGCGCTTCCCGGGTTGACCGAACTGCACTTCATCGAGGGCGCGTACGTTGGTCTGAACGAGGTCCGCTGCGGCGGCGAGCGACGTGTGAACATCTGCGCGCTGGCATCCGAGACGACGTGGGCGGCAGCCGGTCGCACTCCTGACGGCTTACTCGAGTACATCGCCGCCCAGAGCCCGCCGTTCGCGCGGCGCTGGTGGCTGTCGGTGCCGTCCGATGCCTCGCGTCTGTCCGCTGCGGGTTTCGGCTTCGACCGGCGCACCGTACCGACGGAAGGCCCGCGCCCCGCATTGGTCTGCGGGGACGCCGCCGCATTGATTGCACCGCTCGCGGGTGACGGACAGGCGATGGCGCTTGCGGCAGGGGTCTCCGCTGCGCGCGCACTTCTCGCCGCCAGGGCCCGCAACGGCACGCTGTCGGCCGCGACCGTGCGCGCGGCCGCGATCGCGCACGCCGCCAGCTTCAGGAAGGATATGCGCGTTCGACTGGCCGCCGGTCGGGCCCTCCAGGCCGCACTTCTCCATCCGCGCGCCGCCGTTGCGCTGCTGCGCACCGTCGGCACTGTGCGGGGCGCGCCGGCGTGGCTCTACCGACTGACGCGGGGGCCGCTTCCGACGACGCTCTGACCGTCTGATGGGCGCGGATTCGGTCACGTCGCGACCTGTCTCCGAACGACCGGAGCCTCAGGATTCGGTCTCTTGGCGTAGCTCACGGGTCATCAACTGGTGCAGGGCGTCACGCGGGCGGAGGCCCTCGAAGAGGATGCGATGGACGACTTCGCAGATGGGCATCTCGGTGCCGACCTTTGCCGACAGCTCGGCGAGGCTGCGAGTCGTCGCGACGCCCTCGGCGACCTGGACCATGGTCCCGAGCACGTCTTCCAATCGCTCGCCTCGGCCCAGACGCTCGCCGACGCGACGGTTGCGACCGTGGCTGCTGACGCATGTGGCGATCAGATCACCGATGCCGGCCAGCCCCGAGAACGTCTCCGGGCGCGCACCGAGACCGACTCCCAGTCGGGAGATTTCCACGGCTCCGCGCGTGATGAGCGCAGCCTTCGCGTTGTCTCCCAGTTCGAGTCCATCGAGGATGCCGGCGGCGATCGCGATGACGTTCTTGACCGCTGCTGCGAGTTCGACGCCGACGACGTCGTCACTGCCGTAAAGCCGGAAGCCGGGGTCGGAGAAGCGACTCTGGATCGCGTCGCGCACACCCGCGTCCGGACTGGCCACGACCGCGGTAGCCGGACGACCCAGAGCGACCTCTTCCGCATGGTTCGGCCCGGAGAGCACGGCGAGCGGACGCGGACCGGCGAGTTCGTTGATGATCTCCGTCGGGCGCATGAGCGTGCCCTTCTCGATGCCCTTGCTGCACGACATGATCGGCACGTCCGCCGGGAGTCCGTCTGCCACAGCGATCAGCGTCGGCCGGACGAACTGCGTCGGGACGACGCAGAGAATCAGCTCCGCGCCCGTGCATGCTGCGGCGGCGTCGGAGGTCAAGAGCAGGTTATCCGGGAGAACGATGCCCGGCAGGTAGCGCGGGTTCTCGCGCAGCTTCGCGGTCTCGGCGACGTACGGCGCTTCGATGCCCCAGAGGCGCGTGTCGGCTCCGTTGCGATGCGCCACGAGCGCCAGCGCGGTCCCCCAGCCTCCGTTCCCGAGCACGGCGATCACCGGGCGCGCCTTCTCGGGCCCTGTGGCGTCGGTGGAGTGGTCAGACACGTGTTTCTCCCTGCGTCTCCGCGGTCGGTGCGGAGCTGTGTAGACCGGGTTCGGTCCCGGTCACGATGCGATACAGATTGGTGTGGTGACGGATCACTATGACGACGGCGACCGTGGCCGAGAACCAGAGAACCGCGTTCGGCTGCTCGTCCCACCACGCCAGTAGAGGCATGGCGATGGCCGCCGCAACCGAGGCCAGGCTCACGAACCCGGACGCGAGGAGGATCGTGCAGAAGACGGCGACGGACCCGAGCAACGGGAGCCATGCGAGCGCCGCCAGAGCGCCCGCCGTCGTGGCCACTCCCTTGCCGCCACGAAAACGGAGGAAGATGCTCCAGACGTGGCCTGCGACCGCGGCGCCACCGCACGCGGCTGCGACGAAGACCTGTGAATGGTCGACGGGGTCGAGGTGGACGTACTGCGCGAGTCTCGCTGGCAGGAAAACCTCGGGGTCGGTGAATGGGATGGGGGCGAGGAAGAGGACCGGGATCGCACCCTTCGCCGCGTCGAGGAAGAGCGCGACGGGGAACCATTGTTTCCCGACTGCGCGCGCCACGTTCGTCGCGCCGACGTTCCCGCTGCCGCTCTGGCGTGGGTCCGGACCGCCCACGGCTTTCGCGAGCAGCAGCCCGAAGGGCAGCGACCCGACGAGGTAGGAGGCGACGATCACCAGAAACTCCGGCATGCGCGGAGGATACAGGCTCGGCGGCGGCGCGGTAGACTGATCGCGGAATGAGTTACCTCTCTCGCATGACCACGGCCCACGCATGACCACCAGCGCAGCGCCCCCGATCGCGATCTCGCCGCAGGGTGGGGACGAGGGATACTTCCACGCCCACCGCGGGGATCTCGCGCATCGCCTCCGCGCGGCTGTCTCGCGTGAGGATCTGAAGCGTCTGCATCAGCGGAGCGGGGCGCGCCATCTGGCCGTTGCCGCACGCCAATTCGGGCTCTATGCCACGTGCTGGTGGGCGCTTCTGACCTTCGACGATTGGTGGATCTGGCTGCCCGTGGCCGCATTCCAGGGCGCCGTGATCCTCTCGTTCATCATCCTGCTGCACGACGTTGTTCACGAGACGGTCTTCGCCCGTCGGCGCCCCGGCGTGCAACGCGCTCTCGGTCTTCTCTATGCCGTGCCGTGCGCGATCTCCGCGTCGCAGTTCACGCGCTGGCATCTCGATCATCACAAGGAACTCGGCTCGGCGGACCGTGATCCCAAGCGCGCGAACCTCTCACCGAAGGTGAATTCGCGCTTCGTGAAGCTCCTCTACATGACACCCGCGCTCATCGTGATCTACGGCAGGGCTGCCAACACAGCGATGCGTGAGTACCCCGCGACGCTCGCGCGGACGATCATGATCGAGCGCTTCGTGACCATCCTCGCTCACCTGGCGGTCGTCGCGTGGCTCTGGACGTCGCTCGGCGCCGAGATCGCGATCCGCGCGCATCTTCTGCCCGCGCTGGTCTTCTTCCCCATCGCCTTCACCATCAACCGCCTCGGCCAGCACTATTGGATCGACGCCTCGGACCCAGCGAAATGGGGCACGCGCGTCGATGGCGATCCGCTCATCGGCTTCGTGTTCTTGAACTCGCACCTCCACCTCGAACACCACTACTTCCCGGGCGTCCCGCTCTACCGCCTGCCGCAGCTCAATCGCCTCCTGCACCCGTTCTGGGACACGATCAACCACCCGAGCCGCACGTACCGCGAACTCCTCTTCCAGTGGTTCGTCCGGAACAAGGAAGCGCATACGGACTGGTAGCGAGGGGCGTCGCTGTATTGTGTTTGTGCCGACTCCGTCGGCACGCTCGCTCTCGCTCGGGTGTTCGGCTCCGGTCGCGGCTCCGCGCGCTTCGTCCGGGGTGGCGACTGGAGGCCGGACCGCGCATCGGGTCGTGCCCGCGTGGTGCAAGCGCGCACGTCGCGAGTTCGGGACTCAGCAGGCGGAATCCACTCCCTGCGCCTCACCGCGAGTGTCATGGTTTGTGCTGGCGCACAAACCCCGCCACTCGCTCGCGTTTCCCGCGTTGTCGTGGTGGGTGGCCCCTCCCTCCCCGCAGTTCAGCCCTCCGAATCCCCGATCAATCGAGCGGGAACGCGGCGTCGAAATCGCGTGCCTGGCTCAATTCTTGCGCGCGCCGAGGAGACTCGCCCTCGTCCATCTCGGCAGCCGCGCGAAGGAATTGAGCCTGGCACGGTATTTCGCACCCTCGACGAGTCGCGATCCAGCCTGATCTCCCAATCCCAATCCCAATCCCCACTCCCAATCCTCCCAATCCCCGCCCATCCCCCGCCCGCCGACCAGTCTCCATCCCCGACCATCACACCACTGTCCGAAGTTCCCGCTCACGCCGGGGGTCAAGCGGCGTGCTCATCAATCCGATGAGGAAGTCGGTGGAGCCCCGGGACCGATCCCACGCTCCGCAGGGAGGACTTCATGACTCGATTCCAGCTGCAATCCATCGTGCCCGCCGCCGCTCTCGTGGCCGTGCTTCTCATCGCGCCCGCTGCGGCCGACTCGAAGGACGACCTCGATGCTGCGCTCACGGCGCTCCGCGACGGTGACTATGACGCCGCGCTCGAAGCGGCAGCGCGCGTCCCGGACGGTGATGCCTGGCACGCCGATGCGGTCTTCTGCTCGGCCTGGATTCAGGCTCAGCGCGGCAATGCCAAGGAGGCCAGCGACGCGTATCGCGAGGTCGTTACGCTCCGACCGGGCGATTCTCGAGCTTGGAACAACCTGGGATCAGCTCTCGACGATCTCGGTGAGTTGGAAGATGCGGTCGCCGCGTACGACGAGTCCATCGCGCTCGATCCGCGCTACGCGGCGGCGCACAACAATCGCGGCGTGACGCTCGACAAGATGGGCGAGGGGAGCGATGCGGCCGCTGCCTTCCGCGATGCGATCGATCTCGATCCGGAGTACGCCGCGCCGCACAACAACCTGGGTGCCTGGCACTATGAGAACGGCGACCGGAAGGCCGCGTCGCGTTCGTGGGCCCGTGCGGCGGCGCTCGATCCCGGGTATGTGTCTCCGCTCGTGAACAGCGCTGTGCTGGACTTCGAGGGCGATCGCGAGTCGGTCGCCGAGACGCGGCTGTGGAACCTCGTGAAGGCCGGTCGCGCCACGGCAGACGTCTGGTTCAATCTCGGTGTCTTCGCGCACCGTCGTGCCGGGTACGAGAAGGCGCTCGAGTGCATGGAGGAGGCCGATGCCCTTCGGCCGCGTCACGCCGAGACGCTCAACAACCTCGGCGTTCTCTATGCCCACGCGAAGAGCTCGCGCCGGGCCGAGCGTGCGCTGCGCGCGTGCCTCGAGATCGAGCCTGAGATGGCGAAGGCGTGGGATAACCTCGGCCTCGTCCTCTTCCGCGCCGGCCGCTACGCCGAGTCGACCGAAGCCTTCCAGAAAGAGGTCGAGTTCGCACCGGAAGCGGCGTTTGCGCGCTACAACATGGGCTGCGCGCTCGCCGCCGAAGGGAAGGTCGATGCCGCGACAACCAGCTTCGAACGCGCGGTCGAGCTTGCTCCGGGTCACGTCGAGGCCATGCACAACCTGGCGGTCCTCGAGACCGGCCACTCGAAGCCCGACGCGAGCAAAGAACTCGCGCTCTACGAGCGCATTCTGGCAGTGGACGATAAGTACGCGCCAGCGCACCTCTCGCTCGGTCGCTTCTACCAGAGCGAGCCGGAGCATCGGGATCTGAAGAAGGCGTTCCGCCACTACGAGCGCTTCGTCAATCTCGGCGGCGGCGACCCGAAGACGGTCGACGAGGTCCTGCAGACGATGGAGGCCATCAAGCTGCGCCTGCGGCGCACACGCTGAGACGCGCCTTTTCGGTCCGTTCAGTGAACAACCGCGATCGCGGCGAGCTCCGAGCCCGCCGCGATTGTCGATTCCGAGACCATCCCTCGCTCGCGCAATGCCCGCAGGAGCGCCACCTCCGCCGCGTCGCGATCCACGACGTCCAGCACCAGCCAGCCTGCTCCGCTGAGGGTCAGTTCCGCGTGGACCCCCGAGACCACGTCGTCCAGCGCGGCTCCGCGCGTGAGCGGGCGCAGGAAACGGCCCCACAGGGGCAGGTCGTGCGCTGACCCGCCACTCCGAGCGAGTACTCGATCGGCGTAGAACGCGACGCGGGGTTCGCCCGACGACGCGATTGTGACGCGGCTGCCCGCGCCGCTCTCCCGCTCGATGGCGGCGGCGAGCGCCTCGCCGAGTCGGCGCGCCCCGAGGCCCCCTTCGCCCGGCGGTCGGAGGACGGCCGTCGCGCCGAGTGGAATGGCGAGCGTCGTTGCCGCCACGATCAAGAACCGCCGGCGCGTCGTCACACGCACGAAGATCGACCCCAAGAGCGCCAGCCCCTCTCCCGCGAACGGAAGCAGCAGCACTGCTGCGGCCAGAACGTGGCGCCCGCCGCCGTAGCCCCAACCCGCGTGGAGCCGGGCAACGAGTGCGATCAGGATCAGCGCCGTGCCGATGAGCAGGAGCCTTGGGCGGCGCGCCCGCCGCCGCCGCCAGCGCCGATACGGCACCGTTCCGAGCAGCACGAGCACGATCAGAGGCACCGTTAGCGCGCTTTCGAGAGCGCTCGCGGTGCCGCGGACGATGTCGGTCACGCCGCCTGCATGCGCGTCGGTCGGCTGCTCGGGCGCCGCGATCGCTGCGCCCGCCGGGAGGGCGTCACGCAGCGGTGCCGCCGCACCCACGAAGCGGGCGATGTCCTTCTTCGGGCTGAGGGTGAAACGGCCGCGCTCCTGCGAGAGCAGCACGACGTAGGGCAGCGCGAACACGACGAAACCCAGCGTGACGAGCCCCGCCCGGCGCAGCTTCCCGACGCGGCCGTCCAGCGCAGCGGCCGCGAGAGCAGCCGGGAACGCGATGAGCGCCTCCGGCCGACCGAGAAACGCCAATCCC
This sequence comes from Planctomycetota bacterium, assembly GCA_024280885.1. Classification (GTDB taxonomy): domain Bacteria; phylum Planctomycetota; class JAJSAM01; order JAJSAM01; family JAJVHW01; genus JAJRPF01. Next base: position 80,706 of record JAJRPF010000071.1, on the reverse strand, counting down.
GCGAGCGCGCCCGCTCCCACGAGTCTCCGGATCGTGACAGCTCGCGACGCGTCACGGGCGGCCGCTGCGAGGGCCAGCGCACCGAGGAAGAAGGGCAGCGCGATTCCCTCCGCGAGTGGCACCGCTCCGACCGCCACAGCCTTGGGGAGTACCGCGTAGAACAGGCATGCGGCCAGGGCGGCATGGCGCCCACAGGCTCGTCGCGCCAGCGCGTGCAGCGGCCAGACCGCGATGGACGACCCCAAGGCGCACAGGACCGAGGCCGCTGTCAACGGATCGAACCACTGTCCTGCGAGAGCGAACACGGCGACGGGGAGCGGGTGATGGGGGATCTGCAGCAGGACGCCCGGCCCTTCGGCAGACACCCGGACGGCCGCGCGAAGCAGGCTCACGCTGTCGTTCAGAATCGCTGGGCTGGTCAGCATCGCGAGCAAGCGCACGCCAGCGCAGAGCGCGATCAACCAGCGCCACTCATCTCGCGAGCGCATCCAGCGCAACGCGGCGCGCCCGACAGCCCCGGCGCGGTGGGCAGCTTTCAGCGACGCGGCAACGGGTTGAGGTGTCTCCACGCGCGAAGGCTACCGCTTCGTCAGCGGCGTTCCCATGCCATCCGGCCCCGCACGGCGTCCTGGCGCCGCAGCTCGCGTCTCGACCACATCTCGGCGCTCTGGTGTTCCCGGTGTGGCATCCGGTGACAGTTGGTTCCGTCATTCGATCAGAAGAATCCGCCATGGCCATCCGTCCAATTGAGACACGCGCCACGCGGCGAAAGGGAAAACTCGTCGCGGCGGAATTGCGACCCGCATTCGTGCGTCCATAAGATGCTTGAAGTGCGATACTTATGAGTGCGCAAACGTTCCTGTCGGTCGAATTCCGACATGGCACAGAGAGCGCTTGTGGAAGGCCGGACGACAGATGGCCACAGCCGTGTTCGCCAGCGACAGACTGGTGCACACGAGAGATGATCCGGGGTGCCGAGAGATCGGCCCCGGGCGGAGGGAACCCGCGATGTTCAGTCGGATGTTCAGTCGGATGATGCTGGGTCGGAATCCCGGTAGCAGGATGACCGCAGGCTCGCGCGCTGCAGGCTCGCAACTTGGTACGACGCTGGTCGTTTGCGCTGCTGCCGTCGGAGCGCTCACGTTGGCTGATCTCGTCGGCTGGGCGGGAGCCGCTTCGATGACGAGCGCCGCGCACGCCGATGAGCCCGCGAAGAAGATCAAGAAAGAGGACCGGCCAACGGTGGACGCCTCCGCCGTCTACTTCGGGAACGCAGCCAACTTCCATCATCCCGCCGAGGTGGACACGAACGCCGTCTGGGCTGAGATCTCCGAGTACAAGAAAATCGTCAAGGACAAGCTCGAACCCGGCACCGCGCGCTACGAGTTGTTGATCGAGAAGGCCAGTCGCCGCTTCTCCGACGCCGTGCGCAAGGCGGCGCGGGCGGGCAAATACGATCTGGTCGCCCGCTCGGGCTCCGTGAAGAAAGCCCCCGACGTTCCGGACATCACACGGGACGTCATCGACCTTCTCTAGCCACCCATGACCAAGAACTTCACACCCCTCGTGCCTCTTGGTCTGCGCTCGCTCCCCGTGTTGCCTACTCCGCTCGCGTGTGTCACGGTCCTCGGGCTGCTCGCGTGCGTCGCCGGTCCTGCACGGGCTCAAGACGCGCCACTGCCGCCAGCAGCAAAGCAGCCTGCGCCGAAGACGCAGCCCGCCGCAGAGCCAGTCGGCCTGCCGGCGGGACTTGAGTTCCTGGACAAGAACACGATCCGCAAGCCAAACGGCATGGTGGTCAAGTACTACCGCGTCGACGCGGTGAGCCCGGAACTCGTGAAGCAGGAACTCATGCGGTGGAAGTCCGAGAAGGCGACCATCGACGCGATCGGCCCCGCTTCCACGGTCTCGCAAGTGGATCCCAAGAACTCTCGCAACGTGATCGTCACGACCGTGCAGAACACGCTGCGAATCGAAGAGCACGAGGACAACTGGCCGGATCTGGAACGCGTGTTGGCGATGATCGACGCACCCGAGCCGCAGGTCTACATCGAGGCCAAGATCGCAGAGATCTCGTTCGACGACGACCTGCGGATCGGTATCGGACCCAGCAACATCCGCGTGGATCGCCCGGCGGGCGATCTCTTCTTCCGGCGCGCGGATGTGGTCTTCGACAACGTGCTCGGCGCGAGCGAACAGGCGGTGCTCTCGTTCGGGAGCGACGACAAGTACGTCAAATTCGACTACATCCTGCAACTCGGCAAGTCAGGCGCCGAGACGAAGGTGATGTCGAAGCCCGGCATCATGGTGACGCAGGGCGAGGTCGCATCGATCGACGTGGGCGACGAGGAGCCGATCGTGACGCAAGCGCTCTCGGGCGTGAACGTCACGGCATCGACGCAGTTCAAGGACGTTGGACTGAGATTGGAAGTCCAGCCGTTGCGGATCGGGCGCCGACTCGTGCGGGCACGGATCAATCCGCGACTCTCGCGCGTCTCCGACTTCCGGATCACCAGCACGTCGGTCTCGCGCGACGTGGTCAACCCGGTGATCTCGACGCGCGAGGCGAATACGGTCGTGGATGTGCTCGATGGCGACACGGTCGTCATCAGCGGCCTGGATCAATCGGCCGACCTGCACGAGCGCAGCGGAATTCCCATCCTGATGGACATCCCGGTAGCCGGATACCTCTTCGGTTCGACCACCACGCGCACGGTGAAAACCGAATTGGTGTTCTTCGTGACGCTCACCATCATGCGTCCGGGCGAGGCCAGAGTCATCGTGCCGCCGGTCGAACGCGCGCGTACCGAGTAGGTGGTCGGCGCCGGTCCGCGGGCTCCAATTCGAGCCTGCAAGCGGCTCTCCTCAAGTCGCGCGGCCCCCGGGTCGATGGGGCGACGGGTAGCGAGACACGTCGGTAAGCGCCCCACGGGTGGTGGAAACACGATTTTCGCAGTGCCCTTGCCAGAGTCGCTTTTCTAGTTGTAGAGTTCGGGACCGGTCGAGGAAGTGGCGCTCTGGTCCACCAAATCGATTGCACCGGTTGAGGAGGCTTGCCCATGGGCAAGAAGAAGTGGTGCTTTGGACGCGAAGACGTCATCTGCATGACCAAGGACTGTCCCTACATGAGCGACTGCATCCAGGTCGTCTGGGAACAGAAGATGGGGCGGCTGATGCAGAAGGGCCGCCAGGAGAGCGGTTCGCTGACCCGGATCAAGAGCAAGCTCAAGAAGGAAGAGCGCGCGCGTAAGAAGGAGCAGACCGCTCGATAGGACGATCTCTCGCAGGAGGTCCTGGAACGGCGGACTGAGATCCAGCGTCGTCGAAGCGCCGCGCCGGCCCTGTGCCGGGGCGGCGTTCGCGTTCCGAGAGGACGACGTGTCGGCGCGGGGCCCTGAGGGGCCGCGCAAGATTAACTTCTGGGATTCGGGCGGCTGCGGCGACGCAAGACTGTGTTGCCTCCCTCGCCGCGGACTACTCCCGCGGCAAGCCGCGGAGCTTCGCACCCTCCCCGAATCGGCTCCCCGTCCAATTCAATCATGACCGCGAGGCGCGTCGTCGATGCGCCTTGTCCTGCGCCGCCTCGCTCGCTCTCGCTCCCTGGAACTGCGTGCGCGAACCCTTACTCCGCCCCAGGCTCGGCCAGAGTCTCACGGTTGAACCACTTCACCAGACGCACGCCCACGTCGGGCCACCGTCTCCGGCGATCATCGACTTCCAGAAACGCCCAAACGCGTGCGCTGCGGCGCGCAGCCGGGATGTCGTCCGCGAACGACGCTCCGCGCCGCTCGGTGCGTTTGCGATACTCGACGTCGTCGAGGTCGCGGTCCCAGCGCTCGGCGAACTCGCGGACATTGGTGCCCATACCGAGGACCCCGGCGGGGGACTTGTCCATCGGATCGACGGATTCGACCGGGAGTGGGCGCCGGTCGTACGTTCCGTACGGGGGCTTTGGGCCGCCGGTTCCTGGCTCGGGCGGCAGCAGGAAGTCGCGACCCCACGGGTAAGCCCGCCATTCGGACCCGCGAGCGGCGTACTCCCATTCACGCGCGGTGGGCACGCGGATGAGGTAGCCGGGTTGATCCAGGCGATCCGTCAGGTACTCGCCGAAGCGAAGAGCGGCATGTGCGCTCACGTTGCGGACCGGCAGATCGAGTACGTCCGGGCGCGGGGCGTAGCGTCCCGTCCCGTCGCGCTCCCAGCCTCCGTAGGAACCCGGATTCGCCTCGTCGAGAACGCCGTCCGCGGCCAGTTCCGTCGAGCGCGCCTCGATGAAGTCGCGCCACAGTGCATTCGTGATCTCGAAACGGCTGATCTCAAAGTCGTAGCCAATGCGTTTGAGCGAATTCCAATCGTGGAAGCGCCGGAGCGCATTAATCCCCACGCCTGTGACGCGATGGCGGTCCACGCGGCTGCGCGGGTACGTCGGCATCATGGGGCCGAAGAATGCGTCGAGCTTCCAGCCACTCTCCGGGCCAGGGATAGCCGTTTGCCAGAGGCCGACCTCCGTGAGCTCGATTTCGTTCGCCGTCAGGAACTCCAGCCACAGCCAATTCGGAGGCGCTTCCAGTCCATCGATGCGTGGCGGCCAGGTCCAGAAGCCGGATGTCGGCAGCCAATCCCAGAAGAGGGCGAGGGCGTCGTCTCCGACGTGGCTGACCGGGAGCTCGTCGGCGTCCCGCTCGATCAACTCGATGGGGGGCGCGGGCAGGCTGTCACTGCCCGTCCGGTGCCAGCCGCTACCTGCGGCCGGGATGCACTCCTCGAATACCCCCGCCTCGCGGAGTTCGCCCTCCTGCACTTTGAGAAACTTCAGCCAGGCTTGATTCGTGACGCCGTGAATGCTGAGGTAGTACTCCGGCGTCGAGGCGTGCCACTTGAGGAACGTGCGGACGTGGTCGGTGTTCCGCACATCGACGTGCGCGTCGGCCGCACCCCGCGCCTCCGGGATGATCGGCATCCCGCTCGGATTCGAACTGCCTCCCTCGCGCCGCCAACCGGTCGCATAGGACGGCACCATCGAGCCTCTTCCGGCCTTCCAGAGTGCCTCGCTCACGAGCCACTCCTGCTTGGCGAGCAGGAACTCCAGCCAACGTGCGTTCGTAATGTTGAACTTCCCGATCGCCGCCTCGGCTCCGCCGACCAGCCACGTCTCGATCTCCTCGTCCGAGACATCGAACGGCGCCCCGACGTGGAAGTCGCCGCCCTTGATCAGCACCCACTCCGGTTCCCAACTTGGGCTGATGACGATGGGCGTGGCTTCGGCCTCGCGGACATCGGGGAAGACCATCTCGATCAGCGGGCGATTGAAGAGCATGAGCCCGACGCCGAGCACGATCGCGACCGTCATTGCCGACGCCGTGGGCACGAGCAGGCGTCGCCACGGGGGGCGCCTGCCGCCGTCGCGTGTGTTGCGCGACGACGCGCGGAGCACGCTGATCTCGCTCGACAGCACCGATCCGCCCGAGGCCGGCAGACCGCATTCGGGGCAGAACCGGTGCGACGAATGGAGCGTCTTGCCGCAGCGGGCGCAGTCGGTGGGGCCGGTGGTATCCACGAGTGTCCATCATAGCAGTCGGAGGCGCTTCGAAGCCCCGCGCCAACCGCGCGAGAATCAGTCGGCTCCACGCATCGCGCTCGGTATCTTCCCCGCTTCATTCGGGGCCCCGGCCCCGGTGCGTGGACCTTCGCCCGTGTAGCTCAATGGTAGAGCACTGCTTTCGTAAAGCAGGGGTTGCGAGTTCGATTCTCACCACGGGCTCCACGTAACAGGCTCAGTAGCAACGAGTTACGACACCGTTGCGCGGCCAACCGTGCGCCCTCTATCCTCTTGGATGCCCGAGTGGGATACCTCCAGGGGGTGAGAGCATGGCGAGAAGAGGGCGTGGGACGATCGGTCGCCGCAAGGGGCGACGCGGCTGGTGGGTGCGCTTTTGGGGGCATGACGGCCGCCGCAAGCTGCGCTTCGGTGGCGAGACGATCACCCAGGCCGAGGCCGCACTTGAGAGGCTGCTCGACGAGGACGCCGACCAGGCCGCGGCCGCCGATCAGCGCAACCCGCTCCTGAGTGAGTTCCTCGACGACGAGTACCTCGAGGTGATCCGGGGGAAGCTCTCCCCCGGTGGCTACGTCGCCGCCAAGGGCCGGCTCGTCACGGCGGCTGCACTGCTTCCGTTCCTCATGCGCGATGTATCTGAGGCGGAGGCCGAGGACCTCTTCGCAGTGCTCGCGGAGACGCGCAAGCCCGGCACCATGAAGGCGTACCGCTGTGCTCTCTCGCAGGCTTGGCGCTCGGCCATCCTGCGCGGATACGCCGACGCCGACCCATGGCCGTCGATGCGCGTCGGCAAGGAGCAGGAGATCGCCATCCCGTTCTTGAGCGAGCAGGACCTGGTGCGCATCTACGCCGCGATGCCGACGCTCTATCGGCCCCTGGTGGTCATGCTCGGGGAAACGTGCGCTCGCCGCGGTGAGATGCTCTCCCTGACCTGGGATCGTGTTGCTCCGGACCTCTCGACCATCACGTTCGGTGGCGCGCGTGACGGGAGCGGTGGAACGAAGAGTGGGGCCGTGAGGGCGGTCCCTGTCTCGAAGCGCGCGCGACGCGTCCTCGAGCGGATCCGCGCCCGGCGAGGTTCGATACCGATGCACGGACCGGATCGAGTCTTCGCGGAGATCGGTGCCACGTGGACACCTTGGGCGCGCAAGGCGTGGAAGGCTGCTGCTGCGACGATCGGGCATCCTACTCTTCGCCTCCACGATCTGCGGCACGCACGCGCCTCATTGCTCGTTCGTTCCGGCGTTCCAATCCCGACCGTGCAACGCTGGGGCGGATGGAAGAGCCCCGAGCTCGTTCTGCGTCGCTACGGCCATCACGCGCCGACCGACGAGCTGGCACGGGCGCTGGCTCTTTCCGAGGCGGCGGCTGCAGCCAGTCGGCGAGAAGATCGGCTCGAACGCGCCAAACGCGACCGAGCTTGATCGCCGGCAGGTCGCCGTACTGGCAGAGTTGCTGCACCGTGCGCACCGGGATGTTCAGGTGGTCTGACGCCTGCTTGGGCGTGAGGAGCATCGGGACTTCGACCTTGATCACCACTCCCCCCTGTTGAACTGCCCGCCGTGGTACTGGCGGTCTGCGGCGCCGCCGCGTGTCGTGATCTTCCGGTCGCGCTGATCGCGCGAGCGCTCGATGTGACCGCCGTCGATCTTGCAGTCGGCGCACGTGTGCTTGCCGTGGGCCTGCTCGACGCGGATGGGTTCGCGGCATGTGCTGCAGAAGTCGCGGACGTACCGGCTCCCGGGGATGGCGTCGCCGCGGTGGAGGGTGTCAGGCATAGAGCCCCTCCGGGATCGGGCACTCGGAGTACTCGCACCATCGCTCGATCGTGTGCATGCAGCGGTCGCACGCCGCAAGGGCCGTCCCGGTGCGGAAGAAGACGACGCACGTGGCGACGAGCATCTTCCCTCTCCGGCGCGGGTGGATGGCGACCGCACATTTCACGATTGCACGCTCCGGTAGTGGTTCCCGAGGTCGGTCTCTGCCGTGCTCATCATGCCGCGCCGAAGGCCGCTCCATCCGCACGAACACGTCGCGCGTGGACCACCCGATCCTCCGTCGAGCCAGTCGAGGGCGTCGCTCTCGACCGCCCCGACATGTCTCACGTTCTCGCGAACTGTCTCGTCGGCGGCCTCCGCAGGCTCACCAGAAGTGCGCACTTGTCCGGACTTCTGCGGCTCTGTTACGACGCCGCAGAGCCCGCACCGCCATCGCCCCGTGTCGTCGCGATCCGAACTCGGGTGCGCGCAGTACCCGCACGCCTCGTGGCGCAGCACGCCGAAGCCATCGTAGTCGGCGACCCACCCGCTGCACTTCGGGCACATGGACTGGTCCGGCGCGCTGTGGAGTGGGCACGGCCCCTCCCCGGGCGCATCGCACTCGCAGGTCGGCGCTCCCGCCGAATTCTCCCACTTCTCTCCCAGAGTTCTCTCAGCGGTGGTAGGGACGCCCGGCTCGGAAGCACATACGACCTCCGACGTGGCAGTCAAGCCGCTCTCCCGAGCGCCCCTGTGTGTCTCGATGATCCGATCGACGCGCTCGACGACCTGTTGCACATCGAAGTAGATCGCGTCCGTCCAGTAGTCGTTGTGCTCGTCCTCGGCGGCGCGGCTCACTTCCCGCATGGCGCGCTGGAGTTGCACGAGGCCGAACCGGACGCTGCGCAGGGCGATACGACCGGCGCGGTTGACGTGGTGGTCAGCGATCCTCATCGAGCACCCCCGACGGCCGCCGCTACAGCGTCAGAGCGGGCTCCGACGCGAGAGCATCTTCGACGTCCGCCTCCGACAGCCGCAGCAGCCAGAACCAGATCCGCCCTCGGAGCAGCTCCGCCCCCGCGCGGATCTCCGCGTCGGCCTGGTCGAGTACACGGGCGTCCCGTTCGCGACGGTTCGTCCACACAGGATCGCGCTTTGCGATCGGTGCGTGTCGCTCGCGCTGGAGTTGCGTGAGGAGATCCTGAACCAGTCGGCACGCGGACTCGATCTCGGTGGCACCGCTGAGCGTCGTCACGCGCGTCGGCGTTCGCGGCATGGATCGCAGCCGGGAGACAGGAACGGGCTCCCTCGCGTCGATCCGAGCGACCACCCGGCCGTACGACAGCCACTCCGCCGCGTCCGCGATCGCCGCGAGCATGTCGCGACGATGCGCCGCCCTGGCTCGGGTCCACGCCCACGCGCCGTAGAGCGCTGCGGCGAGCGAGAGGATGTTCACCGCGTTCCCGATCCACTCCAGCGTGTCGCCCCACATGGCGGCCGATCGTAGCGCGCCCAGTCGCGTGCCGACAGCGCCGAGCGCAGCCGAGATCGTGAAGGGGGCGAAGATCGATACCGCGTCGCTGCCCGTCATCATGGGGGACACCTCGAAGCGCTCTCATTCTGAGGGCGAGAACTCTCCCGCTTGCGCGCGGCGCGAATGCCCCGTATGCATTTCGCACGCGGCTCGTCCCACATGGGGCCCCGGCGGGTTGCGTGGGTCGCAGTGTGGGTCCCCTGTCAGGAGGGTCGCGTGGGGAACGCGGAGCTCGGTCGCAACTTTTCTCGAGTAGTCGCCTACCGCAGTGCCCTGCACCAAGGGCGGGCCGTCGGTCGCCGTGGGCCGAGAGTCCGGCGGGGAGATCCGGCGCCCTGCTACCGAGCGCTTCGGGCGGTGAGAGTCGCTGCGGTGTCGTCCCCTGCATGGGGGACATCTGTAGCGCGCGGGCGCGGCTTCGTCAAGTCCGAAACAGGACTTAAGGGGGCGCTACTCGTTCCCCTCGACCGTGACCTTCGCGCTGCGCCACGGGCTCGCGGCGTCACGCAACAGCTCGCGGTACTGCCTCGGGTAGCCATGCTGGACGATGAACGCGAGGACCCTCCCCAGCTTGGCACCGTTGCCCGGAGAGGACGTGCCCTTCTCCCACTCAAGAATTGTCTTCCTGGCCACGCCGCAGTGCTCACCAAGGGCCTCTTGGGTCATCCCCGCAGCCTCGCGAGCCTCGCGCAGCTGCTCGGCAAGCCAGGTCGCTGGGACCGTGCGCGTCTGCTTTCTTGGCTTCGATTCTTCGCTCGGCATGAGGACATACTGACGTCTGGCGACCGCAACCGCAATTGCATATCGTTCCGCGACCGCGTTCTTAAGTCCGGTTTCGGACTTGACCGATGTCGCTGGTACGTCGTAGAGTCCGTGCGTTGCCGAACGACCGGCAGGAGTTCACAGCGATGACTGAGCACGTTGGTGGCGAGTTCAACCGCCTTGAGAAGTACATCGAGCAGGCCGCCCGTGAGGGTAAGGAACTCCACGTTCACATCCACACGGACGGGCCGGTGGACATGTCGAACCGGACGTACGAAATGCCTCCCGAGGAGGCGCTCGATGCCGAGACCAGGGCGATGGTCGCGCGGATCGGAGCGGACGCTCGTCAAGCGATCGAATCGCAGAGCGTCGCGACTCGCACCTTGATTAAGCGGGCGACGGGCGCCCTCGTCGTCGGACTCGCTGCGGTCATCGGACTGCTGGTCTGGGTAGGGCTCCAAGAGCGGCGCCATTACGAGGTGACGTACCCGCACATTCAGAACGTTCTCGATTATGCGGCATCGCGTTTCGATCGGCTTGACGACGCCGTTGAGAGACGTAGTGCCAGAGACGACGAGAGGTAGGAGTATCCATGGCGACGATCACCAACGGGACCGTGAACACGGTCGACTGCGGACCGCCGTGCAGGGCGACGATCACGCCGCCCGGCGAGAGTCCGATCAGCTTCCCGGACATCGACGACGATCCGCCAGAGCACAACTGCACGCGACTGAAGTACGCCCACGACAACGGGAAGAAGGTCGACGTCGTGTACACGCCGGGAACGCCGCCGACGGTGGGCTCAGTAATCGTCCTGCCCTGACACCCGGAATCGAAAGCGCCCGCTCCCAATCTTGGCGGACCGGAGCGAGCGCAGACCAGGAACCCACCGAGATGGAGAGAACCATGGCTGATGAGAAAATAGCCGCATCGCGGCCGGGCGTCCACGTGCATTTGTACCGACGCGCTGGCCGGGCCGCTGCGCCGCCTCCAGCGGCCAGATGGAGGACAGTCGCCATCGTGGCGCTGGCCGTTGTCGCGGCGCTCGCTTGCGTGGTGATCGCGGCGCAGGGGTGCGAGTGGCGGGTGGTTGGCGACGCGAGTGCGCTACTGCTGCCCGTAAAGACTGACCAGCAACGAGAGCATTTCGCTGTACTTCGCGAAGTCTCCATCGGTGGTTCCGTACGACGTGAGCACGCCTTCCATCAATTCCGCCAGCGTCGCCTTCTTCCCGTACTGCTCTCGAAGGATGCGTCGACCGACGAACGTCTGGTCGGCGATCTCAGTGCGAGTCGCGCCGGACTTCTTGCTCAGCGTGTCGAGCAGGTACTTGAAACGGAGTCGCGCGACCTCGCCGTCGTCATCGGCCATCTTGTTTCCAAAGTTCACGTGGCCGTCGAGCACGGCGAGCTTGACCTCGATGGGGATGCTGTCGGAACTCCGATCTACTCTCGGCTGGCGCGGCTTCGGCTTGTTGCGGACGGCAGAGCGCCGGTTCGCATCGCTTGTCCCGGAGTCGGCGGGGAAGAGGATTCTCGCAGCCAGGCCGACCACCGCCAACGTCGCGATCGTGATGCCGGTCCATTTCATGGCGCGCGTCAATGCGGTCCAGAGCGGGGATGCGCTTCGGCCGATCTCACGGGCGACGCTGGGAGTACCCCGCGGCGCGATGACACCGAGCGACTCCTGAAGATCGCGTCCGCGCCGCGAGTTGGCGGGCACCATCGCGTCGAGCGCAGAGCAGACGGGGCAACTCTGATCGACGAGTTCCGGCACGCCGAGTTCGTGGCACCGCGTGCAGATCCAAATGCCCTTGCCCATCGCGTACACCTCCATGTGGAGGATACGCCCTCTTCGATGGCGCGCGCAAACGTCGCCATTCAGCGTGCGGATCTCGGGCTACTTGAGCGCCGGATCAACGATCACGTTGCCCTCGACTTCCATGATGTAGCGCCCGTAGATCAGCGGGATGTACCACCAGCTCATGGTGACGACGACGTTCTCCAACGCGACGCCGCCCGGCACGGATTCGATCGCGTTGTCTGCGGCCTCTTCGGCGTTCGGCATCCCCGTGTTGAAGAAGAGAATGATCGGCTTGTAGTCTTCGCCGACGACTCGTTGACCGGTGCGCTCGTACGATCCCATCCGGTTCAGTTCGATGTTCTTCGTCGAGGCGAAGGTGAAGTCGCCCATCCGCGTCTGGCAGCCCGTCGTCATGCCCAGCGCGACGGCCAGTGCCGCAATCGTGATTACTCTCTTCATCGTGCCCTCCTCTTCTTCGTGGATGGTACGCGGTCCTCGGCGCCACGCGCAAACGCACCCGCTCGGCGGACAGAGATGGGGTCAGTCGGTGAGTTTGATCACAGCCCCACACGCGGCGCTGCCTTGGCCCGGGTAGTAGACGTACTCGATTTCCGCCGTGGCGCGCGAGGCCGCCTCCCACTCGGCCCGCGACATGGGTTCGAGTTCGTAGCGGGAGATCTTGACGAACTTCCCGTCCGTCGAGACGAAGTGCGCTCCGTTGGTCTTCGCCAGTGGCAAGGCGTTCGTGTCGGCGATGTAGTACGTGCGACCACCGTCCAAGTCGAGTACCCGCCAATAGCGGAGATTCGCGAATGCGCAGCAGCCGCTACCGAGAAGCAGCAGCATGGCCAGAGCCGCGACCAACAGAACTCGCTTCATCGTGTCCTCCTCTTCTTCGGAGGGGATCCTAACGGGCCGCTGTCTCTGAGCGCAAGGCGAGGCGCAGCATGACCGCCGAGAGCCCCGTCGTCCTGATCCTCGGCGGCAGGCCGTGGACGCGGACCGCGCTTCTGGACCTGGAGCGCAAGATCGAGCGGCGCGGCGTCAACATCGATCTGGTCATTCCAATGCCCGGCGAGTCCACCGCGCTCTTGGGCGCCGACGAGATACCGAAGGACATCAGCGACGCGCTCGTGGAGAGCATGCGCGAGTCGCTCGTCACCGAAAACGGGCCGCCGCGGGAGACCGCGCGGACACCTAAACCGAGAGCCTGAAAGGGAGGCTGAAATGGACACCAATAACGCCACCGCGCTGCCCACACGCTGCCGCTGCGACGTCGTCTGCCGCTGCCCGTCACGCGGCGGAGCGAGCCGTCGGCACCTGCTGGTGCTCGGTCTCTGCTGCATCGCCGTCGCGCTGGCCGGTGCTGCTTTGGCGGTGTTGTCGTGAGTCGCGTCCTCACCGTCGCGGCCGCGCTCATGGTCCTCGCCGCGACCGGCCTTCTCTACGCCGATCTCTGGGCGGATCGCGGGGACCAGAAGCTCGCGAACACCGCGTGGCTGACGTACGTCCTCGCGATGGCGACGGGTGTCGGCGCACTCGCCATTCCGGATGGTCGTGCATCGTGACCGACCCAGCTCGTACCCTCCCTCCCAAGACGATGGCCGGTGCGCGTACCTCGCGCCGCAAGTCCGGTTCTTCACACTCCACATCACATTCCCCTTTTCTCTACGAGGGGCTGGAGCCGGCTGTCGTCGAATCCCGCCTGGTCACCGTGTGCGCATCCTGGTCACCGTGTGCGCATGGTGTCCGGAGGCGAAGCGGTTCACCGCGCAGATCGAGGCCGCGGGCCATCGCGTGTCGCACGGGATCTGCGGCCCTTGCGCTGCCCAGCAGTTGGCGGCGCTGTCATGAGGCCCGCCGCCCTCCTCCGCCGCTGGCTCTCCCGCCGCCGCGCCCGCCCGACGTGCAGGCCGAAGGACCCCGTCGTGCGCACCGTCGCGATCACGCGCTGCGAAGAGCCCGGGTGCGACCGACGGCCAGCAGTGACGGCGTGCGGCGGCGCCCTGATCTGCCAGGGGTGTGCGGACGTGAGTTCGACGTGCCGAGATTGCCAACGACCGAAATGAGAAGGAGACGACGATGACAGAGAATGCACTGGCGCTTTGCGGCGTGAAAGACAGCCCGGGCTCGATCACGCAGGCGCTCCAGGCCCTGAACGAACTCGGCCCGGTGGTGGCCCCTGGAGGGACGCTGCTCTGCTCCGGACTCGCTGAAGGCTACGGCGCCATCATCACGGCCGTAACGCCGACCGACGACGACGTCTACGTGGAGTTCTCGAGCAAGAAGCGGTGCTACACGGCCGCGTTCCTGAAGAAGCTCGCCGCGGGCATTGGCATCGAGTGGGACTCGATGCAAACGCGACGCCTCGACGGGTTCGTTCACCCACACGTGTGCTCCGTGTCGGTCGGCGGTCGCTACCGGGACTACTCGGGTGCGTGGCGCAGCATATCTGGCGACGCGCAACTCGATCTCCGCGACGAGGCGACGCACGGCGTGAAGACCGCTGGCGAACTGAACCGGATGAGGAAGAAGATCCAGGAGCATACGATCACGCGTGCGAAGTCTCGGGCGATCGCCGACGCCTGTGTGAAGCGGACGCAATCCGAGGGGGCGATCGGGTTGCAGATGTACGTCTGCAAGGTCTATCGCACAGAAGCGGAGCCGGGCGCGGCCGACGCTGCCCAGGAGGCCCTCTACGGCGGCGCCGCGCGACCCGGCGAGACGGTCGACAACGAGACTGGAGAGATCCACACCGCCCAGGCGGTCGTGCGCGATGCGACGCCCGCCGTCTTCGTTATCCCCGGCACGAAACTCCCCGGCGCGGGTAAGCGCGTCACCGACCTGACTGACGACGAACTCGACGCGTGCCACAGCCGACTGCGCGACGCGTTGGACAACGGTGCGGTGCCGGAGAACCAACTCTCCGAAGTCCAGGAAATCGTGGCGGCAGTCGGCGAGGAGGGGGCTCGGCGACAGAGCGCGGGTGGCGTGCTGTGACTGAGGCGGAGTTCCAGGTCGTCATGCAGCGCGCTGGCCTACTCGCGCAGGTTGCGGACGACGAGACGGACTACCAGGGCGCGCTCCGTGCCCTGCAACAGGCGGACGCGTTCGGGTGCTTCACGGACCCGACCGCGTGGCGCGATCACCTCGGCGATCGGGAGGCGGCGCAGAAGCTCCTCTCGAAGCTGATCCCATTCGTCGCGGCGGCTCGCGAGTTCATGGCGATGGCGCGCGAAAAGGCGGGTGCGTCATGATCCGCATCGCCGCCTTGGCCGACAACCAGCGCGACCCGAACTCGCGGGTCGAAGAGCATGACCGGGTCATGGACTTCATCGCCGACGAGTGCGAGCGTCGCGACGTCCACCTCGTCCTTCACGCTGGGGATTGGACGGAGCGTCGATCGACGCACGAGGACCGCGATTACCTCTTCCATTGGGTCCAGCGGATCGCGGCCGACCGGCCCCTCGTGACGTGCGAGGGCAACCACGAGGAGCCGGAGTTCTGCCAGGAGCTCGCGCTGGTCCACACCATCAACCCCGTGCACGTCGCGACGACGCCGCGCATGGTGCACGGCCAGAAAGCATCGACCGCCATGCTCCCCTGGGCGCGGCGCGGGGCGCTTCTCGCATGGGCAAAGGCGCACGGGCTCGAAACGACGCGCGAGGATCTCAACCAGCGCACGAGCGAGTTCATGCGCGACGTCCTGCGCGGCTTCGCGACGCAGTGGCCGGAAGGTATCCCGCGCATCCTCATGGCGCACATGATCCCGACCGGATACGTGACCGGCCCGGACCAGCCACCGATGGTCGGCTGCGACTTCGAACTCTCCGTCGAGGACCTGGCCCTCGCGGATGCGGATGTTGTCGTCCTCGGGCATGGGCACCGTCCGTGCGAGTGGGAGTTCACCGCGGCGGACGGGCGCGTCGTGCCGGTCATCATGTGCGGCAGCCCGCGTCGGACCGCGTACTCGAAGGGCGAGCAGGAGCCGAAGGGGTTCGTCGTTCTCGAGTTCGACGGCCGTCGCCTGGTCGGGTGGGAACGGGTGCCGACGCCTGCGACTCCGATGGTACTCGTCGAGGCGCGGTGGGATGCAGAGCGCGGCTCGCTCGTCTTCGAAGCCGGGGCGCATTGGTACGCCGACACCCTACGCGGGGCCGAGGCGAGACTGCGCTACACGGTCGATGCCGACCACCGCGACGCCGCGCGCGCGTACACGGCCGCACTCGTCACCGAAGCGCTGGAGAAGTGGGGTGCCCTCGAAGTCAAGCTCGAGGAGCAGGTCCGCCCGACCGTCCGCGCGCGCGCTCCGCAGATCGCCGAGGCCGTCGGTCTCGACGCGAAGCTCCGCTCGATGTGGACCGTGACGGATCCGGAGATGGGAGACGACCGACGGGAGCGGCTGCTCGCGAAGGTCGGGGAAGTGCAGGAGGGGATCTGATGGACAGAGATACGCGGGCAACGAAGCGAAGCGCCCTGGAGGTCGCCGGTCAGGCGTGGCTGGACGCCGAGTACGCGATCCGGAAGCTCGAAGACAAGACGATCTCCGCCGTCGCTCCTGAGGAGCAGCACGAGTCGCTCGCCGGCGCGCACCACGACGCGCAGGTATCGTGCTGCGAGGCATGGGACCGGTACCGCGATCTGCGGGATGCGGAGGTGGCCGGTGGGTGAGAGAGAAGGCACGCGGTACGAGTGCGGATGCGTGCAGGGCTACTACTGGTGCGCCGCCCACGACATCTACACCGCGGGGTCCACGAAGGCGCTGGCCGACCGGGTCCCGGTGAAGCGGGAGGACGCCACCGATGCCGCGTGACACCGGCAACGTGGTCCGGACGCGCCTGCAGGTGATCGCGAACGCCATCGACGCCTCTCTCCCTGACGGCGCACTCTTCACGTTGCTCGTGTGGACGGGCGACTCAATCGAGGGGCAGGGTGCGCACTACGTGTCGAACGCGGACCGCGATGACGTCATCGCGTCGATGCGCGAGACGGCAGATCGATTGGAAGGGCGCCCCGGCGCGCCCTCGGAGAACTGACATGGGATACACGACGAACTTCAAAGGCGCTCTCGCCTTCGGCGGCGAGGTGGGCATCGAGCAACTACGCGCTCTCTCTGCGATCTTCGGGGAGGACCGGCGCGAACACCCAGAGTGGGGTGCTCCCACGAACGCGCACTGGGGCTATCTCGACCTCAAGGTCACGCCTGACTTCGGTGGCATCTGCTGGGACGGATCAGAGAAGTCCTGCGACATGGTCGGCCAGGTCAACTTCGTGCTCGACCACATGCGGGCACAGCGGCCTGACTTCGCCGTGATCGGTTTCCTTGAGGCAAGCGGCGAGGAGCGAGACGACGTCTGGCGGCTTGAGGTCCGAGACGGACGCGCCGTCAAGGTTGACGTGGATCTTCCGGGGTTCCGGATCACGTGCCCCGACTGCCGTGCGGACCTGCGCGTCGATCCGAACACGAAGGGGATCATCGGATGAAGCTCACCACTCTCGCCCTCCGCGGAATCGGCCCGTTCCGAGATGAGACGCGCATCGACTTCCGCGAGATCTCCGGTCGCCTGATCGCGGTCACTGGCCCGAACGGCGCAGGCAAGAGCACGCTGCTCGAGTGCGTCCTCGGTGCGATCGACAGGACGACGCCGACGCGCGGACGACTCACCGATCTGGCCACCGCACGCGACGCGTTCGTCGAACTCGGCGTCGGCGACGTCACGATCACGCAGCGCGTGGACGGCGTCTCCGGAAAGGGCGAGACGCTCGTCACCAACGGCACCGGCGCGCCCGTCCTCGCGGATGCGAAGGTCTCCACGTTCGACGCGTGGAGAAAGGAAGCGCTGCCGCCGACGAGCGTGCTGCTGACGACCGTCTTCTCCGCGCAGGGATCGGGCGGGTTCCTCGCGCTCTCGACGTCCGAGCGCAAGGGAACGCTACTGCGCACCCTCGGTATCGAGGGCATCGAGAAGTATGCCGAGCGCGCCCGGCAGAACGCGCGGGACGCGCGGGCGCGACTGGAGGCGCACGTGGAGCGCGTCAAGGGCGAACGGGAACGCGCGACGCCGGTAGACGAGGCGGAGGTGGACGTCGATTTCGCCCGCAACGTCGCAACTGGTGCCGAGGCGCAGCTGATCCTACGCAAGGGCGAACTCGCAGACGCACGGCGCCAGCACTCAGCGCTCGTCGAGGCGTTCGAGAACGCGGAAGCGGCGCGGGCCGCAAAGCACGAGGCCCGCGAGAAGTGCGCCGATGCGGAGCTCGCGGTGCGCGATGCCCAAGGGCGACACCTCGCGACCAAAGGCGCGCTCGTCGGCTCCGACGAGATCCGCGCAGAGGCCGCGGGTGTCATCGCCCTACGAGAGCGCCTCGACCATCTGCGCGAGGATCTCTCTGCGGCGAAGACGCGTGTCGCTGAGACGGACATGGAGATGCGCGCGACGCACGATGACGAGAAGCGCTCACTGGAAGAGTACGGGGCTGCGAAGCGCCGGGCCGACAGCGCCGAGTCGGCGCGCACTTCGATGGCTCGGTGCCGCGAACAGGAGGCGCGCGTGCTCGGTCTGGAGACGGAAGCGCACGATGCCGAGCGGGCCCGCGATCGCGCGGCGGATGCCCTGACGGAGGCGGAACACCGGACGGCGGCGGGACTCGACGAGCGCGTGCGTGGACTGCGCGGCGGACTGCTCGGGATCTCAAGCGGCGTCGCGGCGGATCCGGTCGCGACGGCGACGACGACTCTCGACGAAGACGATGCCCGCGCGGCGTCGGTCGTCGAGGTGCGCGCTCAGATCCAGGCGGCACGTGAGGCGAAGGACCAGGCGCACCGCCGCTTCACCGAGGCCGACTTCGCGCTGCAGGAGGCGAAGCGCGTCGCCGCACGCATCCCCGACCTCGAGGCGGCCGTCGCCGCGGGAGCCGAAGCCGAACGCGAGATGGTTGCCGCGCGCGGTGCGCAGGAGGAGGCGGCCGCCCGTCGCCGGCCGATCCAACTCCGACTCGGCCTGCAGAGGAACTCGGTGGGGGAGCTCGAGACGCAGGCTTCCGCGACGACCGTGGATCTCCGCAAGGCCGAGGTCGCGGCAGCGCGGATACCCGAGATCGACCGTGCCGAGGCGCGCCTCGAGGAGATCGAGCAGGCCGTCGCCACCGCCAATCGTGCGCACGCCGCCGCCCGCGCCGCGTACGACGCACTACCCGATCCGCCCGACGCGGCACCCGTCCCCGACGTACGCGCGCAGGAGAGCGCCGTGGAGACGGCCGAGGGGCGTGCGCGCGACGCCGCGTCGACAGTGGCCGTTGCGTCGCAGGCCCTTGAGGCGGCGCGGTCGGCGGCCGCGCGGATCGACGCACTCGAGACTGAGCAGCTCGTCATCCAGGAGGACCTCGCCGACTGGACGCGGCTCGGTGCGGATCTCGGGCCGCGCGGCTTGCAGGCGTTCGAGATCGACGCGGTCGGTCCGGAGATCAGCACGATCGCGACGTCGCTCCTGCACGAGTGCTTCGGCCCGCGCTGGACGGTGTCGTTGACGACGACCAGGCCGAGCGCCGACGGCAAGCGCGAGATCGAGTGCTTCGACGTGCAGGTGCTCGACACCGAACGCGGCCGCGACGGCGAGGCAGACGGCCTCTCGGGCGGCGAGAAGGTGATCGTCGGCGAGGCGGTCTCGCTGGCGCTGACAACCGTCGCGTGTCGTCGCGCGGGTTTGGACTCGCCCACGCTGGTGCGTGACGAGAGCGGCGCGGCGCTCGATCCGGAGCGGGCCCGAGCGTACGTGGCGATGCTGCGGCGCGCGGCCGAGCTGATCGGCGCTGAGCGCGTGCTGCTCGTGTCGCACACGCCCGAAGTGCAGGAATTGTGTGACGCACGAATCGAGATCTTGGACGGCCACCTGAGCGTGGCATGAAGGAGGACGAGCGGATGGAAGACACGCCGATCTACGCGAAGGTCGAGGCGAAGGTCGAGGCGAAGACGCCGGGGCAGTTCGCAGAGCAGATGCGCGATCAGATGGCGCGCATCGACGAGGAGATCAACGCGAACGTGGAGCGACGCACGGCGATCAACGGCGAGATCAAGGAGCTGCGCGAGCGGCGCTCCGATCTCGAGCGGATGCTGCGCGCCTCGAAGCGCAAGCGGCGCACGAAGAAGGAGAACTGACCGTGGGACAGACGATCGACGCGAAGATCCTGAAGGCCGCCGGCGCGCTCGTGCCCAAGCCCGACGAGGCGCTGCACGAGGTTCACAGCTACGTGCGCGTGCGCCCGTCTGACGGTGAAGGCGAGACGCTTGTGGAAGCCGTCGCGCGCCGCAGCGTGCTGCGCATCCGCGCGCCCGGTGACTGTGACGAGGGCGTGCTCATCGACCGCGAAACGACGCAGCGCCTCATCAACGGCGACGAGGTCTTGATCGAGGGCAACGAGATCCTGCGGCCGTTCCACCTGCCGCTCGAGCGCGACGACGGGTCCACGCCGAAGAAGCTGATCGGGCACGACATCGACCCGCTCTGTCCGGACTCGATGCGGAGGGTCGCGTTCTCCATCTCGCCGCAGGAACTTGCGGCCGTGATGACGGCGGTGAAGAAGTGCGGCGTGGCGACGGTCGACATCATGCTCCCGGCGTATCGCGGCGGCCCGATCGCGTTTCGCGGTTCATCCACCGACGACCGCTTCGAGGTCGAGGGCGCGATCCTCCCGTCGAACCTCTTCGGCGCGTCGAGTGATGACGATCAGGGCGACGACGAGTCGCCTCCAGGTGGCGTGGACGCTCTGCCTGAGCCGGCGACAGTTCCGGCCGGTCTGCCGTTCGACGAGACGAAAGAAGCGGCCGCGACGTAGCCGCGTCACCGCCCTCTCCGAAGTGTGCCGGCACGGAGGAGGGGGCACCCCACACCAGAAGGAGGGGCGCGTCATGGCCCACGCCAGCTACACGATGCACCGCGTGACGAACTACCCGCTCGCGTGGCCGAAGGGACGGCTCCGCACGAAGGGGTCTCACCGAGAGTCCGGGCGTTTCCGCGTGACGCTCTCGGACGCGTTGCAGGACCTCGATTACGAGATCGGGCAGATGGGCGGCGCCGCGCCAGTCGTCTCGACGAACCTCGAGCCACGGCTCGACGGCCGTCCTCGCTCTGGGCAGCGCAAGCCAGATGACTCCGGCGTCGCGTGCTACTTCATCCGCTCCGGTGTCGAGACGGTGATCGCGTGCGATCGGTACACCAGCGTCGACGCGAACGTCCGCGCAATCGGCAAGACGCTGGAGGCACTGCGGTCGATCGAGCGGTGGGGATCGTCCGACATGTTCGAGTCGGCTTTCCGCGCGTACCAGGGTCTGCCCGGTCCTGGCGGAGACGGGACGCTCGTCCCCGAGGAACCCGTGCTGCCGTGGTGGGAGACGCTCGGCGTCCTTCGAGCCACGCCACAGGTCGTCGTGGATGCAGCGCTGCGCGCGTTGCGCAAGGACATGCATCCGGATCGCGGCGGGGACAATGACGCGTTCAACCAGGTGCAGCTTGCGGCCGCCGGGATGCGGCGGGAGAGGGGGCTGGAGTGAAGATCCTCGGCATCGACCCCGCGACGACGTGCGGGTGGGCCGTCCGCGAGCCCTCGGGCGCGTACTACTCCGGCGTGTGGCACCTGAAGGGCGGACGATTCGAGGGCGGTGGGATGCGTTTCCTGCGGCTCGAGCGTCAGCTCAGCGAGTTGCTCGACCTGGCGGCGCCCGACGTCGTCGCGCTTGAGGAGGTCCGCATGCACAAGGGCGTGGACGCCGCGCACATCTACGGCGGGATTATCGCCGTCATCGCGAAGGTCTGCGAGGAGCGCGAGGTCCCGTACTTCGCGATCCCATTCGGGACGATCAAGCGGTGCGCGACCGGCAAGGGCAACGCGAACAAGGAGGCGATGGTCGCGGCAGCTGTCGCGCGGTGGCCGGGGTGGACGCCGGAGACGGACGACGAGGCGGATGCCCGGTGGATCTGCGAGGCGGCGGTGGGGGAGTTGGGAGGATGAGGCTCCTCCACGAGATCCTCAATGCCAGCGATCTGCCGCCGAACGCTTGACGCGCGCGTCTGGTCATGCATACCATGTCCATTGTGGACGTCGGTGATCCGGCATGATCGGAGAAGGGAGACTCTCATGACCAGCATGAAATCACTCGCCAGGCTGGGCGGACTTGGGTTGATCATTGGACTCAGTGTCGCAGTGTTCAGCATGGCAGAAGCGGTCGCGTTGGCGGGTACGTGTCGAGGCACCAATACCGTCTATGACCTGAACAAGAATCGCTGGGCGGTTATGTGTAGTACCGGCTGCCCGCAGCCCGTCAGCTGCCTTGAGACCCCGTTGGCCACCGGCCTGGACACCACCTACCTCTGTACGTGCGATGGGACGATCGACGATGGCGGCGATGACTGTCGGCCGCTCGCGTATGACGTCTGGGGCGGCGGCAGCTACCACTTCTGCATGGACGTGCTCTGCGGGGGACAGTGCGTCGAGGAGTATGACCCGGATTTCGAGGTCTACTCATGCGTGTGCCCGTAGCCCCAACGGCGTTCACGCGCGATGAGAAATGAGAATACTGGCGGACCGCTGACGAACCGCGAAGTCGTGACATTGATCACCGCAGTCTGCGTGGGGTTCTTCATGGCGGAGTGGTGGCTTGAGAGCGAAGCCCCTGACGGGTTCAGTCTTCAAGATCACAGCGCCGAGCCAGCGAAGTCGGCGAACAGGCCGTCCAATCGAGTGCGCGCCGATGTGAATACGCGCGGTCGGGAGGATCCCGCGCTCGTTGCGTCACCCGACCCGTCCAATGTCGATGTCACTTCAACACGGCCAACCACGACCGCCGACTGGGCTCCAACGAAGGACGGGGCCTCGATGATCAGAGGCGAGGCTGGCGCCCCCATCTGGCATCGCGCCTATTGGGTGGAGTCGAAATTGCCCGTGCAACGGCAGGACAGTCAAGTCACTCGGGCACGGGCGACCATCGGGGACCGAATGCTGCGCGATCGGATGAGCCTGCTGAATGGGCTCGGGATCGCTCCATGGGTGGAGGACGTGTTTAGTATGGCCGGGTCGACGGACTACCTCGGCTCCGTGGTAGGGCGAGATTTCGCACCTCCAGCCTCGCCGGCGAGTTCGTTGATGGCTATCGTTGAGCGCCTCCCGAGGGACGCCCTGACGGACGAACAGTTGGAGATGGCGCTCTCGCGCCTGCGCGAAGCCGAGATTGAGGAGAGACGCCGCTTCGTCGAGCTTGCCAGCCTCGTAGATCAAGTCGCATCCAACGGTGAGTTCCTGGATTCTGATGTGCTCGCCTACCGCGTGAGCATGTCGGATTGGCGAGTTGCGCGACGAGACCGAAATCCAGAACTACTCGCAGCGGAAGACGCCAATCGGCGCGCCGACGAAAAACTCGTTGAGGACGCGGCGGAGATCGTGCGATGAGTTGGAGCACACGCACCGGCGGACTCGCCGCCGCACTGCTGTTCGGAGCGGCCGTCCGGATGGCGCTTGCGCTCACTGTCGGTCCGGCCGTTTCCGCACCGAAGCCCGACGTCGATACGCGCTCGAATGAGCAAGTTGCGGAGGCTGTGCGCAACTGGACGGGGACCGCCGAGACCGTGTTCGAAGCTGCCGCAGAGACCGAGGCAGATGGCAGCGATTCTGCCGGCGAACGAGATGGCGGCACGGATCCGGCGGGGCGCGGCGAGCACTCGATTGCTGTCCCGCGGAACATGGCGGATGCGAGCGACGTGTGGGCGGCTCGGGTGGACATGTTTCGTGAGTTTGACTTGGAACAGATGTACCGGAAGTTGGTAGATCACGTCCGGGTCCGGGCGAGTGTCGATCCTGCTCAGGTGGTGCCAACCGTATCCCGTGATGGGGGCTCCGTTCCGTTCGGGAACGGCGAGTCTCCTCTGGCGGAGACTATCTTCGAAGTCACCGCGCGTCGGATGGCTCTCGGCGGCGAACTGCCGTCGGCTCTCGGAAATGGGACCTTCTCGATTCTGGCCTGGAACGTTGACGGGGCCGTCGCGACTGCGGCCGGGCATCAGTCTGGACCGTTCAATCTACTCCCGCTGGAAGAGGCGCGGATGATTGCGTCGAGACTTGAGCGCGTGAAGCCGGGCTCGAGACGTATCCCCGATGGCTTCAGAGAACTGACCGAGGAGCAGTGGCGTGGGCTCCTCACGCTTACGCGGAGCCGCACGCGCTCACGCGAGAAGTATCGCCGTGACTATTGGCGCCTCCTGGGAGCAGCGCGTGCGCGCGGGAGTATGGATCTCGTCGATCAGGCGCGCTACCCCGTCTTCTTCGTCGCAAACGGTGTCGCACACCTTCTTGAGCGAAGCGAGATTCCCGAACTGGACGAGCTTCTGATGAACTGGGCCGCTGACCGCCGACGTCTGGTCGCGGACATACGACAAATTCTGCAGCCATGAGAGCGTTCGACCTCTTCTGTGGGACGATCTTGATTGCACTAGGACTGCTCAAGTTGACCGCTCCGGACCCGTCCTCCGGCGAGTGGCCGCTGTGGTACGGAATTGCGGTACAGCTTGCGACGGTTCTTGAACTCGTCATCGGTGGCGCGCTGAGTCTCGGTCGATGGCGAATCGCGAGTTCCATCGCGTTCTTCCTGTTGGCGACGACGTTCATCTTCGCGACATCGGTGGTGCAACCGAGCGCGAGCTCGTGCGGGTGCCTTGGCGCACTTCAAGTGAGTCGGCTGACCGAGCTCGCGATTGCGGGCGGCCTCATGGCCCTCGCGGGTGCCTACATGATCGCGGCGGTTCGGAGGGCGGAGCCTACTACCGCGTTGTGACTGCACATCGGCGCGGCGGCGCGGCGGCGCGACCGCGACGACGGGCGGTCGCATGACGCGGATGTGCCCGCGCTGCGGCGCTGTACTCATCCGAGGGTCCGCTCGACTCGTCCTTCGATATCTTCCCTTATCGCGCCGACGTGCACGGCGAGGGCGGGTGTGATGTGGCCCGGTGGATGGCGCTGGAATGCACGTGACGCCGAGGAGTGGGCTCCGCCCTCGACCTCGATCGCGTGCGGCGGGGAGGTGCCGTCTGCAGCCAGGGGTGGCGCTGAGCGAGGTCTGGGTGAGAGTCCCTGGCCCCCGAGTGCAGGTCTTCTGCGGTGCCCAGCTCGAGATCAAGAAGCGGTGATTGCATGTCGGCACCACGCCGTTCGGCGCTGAAGAGGAAACGTGACTGCTCGCGATTTTCGGCGCAAGCGCTTGACCGACTTCGCAATACGACTGTGAGCAGACTCGACCTCGAGCCTCCGGCGATCTGCTGGCCCGCGCGCCGACTCCGGCGCCTGACCCCCGTCCCGGTTCAGAAACGACGATGGCCGGTGCGCGTACCTCGCGCCGCAAGTCCGGTTTCTTCACACTCCACATCACATTCCCCTTTCCTCTACGAGAGGCTGGAGCTGGCTGTCGTCAATCGCGTACATGCGCGCTGTGGCCTTGGCGGATCTGCGGACGGTCGAATGCGAAACTGCGTGATCGCTCTGGTGCAGTTCGGTTAGCGTGCGGAATTCGCAGAAGAGGTGTCATGTCGAAGCAAAAAGGAAAGGCCCAGGGGAAGAGCCGATCGGTCGCGCGCGTCGACGTTGGGAAGCACTACTCCTTGGATACGGCGCGCGGGATCATCACCGTGCGTTTGGACGAAATCCCAGCCCCTACGCGCGCGTTCACGTGCCAATCTGTGAGGCTGGACAGGCTATGGGCGGGCGGAAAGTCGATCCACGTCATGTTCGGCCAGATGGTCGTCCCAGGAAGGCTGACAGCTTTGGCCGTCCTGCAGGTTGAGTACGACAGTCTTCGGCGCGTCCGTAAGACGTTCAACGCGGGCTTTCGCGCGAGTGTGAGACTGTACGCTTCCGAGGACGCGCGCCCGCCGGCGCTCGCCGAAGAGCAGATCGCATCGCTAGACGCCGCGCGGATTTGGACATCGTCGGCATCGATGTGTCGAGCAACGGTTTCCGCAAATGTGGGCGCTCAGATAGACTGGTTCATGTTCACACCTCGGAATCTGCGGCTCGTCGCAGAGCAGCGTGAGCCTGCGAACGGAGAAGGCGTTGAGCCTATCGTTGCCGTCTCGATGAGCTGTGGCTGCCTCGCGTCATTTCTCGATCAACTTGACACGCTCATTTCCGGTTCAGATAATGTCGATGGTGGTGGGGCGGATACCGCGCTCGCCGAGAGAGACGACAAAAATGAATGACTCCGACCTGTTCGACGGCCTTCCTGGTTGCGTCACAACGAGTGCTGGCGATGTTTCACGCACTGAGCTTCGCCGTGAAGAGGCGCTTGGATTGCGAGGGAAGCGTCACCAGATGGGGCCAGCGCCACTGCGAACGCACAAGCGAGTGTTGGCCTCTGCTGCCTCTGCGGCTGCCATGGCCATCTTGTCGTTCACGGTAGCGTGTGCGGCGACCGGGTCTCTACCAGAGGTCGACTTCGAACGGAGTCGGGATGGGCCGTCCCAAGGGGATATGTCCGCCTCGCTTGGCAAGTGGTCTGAGGCCCTACGGGCGCGAGTCCGCGTACCTGACGCGGAGCTTCACTTCGTGACGATGCGTGATCGCGAACGGCTCGCCATTCGGGATAAATTGCGCGAAATCACTGCGTTACCTGGAGTGACCTTCGTCGATGAGGGAGAGCTGTTCTCGTGGTACGCCGCCGATGCCCGCGTGCATGCCTACGTAGCGGGCGACCCGAGTGAGATGCGGTGGTGGACGATCCGCTTTCGAGACGGCCAAATGGAGCCGTTCCAGGATCATCCCTTGAACCGCGACGCATTAGCTCGCATCGAGCAGGAGTTGTCGTCGATCGCAATCACCGAGCCGTGTGGCGCCTAGCTACTCGAGCGCTGCGGCGAAGTGCTGGAACCCGACGCAGACGCCGCTGAACCGGACGACTCCACTGGTCACCCCCTGTCGCTCTTGCGTGGCATCGGAGACAAGAGGTCGTTGGTAACGACGCAAGCCCCACGAACCGTCGGCGCGAAGGCGTTCCAGGAGTCCGGTCACGCGGTCTCCGTGTTCCTAGATAACAGCGACGGTGAGGGGCGCGCGGAGGTCATGAAGGAGCCAAGCCACGGAAGGTTTGGTGTCGCGTACATCGACCGCCAGAAATTCGAGAAGATCCGTTCCGTGTACCCCGGCATCCTACCGATCGATTGGGATCGCAATCCCACTGACTGGCACGCTCACATCAAATTCGCGCGCCACTTGAAGCCAGCGCAAGTCGCGATCTTCGCGACCTGCGTCGCGGGAATCGCGGAGCACCTAGACCCCAAGCAGGTGCGAGACGGAGTCGTTCCTGGCGGCTAGCGCCCACGCGAAGTCCCGAGGCTCTTCCGCGCTCAGACCGTCGCTCGGCAGCCCGCGCCCGACTTGACATCGGACCTCAGCCCCCGCATTTCCTCGACGAGCTCCACCTGGCGCTCATCGACGCGGTCGCGGTGCCGCTCCTCCCGCTCGGCGGCAGCGAGGCGCTCCTCGCGGTCCTTCTCGCGGTCCTTTGCGCGCTCGGCTGCTGCCGTATCGAGCACGTCCTCGAGTCGTTTGTCAGCGCGTTCCTCGCGGTCGCGCTGCGCCTTCATCGAGAGCTTGATCAGACCGCCGAGCCCGACCGCCGACGCGATGGCCGCGACGGCTGCGAGGATCTCGGCGGTCGGGGAGCTCTCGACGACCGAGAGGATCACAACCGCGGGCGCGGCCGCGGCGAGGAGAGCGAGCTTCATCGGGGCACAACCTCCAGACGCCCGAGCAGCTCGAGGCGCGGCGATGCGACCAGGTCCGCCGGCGACGTCGCGGCGTCGTCGAGCTCCGTTCGTGGATCCGCGGCCGCCATGCGCAGGACGGCGCTGACGAACGCCGAGCAGAAGCGCGGCCCGTAGCCGAGGGAGTCCCGGTCTGGGTTCGGCAGGAAGGCGAAGAGCGTCGGCATGACGCGGCGCAGGAAGCGCAAGCAGCCGCGATACGAGTACGGTGCCCCCGAGGCCCGTTGCGCCCAGGAGAGGGCGTTATGCACAGCGTTGTTATAGGATCCGTTATAGGAATCGACGCTCTTGTCGAGATCCCGGCTGCGATACCAGAGCACGGAGCCCGCCTTCTTGATCTCGCGCGAGAGCCACACCGTGCGATGGCCGCGCATCTCGCGCGACTCGAGGATCATGAGCGCGTCGCCCCACCAGACGGCGATCCCGACGTGCGTGACGGTGCCGCCGGTGACGCGGCGGATCGCGCGCGAGACAATCCCATTTCCACGGAACGCGATAACGTCGAGATCGCGAATTCGTGAGCGTGCCTCGTGGTACGCCAGGAGGGTGGGCTCCGGGCTCACGTGACATGCCCCCACTGCTCTCGACGGACGATCCTACCGATCTGCGTCCGGCCTACGCCAAACTCGCGACCGAGCACGCAGAGCAGAGCGCCGTTCGCAGCGCGCTGCCGAATTTCACGGACGCGACCTGGCGTCAAACGCGCACGACCGTTCCGCCCGCCACGCGGCGAACGTCGTCGATGTCTGCGCTCCCGGTCCGCCACGTTGTCGGCGTTCGTGCCGACGTAGAGATGCGCCGGATTGACGCATCGCCGGTTGTCGCAGTGGTGCAGCACGTGGAGATCCTGGGGAACGGGTCCATGGACGGCCTCCCACGCCACGCGATGGGCGCGGCCGCAGACGCCATCCTCGAGACGGATGACTCCATAACCGTCGCTCGTTCGGCCAGCCGTCCACGGCCAGCACTGATCCGGTGCGCGCCGAGCGAACTTCTCCGCGAAGCGGTCGTGCAGCGATCGAGGGATAGTCACGACCTACTCGGCCGGCCTCGTCGTCGGCGGGACCTCACCGCCATCCACGACGTCGTCCTCAGACTCCGTCGCGATCGCCTTGATCGCCTGCCACTGCGCGATGGCCGCTCCTCGAGCAGCGACCGCCTCGGCATCCGACATCGGCTTCTGTTCCGCACCGACGGCGTAGCCGCTCGACCAGTTGAAGACGCCCAGCGTCGAAAGCTTCGAGAAGTCCACGCTCTGCGGCATCGCCGCCTGTCCGAGCTTCGAGAGTGCGTCGAAGCGCGTCTCGTAGGACGTCCGCAGCTCGGTGAGCATCGTGGCGTTCGCGGCCGTCTGTCCGCCCTCCGCGCTCCACGTCACGAGTAGCGTGTCGATCTGTGCGCCGATGGACTGCAGCGACTTGTCGTTCTCGATCATCGCCGTCGCGTAGACCATCTGCGAGTCGGTCGCCCCGGCGAGCATGATCCCGGTCTGCACGTTGCCGGTCGTCGTGTTCTGCCCGTCCTTGATCGCTTTGCCAGGCGCGGCGATCGCGGTCGCACCGCCGGTGGCCGCGTACGCGACGGCCGTCGACGGATCGACCTGCGACTTCTCCGATCCGGCGTCGCCGCTTCGCGCGGTCATGGCCGTCGCTCGTTCGGCGACGGCGACGGCATCATCGGTTGCGGTGGCCGCGTGTTCGGTACCGGGCGTGCCGCAGCCCCACAGGAAGACCGCGACGAAGAGAGCGAGGGCAAAGAGAGTGCGAGAGCGCATGGGGGAGTCTCCTATCGTTCCGGGCGCAACGACCCGGCGTGTGTTCTGTGGTGGAACGCGGTCCCGCCGCGGCGGCCGCACTTTGGGCATTCGCTACTTGAGCGACGGGACGGATACGACTGGCCGCACCGGCATCGGACCGTCACGCGGCGATCGCGGCGCAGGTCCTCGGTGTCCTGCTTCTTCTTCACTGCGCGGCACCCGCGTGAGAGCACGATCGATGCGCTCCCACCAAGGGATGCGCCGTCGAACGTAGAGCCACGCCACGCCCGCCGGATCGCGTTCCACGTGGAACGGAAGCCAATCGACGCAGTCCTGCATCTCGCCGCCGTCGTCCGCGTCGCGGTCCCACAGAACCGCCTGCGCCTCGTAGCGTGGGCCGAGTCCGAGGAGGAGACGACGCAGCCACCTCACGCCGCCTCCGGTCGGTCGGCGAGCAGTTCGCGCATCGCAGCGGGGAGGGACGCGACCAGGTCCTCGTCCTGGAGCGCCGGCGCGACGAGTCGACGGTACGCCGCGGTGAGGTTGTCCGACGTCTCGATCGCGCAGAGCCGCACGTCGATAATCGACGCGGCGGGCTCGTCCGCGTAGTACGTGGCAAGCGCCGATAGCGCGCGCAGGAAGGAGTCGAGACGGGCATCACTCACGCTGCCCACGTCCCGTCGAGCTCGACTGGCTCCGAGTCGCCGACCGACGCGCGAACGTAGCGTGAGCCCGCGCCCGAGACGTTCACGTCCACCTCGATCATCCCGGTTGCGTCCGACTCCACGAGGTAGATCTGGTTCGCCGTGTGCGTCACGAGAATCGTCCCCGTGTTGAACGTGACGGTCTGCGTCCCGCCGGGTGCGCCGAAGCTCGACGCGGACACGACGATGAGTACGTGGCGGCGACCGGCCTGGTCGACGGCGCCCGAAGCGTCGCGCGCCTGGACGGTGAAGCGGATCACGTCGGCTGCTTCAGTGCCCTTGGTGACGACGGTGCTCAGCACGCCGAGGTGGCCGGGATCTCCGGAGGCGAAGAGCTTCCCGATGACGTACCACGCAGAGTCGCTCTCGTTGCGCTGCTTCAGGTAGCCGGCCTGCGCGTCCGCCCAGAGCAGGCCCTGCTTCGTGACGGGCGGCGCCGTGCCGTCGTCCGAGTAGTGCAGCGCCATGATCGCCTCGAAGTTCGAGTTGAGCGTGACGCGATCGGCCTTGACGTTGCCGGTACCAGCGAGATCTGCGTAGGTGTTGAGGGCGACCATCGTGCCTCCGAGCGGTTCCTACGTCCGGAGCGTATGCAGGCTTGACGACGCGAGGTAGTCCTCAGTGCTGGTATCTCGCGAGAAGCCAGTCACCCCCGAGTGGTGGCGTGGTGGTCGTGATCGTGCTGCCGGAAATCGTGTAGTCGGTCGTCTCTCGCCGGATCGTCCCGTTCTGGATCAGCAGCAGCGACGCGCCAGCGGGGGCGTTGTCGATCACGAACGTGTCGTTCACCCCGTTGATGGCGCCCACGGGCGTCTCCTCGACCCAGCGGACACCCTTCGCTCTGCGCTGTACGACGAAGAGGTCGACGCCCTGGATCGTGACCGCGAGCGCGGCGACGGGCTGCGTGATGACGATCCGGAATTGCACGTACCGGAACGTGCGCGTCTGGGGCTTGTACGCCGCGAACGCGGAGTATGTGACGCCGTCGTCGCTGAACGCGATCTCGAGCGCCCACGCGGTCCCGACGCTTGAGATGGGGCCGTCCCACGACCATGACTCGGCGAAGACCGAGTCCCACGTGAAGTCGGCCTCGTCCCACGTCAGGTCAGACGGATCATCGCGAGAGCGCTCTTCGCCGAAGGAGTCCCACGTGAGCCACGCGTAGTCGTTCCACGTGCCCGTGAGCTCGTCCCAGGTCGGCGGCTGCGGGCGCTCGAGTTCGCCGGCGGGGAACCACTCCGCCGTGCCTCCCTCCCAGGTCCGCCGGGCGGCCTCCGCCGAGTCCCACGTGATCCACGCCATGCCCCACGTCAGGCCCTCGTTCTCGATGCTCGCCTGCGCGAGCGCTGCGATCTCGTACTCGCCGAGTACGCCCGCGTCGATCACGGCGGAGACGTAGATTGCGGACGTCGCGCCGGGCGTCACGGCCAGATCGCCGGCGCCATCCACCAGGCAGCCCGTCTTCGAACCGGCCCAGAGCGCCTCGTCGGCGTGCTTCACGAGGAGAAGGTCGGGAGCCGGTGGTAGCTCGAAGTCGGCGAGCACTGCGGGCGGGCCAATGAGACCGGTCATCGTGACGGCCACGACGTAGACTGTGAACCTCGCGCCGGGTGTCACCGAGCCACCGGGGATGGACGTCGAGATCTCGACCGTCGTGTTGCGCGTCACCGCCGTGACGAGAGCCCCGGAGAACGACGGACCGCCGACCCGGACTTCGTACTGGACCGGTGCGGCGTACTCGACCGCGTTCCATTGCACGATCACGCGCTCGTCGATCTGGAGGACGGACAATCCCGTCGGCGCCGGCGGAAGCGGCTCCTGGCCGTAGAGGCGCACGGTGCGCCGGTTCGTCACCTCGTCGGGCGGACGATGCGCGCGGCCGTCGAGGCTCAACGAGACGACGCAGAACTCGTACCCGACGCCGACTGCGAGATCGCAGCACGGGATGACCGACGGGTGCTCCGTCATGGCCACGCGGTCGAATTCGACCGCACCTTCCCGGCGCGCGTACACCCACCACTCCGCGATGGGGCCCGACTCGTCCACGTCCTGATCCCACGCGATCAGCACACGTCGCCGCACGCTTTGGTCGTCGAGAAGAAGCCCGATCTCCCTGACGTCGAAGGACGCGGGGTCACTCGGGATCTGCCCGTGCCGCGGGAGCGTCGCGGGACTCCGGAGGACGGCGGAGGGGTCGAATTGCGGCATCAGTCCACGTGGATCGCGGCCACGTACTCCAATCCCTCGAAGCGGATACGGTTGTCCTCGAGCTCCTCGAAGCTGGTCAGCTCGAACGGCAGGACGATCTGCGTCTGCGGGCCCAGGCTGAACGGCGCGTGCTTGTCCACGTCATCGGGCCACGTCCCTGAGATCGCGAGCGCGGTCCCGCTCGCGTAGCTGCCGGCGGCCGTCGTGATGGTCCGCTCGACCCAGGTTGAGTCACCGACGCGCAGCTTGATCCCGTACGTCGTCGCGGCAGCGAGTACGACGTCGCGGTCGATCTTGATCGTGGACGTCCCGGAGAGTGCCGCCTCGATCACAAGCCCCGACTTCACGGGCAGGATCGTGGGGTGGGCGACGTCGATCACCGATCCGAGGCCCGCCTGCAGCGCCTGCAGCGTCGTGACGCCCTTGACCTCCCACTTCGGGAGTCGCAGCTGGCGCAGTCGGAACCCACCGTGCCGCGTCGCCTGCTCGGCGCGAGTGATGCCCCAGGCGGCCTCGTCGGCGGGCCGGTATGCCTCGCGCTGGTAGTAGTTGGAGATGTCGCCCTGGTCGAGGACCGCGTCGTCGGCGTTGACCGGGATCGGGTGCATGGCGAACCGCTTCGTGCGGTCGTACATTTGGATGTTCAGGCGGTTCGGTTGGTTATTGCGCGGCATGAGGCGCGTCACCTCGATCGAGTCCCGCTCCATGTTCCCTTCGGTGAGCAGGAGCACCGGCGTCTTCGGAACGCTGCGGTGCAGCATGATCAGGTTGCCGACCTTCACGAGCTGCGATCGCGCTGTCGCGAGGACCGAGTTCGCCTGCTCCCACGGACTGCGCTGCGAGTCGAAAACGCCGTCGAACTCGAAGCGTGGGTGGAACTTCGCGACCGCCGTCCCGGACGCGTGGTTTGCGGTGAGAGATGTGTCGACGCGCAGCCGTCCGTCGTCGGTGATCTCGATCACCTTGAGCTGCTGCTCGCCTGCACCGCCCTTGTCGATGAACGCGGTGTCGCCCTCCGCCCAGCCAGTCGTGTTGCCGATCTCGATGTACGTGTCGCCGGTGGCCGCGGAGGCCGCGAGAGTCACGGAGAGACCGGCGTCAACAAGACCTGCAGCCTGCGTCTCCCCGGCCTTCCAGTCGTCCAGGTCGAAGACGGCGTTGCGGAGGTCGTCGCCGAAGCTGTAGTCGGTGTTGGTCAGGATGTCGTGAGTGATCCAGTAGGGATCGCGCGTCCACCGCTTCTCGAAGGCCGGGTTCGTGGTGGACACGCCGTCCCAGACACGCACCTTGCGGCCACGCAGCAGCACCTCGACAGAGGGGCGCGGTCCGTTCACGACCTCGTTGGCTGTGATGATGAGAGTGAGCGTCGCGAGACCCGGTAGGCGGAAACTGCGGTCCTGGATCTCGTTGCGCGCCTCGAGTTCCGAGACGCTCGGCGTCGCCTGCCCGACGGTCCTCGCCGTGAGGCGCTCGAGTTCGAAGTCGTAGTCGTCGCGGCCGGGCAGCTCGTCGACGGGAATGAACTTCGTGAAGTTGCCCGCGGCACGGTGACGGATGTGGAAGCGGTGCCAGTCCGAGTACTCCGAGTCGGGGGCGCCCTTGCGCTTGAACCTGTATTGGAACCTGATCGGATCCGACCACAGCAGGTCGCCCGTCGCGGAGTCGATCTTCGTCAGGCCCTTCGGGAACCGGATGCCGAGTTCGACGCGATCGACCGGGTTCCGGGTCGTGAAGCGCCTCGGCGCGTCGCCCTTTCGGAGCGACTGCACACCATCGACGCGTCGGACCAGGTCGTTCATACCGGCGACGGCGTTCTGGTTCAGGCGACCGAGCCGCGTGGAGACGCGCAGCCCGGGGATCTCGCGTGCGCGCGTTCCGTTGATCCACATGTCCCAGGGGATCGAGTTGCCCGTCGCGTTGTCCAGGTCACGATCGACGCCGCCGATGGACTCGATCTCCCCCTCGCTGAGAAGGAGCTGCATCCAGAGTTCGCCCTTGACGGCGCCCGTCCTGTTGCGCCGCGAGCGGATGAAGAACGCGATCACGGACCCGCCGACCAGGTGCTCGCCGTAGACGACGGGGCGCGGTGCACCGACGGCGCTGTAGTCCGTGAGCACGCCGTCCCACCGATACACGGAGCTGCCGGAGTTCTCTCCCGTGCGCAGACTCGGAGGCGTCGGCGCGAGCAGTTGGTTGACGCCGAAGGAGATGGCCGCGGCCAGCGTGATGTTGACGGCTGCGGCGACGATTGTCGCGGCTGTTCCGGTCGCGCCGAGATACGCAGCCACTGACGCCCCGATGGCTGTGAACGCCTCCGCATGCTCCGGCATGACCGACACGACGTCTCCGGGCTCGATCTCACGCCAGAGATCGCGCTCGACGCGACCGTTGACCGCGACTGCGAGACGCGGGATCTCGTCCTCCGACCACGTCGCTGGCCAGTTCTCGGAGATCGTCTGCGCGAGGGAGACGCCGGGCCGGACGGCGCACGTGCGCCGCGTCGACGGACGGAACGGGTTGTCAACGACGTGCAGCGTCGCGGCGTCGGAGATCAGAGCGATCATTCCGTCACCGGGTCTCTTCGCGGGCGATACACCCCGATCAGGCGAGCGCGCAGGAAGACGTTGCGTCGCATGATGAAGCCGTTCGTGTCCGGCGTCGTCGTGAGCACGTTGCGATCGTCGATCACAGTCGCGACGCCACGCGGATTGCCGCTCACGATGAGGACGTCTCCGACCTGAGGATCGCCTTCCACCACGTCCCACCAGCGCCAGAACTCGTCCGTCGGTTCGGGACTCTCGCTGGTCACGTGGAGGTCGGGCATGGGATAACCCCGCGTACGGGCCACGACGACCGCGAGCTCCGCGCAGTTCGTCTCCGCGTATGGCGTGCCCACCCAGGGGCTCGCGTCGATCACAGCGGCTCCGGGAGGCTTGGAGTCGCGCCGAAGCGGTCCTCGTTGCCGTGCGCGACGCAGCCGTTCGCCCCGTCGAGCGAGTAGTCGCACGACGCCGCGTTGCCGGGCATCCCGATCGCCCAGCCGCAGCGCGGTCCGCGGAAGCGGTCCTGGCACGTGCCACGGACGAGACGCGTGGATGGGAACGCGACCTCGTGAAGCGGGGCCTCGCCCAACTCGAGGACGACGACGGCGCCGGCGGGCTTGGCGAGTCGGACCGTGTAGTCGTACGCCACGGTGTCGGCGTCGCTCGTCACGAGGTCCTCGTGGACGCGGCGGATCCGGACTCGGCGCCCCTCCAGGCCGTCGTAGCTGCGGAGGTACTGCTCGGCCACGCCATCGAAGTTGCCGATCGTCAGCTGGACGGACGGCAACGCTCCGCCGGCGCGCTGCTTCACCGAGTCGTGTGTGATCGGGTACGCGAGGTACGTCCGTCCGCGGTAGATGACATTCTGGTCGGAGCTCGTGAGCAGCACCCAGCGCGATTCGGTCGT
Source organism: Planctomycetota bacterium (assembly GCA_024280885.1). Lineage (GTDB taxonomy): Bacteria > Planctomycetota > JAJSAM01 > JAJSAM01 > JAJVHW01 > JAJRPF01. The sequence continues at coordinate 45,378 of JAJRPF010000071.1, read as the reverse complement.
GCTCGTCTGGAGTTCGATGTCGTAGAGGCGGAACCACGCCTTGCCGCTGCGCGGTTCGTTCGCCTTCGCGATGAGTGCTGCGCTGGGCATCTCAGCGGAGTTCCTCGACGTCCACGGGCCCGACGTTGCACGCGCCCGTCTTGGTCCATGCGACGACGTTCGTCGCGGTCGCAAACTTGCCGATGGCGTCGCCCGGCGGCGTCCAGTTGAACGGCGTCTCATCGAGCAGCGAGAGCACCGTATCCTTCTCCGCCTCCGTGACGCCGCGCCAAGTGCATGTGAAGCCACGACGGGAGACGCGCCCCCGCGCGTAGACGGTCTCCTGCCCCTGTTCCGCGACGATTTCATCCGACTCCGCGAACTCGATCACGTAGGGCAGCGCGAAGGACGGCTGGATCGAGAGAGTCCCGACCGCCGTCCCTTCGTCCGTCGGGTCCGAGTCCTCGACGATCGCGCCCGGCGTGGGCACGTGGGAGGGGTACGTCGGAGCCACGTCGCCCGGTGCCGGAGGGAGGACGTCCGGCACCTGGTCGATCGGCGCCGTGCCGCTCAAGATCACGCCCAGAATCATCAGCCTGGGCATCAGTGCGTGCTCCACCAGACCTCGGCGGTTCCCTTCGACAGCGTCACGACCTGGACCTTGAACACCTTCGCGCCATTCGTCGGGATGACGACAAGGCCCGCGTGGAAGAAGCCCGTCGCGAGTGAGGGGAAGTCGCTGTTGTTGTTGACGTTCGATGTCGGGACGGTCAGCTTCTCTCCGCGGACCCAGCCCTTCGTGGCGTTCGCTCCCGCGCGCCAGACGCGGATCTCCACATTCGGACTCGACTTCGACGTCTCGAGCTTGAGGAGGATGCTCTCGAAGCCGTCGCACGACTGCTCGGCGCTGACGACGCCGGACGCCCCGGCACTCATGAGGTTGCCGGTCGATGCCCCCCCGAAGTCCATCTGGCCGCCGGTCTCTTGCGTCTTGTAGACGTCGCCAGCGGTCCCGCCGACGGAGCGTGAGTCGATCTGGTGGTCGCGGCTTGTCCCGTCGCCGTCGGTGTACGGCCGGGTGAGTGCAGACATCAGTTCCCCCTTGCGGCGCGACGCACGCGCTCACGTAGATCCGGATCTCGACCGAGGGCTTCGGTGACGCCCTTCGCGGCCTCTTCGCGGATGAAGCCTCGGCGCGATCGGAAGAGGCGATCGACACTTGCCGCATCCGTCGCGGATACCTGGATCGTCTGTTGCACGACGATGCTCACGCCGCTGCCTCCGCCACCCCGCAATTCCACCGGGACGCTGCGGCCGCCGGAGAGCGGGACGACCGCCTCGGGGCCCGCTTCGCCGATGACAGCGCGTGTCGGGCGATTGACGACACCGCCGTCGGCGAAGAACTGCACCGACTCTCCCGCAGGAACTTTCGCGCCGTCGCCGATGTAGTCAGTACTCGAGCCCAACGCGCCGATCGCACTGGTGACCAGGCTTGCCGCGAGGCGGTCGGACGCGATGCGGGCGAACGTGTCGAGGACGCTCTCGCCGAAGGCCCACACTGCTTCACCCGCGCTCTGCGATCTCCGGATTACGTTGAAGAACCCGTCACCCAGAGACGTGAACACTCCGTCCACGGCGCGCGCCGCGGCCAGGTTGTTGTTCGTCGCGATTCGTTGCAGACCCTCGATCTCCTTCTCGAGTGGAGAGATCTCACCACTCACCTTGGCTCGCGCCTCCTTGCGCACGCGCGCAAGCTCATCCTGACGCGCCTTCTCGATCGCGACCGTCTCGGTGCCGAACTCCTGCGCCGCCGCGATCAGCTCGTCGTATCGGCGGTTCACGTCCGCGATCGCTTGCTGCGTCTCGGTGCGACCGACCTGCGCGAGCGAGAACGCCGCGTCGCTCGCGACCTGCTGCATCTCCTCGTCGAACGCAGTGCGGTCCTCGAGGAGCAGGTCGTTCGCCTCGTTCGCGGTGTCACGCTGGTCCTTGGCTCGACGGTCGGCGACGGCCTTGAACTCGATCGAAGCGCGACGGTTTGCCTGAATGATCAGCGACTCACGCTCATCCTGCGTGAGTGACTCCTCGGCGAGTATCCGATTCCGCACTTTGCTAAACCGAGACGAGATCGCGAGGAGCTCGGCGTCATCGTCACTTGCGAGCGACTGTGCGGCGCGCAGGCGCGCCTCTGTGACGGCTGCTCGGAGCTCCTTGTCGAACTTTCCGAATGCGCTCGGAGTGTCCGCCGCGGCCCCGGGCGTTGCCGCCGAGGAGGCCGCGGCCTGTGGGTCTGCGAACTGCATCGACTCCAGCAGGCTGTTCGCCAGGTCGTTGGCGTCGGCGAGCTCCTCGGAGACCTTGGCGATCTCCTCGCCTGTCTTCTTGACGTTCTTCTGCGCGCGCTCGCCGAACAGGTCATCCCACGACTCGATCATGACGTCGGCGTTCTCGCCCAGGTCCGCGATCTCCGCGTTCAGCTCTTCGAGGGCCGAGTCCGCAAGGAACCGCATGCTGCGAACCGTCTCATCGGTGAAGAAGTTGATCTTGTTGCCGAGCCAGATGATTGCCTCGCCGACCTTGAAGAACGCGGTCATCGTCGTGGCCAGACCGACTTGGAGGAGATCAAAGAAGTGGACGATCGCCGTTCCGACGAGCTTGACTCCGCCCGCTAACCTCTTCACCACGTCACGGACTGTGTCGATGTCCGCGCTCAACTGGTCGAAGCCTCCCTTCGCTGGTCCGACGAACTCCTCGAAGAGCGCGAGCTTCGCCTCGCCCCATAGTGCGTTGAGGCGGTCCATGCGCGCCGCCATCGTGTCCTCGTAGACCGCGAACGCGTCGTCCAGTTCCACCGCCGCGCGTGCTTGATCATCGATCGCGGCGGTCGTGGCGATCGCGCCGTCCTTCAGCAGGATTTGCGTCCCCTTCGCGGCTTCCGTGGCGATGCCGAGATCTGCGAGCTTGATAGCGTCGCCTTGCGTGACGCGCGAGAGCCGCTCGAGGAACCTCGCGAGACCGTCTGCGGCGAGCTGCGCCTTGCTGAACTCGAAACCTACCTCGCCAGCCTCCGCGGCCATCGCCCGGCTGGAGGCGATCACCTTCGGACCGGCCTTCGCGATTGCGTCGAAGAGCCGCGCTGTCGAAGTCGCGCCAATCTGCGTCTTCGCGCCGCCGAGACCCCCAGCCGTCACCGCCGACAGGGCGCCGAGCATCTCCTGGTACGACACGCCAGCAGCCCGCGCCGACGTCGCGACGTTTCCGATCGACGCCGCGATCTGCTCCATCGTCGCCTTGCCCTTCTGCTGCGAGCGGAAGAGAGCCTCCGAGACGGCTGCAGCCTGGCTCCCTTCGATGGAGAAGTTGCCCATGATCGTCGTGAGGGCGTCCATCGCAACCGCTGCAGAAGTGCCGCCGGCAGCTGACAGCTTGAGCGCCTCGGCGACAGCGACGCTCTGGCCCTGCACGTCCTGCGTGGCGGACAGGTAATCGAACTGCGCGGCGCTGACATCTGCGAGCGACGCGCCGAACGTGGCGGCCATCTGGCGAGCGGACTCGCTGATCGCGCCGATCTGTTCCCGGATCTCGGGGCCGAGGCCAGCGATCTGAACCGACGACCGTTCGAAGTCGGTACCGAACTGCAGTACGTCGCGCCCAAGTTGGGCGACACCGATGGCCGCGATCGCCGCGCCGATGGCCTTGAACGCCCCGACCGATTTCGTACTTGAGACTGCGCTGGTCGTCCCGAGCTTCAGGACCTGCTTGTCGAGACGACCGATCGTCCCTTCCATGCGCTTGAGCGCCTGCGTGGCCTGGTCCTTGATCTTCAGCTCATAGGCGAGGGTCTTGTCACGCGACATCGGTCACCTCTCGCTCTTGCGCTCGCGCTCGCGACACGCCTGGCGCTCGCCACGGACTACGCCCCACGCGCTCACAAGCCACGCGCCTTGATCCAAGTACGCTCCGGGATCCGGAAGGCACCCCATGTCCTCGGCGACGGTGAGCGTTCGGATCACGGACCACGTCCAGCTCTCCGCGTGTCGGTGGGGGCAGTCGAAGTGCAGGACCTCGCCGAGGCCGCCGCACCTTGCGCAGTCGCGGCCGCCGCACGCGGCGCAGGGGAGCGTGTACGTGGGATGATCGGCGGGTCCGGGGGAGGCCCAGCATTGCGTGGCCTCCGGGTTCAGCTGGCAGGCGGGACAGAGGTCTCCGAACTCTCCGAATGAGAGTCGGACCGCGACTCGGATTTTCCCGCGTCCTCCTCCGAGACCTCCGAGTCTCCGATGAGCAGGTATCCGATCTCGGACACGACCTCGAGCGGCAGCGTCGCGATGGCCGACCGCGAGAACTGGACCGGCTTGCCGTCCTCGTCGAGGAGGTTGTGCCATCCGACGAGGCAGTTCTTCGCCGCCCATGCTGCTGCGATGCCGAGCGACTCGTTCGGTGTCTCCCCGGCCGACGCCGCTGAAGCCATCGTCAGCTTGTCCAGACCCGAGAGCGGGCGTAGGACGAACCGCGTTTGCTCCACGACGGCGAGATCGCGCTCGCTCTTGAGCACGTAGTCGAAGGGGACTCGGACGGACAGTGTGCGGACCATTGCGCGCTCCTCAGTACGCCAGGACGGCGAACTCCTGATCCTGCAGCGTCGTCCCGCCGGGGATGCTGAACGACAGGTCCCAGGTGGAGACCGGGCCGTCCGAGCCCTCTGCGACATCTTCGATCTTGACCTGCGGGAGGATGATCTTGAACCGGTTCGCCTCGACCGACCCGATCTGCACCTCAAGGTCTCGCATCGTCCCCGCAATCATGTCGCCGTACGGGTCGTAGGTCGCGACGAGCTCCGACTCGATCGTGATCTTCCCGGTCGGGTTGCGGCCGCCAAGAAGAGCGCTCACGGCGCCCTTCGCCGCGGCGAAGGAGGTTCGCAGCCCAACGTCCGCTCCGAGGTCCATCTCGAAGGCCTTGACGATCGGTGTGAACGTGCCGAGGCGCACCGTTCCGCCGAGCATCACAGGGGGCAGCGTCGACTCGTACGTGATCCCGGAGAGCAGAGCCGTGTCCGTGACCCCGCCGTAGACGCCCATGAACTCCGGGAAGAAGATCCGACCGGGCTTGCCGGCGCCGGGGATCGCGATCCGCATGCTCCCGCGTGCGCCGACCTGCAGCTTCCGCACACCATCCAGGAACGACGCGATCGTGAGGCTCTTGATCGAGGAGCTGATCGGCTCGTAGACGAACCCACCGGCGGCGGCGAGAGCGGACGTCGTAGCCGTCGCGCCCGAGGTCCCACCGGTCAGGACCTCGCCGCTCGCGAACGTCCCGGTCAGCACGACGACGTAGACTGCCGCGTCGCCGTTCGCGGTCTGGCTGATCACGCGACCGGTCGCGCTCGAGGTCCCGCCGGTGACCGTCTCGCCGTGCGTGAACGGACCGCCGGTCACGGCTCCGATAGCGAGCTGATTGACAGCCGTGCCCTCTACGCCCGTGCCCGCGAGGAACGTGTTCCAGGTGGGCTCCGTCGCGATCACGCCGGAACCGCGCAGTTCCACGGTCAGGCCGTGCTTGGCGGGCTGCACTCCGATCAGCGACGGGTGAGTCGAGAGCGACTGCTGGACCGGGGCGCGCTCCTCCTTCTCCGGCTCGGCGGAGAAGGAGAGGTCACCGGCATCGACCAGGTGCTTGGCCTCGGCTGCCGTGAGAGTCTCGGCCACTCCCTCGACGGACTCGATCTTGGCGGCGATCTGGCGTTTGCGAGCGAGTTGGGGCATGGATCTCTCCTGTCCCGCTCAGAGCGTATGTGGGTCTGTCAACGCGTGTCTGTAATGGATGAGCAACGTCATCTCGAAGCCCGAACGGCTCTTCGTGTCGCCGAGTGCGAACCCCGCGCTGCCGAGCAGCTCCGTGTCGATCGCCAGGCCGCTTCGCGTGCGCGCGATCTCTGTTCCGACGACCGCCTTCTTAACAGCGGCGATGAGCTCACTGATCTCGGTCTTCGGATCGGGTGTTCGCTCGATACTGCAGAGCAGCGTGACGTCCATCTCGTACGAGATCTTCTGGACGGGCCCCTCGACGGGGTCCTCGGTCGGCGTGCCGATCTCGATCCAGACCGGGACACTCGGATCGTCGTCCGCGACCTCGATGACCTGGTCGACGGTGCGCGTGTACGTTCCCGCCCACACGAACCACGTGTCCCCGCTCGCCAGGTTTCCGGTCCACGTGAGTGTCATCTGCACGCCCAGTGTGCCGACGTTGAACGCTGTTCCGGACGTGACGACCGCCGCGACAGAGCCGTTGTCGTCTGCCGTCCCGGCGGGCCAGAGCGTGCGCTGGTCCGCGGGCGTGACGTCCGTGATGGTCACGGCCGCTACCCCGCTCGCGCCACCGGTCACGACTTGGATCTGGTACTGCCGCGTAACCGTGCCGGTGTACGTCGCCGACGCAGCGTACCGCACGCCAGGCGTGTTGCCCGCCGCCGCGCTCTCGCTGCCGACGCTCTGGATCGACTCCAAGCGGAGGCGCAGGTCCTGCATGATGCGCTCGCGGATCGAGTCGGTGGAAACCGCTGGCGCGCTGGCGATCCCTCCGCTCATGCCGAAGAGGAGAATGCTCACGCGGGCACCACTGTGCTGGGTGCGGTCGCATGATCTGCGTCGAACTCCTTCCAGACGGTGGCGGCGTCGTCGAACTCGTAGATCCGGAACTTCCACTGTCCGGCGACCTGGACCATCTCCTTCTTCCCGCGTGCGACGTTCAGCGCGGCGCGTTGCGCCTCCGCGTATGTGCCAGCGCCCGGACTGGCGGGGATCGTCGCTGTCGGGACGAAGCCCGCCGTCGTCAGGCCGAACGCTCGGTGCATGACGTACGCCCCCGCGACCTGTGCGGTGAGCATGACTTCGTCGGCTCCCGCGACGAAAGCCGCATCCGGCCAGTCGACCCGGTACAGGCCCGGGGAGCGTGTCGCATGGACTTCCACGATTCCGCCGTCCGCGTGCGAGCCCGTCACCGTCTGCGTGACCGGCGTGACGCTGACGGCCGCCTCTCGCGTGCGGGCGTACGCGAGCGTGAAGTTCCCGAAGACCTTGCCGGTGACCTTCTGGTTGTTCGCGGTGGAGCGGAGCATGACGTACGTCGTGACGTCGATCGATCCGACTACGATTGCGTCGGCTGTGCGCATCTTGTCAGCCATCTACCAGACCCCCGAGAGTGCGTGGAACCCGAGTTGCTCGGGAATGAAGAGGATCACCGAGCCCGGTGCCGAATACGTCGTCGTGGCGGCCGTCGTGGTGCCACCGATCGTGGCGGCGACGGATGCCGTGAACGTCGGGGCCGCGTGAGTCGCTGTCGGTGCTGACGTCGTTCCGCCGGTGATGGCGGAGACGGAAGCCGAGAAGACTGGCGGAGAGTACGTGGACGAGCCGGATGCTACCGCTCCGCCGATCGCCGCCGCCGTGGAGGCCGTGACCGTCGGTGGGGTGGACGCGGCTGTGGCGTTCGACGCCGTGCCGCCCGCTGTCGCGGATACCGACGCGCTGAAGATTGCGCTCGCATAGAGGGCAGTAGCTGTGGTTGTGGCGCCGCCTGCTGTCGATGACAGCGTCGCCGAGAACACCGGCACGACGTGGGTCGCCGTCGCCGACGCCGACGATCCTCCCGATGCCACCGCTACCGAGGCCGTGAAGACAGGGAGTGCGCGAGTCGCAGTCGCGGTGGACGCTGTCCCGCCGATTGTCGCGGAGATCGTCGCGGTGAACGTCGGCGGAGCGTGCGTGACCGTGGCACTCGATACGGATCCGCCCGTGGCGGCGGCGACGGACGCAGTGAAGACGGGCGGAGTACTCGTCGCCGTGACGAATGACGTGGCGGCGCCGGACGTGCCAGCGATGGTGGCCGCGAACGAAGACCCGCCGAGCGATCCGCCGCGCCACCGATAGACGTACCCGTTGCTGATAGATCCGATCCCAGGTACGCCGGTCGCGTACGTGGTGTCGTTGGCTGTGGCGTGGAGCGTCGTAGACCCCGGAACCCACGCGCCACTCGCCGCGATGTAGTTCGAGATATCGGATCCGACCGCCTCCAAACGGATCGCCTTCACGCCGGAGTTGCTCGCACCGATTGCGATTTGAGTATTCGTGGCGCCGCCAGCTCCACTGACACGCCACATGCGCCCGGAGTTCACTCGGCATGTGTACGCGGAGTAGGTGCCCGTCCAATCGTGAACCGTCGCCGACATTCGCACGCCGATGCGCCCAGCGTTGCGGTCTGCCAGTTGTGTCTCTGAGAACTGGTCGCCAATCGCTGCCATGCCGTCGTGCCAGATGTACTCACGGTAGGTCGCGTTGCTGCCGTTGTTCTGCGCTCGTGGCCCTGTAGTGACGATCTCCATTCCGTTCGCGCCACCAGCCGAACCGAAGGCGGATCCGGCGTCAGGGTCAGTCGTGTCAGGTGACCGGCCGTGAACGTCGTCGCCCGCGGTACCGCTCCATCCGTCTTCGATCAAAGTCGTCCCTGCGGTCGTCGCCATCCCGAGGACGGCACCCTCAGGCATACCCAGACGACGAGCTACCTCGGCCATCCCGTAGAGCGCGAGCATTGGCAGGAGGATCGAGCGCACGCGGCGTCCCACCTCGAGCGCTTCCTGCGTCTTGACGTAGACGTTCGCGACTCGCGCGCGTTCTGACCTGTACTCGCGCAGCGCGCCGAGGTCAGCACGCTCGCGCACGGCACGTAGGCCGGGCGTCCACTTCGCCCGCTTGACGTGCGGGACAGTGTCCATCCATGCTTCGATGATCGCGCGCGACTCGCGCACGTTGACGACCGCGACGCGCCCGCCCTTGCGCGCGAGGGGCCCGGTGTCGAGGCGGCTTGACGCTTGCTCCCACTTCCAATCTTCCGGAAGATCGGGAGTTCGATACTCACCGCCGATCTCAAAGTCGGTGCGGATGACGTACGGTACGGCTAGCTGATACACCTACTCGGCTTCGATATCTGGCCCGAGGACCGAAGGGAAGTCACGCATGAGCAGGCCCTTCAAGAACGCTCGCTCGGTCTCGGCTTCGTAGTCCGTGCGACCCTCGATCACCGCGAGGCGATGAAGGATCGTGTCCGCGTCGTACGAGGACGACGCCCGGACCCGGACTTCCGGATCAGGCATCGCGATCCGGATGGCGCGCTTGAGTTCCTGCATCTCCCAGACCAGCGTCATTCGACGGCGTCGTCGTCCGGATCGACGTCCTCATCGGTGTCTTCGACGACCGTGTCGTTGGCGGGCCACGACGGCACCGGTGTCCGCAGGGACTTGACGAGCAGCGCGGCCTGCGCCGCCTCCTCGTCCGTCAGTTCGCCCTTCGCGCCGTACGCCGCGATCAGGCGCTTGCGGAGCGACCGCGCGTGCTCGCACGCCTCCTTCGTGTCCGACTCGTAGATGCAGCGGAGGACGTCCTCCGCTGTGTGCTGCGTCGTCAGGCAGACCTTCTCGACCTTGTTCATGATGCCCCCTACTCGCTTTCCGGAACGGTGATCGTGAACGCGCTCGCGGCCACGGTCCCGGTCGCGACGATGTTCTTGTTGTCGAACGTCATGTTCGGCGTGTCCGCCGCCTCGCCGGCGGTGCCCTGCAGGACGACGACGGCGTTGGAGTCCTTCGCCCGGAAGTGTCCGGCCGCGCCCGTCGCGTCGGCGCTTGAGTCGCTCGTGATCGCGTTCGCCGTCGCGACGCCAGCTGCCCCCGCTGCGAACGCGGGATCGGACATCGGCAGCGTCGCCAGCAATGTGCCGGAGTCGGCTGTAGCAGGTGTCGCGGGCGGAGCACCGGTGCGCACCTCGATGTACCCGGCACCGGCGCCGCCGTCTACGAGTCCGGCGATTCCATCGACGGCTGCGTTACGAGCCGCCGCGCTGATCTTGGTGGCAAGGGCCATGACTCACTTCTCCTTGGGCCGCGTCGGCCTCTCTCAGAGCACTTCCACAATGTCGATCGTGACGGATCTCTCATGCGGTCGACCGCGTCGCGCGCGCAGTTTGTCGTCCGTGAACGCGACGGCGGCCGCCGACTCGCCAGGCGGTGTCCACTGCGTCGTTCCTGCGCGCCCGCGAGCGCCCTCGAAAACCGTCTTGAGCGTCGCCCACTCGGCGTCCGTCAGCCTCTTTGCCACGAGCCGCCAGCGGCGCTTCGTGCGGTCCGCTCGGAGACGCCTCTGGCGAACAGCTCTCGGCGATCGCAGCACGTCGTGCTCCTCTTCGCCGCCGGTGCCGAGCTCCCACGCGATGTCGTCGAGGTCAGCCACGAGAGGCCCTCCTCGCCGCGGCGATCTCGCCCTTCATGGCGGCGTCGAGCAGCTTCTCGATCCGTTTCCCGCGCGTACGCGAGCGCCACTCCGCGCCCGCCAAGAGCCGTGGCGGGTTCTTCCGTGGGCGCCCCTTCGGCTCGTAGTCGTCCGCGTGGTACTTCCCGTACGGGACGTTGTTGAAGACGATCAGCACCTGGTCGTCGCCGCTCCCCTGGATGACATACGACCAACCGCGTGCGAGATGCCCCGTCACCCGGTTGAGCCCGACGGCGCCCTTGCGACCTGTCAGGTACTTCTTCGTCACGTCGCGGATGTACCCGCGGCCGAGATTGCGCAGCCCGCGCCGGATCACACGCGAGCGCATCCGGTTCTCGAGCTCCATGCGGCTGAGCACCTGAGCGCCGTTCCCGGTCACGCTAAGCCGCATAGTCTTCCACCGTGAACTTCCTGACCACGCGTGCCGTCGTCGATAGGAAGTCGTACTTCCCGTACGAGACGACGTCCTGCCCAGAGCTCACGCTGCGCACGCTCATCGAGTCGCGCCGCTGGAAGCGGTTGGAGACCTCGGCCGTCGCCGCGGAGGCGATCTCCGGATAGGCAGCGATGGCGGCAGCCGTGTTGCTGCCGAGTCCGCCCGTGTACGTCACCTGCAGCACGCGTCGCCCGGCGATCTGGTGCACGAGCAGGTAGAGGCTCCCCGAGTCCCCGCCGTAGTCCGCGGTCCAGTCGTCGTTCTCGACGAGCGTCGCGGATGCCGGGAACGCGCGATCCGTGTCCGGTCGCACCGACGCGATCGACACGATGGGCGCGCCGTGGAGGATCACGATCTCTTGGCGATCGGCCAGGTCGAAGATCTCGGTGCGCGACCTCTCCTCGACGTACCGATCCATCGCCGACGCCATCTCGGCCGACACGTCGGCGACGAGTTGGTCGATGATCGCATCCGTTTCCGTCGCGCTCGCGATCTTGAGAGCGGTCCGGACGCGGTCGGCGGTGGTCAGGTAGACGGCCATCAGGTCCTCGGATCAGGGAAGGCCCGGGATGCGATGCACCCCGGGCCGTGGATCGACTCGGGATCAGACCGAGAAGTCGTTGCTGTTGACCTGCGAGACCGGGAAGTCCCGGGCCGCGCTGAGGACCAGCTCCGCGCCGAGCGTGAAGCTCGGGCTCGTGCCGCCGACCGTGAACACGGGGCGGACGTACCGCTTCGTGCCCTTGAGGTTTAGGCGACCGGTGTACTCCTTGTTCGCCGCCGAAGCCGTCTTCGACGTGAACGCGGCGCCGGCGATCGTCGTCGCTCCGGACATACCGGAGTCGTCGCTTTCCTCGAACGTCACAGCGAGCGTGGGGGACGTGCCCGTCACGGCGCCGATGTTGAGGATGGCAAGCGCCTCCTCGAAGTCGCGCGTGTCGATCGTGAGGCCGTTTTGCGTCGACGTGACCGCCTTCGGGCGGATGGCAGCGACTGCCTTCTGATTCTCGTGTGCGGTACCGATCATGGCATCCGCTCCTTGGTTCGTGGTTCAGGTTGGTGGTGGGGCGGGCGTCAGCGCCCCCGCCCCGGGAGCGCGTGTCAGTCAGTCGCCTAGGCGACCGGGTCGGTGGTCGCCGCGTCACTCACCATGACGATGGACTCGGGGTACTCGAGGGCGAAGTCGATCGCCGTGTCGAGCACCAGGAAGCGCTGCTTCTTGAGGAACGCGCTGTTGCCGCTCGCATCCGACGCGACGTCGGAAGCCCGCAGCTCGATGCCGCCGAACTGGCCCATGACCAGGTTGCGCCACACGCCCGCGAGGACGTAGGTCAGCGCAGAGCTCGTCCCCTTCGCGAGGTCGTTCGGCAGCTGGCCCGTCGGGTGGAAGTCGTAGCCGAGCGCGTCACGCAGCATCTGGTCGCTGCGCGGAAGCGAGATCTCGAAGAGACCGCCGGTGTCGCCCGAGTACTGGGCGATTCGGCTCTTCTTGAGGAGCTTCTTCACCTTGTAGTTGAGGATCATCGACATCTCGGACGGGTCGTGGTTCTGCGCCTCTAGCAGTTCCTCGATGTCCGGGACGCTGTCGACGGAGAAGATCCCGCCGTTCGTCCCCATGGCGAGAGCCTGCACGCCCGGCGTGTTGACGACGCCGCGCGGCTGGTACTCGGTACCCGGGCCGGTCAGCCCGGCGATGTCGAGCTTCAGCGCGAGGACGCGCCGCATGATCTCGACCACGCGCGCCTCGACCGCCACTGGCGAACGCGCCAGCAACTGCTTCTGAATCTTGATGAAGACCGAGCACTCCTTCGGCGTCAGCTTCTTCTGGACCGCCGTGACCGAGCTCTCGGTCGGGTTCTGGCCCTCGTCGTGCCAGTAGGCAACGGCGGAGTTCGCCAGACCGTCGATCTCGACCGGTCCGGTGAGGCCCGTCAGGACCGTGGCGCCGGCCTTGCCGAGTGCGGTCTTGTCGAACGTCGGCATGATGAAGCGGTCGGAGATTTCGACCGGCACCAGGAACCCGCCGAGCGTGTCGACGTTGCTCGCCATCGGAGCGCGCAGCTTGGCCGTCTCATCGAACACGGACTTCTCGAAGCCCTTGCCCCAGTCGCCGTGGAGGACGCCGCGAGCGCACTGCGCCCAGCTCCACTCCTCCTTCTCCTCGTCCACGCCCTTGAGCGAGACGGTCATCGAGGCGACCTTCTCCTGGACCCTCTTGAGGCCCTCGTCGAGAGCCTTGTTCGCCTCGCGCTGCTTCTCGAGGTGCTTCTCGACCACCTCGATGCGCGTCGACTGCTCGGCGCTCGCGGTGACCAGGCCCTCGACGCTCTCGTGCGTCTTCTTCGTGAAGTCGCGGATCTCATCGATCACTGCGACGCCCTTGTCGTCGTCGTCCATCGTGCGGCCCCTTCGGGGGAGAGCTCACACGGTCGCGACGATGGGGGAGCTACTGCGCAGAACGCGTGGAGAGCTTCCGGAGATCGTCACGCAGTCGCGTGAGCTTGTCCTCCGGCGGGCCACACCGAGTCGCAGACATCGCAGACTCGTCGGCGCTGTCACGACTCTCCTGGATCTGCTCGTCCCCTTCCGCGGCGTCGTCGCCTTCGGGGCTCTGCGGCCCAGCGACACCCGCGGGAGAAGCGCTTCGGATCTCTTCGAGAAGTCGCCGCGTCTCCGCCAGTTGCCCTTCGAGCGTACTCAGCCGTGTCGACGTCTCCAGCTCTCGATCGCGGTTTTCTCCGAACGCCAGCTTCAACGCATCCGCGTTCGCGCCGACCGAGACAGCCGAGAGCTCGATCATCTCCTGCTTCGTGAAGAGCACGCCGTACTTGCCCAGGCCGAGCTTCTCGCGCTCCTCGTCGTCCTTGGGACGCTTCCATTCCTTCGGCAGGAACGTAACCGACACCGCCTTCATGAACCCGGCGCGGTACATGTCGTAGTACGTGAAGACGCGGTCCTGCTGCGCGGGCGACCCGACGTCGAGCGCGAACTCCACGCGCATCGCGAGCGCTCGGATCATCTCGCCGCGCACCGTGACCTGCGTCTTCCACCACTTCCGAACTCGCCCGAGCGGTACCAGGCCCATCGCGTGCTGCTCGAGGAACGGCGAGTTCTTCTTGAAGCGGTCCATGTCCCAGCCCGACACCTTCACGATGTCGCCGTAGCTGTCCACCGTCTCGGCCGTCGCGATGAAGTCCAGCGTCCCCGGCTCGGGCTTGTCCTTCGGCGCCGACGCGCGAATCGTGAGCATTGTCGTGAACGGTGTTGCGCCGTCGAACTCCCGCCGGCGCGGCCGCGCTCGGGTGACGCCCTCCTCCTCGTACGTCTCCCATCCCAGACCGACGATCTCGCGGCTCTCGATCAGTTCCGTCGTCATGGTTCTACTCCTCCGTCTCTTCGTCGGGTTCGTCATCGGGTAGCGCCAAGGCGACGCACCTGCAGTTCACGACTTCGCTCGCGGGCCCCTGCACGTCCTGCGGGTAACGCAGGCCGTTGCTGAAACGCGACCCGACGCGCCGGATCTCGCCGTCGATCGAACGGTGCGTGTCACGCGTCTCGCCGTCGAAGAACGTCGACCACTCGTGGCGCTCCACGCCCTCGATGCGCATCGTCACAAAGCGTCCGCCGTTCACGCTCTCGCCGACCTCCGTGCGCGCGATCGCAGACGCGCGCGAGAGCTCGACGTTCATCTGGTCCTTCACGGCGCGCTTGAGTTCCGCGACCGTCTGGTTCTTCGCCACGCCCTCGCGCACGATCCCCTCGAGTCGCGTCACGACTGCACGCACCGGCTCGCGCAGCTTCGACGCCTTCACCTGCACGAACGCCGTGACCTGCGGGTGCTGCTGCTCGAAGAAGAGCAGGTCGTGACCGAGTTCGCTTGCGACCGTGTCCGCCGCCTCCGACACCGCTGCGATGAACTCCGGTGTCATCGCATCGACGGCCGCCAGCTCGTGCGCCGTCGGGTCCAACACGACGTCGTTCGCATTCACGTCGCCCGGCGATCGCCCCTTCTCCTCCGGCTCGATCGCGTCGAGCAGCTCCAACTGCGCACGACGGATTCCCAGCAGGACGCCGCGGATCGCCTTCTGCGCGCGCGGGACACGCTTCGCGACGACGCGGTCGATCCGATCGCGCGCGTCCATGGCGCGCGTGAGCGGGTCCGCGGGCGCACGCACGTGAACCGAGATCCCCTTCGGCTTCGCGGGCGCCGGCGGTGGACCGGCGATCGCCGCGGCCAGCGGCTGCACACCCGCAGGCACCATCGGCACGTCGTCGCCCTCGAACCGTGGAACCCGCAACCCGATGAACGCATACGCATCCGCTGGGGGAACGCCGTGCGCGATCAGTTTGTCTGCCTGCTCGAGCTTCTCGGTGACCGCGTTCAGGAACGCCTCGATCATCCCGTAGTCGAAGCCCACGTAGACGCCGCCGAAGCGCTGTCCCAGGCCGCGACGCGGGCCGTTCAGCGCCTCCTCGATCTCCGCCATCGTCGGCAGGATCGCGCTCGCCCACCATCCGCGCGATCCGGTCAGGCCGTTCGAGTACTTCGTCTCCGCCGTCAGCCCGACTTCGGATTCCGGAGTCCGGAACGCCATCAGGATCTCGCGCATCAGGAACGTCCGCTGCGCCAGGTGCTCGAGCGACTCGTGCGTCGCCTGCAGTGTCTTGAACTCCATCCCGTTGTCGAACACCGCGACCTTGCTCGCATTCCGTGCGCCGCCATGTCGCTGCTCGAGCTGCTCGCGCAGACTGTTGCGCTGCACGCGTCCGAGCGACGCCTGTGTCGTCACGTATCCGCCGGGGATGGCACCGTTCTTGTACGTCGCATTGCTGAAGATCTGCGCGCCCCAATCCGTGCCGAGAGCGATCGCCGCCACCTCGAGCTTCCCCAGGCCGCGCAGCGGATCGCGGGGATCGACGTCCTTCACCTGCACGAACGCGCCCGCGGGGAGCGGGCTCGTCTGATACCGCCAGCCGCGAAAGAACCCCCCGTCGACGATTTTCGCGACCTCGTCCTTGCGCGCCGGCCACGCGAAGCTCGGGCGGACCTTCGGGTCCTCGATCAGATTCGACGCGTCGTCACGCAGGATCAGCCAGCCCTCGCCACCGCCCAAGGTGTTCAGCGTGATCAGCTTCTTGAGGTCGCGACCCGTCAACTCCGGGTGCGGCGACGCGAGGAACTCGCGTGCGTCATCCGCGTCGCGCCCCTTCGCCGGCTCACGTTCCGTATCCGACGGCGGACCTGTCCATACGTCCAGAGGCGCGGCCGCCACGTTGCGCGCGATCGCGTCCATCGCCGCGTTCGCCGTCACGATCTGCCGATACGGATCGACCAGTTCGTCCTTCGGCGCGAGCCGCGAGATCGGTCCGTGTGCGAGCCAGTCTGCTGCCGTGACCGTCATACCCAATCCACCTTCGGGTTCATGCCACCGTGCTCCCGGATGTACCAAGCGCCGCCGGCGACGATCACACCCTCATCGTGCGCGCCCGCGGCCGCCTCGTAGCCGCCGCGCAGGCCGCGCTTGGGGTTCAGTCGGAACGCGCGCAGGTCGTCCCACACCCAGCTCGAGTTGATCTGGATGTGCCCCTTGCGCACTGCCGTGCGCACGCCCTGCAGCAGTGCCGGACGCGTCACCGCCGTCGTGTGCCAGCCGTACTCGTGCCGGGGCCGGCCGCCGATCTTCTCCTGCATCTGGTGCCGGTAGACGCGCGCATACTCCAGCACCTTCATCCCATGCAGAAGGCACGCCTGGCCGGGCCCGTCGATCTCCGGCGCCCACAGCGCCTCGTTGTAGCGCTCCGCCAACTCCACCGAGATCTCCGCCGCCTCGTCCGGCTCCACCACGCCGCGGAATGACGCGACCTCCTCACCCGTGAAGAGCGACAGCACGAAAATCCCCGCCGGGTCGCCACCGCGCACGCCACGGCACGCATCCGTGAAGACGATGTAGTCGTCGTCGTCGGTCGGCTCGCAGTAGACCGCCAGGCGCCCGTTCATCTCGTAGCGCCACGGCTTCCCCGCTTCCTCCGCCGCCGCACGGCGCGCCTCCGCCGCCTCTCGACCCGCCTTGATCGCCCGCGCGTCGAAGAAGAGGTCCCCGGCCGACAACCACATCGTGTCCTCGTCCTCGGCGAACTCCTGCCAGAAGAGCTCGCCCAGAGAACCGATCTGCTGCCGACGCCAGTGGATGCGCTGCGCACGTTCTTCCGGGTCCCGGATACCGTGCTTGTCGAGCAGCCCCGTCTCCTCGTCGGAGAGACTTGACGCAAGCTCGAGCAGCTCGTCGTCCCCCAAACCGCGCGTCCGACACTGGTCGCTCTGCCAGTGCGTCAGCAACAGACGGATGAACCCGTTCTTCGGGCGCACACCGCGGCGCGCCTCATCCAACGACACAGCGTCCTTCCAGATGTGGTACGCGATGTCCGTGTCGCCGTCCGGCGTGAACAGGCCCCAGAAGTTTCCGAATCGCACCGACGGCAGGATCGCGCCGAAGATCAGCCGCTTCGCATCCTCCAGCGAGAGTACGTCCTGTATCTTCGCCAGCTCATCCAGCAGGAGCTCGCCGTACCCCAACCCACGACAGGTACCTGGCGTCGACGCATACGCCGTGTCGATCCGAGATCCCAACCCCGTGAAGTCGAGATCCCGCATCGACTCCTTCGACCGCCGCACCGGCTGCACCCGCTTCTCGAGCTTGTCGAAGAACGTCAGGAACACACGGAACGTGTCCAGCGCGTCCCGCTCGGTCGTGTTCACGTAGCGACACGCGAGGTTCCGCTCCGTCGCCGCCCGCGTGAAGATCCGCGCCGCCAACTTCGACGTCCATCCGTCGCGACGCGGCTTCGCCAACACACACCGCACCGGCTGGTGCCACGACGCCGAGATCTCGATCACCTCGTCGATCCACTTCGACAGCACCGACTGCCCTTCGTTGTCGAAGAACGGCATCTCCTCCTGCGCGTCCGTGCGCAACCACAGGTGGTCCTGCTGCCACTGTGTGATCGAGCGCCCCTGGCGCAGGTCGGCGGACGCGACGGCCGTCATCAGTTCGTGCTCGGATCACCCAGCGACACGCCGCCACGCCGCGCCAGCAGGTCCCCGCGCAACGCCGCCCGCTCCGCACGAGCCTTCTCCAGCTCCGTCTCCGGGATCACCTGGCCGAACGAGTTCGTGTTCACCTCGACGCTAACACCGCCCCCCTTCTCCTCCCGCGACAGACCGCAGAGCGTCAGCGCCTTGATCCCGATGTCCCCGATCGCCCGCACCGCCGCCGGGTCCGCCGGCCGCGTCGACTTGTCCAGCACCTCGAGCACCGCCAGCGTCGCCTTCTCCGCCAACTGGCCCATCAGTGCCCGCGTCCGCTCGTTCTCGCCCAGATACCCGCCGACGCGCTTGACCAGGCGCCGCAGCTTGTTGATCACCAGCCCGTAGCTGACGACGCCCTCGGCCTTGTGCTTGCTCGCGACGCACTTCTCCGCGCCCCGGAGGCCCCGCATGTGGCGCACCCACGGGAACGCCTCTTGCGCCGTCGGCTCACGCCCGTGGTCGCGCAGGAAGCCGAGGTACTTCGTGTAGATCTCGATCTCGCGCGGGCCCGGGCGATCGCTCTTCTTGGGCTTGCGCTTGCCCTCGCGCCGCGCTTCGTCGGCTCCAGACTTGACCATGGCGGTCTCCAGGGGTCTGGACCCGGAGCGTATGGCGGGCTGTCAACGGGCGTGAGTTCTCAGGGGATCGGGGGCGACGCGAGGGGTGTGGGTGTGGCAGGATGTGGGGCGAGAGGCGCTCGGCTGATCTTGCGAGTCACAAGAGGGAAGAGATGGACAACCTTGTTGCGTATGTGGCGCTGGGGGTAAGTGGCGTGAGCCTCGGCGTCAGCGTCGCTGTCGCTGTCATGGCTGACAGGCGCCATCGCGAGGAACGGCACGGGAAGATCGCGCGACTCCGTTCCGAATTCCTCGTGCGGATGGCCAACATCGATGCGCGTGTTCGGTCAATCGCGGCTCTCTCGGAGGCAATCAGGACGAGCATTCGGGAGATGCCGGATGGGGACGAGAAGTACGAAGCTATCGAGTTGCTTCCGACGCAACTGGCTGGCATAGAAAAACTCGCCGAGTCCAATCGCCTCGCACGCGCTGTCCTCGAAGGCACCGACACCAGGAAGCGCAACACCGCGAAGGCTCTCATGAACCTTCAGCGGGTCGAGCATGACATTCTCGTCACCGAATCCGGAGTCGCTGAGTCCGAGGCAATGGCGGTCGATACGCTCCGGATGATTCGGACCATCAACGAGGACTCGGCATCAGGCGGCGGAGAGTAACGCGGCCTGATCGGCGCCGAGCGTCCTCACCCCACCGTCTCCCCGCACCGCTTCCGCCCATACCGGTCGTCCGGCTCGTAGTCCATCACGCGACCTGTCCCCGTGTACGTGTGCCGGTGACCGTGGCAGAGGAACCGTCTCTTCGTGCGGCCGCGATAGACCACCAGGTCCGCGAGCCGCGCGCACGGGCCCGCGGGGAGCTGCTCGACCGGTGCCGTCTCGATCGGGTCCGCGGGACGGCGAGGCTGGCCACCGAAGCGCTCTTCGTTGCCGTGGTCCCGACACGCCTCGAACGTCTTCGCGCAGACCATCGGGTCGCCCGGCATCCCGTCCTTCCAGCCGCAGGCCGGGGAGGCGAAGCCGAGGGGGCAGTTGCTCATGAGACCATCTCGCGCGCAACGAAGTAGACGACCCACACGGCCAGCGCCGGGATCAGCCAGAAGCCGCGGAGGATCGCGCCGAAGTCGTAGGCGCCGTGGCGTCGATACGGGCGGAACGCTGCCACGACGCACGTGGCCGAAACGAGCGCCGGGAGGAGCCACCATCCGATCGTGATCGTCATGGCAGCACCCGCGCCATCTGCGCCTCGACCTCGTCCTGCTCCGGCGGGCCGCCGTTCATCGCCCGGCAGAGGCTTCCCGTGGCGAAGTGCTCGGCGGGGAGGACGCACTGTCCCGATCGGTCGAACCGGCACTGGCGTTCGTAGTCGATCGGCACCATGTCGACGCTCTCGGGCGCCTCGCCGCATCGCATCTCGTGACCCGCGTGCGCGACCAGGAGCTGCGCCAGCATCACCGAGTCGTCCGCGTCGTCGCCAATGAACGCGCCCGTCGTACCGGACGCGGTGATCGCATCGACGCCCAGGTCGCAGGGGACGCACCAGACTGCGTAGTCGGTGCTCATGGTGTGATCGCCTGCACTGTCTCGCCGCCCCTGCTCGCTACGCCCCGGAGATCGTCGCCTTCGCTGGCTCGAAGCCGGGGCGGAACGTGACCGGGGCGCTGGCGCGACGGCGCTGATCGCTGGTGATCACATCCTCGATCACTCGCTGGGACCGATGCTGGTCCACCAGCTTGCGCGCGTCGGCTGGATTCGTGATGCCGGTGGACTCGCGCCGCATCTCGGCGACCGTCTCCTCGAGCTTCGTGAGCTTGGCCTCGGGGGACGGCTCGTGCTCCTCCAGGACCTGCACCAACTCGACGACCTCGGCGCTCGCAAGGACCTCGGCACCTGCCTCGGCATTCCCGCCGCCGATAGCTCGGAGGCTCCCGATCGAGTAGGCACGTGCGGAGAGGCCGCTGCGGGCCACATCCGCCGCATCGCGGCTCGTGAAGAGCGTCGCGTGCTGGAGTTGCGGGGCCAGCCCAGGACCACGGATGAACGCCGAGTTCGATCCGCCCGCCGTGCCGACCCAGACCAGCCCCTCGGCGGTCTTCACTCGAAGCGCGAAGGTTGGCCTGGCGTAGTGCCGGATGCCCGTCGGGGGCGGCGCTTCGACGACGTTGGGCTCGAACCCTTCGGAGACCACATCGAGCTCGGCCGGGATCACGACGCGCCCTCGGCCACCGCAGGAGCTCCCTCGCTGTCACCGGACTGCGCCTCGGCCGGACCTGGCCCCGACGGCGCGCCCCGAAGCCGTGCACGGGCTTCGCTTGCAACTGCGGCGCAGCGGGTCGGGTACAGGCCGCTGCCGCCGGACGCGGCCTCCAGCGTCTCGCACAGGCCCCGAGCCACAACCGTCGTGGCGTCGAGCTGGACCTGCAGATCGGGGGGCGCGCGGCGGGGGGCTGACTTCGTCACGCCGTCGTAGCGTTTCGGAGATTGACGACGCCGTCCAGCGGTTTCTCAGGCGGAAACTTCGGCAGGCTCCGGGAACCGCTTGAGCGCCTTCGCCATGCCCGACGCCGAGGGCACCACCGCGCGGCCCTTGCCCCGCTTCGAGAAGACCTTCACGAGCTTCTCCCGCTCGATCTGCCGCAGCGACTTCCCGTCGGCGACGAGGGCCCGGATCTCCGCGACGGCGGCCTGCCAGTCGAAGGCCGGGCGACCGAGCACCTTGCCGCGGGCCTTGGCCGCCCGGAGGCCGGATCGGGTGCGGTCCCGGTGCGCCTCGAGCTCCATCTCGGCGACGTGGGCCATCACCGACGCGACGAGGGCGCCGGCGGGCGTCGAGAAGTCCACGCCCTCCCGCAGCGAGACCACCCGAACGCCGAGCTGCTTCATCTCGGCCATGACCTGGATCGCGCCGATGGCGCGCCGCGAGATCCGGTCGATCGCCGGGACGACGAGCACGTCGAACGCGCCGGAGCGGCACGCCGCGAGCACCTGGTCGAGCACCGGCCGACTGACCGCCGCGCCGGACGTTGCCATCTCCTCCCGGATGTCCAGCGGGATGCCGTTCGCCGTCGCCCAACGGGTCACGGCACGGCGCTGGTGGTCGAGGTCCTGCTTGTCCGTCGAGCAGCGGATCAAGGCGATGGCGCGGGGTGTCGTGGTCGGCATTCTGGTCCTCCATCCGGAGTGTACCGGATGCGTGGATAAACCGGGCGTTTCCTCCACAGGTTCGGGGCGGGCCAGAAGGCGCCAAAGTACGGGGTCCAGATCGGCCGAATGACAGGGCGTTTTGTCCACACGTGGACGGTCCGGCGCCGACAGCAGCGGGCGCGGGCCTGACTCTCCCGGGGCCGGGTGGGTGGCCGATCCCCGTCCTGCTGACGGCACGGTGCTTCTGACCGGCGCGGAGGGGACGCGCCAGGCGACCCCACCTGTCCCCCTCCTCGGTGCTCCCGTTCCGTTCCGTTCCGTACCACGAAGGGAAGGTCGCCGTAGGCCCGTGTTCCGTACCACGCGTACTTACCCCCCTGGGGACTTCGTCCCCGGGGGGTACGGGTGGCACGGAACGACGGCTTAGGCTCGAACCCCGAAAACCGCCCTGGTACGCGATTGAGCGTGTTCCGTACCACTCCGTACCGCTTCCGTACCACGCTTGGTACGGAACGGATGGTGTCTGATCAGGCCGCATTGATGGCCTCCTCGGCGCTCTGGACCCGCATCGCCTCGGCGTATCCGCGGGTGGTGAGGGAGTACGTCTTGCCGCTGCCGTAGCCGCCGTTGTCGGCGATCAGGCCGCCCTGGATGAGGCCGTCGAGGACCCTCTTCTTCGACGACCTGCTCGTCGGAACTCCGGGCCCAGAAACGGCGGCCCCACGGACGTTGTCCGGGCCCTCTCTGAGCAGTGCCAGGAGGACGCCTCCTTGGCGCTCCAACTCATCGTTCTGCTTCTCCTCGGCGGCGGTCTCTCCGGGGACGTAGGAGCGGGTCTCGCGATCCCAGTGGACACGCGCCCGGACGGGTCGGTTCTCGAGGTCCTTGGACTTGATGACGACCAGGTCGATGCCCTGCTCGTCGAGTCCGACCTGACCGTCGGGGGCGTGGACCAGGACGACGCCGTCGCAGAGGTTCCGCCACGTGCCGGCGCCGAGCATGTTGTCGGCGGCGTAGGGGTTGAACTGACCCTCCTTGCCGCCCTTGCGGGTGTGATGGACGACGAAGATCGTGAGGTCGCCGGATCGCTCCTCGCAGATGCGGTGCAAGGCGTCGAGCCAGTCCTTGACCGCTCCTCCGTCGGAGGGATCGAGCGTGCAAGCGGAGCTGACCGTGTCGATGACGATGGTGGTGGCGTGGGTCTGCTCGATGAGGCCACGCAACTGCGCGAGACCGGCCGTTGTGTCGAACTCGTGGGCGGGGGCGAGCCAGAGGCCATCGGCGGGTGCGTTCGGGTAGTGCTCGCGCCGTAGCGCCAATGTGCGCTTCTTCACGCGCCGGCGGCTGTCCTCTGATCCGAAGCACCAGAGCACACGCTCGCGTTCGCCATCGGGACGGCAACTGATCAGCGCGTCATCGATGCCCATGAACCTGCCGTAGCCGTCGGCCTCGATGAGCCCGAACGCGAGGTGCAGGATGGCCCAGCTCTTCGTGGATCCGGAGGGACCGAAGAGGACGTTGACCCCACCGCGGACGAGGACGCCGGCGATCATCTCGTCGACGGGCCCCTCATCGGGCTCGGCCTCGAAATCGGCGATCGACCAGACCGGCGGCAGGGTGGCTTGCGGGATGGCCTGGACCCGGAGCTCCTCGAGTTGCCGGATGACCCAATCCTGCTCGTGTGGCTTGATGTGCGGGTTGCGCAGCTGCTCGCGGAGCCCGATCTCCTCGCGGCGGCGAGCAGCCTGGAGGACATCTGCGAGGTAGCGCTGCCAGTTTCCGAGCGTCGGGCATGCCTCGATCAGCCCGGCGAGGAAGGGTCCCGGGGGGAACTCGAAAGTGTCGTTGCGGCGGAGTTCGTCGGCCACGCAGGCCGCGTCGGCCGTGCCCTGGGTGGTGGCGACCTGGATGGCGGCGAGCGTCGCACGTCGGTCCTCGGCGGTGAGGTGATGCGGTTTGAGCGCGGTCAGGATGCCCTGGGCGGCATCAGGATCGAGGAAGCACGCCGCGAGCAGCGCTGTCTCGGCGGTGACGGCGGCGAGCTCGGGTTTCTCCTCGGACGCGGTCATCGGATCGATGGCGTCGGCGAGCGTGCTCGTCGTGTCGGGCGCGACCTGTGGTGTGGCCTGTGCGGCGAAGATGTCGTCGAGTTCGGTGGTCACGGATGCCTCGTCACCTTCTGCTCGAGTTGCCTGCGGAGTCGGCGGATCTGTTCTGCGAACCTGCGGTCGCCGCGTCTCCGGGCGCGACGAGCCGCTTCTGTGAACGGTGGGGCGGGGCGGCGTTTCATGGGAGCACTCTGGCCGCCTGCATTCGCGCGGCGCCTCACGTGTCCCTCCCGCTCAGCCAGAGCCAGAACCGCCGCCAGGCCGACGCCGGCCGCTTCCTGTTGTGCGCCACGATCGCCCGCTCGAACTCCGCGTTCTCCTCCGCGATCCGCCGCTGTTCCCGCACGACTCCGAGTCGCTTCTCGATGAAGTGCTGCTCGCATGGCACGAACCGCTTGCTCTCACCGCGCGTTTCGAGGCAGCACCCGCAGGCGTGCATCTCGACGGAATCGGGCGGCGTGGCGGGGGCGCTCGCGCCGCGCGACTGCGCGAGCTGTTGTCGGGCGAGCTCCTCGGTGTACTGCCATGGCGAGAGTCCGCGCGCACGTGCGCGGCAGCGCAGGCACCCGCACTGGCGGCGCGTGGCCTTCCAGTCCTCGGCGCTGTTGCGCCGTAGGTGGCGGTGAAAGTGCTCGACGCAGGTGTCGACGCCCTGGGCGCCGCCGTAGCGCCAGACGCGGCACCCGCAGGGCATGTGGCGGTTCTCTCCGGGGACCTGGAGGGTCACGCCGGGAACTCCTGCACGCGCAGGTCCTCGGGCCATTCGGTCGGGTCGGCGCCCTTGCTGTGCGTCACGCCGCCAGCCACCCGCGAGTCCATCGCGCTCCCTAAGTCACCACCTAACTTGCCCCAGCGGATGCGCGCCCCGAGCTGCTTCACGAATATGGGCGTCTCTGACTCGCGACACTGCGTAACGAGCGAGCGGAGCCACTCGACGTCGCATGGTCGCGCCCCCGGCCCGCTCTCACCGCCGACGATGACCCAGTCGAGCGCGGGGAGAGCCTCGGCCTCGCTGGGCCTGACCCCGAGTAGTCCGCCCGGAGTTTGCACGGAGAGCGCTCCGTGGTTGTTGCTGCTCGCCCGGTAGACCCCGACATCAGCGACACAGTTCTCCGGGCACCATGGCGGGAGCCTTCCGAAGATTCGGTCCGGACCGAGTGGCGCACGAAGTCGAAGCCAGCGGCTCGACCAGATCCGTGGAACGCAGCACTGACACGCTGCGCTGCTCATCCCGACGTCGATCGGCCCGAGCAGCGGCTCCGCCGAGATGAACCGCACCGCCGCCGGCGTCTCGAGCAGGAGCGGGATGCGCTCGTCAGCCGTCGCCTGGTCTTCGACCGACACGCCAAGGTGGACGTTCGCGAGGGGGCCCTCGTAGACGCCTTGCTTGCCAGAGATGGCTCGCACTCGTTCGGTGAACGTCGCCTTCATGCCGTGGATCGCCACGAGCAGGTGGTGCGCGTGCAGATCGCGTGAGAGGTAGGACCGCATCCGACCCGGACGCTTGGTCAGCACCTGGAACGTGTGCTGTGGCGCCAGCGCCATCACCGCGAAGATCCGGTCGATCCACTCGTCAGGCACGCTCTCGTGGAACAGGTCCGACATCGAGTTGACGAAGATCCGCCGCGGCCGACGCCAGCGCAGCGGATCATCGAGGTGCTTCTCGGCGAGCCGCACCTTCCCCGTCCAGCGCGCCGGGCCGCGTGTCGCCAGGCCTTCGTACGGCAGACCGGGCCCGGAGAACCGCGCCGCCACCTTCTCGGCGTAGCAGTTCTCGCAGCCGCTCGAGACGCGCGTGCACCCGCGCAGCGGGTTCCAGGTCGCGTCGGTCCATGCGATCCCTGTCTTGTCACCCATCAGAACAACTCCCCCTGCGCCACGACCGGAGCCCGCGCTTCGATTCTCTCGCACTCCTTCGCCGCCTGCCGATCGCGCGCTTCCCGCCACTCGGAGCGTGTGAAGAACCCGCGCTCGAGCACGCCACGCCACAGCGGGACATTCGCGTGATCCGGGAAGTCGCGGAGCCATCCCTCGAGCTGATCTCGCTTCGCCCGGTCGTATGCGAGTCCAGCCGCCTTGACGTCTTCCCAGACCTCGGGCTTGGCGTCGCGCATCGCGGCGAGCGCCTTCTGATCGGCGGCGCGCTTGGCCTTCCAGTTGGGGCGCGCGACCACTACCGAAAGTCCTCTCGCGGGGCGTTCCAGAGCTTTCGGTTGCCATCTGCGTCGAGTTCTGGCCGTCGGTTTCGGTACCCGGCGGAGTGGACGAGGATCATGTGGCGATCGCAGTCGTCGGCCGGGCAGTACGGCAGTGCGCCGAGGTGGATCGGCTTCTGCGAGAGTCCGTGCGTCCTGCATCGCCACCAGGTCCCTTCCAGCTTGCGGTCGGCGGCCTTCTGCCGCTTCGTGCGCCAGTCGCGAAGCTCCGCGAGCACGCGACTGACGATCCCCTTCTTGCGCGCCTTCTTGCGCGCACGAGCGCCCTTCGCGTATGCAGCTTGGAGCTCCTTACGGGAGAGCGAGAACTGATCGCGTCGCTTGTCTTGCACGCGCTACCTCAACAGGAGTCGGGCGATCGGCATGAAGACCGCGACGAGCAGTCCGAGGAGAGCCACGGCGAGCGCCACGTTGATTCGTCTGTGGTGCGCGGCGAGGTCTGCCGCATTGACTTCCGGTGGCGGCCTGGGCGGTGGCCGCTCGATGACCATCTCCATGAGTTCCCGCAGCGGCCCCTCTACATGCTCGGGACAACCGGATACGGAGAACGAGACGCTGCCGAGCATCGTGCGCGACGCCTCGATCGACACGTGGTCCAGTGCGAGGACGGACTCGAGATTGACGCCCCCGTCGATGGCTTCGATCGTGCTGGTCGCCTCGACGTCGCCGACCGGGTCGAAGTCGCGGAGGTCGTCTCCTGGCCCCTCGACAACGTCGTAGTCTGCATCGATCGGCGGGTTCTCAGCGGTGGCCGGGGCTGGTGTTTCATGCGGGGAACCCAGCCCGTGTCCCGGGATCTCCCCGGACACCATGCCATCCCCGGCCGTTTCGTCGTCGTCGGAGGAGACGGAGGCGTCCTCGGGACTGGACGCGGGATCGGGCAACACACCCTCCGCGTCGCCAGCTGCCTGGACTGGCGCACCGGCCCCTTCTTCCTCCGCCGCCTCCTCGACGTCATCAGCGAGCGTCCAATCGCGATCGTCCTGCACGAGCGTGCCTGCGTCCCGCATCCGTCGGAGGACGCAGACGACCGGGCCCGCGCGGACCGCCGGTCTCTCCGCTTGGCAAGCGCGAACGATGTCGTCTTGCGACACCGTGATCTGGTTCTCGAGTAGCTCCATGATGATCTCTCTCATGGGCCTGGCGTCATCGGTCACTGGCGTCTCCTTCACTGGCGGTGTGCGGTTCTTCTTGGTGGACTTGTCCCACACGCTCGGCGCGGTCTTCGGGTCGGCGGCCGTCGTGTGCACGACGAGGACCTCGGCGCTGCAGTAGTCGTCGGGGCAGTACCACGCGCCGCCGGATCCCGCGTCGAAGGCGAGGTAGATTGGGTCATCGGTCAGGCCGTGATCGGGGCAGCGGAACCACGTCCCGCGTAGGTCCTTGTCGCTCGCGCGCTGCTCGGCGCTGCGGAAGTCGGCGGTCGTCATGCGGGCCTCCGCGCGGCGCTCTTGCCCGTCAGCGCTTCCCAGCGTTGGACGATCACGTCGCAGTAGCGGGGATCGATCTCCACGCCGTGACAGACCCGCTCGAGCTGCTCCGCTGCGACGAGCGTCGTGCCGCTCCCGAGGAACGGATCGAAGACGTGGTCGCCGCGGACGCCGTGGTTACGGATCGGGCGCGCCATGCACTCGATCGGCTTCTGCGTCCCGTGGCCGGTGTCGCAGGACGAGTGCGCGATCGCCCAGAGCGTGGTCTGCGATCGATCGCCTGTCCATGACGCCGTGCGGCCCTTGCGGACCGCGTACCAGCATGCCTCGTGCTGCCAGTGGTAGTGGCCTCGCGAAATTGCGAAGCGCGCCTTTGCCCAGATGACCTGGCTTCGGATGACGAAGCGCGTCGCCTCAAGGCCTGCGGCGACTTCGACGCCGTACGCACTCGCGTGCCAGACGTACGCGACGTCGCCGGCGAATAGCGCGTACGCCTCGCGCCAGTCGGCTCGGTCGTCGTTCGTGACCTTGCCGTGGGCGCGGGCCGCGTGGGAGATCGAGCCGGCGGCCGCGGCCTCGCTGCGCCATGCCGGGTCGTACTCCACGCCGTACGGCGGGTCGGTGACCATGATCAGCGGCGTGGCGCCTTCGAGTACTCGGGCGACTGCGTCGGCGTCCGTGGAGTCGCCGCAGATCAGTCGGTGCGCTCCGAGTTCCCAGACGTCGCCCATCTGCGTGATCGGGTTCTCGGGCAGCGGTGGGGCAACGTCGTCCTCCAGTTCACCACCCGCGCGCGCCAGGACCTGCGCGAGATCTCGGTCGCTGAATCCGATGACGCCCAGGTCGAAGTCGGGATCGCCATCGATCGCGACGAGCAGTTGGC
The DNA here is from genome assembly GCA_024280885.1 of Planctomycetota bacterium. Classification (GTDB taxonomy): domain Bacteria; phylum Planctomycetota; class JAJSAM01; order JAJSAM01; family JAJVHW01; genus JAJRPF01. The sequence goes on along the minus strand of JAJRPF010000071.1, from coordinate 17,205 downwards.
CGAGGACGTCGTCGTCCCAACCCGCCAACTCGGCGGTGCGATTGTCGGCGATCGCGAACGCCGTCGCCTCGACGTCGCCCTCATCGACGACCACCGCCGCGATGTGGGTCCACCCGAGATCGCGGGCGGCCGCGAGTCGACCGTTACCGGCGCGCACGATCATGCCCTGTTTCTGAACGACGATCGGCAGTCGCTGCCCGAACCGCGTCAGCGACGACTTGATCGCCTCGAGGTTGCGCTCGTCGTGGATGCGCGCGTTCGCTGCGTCGAGCGTGAGGTCCTCGACGGCCGTCGCCAGATGCTGCAGCGGCTTGATGATCTGGACCGTCACTTCGAGCCTCCCTGCAGTTGCTTGCGGAGTCGCGAGGCGATCTCGCCGCGCACGAGTTGCATCGCCTGGGGATTGGTGGACCCGTCGGCGAGGCAGATGTGATTGGCGATGAGCATCGGTCCGAGCGCCTTGACGCGTTCGATCGGGACGCCGGCCACGTGCGCCCATGCCGTCTCGACGGACGTCGTGAGCTCGCTCTCTCGTCCCTTCACCTGCGGCCAGGCAACGGCGAGGCGCTGCGCGGCGATGTCGTCGATGAGGAAGATCAGCGCCGCATGGTCCATCTCGGTGCGCGTCAACGCGCACCGCCTGGCGCCCACGGAGCTTCCGTCGCGCAGTGGATGCAGAAGAGCGCCTTGCGGTACGCGCCCGTCGTCGCGAGATGCGGTGGCTCGTAGAGCAGCTGCCATCTGTGCAGCCCGAGACGGCAGAGGGCGCGGCGGATCGCGGTCCTCATGCCGCCACCGCCGTGGATGCCTGGCTGGATACCAACAGGCTCGCGGAGGGCACTTCGATCGCGCGGACGGAGCCTCGCGCGCGATCGACGCGGGAGCCTCCCTCGCGTGCGATCAGCTTCGTAAAGCAGGGGTTGCGAGTTCGATTCTCACCACGGGCTCCACGTGTAAGCCATTGTCAGGACGTGACTTGCGATCGTTGGCGTGTCCGCAAGCGACATGCGAGCGCCGCCGTGGGCGCCCGCTCTGGGCACCGGATGGCGTTCACCCCGCGACCGCTCACCCATCTGCTGAGGCGTGATCCGCTTCGCGTGGGGAAGGTCCACGGAGCCCGTTGCACACCCACGGCGGCCCCCGCGGGACAGGCTCCTATTCGACCTCCTACCCGGCAGTCGGAGAACTCGCACCCGACTCCCCACTTCCATTTCGGGTCTCGGCGGCGCATAATGCTTCAAATAATTTGAAGGTTTGTCCCCCATCGCCTATCGAGACACCCTCGCTGCCCGAGACGCTCTGTACGCCATCGTGGCGCGCCAGGGCGGGTACGTGACAACGTCGCAGGCCCGGGACGCCGGGTACGGCGACTCTCACCTCACGTACCATCGCGGCACGGGCCAACTCGAACGGGTCGGGCATGGGCTCTACCGCGTCCCGTCGATACCGCTGCACGAGCACGACGAACTGATCCGTCTGGCGCTGTGGAGTCGAGACCGCAGCGGGCGCCCGCAGGCTGTCGTGAGTCACGACACGGCGCTGGCGCTGCACGGACTCTCGGACGTGCTCCCAGTCGCCACACATCTCACCGTGCCCCCGAGGTTCCGCAAGCCGCGGCCGCCGACGTGTGTGCTCCATGTCGGGCGCGTCCCGAGGGACGAACTCCGTTCCTGGACGGTGTTCTCGGTGACCACCCCGGGGCGCACCCTTGCCGACGCGTCGTCGTCGCAGACGGTGACCGCGGAACTACTCGGCCAAGCGGTCGCTCAGGCCCTCCGGGAGGGGCTCGCCACCGTCGAGGATCTGCAGCGCCGCTGCGCCGCAGATCGTCGAGGGCGACTCGCGCCAGCCCTGCAAGCGGCTCTTCCTTCCGGGCACTCGCAGTGAGCCCGGAGTACGCCGACGCCGCCGCGTTCCGCCAGGCGCTGGAGTCGCGCTTGAAGCGCACGGCGGAGGAGCGCGGCGTCCCCCTCAACACTCTGCGCCAGAAGGTGGTGATGGAGCGGTTGCTGGCGCGCCTCTTCGCACGGAACGAGGCGCCTTGGCGCCTGAAGGGCGGGTACGCCATGGAGTTGCGCCTCGCCGGTCGTGCGCGCACCACCCGAGACCTCGACCTGGCGGTGCTGCCGATGGGCTCTTCCCCCGGTACGGCCCACGACGCGCTGCTGGAACGCCTGCGGGACGACGCGCGGCTCGACTTGGGCGACTTCCGGGAATTCGCCGTGGCCGGTCCGGGCTCGACGATCGCTGACGGCCAGTCGGGTGGGTTCCGTTTCTCGGTCACAGCCCGGCTTGCCGGGCGCAAGTACGTGGGATTTCACGTCGACATCGGGCACGACTCGGGGCCGCTCGGGCAAGCCGAAGTTGCGGTGGCCGAGGATCATCTCGCATTCGCGAGTGTGGCCCCCGCTCGCGTTCTGCTGATGCCGCGCGAGCGCCAGTTCGCCGAGAAGCTCCACGCCTACACACGGCCTTGGGGCGATCGCACGAACACCCGCACAAAGGACCTGGTCGATCTGCTCCTCTTGCTCGACCTCGGGGAACTCGACCGGCAATCGCTCGCCCACGCGCTCGATGCGGTCTTCGGCCGCGCTGGCAGCCACGCCTTGCCGCAGCGGTTGCCTCCTCCGCCTCCCGAGTGGTCCTCCGACTACACCGTTCTCGCTGACCAGGTCGCGTTGGCCGAGACGACGCTGCAGATGGCGTACGAACGGCTGGCGGCGGAGTGGGAGCAGTTCGGGCTCCGGGACCTCTCCTGGCGCGGCCGCAGTGGTGCCCCGGGCACCCCTTGAACTGCGTTTACTGCGCGAAGCGGACGTCAACTGCGTTGACTCAGGCTTACTGCGCGAGCCGAGCCTGAGTCTGACCCCATTCGTAAATCAGGGGTCGCGAGTTCGATTCTCACCACGGGCTCCACGTCACGCCCTCGGTCCGCGCTCGCGAGGAGCCTAGGATGGACCTCGGCGATCGCGAGGCCTGAGAACGCCGCCCGCGCAGCGATCACTTTCCACGGCTCGACGGGCGCGGTCGCGCAGGGGCCGGCGCGCAGGGCGATGGGATCGGAGTGGCGTGGTCGAGGGCGTCGTTGGCGAGGCGCCGGGCGTCTACTGACTACTGACCGGCGGCGGTGCCGAGGCGCTCGAGCAGGCGGCTGACTGCGCGGAAGAACTCCGCTGTCGTCACGGGGATGCGAAACACGGCGGCGAGGTCGAGCCCGTTGCGTTCGCGCGTGCCGATCCGTCCGGACTTGCCGTGGGTGATGAGCGCCAGGTGTGCGTCCGGCAGTTCCTGCTTCGCCTCGCGCAGGAACTCCAATCCGTCGCTGCCGTCGCCCAGGCGCGTGTCCGCGACCACGACGTCGAATACGTGCGTGCGCACCAGTTCTCGCGCCCACTCGCCATCTGCAGTCTCGATCTCGAAGCCCTGCAACTGCTCGAAGCCCACGCGGATCGCGTCCCGCGCGGGTTTGTCACCAGTGACGATCAGACACGACAGCATCTTGAGCCTCCCGGGCCGGACTCTTGGCGTCCGTACCCGTTCGTAGCATCGGCTTCTCGGCTGGATCGAACTGAGTGGCGCTCTCGGCGTCTTCGCGCGGGGCGTACCGCCGCATTACCGCCGCAATACGGACGCAGTACGGATTCAAGCGGACGCGACACACTTTGATCGGAGGATGACGTGCCTGGCGAAGGAGTCGATGAGGTGCTACCGCAATGCTCGTAATCGGTGTCGATGAAGCGGGCTACGGCCCGCTGCTGGGGCCCCTCCTCGTGGCGGGGTCGGCATTTCGCGTGCCGGAGCCCGAGGCGGGGCAGTTACCGGACGCGGATGCTGTTGGGGTGCGGATCCGTCGCGCGTTCGCCGGACGCAGCCGCGGTCCGGCACGGCTCCTCGTCGATGACAGCAAGAAGGTCTACCGCAATCGAGGGCTCGAAGGGCTCGAGGGGCCGCTCCTGGCGATGCTCGCTGCGACCGACTGCGCGTGGCCGGACGTGCTGGATGACTTCCTCGTGGGGGTGGGCGTGGACCCGGGCGACCGTCGCGCTCGACGCTGGTATGCCGGTGCGCCGCCTCGCTTTCCGCTGCGCACCGAGGAGCCCGAGTTGTTGGACGAAGTCGCGGCGTTCCGGAAGCGCCTTGTCGCTGAGGGAGTCGAGTGTGTCGGACTCGCGGCTGACGTGGTGCCCGAGGATCGGTTGAACGCGCTCTTCGACGTCTCGGGGAACAAGGCGGACACGCTCTTCGATCTGTCGGCGTCGATCCTGGAGGGATTGGCGTCGGCTGCGCGCCCCGGCGAGACGGTCCTGGCCGTCATGGACCGACAGGGCGGGCGCCGGTACTACCTCGGGCCACTGCAGCGACGCTTCCCCGATGGGTTCCCGTGGACTCTTGCCGAGTCCGCAACCAGCTCTCGCTACCGGATCGATCGCGGAGGGCGCTCCTGGTTCGTGGAGTTCCGCGTTGGTGGCGATGCGGAGGCGCCGCAGGTGGGGCTCGCGTCGATGCTCGCGAAGTACCTGCGCGAGGTTTACATGCTGCTGTGGAACGACTGGTTCGCGACGATTTGTCCGGATGTGCGCGCGACGGCGGGCTACACGCAGGACGGCCGGCGCTGGCTCGCCGAGAGCCGGGCGGCACGCGAGGCGGCCGGGATCACCGACGCCGAGATTTGCCGCACGCGCTGATCTCGGACGGCGACCGGCGACCTGGGCCAGCGAACGGCGACGCGTACTCGAACGCCGCAGCGCCCGCCTCGAGCCGACGATCCGCGGAGGACGGTCGAGGCTCCGTCGCCCCTTCGTGTCCCCCGGCTGTAGAGTCGTGGCTCGCAACTTCCGGGCCGCCCGGTGAGAGCATGAATTCGCCAACGAGAGAGGTCGGCCGACCGCCGTGGTGCCGGGAGCAAGGTGCCCGGAGAAAATTGGATCATCGCCAGGCGTGAGAGGAGTTCCCCGAGACCCATGGACGCACCCTTCCTGTTGATCGCGGTTGACGGCTTCGGCGTCGCGCCTCCTGGCGACGGCAACGCTGTCTCGCGTGCCACGACGCCCGTCTTCGATCGGCTCTATGCCGAGTGTCCGTGGACCACGCTCTCGGCCTCCGGACTCGACGTCGGGCTGCCCGCCGGGATCATGGGCAACTCCGAGGTCGGGCATCTCAACATCGGCGCAGGCCGCGTCGTGCCGCAGGACATCGTGCGGATCAACGCGTCGATCACCTCCGGCACGTTCTTCGACATCCCGGCGTTCCGCGCGGCGATCGACGCGGCGAAGGGCTCCGGCGGTCGTCTGCATCTCATGGGCCTCTACTCGCCCGGCAACGTCCATGCGTCCGACGTTCACGTGCGGGCGCTCATCGACCTCGCCGCGCAGTACCTGCCGGCCGATCGCGTGCTCGTCCATCTCTACACCGATGGTCGCGACACGCCGCCGCGCTCCGCCGATGGCTACTTGGCCGAACTCGTCGAGCACACGGCGGGGAAGGCGACGTTCGCCACGGTCACCGGTCGCTACTTCGCGATGGATCGCGACAAGCGCTGGGACCGTACGCAGCGCGCGTGGAAGGCTGTCGTCGAGGGGCACGGGCTGCCCGCGACGGACGCCCTTGATGCCGTCCGCCGCGGCTACGCGCGAGGCGAGAACGACGAGTTCCTGCAACCGGCTGTGCTCGACGCCGTGCGTGGGACGGGACGCCTCGTGCGCGACGGCGACGCAGTGATCTTCTGGAACTACCGCGCTGATCGCGCGCGTCAGATGTGTGCCGCACTGAAGGATGTGTTGTTCACGGACTTCTCGCGCGCAGGCCACAATCCTGCCGCCGTGCATCTCGCCTCGATGACGAGGTACTACGAGTCACAAAATTGGTCGGCCGCGTTCGCGCCTGTCACGTACGACGGGTTGCTCGGCGAAGTCTGGTCCGCGAGAGGGTTGCCTCAACTGCGGATTGCCGAGACCGAGAAGTACGCGCACGTCACGTACTTCCTGAACGGCGGCAAGGAAGCCGTGCTGCCGGGCGAGGAACGCATTCTCGTGCCGTCGCCTCACGTTGCGACGTACGACCTGCAACCGGAAATGAGTGCGCTGACGTTGACCGACGAGCTCCTGGCCGCGCTCGCGGCAGATCGCTTCCGCGGCATCGTTCTCAACCTGGCAAATCCGGACATGGTGGGCCACACGGGAGACATCCCGGCCACCGAGCGTGCCGTGGAAGTCGTCGATGCCTGTGTCGGACGATTGATCGAGTCCGTCACGGCCCGCGGCGGGATGGTGGCGATCACCGCGGACCATGGCAATGCCGAGATGATGCGCGATCCCCAGACACGCGAGCCGCACACAGCTCACACGACGAACCCCGTCCCGCTCATCCTCTGTGGGGGGCCGGCCGATGTGCAACTGATCGGCGGCGGGCGTCTCTGCGACATCGCGCCGACCATTCTCGAGCTGCAGGGACTGCCGCAGCCGGAAGCCATGACCGGGCACAGCCTCTTGGAGCGTCCATGATCAACGATCTCTTTCGCGTGGACACCAGTGCCGCTTCCGACGAAGCGGTGGGGGCCGAGAATGGCATCCGCGCCGCGGACCTCGACGCGCTCGTCGCCCGTGGGCGCACCGTGCACGACGATCTCCTTCTGGCGCGTGCCCGCGGTCAGGTTGGGTTCGCCGACCTCTACATGCTCGGGCGCGAGGCGATGCGTGCGCGCGAATCCGCGGAGTCGTTGGCCAATCGCTTCGACAACGTCGCCGTGCTGGCGCAGGGAGCCGAAGCGGACGTCATCGAGGCGATGATCGGGGCCCTCGCCCATCCCTTTCACAATCTGCTCCCGCGGGCCGGTCGTGCGGGGCGTCCACGGGTGTTCCAGGTGGACTCGATGGGCCCAGACTGGCTCGGCGCGTTCATCGACTCGTTCGCCATCGAACAGACGTTGCTCGTCTGCGTCTCGCGCTCCGGCAACGACTCTGGCTCGCTCGTGCAGTTCGCCATCGTGCGCGACATGCTGAAGAAGCGAATCGGGCCCGGGTACCAGGATCACCTCGTCGTCGTCACAGATCCGCGCGGAGGTGCGCTGCGCGAGGAAGCGTTACGCGAGGGCTTGCTCGCGTTCGACGTCCCCGCCAACGTGCCGGCGCGGTTCGCGGCGTTGACACCTGTCGGGCTCTTTCCGGCCGCGCTCTGTGGGGCCGATGTTCGCGGCGTTCTCGGAGGGGCCCACGCCGCTGCGGAACGCACGGCCGGGGAGGATCTGCGCACCAACTCGGCATATCTGTTGGCGGCATCGCTGCATGTGCTCGTGGCCGAGCGCGGGCGCCGGCACATTCTCTTCGTGGCGTGCCAGGAGTCTCTCGCTCCGACTGCGGCGCACTTCGCTCGGCTCTTCGAAGAGACGACCGGACGGCGTGGCGAGGACGGCGCCCCCGACGGACCCGCATGCTCGGGAGTCAACCTGACGCGTGATAGTGCCGGGTTGGCTCAGCGCTGCCTCTCCGGTGCCCGTGACACCGTTGTCGTGTTGCTCGAAGTGGAGAGCGCCGCGCGCGACCGCGTCTTCCCGAAGGGTGCGCCCGGTCTCGAGTCGCTCGGCGGACGGCAACTCAGCGAGGTGGCGCGTGCGCTCTCGACCACGACGCGCGCGGTCCTGCGCGAGGCCGGCGTACCGGTGATCTCGTGGACCGTGCCGACCTTGACGCCGACGTCGGTGGGGGCCCTGCACATGACCGCGATGCTCGGCGCCGCATTCGGCGCAGGTCTGGCGGGCGTCGATCCGTTCGGGCTCGCAGGTGCGGCGCGGATGGATGGCCGATTGCGTCGCGCGATAGGTGAACTCGGCGCCTGATCACGCGCTGCCGCGTGCGGGCCGGATGCGTCGGTAGCCTGATCCGCTCACGTGCGTTCACCGCTGGCGGACGGTTGTCTGTCGCCGGGAACTGCTACGCTGCGCCGTCGGTAGTCATGCCATCTGTCCCGTGAGACGGGTCACATTGATGCTGGCTGGCTCGAAGCTTGCGGCAGCGTCGGCCGTCCCGCCTCACGTGACGCGCGTTCAACTCATGTCCCCACAGCTCACGCGCCCTCACATCTCATTCAGCGTGAGCAAAAACTCCTGGAGCGCCACTCGGTCCGCGTCTGCCATGCTCGTGAAGAAAATCGCTGTCTCGTATCGGACGACTGCGGCCGCGTCGGGTTCGGGCCCATCAGATCCGGGTGGATCGCTCTCGCTCGGGGCGGCATCGAGCTTGCGGCTGCGAACCACGGCGCCGCGGCACGAGATGGATGCGTCGGCCCCGGTACCGGATAGTTCGGCGCCGGGTGCTCCGGGAATGACGAGCGTCAACCCCACTTGCGTCATCACGCCGATCGGGCGCGTGGTGATGCAGCGGACCCCGGACAGCGAAACGTCCTGGACGCGCGCGGGGGCAGTTGCCGTGTCAGAGGGGTCGCCGATGGCGAGCGTGACAGGCAATGCCACGAATGAGCGTGGTGCGCGCCGTCGTTCTGTGCCAGACGTCATGTCGGAGCCGTCCCTTCTCTCTGGATACGCTGCGTTGGCTAGATTGCGTTGGCTAGATTGCGTTGGCTAGATTGCGTTGGCGAGCTCTGCGAGCAGCACACCTACACGAATTTCGTATGTCCCGCCTGTACGCGACAATCTACCGCGAAGAGCGACAACCCGAATAGCGACAACTAAGGAACTACGGCGAGCGGCGCCTCGAATTCGCGCCGCCGCCCGAGGAGAATGACGTGGCCAATTTCAACAAAGTCCTCCTGATGGGCAACCTCACACGCGACCCCGAGCTGCGCTACAGCGGCGGCGGCGGGTCCGGCGGAACTCCGATCTGCAAGTTCGGCCTGGCGGTAAATCGCCAGTGGCGCAACCAGAGCGGCGAGTCCCAGGAAGAGACCTGCTTCGTCGATCTGGTCGTCTTCGGACGTCAGGCCGAGACGTGCAACGAGTACCTGAGCAAGGGCCGACCTGTGTTCATCGAAGGGCGTCTGTCCTTCTCCAGTTGGGATGATCGCGAGACGGGCAAGAAGCGCTCGAAGCTCGAAGTCGTCGCCGAGCGCGTGCAATTCCTCGGTAGCCGCAACGACAGTGGTGGGGGCGGCGGCGGCGGTGGCGGCTGGGAGCGCCGGAGCCAAGAGCCGCGCAGCCAGGACGCGCGTAGCCAAGACAGTGGTGGCGGTTGGGGAAACAGCGGCTCGCAGAGCAACACGTCACAAGACGGGGGTGGAGATGGCGGTGGGACCGCCGCCACGCCGCCACCACAGCAGACCAGCACGCCGCGAGCCGCGTCGTCGCCGGCCGGTGGTGGTTACGACTTCGACGACATTCCCTTCTGAGATCGGTGCCTGCCAGCCTCGGGATACCCACGCGGCTCTGCAGTTCGGACAACTCCCTGAGCTCCACAGGCCACACGAGGCGCTGCATGACCGGCGTGACCAGCGCGAGCTTGGCACGCCGGTTCGCGCAGCCGGTGATGTGTTTCTCATCACGGCGGCGCACTTCACGGCGGCGCACTTCTCGGTCGGTGGCTCCGCGCACCCCTCGAACACTGGCCCGGTCGGCTCTGGCCGCGTTCGGCTCTGGCGCCGACCGGCGCGTCGCTATTGGTTCTTAGCGGCGCGCACGGCCTCCACGAACTGAATGACCGTCGGGTCCTCCGGATCGCGAGCGATGGCGCGCTCCGCAGCGCGCTCGGCGACGTCGATACGCCCTTCCGCGAGGTGGAGCCGGCCCTCGCGCACGACGGGGCCGGTTGCCCACACATGCATACTGCCTGCGAGGCGGTACCACTGGATCGCCGCGCTGGTCTCTCCTGCCCGCTCCGCGAGTGCACCGAGATTGAAGAGAGCCGGTTCGGAGCCCGGGTCCATGTCGATACAGCGGTCCAGCCACAGACGCGCCTCGGCGAAGCGCTGCTCTCTCACGTAGGTCAAGGCCAGCGCTATGCCGGCACGGGTGAACGTCGGGTCAGCCTGCAACGCCCGCTGATACGCGTCGCGGGCTGCGTCGAGATCTCCGCGGTGTTCATGCACGTTCGCAAGGAACATGAGCGGATCAACGAACCCGGGCCGCGTTGTCGCCGACTCCTCGAGCAGCGTCGCCGCCGCGTCGAGGTCTCCCGCGCGTCCGACGTCGATTCCCTCCTTCATCAACTCGACCGCGCGAGTCTCGGCCGAGTCCGACGCGCAACCCGGTGCGAGTGCGAGCGCAAGCGCGAGCGCCGCGCCGCATGAGAGACGGCGCGCTCTCGGCAGACGGAGCGGGGGCGAAGACGTCAGCATGGTTCCCTTCGGCGTTGCGGCGCGCGTTGCAGTGCGTGCCAACGAAGGAGGGGAGCCGGCATCGCCGACTCCCCTCGCTGATTCGCGTTTCGTTTGGACGAAGGTCGGTTAGCGACCCAGTCCCTTCTCTTCGCGAAGTTCTTTCTCAAGCTCCGAGCGCGTGTCGTCGTCTCGGATATCGACAACGCCGAGCGTGATGGTACCGGCGACGAAGTCAACAGCTTCGATCGGGCTGACCGCAACGCGGGCGCCGATGGCGAGCAACTGAGCACTCAGGCCGACGTCGGCCCAGTCGTGGTCGATCGCCTTGTTGCCGTTCTCCTCGAAGAGGTCCCAGCCGGTGTACCTGTACTCGTGGTCCCAGAGCGTGGTCGTGCCCCAGGTCGGCGTGCGCTCGATCTCGATCCAGTAGAACGGACCAAGGCCGCGGTGGACCATCGTCTCGTCCCACATGCCCCACGCCCGGCCGCGACCGCCGAGACTCGTACCGTCCCACCAGCCAATGCCCGCCTGGAGGTACTCCGTCGCTGTGACGTTCACACCGAAGCCGCGGCCGAACTGGACATCCAAGAGGATGACGTCCACAAGGTCGAGCCCGCGATCCGCGAACCAGACACCCGTCTTGTTCATAAAGCCGGGGTGTTGTTCGTCGTACTCGCGGTCCACTTCCGTGCGGACGGGGTCGCTCGCGCAGCCGGAGAGCAGCGCGCCGGCTGCCAGTGTGCCGACGAGGAATGCAAAGCCCTTCGTGCCCATGGTTCTCCCTTCCACCATCCCAATGCCGCGCCCGTTGCTCATCGCAAATTCGAGCTGCGGCTTCATGTGCCCAGAAGGCCGAGACTCTAGCAAGTGGGCTCCGCGGTAGCCAAACGGAATTTCCAGATTTGGTCGTCGGTGTGAGGCGCGTCGCTACAATCCGCCAACTGCTTACGGAGTAACCACTTTGGACACTTGCGGATGCGCCGGTGCGAGCGGAGAGGCGAAGGGGTCGGAGATGACGTTGCATGATCATTGCGTACGACCGGCATGGGCATGACGGGTGCGCCGAGATGATGGCGATGATGGCGCGCGCGTGAGCGCGTCGGGATCGAGTGCGTCGTCGCCCGGCTGGTGGGCTCACACGACGGCGATCGTCGACGACGGGGCCCTCATCGGTGACGGGACCCGGATCTGGCACTTCTCGCATGTCATGTCGGGGAGCCGCATCGGGCGTGGCTGCAGCCTCGGTCAGAACGTGTTCGTGGCGTCGGGGGCAAGCCTCGGCGACAACGTCAAGGTGCAGAATAACGTGAGCATCTATGACGGCGTCACGCTGGCTGACGACGTGTTCTGTGGGCCGTCCATGGTCTTCACCAACGTCGTCAACCCGCGCAGTCACGTGTCACGCAAGAGCGAGTATCAGCCGACGCGGGTCGGCCGCGGTGCAACGTTCGGAGCGAATAGCACCGTCGTGTGCGGCCATTCTGTGGGTCGCTACGCGTTCGTCGCGGCGGGTGCTGTCGTGGCGTCCGACGTGCCCGACCACGCACTCGTCCAGGGCGTCCCGGGGCGCGTCGTGGGCTACGTCTGCACGTGCGGTGTTCGCCTGTCGGTCGGAGTTGCGGACGGCCCCCGGGCAGTCGAATGCCAGGCGTGCAGCGAGGTCTTCGAATGGGACGGCGACGAGTTGCGCGACGCGCTCGTGCGAGGTTCCGATGCCTGACGCCGCCGAGCAGGCCGTCGGCGAGATCGGGTTGGTCTTCGCGCTCGGGATTGGCGCCATCGTCGGCTCGTTCCTGAACGTGGTCGCCCACCGCTTGCCGCTCGGACTCTCTGTCGTGCGGCCAGGCTCTCGCTGCCCGGCGTGTCGTACGCCGGTGCGCGCTGTGGACAATGTGCCGGTGCTCTCGTGGCTCGCGCTGCGCGGCCGCTGCCGTGGCTGTCAGGGGCGGATCTCGCCGCGCTACGCAATCGTCGAGATCCTGTCGGCACTTCTCGCCGGCTGGGCGTTCCATGTGCTCGTTGCGCAGCCGGAACTCGCGGGCGAGTTCACCGCGTGGGCTCACTGGGGTGTGGTCCTCGTCGTGACGAGCGCTCTTCTCGCGGCCTCCTTGATCGACCTCGATCACCGCATTCTCCCGAATGAGATCACGAAACGCGGGATGCGGGCCGCCCCTGTGATCTGTGCGTTCGTTCCGCACGTCATCATCGGGCACGGCGGGGCGCCTGCGTGGGTGCCAGGTGCGTGGCCCGCTCCCGTACAGGCGGCGGTGGTGTCGATCGCAGGCATCGCGGTGGGGGCCGGCTCGATCTGGGGCTTGGGAGTGATCGGCACGCGCGTCTTCAAGAAGGAAGCGATGGGCTTTGGCGACGTGAAGTTCCTCGGGCTGATCGGCGGTTTCGTCGGTCCCGCAGGGGCGTTGCTCACGCTCGTGATCGCGGCATTCGTCGGTGCGGTCGGCGGCGTCGGTCGTCTCGTACTGACAGGCGACCGCTACATTCCCTTCGGGCCGTTCCTGGCCGTCGGCGCCTACATCGAGCTCCTCTACGCACGCGCCCCGCTCGATTGGTACGTCGCCGTGATGCTGTCGCGCTGAGCGTTCACCGCTGACGCTGCACCGCTGACGCGCACGGCCCGTCTTGTGCGCCACGCGCTGACCTCAGCGCGCGGCAGTTCCGTTCGTGCACGCGAGGCCGGTACACGTCCCAACGTTTTCTGCCGGCAATGCGGGGTGGCGCTCGGCCCGGCGTCCACGCGCACAATTCGAGACTGACACAGGCCCCTGTGCGCGCGGCTGTCCCCGCCATCTGATACTCTCCCTGGGGCGATAACCGACGGCTGCCCCAACAAATTGTGATTTCGGCTTGACCCATCCGATGGCCTCTCTAGACTTTCAGTCCAAGAGGGTCGGCGCTGCTATCCAAGAGTGCGCGGAGGGTTGTCGCACGCGCCGCAGCCGGTCCTCGAAACACCCGGGTCAGATCCGGGATGGCGTTCGGGAGGACAAGATGATTCGTCGCTCGGTAGCACTTCGTTCGATGGCATGGCGCCCAATGGCGTGTTTGGGTTTGGTGGCAGCGCTGCTCCTGAGTGGTTGCGCGAGTGACGACTGGGAAGGTCGCTACAACGAGTTGCACACCGACATGTTCGACATGGCGGCGGAGCGCGACGGGGCGCGGCAAGATCTTGTCGAGGCCTACGCAGAGCAGGAACGCCTGCAGGCGCAGAAGGCGCAGGCCGAGCGTGCCCTCGCCGAGGAGCAACTGGCAACGGAAGAGGCGACCCAGCGTGCGCTCGCGTACGCCGAGCAACTGGAGCGGATGAAGAGCCAACCAGCACAGCTTCCGGAGACGCCGTCGCGCGTCGTGATGGAAGATGTTCTTGAGCGCTTCCGAACTCGCAACATTGATGCATCGATCAATGTGGACGGCGACTTCGAGATCCGCATTCCCGCCGACGTGACGTTCCGCTCCGGCGAAGCCGATCTGACGAAGGCTGGCAAGGCCGCAATCCGCCGCATCGCGCCGGAACTCACAGGCGAGTTCGCCGAATACGACATCCGCGTTGAAGGCCACACCGATAACGAACCGCTCGTCCGTACGCGGAAGAAGTGGGGCGACAACCGGGGTCTCGGCAGCGCGCGTGCCAACGCCGTGACGCGTTACCTTGAGTCGGAGTTCAGGATCGCATCGGCGCGCATCAAATCGCAGTCGCTGGGTTCCACCGCGCCTCTCGCGCCGAATACATCCAAGGCCAACAAGGCCAAGAATAGGCGCGTAGCGATCGTCGTGGTCATGCCGCGCGACGCTGCGATGGGCAAGTAGAGACAGGTAGCTCCGTGCCGGGCACGGCGGGGGCGTCTCGTGCGCCCCGCACCGTGCCTTCTCAGCGCCTTCCCCTCTCGGATCGGTCCGATGCCCTCGGGCCAGAGTTGGGGGAGGCGCGCTCGGGGCGCGCACCTGCGCTCCAGCACTCCTGCCGCATGTCAGGAAACCTGCCACATGTCAGGAAGCCCGGGGGCCCCGGGGACGTGGTTCGCTGAGAGAGACGGCTTTCGCCAGGTGGTTCCCGAGAGGGATCCATGTCCATTCGAAGCCAGGGAGAGCGATAGTCCGATAGGGGGTGGAGAGAGATCTCCACACTGCTGCGCGTGCAGTGGGCCGCCGGAGACGGCGGTATGTATTTCACGGCGTCGCCGTCGCACTTCGGCCAACCACTCCCCGGGTCCGCCCGGGAACACCACGAGCCCCGCTCTCTTGAGTGGGGCTTGTTGGATTCCGTGTCGTGGCGAATTCGGCCTGCTGGCGGCTCGGACTCCCGACCCGGCCTGTGACCTGAGTCGCGCATCTGGCGCTTTCGAGGTGGCGACGCTACTGGGGTGGTTTGTTATGCTGTCAGGCTCGACGCGGCGGAACGGGTCGCTGCGTAGGTTCCCTGGAGGCACGGCATGGCAGAGCGTTCGGCATCGATTCGGAACATCGCATTCGTCGGACATGGCGACGCGGGCAAGACGACGTTCGCCGAGCACGCACTGCACAAATGCGGCGTGATCAAGCGGCCGGGGTCCGTTCCCGAGGGAACGACGGTCTGTGACTTTGCGGACGACGAGAAGGAGCGTACCCATTCGATCGACTCCGCCAGCGTGCACATGCGCTGGAAGGACGCGAAGCTCCAGATCATCGATACGCCCGGGTACCCCGACTTCAGCGGGACCGCGTTTGCCGGGATGTGGGCGTGTGATACGTCGGCTCTCTTCGTGAACGGTGTGACTGGACCCGGTGTGAACACCCGCAGGATCTGGAACGCGGCGACGCGCCTCGGAAAGGCGCGCATGGTGGTTGTCACGAAGCTCGACTCGGACACGGCGGATCCGGAGCGTGTAGTCGCGTCGATCCAGAAACTGTGTGGCCCCAAGTGTCTTCCGTTCAATCTCCCGAATGGGATCGGTCAGTCCTTCACGGGCGTCGTGCCCTGTTTCGGCGAGACAACCGACGAGGCGCCTGTGTTCGGCGACGTGTCGGAGGCCCAGAACGCATTGATGGAGGCTGTCGTCGAGGCCGACGATGCGCTGCTCGAGCGCTACTTCGGTGACGAGGACATCAGCATTGAGGACTTGGGTGCCGGATTGCGTGCCGCAGTCGAGGCTGGCACCGTGATCCCGATCCTCTTCTGTTCTGCGACCACCAACGCCGGTCTGCCGGAGGTCCTCGACTTCATGGCGGACTTCGCGCCTTCGGCCTCCGTCGCGCACGGCGTGTTCGCGAAGACGCCGGAGGGCGAGGACGTCGATTTGGCGCAGTCGGGTGGGTTCGCCGCCAGCGTGTTCAAGATCACGACAGACATCCATGTCGGGAAGCAGTGCTATCTGCGTGTCTGGCGCGGCGCGCTGCCCGCGGACGGAGTCGTATGGAGTTCCGACGCGCAGCGCGAGGTGAAGATCGCGCACCCGACGCGCCCGCAGGGCAAGGAGTTCGAGACGCCCAAAGCGCTCACGGAAGGCGAGAACTTCTGCGTCGCGAAAGTCGACGAGTTGAAGCTCTGCGGGACGATCAGCGCCGTGGATGAGCGCGTCGTCGTGGCCCCGCCGAAGTTCAGAACGTCGATGGTGCAACTGGCCGTGACGTCGGCCACGCGTGGCGATGAACACAAGGTGGTCGCGGCGCTGCAGAAGATGGCGGAAGAGGATGCGAGCTTCCGCGTGGAGCGCAACACAGAGACCAACGAGCAGATCATCTCGGGACGCTCGAGTTTGCACCTGGCCGTTGTCTTGAAGCGGTTGAAGAGTCGTTTCCACGTGGAAGTCGATACGCACGTCCCGCGCGTTCCCTTGAAGGAGACCATCCTCGGGAAGGCCGACGGGCACCATCGCCACAAGAAGCAGAGCGGCGGGCGTGGACAGTTCGGTGAGGTCTACCTTCGGATCGCACCGACGGAGCGCGGCTCGGGATTCGAGTTCAAGGACGCGACCGTTGGTGGGTCGATCCCGAAGAACTTCATTCCCGCCATCGACAAGGGCATTCGCGAGTTGATGGTGTCCGGCGTCATCGCTGGCTACCCAGTCGTGGACGTGCGTGTCGAGGTCTACGACGGGAAGCACCACCCGGTCGACTCCTCCGAGGCGGCGTTCAAGATGGCCGGTGCGCGCGCGTTCCGCAACGCGTTTGAAAAGGCGAAGCCTTCCTTGCTGGAACCGATGATGGACATCGAAATCGATGTGGTCGCCAAGTACATGGGCGACATCACGGGCGACCTGAACACGCGGCGTGGACGCATCTCCGGAATGGACTCGCACGACGATCATCAGGTGATCCAGGCGCAGGTTCCGCTGAGCGAGATCCAGACGTATTCGACGGATCTGCGCTCGATGACATCCGGCGAGGGCATGTACACGATGCAATTCTTGCGGCTCGAGATCGTCCCTAGCAACGTCGCTCAGAAGTTGATCGCAGAGTACGCGAAGCAGCGTGAGGCCGAGTCCGAGTAGCTGCGTTTGTGCCGACTCCGTCGGCACGCTGTATTGCGTTTGGGTCGCCTCCGGCTCCCCGCTCGCTCACGCTCGCATGTTCGGCTCCCGTCGCGGCTCCGCGTTGTTGCGTTTGGGTCGCCTCTGGCTCCCCGCTCGCTCACGCTCGCATGTTCGGCTCCCGTCGCGGCTCCGACTGCTTCAACCGGGGCCGCGATCCGGGTTCGTGGCCGCGCATCGGGGCGGAGCCTCGTCGTGTGGCTGAGCACGTCGTGAAGTTGGGTTTCGCAGGCGGAATCCGCTCCCTGCGCCTCACCGCGATTGTCACGCTGAGTGCTCCGCACACAGCCCGCCAATCGCTCTCGTTTCTGGCTTGCTGGCATGGGAGGTGCCTCCGACGTGCCGCGCTCGTCTCCCTCTCCCTCTCCCTCTCCCTCTCCCTCTCCCTCTCCCTCTCCCTCTCCCTCTCCCTCTCCCTCTC
>JAJRPF010000070.1 GCA_024280885.1 Planctomycetota bacterium | reverse complement strand
CCTGTCAGAGCGGACCGAGCACCGCCTCCACCGTCCGTTCCAGTTCCGCGCCGGTCTCGCGCATGCGGAGCACCAGTGGGCTCTTCTCGTCGGCGAGGATCGTCAACTGGTCGTCGCGACTGGTCTCGCAGTAGATGACCGGTACCTCGACCTCGTCGTCGCCGACACGCAAGGTCGTAGTTCCCTCACCGGTCTTGCGGATCGCTACGGGTTCGGCATCGCGCCGGCGGTGGACGATCATCTGCGCCTCACCGTGTGCGAGTAGTTCGCGGTAGAGGCCCCGGCCGATCCAGGGTGCCGTGGCGTCGGTGCGCGTCCGCTCTCGATTGACGAACCAGGCGTCATGAATTGCGCTGTTCTCGAGCGCTGCGACGTGGCGCATCCCGTGCATGCCACCGGTGAAGAGCAGAACCGCTTCCGCTTCTCCGACGGCAACGACGTGAAACACCATGACGCCATCGTCTTCGCAGTCCAGGACCTCAGGGGCCCCGGTGTCCGGGTCGATGGAACGCACCTGGTAGACGATGCGCCAACCGGCCGAGAGCGGCACGACCTCGCCCAGCGTCTCGCAGGGCTCGGCGACCTGCACGGCGGGCCGGAAGCGGCGCTTCGTTGCACGCATCTCGATCGTCGCACGAAGGCCGTCCTCCATCGCTGCGAGCATTCCCTCTACCAACGTCCGCCGGTCTCCGGACGTCGCCGGGTCTTCCAGCTCGCGCCGAAGTGTCTCGGCCTTCGCTTCGAGTAGCGCGCGCTGCTGGCCGGGGAACTGGCGCCCTGTGACTAGGACATGGACGCTATCCTCGAGTAGGAACGGGTCCACTTCCTCGGGAGCCAGATTGCCCCGCTTGCGCTGCATCTCGCTCTCGCACCGAGTGTCGCGCAACGTGTCGAGTCCCGCGTCCTCGAGGTGCCGCACAACCCGACCACGCGGCCAGTGCACGCTCAGCTTCCCGTGCTGCGCGCGACGGCGGATGCGACCGGCGTTACCCAGCGAGTCCCGCCCGGGACGCTCGTCCTCATCGAGATCGGTGGAGACGACGGTGGCATCGTCGATCCAATAGTGGGACAGGCCGTCAGGCCAGTTCTCGGGACGCTTCGTCGCGGCGGTCGCTTCGGACATCGGTGCACACTCCTGCGTGGGCTCCGCTCGGAACCCCTTCTCCCATCGGAAGCTGACCGGACAGGCTTGACGCGCAATCTAGAGGTGCAATCCAGACGTGCGGTCCAGGCGTGCCGCCGGAAGCCCGCGTGGATGCCAGACGCGTCCGCGTGGGACGGCTGTCGTGGCTGACAAGTCTCGACTTCGGAGATTCTCCGAGCCTGGCCGCCGCGGCCGACGACTGGCCCGGACACGGGAGTGCGTTCGCGTCATGAACGACCAGTGCAATTTCTCCGGCGCCGCGGGTCTCTTCGGCCGGGCCGCTGGGCGGTCTCGATCGCGATTTTGAGATCGCTCGCTCATGCGGTGCGGGCGCGGAGCAAGTAGGATCGCCTGCATGGACTCGTCGCCACTCGATCGCATCGCACGCAACGTCGCAGAGCGCTACCGGGGCGACCGCCGACTTCTCACCTTCGAGGAACTCGTCGAAGAGTTCGGCGCGGCGCCGTATCTGCTCGCACGCAACTCGTAACAGTACCTGCGCGACGCGATCGAGCACCTCGGCAGCTACCTGGTTCCCGGGATCGGCGGCGACGTGACGCGCTGGCGCCTCTTCGACGGAGATCCGGAGAACGGCCTCCCCTCCCTGATCGGGCACGAGGAGGCACAGCGGGAGATCGTCGAGACCATCTCATCAGCTGCACGCGAGGGACGACTCGATCGGATGCTCGTGCTCCACGGCCCCAACGGCTCCGGTAAATCCAGCCTCGTCGAGTTGCTGCAGCGCGCGCTCGAGCTATACAGCCACGAAGCGCCGGGAGCGCTCTACGCGCTGCGCTGGATCTTCCCGAAGACGCCGGCCGAGGGCACAGATCTCGGGTTTGGCGGCGCGCGGCCCGACGACGAACCACAGTCGTACGCGCTCCTCGAGCCCGAAGACGTGGCCGCGCGCGTCGTCTGCGAGCTGCGCTGCAATCCGCTCTTCGTCGTGCCGGACTCGCTCCGCGATGGACTCCTCGAGGCGCCACTTGCGCAGGCGCCGGAGCGCCAGTCCGAGTCCTTCGTGCACTTCCTGAACGGCAATCTCTGCCCGCGTTGCAAGCAGATCTACGAGTCCCTTCTAGCGGCCTACAAGGGCGACTGGCGGCGCGTCGTCCGCCATGTGCAGGTCGAACGCGTCTTCGTCTCGCGGCGCTTCCGGATGGGGGCCGTCGTCACGCAACCCCAGGGCACGCCCGACGCGCAGTTGCGCCTTGTCTCCGGCGACTCCGGCGTCGCCGGACTGCCTGCGTTCCTGCAATCGCAGTCGTTCTTCGAAGTCATGGGCGATCTCGCCGACGCGAACCGTGGCATCCTGGAGTTCAGCGACTTCCTGAAGCGCAACCTCGAGCTCTCAAAGTACCTGCTGCAGACGACGGAGAAAGGGTTCGTCACGGTCGGCAATCAACTCATCAACCTGGACGTGGTCTTTCTCGCCACCGCCAACGAACGACACCTCGAAGCCTTCAAGCAACTCCCCGAGTTCGCGTCATTCCAGGCGCGGATGGCGTTCGTACGCGTGCCGTACCTACGCGAGACCGGCAAGGAGACCCAGGTCTACCGCGAAATCTGCGACGCGATGGCCCGCAGCCGGCACGTGTCACCGCATGTCGCCGAACTCTGCGCACTCTTCGCGGTCCTGACGCGCTTGCATCAGCCACAGGCCGAGAACTACGACGAGGTCGACGGGGAACTGGTGACCAATCTCGCCCCCATCGAGAAGGCGCATCTCTTCGCCGACGGGCGACTGCCGGATCGGCTCGGCAGCGAGCAGCGCAACGTACTACGCAGCCTGATACCGACGCTCCGCGACGAGTACCGTCACGAGCAGTGGTACGAAGGACGCGTCGGCGCCAGCGTGCGCGAGATGAGAGCCGCGCTGGCACAGGCCGCCATCCGCGATACATCCCCCGGTACCTCGCAGACTGGGGTCTCGCAGCACGGTGACTCCCAGCGCTGTGTCTCTCCGTCGGCCGTCCTGGACGAGTTGGCGCAGATGATCTCGGACCCCTCGCTCTATCGCTTCCTGCAGGTCGAGCCGCAAGGCACCTACCACGACGCGAAGGCCCTTCTCCGATCGGTCACGCACGAGCTTGGGCGCTGGGTCTTGAGCGACGTCCAGAACGCCATGGAACTCGCTCCCGAAGAGGAGTACGACCGCCGCTTCGACGAGTACTTCAAGCATGTGGTCGCGGAGATCCAGGGCAGCAACGTATTCGACCCCAACACCGGCAGCCGTGTGCCTCCGGACACGCGATTACTCGAGTCGGTCGAGCGTCTGCTTCCAATCAGCGGCCCGGTCGACGTATATCGCCGCGATCTGGTCTCACGCATCGGCGCCTATGCGCTGGACCATCCCGACGAGACGCCCCTCGACTTCCGCGGGCTCTTCCCCGATCTCCTGCGCGCGCTCCGGCGCAACTTCTTCCAGGAGCGGCGCGGGGTCGTCGAGCAGGTGCAAACCCACGTTCTCCTGCACGGCTCACCTGCGTTCGACGACCTCCCTCCGGCCGATCGAGACGCTGCGACACGCACCCTCGACAATCTGACGAACACGAAGGCCGGATACTGCCCCCATTGCGCGAAGGACGCGGTCCACGTAGCCCTGGCGCACCTCCGCGAGCGCGAGAACGACGACTGAACCGACGTGCGACCACGCCCCGGACAACGGGGATCACCCGTAACGACGTTCCTTGGCGGTAACGAAGCGCTTGCGGCCCCGACGCAGCACACTAGCCACGAGGAACCTCTAAGCGGTTTCTATTAAGCAACTTACGAGCACGTATCGAGATCGAGACGAATCCCCTCCGATGGCATCTCGATTGCGGCACACCCGGTACAGCCCAGATCCCTGGGATGACAACCAAGTTTCCACTCAGACCGAGTTCCCACTCACACGAGTTCCCACTCACACACTGGCGCCCCTCTTCGGGCGTCTCCCCTTTGGAAGGAGGACCAGACGATGCGCCTGATCCTGACGACGATTGCGAGCGCGGCGCTCCTCATGGCCGCACCCGGCCTGATCAGCGATGCGTTCGCCCACGGTGGTGCGTACCGCGGCCCGGCTGGCGAGGTTCCGCCCGACAGTCGCGAGCCCTCTGACCCGCCTCCCCCGCCCGAAGGCGGCGGCCCGACCACTCCCGGTGGCGAGACCGGCGGTCCCTCGACCGGCGGCGGCGACATCGGCGGTCCTTCGACCGGCGGCGGTGATAGCGGCGGCCCCTCGAGCGGTGGCGGCGGAACGGCCCCCACTTCGGGCGGCGGTGGCGCTGGTGGTCCCTCGACGGGAGGCGCAGGCCGTCCCAAGACGCGCAAGAAGTCGATCGGCTACGAGGACTGGACGTTCTGGTGGAACTTCAACAAGGACGACATCCTTCAGTTGAAGAGCGCGATCAAGCGCACACAGACCGGCACCGGCACCGCCGTTCACGTCTTCGGCAAGGGCAAGAAGACGGGCAAGGTCAAGACAGCGACCGACGCCGCGATCCAAGAAGAGATCGTCCCGGCTCTGCGCAAGATGCTCACCGAGAAGAAGCTCAACTTCGACATCCAGTCGGCGGCTGCGCTCGCTCTCGCAAAGATCGGTGACACGACGGTCGTGCCCGACCTCATGAACATGGCGCGCAACCGCCGGAAGGAAGGCGCCGACTACCACAACGTCGTTCAGGAGTCGGCCGCGCTCGCGATCGGTCTCCTGCAGGACGACTCCGACGAGAACGTCGAGTTCCTGATGGAGTTGGTGGTCGACGAGAGGGACGAGTGGAATTCCTCGTTCGTCCGGCCGTTCGCCGCGATCTCGCTCGGTCTCCTCGGCGGCGAGGGTGGCCGGTACGAGACGACGTACGAGATGCTCATGAAGATCCTCGCCCGCAAGGAGAACAAGCAGGATATCAAGCCTGCATGCCTCGTCGCGATCGGGCTCCTCGGCAACGAGCAGGCGGTCCCGGACCTCCTCTTCATGCTGGAGAACGAGAAGGCCAAGAAGGGCGCGAAGGACGATCTCAACAACATCGAACTGTCGTTTGTCGTGCAGGCGCTCGGCAAGATCGGCCGTCCGGGGACGGACGAGGACCCGAGTGCCGTCATCGACGCGCTCGAGAAAGCGCTGACAGCGAAGGGCAAGAAGAAGGCCGACAAGCACGTTCGCCGATCGGCTTCCATTGCACTGGGACAGATTGCTCCGCAGGCTGACGCGAAACAGCAAGGCGCGATCATCAAGATGCTGAAGCGCACCGCCAAAGACGGTGACGACGCATCTGAGCGCAACTTTGCCATGATCGCCCTGGGGCGCCTCGCTGCCTCGGAAGGCATCGAGGCCAAGACGCGCGACACCATCGTCGGTGCATTGCAACACTATCTTGACAAGGGCAAGCCGTCGTACCTGGCGCAGCCCTTCGCCGGGATCGCGATGGGACTGGTCGGTCGGACGATGTCGAGCCCAGAGGAGGCTGTTCGCAAGCCTCTCCGCCTCAAGTTCGCAGAGAGCTCCAAGGGCGATCCGCGCGCTCGGGGTGCGTACGCCATCGCGTCCGGCCTCGTCCGTGACACGCTGGCCGTTCCTGAACTGATCGACGTGCTGAACGATCGCGGCGCCGACAAGCGCTTGCGTGGCTATGCAGCCGTCGCACTCGGCATGATCGGTGACGGAAACGCCAAGGAGGCCATCCGCGCCACCTTGACCGACGACAACGACCGCGACCTTCGCAAGCAGACCGCCATTGCCGCAGGCCTCATGGGCGACGCGAGCGTGATCGGCGACCTGGTGGAGATCCTCAAGTCGGGTGAAGAGAGTCAGTACATCCTCGGCTCCGTCGCACTCTCCCTCGGGCAGATCGGTGACGAGCGGGCGATCGCGCCTCTCCTCGCCATCGCGACAGACTCCGAGAAGAAGTACCCTGACATCACGCGCGCCCTCGCCACCGTGGCCCTCGGCCAGATTGGTGACCGTCGTGACGTGCCTGTGCTCTCGCGGGTCGCCCGCGACATCAACTTCCGCGCGATCGGCCGTGTTCCGTCCCTGACGGAACTGCTGACGATCCTGTAGTTGAACAACCGGCAACCAGAGCAAGTCGACGCACTGATTGCCGACAGACAGACCAATCAAGGCCCCCCGGGTGACACACCCGGGGGGCTTTTCGCGTACGACAGACGACGGGCTTCGTCTGGGACTTCGCCCGTCACGCACGACGGACAACGCTCCTGGACGAATCCGGTCCTCGACGGATTACTCCGACAGGCTGGTAGCCCGGACTATTCATGAGGGTCACGCACTTCGTGAAGACCACCGAGGCGCAACCGAGCATCTGTCTGGATGCGGCGGCCATGGTACGCCCGGCGAGGCGCGCCCTGAACGAGGACAAGATCGTCGAGATCAAGGCGCGCTTGCGAATTCCCAGCCGTCGCTTCGTGGAGCAGGCGCAACGCAGAGTTAGACGCTCTGGTCCGTTCAGGTGTGTGACTCTCATGAATAGTTCGGGCTAGACTCCCGGCCATGACCTGGTTTGACCTCGGAGCCCTCGCCATCGTCGTGCTCGCCGCCGTAGACGGCGCACGCAGCGGTCTGGCGTGGTCAACGGTCGAATTGCTTCTCGTGCTGGGGGCTGCCGGGCTCTCCCGCGCGCTGCGGCCGGCGGTCGACCCCTACGTGGCAAAGGTGCTCGAGATCTCGCAGATCGACCTGCCGTGGACGACGCACGTGCTCCTCTTCGCTGTGCTCGCGGTGGCTTGCGCGGGGCTCGCGTACTTGCTGCACCCCCTCGTTCACAAGTGGCGCTTCGACCACGACGGCTGGCCGGGAGGCGTGCTCGGAGCCGCCACCGGAACGGTCCTCGCGCTCGTGCTCTTCTCGCTCGCGGCATGGAGCACCCCACGAGCCTATGAAGCGCAACTGCGCCCCAGTCACACCGCCTGGGCGCTTACGCAAGCCTGGGATGCGGGCGCAACGGCGCTCTTCCCTGAACAACTCGGGCACCGCCTAGAGGACCTGCGGCAGCCGTGAGCAGACGCCCGCGGCGGCGCGTTCTGTACGGCGGCACGTTCGACCCCATCCACGCGGCGCATGTCGCTGTGGCGATGGCCGCTGGACACGAGCTGGGAGCAGACGTCGTCAGCTTGATCCCGGCCGGAGATCCGCCCCACAAGGCAGACGGCCCCCACGTATCGGGCGAACACCGCTTGGCGATGGCGTGCGCCGCAGCGACCGAATACGCGATCCTGGACGTCCTGGACATCGAAGTCCGACGCCCGGGCACGACCTACACGATCGACACGCTCGAGGAACTCCTCGCCGGCCCATGCCGTGGGGAGTCGCTCATCCTTCTCGTCGGGCAGGACGCGTTGCAGTTGCTCCCCACATGGCGGCGGGCGCGCGATGTCGTCAGCCTGGTCCCCATCGCCGTCGCGCCCCGTCCCGGCGCGCCGGAGCCCCCGTGGGGGCGGCTGCGTGAGGCCATCGGAGACCAGGCGACGGAGGCACTCCGGCAACATGTACTCCGGACACCGATGGAGGATGTGTCGAGTACCGCGATACGTGCTCGCGCGGCCCGCGGTGCGCCAATCCGGTGCTGGGTTCCCGACCCAGTTGCCGATTACATCGAGCGGCATCGGCTCTATGCGGACCGGGCGCCGCAGCGCAGATAACGGCAAGCGCGTGGCAGGCTCGGCGGAAACCCACTCGGCGTTGGGTTTTTCCGTTGACCGAGTCGCGACGCTTACCTAACTTCCGCCCGTTCGATACGACGTCTTGAAGCAGGGCTGCTTCGAGCGTCAGCCTCCCACGGGCAGCCATTCGATGGCGATGGGAGGTCGAGTCCCCAAATGGGGACGGCGATCGGTAGTACGGAGGGAAGACCATGGTCCGCAGGGTTGTACTGTTGGGAACGCTCCTCGTCACAATGACGGCGGTCAGCGGCTGTTTCTCTCTCACCGACTGGGACGAGAATGTGCGTCAGATCAACCACTACGGCGACACCGCCAGCGAGTGGCGTGACATGACGAACAAGTACTTCTTCGACTACGACAAGCACAACCCGTTCGACGGCTAGTCGTTCAACGGCTGGTCCGGCGAGACGGGACGGCAGGTAGGTGCACGAGCTCCTTGAGCGCGCCGCCTGTGTCCGGAGAAGTTCAGAGCCAGAGAAGTTCAGAGAGGGCGTCGCCTACTTGGCAGCGCCCTCTTTGTCGTTCTGTCACCGTGCGGTCACCGTGCGGTCACGAAGGTCACCCTCCAGGCGAGCTCAATCCAGGCGGACCCTGCGGGCGCGGGCGATCATGCTCCGTGTACTCTGCGAGGTGACGTGTGGGCACGGCGTCGCGGATGCGCCGCATGCCTGAGCACGCCGCCTCCGAGCGGTCCACGTCCGAGCGCTCCAAGTCCGAGATTGGGGAGGAGCCGCTTCTGATCGTGCTCGGCCCGACCGCGGTCGGGAAGGAGTCGGCGGGTGTGTACGCGGCCCTCGCGCTCGGCGCTGAGTTGATCGTCGCGGATTCCGTGAAGCCCTACCGCGGGCTGCCGATCGCCGCCGCAGCGCCGCCGCCCGAGCATGCGTCGCGCGTTCCGCACCACCTGGTCGGCTGTCTCGATCCGTCGGAGCGCCTGCATGCCGCGCGATGGGTGCGGTGGGCCGAACAGGCGATCACCGACGTGCGGACGCGGGGAAAAATCCCGCTCGTCGTCGGAGGCACGGCGCTCTATCTGAAGGCGCTGCTCTTCGGGCTCTTCGACGGCCCGACCGCCGATCCGGAGTTGCGTGCGAAACTGCGCGCCACGGAGGCCGAAGAACCAGGCACGCTGCACACGCGGCTCCGCGCGCTCGACCCCGTCGCGGCCGAGCGGATCCACCCGAACGACTTGAAACGGGTCGTCCGCGCGCTCGAGGTCCATGCCGCGACCGGCCAGCCCATCTCGGAGATCCAGCAACAGTGGGTCGGCGCGCCACGCGTCGCCTACCGCGCAGTGGGGATCCGCCGCTCTCGTGATGATCTCCGCGCCCGCATCGAACGCCGGATCGCGCACATGGTCGAGCGTGGGCTCGTCGAGGAGATCCTGGCGCGCGTCAAGGCTGACGATCTTGGCCCGACCGCCCGCGAAGCGATCGGGGTGAAGGAACTCGTGCCGCTCGTCCGCGCGCGACTTGCGGGCGACCCGGAGTCGCCCTGCACACTCCCCGCTGCGCTCGAGGCGATTCGCGCACACACGTGGCAACTGGCACGCCGGCAGATGAATTGGTGGAAGCGGTTCCCGGATGTCACCTGGATCGACGCGGCGCCCGACGACGACGGGCAGCACCTCGGAGCGCGCGTTGCTGCGCGACTCACGGAGCCTGCATGAGCAGCGCGGCCTCCCGTTTGCGACCGGATCGTGACACGGGGCGCGACAATCGATGTCCTCGACGCACGTTCAAACTCCACGGTGCCCGGAGACGACCATGAACAGCCCGCTCACACTCTTCATCCTGGGACTCACTCTCGTGAGCTTCCCTGTCGTGTCGTCCGCTCAGGACGCTGGCTGCCAGCAGGAGCGCCGAACAGAGGACACCGCACTGGCACCTCAAGAGGGCGACCCTGCGCCGCCCCCCAAGTTCGAGGCCCCGAAACTGAAGCCGCCGAACCCCGCGCCGGAGGATGCGGAGAAGGTGGTCGCGGACCCGCCGGCACCCGCCAAGAGCGATCCCGCCGCACTCAAGCTCCTCGCCACAGCGGCGAGTCGGCAGGGTGGCGCGAGCCTGGCGAAGCCGGGCGGGCTCGAGTCCTTCTTCGTGGAGTTCGGGCGGATCAGGGTGTGGCGCTGGTCGAAGGGCGACGACGGCAAGTGGAACGGCCTCCCCGAAGAGGTCAGCAAGATGAACATTAGCTGGATGCGCCACGCGGGGAAGCCGTCCTCGCTGCGGACGTTCTGGGAGTTAAACGGGCGTCAGGTCACGCGCGCGGTTTCCGGTCGGAACGACGACTACCACTGGCTTGACGATGGTTCGCAGGTCTCGGCCATCACCAAGGAGACCCATCCCGACGACTACGCCGAGGTGGAGAGTCATCGACGGCTCTCCGAGGCGTTGATCGATGTCGCAGTACTCGCGAAGCTGCAGAACGACGGCAGCATCTGGAAACTCTCGGCGGATACGACGTTCGCCGGCCGCGCGCTGCGACGGACCCCGTCGGCCTCCACGGGGGGACTGACGTTCACGATGTGGCTCGACGAGAAGACCGGCGATCCGCGCCACATCCGCGTCGAGCCCGTTGACGAGAGCGCGCCGCTGATGATCTACGAATTCACGTACCAGGACGATCTGTCGAAGGAGATCTTCAGCGTCGCGGGTGCGAAGCTCCGCTTCCCACGGCAGGTGGTCGTCGAGGAACAGTACAAAGGCACGCCGAAGCACAAGGTCATGCACCTCTATGTGCGCCGCGTCGCGTTCAACGCCGTTGATGAGAAGGCAGCCTTCGCGCCGCCGAAACGCAGTCGCTGACGGGGGCTGTCGGAACTACGGCGGCGCACGACCGCGGCGGAGCTTTCGAGCGATCGCCGACCGCGCGCCGTCAGCGCTTGAAGTGACGGATCAATTCGCGGAACGTCAGGCGCAGCGACGTCGGACGACCGTGCGCGCACGACTGCGGGTTGTCGATCAGATCGGCGCGGCGCATCATCTCCGCGGCCTGCTCCTCGGTCAGCGGGTCGCCGGCCATGATCGCGGAGCGGCACGCCATCGAGTGCATCAGCTCGTCGAGAAGTGACATGCGTGATCCGGCCCCCTTTCCGGCGCGGATGCGTTCTGCGAGGCCAAGGATCACCTTCTCCGGGTCGCGCCGCGAAAGCAGCGAGGGCAGCGATTGCACGGCAATCGTCGTCTCGCCGAAGCGCTCGAGTCGCACGCCGACACGGGCGAGATCGTCGGATTCGGCCAACAACGCCTCGACATCGGCCGCCGGCAGTTCCACGAGCGCGGGCACGAGCATCGGCTGCACCTCGAGCGTGCCCGACTGCACGCGCTCGGTGATCTGCTCAAGCATGATCCGCTCGTGGAGCGCATGCTGATCGACGATCGCGAGCCCGTCCTCGACCTCGAACACGAGGAAGCTGTCCTTCACCTGAAGAAAGCGCTGCGCCGCGCGCGGAGGGGGCGCGGGCAGAATCGGGTGTGGCTCCCCCACCCCGGTGGTCGCGGCGCCCCTTGCCGGCGGGTAGAGCGACGGCTGCCGTGACGCAGAGTCGGGCTTGCTCAGGAAGCCAGATAGCGCGTCCTTCACGCCCTCCAGGTACTGCTCGCGACGCGCGCCTGGAGACATGCTCGGCGGCGCGGCATCCCCGCCCTGCGCGGCGTGCCCGGCCTGCATCGCATCGGGCACGATCGTGGGGACGAGATCGTCTCCCAGAAGAACCTGCCGCACGCCGTGGCGCAAGAGTCGGTGCAGCACCTGCGCGTCCTGAAAACGCACCTCGGTCTTTGCGGGGTGGACGTTGACGTCCACGAGACCCGGGTCCATTTCGAGGAAGAGGAAGACGACGGGATGGCGGCCCTTCGTCAGGAGCCCGTCGAAGGCGTGGCGCACAGCGTGCGAGAGCGAGCGATCCCGGATCGGGCGCCCGTTCAGAAAGAAGTGCATCCACGACGCATTCGGCCGCGCCGCCTCGGGCCGCGCAACGTAGCCGTCGAGTCGGATCGAACCGACGTGGTCGCTGACCGAGAGCAATTGGTCGAAGAGCTTGCGACCGAAGAAGCGTGCGACGCGCGCCCGCCGATCCTCGTCCGCGGAGACTCGGAAAACGACCTGCCCGGCGCGCACGAGCGAGAACGCCACGCCCGGGTTCGCGAGCGCCAGCTTGTGCAGCGTCGAGGTGACGTGCGACATCTCGGTGCCCGGTGTCTTCAGGAACTTCCGGCGGGCGGGGACGTAGCGGAAGAGGTTGCGCACCTCGATGCGCGTACCCTCCGGCGCTGCCGCGACGCGCACGTCGGTGACCGTCCCGCCGCGACTCTCGACCTCGTTCCCATGAGCAGCGCCGCGCTCGCGCGAGACGATGCGGCAGTCCGCGACCGCACCGATCGACGCGAGTGCCTCGCCGCGGAAACCGAACGACGCGATGTGGTCAAGATCGCCCACGTCGGAGAGCTTCGACGTGGCGTGCGAGACGAACGCGAGACCAAGATCGCCCGCGCCCATGCCGATCCCGTCGTCACGGATCGAGATGAGGTCGCGACCACCGCCCTCGACCTCGACGTCGATCCGTGTGGCGCCCGCGTCGAGGCTGTTTTCGACGAGTTCCTTCACGACAGACGCCGGTCGCTCCACGACCTCGCCGGCGGCGATGCGATCGATGATCTGCGACGGCAGCTTGCGAATGCGAGCGCTCAAGCTCTTCCTCTCTCGTGCAACGGACGACGCGCCGATGTGTCAGGGACGCAGATGTGTGAGTGACGCAGACGTGTGAGTGACGCAGATGTGTCAGCCGAGGTTTCGAATGGGCCACGATACGACACCGGAACAGGGACAGAGCGCGACTACGGGACGCGACTGACCGCTGCGACCAGGCGCGCGATGGCCGCTCGCCCGGCGGGCCCACCCGACTTCAGCCCGCGGTCGGTCTCCTCGGCGAAGACCGCGAGGGCCTGCAAAGCCGGCGGGCGCCGACGTGAGATCACCTGCATCGTGGACTGTCGCGCGCTCCACGGACCGTTGATCTTCACCTCGCGACGAGAGACACCGGCATCGAGCTGCGCGCGCACGTCGAGAACCCGGCAGACTGCGGTCGTGAACGCGAGCACCAATCGCACGGCGATGCTCCCCTCGTCGCGTGTCATCTTGCGACTGCGAGCTGAGGTCGGAATGCCCTCGTTGAAGCAGCGACTCGCTTCGTTCATCGCCTCGCTGACGCGCCCGGCGACCAGCAGGTCTCCGAACGCCCAGACCGAGCCCTCGCGCCCGCTCTGGAAGAGCGCCTCGATGTCGCCGCGTCCGATCTCCTCGCGCTCACCCGCGTGCAGCGAGAGGATCTCGACGGAGTTCTCGAGACCCGTGAGCCCGGGTCCGAGCAGTTCCAGCAGGAGCTCGGCTTCCGCGCGACCGATCCGCTTCCCGCGCGCCGCGGCACGCTCGGCAATGAAGGGGAGCGGCGGCTGGGAGCGGCTGCCCTGGCCGCCGCACTTGACGACCATCCCCATTTTCTCGATGACCGTCATGACTGGGCGCGGCAGGTCGTCGGCCAGGATCACGGGCAACGCAGCGGAGCCCGGGTTCGACAGCCACGCGAGGAAGTCCTTCTTGTAGCGCGTGACCATCGCATCGGCGTGGCGCAGCGCCACCACCTTCCGGCCACCGAAGAGGGAGCCTGTGCGCGTCTCGCCAAAGAACCGCATGAGCGTCTCTTGATCAGCGTCCGTCGTCGTCAGCGCGCCCTGCAAGATCATCAGGTCCGGGCTATGTGGGTCCCCCAGGACGGTGCCCGCAATCTCGCGTAGCGCTTGCTCGCGCAGGAACGCCTCGGGTCCGACGGCGGCAATCACCGCCGGACGAGCGCGCTCGTCCCGGAGCGCGCCGGAGAGCGCGCCGGGCGCGAGCGCACGGCTCACTCCCCACCGCCTCGAGCACCGGGCGTTTTCGCTGCCTTGGCGGCTGCCTTCGCGGACGCGCCGGCAGCCTCGGGAGCGCGCGCTTCTCGTGCGCGCAGAACCTCCTTCGCCGACGAGATCTCACCGCGGTCCATCTTCTCCCAGACCTCCATCAGATCGGGTCCGGAGCGGCGTGCGGCGTGGCGCTTGCGCTTGACCTGTCCGGCGCGCAACGCCGCAGCAAGCTCCGCAGCGAAGAAATCCTCGGTCGTGTCAACGTCGTTGACGAGAGTGAGCAGGGGCGCCGCGTCGCGCGGAGCCGCCAGCGACACACCCTCGCGCAGCAGTTCGCGGATGGCCCGCAGACCGGCGAGTTCCTTGCCCATACGCGACAGCTCGCGATCGACGTCGTAGACGTCCTCGGAGAGACGACCGTGGCGGCGCGCGAGCGCACGACGCAGCGCTGGCGACGGCGTGGCGGCGCCGCGCGAGACCAGCGAAGCCTGCTCGCCGACAAGCGACTCCAGCCGCGCGATCGCCTGCTCCTCGCGGACGCGCAGGGTATTCGCGAGTCGGCGGACCTCTTCGGGGTTCATCGACGCCGGATCTGCACCATCGACCAGCCAACTCACGAGCGCCATCGACATTTCCTCCGGGCTGAGCCGTTCGTTCGTCTCCGACGAGGCTCGCAGACACATGGGTCGCGCGACCCGCGTGGAAGCGACAAGGATAGCGCCTGAAGGGGACGGGCGAAGGAGAGGACGGACCAGCGGGCGGATCAGCGAGTGAAGATATCCACCGCTCCGGTGATCAGGAGCACCGCGCTGAAGACGGCGTTCAGACGGAAGAACGCCGTCGCCATGTGTTCGTAGCGGCCCGGACGAACCAGAACGTGCTCGCTCGCGAGAATGACGGCCCCGAGCCCCAGTCCGCCCCAGAACACCGGACCGAGGCCCAGCAGAGCCCCGGCCGTCCCGAATGCCACGAGCGCGGCGGAGTGCATCCCGGCCGAGAGCAGGAATGCCCGCGACACGCCGACAACGCGCGGGATGGAGTGCAAGCCCTCGGCGTCGTCCTTGTCCGCGTCGGGGCAGGCGTAGATCACATCGAAGCCAGCAACCCAGAACGCGACGCCGAGGGCGAGGAACCACGGACCGGGCTCGAACGCTCCGGAGGCGTCGAGAAACGTGCCCCGGACGGCGGCCCACGCACCGAGCGGCGCAATTCCAATCGTGGTCCCGAGCACGAGATGGCAGAGGGCCGTGACGCGCTTCGTCCACGAGTAGCCGATGAGGAACGCCAGCGTGAGGGGTGCGAGCAGCAGGCAGAGGGTGTTCAACGCCGCCGCGGCCGCGAGGAAGACGGCGGCTGCGACCAGTGCGAACACGCCCATCGCCCGCCGCGATACGCGTCCGGACGGCACGGCGCGCCCCGCGGTGCGTGGGTTGCGGCCATCGAAGTCGGCGTCGGCGAAGCGGTTGCAGGCCATCGCGGAGGACCGTGCGCCGATCAGGGCCACCAGGATGAGCCCGAGGGTGCGTCCATCCGGCCAGCCGTCCGCGGCGACGAGCGACGAGAGCAGGATGAAGGGCAGGGAGAAGAGGGTCTGCTCGAAACGGATGTCGGCCAGGATCGCGGGGAGACCACTCGAGACGAGACCAGCCGCCGCGGGGGCACTCATGACGCGCTCATGTCGTGGGGCGGCGTCTTCCAGCGCCGGATCAGATCGCTCGGCAGGCTCGGCCAGCCCGGTCCAAGGCGATCGAGGACCTTGGTGACCACCTGGTCCACGAGATCGTCGATGGTCTCGGGCTGCGCGTAGAAGCCGGGCATCGCCGGGACCAGCGCCGCGCCTGCGTCGTGGACCCGGAGCATATTCTCGAGGTGAATGCGCGAGAGTGGCGTCTCGCGGGGCACGAGGACGAGCGGACGTCCCTCCTTCAACATCACGTCTGCGCTGCGTTCGAGGGCGTTCATCGACGTCCCCGCAGCAATCCGCGCGAGCGTCCCCATGGAGCAAGGCGCGACGATCATCGCGGCGGTCGGATGCGTTCCGGAGCAGACCGCGGCCGCGATATCGGAGATCGCCACGCCCCGGATGCGCTCGGGCTCCGGCGCGTCGGCAGGGAGCCCCAGCAGCACGCGCGGGTCCGGCGACTCGGGGTCGAGCTGTAAGCCCTCCTCGATGGCGGCGACGCGCGCGGCCCCCGCGGAGACGATCACCGACACGCGGATGCCGGCTGCGTGCACGACGCGGAGCAAGCGCAGCCCGTAGCGCACGCCACTCGCTCCGGAAAGTGCGACGACCAGATGCAGTGGCGCCCCCACCGTCAGACCGCCCGGCCCGCCGCGAGATCGACGGGAGCTCCTGGCTTCGTCCCCACGTGGACCGTCACGATCCCGAAGGTCTGCGAGTGGACGCGCACGTCGTCGAGTCCGCAGCCGCCCACGATGCGGGAGAGCTCGTCGCTATCCGGGAACGCCAGCACCGAGCGCGGGAGATAGCCATACGCGTTGCGTTTCCCACCAGACACGAGGTTGCCGAGGATCGGCAAGAGGATCAGGAAGTAGACGTAGTAGACGAAGCGGAAGAGTGGGTTCGCCGGCTGGGTGAACTCGAGAATGGCGACCTTTCCGCCCGGCTGTGTGACGCGCGCCATCTCGCGAATTCCCGCCTGCAGGTCGGCGACGTTGCGAATGCCGAAACCCACGGTCACCGCCCGAAACAAGCTGTCACGCAACGGGAGTTGCAACGTGTCGGCGACGCCGAGTCGGACCGGATCCGCCAACTCGTCGGCCTTCTTGCGACCGATCGCGACCATCGCCTCGCAGAAATCGGTCCCGATGGCGGTCCCGGCAGGCCCGACCTTCTTCGAGAGCTCCAGCGAGAGATCGCCCGTGCCACAGCAGACGTCGAGCACGGTGTCGCCAACGCGCACCTCGGCCTTCTCGACGGCGAACGTACGCCACGCTCGATCCTGATTGAGCGAGAGAACGTGATTGAGCACGTCGTACGTGCCGGCGATTGCGGCGAACATGCCGCGGATCTTGACCGGTTCCTGCATGGGCTGCATGCGGGGGAGTATGCACGAGCCGAGTGCCCGTATCCGCTTCTCGCGGACGGCGGCGGGAGGAAGGCATCAGGCTGAAGCCTGGACGCTGTAGGTTCGGATACCGCGCGCGCGTCGTCTGCTGTCCACGCCTCTGGACGCCTGGGGCGATCGCGTCGACCACCGCCCGCTTCTTCGAACCCAGGTCACCGACGTGTACGCTCGCTCTTCCCCCCCATCGGGCACGGAAAACCCGTGACCTCCGAAGACCACTCCTCCGATAACCACTCCGCGGCAGACGACTACCCCGCAGGCGAGTACTCCGAAGACTGTCTGAGCGCCGAAGGCGACGACTCCGACGTCGGTCTCGACCTCGCACTCCGGCCGCGCAACTTCGACGAATTCGTCGGACAGGCCGCGCTCGTGGACAACCTCAAGGTGTTCATCGAGGCCGCCCGCGGACGCGAAGAGTCGCTCGACCACCTGCTCTTCTCGGGCTTGCCCGGGCTGGGTAAGACGTCGCTCGCCTACATCATCGCCCGCGAGATGGGCGCCGAGTGCCGGGCGACGAGCGCCCCTGCGCTGGTCCGCCCGGGCGATCTCGCGGGCATCTTGACGAACCTCCAGAAGGGCGACGTGCTCTTCATCGACGAGATCCACCGCCTGCCGCGCGTGGTCGAGGAATACCTCTACTCGGCGATGGAGGACTACGAGATCGACATCTTGATCGATCAGGGCCCCTCCGCTCGGAGCGTCAAGGTCCCGCTGCCGCCGTTCACGCTTGTCGGCGCGACAACCCGCGAAGGCCAGCTTGGCGCGGCGTTTCGCAGTCGTTTCGGGCACCTCGAGAAACTGACGCCCTATGCAACGAGCGAACTCGCTGAGATCGTCCGTCGCACGGCGGCGCGCCTTGGTGTGGAGGTCGACGAGGGCGCCGACGAGGTGATCGCTGCCCGATCGCGCGGCACGCCCCGCATCGTCAACCGCCTCGTCAAGCGGGTCCGCGACTTCGCCCAGGTACGCGGCGACGGACGGCTGACCGCGGATGGTGCGGCCAGTGCGCTCGCACGACTCGGGATCGACGAACACGGGCTGGGCGAGACCGATCGTCAGCTGCTCCTTACGCTGCATCGCGCCGGGCGCCCCGTCGGTCTGAAGGGCTTGGCCGTCGCGATTGGCGAGGAACAGGAGACTGTCGAGGACGTCTACGAGCCGTTTCTGATGACGCAGGGGTGGATTCTGCGCACCCCGCGCGGGCGCAGTCTGACCGCGCGCGGTACGGAATGGGCCGAGGAGCGCGATCCGCGCGACTCCGAGTCCGGACGGCTCTTCGGATGAAGGAGCCGAGGCTAACCGTTTCCGCGCTGCTACTTGGGCCCCTCCTCGGGCTCGGATTGGCGGCCGGGTGCTCCGGCAATGCACCGACCGTCACGCAGACGAGTGCGACGCCCGGCACGCAGACGAGTTGGGCAGGCAGTGTTACGCCCGAGGTGCGCGTGCGTCTCGCCGCGCCGCAGCGCGACGGCAAGGCGCAGGTGAGCGTCGCGGGAGCCTGGGTGCTCGCGGACCTCGAGGGAGCACAGCTCGCCGTCGGGTCGGGTCTCTCCGGCGAACTCCTCCTCTCGACGACACGGGCCACGCTCGCGGGTCGCTCACTGCCACGTGACGGCGCCGTTCTCACGCCACAGACCAACGGTGACCTGCGGATCGGGAAGCGCCGCTACCCCGGCGTGCTGCGAATCGCGCGCAGCGTCGGCGGCGAGCAGGGCGCCTTCGTCGTCATGGATCTCGAGACGTATGTGGCGGGCGTGGTGCCGGGCGAGATCCCGGCGAAATTCCACCGCGAGGCGCAGCGAACGCAGGCCATTCTGGCGCGCACGTACGCGCTGTCGTCCGTGCCCGCCGACGCGCAGGGCGCCCCGATCGTCGTCTCCGACTCGGGCGGACAGGACCAGGAGTACCACGGCATCCCAACCGTGGCCGCGCATCAGCGGATCGCGCGCGACGCGACGGAAACGACGCGCGGGCTCGTGCTCCTCGATGGCGCGACTCCGTTGCGCGCGTGGTATCACAGCACATGCGGTGGGCGGACCGCGTCGGCGGCTTCGGTGTTCGGAGTGCCGGATCGGGTTGCGCTCAGCGGCGTGCGCTGCGATTGGTGCACGTCCAGCAAGTACTTCCGCTGGAACTCGCGCCTGGTCGCGAAGGACGTCGTGCGCGCCGCTGGCCTGAAGGGCGCACTCGAGGCCTTCGAGGTGACGAGTCGCGACGTCGGCGGCCGCGCGACACGGTTGCGAATCCGCGCCGGGGGCAAGTCGAGGGATGTGGGCGCCCCTGTCTTTCGGCTGCGCATCGGCCCCTCGAAGATGCGCTCGTGTCAGCTTGATCAAATCGAGGTCGCGGGCGGCGAACTTGTGATCGCCGGACGAGGTTGGGGGCACGGTGTCGGGCTCTGTCAGATCGGCGCGAATACGCTCG
The DNA here is from genome assembly GCA_024280885.1 of Planctomycetota bacterium. GTDB lineage: Bacteria > Planctomycetota > JAJSAM01 > JAJSAM01 > JAJVHW01 > JAJRPF01. The sequence goes on along the minus strand of JAJRPF010000070.1, from coordinate 257,199 downwards.
CGGGGCAGTCGGCTCGCGCCGAGGACATCGTGCGCACGTATTACCCGGGCGCACTCGTGGTCAAGCTCTGGTGAGCGCGTTCCACTTCGATCTCGACGCTACCGACGGCGGCGCGCGCGCGGGCACGCTGCACACGCCGCACGGCGCGTGCACGACGCCGATGTTCATGCCCGTCGGCACGCGCGCGGCAATGAAGGTCATGACGGTCGCGGACCTCCGCGCGGCTGGCGCCGGGATCGTGCTCTCGAACGCCTACCACTTGATGCAGCGCCCCGGGGTCGACGTGGTGCGCGATCTCGGTGGCCTCCACCAGTTCATGGGCTGGGACGGGCCGATGCTCACGGACTCAGGTGGCTACCAGGTGTTCTCGCTCGCGCACCGCCGGAAGATGGACGCGGATGGCGTCACATTCCAATCCGAGATCGACGGCGCCACACTCCGCTTCACGCCGGAGAGCGTGGTCGAGATCGAGGAGGCGCTCGGCGCCGACATCATCATGCCGCTCGATCATTGCATCGAGTATCCGGCCGAGAAGGACGCCGTCGCACGGGCCGTCGAGACGACTGTGCGGTGGGCGCGCCGCAGCGTGGCGCATCGCACACGCGACGATCAGGCGCTCTTCCCCATCGTCCAGGGCGGCATCCACGCCGATCTCCGCATCGAGTGCGCAGAAGCGCTCGTGGAACTGGATGCGCCCGGCTATGCCGCCGGAGGTTTCAGCGTGGGCGAGCCATCCGCTGAGACCTGGGACGTGCTGCGTGCGACCACCGGAGTGCTCCCGACGGATCGACCGCGCTACCTGATGGGCGTTGGCACGCCGGAGGACTTCCTGGACGCGGTCGCGTGCGGCATCGACATGATGGACTGCGTCCTTCCGACCCGCAACGCCCGCCACAAGCACGCACACACCTGGAACGGCACGCTGCGCATGCGCAACCTCAAGCATGCCCGAGATCCGCGCCCCCTCGACGAGACCTGCCCGTGTCCGACCTGTCGCACCCACTCGCGGGGCTACCTCCGACACCTCTCCCAGGTGGACGAACCGCTGGTCTGGACGCTCCTCGCAGTGCACAACGTGACGTTCATGCTCGAGCTCGCGCGCGCGACTCGCAGCGCCGTGGAGCAGGGCGAATTCACCTCGTTTCGGGCGACGACACTCGCGCGATTGAGCGCCGCCGCAGGCTGAGATCGCTCCCGCCAACCGTCATCGGCTCACCTTCTGCACGGCGTCCCGCCACCGGCCCGGTTAGAGGGTGTTCCCATAAACAGTGGGAGCGCCAGCTTGCTCGTGGAGCCTGTCAGCAAGGCGCGGTCGCGAACGCGACTCCTGACGGAGTCATCGAGCGTCCGCAACGCAGCTGACACGTTCCACGGGCAAGCCGCTTGCGGGCGCGCGATGTGCGCCGCCAGACTGGGGCACAGGCCGTCGAGGCCGTCCGAGCGCACATCGTGTGACTGGCGCCCCATTGTTTATGGGAACACCCTCTTGGGGCCCGCGCAGGAATAACTTCGGGGATTCGGTCGGCTGCGGCGGCGTAAGGCTGCGTTGCCTCTCCTCCCCGACTCGGCTCCGCAATGAGTCGCGTCGTCGATGCGCCTGGCCTTACGCCGCCTCGCTCGTCCTCGGTCCCACGAACTTATTCCTGCGCGAACCCTTAACGTATTCTCTCCGGACGGTCGATTCCCTTGGAACGGGGGGATCGTGGCATCAGCCGTCGTCGCCCTCGGAACTCGGCCCGACGAACACCAAGTTAGAACCGATCTCGAGCTTCCACTCTCAATGCACTTCTCCATGAACGCTGCTGCCCTATGAACTTGCGCCAGACCCTGCTCCTCGTCGTGATCGTGCTCCTCTCGGGGCTCGGCGCCGCCGTGTTCATGCACCCTCAGGGTGCGGACGGCGTGCGCAACATGCTCGGCCTCGACACAGCCGAGGCGAGCCAGACAGCCTCAAGCGGTGTCGCGCAATCCCCCATTCCGAAACACCGGCGAACAGCAACGCAGTTGCAGAATGGCGACGAGGCGTACGACGCGGGCAATTTCTCCGGAGCCCAGACGTTCTATGCGATCGCGGGGATCACGGACGACCTGAGCCAGCGCGACGCCGCGCGGCGAGGAGCGCAGCGTTCCGTGCTCGCCGAGGCTCTCATCGACGACACGCCGGCCCCCGACCTCGGAGGCCAATCCGAGGACGAACGCCTCGCTGAGGTGCGCCGTCGCGCGGAGCTGGAACAGACCGAGGCAGCGTGGCTCGAACTGGTCCTGCTCGCGAGCGGAACCGGGCGCGCAGCGGAATTGCCCCCGCTCGTCGATACGTTGCTCGACATCGCGAGCACCGGCGGTCCGGTCGAGAAGCGACTCCAAGCAGTGCTCCGCAATCGGGTGAGGAATTCGAAACAACTCGCTGCTGCGATGTCCGCGATCGGGCTGGACCACGGCGGCATGACCGGCCACCTTGTCGCCGATCTCGGGAACGATCTCAGTGACGAATTCGGTGACGATCTCGGCGACGACAGCGCGCGGCCGCGCGGGGCCAGCGGGATCGGCTCGTCAAATCGCAACGCAGCCCGGCATCACGTCGCCTTCGGGGACTTCCCGAGATCCTTCCGCGGCAAGCTCGAAGAGGCCTCGATGGCGGAGTTCGAGGGATTGAAGCACGCTGACGCAGCCGGTCCCGACGGCACCGAACGGCCGATGCACCGTCGCGAGGCCAAACGATTGCTGACCATCGCGCGCGACATCTACAACGAGGCGCTCGAGATCGATCCCGACTCGGTGGACGTGCAGAAGCACGTGAAGATGGTCGTCCTCGCGCTGTCGCAAGTGCGCAAGTCCAGCACGTTCAGCGACTGAGCCCCGGCGTCGCGCCCGGCGCGTCGCTCGCGACGAGAGGCGCGGCCCACTGAGAGGCTGGCCCAGGCGGCCTCGCCAGCCCAGAAAGCGCCACCCAGAAGGCGCCACCCAGCCAGCTACTGCCCGACGATCTCGATCGACGTGACCTCGACGGAGTCGCTCTTCCCCTCGCGCTTCTCGCGCTTGCCCCAGATGCGGACCGTCCGGCCAACATAGTCCGCGAGCCGGAAGCGCAGGCTGCGGAGGTCGATCACGCCGGCCCTCGCAGTCTCGACCCAGACGCGCGTGCCACGAGAGCGGACGACACCGCTGACCGTCGGAGCGCCGCGATCCGCGCGCTGCTTGCGGCGCCCGATCTCGTCCATGCGGCGCCGATGGGCCTCCTCGCGGCGTTGCTGCTCGCGTTGCGCCTCTTCGGCGTCGGTTTTCATGCGCTCGATCTGCTCGCGCTCGGCCTGCGCCGCTCGATCCGCGACGGACTTCGTGATCGACCGCTGCATATCGCCCGCGCGACGACGTATGTCCTCGTTCCGCTCAGCTGCCGCTACGTCCGCCGCCTCGGTCGCCATCTCGGCGGTTGCGGAACCCGCCTTCAGAGCCTCTTCCAGCGCGTCCAAGCGCGCCGTGACGCGCTTGCGCCGCGCCATCTCGACGCGCTCGCGCTCGACTCCGGTGCGGCCGTCAGTGAGACCATCGAGCCGCGCGCGAGCCGTCATGACGATCTGCATGGAGTCGGGCCCGAGTCGCGTCGGCCGGACGTAGCGCCCGTGGATCCAGACGTGGATACGCTCGGGGGCGATGACGCGATACCAGCGACCGTCCTCGCCGGTCTCGACGCCGAGCACGATCAACGAGTCGCCCCGCTGCAGCTTCTGATCGTGCACCGGGTAGTAGGCCTGATCCGGGGTCGCGCGCATGAGCACATCGTCGGCGCGCACGATGCCGCGCAGCGCACCGTCCTCCCATTCGACGAGCGCCTCGAAAACGTAGACCACGGGCCCGCCGGGAACACGCACACGCACAAACTCGCCATCGCCAGATTCGCCGTCGCCAGATTCGCCGTCGACCGTATCGCGATCAGTAGACTTGCCGTCCGCAGACTTGCCAGCGGACGGCGCAACTCCGGGAGCCCCGGAATCTGACGTGCGCGTTCCCGCCGCGCCGGATGCGGACCCTCCCGATGCCGCGCGGACCACGCGCAGGAGCAAGTCCGCGCGCGATGCAGAACCGACATCGTGGTGATCGGTCGACGGACCAGAGCGCAGGTTGACGTCGTTGCCGGTGACCTCCACGACCGCGAGTATGGCGGCGTCCGGAGCAGGCGGCGAGGTTGTGAGGACGGGCGGGGTCTCGTCATCGGCACGAACGACGCTGCTGGCGTCGTATCCGGACGCGACGAATGCACCCAGCAACGCGCATGCGAACGCTAAGCGCCGAGGCGCAGTTGCCCTAGACCCAGTAACCCGAGACCCAGTAACCCGAGGCGCAGTATCCCGAGGCGCAGTATCCCGAGGCGCAGTATCCCGAGGCGCAGTATCCCGAGAACGCGGCGGTCGCGCGAGCGGCGGAAGGGGGTTTCGAGCACGGTGGCGCGTCGGGGTCTGCACGCCGGAACGGTAGCACGCCGGACCCCCACTCGGGCGGCTTCGAGAACTCCGTCCGGCGCACGACCGCGAGCGGTCACAATCCTCCGATGCCCCTCACGTCAACTCCCGCCACACGCTTTCAGCCGTTCGACTACCTGCGTTTCGCCAAGACAGAGATGCAGGGCGCCGCGCACGAACTCTGCATGTCGGGCGTCCCCTCGGCCGCGCCGGAGGATCTGGGCGACGCGCGCCCCGAGACGCGCCAATCCGTCGGCGGAGACCTGCGTGAGGAGTGGCAGGCGCTCGTTGCCGCACGTTGGGGTCTCCCGGCGGACCAGCTCCTGCCGAGCCTGGGCGCGAGTGGCGGCGTGTACCTGAGCATCGCGGCGTGCGCAACCCTGGTGCGCGATCGAGACGGCGGCACTCCCATCGTGGCGATCGAGCGACCGGCCTACGCCGCGTTCGAGGTCGCGGCGCACCTGGCCGGAGCCGCCGTGATCCATGTGGACAGGCCGCGCGACGCCGACTTCGCCCTCGCGCCCGAGAGCGCGCGCGCGGCATTCGAGGCGGGGGCGCGCATTTTCTGCGTGACCAACTTGCACAATCCGTCGTGCGTCGCCCTCGGCGACGACGTGTTGCCGGCCCTGCGCAGTCTGGCCCGCGAGTACGACGCCTGGGTCATTCTCGACGAGGTGTACCGCGACTTCCTGCCGGGCGACGTCGGCTCGGACTACGTCGCCGGAGAGCGCATCATCTGCACGTCGTCGCTGACGAAGTGCTACGGGCTCGGGGGCGCGCGAGCGGGTTGGATCGCAGCCCCGCCCGACGTCCTCGACCGCGCCGAGGCCCTGGTCGAGATCACGCATGGAGTGGACCCCATGCCTGCGGGAGACGTCGCCATCCGCGGACTCCGCCACGCCGACGAACTCCTCGGTCGCGGACGTGCAGCGGCGCGCCGCGGACGCCGGGTGATGGACGCGTGGATCGCGGCCACACCAGACGTCGACTGGGTCGCCCCCGCGGGCGGGATCACGGGCCTTGTCCGTGTTGCAGGGATGACTGACTCGATGGCGGTTGCGCGTCGACTGCGGCACGATCTCGACGTGCAGGTGGTCCCGGGCGCGTTCTTCGGCGCCGACGATGCCCTGCGCATCAGTTTCGGCCTGCCCCCGGCCCAGCTCGCGCGTGCGTTGGAGACCCTCGCACTCGGACTGGGCGTACTCTTGCGGTAGACGGACCGCCTACGTCGCGGGGAAGATCTTGCCCGGGTTCAGGATGCCGTTCGGATCGAGCGCACGCTTGATCGCCACCTGAGCCGCGCGGTGATCCTCGGAGAGTTCGAGCGGTAGGAACTCGCGTTTCGTCATGCCGATGCCGTGCTCGGCCGAGAGCGTGCCGCCGAGTTCGAGCGCACGACGGAAGACGTCCGCGACGGCCGCCCGGGCACGGCTGCGCTCCTCGTCGTCGCCACGCTCCATCAGGATCGACGCGTGGATGTTGCCGTCGCCAGCGTGACCGAAGCCGAGTGCCGACAGCCCGTGGCGTGCTGCGATCGCGTGGAGATCGCCGATCATCTCGACGAAATGCGCCCGCGGGACGCAGACGTCCTCGGAGAAGCGATGCGGCCAGCGAGCCGTGACCGCGGGAGATATTCCTCTGCGCGCGCTCCACAGTCGCTGGGTCGCCTCCGCGTCGGTCGCGCGCTCCACGAACACGGCGCCGGCCGCCCGCAACGCGTCCGCGAAGAGTGCGAGTTCGCGCTCGACGGCTTCCGGCGCGCCATCGCATTCGAGCAGCACAAGGCCCGCACTCCCACCGAGCTCGAAGTCGTCGCGATGGGCGGCGACGGCCGCGAGCGCACGGGCATCGACGAATTCCAGCGCGCGTGGGACCACGGGAACGTCGAGCGCCGCGCCGACGCCGCGCGCCGCTGCGTCCTCGTCGTCGAACCAGGCGACCAGAGTGCCGTCGGACTCGGGCAGCGGGAGCAGGCGTACGGTGATCTCGGTGACGACGCCGAGCGTCCCCTCGCTCCCGACGAAGAGCGAGGTCATATCGTAGCCCGTGACGGACTTGCGCGTGCGCGCGCCGGTGCGGATCACAGCACCGGTCGGCAGGACGACCGTCAGCCCCAGGACGTAGTGTTTCATCGTGCCGTACTTCGCACCGCGCAGACCACCCGCCGAAGTGGCGACAGCGCCCCCCATCGCGCAGTCGTCGGCACTGGCCGGATCCGGGGGGAACCAGAGCCCGACCGCCTCGACCGCGCGCTGCAAGTCGCCCAGGATGACACCGGGCTCAACGCGGGCGATCGCCTCGCGCCGGTCGATCTCGAGGATCGCGCTCATCGCCATCAGATCGAGCACGATCCCGCCGCGCTCGGGCACCGCCCCACCACAGCGCCCTGTCCCTGCGCCGCGCGGCACGACCGGCACCCCACGCGCATTCGCCTCGCGCAGCACGGCAACCACCTCGTCGGTGGATCGCGGGCTCGCGACCAACCCGGGAGTACCGACCAGGCCACTCTTGTCCGTCGCATGCGCGCGGAGCAGGGCGGGTTCGTCGGAGACGGGACAGAGGGGCGCTAGCGCCTCGCGGAGTTCGTTCGCGTTTTCCACGCCGCGGAGGATAACGCCTCGGGGTTCAACGGGCTCTGTCGATCGCCGCCGCACGTGTTGCGCAAATTGGACACGGTCGCGCCGGAAGTCGAGAATCGAGCCCGCATGGTCGCGGCTGGCGGCGGCACAGACGTTGCACACATGCGACAGACGAGGGGGGCAATCCGTCCATCCTCGGGGACGGGACGCCGCACCGTGCAGCGCACCAACGCGGTGCCAACTCGGTGCAACCGCAGCAACAAGGCGGAGGGGGAGCGAGAGCGCGTGACGCGAACGATCGACCGGGTGGAGGAGTCTCTCCAGGAGCGTGACGGATGACGGCCGCAGAATTGCGGTCGCCAGCCGCGCTCGTCCTCCACGACGACGCGCACATGGCGGCGCATGTCGATGGGCTGCTCGTGGCCCTCGGGTATCGCGTGGACGTCGTCCAGAGCGCGTTCCAACTCCTCCGACGCGACGCGACTCCGCCGCAGTTGATCATTCTCGCCGCGACGGCCCTCGAGCCGCGCGACCGTGACGTCGTTCCGCTGCTGCGCGAGATCGCCCCCGCAGCGCTGATCCTCGTGCTCTATCCGGCGAACCTCCGCGACCGAGCGGCCGAGCTACTCGCAGCGGGTGCGGATGCCACGCTCTCGGAGCCGTTCTATCCGAGCGAGTTGTCGGCGCATGCGCGACGCGCGCTCGCGTCGCCAACGCACGTCCCCTTGCCAACGAGCAAGCGCACGAATTGCGAGCCGCCGACAGCGGCAAGCCCCATTGCAGACAGTACGGCGGACGATACGGCGGACGAAACCGCCCACGAATCCGCCGGCACGGCTCTCGCCCCGCAAAGCGCGACACCGGTGCAGCAAATCGCTGTGGGCGTCGCACACGCGGTGCGCAACCCGCTCCAGATCATGGAATTGATGCTGGCGACGGCCGAGACGGGCGACGAACTCGATCTCGACGCGCTGCGCGAGGCGATGACGCGAATAGCCGACGTCGCAGGCGACCTCGCACGCTTCGGCGATCAGACGCGTTCGACGCCGACCCCCATCGAAGTCCAGCCGCTCATCCGGGGGATCTTCGACCCGATCCGCGGGAAGTCGTCGCCGGATGTTCTTGTGGACGCGCCGGAGGACCTCATCGTCGCCATGGCCGAACCGGAACTGCTGCGCTCCGCGCTGGAGATCCTGCGTGACCGTGCGCTGCGCAGAACGCCGCGCGACGGCGTCATCGGCGTGCGGGTCCGTGTCGCTGGTGAGAACGTGTCGATCGCGGTCTCCGACGGGGGCGAGCGCGCGGACGAGGCACAGTTGCGGCATTTCTTCGAACCCGATCCCGACGTGGACGTGGTCCAGGCGGGGACCTGGCTCGAGATGGCGGTTCTGGCCGGAATGGTCCACGCGCAGAGTGGCTCCGTGAGCGTCACTTCGGGCGCAGAGAGCGGACTCGTGGTCACTCTGCGACTCCCCATCTCTGACAAGGGCGGCGATGTTGCGTAGGGGTCGAGCGACGCTGGCGCAATCTAGCGAACTCACGACTGCTGGATTGCTGATGACTGGGTTGCGGATCGGCGGCGTCGGGGACGATGAATCCACCGCACGGAGCAGCGCCGCGATGGCCGCCGGCGCGACCGTTCCAGAGGCCGCCGAACGGCGTGGGACGGCGGCGTTCCCGTGGCGACCCGAGGAGCCGTCATGACCAATCGCAGCGCACCCGATTCCGCTCCGCCCCCGCGCGTTTTCGTCGTGGACGACGAACGCCAGATTTGCACGTTGTTGCAACGTGTTCTCTCGCGCGAGGGCTACGAGGTCGAAGCGTTCCATTCTCCGGAGGACGCGCTCACGGCGATGCGCGCGCGCGCACCGAGTCTACTCGTCACGGACCTGATGATGCCGGGCATGAGCGGCCTCGAACTCATCTCGCGAGCACGGGCGCACGCCCCGCATATGGGGACCATCGTCATCACCGGCTACGCCTCGATCGAGAACGTGGTCGGCGCCCTGCGTTCGGGTGTGGATGACTTCGTCACCAAGCCGTTCAGTGTCGCGGAGATCCAAACGGTGGCCGCGCGACTCCTTGAAGTACACGCCAATCGCGTGGCTGCGGCGGCGCGCACGACGGCCCCGAGTGTCACCGCGGAGACGGCATCGGAGATCACCCCAGCACTCCCCGCTGCCACATCTGCGAAAATCTCCGAGCGCGACGATGCACCCGCAACCGCCGTCGAACGGACGCCGACAGACCAGACGCCGCGGAAAACCGTGCGGATCATGCCTCCCGTCTCCGCCGAGAACGAAGCCGCTGCCATCGCGGCAGCCGCGTCGACGGAATCGACTTCAGGCTCCGGCGAGTCGCCGCCGCGTCCTCGCACCGGGATCGGTTTCCCAGCGACGAGCTTCCCGGAGCAGAGCGACTCGCCCGTGCTGGCGCGTCGACTCAGCGAGATGTCCCTCTCGGAGCGCCTCCACGGTCTCTTGGCCGAGGACTTCACCTCCGATGCGCTCATCCACCGTTGCGCGGAACTGCTGCGGAGCGCGTTCCACATCAGCCATGCGGCGCTGCTGATCCCGGAGGGGCGCGAGGGAGGTTTCGTGGTCCTCGGCGCGACCGCGCCGCGTGCGACCGACGACGGGCCTGCGTTCGAGATCCAGCCAGGCGAACCGGACTTCGGGGCGCTGGAAGCGGTGGCGACATCCGGGCAACCGGCCGCAATTGAGGCAGCGTCCGCGAACGCGCTGGCCGACCGACTTGACCGCGGACCACTCGCGGCAGCCGCCCTCTCGCCGCGAGCGCCGCAGACGATCGACTCGGGGGTTCTGGTCGTCGCACGACCGATCGGCGCCGCTGCGTTCGATCCGTCCGAACTCCGCCGGTTGGGTTCCGCAGCGGTGGCGTTGGGCGCCGTGTTCCGCGCGCTGCGAACCGCGGAACGCGCCGAGGAGGCGTATCTCGATTCGCTGACCGCGATCGTCGCCGCGACGGAGAATAGGACCCCGTGGTTCGCGCGCCACAGCGAGCGAGTCCGCCGGCTCTCGCTCGAACTCGGGCGCGCGGTCGGGCTCGCCGAACGTGACCTCGATCTCGTGGATTGCGCCGCTCGGGTTCTCGACCTCGGGCGAGTCGAGATCCCAGATGAGTTGCTCACGAAGGCGGGAGCGCTCTCGGCGGCCGATTGGCGCGTCCTGCGGCGCCACGTCGCCGTCGCGGACACGCTGCTCCGCCCCGTCGGACGCCTCCGTCGCGTGAAGCCGGTCGTGCGTCACCACCACGAGAACTGGGACGGTTCCGGGTATCCCGATGGGCTCCGCGGTGACGAGATCCCGTACCTCGCAGCGCTCGTGCGCGTCACGGACGCCTACGCCGCTCTGACGTCGCCCCGAGCATGGCGCCCCGCACTCGCCGACGCGGACGCGCGCAACAAGATCCGGGAACTCGCCGGACGCCATTTCCATCCAGAGATCGCGCAGGTCTTCGCCGACGATGTGCCGGCCGAGGCTGCGTCTGAATGAGTCGCGCTGTGGCCGCCGTCGACGTGCTCTGGGCTGGCGCGTGGTCGCCTCCGGAACTCGATGAGATCGAGGCACGGGGGGCCCTGAGTATTCTCCGCTGCGACTCGGCGCTCCGCGCGGTCTCGGAACTCCCGCGCGGCAGAGTGCGCGTCGCGCTGGTCGCGGGCGATGAGATCGACGGTCGCGAGCGCGACGCAATGCAAGCGCTGCACGCCGCGGGGGCGGAGACCGTCGCCGTCCTCTATCGTCCCGCCCTCGCGCACCGCGCACCGCACGCCACGCGCGAGGGGGCTGACGCCACGCTTCAACTGCCAAGTCATCCCGGCGGCGTGGAGCAGTTGATCACCGCGCTTCTGCGTCGCGGTAGCCAGTCGCTGCTGCAACCGACGTCGACCTCGGCTGCGCGCAAAAGCGCCAACGCGCCGGGGGGGGCGCGCGCTGCATCCGACACCGTAGCGGCAGCGCAGATTGTCGGACACACGGTCGTGCCCTCCACACCCGACTCGCTCGAAGCGCTCGACACCGATGACCTGCACGACCTGCCTGACGAGACCGACGCAACGGACGCCACCGACGGACCCGGCTCGGGGAGGCCCACCGTGCCCGCGGCACTCGAGATTCGACGCGCCGCCGCACCGGACCCCGTCGGGCCACCGGACCGACGCGCCCTCGAAACGTTGGTGGGCGACGCAGCGCTCGTGCACCGCATGGTCAGCGATCTCGATCGCCTCCTCGACCGCGTGCTCGACTCATTCAGGGTGCGCTCGACAGCCACACGCTCGTCGCTGATGCTGCTCGACAAGGCGCGTGGTGAACTTCTGATGCAACGTGCAATCGGGTTGCCCGATCGCGACGCGTGGACGCCGATCCCCCTCGGCGAGGGCATCGCCGGTCGGGTGGCACGCAACGGCATTCCCCTGCTGGCTTCCGACCTGGCAGAGATCGGCGCGGAATTCGAATCGTGGGACAGTGCCTCCCCGGCTCGCGACGCCTACGATACGCGCTCGTGTCTCGTCCTGCCGCTCTGTGGCGGCGAAGGCGTCGCGGGTGTCGTCTGCCTGGCGGACAAGGAGAACGGCGAGCCGTTCACCGACACCGACCTGCGCTCGCTGCTCTTCCTCTCCGACCAATCGGGTCAAGCGCTCGAGAACGCTGTGAAGCTCCGGCAAATGCGCGATCTCGCGGTGATCGACGAGCTGACCGGCCTCTACAATCGGCGCTACTTTCAGAAGGCCCTCGCGCGCGAAACGCAGCGCGCACGCCGCTACGATCGCCCGCTCACCGTCGCGATCATGGACCTCGATCACTTCAAGAAATTCAACGACACATGTGGACACCCAGCGGGCGATCGCGCACTCGCTGCCGTCGGCGAGATCCTGCGAACGTCGTTGCGCGAGGTGGACATCGTCGCCCGACATGGCGGCGAAGAGTTCGCCGTGATCCTGCCCGAGACGTCGCCCGCCGAGACGAATGGCACAAAAGCTCCGTTTCCCTTCCTGGAACGCCTGCGGCAGCGGATCGAGGACGCCAATTTCGAGGGACAGGAGAAACTGCCGAGCGGCAATCTCACCGTTTCGATCGGCGTCGCGTGCTTCCCGTCTGACGCGGATACGGCCGAGGATCTCTTCCAGAAGGCCGACGACGCGCTCTATGCGTCCAAGGGCCACGGTCGCAACGTCGTGACCTACCGAGGCCGCCCCGTCACCGGTTGAGCCCCGCTCGCGGGTCTCGCTGATCCGATCACGCGTCACCACTTCGACGCACGTCGCATGTGTGCAACGTCCGCGTCGCGGCGCCGCCACATGACACCGTGGGACGGCGGCGCGACGCACCAAGGGGTGTCGATCCGTTCAGATATTCCACCAACGCGCTACACCCACGCGACGCCGCCGCCCGATCAGTTAGCAGGTACTGATCCCAGGGAGGGCGCCCGTGAGCGCAAGACGAGTTCTGATCATCTGCTCCGATCTGTCCGAGCGAATGGACATTCGTTCGGCACTCGGCGCGGCCGGAATCGAGTCAAGCGAGGCGGCAACGACCACCGCAGCTCTGCGAGAGCACGGTGCCGACGCCGATCTCGTGGTCCTCGACCGCGACGTGTTCATGGCCGCCGACGCGGACGGCACGCTGGACGCGGCGATAACCGACATGGCTCATTTGCCGTTTCTCGTGACGACCCACGACCACGAGGACGTTGCGGGCGCGGTCGACCTGATGCGCCGCGGAGCCTTCTCTGTCGTACCACTTCCGGTCGCCGGCTCACAGCTCGTCGTGCAGGTCGAACAGGCGCTGCGGCATCGTGACCTCTCGTCGCGCAATGCCGACCTGCAGCGCAGCCTCGACGTCCACGAACGGCTCGCGATGATCGGCAAGCTCGCTGCCGGAGTCGCCCACGAACTCAACAATCCGCTCGACGGCGTGCTCCGCTTCGTCAATCTCGCGGCGGGCTCGTTGCCGGCAGATGCCCCAGAACTCCCCTATCTACACGAGGCCCGGCGCGGACTGCGGCGGATGGCCGACATCGTGCGCGACCTGCTCCAATTCTCGCGCAACGCGTCGGTCGAGATCGCGGACGAGGACGGCGAGCGCTTGGTAGACGACGCCGTTCGGCAGGTACTGGGCCAGGTGCCCGAGAAGCAGATCGAGACGACGTACGACTTCCCCGAGAGCGGGATCGCATTGCCCCGAGCGATGTTCCAGGTGATTGCCAACCTGGCGAAGAACGCGGTGGACGCCATGCCCTCGGGCGGATCACTCCGCGTGTCGGCAACGATCCAGGACGGCTCGATCGCGCTCACGCTGCGGGACTCCGGCAACGGTATCCCGACGGAGATCCGTGATCGGATCTTCGAACCCTTCTTCACAACGAAGGAGGTCGGCAGTGGCACGGGACTCGGACTCTCCATTTGCCAGCGCATCGTCGAGCGTCTGGGAGGGTCGATGAGCGTCGACAGCGAAGCTGGTGTCGGGACGAGCGTCGCTGTGGAGTTGCCGCTACGACGCCCTGTCGGCCTCCCCCTGAGAACAGAACGCGCCCGCGCCGACTCCGTCACGACGACGGCAAGTCCGGCAGTGGCAAGAGAGAGTTGATCCCATGGCGAAGCACACACTTCTCGTCGTCGATGATGACGCCCTCATCCGTCGCTCGCTTGGCGCGGTTCTACGGCTCGAGGGCTACGACGTGGTTGAAGCCAGCGGCGGAGGAGACGCGCTCGCAGCCCTCGAGTCCGCGAAGCCGGACCTCGTCATCACCGACTTCAACATGCCAGAGATCGACGGACTCCAGCTCCTGCGTGAGATCCGCGCCCGCAAGCCGGACCTGCCGGTCATCTTGGTCACCGGCTATGGGACCGTCGAACAAGCGGTCGACGCCATGCGTTCAGGCGCGTACGACTACGTCACGAAGCCGATCATCGACGAAGAGATGAAGATGGTCATCCGTCGTGCGCTCGAGGAGCGGTCGCTGCGCGATGAGAACTCAGAGCTGCGCAAGCGGCTTGACATGCGCTACAGCTACGACTCGATCATCGGTCGCGATCATCGAATGCAGCGCATCTACGACACGATCGAGAGCGTCGCTCCGACGCGCGCAACCGTGCTTGTCACCGGCGAGTCCGGAACCGGCAAGACCCTCATCGCACGGGCCCTGCATCACAACTCGACACGTCGCGATCAACCCTTCGTCGAGGTCAACTGCGGAGCGCTTCCCGAGACACTTCTCGAGAGTGAACTCTTCGGCCACAAGCGTGGCTCGTTCACGGGGGCGCATGCGGACAAGCTCGGCAAATTCGCCGCCGCGGACAAGGGCACGATCTTCCTGGACGAGATCAACAACGCGTCGCCCTTGCTCCAGATGAAGTTGCTTCGGATCCTGCAGGACAAGGAGTTCGAGCCGGTCGGAGGCAACGAGACGAAGCGCGTGGACGTCCGTGTCGTACTCGCCACGAACCTCGATCTTGCCAAAGAGGTCGATGCTGGCACGTTCCGTCGCGACCTCTACTACCGCATCAACGTCGTCAGCATCGCGATGCCGCCGTTGCGCGAGCGCGTCAGCGACATCCCGCTCCTCGCAGCTCATTTCCTGAAGCAACACGCCAAGGAGAACGAGAAGCGGATCACGGGTCTCGACGATGCGATCTCGGATCTGCTCATTCGCTACCCCTGGCCAGGAAACGTGCGCGAACTCGAGAACTGCATGGAGCGCGCCGTCGTCCTGACACGCAACGTCGTGCTGACGCCCGACGACCTACCGTCCGTCTTGCGCGACGAAGCAGAGGAGCAGCCGACACCGCTTGAGAGCGGAGCGGTCGTCCCTCTCAAGCGCGCACTAGAGGACCCGGAACGGCGCATCATCGAGCACGCCCTGCGGATGCACGAAGGCAACCGTCAGGTCACGGCGCGGGCGCTTGACATCAACCGGACCACCCTCTTCAACAAGATGCGGAAGTACGATCTCCTCGAGAAGTACTGACACACCGAGTTGGCGACACGGAGTCCGAGTTGGTGATACGGGGTCAGACCCAGGCGTACGAGAAGTCCAGCGGTCGTGAGAATTCGACCGCGATCCCCGTCAGGCGCACGCCATCCTCGCCGGCCGTACCCCGCGCGGGCGAGTCCATGCGTACGATCCGACCGTCGCCGCGCAGATCGAGTGAGACGTCGCGGCCGTCACTCGAGCCGTTACTCGCAAGGCGATGCGGGACGCGGACCACGACCACGACGGGAAGGCCGACCTCGCACGTCGGACCGTTCCCCTTTGGATCGCCCCCCAGCGGATCGTCCTCCATGCAGAAGTACGCGCCACGCGCGGAGAGATCCTGCGTTACGGTCCGCTGCACGACAGTCGCCTTGCCGACGACGACCGAGCGAATCTCGATCGGGTAGCACAGCCGCAACCGCGGATCCGTACGACGCTCCGCGTCGCCGGCTACGAACGCGCACGACTCCCGGACGTCCTCGCGCCGTGCACCCTCCGGGCCCAACTCCGATTCCGTTCCAGGAACCGCTTCCTGCCAGTTGCCATCCACGAAACACCACTTCGAATTCACTTCCCACCTCGTTCGACTCGAAGAGTCTTGAATTCCTGATCCCCGTGCCCGCTGCGAGCGTTCATCCCGTTACGGCCGTGCTTCCCGCACCGATCATGCATCACCGCGGCCCCGCACGATCGAGACGCAGAGCGTCCACCGCGACCGCACCACCGGCTCCGGCGTTCGAGACGCGCACGACGAGTTGCCCACCGGCCGCAATGCGAACCGTTCCCAGTAGCCGCCAACGTCGCTTGACCGTGGATTGATCCACGCGTACCCACGTCACTCCGTCCGCATCGCGTATCTCGATGTGTGCTCGCGGCGCGGCGTTCGGCACCGCGTCCCACCGCATGAAGAGACGGAATGCTCCCGCCACGTCCACGCGCTGAACGAACGTCGCCGTCGCGAGAGCATCCGGGCCGCCGGCCACGATTTGCTGTCCGCCGTAGGCGTCGATCGAATCTCGGCGACGCCACGCGCCGCTAAGGACGGCGTCGCGATCGTCAAGAACGACGCGGTCGGCCGCGATCGAGCCGGCGCCGGGTGAATCACTCTTCGATCCGCGCAGTTCGAATCCCGTGGGATCGACGGGATCAGCGGCAGCGACTGACGGCCGCAACGGCAGAGGACCGAGGACCTGGACGCGGCCATGCAGATCGCGCGCCGTCACGAACACGTCGTAGTCCATGTCTGCGACGACGCGATCGAAGACGATGTCGTGCACCGTCGCGCCGCGCGCCGACTGCGGCGCCACACGAGCGGACCACACCGATCCGCTGCCGTCGGCGCGCTGAATGCGCGCGGACAGATAGACGGGCGCCGAGGCATGGATACGCAACACAAGTTCGCGATCCATCAGTGCGAATTCGACGACCGACACGCGTGGCGCGAGAGCATCGGCGTCGCCCGTGCCTCCGACGACCGCCGCGACGTACGCGCGATCCGCTCGCGCCAGCTCGCTCAGCGTGCGCACGAAGAAAGGGTCGGAGCTCCACGCGTCGGAGCTTGCGCCACCGGCGGTGCGGAACAGATGGGCGAGGAGTCGTTCGTGCGATTGGAGCAACCATGCACCCGTCGTGACCTCCATCCCGGCGTACTGACGCGGCGCAAACGACGCGACGCTCCGCATGCCATCGACGCGCGCGTCGCCCGATGGAGCGTCGTGAAAGAGCACGGTATCGCGGAAGACCCGCACGGCCAATGACATCAACTCCGCGTCGTCCGTCGCGTCAGCCACATGCGCAAGCACACCACTGATACGGTCACCGAACGGTATGAACGTGGAGCGACGCTCGCCCGGAACGTCTCTCACCGACGTGACGACGGAGAGTTGCAACGGAACGTAGCTCGCTCCGTCACGGACGCCGGAGTCAGCGAACCCGGTGTGGCGCAGGGTGCGCACAGATCGCAACAAGAGACCGAGCGCACGCGGATCGCCGGTCTGCTCGTGTACCGCGACAACAGATTGCAGGAGCCGCACCAGGGGCACCACTCGCGCCGTGTCGTTGCCTCCCACCGCGACACCCTCGCCGCCGCGGAGCTCTTCTGCCCGAAGAACGCAGTCTTCGAAGAGCGCCAGCGCGGCCGCGCGCGCGCGCTCGTCGCCGGTGTACTCGTGAAATGCCAGGAGCTCGTCGATGGCAACCGACCAGGACTCGACGTCGAACACGGGAGGTCTTCGCGCCTGCGTTGTCTGAGGTCGGGCAAAGGCCGCGACCTCTTGCTCCGCGTAGCGCATGAAGGCCGCGGCATTCCAGCGAGCCGCCTCGAGAGCGCGTGGTTCCGCGGTGATCGCGTGCGCTAGCAACAAGCCCCGCAGGCGCGTAGCCAAAGGCGCGCGCGGCGCCTCCCGATCCGGGTTCGCTCGCGCGTTCCAGCGACCGTGCCCCCCGACGCCGCCCGGATCGCGAGAACTCGAACGAGCGAACGCCGCGCGCTCGCGCTGGCTTCCCCCCGTCACGTGCTGCTGCTCGGCATCCAACCGGTGCTGCAACATGGCCTGCGCTTCGACCAGGAACGGCGATTCACCGTCCTCTTCCGGCGCGTGGCGCAAGTGGGCGAGGAGCAGTCCGCGTAGCCAGTCCTCGCGACCGGCGCCGTACCCTCGGGCATCGATCAGATCGCCGTGGTCCAGCCAGCCGTAGAGATCGGCGTCGTAACGGTGCGCAGGATCCGCAGAGGCGCGCGACTCACGCTGCGTCGCGATCGAGACCGGAGGCAGCACGGCGCCTGGCCCTTGCGACTCGGCATGTTCCGCGTCGACCAGCGCCCGTTGCATGTGGGCATGCCGCCGCAGCAACGCCTGCAACGGTGGATCGGCGAGATCGAACTCCGACGGCGCGATCGGCCCCGCCGCACCGGAGCGCGCGACCCGGTCCGCGGAGACGGAGGGTATGACCGGCGCGCGGGCGAGGAACGCATCGGCGAGTCGCGCGGTCGGCGGCGTTGCGGCGGGCAGTGCGATGGAGCACCGCCAGCTTGCGCGACGCCCCGCATCCAGTCGATAGGCATCGCCCAATCGGTGCGGAAGATCCCCAAGATCCGGAGGCCAACGGAGACCTGGAGCCTGCGGGAGAAACTCGAACGCAAGCGTACCATTCGCGAACGAGATCGCGCCCGGCCAGCGTTGCCAGAACTCGTCGACCACGGCGACGACGACGGATGGAGCGAACGAGCGCGCGTCGGTCGAGAGAGCGAGAACGCCGTCGGATCGAGCGCCGGTCGCGAGGACGCGCACGTCCGGACTCCCGGGCCGCTCCGTGCCCCACGACGTCAGGGTGTACGAGAAGTTGCGCGTCTCGTCCGCCCGCGCGACGACGTCGTGGCGCTGCAAGAGGCGCACGCCCCGCGCCGCACTGAACTCACCATCCGACGTTTGGACACTCACGCCCGAGAGCATGTCGGTGGGGATCTCCAGCCGCACGTCGCGCAGGTACGCGGGAGCGCCCGTCGCGAGGTTCGTCAGCGAGAAATCGAAGCGCACGTCGTCGCCGCCCTTCCAGACCTCGATCCTCAACGTGTAGCGAAGATCGGCGCACCCCTCTTCCGAGCCCGCTGACGCGTGTCCCGGAACGCGACCGCGTACGACAATGGACGCACGCACGGGACCACTCGCTTCGAGTTCCACGGTGTCCGGCGAGGACTGCGAGAGACGCGCACTCCACTCCTCGACTCCGTCGCGACCGACAAGCGTGGCGAAGCGCAGCAGCACGTCGCCGCCGCCGGTCAGCGGACCGTCCACATACGTTGCGGCGTCGGAGTTGGAGTCGCGACGCGCAAAATCGGCGAGCGGCGCGAACATGTCGCGGCGAACCGTGAACCGCAACCGTCCGGTGTCCACATGCACACCGCGCTCGGAGACCGATGCTATTCGCACCGCGGTGCTTGGAGCGTCATCCGGCACGGGGGGGCGCGTGTGAATGACGGCCAGCGTCTCGCCCCCGCGAGCGAGGGCGTCCACATGCGCCCAGCGGATCGCGCGCTCCTCGTCATGGCGCCGTCCGTCCCAGCGCGCCGCGACGCGCCACTCCGCGCTGACGCGCTCCCACACCGCATCGCCCTTCGCGGCCTTCCCAATCTCCCCAGCGTCTAGAGTGTCCGGGGCGACCCGCCGTGCGAGCACCAGCCTTCCAGGATCGCGCACGTGCGCGCTGCGCGCGAACGGGACGCCTCCGCGCAGGCGGACGGCTTGACCGTCCTCACCGGGAACGACAATCTCTGTGACGACAACGCCGCCGAGATCCGCCGCACGCGCCTCACTCTGACTGCGCTTCGGCCCGGGTACGCCGAGGGTGCCGGTCGCTGCTGCAAGCGCAACGACACAGAGCACCGCGGAGACCACGGTGCGCACGTTGAGACGAATGAACACCGATGGCGTCCGCATGTGCTCCACGACGCGAACGCCCTGCCGGGAGTCTGCGCGGCAGCTCCGGGCCATTCCAGGCTCAGGAACTAGGCCGACGGTATCCGTAGCAGCGCGCGGACAGCGATCCAGCGGCAGCACTGTTCATTCGCGTGGACATCGTGACTTCAGGATCACGTCCCGAGGGCCTCCAACTCGGTCACGACGCGCGCGGCGGCCTGTCCATCTCCGAAGCGGTGGAGATCACGCGGTCCGCGCGGGTCGTCCAGCACACGGATGGCGGCATGGAGTCGACGGCGGTCGGCACCGACAAGCGCGTTCCAGCCACCGTCAAGCGTGCCGCGCCACTCGGTCTCGTCGCGCAGCGTGATGCACGGAACGCCCAGGAAGTAGGCCTCCTTCTGCAGCCCGCCCGAGTCTGTCAGAACAGCTCTGGACTGCGCCACCAACGCGAGGATCTCGGCATGCCGCAGCGGCGCAATCAGCCGCAAGCTGCCGTGATCAGCGGCGCGACCAATCCGTTCCAGCGCGGCACGCGTGCGGGGATGACACGCGAGGATGACCGGCAATTCCAGTTGCGCCAGCGTCGCGACGATCGCCAGGAGTCGCTCGTCAACGTCGACGTTGCTCGCACGATGCAAGGTCGCCGCGTAGTACGCTCCCGGCTCAACCGACCCGACACACTTCGGCAGCGTTGCGGTCGTGGCGCTGCCCGCCAGCACGACATCGAGCATGACGTCTCCCACCACGCAGACGCGGCCGTGAGCGCACTCCGACACGAGCTGTTGTGCCGCAGACTCCGTCGGACAGAGCAGCAGCTGCGCCAGGTGATCCGTCGCAACACGATTGCCCTCTTCCGGCATGCGGCGAACGCCGCTGCGCAATCCCGCCTCCACATGCGCCAACGGCACGCTCGCGATCCGTGCTGCGAGTGCCCCGGCCAGCGTGGAATCCGTATCGCCGTAGACGAGAACGACGTCCGGCTGTCGCGCTTGAATCTCAGCCGACAACCCGCAAACCATCGCGGAGATCCGCTCCCCGCCCGTCGTGGTGCCCGGGTCCAGCGTCGCCGCCGGATGCGGGAGTCCGAGATCGTCGAAGAAGACCTGCGAGAGGTCCGCGTCACGGTGCTGCCCCGTGTGAATCAGGTGTTCTTCGTGGACCGACGCGAGGCAGCGCGACACGGCCGACGCCTTGACGAATTGTGGCCGCGCACCGACGACTGTCAGGACCCGCATCGCGCCTCGCGAGGGTCCTCAGACCCCATGGAACGCGCGGATGGTCTCGACGACATACGCCCGTTCAGCGTCAGTCACGTCGGGGTTCACTGGTATAGAGAGCGTGGTCTTGCTCGCCTCTTCCGATTCAGGGAATTGTCCCTCGCGATAGCCGAGAGCTGCGAAGCACGGCTGCAAGTGCAACGAGAGCGGATAGTAGATGGCACACCCCACGCCCTTGTCGCGCAGGTGGGTCAACAACTCGTCGCGACGCGTGGAACGCACGATGTACTGGTTGTAGATGTGGCGCTTTCCGGTACCAACTGGCGGCGTCGTGAGCCCGTCGATGCCGCCCAACGCCTCGTCGTAGAACGCTGCATTCGCCCGCCGTCCTGCGGTCCAACCCTCGAGCAGTTTCAACTTCACCGAGAGCACGGCGGCCTGGATCGCGTCCAGGCGGCTGTTCCAGCCCACTTCGTCGTGGAAGTACTGTCGCGATCCACCGTGGTTGCGCAGGGCGCGCAGACGGGCTTCGAGCGCCTCGTCGCGGGTGCTCATCACGCCACCGTCGCCGAAGCCACCGAGGTTCTTGCTCGGATAGAAACTGAACGTCCCGATGTCGCCCATCGAACCGGCGCGCCGCCCCTGGTCCTCGGCGCCGAGTGCCTGCGCGGCATCCTCGACGACGCCGAGGCCATGGGCCTTCGCGATCGCGTTGAGCGCGCCCATGTCGGCGCACTGACCGTAGAGGTGAACTGGAAGCAGCACCCGCGTCTCCGCCGTGAGCGCGTCTTCGATCTGCGTCGCGTCGAGATTGAACGAGTCCCGCTCGATGTCGACGAACACCGGGCGCCCGCGCGCGTTCACGATCGCGCCCGCCGTGGCGAAGAACGTGTACGGCGTCGTCACGACCTCCTCGCCGTCGTTCACGCCAAGCGCGCGCAGCGCCAGCAGCAGGGCGTCGGTCCCGCTGGCACAACCGACGACGTGTGGCACGCCACAATACGTGGCGATCTCTTCCTCGAAGCGTTGCACGTGTGGCCCGAGGACACACGATTGCTCATCGACGACACACGTGATCGCGGCGAGCGCGTCGTCGCGATACGATTTCAACTGGCGGCGGAGATCCAGGAGAGGGACCTGCATCAGCGTACTCCTGTGTTGCGTTCGGCCGCGTCGTTGCGCGGCGCCTGGTTCTATTCGTTCTCGTGTCGGTCGGCTGGTCTGTCGGTCTGTCAGTCACTCGGCCGAGCGATCACTCACTCTGCGCGCCCGGGCGTTGCACGTCCGGGCTCGACCACCACGGGCGCTCCGTCCAGCGCGAGCGAACGCGAAGCGGCGTCGAGGACGCGCACCACTTCGAGTCCCTCGCGTCCGCCCGAGCGCGGCGCGATCCCGTCGCGCACGCAAGCCAAGAAGTGCTCCCCCTCGACCGCGAGTGGTTCGACCATCGGGATGCGGGGAATGACGATGTCGCCCTGGCGCAACCCGAGATACTCACCGTATGTCGCGTAGTCCTGGGAGATGCTTGCGCCCTTGTCGTAGACGCGCACCTTCTCGCTCAATGCCGTGTCATCGAAGACCGCCATCTTGCGACTTCCCACGACCGTCAGCCGCCGCAGTTTGTGCGGGTCGAGCCACGAGAGCTGGATCTGCCCCATGCGCCCGCCGGAGTAGCGGAGATTGACGAAGACCACGTCCTCGACGCCATCCTGAAGGTACGCCTGCCCGCGCGCCGCTACGCTGTACGGCATCTCCGCCATGAGGAAGTTCATGACCGAGATGTCGTGGGGCCCGAACGACCAGAGCGCGTTCTCGTCCTGGCGCACAACGCCCAGGTTGACGCGCTGGCCGTAGAGATAGTGGAGATCCCCGAGCTCACCGGACTCCACGAGACCACGCAGATAGAGCACGGCCGGGTGGAAGAGCAGGAGGTGGCCCACCATCAGAATGCGATCGCTCGCTTCCGCGACGCGCACGATCTCTTCTGCATCGGCGACCGTGAGCGCGAGCGGTTTCTCGACGTAGAGGTGCTTGCCCGCGGCCACTGCGCGCACGGCCAGGTCGCGATGCGCCGCCGCAGACGCGCCGATGATGACAGCCTCCACACCGTCGTCGTCGAGCGCCGCATCGAAGTCTCGTGTCGTGGCGAGCGCCGGGAATTGCGCGCGCATGACCGCGAGTCGCTCGGCGTCGAGATCACACGCCCAGCGCAGGTCCGCCCCGGGCAACTGATGGAACGTGCGCACCAGGTTGCGGCCCCAGTTGCCACAGCCCACCACGGCCACGCCGATCCGACGCGGTGCGTCGACGTCTACGTGGACCGGATCGTTGCTCAAGCCGTCGCTCCCCGTCCGCGGCATGCTGGAGCCGCCTACGCTGCTGCGCCGGCACCGAGCCGTCGCGGACCAGGAGTGTCGCGCGAAAAGCAGCCAACGGGGAGTGTATCCGCAGCCCGCCGTGGACCGGGGTGCAGTCGCATCGGTGCCTGGGGGCGCGCCAACGCAAGGAGCCCCGACCGTGTGGAACACGGACGGGGCCCAATCTCGATGTCGCCGGACTCGATCCCAGCAGACTCAATCACTGCCGAACGATCCCTGGCGGATCTTCGACCGTTGCGCGGTTCAGCGTGCTCGGCCGGTCTTGATCCACTGCTCGATGAGCGAGATCTCGGCACCCGACAGGCGACCGTCGGTGGGCATGTTGCCACTGCGGATGCGGCCGAGAGCAGCAGCGGACCGCCCCTTCACGCCGGCGTATGTGTTGCCCCAACTGTGGTTTCGTGTGTGGCACGACGCGCACCGTGTCTTGAAGATCTGTGCAACACCGTCATTGGCAAACGAGATGACGTTGATGCCGTTGCGAATGTCGAATTTCGTCGCCGCATTCTTCGGGACCTTGCGCTTCAGGACGATCTTGAAGTTGCCACTGCCCGACGCCGCGCCGATCGTGAGCGTGTGCTTCCCGAACGATGTCGCGGTCACCCACGGGAGCGAGACCTTCGAGCCCTTTCCGTTCACCGGACCAGGGAGCAGCTCACCCTCGGGGCCGTAGAGCGTGTCGATCCGCGGCACGAACCCAGGACTCCGGATCGCCTTGATCGTACCCTTCATGCGCGTCTGCGCGGGGACCACGAAGTCGAAGGAGTCGCCGCTACTCCCTAGGAGCGTGATTTTCCCGCTCCAGATGGGGTTCGCCGCCAGCTTGTAGAGTCCCTGCGCTCCCGGTTTCGCGGCAACGCGGAACTCGTAATGACCGGAGGTACCGATCGGAAAGCTCTTCACGATCGTCTTCCCGCCCTTCGAGGCAGGCAGCACGACGGTCTGGCCGTCCGGATCAAGCAGCTCGAACACAGCGCCGAATTTCGGCACGAACTTGATGGACAGGTCGCTGCCCGCCAGGAGATCGATACCGATCCGGTCCTGTTCACCGGGGGTGTTCGAGATGTCCCCCTTCACCGACCCACCGTTCCCGAGTTCGGCGGTTTGGGGCCCTTCGGCGAGGGCGGGCCCGGAGGCCGCGATGCCAGCTACGACGGCGAGACCGAGTGAGACGACGAGGACGGACTCAAGCAGGCGTTGCATCTTCTGACTCCCTTGTGCACGTGAGTCGGGGAGGACTGCGTCCCTGCCCGTGGACTGTTTGTGCGTCTGTTTGTTCGTGTGATTGCTATCCCGGCAAGAGGCATGTCGCCTCCGCCAACGCAGGAAGTGTGCAACCCAGAACCGATATGGGAGTTGACAGACAGATGACGATTTCGTCATGGACGCGAATGCCGTCAGCAGCGTGCGCAAGACGGGTGCGCAAGACAGAACCCGAGCGCGCGCCTGAGCATGGGTGGCCACACGCTGCTGAAGTGCGGTCGGACGCGAGGCGCTTGGACCGCGGGTGCGCCAACGTGGAACGTCGAGTATCCGACCGCGCCCGGGAAACTGCTCCCGGGCTCAGGGGCTTGGAGAGTCCGGGATTTCCGAGCGATCAGAGATCGCTGGTCAGCAGTCGCCGACCAACAGCGTGCCGAGCACGCGGGCCTCGGCCTTCTCGAGATCCGACACCGCCTGCTTGACAGCCTTCGCCGGAGTCTGCCCCATGCGCACCACCATCAGGAAACCGTCGACACGCGGAGAGAGGATCGCCGGGTCACCGGTCGCGACCATCGGTGCGTCGATGACGACAATGTCGTAGTCACGACCAAGGCGCGTGAGGAGATCGTCCATGCGCTTGTCACTGAGGAGCTCGCCCGCACTGGACGGGATGCGCCCTGACGGAAGCACCCACATATTCGGCAACCGGCACTTCTGGAGCACCATTTCGAGCATCGTGCCGCCGGCGAGGTACTCGCTGAGTCCACGCTGATTGTCGAGCGCGAAGAGGTTGTGCAACGTCGGCGCACGTAGGTCCGCATCGACGAGCACGACTTTCCGCTCTGTGTTCTCGGCCAGCGTGCAGGCCAGGTTGGCGGCCGAGAGACTGCGGCCGTCCTTGCCGTGCGCGCTTGTGACGACGATCGAGGTGATCGGCGTTTCCTCCGCGAGGCGGTCGAGGTTGCGAACCAGCATCCGGTACTGCTGCGCGTGAACCCCTTCGGGATCGACGAGGGCGACCAAGTGCGGATCGAGATCCGAGCGAAACGAGTTTGAGATCGTTGCGGCGGTCGGTCGCTCGGCAGCGTTGTGCGGTGTCGCGTGGGCCGACGCTTCGCTCGTCGCCGCGACCGTGGCGGTCGCAGCCGATGACCGCTGTTGCGCTTTCTTCAGTGCCTTCTGCATCTTACCCATGGCTTATGCGCTCCCCGGCCGGGTCTCGGCCCCCCAGGAGGTTCATCGACTTTCCACGGGCCGGCGGGCGCCCTCCAGGTCCCGGATCACCTCGCGAACGAGGGACTCGGAAATCTTCTTCGTCTCGTGGACGAACGCCAGCAGCAGCGTGTTGTCACACACGATGTTCACGACGCGCGGGATGCCTCCCGAGTACTCGAAGATGGTCTTCAATGCCTTGCGGCTGAACTTCATCGAGCCATCGGCGCCGGCCGTCCGCAGGCGATGGAAGATGTACGCTTGCGCTTCTCGTTCGGAGAGCGGGTACAGGTGAAAGCGCAGCACGATGCGCTGCTTGAGCTGTTTGAGCTCCGGCAGATCGACGATGTCACGCAGTTCCGGCTGCCCCATCAGCACGATCTGGATCAACTTGTCGCGCTCCGTCTCGAGGTTCGAGATGAGACGGATCTCCTCGAGGACCTCGGGACGCAGGTTCTGCGCTTCGTCCACGATCAGAACGACGTTGGCTCCTTGACGATACTGCTCGACCAGGAAGGTGTTGAGCTCATTGAAGAGCGTGACCTTCCCGACGTTGCCCGGGATCCAGAGCCCAAACTCCTCACAGATCGACTGCAGCAGTTGACGCTCTGTCAGGCGCGTGTTCGTGATCACCGCGACCTTGGTCTTGGGGTCGAGGCGGTTCAAGAACGCACGGCAGCACGTTGTCTTACCGGCGCCGATCTCGCCCGTTAGCAGGGCGAAGCCCTTCCGCTCGTTCACAGCGTAGAGCAGGCTCGAAAGAGCCTCCTGATGCTGCTCCGAATGGAAGAAGAAGCGCGTGTCAGGCGTCGTGTTGAACGGCATCTTGTCGAGGCCGAAGAACTCTTGATACATGGTCCTACTCCCCCATGACCACGGCCCGCACGGGACTCGTGATCGCGGTACCGACTACATCTCTGATCGCATTCGCCATGGCTCGATACCTCATGCCAGTTGCGCCCTGACGAATTCGCGGATCGCCCCGGCGTCGCCCGCCATGGCGAACGTGAGTAAACCGACGACCGCCACCGACATGACGAGCAGTCCTGTGACGCGCCGACTCTGCTCCGACTGCTCTGCTGCCAACTCGGCAGGAGTCTGGATGCAACCCACGGCGCCGAGCGTGGGCAGGCCGATCGCCCGCTGCACCTCGTCCGTCTGTCGGAACGATCCATCCAGACCGTCCATCGCGATAGCGATCCCCGCGCCCACTCCGGAGCCGACCAGGAGGCCGATCCCAGCGAGCGAGAGGATGCCCAGCCCCACGGGTCCGTTCGGACGCGTCGGAGCTTCGATCTGCGCGAACGAGACCTGGTGCTGCCCCTGCAACGCAGCCAGACGCTCGCGTGCCTGCGTCAAGGTCGACGCCAACTCCGCGCAGCATGTGTCGGCCGACGCGGCCTCGGCAGCGAGCGCATCGCGCTTCTTCCGTATCTCTGGCGAGTGCCGCACCTCTTCGAGCAGCTCGCGCTCGCTCCCACGCAGGGCGGACAGCTTCCGTCGGGCGCCCGCGACGCGGCCTTCCGACTCGAGCTTCGCCTCCTGCAACGACCGGTACATCGGGTTGGGTCGCTGACTTCCGTCGTCCTTCGTGATGACCGCCGGCTCCTCGGCAAGCAACGCGTCGAGCCGGGCGATCTCGCCTTGTTGCGCTCCGATTTCATCGCGCTCAACAGCGGCGATCCGCTCTCGGATCGCGGCCAGACGACGTTCCGGCCCCTCGAGGAACGCGGCATTCTCGTTCTCGAATGCCGAGAGTTCCTCACCGAGGCGAGTGGCCTCTTCGCGCGCCGCGGTCTCGTCCTTGAGCATGACCGCAACGATCTTGGACTGCTCCGCTTCGGGGCGCCGGAGCGTCGCGTCCTGATATCGGCTCGCAATGGCCTCGACCAGACGGAGCGAGAAATTCGCGTCGTTGCTGGTATGAGCGATTGTGACATCCCAGGTGTGGGGCGCACTACCCTCGGCGCTCGTGACCTCGGTCCGCGCCAATAGCTCGGTGACCAGATCATCGGTGGCCTGAATGCGCTCCGCCTCCGGTTCGCCCGCGGCGCTCGCCAGCAGACCCATCTCGGCGACGATCTGAGCGAACGCGCCGCGATGAAGCACGTCGCCTTCGATGTTACGCACCTGTTCGACGACGACAGCGCCGTCGCCGGAGTCTCGAGCGACCATCTCCAGCCGCGTCTGCGCACGGTAGTCGAGGGGCCTGACAACAGCGATTGCGGACGCCACGAGCAGGGCTCCGAGCGCCACGGCAGCGACCTGTAGCTTGCGCCTCGAAAGCGCTGCCACCAGACCCCGCGATGAACGTGGAGTGTTCATTCAGCTCACCTCTCCAACAGATGCGGTCCTTCAAGGACACCGATGTCCAGAAAGCCGTACGCCTCTCTATCGGAACGCACCCATCGGAAGTGAAGCGGGAGCCTGCTGTCCTCTCAGAGAAGTTCGCGCAGCTCCGAATTCGCGTGCCTGACGCGCGACGTGAGGCTCCGCAGGCATGGGAGCCGGACGTCCCCGGGTACCTGCGGCGGCGCACAACATCCCGAAGTTGCCGGACGCAGGTGCGGGAACTCAGGTTCGGGCGCTACTGCGATGCGATGCGGAGGACCGCGATGGCGACGCCAACGTAGAGGCAGCCGTTGATCAGGCTGGGGCGATCCCGGAAGAGGGTCTCGGTGGGACTGCCCCCCCCGTCTTCATGGTGGACGAGGTAGAGGTAGCGCAGCAGACCGTAGAGGACGAATGGAACGGTGATGAGCATCGGCGGCAGACCGCCCTCGATGCCCTCGAATCCGTGCGCGGACGCCGTTCGATCGTCCACGGCGTAGAGCGTGTAGCCAACGATCGTCGCCGCGGTCAACGCACTGATGCTCTGGTCGAGAAACGCCACTGAGTACGCCGCCAGGATCGGGCGATGCTGCGCAGCGTCTGCGCCCAACGAGACTACTTCGTGCCGGCGCTTACACAGCGCGAGGAAGAGCGACACGAAGATCGTACACGCCAGTATCCACCGGCTCTGCGGCACGCCTGCGGCGAACCCTCCGGCCAGCAGTCGCAGAACGAAGCCGGAGGCGATGCAGAGCACATCGACGATCACAACGTGCTTCAACTTCGCGGAGTAGAGGCATTGGATCGCGATGTACGTCGCGATGACGACCGTGAGAGAGGCGCTGCCGATCCCAACCAGCGCCCAGATCAGGGCGGCGATCACAAGAGCGCCGGAACTCGCGAGCGCCGCGGGAACCGAGAGCTCACCGGCTGCGATCGGTCGCTTGCACTTGCGCGGGTGAACGCGGTCGGCTGCGCGATCCCCCACGTCGTTGAAGAGGTACACCGCCGAGGCTGCGCAGCAGAAGACGCCGAACGCTCCGGCCACGCGCAGAAGCGAGTCCGAGTCCTGGAGGCGAGGCGCGAACACGATCGGCGCGACGACGAACGCGTTCTTCGCCCACTGGCTGGGGCGCATGGTGCGAAGTAGCGGCGGTGCCATCAAGGCGCGCGCCCTCAAACCGCGGGGCTCTGCTCGCCGGAGTGATCGCGATCGCGCGCTAGGATGCGCCCGAACCGATCGTTGTTGGGCTGGTACTCCGGCACCAACGCTCCGAGCGCCCGGATCGACTCCTCGACCCCGCGCGACGAGGCTGCGATGAGCGTATCCACCTGTGCGCGCAGTCGTGCGCGCGGCGGTTCGCCGCAGACCAGCGTCCGAATGCGGGCGTGGGAAGTCGGCGCAACGTTCTCGCCGTCGGTGAGCAATTCCTCGTGCATCTTCTCGCCCGGTCGGAGTCCGACGAACCGGATCTCAACGTCGTCGTACGGCCGGAAGCCGTGCAGCTGAATGAGCCGCTCGGCAAGTTCGAGCACCTTCACCGGACGTCCCATGTCAAGGTGGAAGACCTCGCCACCACGTCCCATGATCCCAGCCTGGAGCACCAATCCGACGGCCTCTGGAATGGTCATGAAGTAGCGCACGACATCGCGATGCGTGACCGTGACGGGCCCCCCCTCGGCAATCTGACGCTCGAAGAGCGGCACGACGCTGCCCTCGCTCCCCAGGACGTTCCCGAACCGAACCGCGATGAACTGCGTCTTGCCCCGGGGGAGCGACTGCAATGCCAGCTCGGCTCCGCGCTTCGTGGCGCCCATCACGTTCGTGGGCCGGACGGCCTTGTCCGACGAGATGAGGAGGAAGCGGGGAACGTCGAACTCGAGGCATAACTCCCCGAGTGCGAGCGTCGCGGCCACGTTATTGCGGACCGCCTGGAGCGGGTGCGCCTCCATCAGCGGCACGTGTTTGTACGCCGCCGCATGAATAACGAAGTCGGGGCGCACGCTGGCGAAGAGGGTGTGGAGCGCGGGGCGGTCCTGACAGTCCGCGATGCGGATGAGAACACTCGCATCCGGATGGCGAACAGCCAGATCGCGCTCAAGGAAGTAAAGCGCATTCTCGGCGCGGTCGAGCGCCACGACGAGCTTCGGGCCAAGCGGGATGATCTGGCGCACGACCTCGGAACCGATCGACCCACCGGCTCCCGTGATGATGACGACCTTCCCCGTGACCGCGCCGCGGAGCGCCTCAAGGTCCACCTCGACCGGGTCGCGGTCGAGGAGATCCTCGAAGTCCACATCGCGCAACTCGGTCAAGCGCACGATGTCGGCCACCTTGCGCGGCAAGCGCCGCAGCCGAACCCCCGTGGAATCACATTGGTCCAGGATGCGTCGATACTGGGCGCCTGACGCACTGGGAACCGCGACCACGAGTTCCTCGGCGCCCGTCTTCGCGACGATGGAGCGCATTTCATCCACGCTGCCGAGGACGGGCAGGCCGTGAATCTTCGTCCCGCGCTTGCGCAGGTCGTCGTCAACGAACCCAACGGGTTGGAAGCCCATGTGCGTGTGCGTGCGCATCTCGCGCAGGAGCATCTCGCCGGCGTCGCCTGCGCCGATGATCAGGACCCGTCGCCCGCCTTCGCGCGCCGGGGCAAAGACCTCGCGGTAGCTGCGGATCGCGAACCGTATTCCACCGACCAGTGTCGCGGACAGGATCGGCTCGAGGATCAGCGTCGTGCGCGGCACATGCTCGAAGCCGAGCGCCACCAGGATCGGTAGATAGAGGACCGAACCGAGCACGATGGCGCGCGCCAGACTGACCAGATCGGTCAGCGACACATAGCGCCAGAGCCCCTGGAAGAGGCCACACCATCCGAACGCGATCAAACGCGCTGCGACCACCCACGGGAGCAGGAAGAGGCAACGCCCGAGGTAGTCGACGCGACCGAGCGTGTAGAGGTCTTGGTCCAGCCGCAGGTACCACGCGCCAACCCATGCGGCGGCGGCGAGGAGCGCGTGGACGAAGACGACCACGACAATGCGATAGCGGAGGAATGCCTGGGCGCTCATGCGATCACGTGTCGCTCACACAATCTGTCGGTGTGCTGTTCTCCGAGAGTGCCGATGGCACGAGTCTTGAGTCTTGAGGGTTGGACGGTCCGAGCCCGACCCGACGGAAGTCACCGGGCGATTGCTGTCGGTTACCGCCGCTTCGCGAAACGAGCGGTCAGTCTCCTGCCACGCGCAGCGCCTTGCGCCGCCGCCGGTCGATCACCAGTACCAGCGCCGCGAAGGCTAGCATCGCGGCGAGAGGCCCTCCGAGGGAAAGCAGCCTGCCCGATGTTCCCAGGCCATCGTACGCCAGTGCGAGGACACCACAAGCGACGGAGAACGCGGCGTAGAGCAGCGAGACGGGCGCGTGGGCACCCCAGATTCGAGCGAGGCGTTGGTAGAGATGCTCGCGGTGCGCGCGCCACACGCGCTCGCCCCGGATCGCGCGGCGGACGAGCGTGATCGATGTATCGAAGATGAACGGCCCCAGGAGCAGAACGGAGGCCGGGAACGACAGGCTGCCAGCGACGTCAGCCACCACCGCCGTGAAGGCAAGCAGGAGTCCCAGGACCAGGCTGCCGGCGTCCCCCATAAAGATGCGTGCCCGGGGAAAGTTCCACGGCAGGAAGCCGACTGCCGACCCGGCGATGATCACGCCCAGGGCCACGACGGCGCTGACATCGGATGCCATCCCCGACGCGGCGTAGACGAGTCCTGACACCGCCGCCGTGAGCCCCGCGATTCCGTCGATTCCATCCATGAAATTGAAGGCGTTGGTAAACCCTGCGAGCCAGAAGAGCATCAGCGGCAACGTGAGTACGCCGAATCCGACGGAGCCCAGGCCGGGGATCTCGACCGCGTCAAATCGGCGCAACGCCACAAGCGTTCCGGCTGCGACAGTGAGCACGGCGAGTTTGGCGAGTGGGGGCAGCGGGCGGACGTCATCGCGCCACCCCACCCAGCACGCCAGCGCGACAGGTAACGCTGCCCAGAGCAGCGCGCGCTCGCCGCCCATATACTCCGTGGCAAGGCCGGCGAGCGCCAACCCGAGTACGGCGGTCAACCCCAGACCGAGACCGCCCCCGGACGGGGTCGGAGCGCTATGACTCGAGCGCTCGTTCGGATGCGCGAGAATGCTCCGGCGGCGCGCGAGGCGTAGAGCCCAGCCTGTGCCAACGAAGGAGACGAGCGTGACCGCCGCCACGCCGGCGAGTGCACTCTCGATCACGCGTCGCCTCCAGGTGTGGTGCAACGCAGCAACCGCGCCTCGGCGGATACTCCCTCCGTGAATGGCCGCGGAGCGAACGCGAGATCGCGTGCCGCGTCGTCGTGGTCGAACGCCTTGTCTTCCGCCAGCCTCAGAATCTGCTCGCGCTTGATCGGCAGACGCAGCCCGATGGCCTCGCACATGCCGAGGACGCGCGCCACAGGCCGGAGCGGGCAGTGGATGCGCCGAACGCGCCGTCCGACCGCCGTCGCCGCCGCGTCAATCGTGGCATTCAGCGAGAGTGGCTCGGCTCCTGAGAGCGCATACGCCTTGCCGATCGCAGCTTCGCGGCGCGAGGCGGCGACGATCCCAGCGGCGAGGTCGTCGACGTGCACAGGTTGCACGAGATGCTCTCCGTTGCCGGGGACAGGGACGCAACGCCGCCGCGCGACGAGACGAATGAGGCGCTCGATATTCCGATCGCCCGGAGCGCCGTAGATCATCGTGGGACGCACGATCGTCCACGCGAGACCGCTCTTCATCACGGCCTCTTCGGCAGCGATCCGAACAGCCTTCGATGGGGCCGGAAGGCGCGTGAAGATCCCCGTGGTGGAGACGAAGACCGCACGCTCTACGCCACACCGTCGTGCGACATCGAGGACCGCAGGGATGTGGCCGAAACCCATCGACGCGACGTAGACAAGTGTTCGCGTACCTCGGAGCCACTCATCCAGGCCGGCCGCGTCGCCGAGATCACCGATCGAAGTGGCGGCCGCCTCGGGCAGCACCGACGTATCGCTGGTCGCGCGCACGAGACAGCGCAATCCGGCACCGCCGGAGGCGAGCCGTGCGGCAACCCGACGACCGGTGAAGCCTGTCCCTCCCGCGAGCGCGACGACGTTACAGTTCTCCATCTCACCCATGGTCGCGCTCCGCGAGCCACCCGTCGAGGATGCCGAGATAGACGTATCCCAACTGTCTCCGTGTGAACTCCGCCTCGACGAAGCGGCGGCCCGAGTCGGCCATGCGTGCGCGGGCGGCGGGGTCGGCAACTAAGTCGCGCACCGCACCCGCGATCGCCGCAGCGTCTTCGGGCTCGACGATTATCGCAGCTTCGCTGCGCTCGAGGATCTCTCGCGCCTCTCCGCGGACCGACCCCACGATCGGGACGCCGGCCGCCATCAACTCGAACATCTTCGAGGGGATGAACGTGTCGAAGAGCGGGACGTCGCGCAGAGGGACGAGTCCGACATCGGCGAGACGATACCAGCGGGCGACGTCCTCCTTCGGAACCCCGGCACGGAACACGACGTTGGAGAGCCCGCGTTCCTTCGCGCCCGCGACCAGAGCTTCCTTCTCGGCGCCCTCGCCGACGAAGACGAAGCGCACCTCGTCGAGGTCGCGAAGGCGCTCGGCAGCGTCGAGCATCCGCGCGAGCGCGTGACTGATTCCATGGGCGCCCAGGTAGAGGACGACGAAGCACCCGTCCAGGTCCTCGCTGCGTGACAGTTCCGTGTCCCGTGGTCCCGGTCGGAAGCGTTTCTCATCGACGCCGTTCGTCACAACGCCCAGCTTGGTGCGCGGAACACCGCGTCGCGCAATGTGGTCGGCGAACGCCCGCGTGACTGTCACCACCCCCATCGCACGCCGGTAGAGAAAGAGCTCGATCGCCTCCAGGGTGCGGATCAGGAAGCGGCTCTTCAGAATCCCCAGATCCACGAAGACCGCGGGCCAGAGATCACGCACCTCGAAGACGTAGGGCACGCCGCGCGTGAGGCACCACCACCAGGCCGTGATCACGCTGAAGAAGGTCGGGCTCGAGACGAGCACGACATCCGGGCGTACTTCGCGCGCGGCGCGCGAGAGCCCGAAGAGGCCCGACACCATGAACGAGAGATGACCGAGCGTCTTCTTCACGAAGCCACGATTGGTGGCCACGTACGAGCGGCAGCGAAAGACGGCGATCCCGTCGATCTCGTCGCGTCGCGCCCAGACGCCACGGTCCTGATCGCGAAGGACTCCGGTCGGGTGGTTCGGAAAGCACGTGACGACCGCAACATCGTGGCCGGCATCGCGGAAGACGCGCGACAGTTCGAGCAACCGGGCCTGCGGGGCGCCGATCTCCGGCGCGAAGTAGTGACAGAGCCAGACGATCCTCATCGCGGTGACCCCCGCGTGATGCGCTTCCCAGGAACGACCGCCATCCACCCGCGCGCAAGACTCGTGGCGTCGCGCGCAAGCTCCATCACGACAATTTGGGTCGCCTGGATCTCGCCGAAGCGACGCGAGCAGCGTCCGGCCTCCAACGTGAGAGGGTGTTCGCCGCGGATGGTCACTTCGCGCCCGCGCACGCGTACATCAAGGGCCCGGGAACCCTCGCCTCCGACGACCTCGACGTCCGGGTGGAGATGGAGTCGCGAGCGCGCCGCCGACCGCGCGGGCATCGCCGCTTGATCCTCCACCCGCAGCACGCCGTCGCCTGGGAGGGACACACGACGCGTCAGCCGCGCGGCGATCCCCCACGGCCGCAACGTCGCCGTGACCGCGTCGTCGCCAGCGTCAACGCTCTCCAGCGTCTCCCGCCCACCGACCCGAAAGCTGCCGTAGACCTCGGACGCGTCCCGATCGTCAACAGTAATCGTGCTGTGCGCGCGTGAAGACCGGCCCCACGCTCGCTCGTCACCCGTGTACTCGTGCAACCCCGGATCGGTCACGAGGCACGCGTCGTCGATCCACACCTCGACCGAGAGCGTATCTGCTTGGCCGTGCGCTGGGAGGTAGGTCGGGCAGATAGCCCCCGCGTCGAGGATGCACCAGAGAGGCCCATCCCGCAGAATGTGGAGCCCCGCGTCGGGGGCAGCGGAGAGCCCCTCTGGCGCCGACGCGCGGACGCTCGGAGCAAGTTCCGAACGTCCTGGAGACTGCATGTCACCCAGATCGACAAGGAGACCCGCGGGCAGCGCGAACTCCCGCACGCTGTCGCCCAGCAGAGGCAGGCCACCGTCGGGGCAACGCAACCACGCAAGGCGCGACGTCATGGTCTCGACGGCCGCTAGAAGAACCTGCGAGGTCAGCGCGTCGTCGATCACGGACCCGACGAGGACGAGCCGCGTGAGAACGATGGCGTGGTACATCGGCGACAGTTCGAAGTGCATCCCATCGGGCAGGATCTGCTCGGCGACGACGTCGCGTAGCAGGCGCAGCGCCGCACGCCCATCGGCGGCGCCGTCGATGAAATGCGCTGCGGTGACCAGCGCGACGGCGTTCTCAAGCAAGTGGTTGCCGCGCACATCGCGCTCGAGATGCTCTTCGAGGTAGCGCGCGTGCGTCGCGACGAAGGAGACAGCGTCGTCACCGAGAGCAGCGAAGGAACCCAGGACCGACGCCGCATGGCACACGTTGACGAGTCGCAGCGACACGGGATAGGGATGCCACGCGACGGCGTCCCAGCGATCGCCGAACGCCGTGTTCCACGACTGAAGGATGGACGCCGCATCTCCAGCGCGCCGCGCGAGAGCGCAATCGACGACCGCACCGAGGTAGTGCATCTGATAGGCCCATAGAGGCGAGACGGTGGGATCGCGCCAGTCGATCGCGGAGCCGTAGTCGCGCACCACGCCGAGGTGAGTGAAGCGCCCCGCGGCTGCATCCGCCGCACGCGCGCGGGCCCTCGGACCGCGCGACGGATCCAGAGCGATGTGCGGGACGCGCGGAAGCCGCGCTCGTGGACGGGCACCGCGCGCACGTCGCCGCGCTGACTGGATTGGGGCGGTCGGGACCACTGCATACAGACGACGCAGCGCCAGGAAGCGCATTCGATGGGCCAGCTGAGCCGGGGGAATATGCCGCGC
The DNA here is from genome assembly GCA_024280885.1 of Planctomycetota bacterium. Classification (GTDB taxonomy): domain Bacteria; phylum Planctomycetota; class JAJSAM01; order JAJSAM01; family JAJVHW01; genus JAJRPF01. The sequence goes on along the minus strand of JAJRPF010000070.1, from coordinate 221,300 downwards.
GGTGCGCAGATCGCGGGCAATGCGGGCAACGAGTCCGCTCACGCGCCGGCGTCCACCACCCGGCCCGCGCGCGTCGCCTCGGCGATCGCGAACGTCGCCCGTGTGGACGCGACGGCCTCGCCGAAGGGGACTGGCGACGGGCCGCCGTTCTTGACGGCGGCGACGAACGCGGCGATCTCGGCGCCGTGCCCCTTGTCCTGCGACCCACTCCAGAGCCGCTCCGACTTTCCGGCCCCGAATTCGGTCAACTCGCGGAAGTCGTCGAGCACGAAGCTGCGTCCCTCCCAGTGTACGTCAAGGCACTCCTTCGGCAGGCCCGCGGCGCCGCCGCTCAGGTAGTCCAGCGTCGCCGTGGAACCATCGCCAAAGCGCAGCGTCGCGCAGACACCGTCATCGCCGATGGGCACCGCCTGCACATGCGTAACCGGTGCGCGCGCCAGAAATGCAAGCAAGTCGACGAAGTGACAGACCTCCCCCAAGATCCGGCCGCCGCCGACCGCGGGGTCGAGCGTCCAATGCCCATCGGGCATGCGCCCGGCATTGATCCGATAGCGCGCATGGAGCGGCGAAGAGCGCTGCGCAAGAGCCTCGGAGAGCGCACGGATCGCAGGCGCGAAGCGACGGTTGAAGCCCACACACACGAGCCCCGGTCGTTCCGCCATCGCTTCGAGCACGTCATCGAGCCCCGCCCGCTCGATGGCGAGCGGCTTCTCGACGAAGCACGCCTTCCCGGCACGGAGCGCCGCGGCGACGAGTGCGGCGTGACTGTCGTGGCGTGTCGCGACGACGATGGCATCGACGTCGTCCGCCGCCACCACCTCGTCCGACGACCTGGCAACACGCGCGAATCCGAACGTGCGCGCCACGGCATCGGCTGTCGCGCCACTTGCGGTCGAGACCGCCTGGAACGCGCCGCCGGCCGAGCGCAGCGCTGGCAGCAGCACGCCGGTGGCAAAGAGCCCGGCGCCGACCATTCCGATGCGCGCGCCGGGGGCGGCCACCGAGTCCGCGCCAGACGAGGCCAAACCAGACGCGGCCAAAGGAGTCGCCTCGGCGCCGTAGCGCAGGAGGATGCCCATGAACGGCTCGCCTCCGTCGCCCGTCACGATCTCGTACGCCCGCGCCGCATCGCCAATCGCGAATTCATGCGTCATCAATGGGTCAAGGTCCACCGAACCGTTCGCGACGAAATCCATCACCGCCCGCAGATTGCGGCCCTCTGTCCACCGCACGTATGCGTACGGATAGTCGATCCCCTGCTCTTCGTAGTGTGCGTCATAGCGTCCGGGCCCGTACGACGTGCTCATCCGCAGCGACAGTTCATTGGGATAGAACGTGCGCCGATCGAGATCCATCCCCGTGGCCCCCACCAACGTGACGACTCCGGCTCTCCGCAGAAGTCGCGCGGCAAGCGCAAGCGGTTCGCTGGACTCTGACCCGGCGCAGACGAGAGCCGCGTCCGCGCCGTGGCCACCTGTCATGCCGCGCACGATCGGCCCCGGATCTTCGCTGCAGACCGCCGCCTCGGCACCCAGGTTCCCCGCAATCCGCACGCGTTCCGGGTCGAGATCGAGAGCCACGACTCGAGCACCCGACGCACGGAGGAACTGCACGGCGAGTTGCCCAAGCAGCCCGAGACCGATCACGACGACGACCTCGCCGAGACGCACGTCCGCCGTGCGTACGCCGTGCAGCGCGATGGCCCCCATCGTCGCCACACACGCATCCCGCGAACTCAATCCGACGGGCACGGGGGCCACCAGGTTGCGCGGCACCGAGATCACTTCGGCGTGGTTCGCATAGCCAGCGCCAGCACATGCGACGCGATCCCCGACAGCGATACCGGAGACGCCCTCGCCGACGGCGATGACGCGCCCCGCAGCGCTGTACCCGAGCGGGACGTCACCGGCCAGGCGCCCGGACACCGCGCGATACGTCGCGAGGAGGCCCTCGCGGCGCAACTTCTCGAGCGTCTTCTTGACCAGGTCCGGACGGGCCTTCGCCTTGCCGAGGAGTGACTTGGTCGCGAGGTCGATGACCAGGCGCTCGGTGCCGGCCGAGATCAATGACCACTCCGTCGCGACAAGGACCCCACCACGGCGCACGGCCGGTTCGGGGACGTCGGCGACGCGCGTGCGTCCACCACCGGCAGCTTGCAGAACCTGCTTCACGGGAACCCTCCAGACGGGTAGCAACCCGCGTCGCCGGATCGTAGCGCCGAGGGCCGGGCAACGTATCGTTCTCGCGAGCGCGCGCCGCGGCGTTCAATGCGGGCCAGTCGGTGCATGCCAGTCAGTGCATGCCAGTCAGTGCATGCCAGTCAGTGCATGCCAGTCAACGCGTGCAGGTCAGTCGCCGCGACGCCGGATGGCGTCGGCGTAGTGAGCGCGGAGGTCGGCCTCCTGGCGATCCAGACGAACCTGCAACTGACGGAGGCGCTCCGGCTCGTTCTGTGCGATCGCGCCCTTGGCCTCGACAGAGAGCCGCGTGTGCGCCTTCTGGATCACGGCGAGCGCACCTTCGAACGTCGCGATGGCCTCGTCGAGTTGCCCGAGCTTGACCTGGATCGTGCCGAGCGTGTCGGCATACGGAGCATGCCCGGGCGCTTCCTTGACGGCTCGCTCGGCATGCTCCAACGCGGCGCCGAGCGTCTCCGTCTCCGCGGAGAGGATGAACGCCAGGTTGTTGCGCGCTGTGTGATGCCACGGGACGAGCTCGATGACGCGTTCCAGCGAGTGGAGCGCGACGCGGCGCGAAGCGCCCTCGACGGTCGCGTCGCCCATCGCGAGCGCATCGACGAGTACGGCCTGAGCGCGCATGAAGTGGAAATTGGAATTCTCAGGATTGACGCGCAAACCGGCATCCAGTAGAGCGCGCGCCGCGGTCGTGTCGCGCTGCTCGATCAGGATCATCGCACACGAAGCGAGCGCCGCTTGGTGTGGGGGCTGCGCCTCGGCGAGCGGGAGCAGCGTCGCCAGAGCGCCGCCAGGATCACCACGTTGCGCCTGTAGCCAACCGACGAGATAGGCGAGGTCGGCCACGTCCGGGGCGCGTTCGGCGCGCTTCGTCGCGAACTCCAGAGCGCGCTCGCTCTCACCCAATCCAAAGCGGAGCGCATTCACCGCGAGTCGCGCTGCCTGCGACAAGCTGGGCGCAAGGTCGAGCGCCTGGGCAGCGGCGGTCACTGTCGCCTCATGCTCCTCGGCCTGCGCATGCAGCATGGCGCGCATGAGGCGGTAGAGCGACTCTTCCGGGGCCGCGACGATCGCAGCCTCGACCTGACGCGCCGCTTCCGTCGGGCGCTCGGAGGTCACGAGGACCTGGATCGTCGCCGAGAGCGACGCGGGCTCGCGTGGCGCCGCGTTCCGACACCGTGTGGCGGTGGCCTCGGCATTCGGTACGTCACCCAGCTCGAGATAGGCCGCGCTGAGAGCCGCCCAGCCTGTCCAAATTTCGGGCTCGGCCTCGGTCACCCGCAGGAGTTCGCGCACGGCCTCTGCCATCCGACCCCTTCGCGCGAGAGCGGTGGCCAGCATCCGTCGCGCCAGCACGTCGTCGGGATCGCGAGCGAGCATCCCCCGGATCTGTGACTCGCTGAGATCGGCCTCGCCGGTCATCCGCAGCAGATCGGCGAGCGCCAGGCGCGGTGCATTCGCCTGGGGCTCGTCGCGAATGGTCTCCTGTAGCAGCGCGCGGGCGGCGCGCACGCGTCCGACGCGCGCAAGCTCCCCAGCACGCGAGAACCGGGCGCGGCTAAGCGCATCGCGGGCGGGCACGCTCTCCGGCACCCTTGCGACGGCCCGCTCGAGGACCCCGACAGCGGCGTCGAGGTCGCCAGCACGCGAGAGCACGATGCCGAGCGCATAGAGAAAGTCGCCATCGTCAGGCCGCTCGGCCACGGCAGCCTCAAGACGCTCGCGCGCCGTGCGCAGATCGCCCTGCAAGGCCGCCAGTCGCCCTTCGGCGTAGAGTACGACGGGATCGTCGTTACCGACGATCCGCATGCGCCGCACCTGCTCCGCGAGGTCCTGCGTCAGGTCCCCGCGATCCGTCCAGAGTTCCACGAGTGCGCGGCGCGGCGTGAGGCTGACCTCGTCGATGCGGATCGCCTGCAGGAAGATGCGCTCCGCCTCGTCGCCGTCGCCGGTCGCTGCGAGGAAACGCCCGTAGCGCACACGCGCTTCGACGTCCTTCGGCAACCGTCCGATGAGTGCCGCAAAGGCGCCCTTCGCCCCGGCGACATCGCCCGCCAGCGCGAAGATCCGTGCCTTCGCCTCGGTGACACTGCGCAATGCGGCACTGCGTGCATCCGTATCCGCCATCGACTCAGCGATTGCCTCTGCATCGGCGAGTTTCTCGCGGGCAGCGCCCATCTCCGCTTGTCCGGCGTGGAGGAAGGCCTGATCGAGCGGATGTACGATGTTGTCGGGTTCCAACGCTGCGAGTTGGCGCAACGTGCGCAATGCGCTCTCCGGCTCGCTCGCGAGCACCGCCGCACGTACGAGAACGGTCAGAGCCGCCGCGTCGTTGCCGAGCCCGTCGACGGCGCGCTGTGCCTGCTCGTAGGCGCTGCGCGGGTCGCCGACGCCCAGGTATGCTCTCGCAAGGAGTACACGCAGTAATGGGCGCTCGGTCGGCAGCGCTTCGATCACGCGCTCAAGCGCCTGCGCCGCCTCGTCGAAACGTTCCATCCGGAGGTTCGCGAACGCCATGGCGATATGAGCTTCGAAGAGCAGCGGATCGAGTTCGAGCGCCTCGCCCAGCAGCGAGTGAGCCTCTGCGAGCGCCGCCTCGCCGGCATCGCGGCGCAGCAGCAGCGCGCGGGCCACACCGAGGCGGGCTTCCGAGGAACCGGGTTCGGCGGCGAGGAGTTCGCGGCCAATGCGCTCAAGGTCATCGATCGCATCCGGTGCGGTTTCGGGTGCCGTGAGCGCCATCTCCGCCGCAGCAGCGTGAAGTCGCAGCCGAACGTCCGCCCGCGAAGGGCTGCGCGACAGCACGATCTGATACGCACGCCGCGCGCCGACCAGGTCACCCTGGGCGCGACGGATTGTGCCACGCAACACCATCAGATCGTCGTCGTCAGAGATGCCGTCTTCGTCGCCCAGGACCAGGTCAGCCTCTGCTGGGCGACCGGCAAGGAAGAGCGTCCGCGCAAGCGTCATCCGCAACGGACGATCATCTGGGTGCGCCGCGGTGCCGCGCCTGAGAACGTCGATGGCGCGCTCGCGGAGTCGCTGCGACTCGTAGAGATCCGCGACCGCAAGGAACGTCGCCGCATCGGGACTGACAGCGCTCGCAAGAACCGCGTCCAACTCGGCACGCGCGCGCGTCTCGTCGCCCTCGCGCCAGAAGATCTCTGCCCGGAGTGCGCGCAGCCCAGCGCGCTGCGTAGGGTCCTGCACCTCTTCGAGGGCAACCACCATGGCGCCGAGAGCCTCGTCGTAACGATCGAGTGCGAGCAATGCAAACGGGCGCATTGCCAGGAGCTCGCGGCGGCCCTCGGCAGCTGCGTCGCCGAGGGCGGTCTCGATGATCTGTAGGGCCGTCTTGTAGGCGACCTCTTCCCGCGCTTGCTCCCTCGCGGGGGAGGGGTGAAGTGCAGCCCGCCGTCCGTGCTGACGCGCCAAGTTGAGCGCGGCCTGCGCTCGGAAGAGCGCGGGCGCCACGTCGTCGTCGAGGACCTGACGAAAATGCGTGAGCGCCTCGCCCCGACGCCCTTGGCGGACGAGCATCTCCGCCAATGTGGAGCGCGCCCCCGGCGGCTCGGGTGGATTGGCAACCACGTTCTGGAGCGCGCGGATCGCGTCGTCCCGGCGGCCCTCCGCCAGCGCGCGGTAGGCCAGCTTCGCATGGGCGGCATCGAAGTCGGGGTCCCGGGCCGCGACCGCCTCGATCGCCAGCCAGCCCTCCGCGCGGCGCTCCGCCTCGTCGGACTTCAAGAGACTCAGCCCGAGATTGAACGTCGCAGTCTTGTCGTTCGGACGCTCGTCCACGATCGCGCGATAGCGCTCCGCAGCTTCGGAAAACCGACCGGCTTCGAAGAGTACGAGCGCCTCGTCATGGTGACGCCAGTGCTCGCGCTCCCCACCGGAAGAACGCCCCCCACCGAGGATGCGCGCGATGGTGAAGAGCGAGACGCTCAGAACGACGATCACCAGCGCCACGCGGACGCGACGCCGCGCCAGAGGCGATCGCTTGCGCAGGACTTCGCGTTCCGAGCTCACGGCAGCGCCTGGAAAATTGCGGTGCCGAACGCCTGCAGGAAACGCGTCTGCACATCGGCCGCAAGCGGCCCGTCGTCGGTTACCGGCACCACGATCTGCACCTGTACAAACGTCCCGGGCGAGTCGTCCAGTTGCGGCGTCATGCGGTCGAAGAGGGTCCACAGCGTCTTGTTGCGCGGGCTCTGATCGAGGAGCTCATCGTTCACCTGGAAGAACGTCAGCACCGAGACACGCTCGTTGTTCCGCGAGAACGAATACCGGCAGATCGGAACCTGTTTGGCCACGTCGTGCAGCGTCAACTCGCTCAACGCCTCGCCGTCGAGCTGCCAACCCGCCGCCGGGTAGCAGATGCTCGCGTTGTGGTAGTAGGTCTGCATACCGCGTTCCTTGTTGCCATGGTACGCAATGTAGAGGAGCACGCTCTCTCCACGCGGGCCCTCATAAAGACGCGAGACGTAATCGTCCACCTTGGTGATCTCGAGTTCGAACTCGCGCAGTTCGTCCTCCTGGACCATGCGCCAGCCTGCGGATTCCATCGGGATCGCCGCGCGCAACGGGGTTCCGAGCGCGACCGTGCCTTGTAAGGCAGAGACTGGATTCCCTGTCAGTTGAGAGACGACCGTACCGGCGGCGAAGACGGCGCAGACGAAGAGCAACATGGAACGCGCGCTCACGTCGCGGTCTCCACGGCGTCGCGTACGGCCCGTTCGAATCCCACGACGCTCGGGCCGTAGCCCCAATCACGCACGCGCCGCGCCGCCGCCGCGCCCATGCGTGCCCGCGCGTCCGGCGCCATTGCCAATTCGCTGAGCACCGCGGCGAGCGATTCGGGCTCGCCCGCCCGGAATCCACGCCCCGTCTCGCCATCGACGAGCAAATCCGGTCCCGCGCCCACCCGGTCGGAGAGCACGATGGGCAGTCCTGCCGCCATCGCTTCGTTCACAACAACTCCCCAGGGTTCATGGACAGACGGAAGTACGAAGAGATCGACTGCGGCCCAGAGCGCCGGCAAGTCGGGAGGCTTCCTCGCACCCGCAAAGACAAGTTGGCGCAGTCTAAGATCTTGCGCGCGGGCGTGCAGAGATTCAGCCTCGGCTCCCGAACCGACGATCAGTGTCCAGAGAGGGCTACCGGACGCCTCCAGTCGGGCGTGGGCCTCCAGCAGCGTCGCGACGTCCTTCGCGCCGATCAAGCGGCCGACGAAGAGCGCGACCGGAGCGCCAGTGGGGAGCCCGAGATCGCGACGGGTCGCCGCGCGGAGGGGTCGCGCCGCGTCCACCGCTGCGGCAAGAACCTCCACGTCGGGCGTGTTGGCGAAGCGGTGTGTGCGCGCCGGGACGGCGCCGTGCCGCTCCAGAAATCGTGCGGACATCGTGCCGGTAGCGAGCCACGCGGCGGCGCGCCCGACGATTGGGCGTAACACGATCCGCTTGAGTCGCCGCACCCACCACGAACGCGGCGAGAGGTCATTCGTCTCGCTGAAGATCACGTAGGGCGTGCGGCTCCGCCTGCACGCCCAGACAGCGGCGAGGCTCGAAGGCATCGACCAGCCCGGGATCACCACGACGTCGAACGCGCCCTTGCGCAGTCGCGCCACGAGATCCGGATTCCAGTGAAAGAAGAGCGACCGCCGGCCACGAACGTGAAACGAACGTCCCGGCGGGAAGACGACGGACACTCCCCCGTCGTCACCGACTTCGAGCCCCCAGTCACGATCCGCTTCCGTGCGCGAGTAGAAGAACACCGTGAGGTCCAGGCGCTCGACCGCACCGACGCGGCGGAACAGGGGCCAACGGTACGGTGTCGGAAGCTCCGACAGCACCGCGACGCGCAGCACGCGATCAGCAGGCGCACGATCAGGCGGCGACGTCGTCATTTTCCGTCGCGACGGCGTCCGGTCGCAGGCACCAATCGACGAGCAGAAAGAGCCCAAGCCCAATTGCGAACACAATCATCCCGCCGAGTTGGTGAGACGCGCCCGTTGCGTAGGACGGATCCACACGATAGGCCAAAACGCCTGTGCCCGTGACCCGGATCGCATTGGCGAGCATCGCAATGGGAACGGTCGAGGCCACGAGCACTACACGTAACCAGAGCGGCCGTGGCACGAAGGCCACCCATGCAAATCCGAGCGCCCCAAGGGCGTAGAGACTATGCGCGCCGGAACACTGCTCTTCGACCAGGAGCTTCAGGCCGGGGAGTTGTAGGACATTGCCCTGCCGCACAACGATCCACCCCATCGCATCGAACGCTCCTTCGGCGACCACGGTCGCGAAGCGCTGCAACGGCTGCGTCAGTTGGTCGTCCCAGACGCGCGGGAGGGGGATCGTGAGTACGAGATAGCCCAGGGGAAACGCGCACGCTCGCGTCATCTTCGATCCGCAGAGGGCCCAGACGCCTCCGACGAGCGTCAACAGCAGCCCGACGTGCTGCCCGAGATTGGTGTGCAGCAACCGGGAGTAGACGAAGAGCGCCACGCCCACGGTCAGGACCGCGCCGCCGACGCGCGAAGGCGCCACCACCATCCGCCGCAAGACCGGCCACCGGTCGTAGATCCACAGCGCGGAGATCACAGGGAGCAGGAAGCAATGCGAGTAGCGCGGATCGTCGGCGTACTGCGAGGCCCGCAACCAAAGGATGGGGTGGAAGAGGGCGACGAAGAGCACGGCCGCCACGACTGCGGGGACCGCGAGTCGCGCCGAGGCGCCTGCAGCGGGACTGCGTGCAGTCATGCCTGCGCGGTCTCCCAGACGATCGAGTTCAACGAGGGCAATTCGGCGTCAGGTTCAACGTCGGCGTTGGTCACGATCGCCTCCTGTCGCAGCGCGCGCGCCACGTTCAAGCCACGATCGCACGCGAGGAAAGCTGATGGGCACGAAGGCTAGCGATCACGACTGCCGACAAGAACGTTCCGGTGCGCTAGACACCATACCCGGAGCACTCTCATCGCGCCGCTCACGCCCCATGAGCATGTCGCCGACCGCCGCGGGGCCGGGACCCAGACGACCCAGACCCAGACAACCCAGACCCAGACGCGCGCTAGCTCTCAGCTCTCGGAGGGCGTGCCAGCCGCGGAAGGCGCAACCGCACCGCGACGACGCCGACGCACGACACCTGCCAGCCCGAGCAGTCCAAGACCGAAGAGCGCAATCGTGCCGGGCTCCGGGTTCGCGACCGCGTTGATACCGAAACTCGTGCCGCTACCCGAGAACACAAACTGCAGGCGCACCACATCGACGATGTCACGCTGCGAGCCAGGAATGGCTCCCTGCGGGATGTCGATGAAGATCGTCGAGTCCGAGTCCGCCGCGGTCAGCGCGCGGTTGATACCAAAGGCGAAACTGAAGAGCGGGGTACCGGCCTCAGAGAACTGCACCTGCTGCAAGAGCAGCGTGCCACCGCCGGGGGTCACGATCGTGCCGAATTGGATCACCAGGCCGTAATCGCCAGCCTTGTTGTCGAACGAGTACTGGAACCCCTGGCCGCCCGGGCCCGCGGAGTTGTAGTTGAAGTCCATGATCGCGACTTCGGGGACGAGTCCCACGGCGGTCGGCGCTGAGATGATCACCTGATTGGCGCCCGGAGCCTGAAAACCACTCGTGAGCGCCTGCGTACCGAAGGCACCCGCGGTCGAGCCGTTGAAGCGCGTGTTGGCGGTCGACGCCCCCACTGCCGTGGCCGTGTTCGCGAAGTCGAGCCCGGCCATGGCTGGCGATGCGATCGCCAAGACAGCCCCGACTACCAGCGCACCGAATATGCCACGCATCTTCATCATCGATCTCCCTCTGAACGTCTCCGACAAAGACGTGAACGTCTCCGATAGAGACGTCTTCCGGCGTACTCAAGCGTGCGAACGCAGGCTCTCCCCACGTCAGCCCCCGGAGGCTAGCGTGGGATCGCCCGTGCCCATCCAAAAAACACCATCGGTCGAACGAAACACAGATCTTCAATCCGAGCCTGCCTCGGCGGCGGCTCAGGCTCAACTCCTCTGCAGGAGAGACTCGAGACGGTCGACCGTGTACACGACGCCGAAGCCGCGTTCCACCAGGATGCGCCCGGCGCGGGACAGGCGCTCCACGAGTTCGGGCTGCGCCAGGCACGACTCGACGCACTCCGCCAGCGCGCGCGGGTTGCCCGCGGGAAAGCGAAGGGCCGTCGCTGGCTTCCACGGACTGACATCGTCCCCGCTCTCGGTCTCGGCAGCCACGACGGGCACGCCAGCCGACGCGGCTTCGAGGGCGTAGCGCGGGAACGCGTCGCCGCTTTCGGACGAGTGGACGAAGAGGGCGGCGCCCCGCAGAAGGGAGAGGCGTTGTGCCTCGCCCGCCGCGGGGACGACCTCGACGCGATCCGTGACGCCCGCGGCACGACCGAGTTCCGCGAGTTCGGCTAGGTACGACGATTCGGCCCCCTCCGCGACGATCCGAAGGCGCACGCGCGCAGGCAAGCTGTTCAGCGCGAGGAAGATTGCATTGAGCCCGCCGACGCGGCGGAGCGGTCCCTGGTACTGGAGTCGGATCTCGCCGTCCTCGATTGCACTCGGCGCGTACGAGAAGAGGCCGGTGTCGATCCCGGGGCGCAGCACGCGCGCCGCGGCCACGGGCACGCCTCGGCCGAGCAGTTCCTTCCACCGGCTCTGCTTCCACGCGAGAAAGTGGGCGTCCCGAGCATCAGGGCGCTCGATGACGGCTCCCAGCGCCTTCGCCGAGACCCGCGCCATTCGCCCGGCCGACGCACACCACTGCCACCATGGGTGTGAAGCACCAAAGCCCGTGAGAGCCCAGTCGTAGCCGATGTCCACATAGCGCGGAACGTCCGGAGCGACCCCCAACAACGCGGGGGTGACGCCGGTGGCATCTCCGAAGAGCAGAACCGCGTCGTCGCCGCGGCGCAGAGCCGAGCGCAGAGCGCGGCACTGAGCCGCGATGGATCCCACTTTGACGTCACCGGCATAAGACGTCTGCAGCGCGCGCACAACATCGACCCCGTCGAGCGTCTCGCGCTCGACGGCACCAGACTCCGAACCCGCGACAGCGATCACCGAGTGGCCACGGCGGACACACTCGCGCGCGATCGCGGTGTACGACGGCTCGGCCGCCGGACGTGATTGCGCGGGATACGTGGCCGAAACGAGAACGATGTGCACTGGACCTCCACCGCGCCCCGTCGTACGCGCGGGGCGGATCGGTGGCGAAACTACAGCGCGCAGCCGCGATGACCTACCTCGCGGCGTGCAACCTGTAGAGCGAAGGGCCAACCCGTTCGGCGCGCACTCCGGTCGTGGCCAATCGCGCAGACTCGTCGCTCCAGATCGGGGTCAAGGCGACGAAGGAGTTCGCCGTCCCGACTCCAACCGGAGAGGCTGACGCAGGCATGTGCCGAACGACGCGCACGTCGACGCGGATACCGTCGATGCGGCGCGCGTAGTCCAGCGCTCCGCCGGCCCCCCACTCGGCGAAGATCGTGCCGCCGATCGGGATCGCATCCAGCGTCTCGCGCGCCCAGATCGACGAGCCCATGGCTCCCCACCGGGACGGAATGAAGAACTCGGTCGCAGCGGCAGCGCGCAGGCGCGGCAGGACGCGTGGTCCAAGATCCGTCGCGCCGAGGGCCATGTAGACCGCCATCGGCGCCAACGCGCAGGACACGGCCATGCCGATCCCCCATCCCGTGCGACGCGACGCGACCTGCTGCACCCCGATGCCGGCCAGGAGTGCGACGAGGGGATAGAGAGGGACAATCAACGCGTAGCGATCCCCGACACCGTCGAAGCGGAGCGGCAGCACCGACAGCGACGCGAGCACGACGCCGACGCCCAGCGCCGCACGCCGACCGTGGTCGCGGGCGACGCATGCCCATCCGATCGCGACCGCAGCGAGCGCAGGGCCCGGGAGATTGAAGACTAGCCATTTCGCGACGTACACGAGCGACGCCGACAGCGAACGCTCGGATGCGAAGAAGAGGTCAGCGTTGCGCGCTGCGCCGAACACGACCTTGTGCAACAGCACCGTCAACGGGGTGGAGGGATCGCGCGACGCCTCCATCGCGACCAGAATGAACAGAGGCACACAGCCAAGGAGCACACCCACGGTGAAGCGGAACGCAGCGATCCGGCGCCGAGACGACGCGGCCGCCGCAGAGAGCCAGAGTGCTCCTAGAGGGATCAAGACCAGGGCCGCGCGGTGATGCGAGGCTGCCAAGCCAGCCAGTGCCCCGGCGCCGAGTTCCAGGGTCGGATACCGACGCGCCGCCAGAGCGGCGACCGCCGTCGCCGCCGTCAGCGCCCCGAGCAGCGCGTAGACCTCTCCGTCGACCGCGCTACTCGCGTACGTGTGCGAGAAGCCAAGAGTGAGCGCGGCCCCGGCTGCCGACGACGCGTCGAGGCCGAGGGGCGATCGGCACCCCCAATACACGATCCCCGTGCCTACCGCGGCAGAGAGTGCGCTCACGATCGCCAATGCTGCTGCGGGCGACATGGCCATCGCAAACGCACGAACCGCAAGGCTCTGGAGCGCGTACGACCTTCCGAACGGAGTCAGAGGTCCGTCGACGGCACGACGAGCGAGGTCGGCGGCATCGCCCCAACCCGGGTATCGCGAGGCCAACGCGACATACAGGATCGCAGCCAACGACGCGACCCCGAGCGCCTCGACGAACGGACGGCGCGCCGCGCCACTCACGGCCCCGCCGGGTGCAGCAGAGCCTCAGGATCGGCCACGGCTGCCGGTTCCTGCGCCGGCGCGTACGCACCGAGCCGCTGCGCCTGCTTCGTCACCAGCGCCGCCGAGAACCAGAACAGGAGCGCGTTGGGGCTTCCGGCCGAGAGAATTCCGCCGTGGACAAATGTGTCGACAAGCAGTCCCATCGTGCTCGCAAAGAAGAGCATCGACACGGTGTTCTCAGGCGAGATCGGCGCGGCCAGTATCCGCAGCCCGCTCCGGACGATCCCCGCCGCGAAGAGCCAGAAGAGCCCGAGCCCTAGCCAGCCCAGATCCACCAGCAAGGAGAGGTGCGCGCTGTGGAGATTGCTCGCGTAGCGCACACGACCGAGCTCAAGCGCCATCGCCGTGTCCTGCTCGCCGAGCGTGCGCGCTGCCCCCCAACCATGGCCGATCAGCGGACGTTCCTGCGCCACTTCCCAGCCCATCTCCCAACGCTCGAGTCGCCCGCCGAAGTCGGAGAGGGAGTCACTGCGCACGACGACGGTGTCCACCGCCGACCCCTCGAGTTCCTCGAGCGGCGTTCCGAGCAGGATCGCCGCGCCGCATGCAGCGACAAGGGTGGTCGCTAGGATCGCTCCAACGCGGTAGCGATAGAGTCCGTAGAGGATCGTCGTCATCAGAGTGACGCCGGCCGCCGTGCGCGATCCAGAGAATACGATGCAGATCAGGAGCGCGGCGAGCGCTGGCCAGCGCAGCCACGCCAGCCGCCCCAGGTACTCTCTAGGCGCTGCGAGAACGACGGGCCAGAAGAGCGCAGCGAACACTCCATTTCCGTTCGCATTCATCGTCATCCCGGAGAAACGTGTCTCGACTCCGGTCCGCTTGATGAGCCACGGGTCCTCGGTGATGAGCGCGGCAAGGCCGAAGAGCACACCGAGTCCCTGCAGAGCGAGCGCGACGACCAGAGCGCCCTGACACAGGTACGGCAGGAAGTCCTCCGAGTCCATCAGCCGCCACGCGACGACGAACGCGAGAATGAGCGTGCAGAGGAACGTCCCCGCCAGGAGGATCGCGAAACGGGCGTCGTCGGCCCACGCCGCGGAGAGGATTGACATCCCGCCGAGAGCAACAAGGCTCATCGGAACGCGACCGGACGACGGCACCGTCGTCCGACGCATCACGAAGAGCCCGCCACGCATCGCGAGGATCAGAAAAATCCACCAGCGCAAGACGTGGGCAAGCACAACGAGCGGTTTGAACCAGACCAGCGAGCCGAGCAAGACCGCCATGCCCACGAGGAATGCCTTGGGCAACTTCCCGAATGCGATGACGAGCAGGCATCCGACAGCGACCATCGCCCACCCGAGGCCCTCGCGGTCCGCCATGTTGAGCAGTTGGATGTCGAGTCGCCAGATGGTGTTCAAGCGCCGCTCCATCTCGCCGAGCGGTCGTCGGCGACAGCTCGGCCCCGCGCGCCCACTTCCGGCCGTCGGTCACGCCACGTCCAACAGCCGATCATGCGTCGTCTCCCGTGAGAATGCGTGCCATTGCTGCGGACGTGTTCGCGATCTCGTGCTGGGTCTCGACGCGCTCCACGGCCGCGCTAACGATGGCGTCCCGAGTCTCGGCACCGTCCAAAAAACGCTCCAGAGTCGCGGTCAGGTCGTCCACGTCTCCGGGTTCGGCAAGATACCCCGTCACCCCGTCCACCACGAGTTCGGGAATACCCGAGAGGCGCGTCGTGACCACGGGTACGCCTGCCGCCATGGCTTCCATGAGCACGACCGGAACGCCATCGATATCGCCGTTCTCGGCGGTGCAACATGGCAACACGAACCCCTCTGCGCGAGCCAACTCGGAGCGAATCACGTCGGGCCCCACCGCACCCAGGAATTCGGTCGAGACGCCCTCGGTCTTCGCGAGTCGCTCAAGAGAGGCGCGCTCTGCCCCGTCCCCGACAATCACGACGTGTACGGGACGCTTCCTCCAGGCGAGCGACGCGGCAGCGCGCAACAGGACGGCGTGGCCCTTCTTCTCGCGCAATGCGGCGACGATGAGCAGCCGCCTTGCCTCGGGGCACCGCGACAGTCCACGCCACTCCGCAGTTCGAATTCCGACGCGCGCAATCTTGACCTTTCCGGCTGACGCCGGCGCGGCGGCTTCCACGCGGCGCCGGTCAAACTCACTGATCGAGAGGATCACATCCGCCTCACGCGCCTTCGCCGGCAGCAGAAACGGATTGTATGCGGTGTGGTTGGTGAACGAGAACGGGACGCCGAGCAGCCGCGCCGCTGCGTATGCCACCGTGCTGCCCGCATCGACCATCTGGGCGTGGATACGATCCACGCCACCAGCGTCAGTGATCTGCGAGGCCAATGCGACGCCGTTGAGGAAATGCCGCAGCGATCGCACGCGGGACCAGATCGGGCGGTCCACATACCCGCCGCCAAGACACGCGCGAAGGACAGACACGACTCGCAGCGGCCGCCGCGCGCACCACTTCGCCAGCGAGACGATGGTCGCCGGGGACAACGCGGAGGGCAGGAACGTCGTCAGGTCGCGCGCCGCCGCCGAACGCCGGTCCAACCGCGCCGCGTCGTCCTCGCGCACGGCGAAGACCCGCACATCCAGACCGCGGTCGACCAGTGCCAGGACCTCGCGCGTCGTGAACGTCTGCGTCAGCACCGGAAACGTGTACGCAACGTATGCGAGGCGGAACGCGTTGCCGGGCACGGCCACTTCAACCGGCAGTGGCCGGCTTCTCCAGCACGAAACGATCGATCACCAGCGCGTCCAAGCCCGTCGTGAAGTAGCACTTCAACGCGTCCATCGGAGTGTTCACAATCGGCTCGCCGCGAATGTTGAACGACGTGTTCAACGTGCACGCGATCCCGGTCCGCCGCCCCAGATCGACCAGATACCGGTGATACAATGGGTGCTGCTCCGCCGTGACGGTCTGAAGCCGCGCAGACCCGTCGACGTGGGTGATGGCGGGCAGCCTCTCACGCGCCTCCGGCTTCACCGACCAGACCTTCAGCATGAAAGGCGACGGGCCGCCGCGCTCGAACCAGCGATCTGCGTCCTCGAGCACGCAACTCGGTGCGAAGGGGCGGAACGGCTCACGATGCTTCACGTAACGGTTCACGATCGCCTTCATCTCCGCGCGGCACGGATCCGCCAGGATGCTGCGCCCACCGAGTGAACGCGGCCCCACCTCCGAGCGCCCCTGATACCAGCCGACGATCTTGCCGTCGGCAACGAGTTCCGCAGCGGCTTGCGACGGATCATCGACCTCGCGGTAAACGGCCTTCGCCACCTCGATCGCCGCTCGCACTTCGTCGGTCGCGGTATCGGGCCCCCAGTACGCGTGCTCCATCACGAAGCGGCGCTCACCGCCCGCGTCGTGCCACGCCTGGAGTCCGGCACCGAGCGCGAGCCCGGCGTCGTTTGCAGCCGGTTGCACCCAGACCTCGTCGAAGATCCCCTCGTTGCAGATTTTCCCGTTCGCGACGCTGTTGAGTGCAACACCACCCGCCATGCACAGCCGTGACTGGCCGGTCAGTTCACGCGCGCGTCGTGCAAGTGCCAGAACCGCCCGCTCAAGCATCGCCTGGGCACCGGCTGCGACATCGGCGAAGCGCGGTTCGGTCGGGTCTTCTCCGAGAGCTCGCGGCGGACCGAAGAGCTCGATGAAGCGCTCCGATGACTGCGCATTGTGCTCGTGCTTCATTCGGTCCAGATCGAAGCGCACGATTCCGTCGTTCGTGATGGTGCAGAAGCGTTCGAACTTCGCGATCTGCGTTGCGCCGTCGCCATATGACGCCAAGCCCATGACCTTGCCTGCGTCGAGGACAGGCCGAAATCCAAGCCACTCCGCAACGACGTCGTACATGTGGCCGATGGAGTGCTCCGGAAATCCGAACGACTCGACCTTCTTGATCTGCGAGCCCTCGCCGACATAGATCCCGGTCGCTAGCCCGTCGCCCTGGGCGTCCAGCGTCAGGATCGCCGCGGACTCGTACGGGGAACAATGGAACGCGCTCGACGCGTGGCAGAGGTGATGGTTGACCGTGCGCACCGCCCCCGTGTAGCCGAGCCGGCCCCGCAGTCGCCGCACCTGGCGCGTGCCTTTGAACGCGCCAGTGACGAGCGCCTGATTGCGGAGCCAGGTGCGATACCACGGGCGTCCCGCCAGTCGCAATGCGCCGATCATCGACTGGACGATCTCCGTGCTCGGCTCGCCCGCGAAGGCCACGAGATCGATCTCCGAGAGAGCGAGCCCGCCCTCGTCGAGGCAGTACTGCAGCGACTTCTCCGGGAACGCCATCGTGTACTTCTCACGGTTGAAGCGCTCTTCTTCCACGAATGCGATGAGTCGCCCGTCCACCACGAGTGTGGCCGACGTGTTGTGACTGGCGGCGTTCAGGCCGAGGATCTTCATCGCGGGTCGAGATTCTCCGGGAACGGAAGGCGCAGAGCGCGCGGGCGTATTGGACGGCGGCCCCGAAGGGCTACCAAAGAATGGTGCGCCAGAGATCGAGACGCGAGCCGCGCAGAAACTGGCGAACGACGCGGGCAGGGCGAACGTCGCACCACACGCGGGCCGACGACAGCATGCGGCTGGGCGACTACTTCGTGAGGACGTAGGGCCCGAGAACCATGGCGTCAAGGCCGGTGGTCGCGAAGACCTCGAGCGCTTCGCTGGTGGTGACCACAGGAGGTTGACCCGGGCGGTTCAGGCTGGTGTTCAGCAACGCCGGAAGGCGTCCGGTCGCCGCACCAAAGCCGACGAGCAGGCGATGAAAATCCGGTTCGCGCGTCGCATTCGCCCCGTGCCAGCGCACGATCGACTCCCCCGTCAGCACACCCTCGAGCCCCTGCCGGGCGGCTTCCGTCACCGTGTCCCAGCGCAGGAGGTAGGGGGAGGTCACGGCGCGGCCGAAGACGGCCTCGGCGCTCTCCTCAGCGAGCGAGAGCGCGAACGGGTGGTGATCGGCTCGGGCCTTGATATCTCGAAGTAGATGCGCCCTGGTCTCGGCATTCGCCGGATCCGCAAGAATGGCACGCTGGCCGAGACCCCGCGGCCCGAACTCCGCGCGCCCCTGGAACCAGCCGATCACGTTGCCATCAGCCAAACGACGCGCCGCGTCTGCAACACAGTCCGCCGGACGCTCGAAACTCCATCCGCTGCGGCGCAACGTGCCCTCGATCTCGGCATCGGTGACAGCCGGTCCGAGAGCCACAGACGCCAGAGGCTCTGGCCGCGCGCCAGTCTCCTGCGCGTAGACCTGCAACGCCGCGCCGACCGCTGTGCCCTCATCGCCCGCCATTGGATTGACGTAGACGTGAGCGAACGGCGACTCGGCCGCAAGACGACCGTTCATCACCCAGTTGAGCGCCACTCCGCCCGCGAAACACAACGTGTCCAGCCCCGTGCGTTCGTGCAGGTGGCTCGCAGAATGGAGCACAGCGTCCTCGATCGACCGCTGCAACGAGGCTGCGATGTCGCGATGCCGCTGAAGCACCGCGTCGCCGCGGCCGCGAGGCGCACCGAAGTCATCGGTGAACTTCTCGGAAAGCGCGGCGAGACCGTCGCGATACAAGAAGTAATCCGCGTTCAACTGGAACGAGCCCTCGGGCCCGAGGCGGACGATCTCGCGGAACGCATCCCGATAGCTCGGCTCTCCCTGGGTCGCCACGGTCATGACGCGGAACTCGTCGTCTTGCCCTTCGAACCCGAGGAAGTCGCTGACGGCGGCGTAGAGTAGCCCCAGACTGTTGGGCATCTCGTCCACGCGGAAGACCTCGATCTCTGCTCCGCGGCCGACGCCGATGGCCGACGTCGAGACCTCCCCACGACCGTCCATCTCCAGGATGGCAGCGTCGGTCGCCGGACCGGCGAGGAATGACGACGCCATGTGGCTCAGGTGGTGACGGACCACGTGGAAGCGTCCGTCGCGACCTGCCCGCAAGTCCTCCAGCGCTTTCAAGTACGTCAGCGTCGAGTGGATCTCGTCGTGGAAGATGTGGTACGCCCGGAACTCCGGTGAGTCGAAGAAGCGCTCGCCATACCACTCGAGGACCTTCGACCGCAGCGCCAGCCACGGGTTGTTCGCGACGGCAACGTGATCGACATCCGCCAGCGAGACTCCGGCGGAGCGCAGGCACGCGTCGATGGCGAGGCGCGGATACCCCCCCTGGTGCTTGATGCGCGTGAAGCGATCCTCCGACGCGGCCGCCACGATCCGTCCATCGGAGACGAGCGCTGCGCTCGAGTCCTTGTAACCGAGTCCACCGAGGCCCAGGATCAGCATGTCGAGTCTCCCGAGGTGCGCGCGCGCGCTGCGCGCACCGCCTTGATCACGTTGAGGCCCATCGCCATGTCGTCCGCCCCCATTGCGTCGTTACTGATGCTGGCGGTACCGGTCTTATCAACATCGGCAGTCGCGCTGCACGGCGAGCCCACATCTCCGCCCGTGACCCGGCCCATGACCCTATAGGTGCGCGCCGAAAGCCCCTCGTCGCGGAGGGTCAACTCGCTTGCGTCATCGACCACGAGCAGGACGTCCGCGAGATGGTCCACGGCGCGAGCCGCGTCCGCCTCGGGTCCAACCCGCCGCCCGGCGCACAGCCGAGCGAGCGTTGCCGGATGGCGCGCCGTGATCGTCGCGGCTGCGACAGCCGATACGCCGTCGCCGAGCAAGACGACGGCGTCCGGACGCCATTCGTCGAGTACGCCTCCGACTGCAGCCGTCGCGTGCTCTGCGTCGTTCACGACCAATTCACGATCCTCGATCCCGATGGAGAGGAAACGCAGTCGGATGTCGAGGCCACGATTGAACGCGGCGACCGCCTCCCGCAGGGCGGCGGAGACGGCGACGTCGTGGCCGGGACAGAGCACGCGCAGGAACTTCATTGCGAGTCGGAGTCCCCGTCCCGCGCACCGTGTGCGCCGGTCACGCCTTCGTCGGCCGAACCATTGGCGGTAGACGGTGCACGCAAGCGCTCCGCGTACATCCGGTCGTAGTACTCCCGGTAGGCCCCGGACTTCACGCGTGTCCACCACTCCTCGTTCTCGCGATACCACGCCACCGTGGCAGCGAGCCCCTGCTCCAGAGTCACACGAGGCTCCCAGCCAAGTTCAGCGCGAGAGAAGTCGTAACCCATCGCGTAGCGGCGGTCGTGCCCCTTGCGATCTTCGACATGCCGTATGAGCGTGCGCGGCTTGTCGAGCAGAGCGAGCACGCGCTCAACCATCGACATATTCGTCTGTTCGCTCGACGCGCCGAAGTTGTAGACCTGACCCGGGCGACCACGCTCCGCGGCGACGAGCACGCCACGGCAGTGGTCGTCCACGTGGATCCAATCGCGTACCTGCTGCCCGTCCCCGTAGACCGGCAACTCGCCGTCGCGCATGGCGTTCGTGATCATCAGCGGGAGCAGCTTCTCCGGGAACTGATACGGCCCGTAGTTGTTGGAGCAACGCGTGATGACCGTGCGCAATCCGTGCGTTTCCGCGGCGGCGCGGACGAGCAAATCCGCCGAGGCCTTGCTCGCCGCATAGGGGCTGTTGGGAGCGATCGGAGACGTCTCGACAAACGGCGGATCGTCCGGCCGAAGCGAGCCATAGACCTCGTCGGTGCTGACCTGCACGAACGTCCTCACTCCGCGCCGGCGCGCCCAGTCAAGGAGCGTCTGCGTCCCGATCACGTTCGTGCGGAGAAACGGCGTGGCATCGTCGATCGAACGATCCACATGGCTTTCGGCAGCGAAGTGGACCAGAACGTCGGGTGTCGCACCAACAGCGTCATCCCACTCGGCGGGCGTAGAGACGTCGCCCTTCACGAACGCGTAACGCGGCGACTCGTGCACATCGACGAGGTTCTCGAGATTGCCTGCGTACGTGAGCAGGTCGAGGTTCACGATCTCGTCGGCCGGACGCTCGTTCACCAGCAGACGGATGAAGTTGGAACCAATGAACCCGGCTCCGCCCGTGACTAGCCAACGCGTCATGATCGTCCTCCATCGCACTCTGCGTCGGTCGCCGTCGGGACAGATCCTCGCTGCGCGGCGAGATAGTCACGCAGCGCCTCGCGCCAGGGCCGCAGCGCATGCTGCGCAGCCGACTCGAGCGCCGAGCAGTCGAAGCGCGAGTTCGTCGGCCGCGGCGCATCGCGGCCGAGGTCGGCGGCGGTGATCTCGGCGATCGGCAGTTCCGCGAAGCCGGACTCGTCGAGGACAGCGCGCGCGAACTCATGCCACGTGCACGCGCCGGTGTTTGCCGCCAGATAGAGACCATCGGCAGCGCGCGCGACAGTCGCGGAGAGGAGAGCGGCCAGATCGTCGGCATAGGTCGGACAGACGGTCTGGTCGGTCACCACACGCAACTCTTCGCCAGCCCGTGCACGCAGCAGGATCGCGTCCGCGAAGGACTTCTTCCCGCGGCCGTAGATACTCTGGCAGCGCACGATCCAACCACCGACGCCGCTCTCGCGGACGTGACGCTCCCCCTCCAACTTGCTGCGACCGTATGCGGAGAGGGGCCTGGTCGTGTCCGCCTCCGTGTACGGAGCGCCTGAACGGCCGTCGAAGACATAGTCCGTCGAGACGTAGAGCATGCGTGCTCCCGCCGCGACGCAGGCCTCGGCTACATGGCGCGTGCCCTCGGCGTTGACCGAATGCGCGCGCTCCGGATCGCGTTCGCAGGCATCCACGTCGGTCCAGGCGGCGAGATGCACGACGACGTCCGGCGCGAACTCATCCAGCACGGCGCGAACGGCTGCGCCATTCGTGACGTCGACCTCCGGCACATCGGTCACGCGCACGTCGGCTCCGTCCGCGCGCAAGCAAGCCGCGAGCGGCGCCCCGAGCAGACCACGACCTCCCGTGAGTAGGACCTTCATGCTGTGTCCGCGTCCTCTCCGAAGCGCGATCGATGCACGAGTTTGGAAGCATGGTGCAGGGACTCGAACGTTCCGGCATCGGTCCACCAGCCGTCGATAACCTCGTGCCGGAGATCTCCGCGTGCGAGGTACGCATTGTTCACGTCGGTGATCTCAAGCTCGCCGCGCTCCGACGGCGCGAGCCCCTCGATGAACGAGAACACGCTGTTGTCGTACATGTAGACGCCGATGACCGCGAGATCGGAGCGCGGCTCGGTCGGCTTCTCGACGATGCGGGCAATCCGGTCGTCCTCGATCTCGGCAACACCGAAGCGCTCCGGATCATGGACCTGCTTCAGAAGGACGCGTGCGCCGCCACCCTGCTCACGGAAGCGATCGACAGCACCCGCAATCGAGTGTTCGAGCAGATTGTCCCCAAGAACCACCACCACGTCGTCGTTGCCGACGAAGTACCGGGTCAGGCCAAGCGCCTCCGCGATGCCTCCGGCACCCTTCTGGTAGCCGTATTGCATCTGTTGGAGCCCGAACTCCTCGCCGTTCCCGAGCAACTTGAGGAAGTCCCCGGCGCTGTTGCCGCCGGTGACGACCATGATGTCCGAGATCCCGGCGTCCACGAGCATGCGCAGCGGGTAGTAGATCATCGGCTCGTCGTAGATCGGGAGCAGATGCTTGTTCGTGACCTTCGTGAGCGGCGACAGCCGCGAGCCCGTGCCTCCGGCAAGGACAACACCCTTCACACCCATCGCATCTCTCCTGATTGGTCGTCTGGCGGCAGCACGTTAGACGGATTCCGCGCAGGCTACTCCGGTACGCCGGGGCAGGCGAGATCGCCGGGAGGGAGCACTCCACAGTGCGTCCCCGGCAACCGGAAAGTGGTGCGCACGCTGCTGCGTCGGCTCAGGCGGAGGCCGCCTCGGCCTGCTCGCGATACCACTCGACGGTGCGCGCGAGCCCCTGGCGCAGATCCACGCGCACACGGTAGGAGAGGAACTCCTCCGCACGTGCAGTGTCGGCCAACGAGTGCCGGACGTCGCCCGGCCGGGCCGGCTTCATGCGCGGCTCGCGCGAGACCCCAAGGAGCTCGCCGATCATATTCGCCAAGCCGGCGATCGTGACGCGCGACCCGCAGGCGACGTTGAACACGTTGCCGGGCGCCTTGGTCGACGTGCACGCGGCCAGGTTAGCGTCCACCACGTTGTCGATGTGGGTGAAGTCCCGCGTCTGCTTCCCATCGCCGTAGATCATGGGCTTGCCGCGGCCGAGCATCGCCTTCGTGAAGAGCGGGATCACCGCCGCGTAGGCAGACTCGGGATCCTGCCGCGGGCCGAAGACATTGAAGTAGCGCAGAGCGACCGTCTCCAGCCCGTAGCTGAGGAAGAACGCGCGGCAATAGTTCTCGCCACCCAGCTTCGATACCGCGTACGGCGACATCGGCTGGGTCGCCATGGTCTCAACTTTGGGAAGCGTCGGCGTGTCGCCGTAGACCGACGACGACGACGCATAGATCAAGCGTTTCACCGTGCGCTTGTTGGCACGCGCAGCCTGCAAGATGTTGAGCGTGCCGCCCATGTTGACATCGTGCGACGTCTGCGGGTCGTCCACACTCCGTGAGACCGAGGGCAACGCCGCCTGATGGAAGACGTAATGCGAGCCCTTCATCGCCTTCGTGACTGCCTTCTCATCGCGCACGTCGCCCTCGACGACGGTCAGCTTGCGCCCCTCGAGGTGCGCAATGTTGTCGTAGCGACCGGTGCTGAAGTCATCGAAGACGGTGACGTCGTAGCCATCACCGACGAGTCGCTCGACGATGTGCGACCCGATGAAGCCGGCGCCGCCCGTCACGAAATGTTTGCTCATTCTCTCTCGTCCTTCCAGTCCGGGGTCGGCGTCGGTGCCCGACTCCGCTCTCCCTCACGAAGCTGTGCGATCGCGTCGATCGCTCCGCTTCGAACATGCTCTACGATCCTCTGAGCGGCGCGACCATCCCACAAATCCGGGACCCGACCGTTCGGCGGATCGCGAAGTACTTCCTGAACTGCCGCCACCACATCGGCAGGCGCGGTCCCCACGACCCGGTTGGTGCCCTCGTCGACTGTCACCGGCCGCTCCGTGTTGGGCCGCAGTGTCAGGCACGGCACGCCCAACACCGTGGTTTCCTCCTGAATACCGCCCGAATCCGTCAGGACGAGAGCCGCGCCGGCCATGATGTCGAGGAATTCGAGGTATCCGAGCGGTTTCAGGAGACGCATGCCATCAATCGACCGGAGCCGCGTGGTCAAGCCGTGTCGATCCAGCGCCGCGCACGTCCGCGGGTGAAGCGGAAAGAGCAACGCGTCGAAGTGCGGGGCGATCTCGGCCAGCGCCTCCACCAGTCCCTCGGCAATCCCCCGATCATCGACGTTCGCCGGACGATGCAGCGTGACGACGGCATATCGATCGGTGCCGACGAGGCGTCCGCGAGCCCCTGTCGCCGCTGCGCGATCGCGATGCCGCAGTAGCGTGTCGATCATGACGTTCCCGACCAGTTGCACGCGC
Organism: Planctomycetota bacterium; assembly: GCA_024280885.1. GTDB lineage: Bacteria > Planctomycetota > JAJSAM01 > JAJSAM01 > JAJVHW01 > JAJRPF01. The sequence continues at coordinate 196,973 of JAJRPF010000070.1, read as the reverse complement.
TCGGGTGAAGCGCCTTCAGCCAACAGGTTGCGTCGGCCGGATGGTTCGGAGCAGTAGAGGAGATCGCTCACCGCGTCGGTGGCCATCCTGTTGATCTCTTCGGGCATGCGGCGATCGAACGAGCGCAGACCTGCCTCGACGTGGGCGACGGGAACGCCGAGTTTCACGGCGACGAGCGCGCATGCGAGTGTGCTGTTGACGTCACCGACCACCAGTACGAGATCGGGACGCTTTTCGAGGACCACCGGCTCGAAACGCTCCATCACGGCCGCGGTCTGCGCGGCATGCGTCCCCGACCCCACACCGAGATTGACCGATGGCCTGGGAATCCCCAATTCCTCGAAGAAGAGCCGGCTCATGCGCTCGTCGTAGTGTTGGCCCGTATGGCAGATCGGGGCAGCGACACCCTCGGCCTCGAAGGCCGCAACGAGTGGCGCAATCTTCATGAAATTGGGGCGGGCCCCCGCCACGTGCAGCACCTTCATCCGCAGCCCTCCAGAACAGACCGGCGGGCGCTCTTGTAGCGCGAACGCGTGATCGCAGTCAGAGCTTCACGACGTGATCGTGACGACCGAGCCCTTTCGTCGCGTTGCGCGTGTCGAGCACGAGCGTCGACTCACGAACAACCCGTTCGTAGTCCACGTCGCTATTCGCGGTTGTGATGACCACGCAATCCGCCGCTCGCAGTTCCGCGTCGGTCAAGTCCACGCTGTCGGCAGCGTCGTAGCCTGTGCCGGCCGCCACGTGCGGGACCTGCGAGTCGTGGTAGCGCACGTCGGCACCACGGAGACGCAGGAGCCGCATCACGTCCAGGGCCGGCGACTCGCGAATGTCGTCGATATCCTTCTTGTACGCCATGCCGAGAAGCAAGATGCACGAGCCCTTCACGGAGCGCTCGATCTCGTTGAGCGCAATAGCGACGCGCTCGACGACGTGATCTGGCATCGCGTGATTGATCTCGGTCGCCAACTCGATGAAGCGCGCCTTGTAGTCGAGCGTCCGCAGTTTCCAGCTCAGATAGAGCGGATCGATCGGGATGCAATGTCCGCCCAGCCCAGGGCCGGGAAAGAACGGCATGAACCCGAACGGCTTCGTTGCGGCAGCGTCGATGATCTCCCAGACGTCGAGTCCGAGCTTCTCCGACATGATCGCAATCTCGTTCACGAGCCCGATGTTCACGCTGCGGAACGTGTTCTCGAGGAGTTTCACCATCTCGGCGGCGCCGGTGGACGAGACCAGGTGGATCTGATCGAGCGCCTGTCCGTAGAGCAGACCGGCGAGCTCTGTGCAGGCCTCCGTCGTCCCACCGACAACCTTCGGCGTATTCTTCACGTGGTAAACGGGGTTGCCGGGGTCCACGCGCTCGGGCGAAAAGGCGAGGAAGAAGTCCTTCCCGACCTCGAGCCCAGCCTCCGAGAGCATCGGCAGAATGAGTTCCTCGGTCGTCCCGGGGTACGTGGTGCTCTCGAGGATCACGAGTTGGTCTGCACGCAGGTGCTTGGCGATCTCGGTCGTCGCGGCCGTGACGTACCCCATATCGGGGTCCTTCGTCTTGCTGAGCGGTGTCGGAACGCAGATCGAAATGCAGTCGCACTCCGCGAGGAGCGCGAAGTCCGTCGTCGCCTCGATCCGGCCAGCCGCGAGCTGTTCTGCGAGATCCTCCGAGGAGACATCACCGACGTAGCTCACGCCGGCGTTCACCTGCTCCACCTTCGACGCCATCACGTCGAATCCGACGACACGGAAACCCGCCTTCGCGAATTCCACGACGAGTGGCAATCCCACGTAACCCAGTCCGAGCACGCCAATCCGCGCGCTCCGGTCCTCGATGCGACTCTTGAGGCTCAACTATTCTCTCCTGAGGCCGTGTGACACGCTCGGACTAGGTCGGTTCCACGCCCACATTCTCGTCGACGTGACCGTCGCCTGGACTTGACCTCGATGGGGCGTGTGCGATCGAGGCGCCATAGGCTAGGCCCACGGCGGCGGCGGCGAGGAGCGCATTGGCGGGGATATGAAGATTTGTCTCTACGAGTCCGTGCACAGCAATCCCGAACAGACCCGAGGCCGTCCCGATCGCCGCCCAGCGCCCGGGAGCATCGGACGCTGCGACCCGAACAAGACGACGCGCCAGTGCGGTCGCCAAAGCAAGCGTGTAGAGAGCACCGACGAGCCCGGTCTCCATTAGGAACTGGACCCAATCAGAGTGCGCGTCGTTGAAGTGGCGGACATCATCCACGCCCTGGAAGACATGGAATACCCACGCAAACGTGCCGGCACCGGTCCCGACGACCGGGAACTGACTGAAGACTCCGAGGGCGTCGCCCTGCACCAGGAATCGGTTCCGCCATCGGCCGTAGACGTGAAAGAGGCGACCGGCCAGCTCGTCGAACAGGCCAGCCGCAGCGACACCTGCGAGCGCAACGAGTGCCAAGCCCACGCATGCCATGGCAAGCTTGCGACGGGCACTCCCCTTCGCGAGCGCCAGGACGAAGAGAACGAGTGCGACCGCCCCCAGCACTGCGCCACGTGACGTCGTCGCCAGCAGCACCACGGTGAAGAGCACCGCCGCAGCGCCGGCCGCGACGACCATTCGGCGACGACGGCGCGACGCTGCGTCGACCAACAACCCGATCGAAGAGCCGAGAAAGAGGAGCATCGCCCCCCCGAAGTGATTGCGATTTACGTACGGCCCGAACGGCGTTCCGACCTCGTAGATCTCGACGCTCCAGAACATGCGCTGCGGATCGGGATCCACGAGTCGCTGCACGATACCGAAGACGGCAATCAGCACTCCACCGAGAACGAACGTCGCCAGCAGCGGTCGCATGCGACGCTTCGAACGCGTGACGTCGGCAACCGACCACGCGAGAGCAGCACACGCCGCGGCGAGCAACGTCGCGTCCCACGTCGCGGGCGCAAAGAGGGAGAGTGTTCGCCAATCCGGCACGCCGTCCGGCAGCGATCGCGCGAGGGTCGCGCCGTTCGCGGGGGAAATGACGTCGACGATCCACGCCGGGAGCGGCAGCGCGCCAAGGACGGCGACGAGCGGCAGCGCGAGCGCGAAGACGAGAGCTTCGCGCGGTAGAGCGTCCGGGGTCGGTAGGCCGCGGCGCCGCAACCGGCCCTGGCGGAGCATGGACCACCCCCGCCCCGATGCCGTGATTCCGAGCACGAGGGCGACGGCGAGTGCCCACCAGAACGGTTCCACGGAGGCGAAGGGCCACGGCGCGAGCAGCGCCACGAGCAGAGCGCCGAACGCTGCCGCTTGCGCGCCGACATCGACAGTCCTCGCGCCGTCGCTCACTCCACGCGACCGCTCTTCGTGACGCGTCGACGCCGGGACTCGAGGATGCGCGCGACATCCGGTCTCGCACGCGCAGTCCACTCGATCGCCACGCTCAGTCGATCCGATCGGCTTCCCGCCGCCTCCAGTAGATCACCGAGGACGTCGTCACTGCGGGCGCGCAACGCTGCGCCGACGAAACGAAGCGGGTTGCCCGCCTGCGCGGGCCCGTGAATAGCCGTCCACGACGCGCGGAGTGCTCCCGCGTCCAACGCCAGGCCGAGCGCCTCCGGATCACCGCTCCTCCGCCACGCGTCGATTCCGAGCCGGACGGCAGCGACCTGAACGGTCGGATGCCGGGGACCGAGTGCCAGTGCGACGCGCGCCTCGCGCAACGCCCCGACCGCGTCGCCGTCGAGGAGGAATACCTGCGCGATTGAGATCCGGGCACGGGCGTCGAGTGGGTGGACCGTCGCGGCACGCGTGAGTCGCTGTCGCGCGACGTCGAGTTCCGCGCTCGCATCACCTGACTTCGCAGCATTCGCGCCCGCCACGCGGCTCAACCGGATTTGCCCGGAGCGCAACAGGTAGAGGAAGGTGTCGGGGGCCCGCCGAAGAGCCTCCTCGTACGCCTCGAGCCGTCCGGGCACGTCCTCCGCCGGAAACTCCGTGTAGCCAAGACCCTCGCGATACGCCGAGTCCGCGTAGGAGCGGTGCGCTGCCCGCGCGGCCAAGACGACAAGTGCTACGAGAACGAGCCAAGTCGCGACGATCGATGCGCGCGTTCGGGAGACGCCACGCGCGGAGACTTCATCGGCCACTCACGCTGGCCTTCCGCTCGTGGGCCTTCCGCTCATGCCAGCGTCGCACTCATGCCGACGGGCTGTCGTCGCCGGAAGACGAGGACGATCCAGTCGCGTCTGCGGCCGGCTTCCGCGGGGTCTTGCGACCGCGCGTCTTCCCCGTGCCATAGTACGAGTAGTAGTAGTAGTAGTTGTAGTAGCCGGGGTAGTAGCGGCTCTTGACCTGCAAATTGTTGAGGATCACGCCCTCGATCGGCGCGCTGATGTAGCGCATCTGCTCCAGCCCGCGCTGCACGATGCCGGCGCGCGTCTTTCCGGCATGAACGACCAGAACGACACCGTCCACGATCGTTCCCAACACGGCGGCGTCGGTCACGGCCCCGATGGGAGGCGTGTCGATGATGATGTGGTCGTAGTGCTCGCGGAGCGCCGTGATCACATCGCGCATGCGTTCCGACCCAAGCAGTTCCGACGGGTTGGGAGGGATCGGACCGCTGGGGAGAACATCGACCCCCGGTACGTCGGTCGCGACGCAATGCTCGCGCGGATCAACGTCGCCGACGATCACGTTCGTGAGCCCCGCGACGTTATCGATGCCGAATGATTTGTGCACACGCGGCTTGCGCAGATCCGCGTCGATGATGAGCGTTCGACGACTGGCGTAGGCGAGGACCGTCGCGAGATTGATCACCGTCGTGGACTTGCCCTCGCGCGGTCCCGCGCTCGTGAGCGCAAGGACGCGATTGCGCGTACCGTGGGCTCGCATCGTCAACGCGGTTCGTACGCCGCGGAACGCCTCCGAGACCGTGCTCTTCGGTTGCCGGAACGCGTAGAGATCCTTCGCTTGCGTATCGCTCGAGCGCCCTTCGATCCGAGGGATCACACCGAGCAACGCGACGTCGGTGATCTTCTCGAGATCGTCTTTCGTTTGGATCGTGTCATCCAGATACTCGAGAACGAATGCAATGCCGACGCCGGCGAGCAATCCCATCAACGTACCCAGGATGAGATTGAGGGTCTTGTTGGGAGAAACGGGCGCGCCGGGATTCGGCTCCCGCGCAGTCTCGACAATCGTCACGGCATCCGCAACGCCAAGCGCTGCCGGTCCCAAGATCTCCAGCTCTCGCTGCGCCGCCCGCCAATCCTCGTCAAGCCGCGCAATGGTTGCAGAATCCTCGTCCACAGCAGCCTTCACTCGCGTCGCGTCGCTGAGCTGGCGCTGGCGTTCGTCGACAGCAGCCTTCAAGCGCTCGAGAGCAACTCCCTGGCCGGCGAAGTCGACGACGAACTGCCGCACGAACGCGTCCTGCAGTTCTTTGCGACGCGTCTCTGCGCGAAGTATTCCGCGCTTGATCCCCTCGACCTCGCGAGATCCCTCACCCAACCCTGCCTCGCGATACTCATCGAGCCGCGCCCTCATGTCCGCAATCCGCGCCAACGAGACCTGGAGCGCGGGATGACTGAGGACGCGCGGATGCTGCGACAGCGACTCGGGACCGCCCGCGCCCGCGGCGAGAGCATCGTTGAACGCATTATTCGCCGCTGTATCCTCGATGATCTGCAACTCGCGATCGGACTTACGTTCGATGAATTTTCGCAGGTCCTCCTGCCGACGCTCGTACTCGGCGAGGAATGTACCGTCGGTGAAACCGCCCTGCTCCAGCGCCAGCATTCGGGCGACGCCTGCTACGCGGCTGCTGGATCGCAGGCCGGCACTCTTCTCCTCAAGTTCCGTACGGCGGGCGTCGATCCTGCGCTGCGTCTCGTTGCGTTGCTCTTCGCGGAAGTAGCGCACCAGCGCATTCGTGACGTCATCGAGAATATCAGCACGCGTTCCCATCACGCTAACATCCACGAGGTATTGCCCCCGCCGCTGCCGCGCAGTGACGCGACCTTGGTGCATCTTCACGACCTCGGGCAACGTCAACCCGACGAGGTCTGGACGCGACGTAACTTTCTGCGTCTCGAGCGCACGTCGCAGCGTCGCGGGCATCTCAAGCTTTCGAAGCTGCGTATTGAGGTAGTTCGCGTCGCGCAGCACCGAAGGTGCGAAGAGGTAGTCCGCGCTGCTCCGCGGCCCCGCGCGGGGCAGCACCATCTCGACAGTCGCTTGCGCGCGGAAGAGCGGCGTCTGCTTCTTCGTGATGTAGAACGCCAACCCGGCCCCGATCGCGGTCAGGAAGAGCACTATCGGAAGGCGCTTCAGCACCACGATCCAGTAGTCCCGAACGTGCGCGGTAGATACGCGCGCGTTGGCCTGCGGAGTTGCTGGGCGGTTCATGATCTGCTCGATCCTTCGAACATCGCGGAATTGCGCGGTCTGTGGTCACCGCGTCCCCGACGACGCTGTTAGAAGAAGTTCTCCGGCACGTAGATGAGGTCATCGGGCTGAAGATCGACGTCGGGTCGTTCGCCCTCGATGATTTCGTCGAAATCAATCACGGTCCGAATGCGTCCGGTATCGGTCTTGCGGATGAGCGTGACCTTGCTGCGATTGGCGAACTCCTGGAAGTCGCCGGCCATTGCGATCAGTTTCGTCAGCGTGAAACCAGTGCGGCCTTTCGTCAACGCGATCCGACCGGGACTGCCCACCTTCCCGAGTACATAGACCCACTCCGCCGAGAGTGGCGACGCCGCCTCCAGGAAGGGAACGCGAATGTAGTCCCCCTCGAAGACGATGATGTTCTTCTGCTCATCGTTGCGTTCGAGGATGTCCGAAACCGAGATATCAATCGTGTAGGCCGATCCGTCGTCCGCAGCGCGACGGATTCTAACACGTGAGAAATCCGCCGCAGGATTTCCGAGTCCGCCCGCCATCGCGAGCAGTTGCAGAATGCGCACGTTCTTGTGCGTCGGGAGCGGAACGACCGCCTGAACCGCACCTGTGAGAAAGACGTTGCGCGGCGAGTAACTCGTCACGATCACGCTGACACGTGGGTCAGTGAGGATCTCCTCAGTACGCAGTCGCTCGCGCACCTCGGCCTCGATCTCGAAGATCGTCTGGTCACGCAGCATGATCTTCCCGATGGGATGCAACAGGATCTGGCCGTTGGCGGGAACCGGGTAGGGACGCGAGAACTCCGGGTGATCGTAGACGACGACATCGACCGTATCGCCGACGCGCAATCGATATGCGCTGAGGTCGCGCTGAACAGGATCGCGTGCATCGTCGGGAGCGTCGGTTACTGCCAGCGTCTCGGGACTCGCGTTCGCCGGCTCCGTCGCTGGCTCAGAACCGCCTTGGCCGTCGTCCTTCGGGCGAACGATGTCAGCGGGGACGTCCTTGCGCCCTTCCTCTGGCTTCGCAGCGTCGGGCTTCTCGCCGTCGCCGGCTTTCCCAGAGTCGTCCGGCTTCGCCTGCGTCACAGGAACCGGTTTCGCCCCCTCATCCTGTGCCCATACAGTCGGCGTCCCGAAGCTCACACAGAGAACCGCGAGCAGAGCGACCATCGAAAACCGCATCTCATTCTCCTCGCTTGCGCATGATCGAGCCGACGCCCCCCGGCCTGTTTGACCAGAGGGCGTCGCTGTCGCGCCCTTCCGGCTCCAGACCGAGATGAAGGCGATGACCGGGAACAGAGTTGGTCGACTAGAAGTCGAGGAACGTCTGCTTCGGCGCGTTCAGACCCGAGAAGTAGAACGTGACCCCGAAGATGCCGCGCACGTTCGAGTAGCTACTGGTCTGATCGGATACGCGTTTTTCCCAGTCGAACGACAGATCGAGATCGACCCAATCCTGTACGGGATACCGAAAACCGATTCCGACGCCGCCGCGCTTGAAGTCCTTGTAGCGACTCTGCCCATTGACTCGTTCGCCGTCGACATTGTCATTCCCGCGCTTCCCGGATGGATCCGAGATCTCGTAGAAGGTCTGAAAGCGTCCGACAAGTTTCGGAGTGATGTTGTGCGAGAGCGTGTAATCGATGCGGTCGACGATCTGATAGTTGCCGGTGTAGCTGAACTGATTTGTACGGATGTAACGCAGGTCCATCGTGGTCCGCGGCGACATGATGTACTGCAGCGCGGCGTTCACACTCAAGTTAGTGTTACTGTCGTTGCTGTCGGTGCGCAATTGATCGTTGCCGCTATTGTATTTGCCGTTGTCATAGCGAGCCGTCTGGAAGCCCACGGACACCTGCCCGCGAAGCCCGCGGTAGCCACCGTCCGAGAGCGGGATCGAGCCCTGCATGCCCATGTCCCAGCCCCAGACGTTCCCATCGTTCAGTCGCTCGGAGTCGCGATTGTCGTTGCGGTACGTCAACGTGCCGAAGATACGCGTGGTGCGCTTCCAGAACGGATACGACACCTTGGCGTACCCAGTCGTCTCACGGCGCGTGTCGTCCTCGAACTCCTGCTGCTTGCCGCGCACGTCGCGCACGTCAATCCCGACCTCGTAGTTGAGGCGCGAACCGAAGAAGAGGTCGCGGTTCATTCCGAGCCGAGCGAAGAGTCGATTGGTCGTGCGCTCGAAGCGTCGAGTCTGCTGCAGCTCCGTGGGATCCGTGCGACGCTCGTATCCGTACCCGACGCTCGTCCACAGCGCTTCGTTGATCTTGTGACTGACACCCAACTGGGTCATGTTCTCCCAGGTGTCCGGCTGATCTTGCCGGTAGCGCACGTTCCAAGTCTGATCGACAGAGAGCGAGATCCGAGTCCGCCCGCCGTTCAGGAGCACGTCGGCGAGCGCACCGACTTGATTGACCTGCGTCCATCCGGTCTGCCGCCCCTTCTTACCCCGATTGCTACCGTCGGGATAACCCGTACGCGGACGCCGGTAGAAGTTCGTATCCCACTCCACCGCCTCGCGGAGATACGGCAAGATCCGCACCTTGCCGAACTTGAGCTCACCTCGCGGCCAGATCGGAACCGAGCCGAGGCGACGGACGCCTAGGTCGCTCGTACTGACAAAGTCCTGCGCAAGGCGGAAGAACGTCTCGTCGAGAGAGTTCGGATCAGTCCCGCCACCGTACGACTCCCACTTCGGGAGCGTGCGCGTGGCCTCCTCGACTGCCGCCGGACCGCGGGCATCTGTGCGAACCTCTGACGCGTCGCCATTCGCGCTCTCGATTGCAGCCGCGTTGCCGACCGCGCCCACGTCCTGCGCAAGCGCCGGCACAACGAGCGTAAACACGCCCAACGCGGCGATCACCGCCAACTTTCCGTTACCCATATTGCGCAGCCCCCTCAGCTTCGCGGAACCGATTCGCATACCCATGCCCTCGCAGACGTGCATCCCCATAGCAGGCTCCCCTTACCGACGCCCAGGACCGGAAATGCTCGCGTCGGCGGCATTCTCGACTGGTTCGTCGTAGAAGATCACGTCCGTCAGCGGGTGATAGATGTGTGAAATCCCGTCGTACGAGATGACATCGCCATTCTGGTCAAACTCGATGGACTGACCATTCGCGAGAAAGAAGACAGTCGAGTGTGGCCCCACCTTCACGACTCCGTAGTCATCGCCGTTGTAGGTCAGGCGAACGCCACCACTCGAACGGGTCTCAACCTTGAAATCCTCGGGTGGGCCGAATGCGATTTCACGCTGATTGAGCGTGAAGCGCCGCATCGAAGTGCCGCGGTTCATGCCGCCCATGCTCGCCACGGCGCCCGTGGAGAGATCGCCGGAACGAACATTCAAGGTCCAGCCACCGGTCAGATCCTGGTAGCGCTCCGCGTGATAGACCTGCGCGAGATCGCCATCGATCTTCTGAAAAGCTACGCGGTCGCCGGGCCGCACCCGTGCGTATCCCGTCGCATTCTGAAGAACGAGAGAGGCATCGTACGGCGTCTGGATCTCGGTCGCGACGCCGCGCCCGTACACCTCGGTGATCACTCCCGACCGCAGCTTGATGCGGCGAGCGTCCGGGTTGAGCTCAACGAAGAGCAACTCAGCTGGCCCACCTAGGAGCGCCGTCGCGCCGTCCTCGAACCGGATCGAGACCTGACCGCCGGAAGCGACCGTCACCAAGTCTCCGGCAGAGAAGACTGTCGCCGCATTGACACGAGAGACGTCTTCTCCGCTCGCCAGCGTCGCACGCCCGACAACCGAGGCCACACTGGCCCTCTCCGAACTCTCGATCACCGTTGCAGCCTCGACGACTTCAACCGCGACCGAAGCGGGCACCGCGCGGCGCTCGCCCGCCGCAGCGACGCCAGCCGCGGACGACCACGTCCCAGACAGGTCCGAGCCGCTTCCGTCACGCCAGACCTTGGCGAACGATCCGCCCGTCTTCGTGAACGTGGCGCTCGAGCCCGCAACAGAGGCCGAAGCGCTCGCACTCTGCAGGACGAGCGACGCGCCGGTGGACGTCTGGATCTCGGTGGCAACCCCGCGGATATCTGCGGCAGCGATCGTGCCGGACTCCAGCCGGACACGCCTGCCGTTCTCCGCGAGCTTCACGAATGACAGCCTCGCAGGGCCCACCAAGGCCAGGCTGCCGCCATCGGCAAACCGGATCGTAGCCTTGGCCCCAGCACCCAGACTGACGACGTCGCCTTCGCGAATCTGCGAGTCACCCGTGAGCGCCGCAGAGTTCCCGGCTGACGCCAGGGACGCAGAGCCCGAGACATCTGTAGCACTGGCGGACTCAGGAGCCGCCGCGAAGGCAACCCCTACGCCGAGTGCACCGATGGACGGCGCCCCCAGAGCGAATGCCATCGCGAACGCGATGACCGAATTACGAACTGCTCTCATAGATCCCGTCCTCGTTCGGCCCGTCTTCATCGTGCCAGCCCCCATGTTCTCGACTCGCATCCGACGCCTCCTGCGGCTCGTTACGAAGCTCCCCCTCCGGCAGCCACGGAACTCGCACAGAATCAGCACCGACGGCGCTGGTCAATCAAGTTCAGGGTGGATGCTACGAAGTCAGTTCACGGACGCAACTTACGCATCGGCATCTGAGGCTGAGTTTTTTGAGCGGGACTACGGGGCAACGAGCCGGATCGACCCGGTCGACGCGCGTGGATGCAGGCGTCAGACCGCGCTGCCTGCGAGAAAATCTTCGACGAACCCCGTGTCGTAATGCCCCGCGGCGAAGCCGGCGTGCGCGAGAACGCGGCGATGGAATGGGATCGTGGTTCGAATTCCGCCCACGGTGAACTCGTCAAGAGCGCGCGCCAGCCTGGCAATCGCGGCCTTGCGATCCTCGGCATGCACGATCAGCTTGGCGATCATCGAGTCGTAGTACGGTGGCACGTAGTACCCGGCGTAGACATGCGAGTCGACCCGCACTCCAGGGCCGCCGGGAGTATTCCAGGAGGTCACTTCTCCCGCCGACGGGCGGAAGTCATGCTCCGGGTCCTCTGCGTTGACGCGCACCTCGATGGCCACGCCGCGCAGCTTGATTGCGCTCTGCTCGTAACCGAGCTTCTCCCCGGCGGCGACGCGGAGTTGCTCCTTCACGAGGTCCATTCCCGTCACCATCTCGGAGACCGGGTGCTCGACCTGAATCCGCGCGTTGACCTCGATGAAGTAGAACCTGTTGTCGCGATCCACCAGGAACTCGACCGTTCCGGCACTATTGTAATTGATGCTCTTGAGCAACTTGACCGCCACGCGGTGCATCTTCTTGCGGACCTCAAGCGGCAGCGACGGACAAGGGCTCTCCTCGAGCATCTTCTGGTGCCGCCGCTGTATCGAGCAATCGCGCTCAAAGAAATGCACGACGTTTCCGTGCTTGTCTCCGAGAAGTTGCACCTCGACATGACGTGGTCGGTCGAGGTACTTCTCAAGGTAGACCGTGCCGTCGCCGAACGCCGCCGCGGCTTCGATGGACGCCGCCTGCAGACCGGCTCGCAGGCTCATGTCGTTGTGCGCGACGCGCATTCCGCGTCCGCCACCACCGGCCGACGCCTTGACCAGCACGGGATAGCCGATTTCGTGCGCGACACGCAGCGCGTCGGCCTCTTCGTGCACGGCCCCCTTGCTACCGGGTACGACGGGCACGCCCGCGGCCTGGGCCGCTGAGCGCGCCGCAGCCTTGTCGCCCAACGTCCGGATCGAGTCCGGGGACGGACCGACGAACGTGATATTCGACGCCTGACAGATATCGGCGAAGTGAGCGTTCTCGGAGAGGAACCCGTAGCCGGGGTGGATCGCGTCGACATCTGCGATCTCGGCCGCAGCCAGGATGTTAGGGATGGACAAGTACGAGCCTGCGGAGGCAGCCGATCCGATGCAGATCGTCTCGTCCGCGAAGCGCAGGTAACCGGCCTTGGCGTCAGCCTGACTGTAGACGGCCACTGTCTGCAGGCCGAGCTCGCGACATGCGCGTATGACGCGCAGCGCGATCTCGCCGCGATTGGCCACGAGGACCCTGGAAATCATACGTGGCTACGCCGCGCCGCTGCCGGAGGGACGAACGAGGAAGAGCGGTTGCCCGAACTCGACGGGCTCGCCGTTCTGCACGAGGATCTCGAGGATCTCGCCCTCGATCTCGGCCTTGATCTCATTCATGACCTTCATGGCCTCGATGATGCAAACAACGGTCTCCTTACCGATTCGGTCGCCGACCTCGACGAAGGGCGCCGCATCCGGACTCGGCGCACGATAGAACGTCCCGACCATCGGGCACGGGATCTCGGTCCCGATCCGGGCGGGGGCCGCATCCGGGGCCGCAGTCACAGAGGCAGCCTGCGCGGGCGCCGCTCCGACGACCATCGGACTGGCCACCGTGACGACCGGAGCGGCGTGTCCGGCGCGCACGACACGCACGCGCTTGCCCTCCAATTCGATCTCGACCTCGGCCAGATCGTTGGTCTTCATCAACTTCACCAAGCGGCGGATCTCCGCGAGATCGAGCTCCTGCTGGGTGGCGTCCGGCTTGCTCGCGCCCATCAGCGCCCTCCCCGAGTGATGTGCTCACACATCGTGATCACGTCGATCGTCGATTCACAGGTCATGACTTCATTTCTCAAAGGAGTCCCCTTTGGATCAGCAATTCTGCGATCTGTACCGCATTCCAGGCGGCGCCCTTCAAGAGCTGGTCACCGACCGCCCAAAGGAGCAGGCCGCCCGACCGCGAGACATCCGACCGAATTCTCCCGACGGCGACCTCGTTCCGGCCTGAGACGTCGAGCGGCGTAGGGTAGTCCGGCGGATCGCCCCCGTCCAAGACGACCACGCCCGGAGTTGCGCGCAGGATCTCGCGAGCGCGCTCAGGCGAGAGCGGTGCCGTGAATTCCAGAGCCGCCGACACGGCGTGTGCGCGCGCCACCGGCACGCGCACACACGTGGCCGCGACGCCGAGACCTTCGTCTCCGAGGATCTTCCGCGACTCGTCGAGGAGCTTGTATTCCTCGTTTGTCCACCCGTCGTCGCGGAATGCGTCGATGTGCGGGATCACGTTTCCGTGCAAGACACGGGAGAAGACGTCGGATACGAGCGGGAGCCCGTCGGCTTGGGCGCGCACCTGCGCCTCGTACTCCCGCAGCGCCGAGGCGCCGGCTCCCGACGCTGCCTGATAGGTACTCACGACAGCCCGTACCAGACCGGCCTCGCGGTGCAGGGGCGCCACCGCCATGAGAAAGACGATCGTCGTGCAATTCGGCACAGCGACGATCCCGGAGTGCTGCTCGATCGAGCCTGGGTTCACCTCAGGGATGACGAGCGGGACGCCCTCATCCAGCCGAAATGCGCTGCTGTTGTCGACCACAACGGCGCCGTTTCGAACGGCGACCGGCGCGAAGCGTCGACTCCGCTCGCCACCGCACGAGAAGAACACGAGGTCGAGGTCCCGTAGCGCCGCGTCGCTGAGTTCCTCGACAATCACGTCGGCGCCACCGAATTGCACCGTCGAGCCGGCCGAGCGCCGCGAAGCCAGCGCGCGCAACGACGCGACGGGGACCTCGCGCTCCGCGAGCAACCGGAGCAGTTCCGCCCCCACGGCACCCGTGGCTCCCGCGACGCCCACCCGCAATCCGGAACGACTCACGCGACCCCCGCGGACCCGACCGGGTCGTCAGCGCAATCGGAGAGCCCATCGGTCAAGACCCGCAAAGCGTGCGCAATGACAGGTGCGACAAATCCGATGCACTCGACGGCGCCATTCGGGCTGCCCGGCAGATTGACGATCAGGCAGCGCCCGAGCGTCCCGCTCACGCCACGGGACAGGATCGCGCGCGGGAAGAGCGCCGCGCTGCGCCGACGCATCTCCTCCGAGAAGCCAGGCGCCTCGCGCTCGATCACGTCCCGGGTCGCCTCCGGCGTGACGTCGCGGGGCGAAAGCCCCGTCCCGCCGGTGGTCACGATCAGCACATGGGCCGCTGCGAGATCGCGCAGGCGCGCAGCGATCAGGGCGCGATCGTCCGGGACCGGCGGCGCCACCGTCACGCGCAGGCCAAGGCTCTCGAGCGCAGCGCGCAGGCGAGGCCCGGTGGCATCCTCGCGCTCGCCGCGGGCGGCGCGATCCGACACGGTCAGGATGGCGGCTGCGTGGTGCGGCCCTCCGTCATGGCCCGACACTCCGTCCGCATGATCCGGATGACCTGCATGGTCCGGAGAACAGGGCAGCGTGGAGCCGCTCACGCGCCCTGCCTTTCGCGGGTCCACTGTCCGCTGCGACCGCCTGACTTGCGCAGGAGCCTGACGGAGCGGATCTCGATGCCACGTTCGACGGCCTTCAGCATGTCGTAGATCGAGAGCGCCGCTACCGCTGCGGCCGTGAGCGCCTCCATCTCCACACCTGTTCGATCCTGGGCACGCGCAACTGCGGTAACGCGCAGCCCACCGTCTTCGATCTCCACGTCTACCTCGACACCCGTCAAGGCCACGGGATGGCAGAGAGGGATCAGTTCCGGCGTCCGCTTCGCACCACAGATGCCCGCAATGCGCGCTACGGCGGGGACGTCTCCTTTCGGCACACGACCATCACGGACCAGCGCGAGAGTCGCGGGTGAGCACACGACGAACGCCTCGGCTGCCGCCTCGCGCACCGTGCGCGATTTCTCGGACACATCGACCATCCGCGCATCTCCGCGCGCGTCCAGATGGGTGAGGGCGCCACTCCGCGCGTCTCCGCGCGTGTCGACATGGGCAAGGGCGCTACGCCGCGCCGGCGCGTCGCCATCTGCGGGCGAAGTCGGTTCGCGTGCGGAGTCGGCGGGGTGTTCAGACGTCATCCCGGCGATCCTACCGTGCGGCTCTCGGACGCCGCCTCCAAGAGCAGGGCCAACGTCTGCTCGGCAGCGGTATCCCAGCGGAAGAGCGCAACCTGCCTCCGCCCCGCGTCGATCAGTCGCGAACGAAGTTCCTCGTCGTGCAACGCTCTGCCGAGCGCCGCACCAAATGCGGGGACGGCGTCAGGATCGACCACCAGCGCCGCGTCACCGACGATCTCCGGCACACTCGTTCGATCGGAGGCGACGACGGGAGTGCCGCACGCCATCGCCTCCAACGGCGGGAGCCCGAACGTCTCGACCGTGGACGGATAGACCATCACGCGCGCCGCGGTCAGCAACGCGGAGAGATCGTCCCGGCCGAGCGTGCCGGCGATGGTCACGAGTCCCTGCATTCCGGCACGCGCGATCGCGCCCTCGACCCGTGCGGTGTGCTCTGCCGACGCCCGTCCCGCCAGAATCAGCGGCCACTCCTCGCCGCTCTCTGCGCGCCACCACGCCAGCGCCTCGATCGCCCGCTCGGGCCGCTTGAACGGGTTGAGACTCGAGACGAAGAGCACGAAGCGATCGCGCTCGACTGCATAGCGGGCACAGACAGCGGTGATACGGGTGTCGTCGGTCGCGGGCCCCATGTCCTCGGGCGCCCCCTCGTGGATCACCCGAACCTTCGCGGCGTCGAGTCCGGGGACCTCACGCAACAGGAGCGCGCGGATGTCCTCGCTCACGCAGAGGACGCGCCGCGCGCGCCGTGCCGAGCGCGGGACCAGGCGCCGGAAGTACGCCACGCGAAAGCGCGACATCTCCTCCGGCACGACGAATGAGTGGAGGCTCTGCACACCGAGCACCGCGGGAGTCGAGAGGCGCAGCGGCAGCGCGTTCCCGGGCGCATACAGAACATCCGTCCCGTGCGCCGCGACGAGCGGACCGAGCCGCAGGTGCTCGAAGAGCAGGCGGCGCTTCCGGTCCCGATTGTCGAAGGGGAGGACGTGCCTGCGCACCGATCCTCGCTCGCGATACAGATGCTCGGCATTCTCCGAGCAGTACACGACGATCTCGTGTCCCACCGCTGCTTCATGTTCGGCCATCGCGCGCAGGAGTTCGACGAGATACGTCTCTCCCCCACCGGTCTCTTCCGGCACGACACTCAGCGCATTGACGGCGATCCGCATGCGCGCGTTGTAATAGGGTCGCTGGCCACAGACGATCACAACCTCTGCGCCTTCACGCGATCAGCACTCCGGCACGCAGCCCCTTCACGCGGTCGTGACCTCGTCGGGGTCGCGCGCAACGCGCCATCCGAGCGCCAGCAGGACCGCCCCCCGATCCACCTCGGGCCCGGTCTTGCCCGCGATGTCGGCCACTGTTCGCGCCACGCGTAGAACGCGTGTCACCCCGCGCGCCGAGAGAGCACCGGAGTCGCACGCGGTGCGGAGTTCTGAGCGCGCGTCGGGTAACGGCCGACACCATTCTTCGAGCTCCGCCTGCGACATGGACGCGTTCATCCGCCCAGCGCCGAGGCGCGCTGCCTGGATCTGTCGCACGCGCGCCACTGCCGCCTGCATGACGTCGGTCCCCTCGCCGCTCGCGCGCTTCTGCAGGTCATCGAAACGCACCGCTGGCACGATGACGCGCAGGTCGATCCGATCGAGAACCGGTCCGGAAATCCGACGCAGATAGTGATCGCGGGCTCGCGGCGTACAGGCGCAACGCGGTCCGCTCCCGAATCCGCACGGGCACGGGTTCATGGCGAGGAGCACCTGAAAACGCGCGGGTAGCGTGACGTGGCTCCCGACGCGCGAGATGCTCACCGATCCATCTTCGAGCGGACCGCGAAGCCCCTCGAGGACCTCGCTGCGAAAATGCGGAGCCTCGTCGAGAAAGAGCACGCCACGATGCGCGAGCGACACCTCGCCGGGGCGCGCTGGGTTACCGCCGCCC
Source organism: Planctomycetota bacterium (assembly GCA_024280885.1). Taxonomy (GTDB): domain Bacteria; phylum Planctomycetota; class JAJSAM01; order JAJSAM01; family JAJVHW01; genus JAJRPF01. The sequence continues at coordinate 179,834 of JAJRPF010000070.1, read as the reverse complement.
AGAACTCCGGGCGCGCTCGCACCGCACGACGGCGAGCGGAATGGACGGCGGGTCGGCAGCCCATCGACCGCCAGCCCGGCGGCACTACGCAGTCGCGCCACCTCGAGCGCCTCGCTGCGCGAGAGCGGCGGGAGCAGATCCGGAAAACGCGCCGCGGAGAGCGTCTTGCCACAGCCCGGTGGGCCGACCAACAAGACGTTGTGATTGCCGGCTGCTGCCACGATGAGAGCCCGCTTCACCTGCGACTGCCCACGCACGTCTGCGAAGTCGAGCCGTCTCGCAGGCACCGGCGGCGTCGGGTCCGGAACGACCGGTTGCAGGAGGCAGAGACCGTTCAGGTGCGCCACTGCCTCGCGGAGAGTCTCGACGGCAAGCACGCGGACGTCGGTCGCGAGGGCGGCCTCGCGGGCGTTGCCGAGAGCAACCATGACCTCTTCTCGCCGCCGCTCGACCGCTGTCGCCGCGAGCAGAAACGCAGCGCGCACAGCGCGCACGCGACCGTCGAGCGCCAACTCACCGAAGACCAAGGCTCGCTCGAGTGCCGAGCGCGGCAGAACGCCATTTGCGGCGAGGATCGCGAGCGCCACCGGGAGGTCATGGCCCGCGCCGACCTTGCGCACGCCAGCCGGGGCCAGGTTCACGAGGATGTTGCCGTCCGGAAACGGATACCCACTCGACACGATGGCGGAGCGAACACGCTCGCGGGCCTCGCGCCCGACCGTGTCGGGCAGCCCCACGACATCGAAACGCCCTGGTCCAGAGCGGAGTTGGACCTCGACTTCGGTCGGAATGCCGTCGATGCCGACGGCGCAGGCTGAATGACATCGGGCGAGAGTGCTCATGAGCGGTCTCCCATTCGTCGAAAAGGGATGCGGGGTGCAGAACGCTTCCCCTCCCTAGGTCGCACGGGAACGCCAAAGGTGACATCGACGTCGAACTCATTCGTTCGAGGACGCCGTCACCGGGAGGCAACCTGCACCCTCGAGCGAACTCCCCGTTACCCTCTAGATAGGTGTGGCGCTCCCCTCGCGGCGAGCGCCGTACGACGTCGAGCCCCCAGGAGAAACGATGACCCTCACCCGATCCCTCCGAACTGCGCCCGTGCTGGCCGCTCTCTTCGTCGGAGGCGTCGTGCTCGCGACCAGCCCGGTCCTCACGAACGGTCCCGCGTACGGCCAAGAGGATCTCGATGACGAGATCCGCTCCCTCGCCGACGCCGTGGCCACCGCCGACGACGCCTCGTATGCCTGGAATGATGCCGTGCGCCTCGGCGCGTTCAAGTCGAAGGCAACGCCCTTTGTGGTCGAGGCGATGGCTGTGGACGACGCGACGCCGCTCGGCAAGGTGGTCCTTGCACGTGTCCTCATGGATCTCGGCGAGCGTGGTCGGGCAGCGGACGCGCTGCTGGCGGTCGCCGGTTCCGACGCCTCGGTCGCACTCCGCGTCGAGGCTGTCCGCCTACTCGAGGACACCGCCGACGACACCGTCGAAGACGATCTCTGGAAGATGCTCGACAACGCGTTGGATCCGCGGCTGCGCGCGAGCCTGGGCAAGACGCTCTGGCGCCTGACGAAGGACCTGGAAGCGAAGGCGAAGCTGCGCGACCTCCTGCGCAGCGACGACTTCGACATCAAGGTGGCCGGCGCGATTGCCCTCGCCGAGGTCGGCGACTTCGGCGAGCACGTTCGCGCGGTGTTGCAGCGCATCCGCGACGAGCCGACAGGCCGCGGTCGCCTGGCCGATGCCCTGCTTTCCAAGAGTGAGTGGGTACGGATCACCGAGAGCGCACGCTCGGCGCCTCTACCAGAGGTGGGCGGTGCCGAGTCGGGTGACGCGGCATCCGCGGACCCGATGGAAGCCATCGTCCGCGACACGCTCGACCGGCTCCGCAAGTACTACGTCGATCTTGACAAGCTCGACGAACGCAAGCTCTGGGAGGGTGCCGCGCGCGGCCTCGTCGCAGCCATCGGCGATCCGCACACGAGTTTTCAGAGCGCCGACGAGCGTGTGATCTGGAACGACAACCTCACGAAGGAGTACGGCGGCATCGGGGCGTACGTCGCGTACGACAAGGAGGGCTTCTTCATCATCTCCCGGCCGATGTACGGCAGCCCGGCCTGGAAGGCTCGCCTGCGGTCCGGCGATCGCGTCCTCACCGTCGATGGCTGGGAGACGACCGGCGAGGAGCTCGACAAGATCGTCAAGCACCTGCGCGGTCCGGCCGAGCAGCCTGTGGTCATCAAGGTGGCGCGCAAGGGCTGGACCGAAGCGCGCGAGATGACCCTCACACGTGCGCAGATCCGCGTGCCGACGGTCTACAGCGAGCTCCTGCCCGGCGCCGTCGGCTACGTCATGGTGGACAACTTCGCACGCAACACGGCCGAGGAGTTCCGCGCGACTCTGCGCGACCTCGAGGCCCGTGGAGCGCGGACGCTCGTTCTCGATCTGCGCTGGAATGGCGGGGGCTACCTCCACATCGCTGAGCAGATGGCCGACTATCTGCTTCCGCGCGGCAAGTTGGTGGTCGAGACGGGAGGACGCACGGGTGTCTTCCGTGACGAGACGTACATCTCGAAGGGCTCGTCGTCCGAGTGGAGCCGCTCGGTGCCGCTGCGCGTGCTCGTGAACGGTGCCAGCGCGAGCGCCAGCGAGATCCTCTCGGGCTGCCTACAGGTTCACAAACGCGCCCGCGTCATCGGATTGCGCACATTCGGAAAGGGCAGTGTCCAGAACCTCTTCCCGATCTTCGCTCAGCCCTTCGCCGAGCCATTCACCGACCTCAACCGCAACGGCGCGTGGGACGCTGCGGAACGCTTCGAGGACGCGAACGGCAACGGTCGCTATGACGCGGGCGAACGCGCGGGGCCCGACTACGACCGCAACGGCCGCTGGAGCCCGGCGGAGCCATTCAAGGACATCAACGGGAACGGTCATTTCGACTTCCCCGCCGTGAAGATCACAATCGCGAAGTACTACGTCGGTGATAGCCCAGGCGCACGCCAGATCAACCCACACCGCAAGCCGATGATCATCGCGGGGCGTCGTGAATGGCTCGGCGGCATCGAGCCCGACGTGCCAGTCGCTTCCGACGAGATCGACGGATGGCGCGCCGAGGCGGTCGGCAAGCTCGAGGAGAAGGGCGTCTTCGAGGACTATCTCAAGCAGGCGTTCGCTGAGCATCGCGACACGATGCTGCGCCTGGCCACGCGTGACACGCGTGATCCGACCGACTATCCAGGGTTCGAGGCGTTCTTTGCCGGACTCGATACGCGGCTCTCACCGCAGGACGTCTGGTATTGGCTCCACGGTCGCCTCCGCTCGGAGGCCAGCGACTTCGAGGGTCGGCTCCTGGTCGGTGACGTCGCGCTCGACGCGCAGCTTCAGCGAGCGATCCTGGACCTGCAAGCGGACGACGAAGAACTCGCAAAGGTCGAGGCCTACGCGTTCGTCCGTGAGCGGACGTTCGAGGTCCCGGACAGCTACGATCCTGCGGTTCTGGCGAAGGCGCGCGAGGTCAAGTAGCACGCGAGTCGCCCACGAGGCGGCACGTGCCTCTGCTACAGAAGACTCCAGCGTCGCTGCGATCAGGTCAGAGCAGTCCGGCGAAGAGGCCGTGTCGCTCTGGCCGTCCACCCGACGCGCGATACGACCACAGGTCACCGCCACACGCGGTGCACCCGGCGACCAGGTCGATCGCCGCGGGGGCGACCCCCGCGGCGACGAGGGTCGCCTTGATCGCCGCGTGCAGGTCGAGCAGCGCGTGTCCCGGGGTCGCTGGCGAGGCCACGCGCCAGGCGCGGGCGCGGGGTGCGAAGGCGTCATCGAACGCCGACACGACCTCCGGGCCGACCTCGAAACAGCAGCGCGCAATGCCGGGAAAGACGCCCACGCGAAGTCGCCCGGGATCAGCTCCGAGGTCCACCATCGCACTGACCGTGCGCGCTCCCACCTCGGCGACGGTGCCGCGCCAACCCGAATGAGCCAGCGCGAGCACGCCGGCGACCGGATCGGCGAGCAAGATCAGCGGGCAGTCGGCTCCTCGCACCATCAGCACGGTGCCGGGATCGACCGTCACCAGGGCATCCGTCTCCGGGATCGCCGGGGCGGCGCCCTCTTCGCGACCCACCACCGCAACGCGCGCGCCATGCACCTGATGCGCGGTGACCAGACGCGCCGGGTCGCCACCCAGTGCGCACACGGCGGTCGAGCGAACCCGGCGCGCGGTTGCGGATGACCCGGGCCCGACACTGCCTTCGGCCCGCGTGGTCAACCCATGCGGCACGTGCGGCAGGTCTCGGAGAGCGGCGCTACGCAACATCGCGCGGGAGAGTCATCCGACGTCGTACCGACGTCTCTTGCCACTGACTCCAGGTCGCGCTTGCCCTGATCGCGTCCGCCCAGATTGCGAACGTAACGATCGGGTCTCAGACGATGCGTGTGGCGAGCCGGGGAGGGTCGGTCTCAAGCACCTTCTCGAAGGCGAGCTCGAATCCGTCATCGAATGAGAACACACCCTGAAACTGCTGCGGCGTATCGTCTTCGCCAGCCTCGAGTAACCCGCGCCGGATCAGGTTGAACACCAAATCGCCGACCGCGCCCGTGTCGTGGATGTTCCAAGACTCCAGAACGGCGCGGGCGAGCAGGCCAAACTGGCTCAGCGCGGCTTCGCGGACGCCCTCGACGAGTTCACACGGCGTGACATGCCGACGCGTGGACATGCGCGCCAGCGCACACTCCAAGCCCTCGAACACGAGGACGTAGGCCTCGGCCGGGTAGCGGCGGTCGCGCTGAGCGATCTCGTTGATCTGTTCCTGCAGTCGGTCCTGCATCGGCTGGTTTCTCCGGCGGCCTGGATCTGTTCAGCCCAAGGGGGCGAGGGGCTGGGTCTGTCGACCGCAGATACTTCATCGGCCAAATGCCCGGTACCTTTGAACCAATCCGCAGGGATCGCCAAGGTGGCTGCCATTATGGCAGCGCCGGTCGGCGCCGCGCGGCGCTCCTCGTGCACATCGACGTCACCGCTTACGACGTCAACGACGGGCGCGCGCTACACGGGCCCAGAGCGCGTGCAGCACGAGATCGGGCGAGACGTTCGCACCCACGGACTCGAAGCCCGCGGTGAGCGCCGGAAGCAGCGCATCGAGCTCGCTCGCACCGCCACTCGTCGCGGCTCGATCGCGCGCTAGCAGCATCGTGAGCGCGAGCAGTTCCCGCGTTCGCACGCGCTGCTCGGCGAGATCGCGCCCCGCCGCGTGGACCCAAGCGCAGGCGTCGTCCACACCGCGCGGACCGGCCGGGCCGAGCAGACCGCGTAGGGCAAGCGGAGCCTGATGATGCAACCCGATACGCGCAGCGCGCAGAGCACGCCCGATGGACCCCTGCGCCAGACGGACGAGAAGCTCGACGGCGCTATCGTTCAACTCGTCGTCGCCCGTCGGCGCAGCGCGGAGCAGCAGTTCGCGGACGACGTCGGGCGCGAGTGGCCGAAATCGAACGCGCTGACACCGCGAGAGGATGGTGTCGGGCACGCGATCCACACCGCCCGCAAGCACGAGAAACGTCGTGGACGGTGGCGGCTCCTCGAGGCTCTTCAGGAGCGTGGCCACACCCTCCTCCTCGATCTCATCAAGCGAGTCGATCACGGCCACCTTGCGCCCGCCGCCCGCAGCCGAGAGAGAGAGCACATCGAGCATGCGACGCACGGCGCGAACGGGGATGCGCCGTCGAGCCCGGATCTTCTGCCCATCGTGATACGCGCGAATGAACTGCCCGGGACCGGAGCGCCGAGCCTCGCCGTCGTCCTTGAAGAAGGGCCCGGTCTCGGCCGAGATCCCGACCAGGTCCGGATGGGTTCCCGCGGCATTCCAGCCGCACGCCTTGCACTCGCCACATGGTGCGAGCCCACGCGGGTTCGCGCAAAGGAGCGCCGTCGCAAATCCCGCCGCCCCCATGCCGCGTCCGACGCCCTCGGGACCGTGGAGCAGGTACGCACCCGCAACTCGAGCAGGGCCGCCGTCCACACCAACCGCAAGTGCCGCCGCGAACGCACGCAACGCGCTCTCCTGGCCGCGCAACCCGGCGACGGAGCAAAGTTCACGCGACATGAGCTGTGACCTCATCCCACACAGCGGCGGCGACCTCGTCGAGCGTTCCGGGCGCGATCAGTCGTCGGTGCGGGCGCCCGTCAGCAAGTTCGCGGTAGCCCCGCACGACGTCGGCGTGAAACGCCCCACCCTTCTGCTCCATGCGATCGGGAGTGCCGGAGAGACGGCTGAGGCCGACCCCGAGGTCGATATCCAAGACCAGGGTGAGATCCGGGGTTGTCCCGCCTTCCGCGAGGTCGGCCAGTCGGCGCACGGGCTCGACTCCGAGACCGCCCGCCAGCCCCTGGTAGACCTCCGTAGACAGCGTCCAGCGCTCCGAGATCACGATGGTCCCGCGAGCCAACGCCGGTCGCACGACCTCGTCGGCCAGTTGCGCACGCGCCGCCATGTAGAGCAATGTCTCGGTACGTACGCCAACGGCCCCGGTCGCAGGGTCCAGCAGGAGACGACGCACAGCCTCGGCCACCGCCGTGCTACCGGGATCCCGCACGTGCAAGACGTCACGCCCACTCTCGGTGAGCCGCGCGACGAGGCCGGCCGCCTGGGTGCTCTTGCCGCACCCGTCGGCGCCCTCCAGAACGATGAATGATCCTCGCGGCGTGCACATGCCGGAGATATTAGCGCCGCGTTCCGACGACGCTGGCGCGCAATGCGGAGGGCATACCAGACTCGCGGAGAACGGGGGCCGAAGCCGATCGAGTTTCCCCACTCGCGAAGCAGTCGCCGGGCAGCCCGAAACGCTGTGGATGCCCGCAACTGGGCGATCTTGATCACACTTCTGCACGCTTCATTCACAGAGGCAAACGCCCATCTTGAAAGTCTGTGGATAACTCGAGCCGCTCTCGGGGCGGTGTCGCGAGCGCTTCCACTCCCCGTTTGGACCCGAGGCGAAATTTCGGTGAACTGTGGAGTCCAAACAACGACGCACACACGACTTATGAGCGACGCTCGGGCGTTCGGCCAGAAACTGGCCGAAATCCGCCACGTTTTGTCTTGCAAACCACCGTTATCAGATGCAGCGCGACCCGATCACGTTGCCCGTGTGGATAAGCCGGGAGAAGGCGATTGACGGAACCCGTTGAAATGCAAGGATCTACGACCGCTCGCAGGGCCGTACGTAGCACCCGCCAAGCCGTCACGCCAGGGACGAGAACCCGCGTCTGAGAGCGCTACTCAGGACGTAGGCGGTCGCGCAATTCAAGCGCCGCATCGCTGGCGGGGTCGAGCCGGAGAGCCTCGTCGATCCGGTGGAGCGCGTCCTCGGTCCGCCCGAGAAGACGCAGAACCGTGGCGTGGTCCACGAGCAGAGTCGCGAGCTCGGCGCCCTCGAAGGGCGGATTCCGCTTGTCGCGAGTCTCCATGCGCGCAACGCCGATCGCGAGGCGACGCGAGAGCTCGGCGTCCTCACTGAGACCGGCAGCAAGCTGCAGATCGCCCAGGCGGACGTGGACGGCAAGGGCATCGCCGCGCGTGAACGCGCCGTTCGGCAGCGGCGTGATGTCGCGCAACTCGAGCAGCGTGGCCAGTTCGTTGGCCGCATCCCCTTGATCCTCGTAGTAACGCGCGAGTTCCACGCGCACACCGAAGTCGTCCTCGGCCACATCCGCGTGCTCGCGGCGAAGCTGCATCGCCTCGGCCAGGCGCCCCTCTCCCTCGCCCATCAAGAGCTTGGCGAGTCGAAGCCGTGGAGAACCCGGCCCCGTCACGACGGGATACAGCTCGATCGCGCGCCGCAGGTGCACCTTCGCCTCGTCGAAGCGCTTCGCATCCGCCGCGGCTCCGGCCAGCAGCATGCGCGCCTCGACGAAGTCGGCTCCATTCTCGACCGCTTCCTGCGCGAAACGCACCGCCATGTCCGGGCGGCCCTCGGACTGCGCCACCAGGCTCCGGATCAACGCAATTCGGGGATCGTCGGGGGCCACCTTGCTGGCCTTGGAGAGCGACGAGAGCGCACCGGGCGCATCTCCACGGGCAATCTGTCCGGAAGCGAGGAGCAGCAGCCCATCGATGTCGTCCTTGTCCTTGCGGAGCCGCAGCTTCAGCCTGCGCATCTTCCGCCGCGAGGGCCGCGCGAGGACAGCCAGGCCAGCAACGTACTCCTGCGCGTACTGCAGGAAGCGTGCGTCGAACGCCTCGGCGTCGATCTCGAGCGCGCGCTCCACCACCTGCGGCGTGGTCAAGCCATCCCCGAAGAGCCGCACCATCTCGCGCAACGCCGGGAAGCCGAAGTCGCGCTCGATGAACTCGCACATGAGCCCGCCCTGGTAGTACGCATAGAGCACGCGCGGACCGCGAAACGCGGAGTTGATATCGGCTAGCGTCAGCACCTCGTCCGACGCGATGGCATCGATCAACTGGCGCTCCGACTCACGGTTCCACTGCGGCGAGACCTTGCGCTCCTCGTAGACCGAGAGCCCTTCGGTGAGCCAGCGCGGCACGCGTCCCTTGGACAGCTCCAGCGTGATGACGTGCGCGAGTTCGTGGTGCAGAGTCGCCCGCCACGAGAACGCTCCCGGCGGCAGAGCCCGCGGGCTGTCGAGTGTCACGACGCGGCCGAAACACGCGCCGAGCGCCGGGAAGCCCGGCAATCCGATCGTGCGCGCGGCGAAGTCATTCTGCTGATCGAAGACCGAGATGAAGAGTGGGCGCGGCTGCTCGAAGTCCCAGCGCCGCTCCAGTTCCGCCAGCGACTTGCCCAGTTCGGAACGCAAGAGCGGAAAGTACGCCTCGTCCTCGATCAACGGGAGCTTCACGACGAAATCGGCGTCGTCACGCACGGGGAAACGCTGGAGACGGCGAAAGACGCTCAGGAAGTTGGCGCGGTAGATATTGGCGAACGGGTCGCCGTCCTCGGCCGACTTGAGATGGCCCTCGGACTTCTCGTCGTCGCCGATGTTCATCGCGTTGCGGCCGACGAGGAAATGAGCATCCCAGTCACGCTCGTCGACCGCGAGTGCGCGCTCTCCCAGCGACAGCGATTCCGCGAAGCGCCGTTGCTCCTCCAACGCGCGCGCCAGTACGAGATACGCGACCGACGCGTGGGCGTTGCGCGCCAGAATTTCCTTCACCTCGGCCTCGAATGCGTCCGACTCACCGCGCAGATAATGCAGCGCCGCGCGTGCAGCGCGCGCCTCGGGGTGGCGCGCGTTCACCGCGAGCGCCTTGTCGATCTGCTTCTCTGCAGCGTCGTAGCGACCATCCCCCAGTTCCAGCGCCGCGAGGAAGAGCAACGCTGGGATGAACTCACCGTTCGCCCGAAGCGCACGCTCGGCATCCTTCCGAGCCTCCATGTCGAATCGGAACGCCTTCTGTCTGGCGACTCCGAAGATCGCCGGCGCGTAGTGCGGATTGCGGTCGAGGGCGCGCTCGTACCACGTCTTCGCGAAGACGTCGCGCTGATCGGAAAGATAGAGGTCGCCGAGTTCGACAAGAGCGTCGACGCGACCGGGGCTGCGCTTCACAATCGGTTCGAGACGCGAGAGCACCCCATTGATGCTGGGGCTGAACTCCTTGGAGAGGCGGAAGACCCCCAGGCGCGCCCGTGCGACAGCAAGTAGTTCGTCGTCCGAACCCTCACCCTCGGTCTGGGCCCACGTCGAGTTCACCGCGACGTACGCCTCGACCGCCTCATCCCGGTGGCCGGTCTCTTCGAGCAGCCGTCCCAGCAAGCGGCGCGCGACGAGATTCGCCTCGTCGGCCACAAGGGCGGCGTCGAGGGCGATACGCGCTCCGGAGTCATCGCCCGCATCGAGGAGTAGTTCGCCGCGTCGCGCGAGGACCCGCGTGTCGGCGTCGAATGCGGCGAGCGCGTCCACGGCCTTGCGGAGCTTGCCGGTCTGGCGATACGCCTCGGCCAGAAGGAGCGCGGCATCGACGTTCGTCGGGTCCGCCTCGAGAGCACGCTTGAGCTGACGGCTCGCATCGCTGTACGAGCCCCGCTCCATGAGCGGTCGCGCCACGTCAACGCGCTCTCGGGCCTCCGCAATCGGGTCTTCGTCCGTCTCCTGGGCGAAGAGGGCGGGCGACGTTGCGCGAAGACCGGCGACCGATGCGGTCACGAGCGCGACGGCGAGGACGGAGCGGGTCACGAGGCAGCGGGAGAAGACCGGGCGGGATACGTGCATACGGGGATTCTACGGGCGAGATGCCACGGAGACTCCGCGGAAGCGTGCGGGCCGCGGATCACGCCTGGTGGGCAACCGGGCAGATTGACCCGGCGGCCGATGCACGCAGCGTCCGGGATGCCAGGTGATCCACGCGCGCCGCACGCCCTCGCACGTTGCTCCGGGTCCCCGGTCAGCGGCGCTCAAGACGGTCGCCAGCCGGAGCCAGGTGTCGCGCCGATGCCCGGGTACCCTCCGGAAAGCCGCGCGCGTCGAGGGTGGTCGAAGCCCGCGCCCGCGGCCGCTACAGCAACCGGATCCGACGGGCGGCTTCCTCGCAGTCCGCGATCGTCGGTACCAGCGCTAGGCGGATGTGGCCCGCGGCAGGGTCATCCTCGCGATCCGAGGAGAGCCACGTGCCCGGGGTGGCCACGAGCGCGATCGCCGGATCCAGCAGGCGCTTCGCGAAGTCCTCGGCAGAGACGCCGTCCGGCACCTTCTGCCAGACGTAGATGGTGGCCGCGGGACGGCATTCCGGCAATCCGGTCGCCACGAACGCGTCGCAGATGAGGTCGCGCTTCACGCGATAGTCCGCGCGCATCGCTTCGACGTGCTCCTCGTCCGCCAGCGCAGCGACCGCCGCCTCCTGCACGAAGTTCGGCGTGCCCGAGTCGATGTTGGTTTTCAGCTTCCGATAGGCCGCGATCGCTTCTGCGTCGCCGACGACGTAGCCGCAACGCCACCCCGTCATCGCCGAACGCTTGCTCATCGAGAAGAACGTGAGCACATTGTCGAGCCCCGTCTCGAGCGCGCTGACGGGCGCATCGGCGCCGAAGTAGAGCTCGCTGTATGCCTCATCGGAGCAGAGCAGGATGTCGCGCTCGCGACAGAAGCGCGCCGCCTCGCGGTAGAAGTCGAGGTTCGCGACCGCCCCGGTCGGGCTGTTCGGGTAGCAGAGCCAGAGCACCTTTGCCCGCGTGAGAACGTCGTCCGGGATGGCCCCGAGATCGGGGAGGTAGTCGTTCGACGCACGCAGCGGATAGCGGTAGTTCACGCCGCCGGCGAACGTCGTCCCACGAACGTAGGGCGGATAGCCCGGATCCGGGGAAATGACGGTATCCCCGGGATCGACGAATGCGAGCGGGGCATGGAACACAGCCTCCTTGCTCCCGATCGTCGCCGTGACGTGCGTCGCCGGATCCACCTTCACGCCGAAGCGTCGTCCCACCCACTCCGCGCACGCCGTGCGGAAGTCGAGCGAGCCAATATACGACGGATAGCCGCTCGTCGCGTGACGCGCCATCGCCGCCGATGCGGCGTCGCGTACGAGCTGCGGAGTCGGCGCGCGCGGATCGCCCACCCCGAAGTCGATGACAGCGGCACCCTGGTCGCGCAGATTCTGGACGAGCTTGTCGACCTCGGCAAAGGCGTAGCCCCCAAGGGACGCAATTCGATCGGCTACGGGAATGGACATCGGCGTTTCCTTCGGCGCGCGGCGGCGCTCGCGTGAGTCGATCAGCACCCCGCCCTCAGGCGGCGGGCGGACGCTCGTCGTAGAAATCGAGGATCTTGCGACAGGTCTCCGCAACCCGCTCGCGCAGGTCGAGCGGTTCGATCACCTCCGCGTCGGGACCAAAAGGCAAGAGCCACGAGAAGAACCAGGCCTCGGAGCGCACCGTAACGCGAGCGAGCAGCGAGCCGTCGGGCAGGTCCTTGACATCGCGCCGCGGCAGTTGCTCGCGTGCGAAACGGGCCCCCATCCCGCGGAGGATCACACGCGCAATCGTGCGACCTGCGGGAGCCGTGAACTGCGACGCATCGCGCCAGGACTGGATGTCGAAGTCGTCGGGAATCTCATACTCGGAGTCGAGCAGTTCCGCCTCGCGGATCCGGTCGATCCGGAACGTCACGGGTTTGCCGCGCACCGAGTCGTGAGCGACGACGTACCAGTCGCCCCCGAACTCGGTCATTCCGTAGGGCTGGATGACACGCTCTGACAGTGCCGAGCGATGCGCCGACCAGTATGTGATGCGCAGCTCGCGACACTGGGCCATCGCCTCGCGCAACTGGCGCACGCGCCCTCCGCCCGCGCGGTCCCCCATGCGAATGGCCTTCTCGGCCTTCTCGAGTTCGCGCGCTGCCTCCGGCCCGAGCGCCTCACGGATCTTGCCCTGCAACCGGCGCACGGCGTCGCGGTACGGGTGCTCGCGCCGATCCAGCCGCTGGAGCGCGAGCAGGAGCGCCAGCGCTTCCGGAACGACAAGTCTCACAGGACGTTCGAATTGCTCGGCGAAACGGATGTAGACCTGGCGGTCTTCGATCCAGAGCGAAACGTAGTTATTGGGCGAGTACGGCGGCACGCCGCAGAGCATCACGAGGCTCTGAAGCTCGTCCCGGATCTGGCTCTCGGAGAGGCCGGTCGCCTCCATCAGCTCCTCGATCGTGATCCCCTGACGGGCCTGAATCAGGGGGATGATCGTCAGTGCGTGGCGCACGCCTTGGTACGGATCGCGACTCATCGGCGGCGCTTCCGCGGGCGCTGCCCGGGGACGGCGGTGGGCGTGCCCACGTGGCGGTCGAGGATCGCGCGGAAATGTGTGCGGGCGCTCTCGCGGAAATCGGCGGGGGCAACGATCCGGGCCCGCTCGGCATGCGACGCGACGAAGCGCAAGACGGCGGCGGCATGCCGCGCGGGGAATGACAGCAGCCCACTCCCGTCGTCCTGCATCGCGAGCGTCCATCCCTGGCGCAGCCCATCGCGAGCCATGAACGCGATCTCCGGACGCAACTCCACCGTGACGCGCACCGTCTCGCGATCGTCGGACTCGTCCCCCTCGAAGATGAACGCCGGGCGGCCCACATGCTCGGAGATCTCGAAGCCTTCGGGAACTTCGAACGGTCGGCCGGCACGCACCTTCACGCGCCCGCGTACACGGTCGACGCGGAACTGCCGGACGGCCTTGCGCGTGCGGTCGTACCCGACCATGTACCACCAGCGACCGTGCCAGCCGAGGCCGTAGGGCTCGACCTCCCGATCGAGGACCTCGTCGCGCTCGATACTGTAGTAGCGGAAGCGCGCGGGGAGATGCCGGATGACGGCATCCGTCAGCGCCTCGAGATTAGGCCCCAATTCCGGCGCGCCCCCGGCGGTTCGGACCCCCAGCCGATGCTGCTCTGTCACCGACGCCGCGGCTGCCCCGGTGAGCGGACTGTCGACCACCACCTTGCGCAGCGCACTCTGCAGCGGAGCGGCCAGTGGATCGTCCGATGCCGAGAACGCGTAGCGCTGCACGACGGCGAGCGCGGCGGCCTCCTCGACCGTCAACCGAATGTCGGGCAGGAAGTACTGTTCGCGCGGAATGCGGTAGCCATCCTCGCCCTGGTCGTCGGACGCGTCGTAGATGATCGGCACACCCAACGCGCGCAGTTCAGCCTTGTCACGATCGAAGCGCTTCTCGAGCGCCTCGGGGCTCGCGGGATCGTCGTAACCGGCAACCCGCCCGCGGATCTGCGAGAACGGGACGGCGCGCCGCGAGCTCAGCAGGAACGCGACCAGGTTAAGCAGCCGCTCCGGCTTGGAGATCCGTGTCGGTTCTCCACCCGTTCCACCAGGCGCCGAAGTCCGGGGCCCGTTCGATGATTTGGTTCGTTTGTTGGCAGCCACGTTCAGCGCAATCTCTTCGATTCCCAGGCTCCCCCTCGGAACACGAGCCAGTAGACCAGCGCCATCAAGATCTGCGAAACGACCATCGCCCACCATGCGCCGGTCTCCGCCAGATCGGTCGTGCTGAGCCACCAGGCGAGCGGGACTTGGACGGCGAGCAAGCCGATCGCGTCGATCAGGAGCGGGGTCTTCATGCTACCGGCACCGTTGAGCGCGTGGCACCAGATGATGGTCAATGCGTAGAAAGGATAGGAGAGGACCACGATCCGCAGATACGTGACACCGTGGGCGACCGAATCGGGATCGACCGGCCCATCGACTGAAAGGCTGAACAGCCTGATCAGCGGTGCCGCCCAGATGTAGAATACGGCCGCCAACAGAGACATCGTCGCGACGTTGAGGATCGCCGACTGCAGTGCGACACGGCGGGCGTCCGCAATGCGATCCTGAGCCAGGCGCTGCCCGAGCATGGCGGCGCAAGCTCCACCCCAGCCGAGGCCCGCGAACGTCGCGAGCGTATCCAATCGCGTGCCGACGCCGAACGCCGCCTTGACCGGCGACCCGAACGGCGAGACCACGAGGAGGAGCGCCAGCATGCCGACCATGCGCACGGTCCACTGGAGCGCAACGGGCAGACCGACGCCTGCCACGTTCCGCAAGACGCGCTTGTCGATGCGCCAGCCGGTCCAGCCGATACGGATCGAGGGATGCGCTCGGAAGAGCACGGCTGCGCCAATGAGGATCGCCACGCCGCGCGCAATCGTCGTGGACCACGCCGCCCCTGTCGCGCCCAATTCGGGGAAGCCCCATTTCCCGAAAATGAGCACATAGTTGCCGATGATGTTGCCGGCGTTCGACGTCAGCAACAGGATCATGGGCCACATTCCCATGCCGATCGCGCGCATATTGGCGGTGATCTGCACCAGCAGAAAACCGGTGATGGCCCCATGGCTCATGATCGCAAAATATTGCTCGGCGACACTGCGTTCCAACGACGACGTGACGTCGAACATCGAGACGATCGGACCGGAGAAGAGCCCCGGAAGCACTCCGAGCACGATGGAGAGCACGAGCGCTAGAAGCAGTGCCTGGCGCGCCGAGCGATTGGCGCGTTTCATCTTGCCGGCACCGAATTGCTGCGCGATCACAGCCACGGAGCCATTCGAGATGCCGTTCACGAAGACGAGCGGCACCGTGATGAGGAGCGATGCGATCGTGACGCCCGAGATCGTCAACTCCGCTCGATGTGGGTCGCTCTCGTAGGCCCCGACCATCGCGAGATCGATCAGGTTGAAGAACGCATGCCCGCCCATGCCAGCGACCAGCGGCAGACCCAGCTTGAGCAGTGCCGGCAGGCCGCGGGTCAGGCTTCGCGAGCCCGTCGGGGTGGTCGAATCCGCATTCTCAGTCGAACCCGTCTTTTCGGTCGAAGCGGACTCGGACATGGGCCTCGACAGATCTCGGGGACGACGATGGACGCCGAGGTCACACGACCCCGACCGATCGCCGCGGCGGCGCGGCGCGATGCGCGCTGTCCGTCCACTTCTCGTGGGAGGCTCGCGTGCAGTCGGCGATTCCACGCTGCATGGCGGGAGCGGTCAACGATTGCCCGCTCGTGACAGAGGCGGTCGGCCGGACAACGGACCGCCGCTCAGGCGCAGTCGGCGGTGACCGCGTGAGCCGGGGTCGCGTTGACCCGCTCGGGAGGAGGGAATTCGACCCAGAGCGTGGCGCCACTCTGCGGCCTGCTCTCTGGCCAGATTCGTGCGCCGTGGATCTCGACGATCTCGCGGCAGATCGAGAGGCCGAGACCGGTACCGGAGACGTTCTCGGGACCGTCCGCACCGCGACTGAAGCGCTCGAAGACGACTCCCTGATCCTCTTCCGCGATACCCGGACCGTGGTCTCGAACGCCAAGCCGCACCGATCCAGCTTCCTCGCCTTCGCGCAGAATGACCTCGACCGCGCCGCCCTCGGGGCTGAATTTCACGGCATTCGAGAGCAGATTGGCCACGACGCGGTGCAACCGATCGCGGTCACCACGCACCGTCCGCACCTCGCCATCCCACGTCCCTTCGAACGAGACCCCACGCGAGAGCGCAAGGCCGTTCAGGGAGTTGAGGCCGTCGCGCACGAGGTCGCGAAGATCCATGTCCTCGAGGTCGAGCTCACCAACTCCGGACTTGATCCGGCGCACATCGAGCAGGTCGTTGACCATGCGCGTCAGGCGCCGACTCTCCTTCTGGATGATCTGCAAGAACTCGACCCGTTCGTCGGCCTCGACATCGTCGTGCTCGAGCAGGATCTCGGCAAAGCTCCGGATGCTGGTCAATGGAACGCGCAAGTCGTGGGCGATGGCTTCGACCGATCGCTCGTGCGCGACGTCGGCATCCGAAGGCAGTGTCTCAGAGACCCACGCGAATTCGCGATCGATCAGAGCATCGATCGACGCGTGCACACGCTGAGAGGAAGAATCGCTCTGCGTGGGACCGGACTCGGATGTCGCCGCATCGCGCGCATCCGCCGGTGCCGCCGCAGGAGTCGTCGCGGCGCACTGATGCGCCGCGGCCTCGGCTTCCAGTACCCGGACCTGCTCCTCGACCGCACACAGCTTCCGCGCCTGCTCGCTGCTCTCCGTCACGTCGCGCAGAACGGCGATCAGTTGCCGGTCCTGCCCGTCACCGGCCGTACCGATGCGCAATTCGGCCTCGATCTGGGCACCGTCTGGGCGCGTGATCGCCACAACCACCGAGCTACCGGCGTGTGCCATCTGATCGATGTCGAACGCACGAACAACGGACTCGTTCGTGCCGAGAACATCGACCAGTCGCGCTCCTTGAAGCTCGCCCCTTGAGCGGCCGAGCAGGCGGCAGAGCGCCGCGTTATGACGAACCACTCGCATGGACTTGCGCTCAAGCGTGACCACGGCATCGACGATCTCGTCGCCGATTGCACTCGACCGCCGGGCAGCCTGCTCGGCGTCTTCGGCACGGTCCTCAAGCACACGCACGTCCGTGCCATCATCGGACGGGTCCAGGATGGCGGCAGAGCCGCTGATGGCGGTCTGCGCGAGTTGCGCCTGCGACTGTTCGAGTTGCGTTTGCAGCACGGCGTTTCGCGCGGCCAACAACTCGCTCTCCCGCTCGAAGCGACCGCTGTCCGAGAACGCGCCGATCAGCGCTCGTTCGGCCGCCGTCAACTGGTGCAGCAAGTATCCCACTGCGAGAACCGCGGAAGACACCCCGACGAGGAAGAGCCGTCCGCCGAGAACGGATGCGGTGTGCTCCTCGCGCATGCCGAGCGCGCCACCCGCGGCGACGGCGCCGAGGGCCAACGCCAGCACGATCGTCCGCACGACGCGCGACCGAGACGCCTGCGAAAGGACGACGAAGACGCAGCCCAGACCCAGAACGGCCGCAATCAGCGCGGGGATGCCGGTCAGTGGGACCGACGGCACCGTTAGCTTTCCTCGGCAGTCGTCGCCGAAGCGGCCAGCCTCTCGGCGGCGCCGAACGCGGCACGCACCTTTTCGACAATCAGGCTGGGACTGAACGGCTTCGTGAGGTACTCGTCACAGCCCGCTTGCACACCGCGCTCGCGCGCCGCGTCCTGGCCCTTGGCCGTGAGCATGACGACGTACGTATCGCGCAGGTCGGGATCACCCTTCACGATCTCGCAGACCTCGAATCCGCTACGGCGCGGCATCATCACGTCGAGCAGGCAGACCTGTGGACGATGATCGCGCAAGGCTTCGAGCGCCTCATCGCCATCTCGGGCCTGCAGCACCTCGTACCCTGCACGCTCGAGTACAAAACTCAGCGACCGCAGGATGAACGGTTCGTCGTCCACGACGAGGACACGTTGCGACATTTTGACCTCCAGGGGTGGACTCCCACCCGACTCTTCATCGAATATCGGGGCTGCTGCGCTTGAGCGCGACGAGCGTCCGGTCGTCGGATTGCACAGCGGTGTGGGCGCGGATCGCCGCGAGGATCTCTTCCACCACCTGCTCTGCGCCGCCGGAATGCGCCGTGCGCAACACGTCAATCAGGCGCTCTTCTCCGAACGGTTCGTCACTGTCATCGCGCGCTTCGAGCAGACCGTCCGTGTAGAGCAGCAGCACGTCTCCAGGACGCAGGACGGCACGATGCGTCGCGTACTTCGCGTCGGGATCGACCCCGACCGGGAGGCCTCCTCCCGCGTGCCGCTCGACGACTCCCGAGTCCGCGCGAAGCAGAAGCGCCGGTGGGTGTCCGGCTCCTTCGAACTCCAGCTCGCCTGTACGTGTATCCAGACGCGCCACCCACGCCGTCAGGAAGTGACCGGCGCGCTCGAGATCTTGCATGAGCGCGTCGTTGCTCGTCGCGAGCATCTGGGCCGGATCCGCGCCGCGCAATGCTGCCGCACGAAACGTGGCGCGCGTGGCTGTCTGCAAGAGCGCTGCCGCCAGGTTGTGTCCGGAGACGTCAGCGACAACGACACCCAGCGAGTCGCCCGAGCACTCCAAGAAGTCGTAGTAATCCCCGCCCACATCCCGCGCGGCCACGCAGCGGGCGGCGATCTCCAGCCCGCTGATCCGCGGCGGCTCGGCGGGCAGCAAGCCCTGTTGAATATTGCTGGCGAGTTGGACCTCGCGTTCGTACGAGGCCAAGCGCGTATTCTCAAGCAAGAGCGCGGCCTGATCGGCAAGGGCCTGCACGAGCTTGACATCGCCGGCCGAGAACGCTTGTGGGCGCCCGGCCACGCCATCCACGCGATCGCGCAATTCGAGTACACCGACAACCGTCACACGTTCCATCGAAAAGACGCGCACCGGCACCGCGACCAGCGAGCGATGCGCCGCTTCCTCCCATTCGTCGAGGGTCGAATTGCCGAGCGCCGCGTCCAACCCCAGCAGAACGTGCTGACGGCTGTCAACACAGACGCGAGCTGCCGAGAGCACGCCCACGCCGGTCTCGTCGCCGGCCCCGCCCCACTGGGCGACAGCACGCAATCCGCCCTCGGGCTCGCGCAGCAGAATGCGTGCAGCCCGAGCAGGCACCACACGCAACGCGCGCTCGAGGACCGCGCTGCAAACAACCGACGCTTCCCGCGCGCCCGCCAACGACGCGGACAGATCGTAGAAGAGGTTGAGTTCTTCATACGCTCCGGCGATCTCGCGCGCCAGGTCCTCCAACTCGACCTCCAGGCGACAGAGATCTCCGATGACCTCCGCGACGCGCGCCGCGAGCGACCACCCGCCCATGGCGCCGTCGATCCGGGGCTGCACCACCACGTGACCTGTCACGTCGCCGAGCGACGTCACTGCGGCGCGATGCGCGAGCGTCCAGGCGAGCGGCATCTGCACTTCAAGTTGCGGCAGGCCGCGCAACCCGCCTGCGGGAGCGAGCGGATTACCTTCGAGGTCGTAGAGCCCGACATCCCAACCGGTGTCCGCTGCCATGTCGATCAGCGCGCGCAATGCGCCCGATCGACCGGCCTCACGCGCGACGTTCCGGACGGCGGTCATGCCCGGTCTCCCGCGCGGATTTCGTACGCACGGAACAGGTGCAAGCGGTTGACGCCTCCACGTCGTTCCAGGCGGACGCGATCCGACCACGAGCGCATGATGTGCAAGCCGTAACCGCGTTCGTGAAGATCCTCCGGCGTGGGCGGCGCTCGCTCCGGGAGAGAGTAGGCAGCTCCATCGTCCTCGATGACAATCGCTAGACCCGTGGCGAGCCGATGGAATTCCACGCGGAACCGGCGCTCTCGATCCCCACCCAGCGCGTGCTCGATCACATTCGTGCACGCCTCGTGAAGGACGACACTCAGTTCCGCGATCTCCGCTTCCGAGAGTCGCACCGACCGACACTCGCGCGCGACCTCGGAGAGCAGCGCTCGCGCGGCGGCCGGTGACGAACGCTCTGCCGGGAGATCCAGACTGACGACCGGCATGGACGCGCTCACCGCGGGTCACCGCGACGCGGGCGAACCCGCGCGGGAAGCGGAACCAGACATCTGTCGCGCATCACCTGCCGCAGCAGCGCGCCGATCGCCCGCGCCAGGTTGCGGCCGAACGAGTTCACCCAGATTGTCCCAGGGGGTCTGCTGCCGGCTCGCGAAAGCCGCGTCGAGAGCGGAGACCGAACTTCTTGATCTTGCGGTAGAGCGTCGCTTGCCCGATCCCCAACCGCTCCGCGGCATGCGACACGTTGCCTTCGCAGATGCGCAGCGCGCGCACGATCTCGCGGCGCTCGATCTCGACGAATGGCAGGATCTCGTCGAGACCGCGATCGTGGCGATCGAGATCCACATGAGGCGCGGCATCGAGGACTTCGGGCGGCAGCATGCGCGCCGTCACGGTCGGCCCGTCGTAGAGCACGACAATCCGCTCGATCACGTTCTCGAGTTCGCGGATGTTGCCAGGCCACGCGTGTCGAGACAGGGACTCGAGGGCCTCCGCGTCGAAGCCCTGGAAGAAGCGTCCGTACTTGCCCGAGAAGCGCGCCAGGAAGTGCTGTGCGAGGAGCGGGACGTCGCCGGTGCGGCGTCGCAACGGCGGCGTGGCAATCGTGACGACGTTCAACTGGTAGTAGAGGTCTTCGCGCAATCGGCCACTGGAGATCGCCTCCGCCGGATCGTGGCTCGTGGCGGCAATGACGCGGACGTCTGCGGTCATCGGCGACGTGCCACCCAACCTGCGGAAACTCCCCTCGCGCAGGAATTGCAGCAGGACGGCCTGGACGTCCAGCGAGAGATCGCAGAGTTCACCGATGAAGAGCGAGCCCCCATCAGCGCGCTCACAGCAGCCAGGGTACGGCGCGGTCGCGCCCTCAAGGGCGTCAGGTTCGTGGCCGAAGAGCTCGCTCTCGAGCAGAGACGCGGGGATCGCAGCTGCATGGAACGCCTCGAACGAGCGCGCCTTGCGCTCGCCCGAGTCGTGGATGGTGCGCGCGACGAGTCCCTTCCCCGTGCCACTCTCCCCCGCGAGGATCACGCCCACGTCGGTTCGGGCGACCTGCTCGATGGACGCGATGACATCCCGCACCGCGCTCGACTCTCCGACGATCCCACGGAACCCACTCGGCGCCGCGCCGCGTTCTTGCAACTGCTGCACACGTCGCAGAAGCCGGTGCATTTGCGAGGCGTTCTTGATCGCGAGGTCGAGGCGCGTGAGATCCAGCGGTTTCGGGACGACGTCGAACACTCCGCCGCGCACGGCCCCCGCGAGCGACGCCACATCCTCGGCCGCCGCGAGCAAGATCACCGGCAACTCCGGGAACGCCTCCTTCAAGGCCACCAATCCGTCGGCGGCAGCGGCTCCGCCCTCGCCCGCGTCGAGAAGGACGACGTCAGGATCCGAGTTGGCCAGCCGTGACGGTGCGTCGTGCAGCGGAACGGATTCCGCGATGCGCACGCCGGAGCGCTCGAAGCGTCGACGCAGTCGAGCCTCCGTCTCCGGATCGCTCCCGACCAACTGAAGCCGCAGCTCGTTCATCGAGTCGACTCACCCGACGAGTTCGCATGCGTGGACGAGAGAACAAGGGCGTCCTGCACGTCGGGGCAGATATCGAAGACGCGCGACAGACGCGTGATGCGCAGAACCGCCTCGACCGGCTCCGAGATGTTCGCCAGCACGAGCGACCCACCCGATCTGCGCAGCACCTTCAGCGCGGAGATCAGCGCTCCGAGTCCACAGCTATCGATGAAACCGACGTGACCAAGGTCAACGACAAGGTACTTCCCGCCCTGCGAGACGATGTCCTTGAGCTGGTTCTTGAACCGATCGGAGCTCTCGCCTTCGAGATCCACGCGCTCCGAGAATCTGACGACCATCCGGTCGCCATTGCGAGTGACATCGAGTTGCATGGTGCCTCCGCGAGCCGCTCCCATCAGGGGAGGCGCCCGCGCATACCTATCTACAATTCGACGTGTTCAACTTGAGCCCGGACACGCACTTCGTGACCGGAATCGAGCTGGCCCCGCAGCCTGAGTGGCTGCGGGGCCGATCTGGGACGATGGTCTCGCGCCGTCGCGGGCCCGTCACCGACTCATCCATCGCCTACTCAGACGAGTTGATCGATGTCGACGTACTCCAGTTGGAATGCGCGCGCCACAGCTTCGTACGTGACCTTGCCCTCGACGATGTTCGCGCCGGTCCGAATACCGTGGTTCTCCCGCACGGCCTTCGACCATCCGTCGCGTGCGAGTATGCGCGCGTACGGGAGCGTGACGTTGGTCAGACCGTACGTCGATGTGCGGCCGACAGCGCCCGGCATGTTGGCCACAGAGTAGTGCACGACGCCGTCGACGATATACGTCGGGTTGCTGTGCGTGGTCGGTTTCGTGGTCTCGACACAACCACCCTGGTCGACGGCCACGTCAACGATCACTGCGCCCTCGTTCATCATCTTCAGGTCATCGCGCGTGACGAGCGACGGCGCCTTGGCGCCTGGAATGAGAACGGCGCCGACCACGAGATCGGCGTAGCGCAGCACCTTGCGGATGTTGTACGCGTTGCTGAAGAGCGTCGTGCAGTTGGCTGGCATGACGTCGTCGAGGTAGCGCATCCGATCGGCATCAAGATCCAAGATGATGACGTTCGCGCCCATCCCCGCGGCCATCTTCGCCGCGTTGGTCCCCACGACGCCGCCGCCGATGATCATCACCGTCGCCGGCTCCACGCCGGGGATGCCACCGAGCAGAATGCCGCGCCCCATCTGCGGCTTCTCGAGGTACTTCGCGCCCTGCTGGATCGACATCCGGCCCGCGACTTCGCTCATCGGAGTCAGCAGCGGCAACGTGGCGCCATGTTCGACCGTCTCGTAGGCGATGCAGACCCCACCCGATGCCAGCATGCCGTCGGTCAACTCACGGCTCGCGGCGAAGTGAAAGTACGTGAACACGATCTGGCCGGGGCGAATGAGACCGTACTCTTCGGGGAGCGGCTCCTTGACCTTCATGATCATGTCAGCCTTGGCGAAGACCTCGGCGTGGCCCTCGACGATCTCGGCACCGGCCTCGACGAACTCGTCGTCGGAGATCCCGGAGCCGACACCGCCCCCCTGCTCCACCAGCACCATGTGGCCGTCACGGCGCAGTGCGTCCACACCGGCAGGCACGATGGCAATGCGGTTTTCGTTGTCCTTGATCTCGCGCGGCACGCCCACGATCATCGCCGGTCTCCTTGGTTCGCACTCGCCCGAGCTCGCCTCGGGGACTCGTCGGGCGTCGCGCCCGGGAAGTCCCAGATTCTACGTCGGGACGCGCTACGCCGGAAAGCGGAATGGATCGCGCACCGCGACGAAGCGCACGTCCACGCCTCGAAATCGCTCCCTCGACGTCCGCGACCGCCCCGTTCCGTCCACGGATCTCGGCATTCCTCGCCATCCCGGCGCTCCGGAACTTGAAGCCCCGTGCCCCGTGCGTACACTTCCGCTCCCGCGTGGGCGATTAGCTCAGTTGGCTAGAGCACCTGCTCGACACGCAGGGGGTCACTGGTTCAAGTCCAGTATCGCCCACCACGCGGGAACCTGCGCGGCTTTGGATCAACGCCCCGATTGGGAGAGGCCGTGACGATAGCGGTCAGGTTCACGACCACGGGGAACTGGGCTGCGCCCAGTTCGACTCGGTCGCAGACCTCGCTTCGCTCGGTTCAAGTCCTGGGAGCCCCACCACGCGAGACAAGGCCCGGAAGGCACATGCGCCGATCCGGGCCCAACCGTTTCCCCGAATCCTTCCCCTTGGCGTCGATCCAGGCACGCCGATGATCGCGTCGCAGAAGGCGCATGCGGCCCGTCGTTCGAGTATGGGGACGCGCCCGACGTCTTCGAGCAGATGAAGGCGGGCCAGTTCTAGGGGGAGGCAGCCGGGAGCGGCTCGCCCGACTTGACGATCTCGATGGCCTCTCGGAACCGCTTGTGAAACGTGCCCTCGGTCAGCGTAGTCGCAACGTTCATTGAGAGTCGGCGCTTCGTCACGACCGTCACCTCCGTGGCTCCGTTGCCCACCGGCGTCAGCCAAGCGCCCATAACGGCACCCCACGAGACCATGTTCTGGCCGCTGCTCGTGAGCATGTAGCCGTCGTCACGGTGCTCCTCGATTGCGTCGCAGCCTTCCCACCGAAAGACCGCCTTCGAGATCTTCCACGCCTGATCCATGCTCACGGCGTAGGTCGCAGACGTCCCACCGCCCTCATCATGTTCTCGCACTGCGTCTTGCATCGTCGAGCAGCCACCGGCAACCAGCGCCGCCATCACTATCATCGCTAACATGCGTATCTTTGGCACCGTTCACTCCCTCCCCGAGGTCAGTTCCGCACGAACTCTATCGTGATCGCTGCGCGCGGCGCAAACGACGTTGATCTGCCCCCGTTCTCCGTACCACCTCATGTGAGAGCTTTCTCGTTCGATTCGCCTTGCTGCGGCAGGTGCAGCGAAGCGGAGCCTGCCGCAGCAAAGCGCGGGGCAAACTCCGACCGGGTCAGTTGCCGGAGTGCCCCGCGGGGACGCTCCGTGTTGCACTCCACCAGCAAGTCGCCCAGCGCCACCTGGGCTTCGAGAATGCTCGTGAAGAGCTCGCGATCGAGGTGTCGCGGATCCAACTCAGCAGCGGGACACAGATCGAGCAGAATCTGCCGCACGGCGTGGGGACGCCCCCGCGGTGCGAGTACAATCCACCAGCCGTCTTCGCCAGAGACCGGCGATTGCCACGGTCCCTGTTCCTTGGAGCAACGCGCGGATGCTGAGAGCGGTAGCCACTGGATTCGGGTCGCCGACGTATGAGCTTCGGCAGGTCGAGTTGGTCCTCGCTCGGATGCTCTTCGCGTTCTTCAATCCCCGTTGCGAGATCACGATTGATCGTACGCACTACGTCGTGGAACTCAATCGGCGCTCGCGCCAACGAATCGAAATGCGCCGTGGGGAGGAGATGATCGCGTCTGCGGAGATGTCCGGCGGCGCTACTAGCCGTTGCTTCGTGGTTGTTCACGGGGAGTCGGAGTACCTGCTGGAGAGCCAATCACTCTTCCAATCCGAGTGGCTGCTCAGCAAGGGCGAGTCCCGAATCGGGGCCATCCGGCGCGAGCATCTCCTCGACGGCCACAAGTACCACGTGGATCTCCCAGCCGACATGCCACTCGTTGTGCAGTCGTTTCTCACATGCCTCGCTGTCGGATCCCTGAGGTGGTCTCTTCCGGAGCCATCCTGGAATGAGCTGTTCGCGTGGATTCGGGAATGGCGCCTGTGAGTGCTGGCTGCCAGTTGCGCGTCACGGGGCCACTCGACGCGTCGCTCGAGATCCTCGTCGCGCAGGCGGATGTGCATGTCGAGGAGACGTGCCCGCGTAGCCGGACGACACCCGAACGCGCAATGCAACCCTCGCCGCTCCGGTCAGAGCCGGGTGCGCTCTCCTCGTGACCGTGGTCGCCAGGGCGGTCAGCGTTCGCGAATAGCCGCATGGCTCATCGGCATCTGATTGCGGCGCGCAGTATGCCGTTCCCGTTCCGGACGAGGTCGCGGGGCCTGCGTGGCGCTGCGCGAAGCCCACCGCACACGCCCCGAGCGCCCGGGTGAGCCGACACACTGTGTGCGCCTTCCCGGTCGCGTACACTCGCTTGGGAATGGGAGGCGGGTTCGGTCGCAGAAGAGGAACTCCATGCGTAGTCCGCTTCTTGCCGTTGCCTGCTGCGCGATCTTGGTGAGTGGTCGCGGAACGCCGTCGCAGGCGGCATTCGACCGCGCCGACTACGGGCCGCAACCCTCGAATGAGGAGGCGCGTGCAATCACGATGGCGCACCTGACCGACACGCAGGGATGTCACTGGTTCAAGTCCAGCATCGCCCACCACGCCGGGCCGGAGCGCGGCCGCAGGCCAGCGCGCCGATTGGGAGATACCGTGACGATAGCGGTCAGGTTCATGAGCACGGGGGACTGGGCTTCGCCCACTCCGACTCGGATACCGACGTCGCTTCGCGGCCTTGGGTACCGACTCCGCGCCAATCCACATGGTCGCAGACCACATCCGACCTGCACCGTGGGGCACGTACGTCACCTCGGGCGTCTTCGGGTTTGACCGTTTCCCCAGATCTTTCCCCTTGGCGTTGCGGTCATGGCGGCGCCGCCGCTCGCGGTGGTCCTACTACTCTTCGGCCATGCGCGATCCCGTGACGGGTAGACAGACCATGCATGGCTTCGGGCCCGCAGTCATCGCCATGGCGATTGTGGTGTCAACTCTCTTCCTGCTTTGGCTCACCTGCGGCGCCTGGTTCGAATTGTGACCTCTTGACCCGGGCTCGGTGCGCCCCTCACGCCGCAGCGCCTCCACTCAGGCTTGCTCCGCTCCTCGGCGTGCTCCGCCTGCCAACTGTCCGCATGCTCCGCCGATCTTCTGGCCGTGGGGTAGGCGCACGTTCGTTGGGAGGCCGGCAGTCTGGAGTTTTCTCTGGAAGGCACGGATTGCGGGCATTGGCGGGGCGCGGAGCGTGTCGACCGGGCCGGGGTTCAGGGGGATGAGGTTCAGGCGGACGTCCAGGTCTGCTGTGAAGCGGAGGAGTTCTTCGATGTGGCGGTCGCTGTCGTTCACCCCCTCGATCAGCGTCCACTGCAGGAGGACCGTGCGGGGCGAAGCGGCGATGGCGGCGTGGAGTTGTTCGAGGTTCCAGATCCGGGCGGCGGGCAGGAGTGCTTCGCGTTCTGCGTCGTTTGCGGCGTGCAGGCTGACGGCGAGTCGGTAGCGGCCGTGCGCGTAGAAGGCGTGCATCTGGGGCACGATGCCGACCGTCGAAACTGAGATGCGGCGCGCTGCGACGGCGAAGCCGTTGTCGTCGGCGAGAACATCCGCGGCGCGGAGGACGGGTTCCAGATTGTCGAGCGGTTCGCCCATGCCCATGAAGACGACGTTGGTGGGTGCTGGCATCCCGCTCGCAGCCAAGTGCCGGGCCGCGAGGGTGAACTGCGCGGTGATCTCCTCCGCCCGCAAATGACGCTGGAGTCCCAGACGCCCGGTCTCGCAGAAGACGCATGCGCGCGCACAGCCGACCTGCGTCGAGACGCAAATCGTCGTCCGCTCGGGGTGCGGGATGACGACCGTCTCGACAACGGCAGCGTCGGCGTACGTCACCATCAGGCGTCGTGTGCCGTCGGGATCGGTCACGCACTCCGCCTGAGGGAGGTCGCTCCGAAACGTCGCCTCCGCTTGCGCGATCAGACGCTTGCCCGGTTCGACGGTGTCGCTGCTCCCGGCCCACCGACCGACAAGTGCGCGGGCGAGCGCACGCGCTGCGGGCGCACTCGCTCCCTGCCGACACGCCCAGGCGGCGAGTGCATCACTGGTCATCTCGCCGAAGTGCAACGGAGTGAATTCCTCGTCAGAGCGACTATCTGATCGCGAGCTCTGAGCCAGCCTCTGCGGCCGCGCCGCCGCGACGAATGCATCTCGCACGACGTGCTACAACTCCGCGATGAAGCGCGTCGCGATCCTGTTGCACGAACACGCGGAACTCCCGAAAGACGGAGAGTACATCTTCTCGTCGGTGGCCCGCGAGTGCGAACGGACGGGGACTGAGATCGTCTACTTACAGGGAACAGCAAACGCGCCGGACGCCGACATGCTCGTGCCGCAGGTCGATCTCTCCGTGCTACCCGCAGCGTATCGCGCGTTCATTGAACGCTACCCGCACGTCGTCAATCGCGACGTCGTCGACATCCGCAAATCCACATTCAGTCGCATCCGTTTGCGACGGAGGGACGACTGGGACGGACCGGTGATCGTCAAGACGGACTGCAACTACGGTGGACTGCCGGAACGGCTCGCGGCCAGGCGGGCAGGAGAAGAGCCGCCGCGACCGACCGGTGCGGCGCTGTGGAAGGCTCGCCTGCGCTACGCGCTTCCGCGGGCTCTGCGCGAACGCATCTGGCATCCGCTCTCGGACACCGACTCTCTCTCGCCTCACGCCTACCCGATCTTTGCTTCGTTGCGTGCAGTGCCACGGTCAGCGTTCGACAACCCCCATCTCATCGTTGAGCGTTTCGTTCCCGAGCGGGACGGCGAGCGCTACTGCATCCGCAACTACCTCTTCCTCGGGACCGCGGGCATCGCCTACCGACGCTTCTCTGATCACCCCCTCGCGAAGGGACGCGATACGGGCGAACGAGAAGAAGTCTCGATCCCCGACGAGCTGCTCCACGCGCGACGCCGACTCGGCTTCGACTACGGGAAATTCGACTACGTGATGCACGAGGGCCGCCCGATCCTGCTGGACGTGAATACGACACCGACCTGGCTCGGCAACGTGCGCTCGCCGCAACAGCAGGCCTACACCGAGATCCTCGCAGGAGGCCTGTCGGGGCTCCTCGCGCCGTGAGTCGCAAATCCGGCGGCGTCTGCCTGACGCCGTCGAGAACCACGCTCGCAGCGCCCCGCGCACGTTGCATTCGAATGACACGCGTGTTGATTATTCTGAACGACGTCTCAAGTCATCGGCACGTCGGTCCCGATCCTCCTGCTGAGTGAGGCAACGCGACCAACGCAGGCGTTCGTCCTCCGACTACGGAACTGACGAGGAGACTCCACGATGAAGAAGCACACCGGCTTCACTCTGATCGAGCTGATGATCGTTGTCGCGATCATCGCCATCATTGCCGCGATCGCGATCCCGAACCTGCTGAGTGCCCGTCTCAACGCCAACGAGACGGCGGCCATCTCGACGCTCCGTAACATCAGTTCGTCGCAAGCGCAGTTCCAGGCGGGTGCCAAGGCGGATGCCGACCTCGACGGCGCAGGTGAATTCGGCATGTTCCGCGAGCTGTCCGGCGGCGTCGCTGTCCGCACGTCCGCGGACGGTTCCGCAACCGGTGGATCGACACTCAACCCGCCCGTACTCTCGGGCGCGTTCCGGACACTGAATCCCTCGGCGCAGGTCAGCCGCTCCGGTTACCTCTACAAGATGTTCCTTCCGGGGAACAACGGCTTCGGACAGGAAGAGACGCAGTCCGGCGACAGCGTGGACGGCACGGTCGACAACGATCTCGCCGAGACCACCTGGTGCGCCTACGCCTGGCCGGCGAACTACGCGACGTCGGGGAACCGCACGTTCTTCGTCAACCAGGGTGGCGACATCGTCTCCACCGACTCGAGCGCGTACTCGGGATCGAGCGCAATCGACGAGGCCACGAGCGGCTCGGCGTTCTCCGGCTCGGGCGATGCAGGCGCGATCACGGGCCAAGTGGCCGTCGGCACGCCGGGACGAGACTCCAACAGGTGGAAGCAGGTCAACTGACTCGCAACGGACGCCTGTCGTTCCGAAACTGCCCGAGAGAGCGATCTCTCGGGCGGTCTCGATTCCGCAACCGCATGCGCGCGTCGAAGAGCCGTCACCACCGCGCGAAGAGTTGCTCCGGATCGCGGAACGCCTTGAACTCGAGGGCGTTCCCCGCGGGGTCGCGAACGAAGAACGTGCCCTGCTCCCCCACCTCGCCCACGAAGCGCACGTAGGGCTCGATCACGAACGCATGCCCGGCCGAGCGAAGCCGCTCCGCAAGTGCCTCCCATGCACCCCACGCGAGCACGAGACCAAAATGTGGGACCGGGACGCCGTGCCCGTCGACCGGGTTGTTGCCGGCGTCGCCGCTCTGCCCCGGCACGAGATGCGCGACGATCTGATGTCCCTCGAAGTCGAAGTCGATCCACGCCTCCGACGCGCGCCCTTCGGCGCAGCCGAGAAGCCCTCCGTAGAAGGCGCGCGCAGCGTTGAGATCGTCCACCGGAAACGCGAGATGGAATGGCGGCGGCATGCTCTCTCCGTCGGCGCAGACGTGCCGCGCTACTTGTACTTCTCGGCGAGTTCGGTCTGACGCGACGTCAACACGACGCGCTTGCCCCGGATCCACATATGCGTGACCCGCGTGCGCGGTTGCACGACGTCACCATCGAGAATGATGACGTCGGCATCCTTGCCGACGGTCAGCGATCCGATCCGATCCGCCAGGCCGAGCACGCGTGCCGGGCGGATCGTGAGCGCTTCGAGCGCGGCGTCTGCCGGCAACCCATAACTCATCGCAATGCCCGCGAGAGAAGGCAGGCGACGCGCGTTGTGGGCGGCTGCCGAGACGATGACCAATTCCACGCCCGCCGCTTCGAGGATCTGCGCCGCATCCATGCGCGCGGCGAGCGTCTCGTGCGACGACGGTTGTGTGGTCACCGTTCCGAGTAACACCGGGACTCCAGCCGCGGCGATCTCGTCAGCGACCTTCCACGCCTCTGCCCCACCGAAGAGTGCGATCCGGACGTCGAATTCGCGAGCGAAGCGCAGCGCGGCCTGCACGTCGGAGAGTCGCTGCGCGCGCACGATGAGTGGTCGCTCGCGCGATAGAATGGGCCGCCACGCTTCGAGATCGAGATCCCGACTCGGGGGATCGGGCTGCTCCTCGCCGTCCTCCATCGAGCGACGCTGCTGCTCCTCGAACCGGGCCCACTTCGCGACGTACTCTCGCGCCTTCGTCACGGCCGCGCGCAACATCGCCATCTCGCCCATGCGTGTGGCCGGCGCCTGGTTCTTCTCTCCGTAGCGCAACTTGGGTGGATCGCCGAGCGACGCGTGCAACGCTGCATGCGGCAGACGCAGCATGGCATCGACGCTCTCGCCATCAAGAGCGATGACACACGAACGACCCGAGATCAGATTGCCGGGAGCCGGGGCGACGAGCACCGTCGTCGTCCCGTTCATGCGCGTCACGCGAAAGTGCGAAGACGACACGTTGAGGGCGTCGGCCGTATGAACCGCGGGCGTCATCGGCGACGTGGCCTCGTCGTCGTCGCGTGTCACTTTCACGGCGCCGATTTCGCGCGTTCCGACGTGCGTGAATGCATCAATCAGGCCGGGCATGACGATCCGTCCCGCGGCGTCCACGACGGTCGCGCCAGCGGGGAGGTCAAACGAACCCGCCGCGCCGACGAACGCGATCTTCGCCCCGCGGATCACGACAACGCCATCATCGATCGGCTCCCCGACGATGGGGACAACGCGACCGCCGGAGATGACGGTCACCTCCTGAGCGATTGCGACCGTTGTCGAGCAAGCGATCGCCAACGCTGCGAGGATCCGTGTCGTCGCACGCATATCAGCGCCCCTCCCGTGTGAAGACGCGCACGCCATCGATCCACGTGCCATCGACGCGTGTCGTGATGTCGAACGGATGCTTCGAGAAGAGTGCGAGATCCGCGTCCTTGCCGACCTCGATCGAGCCGACGCGCTCATGCACGCCGATCTGCCAAGCCGGGTTGATGGTCAATGCCTTGATCGCGTCCTCCTCCGTCATCCCAAAGCGCACGCATTTCGCCGCCTCGACGAAGAGCCGCTGAATTCCCTCGGCGCTGTCCGAGTGCAACGCGACGCGTACACCGGCCGCGGCGCACAGCCCAGCGTTGTGAGGGATACCGTCGTACGCCTCGACCTTGAACCCCCACCAGTCGGCCCACGTCGAGACGCCGATCCCGCGCCGCGCCAGCTCGTCGCGCATCTTGTACGCTTCGAGGGCGTGATGAAACGCGCGCGGGCGGATTCCGAACTCGTCGAAGACGCGCAGGTACGACGTGTAATCACTGACCGTGTAGCCGTGCAGATGCACCTGCACGCGCCCCTCGAGCATGTCGAGCAGCGCCTGCTTGCGAAGATCGACGTCGGGTGGATCCGGCAGGTCCTTGCCGTCTTCCGTCGCGCGCGCGGTCTTCTCGCGGTGGCGCGTCCACTTGGCGCCGTACTCACGCGCTTCGGTGAACACGCGACGCAAGAACGCGGCCGATCCCATGCGCGTGCTCGGCGCCTGATTGCGCCCGCCGTACACACGCTTCGGGTTCTCGCCTGACGCCATTTTCATGTTGCGCGGTGCGCCCGCGAACTTGAGACCGGCAAGCGTCTCGACGGGGCGCAACTTCAGCGTGACTCCCTCACCGCCGATCAGATTGCCGCTGCCCGGCAGGATCATGACAGTGGTGACGCCTCCCGCTCGGGCCCGTGCGAAGGCGGGGTCCTGCAGATACACGGAGTCCTCGGCGCGTACCTCGGGCGTGATCGGCGACGTCATCTCGTTGCCGTCGGCGTTGCTCTTGCTCCCGGGCCACGGGTACACCCCCATGTGCGAGTGCGTATCGATGATGCCCGGCAAGAGATAGCGCCCGGCGGCATCGACGATCGTCGCACCATCCGGGACGGCGACGTCGAGCCCGACAGCCGCTATCTTCCCGGCACGCACGATGACGGTCGCGTTCTCGAGTGTGCCCGCCGGGCCAGCCGTCATCACGGTCGCGCCGCGGATCGCGATGACCTCCGCATCCGCGGCCTCGGCTGCGAACCCCGGCGCTGCCGCGGCGGCAACAGTCACGAGGACGCCGCACACCCGTTGCCGGAGCCTCCGGCCCCGGGCCCTCTTGGTCGAATATCTGCGCATGCACGGCTCCCTTGGACTCGCCAGAGCGTATCCGGGAACCCGGCTTCTGCGCGAGAGGCACCCGCCGAGCCGACGGGGGCGCGGCGGGACAGCGCGTGACCGGTCGAGAGCCCCGACCGTCGGCAGCACGACGGGGACGACCTCGCCGCCTGCGATCGCCGCGAAGTCTCTCGCGTGCAGCGGGCCCTCGGGCATCCTCGTCGCTGTGAGTACTGATCCCATCGAAGCCCATCCCACCGAAGCCCGCGTCCTGGCCCACCTCGCCGCGCATGACATCCCCTT
Source organism: Planctomycetota bacterium (assembly GCA_024280885.1). Taxonomy (GTDB): domain Bacteria; phylum Planctomycetota; class JAJSAM01; order JAJSAM01; family JAJVHW01; genus JAJRPF01. Next base: position 147,256 of record JAJRPF010000070.1, on the reverse strand, counting down.
CGAACGCATACCGTGCGACCCCGCCCTGGCGGATACCGCGGCCTTCTGCGCCCACTACGGCTACCCACTCGAGATCTCGGCGAACGCGCTCGTCGTCGCGTCGAAGAAGAAGCCCAGGGTCTTCGCTGCATGCCTTGCGCTCGCGACGACACGTCTCGATGTCAATCGCGCTGTCAGGCACGAACTCGGGGCCGGAAAGGTCTCGTTCGCCTCGGCCGATGACATGCGCCAGGTGACAGGCATGGAGATCGGAGGCGTCACGCCATTCGCACTCCCGGCTGAGCTGCCACTCCTGATCGACGAGGCCGTCATGGCCCCGGAGCGCGTGATCGTGGGGACCGGCGGGCGCACGTCGAAGATCCTCGTCGCACCGCAGGCGCTCCTGCTGCACCCCGGCGCGCGGGTGGTCACCGCGCTCGCGAAGCGCCGCGACTGAGCCATCGCATCGCACAGATCGCCGTGCAGATCCTCGTGATCGCGGCTCCGCCAAAGAGGGCCGGGCTCGCGCGGCGCCGCTATCCTCGCCCGGCTCCCGGGTCGCCGGCTGTCCGCGATCTCTGGCCACCGAGCCATCCCCCACCCTCGCCGACCTGCATTCGACCCTCGCCGGACCACCTTCCTGCATGAAACGACGCGTCCTCCTGCTCGGCTCCACCGGCTCCGTCGGAAAGAGCACCCTTGACGTCGCCCGGAGCCTACCGGAGCGCTTCGAGGTCGTCGCATTGGCGGCTCGGTCGAGCGCCGTTGCACTGGCGGAGCAGGCCCGCACGCACGGCGCACGGATCATCGCGTTGGAGGACGAGGCGGCGGCCGCACGGGCGCGCGAGTTGCTCGCCGGCACCGACATCGAGGTGCTCGGGGGAGCCGGAGCGGCGCTGGAACTGGTGCGTCGCGTCGACGTGGACGTCATCGTGCAGGCGACCGTAGGTGCGGCGGCGCTTCAGACGACGCTGGCTGCGCTCGAACGCGGCGTCGTCGTCGGTCTCGCGAACAAGGAGAGCCTCGTCGTCGCAGGGCCACTGCTGATGGACCTCGCAGCGCGCCATGGCTCGACGGTGGTCCCCGTGGACAGTGAGCACTCCGCCATCTTCCAGTGCTTGCGCTCGGGGCGTCCATCCGAGGTCGAACGAATCATCCTGACCGCCAGTGGCGGCTCCTTTCGCGACCGACCGCTTGAGTCGCTCGCCGCAGCAACGCCGGACGAGGCGCTCCGCCATCCGACCTGGAGTATGGGGCCTCGGATCACGGTCGACTCGGCCACGATGATGAACAAGGCGCTCGAAGTCGCCGAGGCCCACGTCCTCTTCGACGTGCCGCCCGAGCGGATTGACGTGCTCATCCACCGGCAGTCAATCGTCCACTCCATGGTGGAATTCCGGGACGGCAGCGTGATGGCACAGATGAGTCGGCCTGACATGCGGCTGCCCGTGCTCTTCGCGCTCGCGTACCCGGATCGACCGGAGTACGACGCAGTGCGCTTCTCGCTCGGTGACTACGCAGAGTTGAGCTTCCGCGCGGTCGATCCCGAGCGCTATCCGGCACTTGCGCTCGGCTATCGCGCGGCACGCTCGGGCGGGATCGCGGGCGCCGTGATGAACGCGGCTGACGAGGTCGCAGTCGAGTTGTTCCTGAGCGGCAAGATCGCATTCACGGAGATCGTGGAACGCGTTCGCCGAACGATGGACAGTCTCTGTCCCGAGGGCGACGTGGCGACCGCCGCGACGCTCGACGAGTTACGCGCCGCCGATGCTGCGGCGCGCCTGGAGGTACACACGTGCTGACGGTTCTGGCGGCCCTCGATTCCCTCGACCCCGTGCTGAACGTCTTGAAGACGATCTTCGGAATCGGCGGGTTGATCTTCGTGCACGAGCTCGGGCACTTCCTCGTCGGGCGCTGGTGTGGCGTCCGAGCCGAGATCTTCTCGATCGGCTTCGGGCCAGCGCTCCTCAAGTGGACGCCTGGCGCCACGGAGTACCGACTGGCGCCGATCCCCCTTGGCGGCTACGTCAAATTTCTCGGCGAGAACCCCGATGAAGAGGCCGAGCCGGCACCCGACTCGTTCCAGTCCGCTACGTATCCACGCAAGGCCGCGATCCTGCTCGCAGGCGTCGCGATGAACGTGCTCGTCGCGTTCCTGCTCTTCGTGTGGACCTTCTCGATCGGCGTGGACCTGCCCGCGCCCATCGTCGGAACGGTCATGCCCGGCGCGCCCGCGTGGGAACACGGCATTCTGCCCGACGACGAGATCGTCACGCTCGACGGCAAGGAGATCATCGAGTTTCGAGATGTCGTGCAGGACGTAGCTCTCGTCGAGGTCGTCGATGTCGAGATCCGACGCAACGGCGAGCTGCTGCCGGTCATGCGTATCGAGACGCAGGAGGCGAGCGGCGGCCTGCGCCGCATCGGTGTCGGCCCGGCGTTCGACAACTCCCCCTCTGTACGGATCGTTCCGGATTCCGTGGCGGAGGAGGCGGGTCTCGAGGACCGCGACCACGTCGTCCTCTTCGACGGCGCACCGGTCACATCGGCGCGCGCGGCTCTCGCACTCTACGACGCCAAGGACTCCGGTGTGTTCACCGTGGAGCGCGATGGCGAGCGCATCGACGTCTCCGTCACGTCGCCGATGCAGGACACGTACCTGATCGGTGTCCTGCACGATGCGTTGCGGATCGGCGCAGTGCGACGAGACGGCGTCGCGGCGCGGGCAGGCCTGCAACGTGGGGACCGCCCCGTCACCGTTGACGGTCAAGCCGTCACCACGGTGTCGGAGTTCGTCGCGCGCATCACGGGCGACAAGCGCGGCACCGATGGGTCCACGGCTGCATCCACGGGTGCATCCACGTGCGCGGTCGAGCGCGACGGCGCCACAGTGGAAATCGCGATCGGCGCTGACGCGGCGGCATTCGTCGCCTCGCTCGCGCCCGATCGGACCAGCGGCCTGATCGTCTCACCGAGTCTCGACGGGCAGGCGACGGGCCCTGCTCACGCTGCCGGCATCAAGGCCGGCTCGCAGATCGTCGAAGCCGACGGCGACTCGATCGACGGGCTGCCGGAGTTGGTTGCCGCTGTCAAAGCCGCAGGCGAGGACGCACGCGCCCTGAACGTACGCTGGGTGGACCAGGACGGGACGGAGCACGCGGCCGACATCGCGCCGGTGACAGTGGAGTCCCGCGCCGACCCAGGCATGCGCGTCGGCCAGCGCATGACAATCGTGCAGGAGACCGACGTGGTCGCCGCGGTGGCACTCGGGATGCGCCGGACACAGCGTTGGGTCGGCCGCATCCTCACGACGCTGTCGTCACTCTTCACAGGCCGAGTCAGTCCCAAGAACCTCGCTGGACCGATCGCCATCGCGCAGGCTACATACAGCCAGGCCGAGTCCGGACTGGGGCAGTTCCTGCTCTTCCTCGGCTTCATCAGCATGAACCTCGCGGTCCTGAACGTGCTGCCGATCCCGATGCTCGACGGCGGACAACTTGCCATGTACACCGCCGAGCGCATCCGCGGCCGCCCACTGCCGAGCATCGTGCAGGAGGGGCTGCAATGGGCGGGCCTCATCCTGCTGCTCACACTGATGGTCTTCGTCGTCGCGAACGATCTCTCCAGGCTGTAGAAGGACCTTCATGTCCACGCTCACGGGCTGTCTTCGACTCCTGCGCTGGCCCGGGGCGCTGACCGCGGCCGCGAACGCCGTGACGGGCTTCCTGCTCGTGCGCAGGGCCGGCGGGGACGGCACGCGATTGGCAGCGGCCGCAATCGCCAGTTCGGCCGTCCTCGTCTATCTCGGCGGCGTGGTACTGAACGACGCTTGCGACGCAGAGCGCGACCGCGCGTTGCATCCGGGGCGCCCGATCCCGGCGGGCGACGTCACGCGCGCGACCGCCATCGCACTCGGGCTCGGGCTCCTCGTTGCGGGGCCCCTCGTCGCACTCGCCATGGCCGGACCTGCCGCGGGCGTCGCCATGGGCGCGGCCGCTCTCTGCGCGCTCCTCTACGACATCGGCGGGAAGCGCTGGCGCGTACCCGGGTCGTTGCTGATGGGCGGCGCACGGGCATCCAATGCGGCGGCCGGGATGCTCGCGTCGGCCCTCACGGTTGAGGTGGCGCTGGGCGCTCCCAGTCCGGGCGCGCTCGCCTATCCGATCGCCGTCGGCGGCTACACAGTGCTCCTCACGTATGCGAGCACATTCGAGGAGCGCAGGCCGACCGCCGTTCTCGCGGGCGGCCTGGCCCTGATCCTCATCCTTCCCGCTGCACTCGCGTGGCCGCTCTTCGCCGCGCGCTGGTGGTGGGCGCCCGCACTGCCGCTCTTCGCGCTCGCCGCGACGCTCGTCTCTGGCGCGCGCGATGCGCAGATCCCGGACGGACCGGGACTGGGCGCTCTCATCCGACGGGCCGTGTTCGGCTTCCTGCTGGTGGACGCTGCGTGGCTGATGGGAGCCACGTGGTACGACGCAGGTTTCTGGTTGATCCTCGTCTACGTCGGGTTGCGCTTCCTACTCGCCCGACTGCGATCCTGACGTGCCGCCGCCACCGTCCGCAGCTGGCGCCGGCGAGTCCGTGTCTGCCGCCCCGCTCGCACTTCCGCTCTCACGTCCGAAGTGTCGATCGAGGATCTCCTGGAAGCGCGCATCGTCGCGGAGAGTACGCAGATCTCCGTCCTCCTCGACCCACCCGCGCCGGAGGTCCGTGAGATCGGATTGGAGCGCGACGTCCAGTTGCTTGAGAGCGTCATCGACATGCCCCGCCCGCGCCAGAGCACACGCGCGATTGTAGGCAGCGATCGTCGGTGCCTCGCCACCGAGCTCCGTCGAGACGCGAATGGACTCGGCGTACACGGCGGCAGCGCGGTCGAACTCGCGCATGCGGTGCAGCACGCCCGCCAGGTCAGTGAGATCGCGCGCGTACGAGAACAGGGCTCGGGCCCGCAGCTCCTTCGGGACGCGCATCGCGATCCGCCGCGAGTCACGCGCTGCGGTTTCGATGCGCTCTGCGCGTCGTGCGAGCCGTTCCTTGCGATCGTGCGCCGCGAGGATCTCACCGAGAACCTCGGCGTAGCTGTCCTCCCACGGACGCAACTGAAACCCGATGTTCCAGCGGTAGCGATCGTGTGCGTTCTCGAGCGTCTGTGCGATGGCATCGAGGACATCGCCGAGCACGTCCATGTCTGCGACGTCCATCAACGCCTGCGCTGAGAGGTCGAAGAGGTCGTCGGCGTTCAGATCCCGCGGTAACTGCCGGAACGTTCGGTAACCGCGACGATGGGAGCGCAGGATCTCGCGCAGGACGATGAAGCGCTCCCCGAGCGAGGGCTCGCGGTCCTCGGGAAGCGCGAGGAAGCGATCCTCGAGCGGCACGTCGAGCAGCATCGCGAAGAGCACCGGCTGCGCGGCCCACCCGTGGCGCTTCAGCAACGCGAAACGCCCCTCGTACGTGCCGCCCTTGCGTCGCCAGCGCTGGAAGAGATCCAGCTCGACGGCGTCCTGAATCGCAAGTGCTTGCAGTCGATCCCGACGGGCCCCAACGATCGACGCAGAGAGAGTGGTCGTCGCGACACCGGAGTCCGGCCGCGCGACTCCGAGAGCCGCGATCCCGCTCCGGGCGTGATCCGGCCCCAGCATGACGAGACATCGCAGCGCCGCCTCGGCGAGAATCGGATCCTCGTCCTGCGCAATGTTGACAGCGACATCCCCCACCGCGGTGAACCCGCGCGCGCCAGCCAGCGCGAGCAACTCCGGGATCGCGTCCGGGTGGTCTCCAGCGCGCGCGGCGACGAGCGCTGCCACCACTGCGGCGGACGTCACGTCGTCCGCCATCTCCAATCGGAGCCGCGATCGTCGCCGAACGTGGGCCGAGTCGGCCCCGAGCTCACGCAGCAGCGCCTCGGCATCGAGATCCGCCCGCGCCACGCCACACGCGGCGAAGAGCAGGAGAGCGGCGGCGGCAGTGCGAAGGAGTCTCATGGGAGCGGTCATCGTAGCAGGCTCAGTCGGTTTCTCTGTCTCCGACGAATGAGGCGCACAATTCGGGAGGCGTTTCCGGGGGGCTATTCAGGAAATACCTCGGAACACACGATATCGTGGATTGAGAGGTTTGACTGCTTGGGATCATCCTTCCAGGATCGCGCATTTGCTGAGATGAAGCGCGGCGTGCTCCAGCTCGCCGTGCTTTCGCTGCTACGCTCGCCCAGTTACGGCTACGACCTCCTCAACGTGCTCGGCACTGCCGGATTACGCACGGAAGAAGGCACACTCTACCCCGTCCTGCGGCGACTCGAGAAAGAGGGTCTCCTCGAGAGCGAGTGGGATACCTCCGGATCGCGCCCAAGGAAGTACTACCGGACGACCGATAGTGGAAGAGCAGTCCAGGTCGCGCTGATCGCGGAATGGGCAGCGGTGGATCGGGCACTCGTGAACGTGCTCGACCGAGTCGGAGGCCGCACGAACGATGGTGCAGACGCAGACCCGGAGTCCCGCTCTTCGTGAGTTCCTGGGGAAGGTGCGCCCGCACCTCCCGCTGCGCGACGCCAAAGACATCCTCATGGAGCTCGAGGGGGCCGTTCTCGACCGCGCCGACCGCCTCGCCGAGGGGGATCAGGGCGCGGTTGACGACGCATTGATCCGACGCGCGATCGACGAGATCGGCGCGCCCGAGACCATTGCAGCGTCCTACACCCCGGCCCGTTACCTGGTCGCCCCCGAGGCGTTCCGCGCCTTCCTCTTCCATACCGGCCTCGTGCTCATCGTGCATCTCATTCTGATCGGAATTGCCACCGCGCTCTCGCGCCCGTTTCACGTCGGGCTCTTCGAGATCGCACCGGTCGGACCGAACGGTCTCCTCAGTCTCGTCGCAGCCGCTGTCCATGCCGGTTTGGTCGACCTGGGTCTCGTGACCGCGGTCTACGGGGTCAGCGGCGCGTTCGCCGGACCTCTCACGGCGGCTTCGTCGTCGTTCGCGGTCGAGGCCCGCAGACGGCATGCCCTCGGGCGCGCGGTCCTCGCGCTGCTCTTCGCGATGCTCATTACCGTCTTTCGCGACGACGTCTTCGTCGTGATCAGCGGCGGTCGCGCCTATCCGCTCTTCACAAACTGGTCGGCGAGCGTCGTCTCGCTCGTGACCGGCCTCTTCGTGCTGGCAGCTGGAAAAGACCTGCTCTACACGGCGCTCGGCGAACGACGCATTCCGGTTGCCGCTGACGCGATCCACGGCTTCCTCGGGGTCATCCTGATGCTCTACCTCCTGAACGGCGACCCGCTCATGCAGGTACCGGAACTCGAAGAACTGAAAGCGTTTCGCGAGCCCGTGAACGCCTTCCTCGACCAGGTGGGCACGCTCGTCCTCGCAACGGCCGCACTCCTGATGGGCGCCAAGACCCTGCGCCGCGCCGTCCGCTTCGCCCAGCTCTGAGCGGTGGGACGCGGCGCGCTCGCGACGGCACGAACCGGGAATGCGCCCGTCGGCGGATTGAGACATCGCCGCGCGTCGACACCGGTCATTGCATGAGGAGACGCCGCGCATCCCGGCGGCGCTCGGCCCAGTACGCGGGCAACGCCAGGCTCGTGAGTGCAGCGACTGTCGCGGGCACGTGGAACCACGCGGGCAGAGTGAAGGGCGTGACCGCGTACACCAACACGATGTGGTAGATGAAGACCGCCATCGAATGACGTCCGAGCAGGGAGAGAGCGCCGATCGATGTCGCGCGCGGCCAGCGGCGCATGAGGTCTGCGCCGAGCATTGCGACGAGGGCAAAATCGAACACGCGCAGCGGCCCGAGCACGTTGTTGTCTGCGACCTGATGGACGACGATGGACAGTTCCGAGTCCGGTCGCCAGCCGTGGCGAATGGCGGTCAGCACAGCGTGTACCGCCAGCGTCGGGATCGCGACCGGAAGGGAGACGCGAATCGCCTTCAGGGCTCCCCGCTGCCGCAGGGCTCCGAGGACAACGCCCGCGATGAAGAGCAGCTGCCACCCCAGCACATCGAAATGACCGAGGCGGGTGTGTACGTGCTTCTGCAGTTCGGACTCGAAGACATCACGTAGCCCTGCCTGGGCGGCACCCCAGAGCGCGACGCTCGCCCCGAGCACGAGCCAGGTTCGCCGCCGCCGGATCCCGATCACCGCGGGCGCGAGCGTCGCGACAAAGAACACATACATCGCCAGGATGTGCGTGTATCCGGGGAGGTAGATCATCGCGGCGGCGAGCCCGACACCGAGCACCGGTCGCGCGTGGAGGAATTGTGCACCGTAGGGGGTGTACGACACGCCAACTCGATCGAGCGACGTCAAGTACACGGCCATGAGCGCTGTCACGACGACATTGGCCACCCAGATTCCGCCAGCCCGCCTCAGTGTCTTCCGCCACACGTCGGCATCCGTCATCTCGGGCGCGCGGTGCTCGTAGACCATCCCCGCCACGAACCCGGACAGGAAGACAAAGACGTGTGCGAACGTGGCGAGCCCCAGCCACCCGGAAAACCATGGGTGTGTCGAGTACGGCAGATGCACCGCGGTCATGACGACCAGGGCGAGCCCTCGCAGGGAATCGAGACGAGAGTCACGCTGCACGCACGCAGGTCACCAGAGAACGCAACGCGGAGCCAGATCGAAGTCGACGATCACGCGGAAGCGTACGGAGTCCCGACTCCAACCGTCAGCGGCGGCGGGACGCATGGGCGACGACTCGTCATCGACGCCGAGGACAGGTCTTGGGCCCAAACCCGACTACGCGAAAATGGCGGCCAGCGCGCGATCGTAGGTCTTGACGGAGTCGATCCCACGGCGACGGCAAGTCGCGACGTGCAGGAGATCGCGCGCGCTCAGGCCCGGGAGAGATGTGTTCAGATCACGAGCGAAGAGCACGTCGTCGGCCTCGATCGCGAAGACCTCGCCCATCGTGCTGCGCGCGAGACGCAGCGCGTCGTCGAGAGTGCTTGTCCGCCCGACCGCCAGATACGCGTGCAGCAGTTCCTGGAGCACCTCGGCAGACGTACACAGCGGCTCGCCGCCCGGTCCTTGACTCGCGGTGAAGAACGCCTGCGCCTGCGCGCGCAACGGGTGCCTCCCGCCGACCGCATACATGAACACGTTGGTATCGACGAAGATCACGACTCGCCACGCTCTCGCGTCTCGCAGCTGGCGACATCAGGCGTCTCCGAGTCAGTCGTTCCGGCGTCGCCCGCGCCAGAGCGGACCGAGCACTCGATCACGCGCTTCTGCTCGTCCCAATCCGGCTCCGGCACGCCGTCGTCACGCGCATTGCAGTCCGCGAAGAATGCGCGCAGTTCGGACACCGACATGACGCCGCTGCGGTCCTCGCGCTCCAATCGCTCGCGACCGGCTCGCCGCAGCCACGTACTCAGTGACTCGCCACAACGATCGGCGGCACGCACGAAACGCTCACGCTCACTCGGCTCCAGGAGAAGATGCACACGAGATGACAGCATGCGCATAGTCTATACGCATGCCCGTGCGAGGGCAAGTCGCCACGGGACGCGCTGCGTCACTCGTGCTCACGGTTTGCCGGCGCCGGGATGACGACACGAACGTCATGTGTGCCCGCTGGGACGCGGAGGAGGTGGCCGCCGGTACCGACGGCGACGACCGAGTACGCGCCGGAGAGCAGCCCACGAAGGCGGAATTCGCCGTTCGCGTCGGTGATCCCCCGAGAGCGGTCTCCCTCGCGGCCGCCGCCGTTGCCGGCGCGGATGCGGACCCCTACGGCGGACGTTCCGTCGGCGGCGATCACCGTGCCACTGATCTCGAAGAGAGGCTCAAGGCGCAACACGAGCGGGGCTTCGACCGGCGCAGACACAGCCACGTCTGCCGAGGCGTAGCCGTCCGCCAGGGCCCCCACGACGTAGCCACCCGGATCGAGGTCCCCGATCGTGAACGCTCCACCGGCATCCGTGCGTGCGACGACCGGGTGAGAGCCCTGCCGGACCCACGCCGCCGCGCTGTTGGCGCCGGAGAACCGCGTGAGTGAGACCAGACCCAAGCGCGCACCCGGAACGGGCGTCCCGGTCCGCGCGTTCACAACCCTCCCGCGCAAGACCTCGGCGGGCTGCAGGACGAGATCGACGACGGGGATCGTGGGTGCGCCCGGATGGTCGATCGTCGCGGACTCGGCGGTCGCATGGCCGGCGGCGCGCGCGCGCAGTCGATAGCGCCCGGACGCCCAAGGGAGCCGGAGCTCGAAGTCGCCTCGCGCGTCAGTCCTCGTCGGTCCCGGTGCGCGGCTCGCGGGCGAAGTCCACGCCGGTCCGCCAGACGCGCCGCGGTCTTCACCGAACCAGACATCGGCGCCTACGATCGGCACCTCACGAGAGTCCAGGATGCGACCACGCACCAGAGCCGGACGCCGGAGGACGATCTCTCCGACGTCTTCGCGATCCCTTGCCCCGTCGGGTACCGCGAGAAGCGCGTATGCGAAGTCCCTGTGGGAGATCACGACCTGACGCGGCTCGTTCGAGATCGGGAGTGCAAGCGAGAGCATGAGCATGAACGATCCATCGGCAGCAGACGACGCCCCGTACCGGCCGATCGCAGCGTCGGCGATCGGTGCCCCCTCCGGATCGACGACGCGCCCGCTGATTGCAACCGTCGTCACCGGTACGGAGGTCCCGACAAAGTTGACCTCGAGCGGCGCCGCGCCCGCCGCCATCTGAACAGCGTCCACCCCCGTTGTGGGGGCCAGCACGAGAGCGGGACCTCCGGGCATCGGAACACGAGCCGAGAAATGCAGCGCTTCGTCCAGAAGCGACCGCATTTCGAACCGGCCGTCGGTGCCGGTCGTCGCGCTGGCCACCGGCGGCCACGGCAGGGTGGGGCGCATTGCCGTCACACGCACCCCGCTCGCGGGCAGACCATCCACGGTCACGCGCCCTCGTGCCGACCCGCCGCGACGCAGCGCGGCGTCCAGGATCCGCGACCCTCCGGGCGGGAGTCTGAGGCCGCCGCTGCGGGGTCCGACGATCTCGGCGCGGAAGTAGCCATCGCGAGTTGCGATCAGTCCATCGAGGCGTCCCGGAGCCATGGTGACATGTCGATAGCTCCCGTCAACCGCAGTGGTCACCCTGCACTCGCATGGGCCAGGCTTCGTCCGTCTGCGCCAAGATCGCCACCCTAACGCCAGCGAGCGGAGCGCCCGTCTCGGCATCGGTGAGAGAGCCGGAGATGGTCGTTCCGCGCGACAACCGGATCACCACGGCCTCGGAGTCCGGCACACGGACCGTCGCCACGCGCGACCGCACCATGTCGCGACCGCGCACGAAGACTGCCCAATCGCCAGCCGCGACGTCCTCGATCTCGAACCACCCGCCGCTGGAGGTCTCGACGACCCGGCGTGCAACGTACTCCTCCAGGCCACCGACGCCCAGCACCGGCGAGGCATGGACCACCAGGTCGGAACGACCAACGCCCTCGGCCCCCACGATGCGACCGCGCAGGACGTGAGCGCGACCGAGTGTGAGAACACGGACTGGAGCACCGCGCCCCGCATCGCTGCGCCCGACGCGAGTTCTCGCTTCCGCGAATCCGGTTCGGCGCACGACAACGAGCGCGCTCATCTGCGGACTCGAGGGCCACGCGATCCGGGCGAACCCGCCCGCATCCGTGGACGCGGTCACGTCGGGAGCGGGGATCACCCGGGACGCCCAGAGCACGGCCTCGATGTCGTCGAACGCGGTCCTCTCGGGTTCGACGAATGCAGAGAGCGACACGCCTGAGAGCGGCGATCCGGCTTCGTCCTCGATTCGGAACCCGTACGAGATTTCTGCGCGGCCGACCTCGGCCGGGCCGACCGCTTCACCCGGCCCCCTCGAAGCCGATCGCGCGTCGTCACTCCGGGCCGTCGCATCCGGTTGCAGACCACCCGAGCCATGCGGTACGGGCATCGTGGCGTCGGTCGCTGTCGCCACGCTCGCCGGCGACGCAACGCCGTCATCGACTCCGAACTCCCGTCCGTCGAGAGCGCGCCAGGAGAGAGTCGCGACGACCGCAAGGCCCACAGCGACCGAGACCCCGGTCGCCGCCGTGCGGAGTCGCGTACGCGCCACGGGAGGCGCACCCCAATCGCCCACCGCAAGCAGCGGTACGAGCCACGCTCTCCGGTCGCCGTCGTGCGCGTCGTCGAGCGCTCTGCGCAACATCACGTGCGCACGCTGCAGCCGCTTCTTCGCCGCGTCCCGGGATACGTCCATTCGCTCGGCGACCTCGCCGAGCGGCGCGCCCTCGAAGTAATGGATCAACACCGTCGTGCGATACGGCTCCTGCAGCGCAACCACCGCGTCCACGGCACGCGCATGCGCCTCGGCCCGCGCGACGAGAACCGCCGCATCGCCCGAGTCCGAGCCACGGCCTGGAGCACTCTCCCGCCGTTCTCGTCGCTCGGCGGATCGCGCGCGATCGCGAGCGAGGTTGCGAACGACGGTCCCGAACCAGGCGCGCAGCGCCCCACCGTGCGCGGGAGGGCGCTCAAGGGCGCGCACCCACGCATCCTGCGCCAGGTCCGCCGCCGAGGCATCGTCCCGCGAGAGGGCTCGCGCGAGATGCAACACCCACTTGTGATGGTCGAGAAGTACGTGGATCGAGATGTCGGCTGTGTGTGGAAGATCGCTCATGACAACCCCGGAACGCCGCGGACCGGCGCCCGGGGACAGTCATTTTGCACGCTTCTTCGGTGCGCGGTCCGCCGAAGTGCCATTCGGCGACCGTCGCCCGACCCTGTGTCAGCGAACGAGCTTCGCGAAGCGGCGCTTGCCGACCTTCAGGACAACTTCGTCCGTCGGGTCGATGATGGCTTCGGCGTCGTCCTGCTTCACGTCGTCGATCTTGACGCCACCTTGCTTGACGAGGCGACGGGCCTCGCCGCGGCTCTTCGCGAACGCGAGCGTCTCCGACGTGAGGATTTCGACCAGGGGCAGGCCGCCCGCCGGGATCGTCAGCTCGGGCATGTCGTCCGGGAGCTTGCCCTGCGCGAAGACGCGCCGGAAACCGGCGGCGGCTTCGTCTGCGGCAGCGGCGCCCCAGTAGCGGGTGACGACGCCCTTCGCCATCGCTTCCTTCGCGTCGCGCGGGTGCGTCTTGTCGCCGTTACAAAGTGCGTCGATCTGCGCCTCGTCCACATCGGTGAAGCATGTCAGCCACGGGCGCAGCATGGTGTCGGGAACGCTCATGCACTTGCCGAATTGCTCGGATGGCGCCTCGGTCACGCCGACGTAGTTGCCCTTGCTCTTCGACATCTTGATCACGCCGTCGGTGCCAGGGACGAGCGGGTTGATGACGATCGCCTGCGGCGCCTGTCCGTCCGAGCGCTGCATGTCGCGTCCGACGATCAGGTTGAAGCGCTGGTCGGAGCCACCGAGTTCGACGTCGGAACGGATGACGACCGAGTCCCAGCCCTGCATCAGCGGGTAGAGGAACTCGTGGACCGAGATCGGCTGCTGCGACGTGTAGCGCTTGTTGAAGTCGTCGCGCTCGAGCATCTGCGCCACCGTCATGCGACCCGCAAGTTGCATGACCTCCATGAAGTTCATGGCGGCGAACCACTCGCCGTTGCGGCGGATCTCGAGACGCTCCTTCAGCAGGATGCGATCGAGTTGATCGATGTACGTCTGCGCGTGTGCGGCGACGTCTTCCGCCGTCAACATCGGACGCAGAGAGTTGCGGCCAGATGGGTCCCCCACCTGCGCCGTGTAGTCGCCGATGATGAGCACGGCGACATGTCCGAGATCCTGGAACGTGCGCAACTTCCACAGCGGAACGGCGTTGCCGAGTGTCAGATCCGGCGCCGTCGGATCGACGCCGAGTTTCACACGCAGTGGTGTCCCGGTCGCGCGACTCTTCTCGAGCTTCTTGCGGAGTTCGTCTTCGGGAAAGACGTCCTCGGCACCGCGCTTGATGCGCGCGAGTTGCTCGTCGACGGGCAGGAAGTCGTGCGCCATGGCGGCCACCCTACCTCGGCTCGTCGGCCAGCATCTGCTTCAGACGAGCGGCGGCCGCAAGGCAGACGAAGGCCAGGTCGGGATCCGCGTCGGCCGACTCCAGCAAGAACGCCGCCGCGCGCGAGCGCTCGTCTGGAGCCAGCAACTCGGCCGCCGTCAGGATATGCGGCGGGGAACGCTTCGAGACCGCGCGTTGCAACGACGCGAACGGATCGGCCGCGAGCTGCTCGAAGCCATCCATGAAGATCCGGACCGTGGCGTCGTCAAGATCGAGCGCGTCGAAGAACTCGGTCGCTCCGATCCGGATGACCACGGGACGCAGGTGTCCACCGATCTTCAACACTGCGAAACCGGTGTGCGAGAGACGTACGTGCTCGGATGGGATCGCGATCGGAATGTCAGCGACGCCGCCCGCCGCGAGTACGAGATCTTCTTCGAGCGGAATGCGCACGTTGAACTCCGTACGGCGCATGTTGCCGTAGAGATCGAAGTCCTCGCGCAGCACGGCGAGCACGACCTGTGACGTGGACGAGTCGTCCGCAGTCGCGGGAATGGTGAGCGGTGCGCTGCTAAGGTTGCGGACGTGGACCGTACCGAGAACCTCGGTCCCGTCAGCGACGGCGTCGCGTGCTGGTAGGACGGAGAGGCGCGCAATCTTCGACGTCACGAGCGCCTCGCGCGCCCGGCTGCGTAGCGCGCGCAACTTCGTCTCGTACTCGTCGGGCGCGCCCTCGCGCAAGGCCGCATTCGCGATCGACATCGCCCCGAGGGCGTCGCCGTCGCGCCACGCCTGGGTCGCCGCCGCGAGTGCGGACTCGGCGGCGGCAGAGCGCTCATCAAGTTCTTCCGCCATCGAGATCAGGGGCGCCGAACTGATCCCGTCCTCGGGGTTCTCGTCCCCCAGCCCGAAGAGCGCGCAACCCGGAAGTTGCAGCGCCACGCCCAACAGGAATGCGAAGAGGGTCGCCACTCTCGTGACGACCCTCGACTTCTTGTAACGGATCGCAGTCATTGCGGGGACAGCGGTGGAACGGATGCTCTGCATGACGTTCGACTGCCCTTTCACAACTGCGCCTCGCACGGCTCTACTTCGCTCGTACTACTACTTCTTGGGGCGCTCGCTCTTGCGATCGCGCGAGAGGTCGACGGGGTCTTCGACCGCTTCGCTTTCCTCGCCGCCCATCAAGGTGAGGCCGATCTTGCGATCCTCCGGGTCCACCCGGATGACCTTGACCTGCACCTCGTCGCCAACCTTCACGATCTCCTCGGGAGCGACCTCGCGATCCTCCGTCAGTTCCGAGACGTGGAGCAGACCCTCGAGGCCCTCCTCGAGTTCGACGAAAACGCCGAAGTTCGTGAGCTTCGTGACCTTGCCGTCCACGATCGTACCGATGCCATAACGCATCGGGATGTCGTCGCGCCACGGGTCGGAGAGCAGCTGCTTCACGCCGAGTGCCACGCGCTTCTTGTCCTGGTCGACGGAGAGGACGACGGCCTTGACCTTGTCGCCCTTCTCGAGGACCTCGCTCGGATGCGAGACCTTCTTCGTCCAGGACATATCCGAGACGTGCAGGAGGCCATCGATGCCCTCCTCGATCTCGATGAACGCGCCGTAGTTGGTGAGGTTGCGCACCTCGCCCTCGATCATCGTTCCGGTCGGGTACTTGCTCTCGACGAGATCCCAGGGATTCGTCTCGGTCTGCTTCATGCCGAGACTGATCTCCTTCTTCTCCTTGTTGATGTCGAGCACGATGACCTCGACCTTTTCGCCCACCGTGAGCAGCTCGCTCGGGTGGTTGATGCGCTTGGTCCAGGACATCTCGGAGATGTGGACGAGGCCCTCGAGGCCCTCCTCCAGCTTGACGAACGCGCCGTAGTTGACGATGTTCGTGACCTCGCCATCGACACGCGTGCCGAGCGGGTAGCGCTCGTCGACCTTCTTCCAAGGCGACGGCGTGAGCTGCTTGAGACCGAGCGCGATGCGCTCGCGATCGCGATCGACCTTCAGGATCACGACGTCGAGCTCCTGCTCGATCTTCACGACCTCGCTCGGGTGACCGACGCGGCCCCAGCTCATGTCGGTGATGTGGAGCAGACCGTCGATCCCGCCCAGGTCGACGAACGCGCCGAAGTCGGCGATGTTCTTGACGATGCCGCGCCGCACTTGGCCCTCGGCGATCTCGTCCATGAGCTGACGCTTCATGGAGTCGCGCTGTTCCTCGATGAGGCGGCGACGCGAGATGACGATGTTCATGCGGCTCTCGTCGATCTTGATGATCTTGCCCTCGATCTCCTGTCCGATGAACTCGGAGATATCCGCATGACGGCGGATGGAAACCTGGGAGGCCGGGAGGAAGACCGGAACGCCGATGTCGACGACCAGGCCACCCTTGATCTTGCGCATGACCTTGCCGCGCACGGCATCGCCTTCGTTGTTGTTGGCGATGACCCGTTCCCAGCCGCGTAGGCGATCGGCCTTGCGCTTGCTGAGCACGATGGCTCCGGTCTCGTCCTCGACGGCCTCGAGCAGCACCTCGACCTCGTCGCCGATGTCGATGTCCTCGGGGTTCTCGAATTCCCACTTGGGGATGATGCCCTCGGACTTGTAGCCGACATCGACGATCACATCGTCGTTGATGATGTCGAGCACGCGGCCCTTCAGGACCGTATCCGTGGAGAACGCGTTGACCGTGTCCTCATAACCGTCGGTGAGGCCGGAGGCCGCGAATGCGCTCTCGACTTCCTCTTCGAGGCGGTCCTTGGGGATGTCAACGCGCTTCAGGAGTTCTTTGGGATTCATGATCAGGTGGCCCCTCCAGGGCCGAGTCACCCGCGTACCTGCGATGCAGGGTTTCCGGGAAACATCATGCGACGGTCATCTCCGCCGAGGCGGAGAGCGTTTGTGGGTTCCGAGCCCCAGTCCATTGCGTGAACTACGGCTCTCGGTCTTCTCTTTCGTACCCGATCGCCCCTCACTGTGAGAGGCCGCCATCGGGGGCCGCGCCGAGTTCCGCACCGTCACCGGCGGAGGTCTCATCGCGCGACCATCTTGGTCATTTGTTCAGTCTTGTCAGTCGGTCTTGCCAGTCAGCCAGTCTTGCCAGTCAATCGTGGCAGTCGATCAGTCGGCATGGTCCCGACCACCGTCTCCGGCATCGGTTCCACGCAGCTTGAGGATGACGTCACGCAGTTGCGTGGCGATTTCCTCGGCCGAGGTCGTCTTGTCGAAGGTGAGTGGCGCCCCGATCTTCACGTGGACGGGGCCGCCGAAGATGCGCGGGAACTTCCGCCCCTTCGGCCAGATCCGTCGGCTGCCGTGGAGCGAGACCGGCAAGACCGCGCACTTTGCCGAGCGCGCCATCAGCCCGATCCCGCGCCGGAATGGCTGCACTTCCCCATCCGTCGAACGCGTGCCCTCGGGGAAGATCAGCACCGCGTCGCCGCGTCGCAAGAGCTTCCGCGCGGTCCGCAACGTGGCGCGTGCGCCGCCGCCTCGCTCGATGGGCACCGCGCCCAGCTTGAGCAGAAAGCGCCCCCAAGCGGAGTATTCGCCTTCGGGTCCGAAGAGCGAGCTGCGCGCGAGAAAGCGCATCTTGCGGCGGACGAAACCCGACGCGAAGGGCGGGTCGAGAACCGACTCGTGGGTGACCGCGATGATGAGCGCGCCTTCGGCCGGAACGTGGTGCGTCCCCGAGACGCGCGCGCCCCAGAAGATGCGCCCGACCCAGCGCGACAAGAACGTCGCGAGCCAGTACCAGAACGGGCTGGGCGTGGCCGCCTCGCCGATCGCGAGCTTGCGCTCGACCGGCGTCATGTCGTCCGTTACCAGCCCCTGTTGCGAGCCCAGTCCCTGTCGCTCCGTTCCGGGCTCACTCATCGCGTGCCCGCCCGTCGGCATTCAACTCATCGGCGTTCAATCTACCTTCGACCGCTTCCAGGATTTGCTCCACGACCGCGTCCAACGAGAGCGCGGTCGAGTCGATGCGGATCGCATCGTCGGCCGCACGTAGCGGCGAGGCCTCTCGTTCTCGGTCGTCGCGATCGCGCTCCGCCATCTCGCGGTGCACGCGTGCCACGTCCCCTTCGCCGCTCTCGAGAGCGCGGCGGCCGGCCCGCACGGCGGGATCGGCATCGAGGTAGAACTTCAAGTCGGCGTCCTGGAAGACGACCGTTCCGATGTCACGACCTTCCGCGACCACGCCTCCGTCTTTGGCGACAGCCCTCTGAAGAGGAACCATCGCCGCACGGACACGCGGCAATGCGGCCACCGTGGAGACCGCCGTCGTTACGTCGGGGCCACGGATCTCGGTAGATATGTCGTCACCCCCGAGCAAGACGCGTGAACCGTCCGGCTCGTTCTCGAGCCTCAGATCCATCGTCCGCGCGAGTGCGGCGACCTGCTCCTCGTCCGAGGGCGCGAGCCCGGCCCGCAGCGCCGCAAACGTGACAGCCCGGTAGAGCGCTCCTGTGTCCAGGAAGCGATACCCGAGTCGCCGCGCCAACTGGCGTGCAACCGTGCTCTTACCCGCGCCGGCGGGTCCGTCGATGGCGATGATGAGACGCGATCTCATGGACATTCCGGCCTGCGGACGAGGAACAAGCCCAGGAGAATACGCCGGTCGCGAAGAGCCGCGCGAGCTAATCGGACCCGTTTCGGGGTCTTTTGGAGACTTTCGGCTCGCGCGGACTCCTCCGAGGAACCGCTGCGGCGCGCACATCACGCGAAGCGGACGAAGTCCACGCAGCCGGCCTCGACGCGAGCGTACGTGCCTGCGTCCTCCCAGGCCGACAGCACGACAACGTCGCGCGGCGTGCCCTCGACCGCGAGGCTGTAGCGCCGCCCCCAGTGCACGTGCCCGCAGACCAACGCGTCGGCGTTGCGGTCGCGAAGGAGCGCGGCGACCGCCTCTGGCACCAATCCCATATCGCCCTCGGCCTTGCGTGTGGTCTCGCGTCGACTGCCCTCGCGCGCGCCCTCGCCGAGGCTAATCGCCGCTCGTTCCGGCAACACGCGCAACACATGACGCACGATCTGCGTCCGCGCGACCCGCCGCAGCGCTTGGTAGCGCACGTCGCGCGTACACAGCAGATCCCCGTGCGTGAATGCAACCCGGCGTCCTCCGCTGGTCAGCACGCCCACGTCAGGCAAGCTCCGCACGCCCGCAGCGCGCAATTCGGGCGACGCCGCGAAGTCGCGGTTGCCCTCAACGAACCCCACATCAACGCCCGTCGCGGCGAGGCGCGAGAGCCCCGTCAGTATGCGCGCCAACGCCGGCGTCCGAGCCTGGGAAGGCGATACCCAGAAATCGAAGAGGTCGCCGAGCAGGATCACGCGCGAGGCGGCGGCGCACGGACCGCGAAGGAAGCGCAGGAAGCGGTCGATGCCCTCGGGGAACGCCGGAGTCAGGTGCGTGTCGCTCACGAAGAGCACGACGCCCGTCTCGTCGCAGTCGCCCCCCTCTCCGTCACGCTCCAACTCAGGCTCGATCACGGTACTTCACCTCCCGGCACGTTCAGGCCGATGGGAGGTTACCCCTGCACACACAACTTGGAGAGATCCGTGGGCATTTTCGACCGCTTCACCTCACTGATTGCACGACGAGATCAGGCCAAGCTCGACCCCAAGGGTCCGCTGGGCCTCCTCCCCGGTGACGAGCTCTCGCACTACGACACGCGCTACCGCGTGATCGGAACTCGCGTCCAGACGCGGGGCGAGCGCCTCGTGTATCAATATCGCCTGCGGGCGGAGGACAAGAGCATCGCGATCCTGGTGGCGGGTGGCGATGTCGCCGACGGGTTCGCCCTCGAGCGTGTCCGCAGCGACGTCAAGGTCGCCTGGGATCAGGACGTGCAGCGCGGCCCCGAAGATGAGGACTTCCGGATCGCGGACCAAGGGGCCTGCGCCGTGCGTCATTTCGGCGAGACGGGGACGACCAGTGACCGCGTGCG
This sequence comes from Planctomycetota bacterium, assembly GCA_024280885.1. Taxonomy (GTDB): domain Bacteria; phylum Planctomycetota; class JAJSAM01; order JAJSAM01; family JAJVHW01; genus JAJRPF01. The sequence goes on along the minus strand of JAJRPF010000070.1, from coordinate 127,366 downwards.
CTACCGCGTCTTCGAGGACGAGGAGACCGGGCAGATCCTGTCGCTCGAGGAGTACGGCAGTGCGCGCGAGGTGCGCGTGGGCGACCCCGTCTTCGAGGGCGAACTGAGCTTCCACGGCGGCACTGGCCCCGGTGAAGAGCGCGCCTGGGATACCGAGTTCGAGGATTGCGACGAGCAGGCGCCGGACGACGCGGACGATGGCGTCTCGCGCGGCTCGCCAATGGCCGCAGCAATGGCGCTCGAAGGGCGACTCGCCTCCGGCGCCTCCGATCCGAGTTCATTCGCCGCGCACGACGCCACCGACTTCGACGATGCCGAGTGGGCCGATGCCGAAGACGTCGCGCCGGAGTCCGGATCGCTGATGGGCACGCCGACCGGGGCGTTCTCGGACACCGCCGGATGGCTCGAGCCGACCCTCTACGTCGAGGGAGCGGAGCACGAGGCGGCCGTTGCAATCGAGGACGACTGGCTCACGCGCGACTGAGACTCACTCACTCAGGCCCGCAACTGCGTGAGGCCGGAGCGGCGCCGTCACGTCGGCACCGGGTCTCTCGTCCGGCGTGATCGCGCCGCGACGGAGACCCTCGCTCAGGCCTCGAGTTCGTACGCCTTCATCTTCTCCCACAGATTCTTGCGGGAGATGCCCAGGACCTTCGCGGCCTCGGCCTTGCGGCCGCCGGTGTGTTCGAGAGCGGCGCGGATCGCCCCCTTCTCGGCCTCCTCGACGGCTTCGCGCAGCGTGGTGACGCGCGCAGGCGCGGCGCGACGCGTGGGGACGGCCTTCGTTCCGAGAATGTGGACCCGCTGCAGTACCTCGTTGCCGCCCGCCAGCGCGATCGCACGCTCGATCGAGTGCTCGAGTTCGCGGACGTTCCCTGGCCACGAGTAGCGCAGCATCTCGTCGACGAGTTCGTCTTCGATCCGGAACGCCGTCTTCTTACCGAAGCACTCGATGAAGTGCTGCGCCAGTAGCTTGAGATCGTCCTCGCGATCGCGCAGCGGGGGCAGCTCGATGGGGACGACGTTCAGGCGATAGTAGAGATCACGGCGAAAGCGACCGTCTTCGACCGCATCGAGAAGATCGACCTTCGTCGCAGCGATCACGCGCACGTCGACGTGGAGCGGCGCGGCGGACCCAAGCCGCTCCACCTCGCCCTCTTGCAGGACGCGCAGGAGCTTCACCTGCGTGGAGAGCGGCATGTCGTCGATGTCATCGAGCAACACGGTCCCGCCATCGGCGTACTCGAAGCGCCCGATGCGACGGTCGGTCGCCCCTGTGTACGCGCCCGCCTCGTGGCCGAAGAGCGTGTCCTCGAGCAGCGTCTCTGGAACCGACGCGCACGAGATCGCAACCAGCGGCTTCGCGCGGCGCTCGGAGAGATTGTGGATGGCGCGCGCGACGAGTTCCTTGCCCGTACCACTCTCGCCGACGACCAGGATGCGCGCGTCGCCCGGCGCGACGAGGCGGATGGTCTGGAAAACCTCGCGCATGGGGCGCGACTGACCGATCAGCCCTTCCAGACTCTGGGCGCGGCCGAGTTGTTCCTTCAGCGAGCGGTTCTCTGCGACCAACTTGCGTTGCGCGGCGATGCGCCGCAGGTAGTGCACGACCTCCTCGTTCGAGAAGGGCTTCAAGATGTACTCGTAGGCACCCGACTTCATCGCCTCGACGGCGGTCTCGACGGTGCCGTAGCCGGTCATTACGATGACCTCGGTATCCGGCGAGTTGCTCTTCGCGAGGCGCAGGACCTCCATCCCCGGCATCCCGGGCATCTTGAGGTCCGTGATCACGACGTCGTACGTGCGGTCCTCGATGTGGCGGCGCCCCTCGAGGCCATCGCAGGCCACGGTGACGTTGTGGCCGTCCTCTTCGAGTGCATCACGCAAGGTGATCGCAATCGTCTTCTCGTCCTCGACCAGGAGGACGTCCATCGCGTGCGGGGGGGCTTCGTTCGTACTCACGGGGCGAAGCTACCCGGGACGGCTCGATACGGAGCCAGGACAATTCCGGCAGAGTTCGGAGAGCGCCGTCGTGCTTGCGTTACCCGTGCCCCGAACTCTGCCGGAACTGTCCTGGCTCCGTATCGCTGGCTCCGTGTCGCCCCTACCCATCAGCGCGCCGGGCTGCGGCCACCACGTCCGCGACCGCGACGCCGTGCTCGCCCGCGAGACGTCGGCAGTCTTCCAGTTCCGGCTCGCGGCTGGTGACGCGACCGCGATGGCGACCCAGCTTGACGTGTACCGCACCCCACGGCGTCGCCACCGTCTCGAACGCGCGGGAGAGCACGCTCCGTGTGACGGGGAACGCACGGATGCCGAGCGTTCCCGTCTCGCGGAAGAGTGCCGTCTCGGCGTCGGCGCGGCGCGACGCCGGTACGAGCACCGTGATGAGGTGTCCGCTGCGCCCCTTCTTCATCGTGCACGGCGTCGTGAAGACCTCGAGCGCCCCGGCAGCGCGCACGCTTTCGAGCCCCGCGGCCAACACGTTCGGGGGCAGATGATCGACGTTCGTACGCAGTTCCATCAACGGCTCGGCGTCCGACTCCGGCGTCTCTCCAAGGACAGCCCGCAGGACGTTCGGGACGCCCTCCGGGTTGCGCGTTCCCGCCCCGTAGCCGACGCGCTCGACGCGGAACTCGCCGAGCGCGCCGCCCGTCGCGGAAATGATCGGCGTGGCGAGCGCGGCGAGAAGACACGCGCCGGTCGGCGTGATGAGCTCGCCCCTGCCGGCATCCATCCGCACGTCGAAGCCGGTCAGGCATTCCAGCGTCGCGGGAGCGGGCACCGGCAGCTTGCCGTGCGCGCATTGGACAAACCCGGATCCGACGCGGAGTGGACCGACGCGCACGTCCTGCACATCGAGAGCGTCGAGGGCGAGCGCGACGCCGACGATGTCGCAGATCGCATCCACGGCGCCGACTTCGTGAAAGTGCACCTGGTCTGCCGGACGACCGTGGATACGCCCCTCGGCCTCGGCCAGCAGCGAGAATGCCGCGAGAGCGCGCGTCTTCACCGTATCGGGCAGATCCGCCGGCTCGATCAGGGCACGCACCTCGCGCAATCCACGCGCGGGGAGATCGGCGGCTCCGGCCTGCGGTCCGTGTGCGGCGCGCAGCGGATCAGCGTGATCCGCGTGATGATGCCCATGCTGATGGTCCACGTGCTCGGGCGAGTCGGCCACGTGTCCGGCGACGCGCACATCGAACTTCGTGGCGCGAATGGCTCCGCGCTCCACTTCGCGGACGCCGACTTCGAAGCCGCCCGGCCCCATCGGCCCCAGGCGTTCCAATCCGGCCCGGATCGTTTCGAAGGGCGCACCGAGATCGATGAGCGCCCCGACGAACATGTCGCCCGCGATGCCCGAGAAGCAGTCGAGATAGAGCGTCCTCACGCGCTCTCTCCCGGCGCTGCGCCCACACTGTTCGCGCCGCCGCCTGGCCGCGCCAGCACCGCGTCCCCGATCGAGACGCCAAGCCGCCCGGCTGCGTCGCCGTCGCGCTGCGCGACCTCCAGGAATCCGACGCTGCCGGGATAGACCACCAGCTCGCCGGGAGCGACATCCCCGAACGTCGTACCCCAGCGATCCACGACGCACCCGCCCACCTCGAGTTGCCAGCTGCCGCGCGGGCCGTGCAACTCGCCGGGGAGTAGGTTCGTGACGACGTTCCCATAGCGATCCACGTGCAACACACGCCCACGCGCCTGCGTGGCGGCCACCTCGGGAGCGAAGCCCGGCAGCGGCACCAGTTCGTCGGCAACCTCCCCCACCGCGGCGAAGTCGATCCCGCGCACGAGATGCGCCACGACGGGGGCCATGATGTCACGCGCCTCGAACGTCGCGCTGCGCCGCCTTCGCATCAGCCGCTCATTCGTGACGTAGCGCAGATCCGTGACGCCGCCCAGAGCCTCGACCACGGGGGCGAAGACGCCGTTGTCCGGGCCGACGAACGTGTGGCCGCCCGCCCGCACGGCAACGATCCGCCGCTCGGTGCCCACGCCGGGGTCCACGACACAGAGATGCACCGTGCCACGCGGGAGAAAAGGCACCGCAGAGAGGAGCATGAACGCACCGCCATGGCGATCCCCCGCCGCGATCCCGTGCGTCAGGTCGATCACGCCAGCCTCCGGTGCGAGCGTACGAATGATGCCATGCACGACTCCGGCGTAGATGTCGGTGGTGCCGAAGTCCGTGTAGAGCGCGACGAAGCGAGTGCGTGGCATCGCGCACGAGGATACGCCCGGCTGCGCGCCGCGCGTGCGTTTCGTCGGTTCGCGCAGCGGTGCGTCGGCGGCCTCCCGAACGCAGATCCGAGCGCGGCGGCGGAAGAGACCGGGCGGGAACCCACACGTTTCCGAACCCCAGTTGGTTACTTTGAGCGTCCCCGTGAGGGGAAGGAGTCCCGCATGTTGTCACGCTCGTCGCTCGCCCTGGTCCTCTCAGCCACGTTCCTGTTGGCCGCCACGCCGGCATCGACCGCCCGCGGCGAGGACCCGGCCAAGCCGGACAACGCAGCATCGGGCACCGCAGCGTCGGGCAGCGGGGCCGCAGAAGTCGCAGCCCAGTCGGCATGGGAGTTCCCGCGCAAGGTCGAGGCGGGCGGCGTCCGCTTCGCCTTCCACGAGCCTGCGGTGCTCGGATACACGGCAGCGGACGGCACCATCACACTGCGTGTCCCGGTCGAGATCACCGACGCCGTCGGGCGTCTGACGTGGGGCGCCGTGGAACTGGCGGGCGTCGCGCACCTCGATCTGAACGCGCGGCTGGCAGCAATCGATGGCCTGTCCGTCGTCAAGACGGCCTTCCCCGGGCTCGACGAAGTCCTGGCGAAGGCGGCCGCCGAGGGCTTGCCGGATCACCTGCCCGCAGAGACCCTGATCCGTCTCGAGCTGATCACGGATCGTCCAGGCGCCGCGCCGGAGGGCGATGCGCTCACCGGCAAGGTCAGCTCGCGCCCGCCAAAGATCCACGTCCGCCGCACGCCGGCGATGCTCGTCCAGATCGACGGTGAACCGGTCCTGGGACAGGTCGAGAGCTTCCCACTCGAATACGTCCTGAACTCCGCCGCCGACATCTTCCACGAGCTGCGGGACGATCGTTGGCTGATGCTCGTTGACGGCTTCTGGGCCGCAGCGCCCAAGCTCGAAGGACCGTGGACCTGGTTCGACGGCAAACTCCCGATCGTCCTGACCCAACTCCCCGTCGATCACCCACGGGGCCACGTGCGCCGTTTCGTTCCGGGTACACGCCGCTACAACAAGCGCGTCGGCAAGACACCTCCGGAACGCCCGGAGACGCTGCCGGAGGTCATCGTCACGGAGGAACCGGCGGAGCTCGTGAGTCTGCTCGGCGATCCGCTCTTCACGCTGGTCCCGGGAGTCAAGCTGATGATCGTCGCCAACACGGCGAGCGATCTCCTCTTCCACCCGCGGACGGGGAAGTACTTCCTGCTGATCTCGGGGCGCTGGTTCGCGGCTGACGAGATCGACGGCCCGTGGGCGCAGCATTACGGCTCGCTCCCGGACGAGTTCGCAAGCATCCCGGTCACGCACTCGCGCGCCCACGTACTCTACTCCGTGCCCGGCACCCCGCAGGCCGCCGAGGCGGCGGCTCGCGCGCTCTTGCCCGAGCGCGTACTGCTCCATCGCCGCATTCTCGCGAGCGTGAAGTACGAGAAGGGCGAGATCGTCACGTCGCCGATCGAGAAGGTGGAGTACCGCAAGGTCACGAGTACCGAGGACGCGGAATTCCAATTCGGTGGCGAGTACCTGGTCTGCGTGCGCGGCGCGTGGTTCCGTTCCACCTCCGGAAAGGGGCGCTGGACAGCCGTCGAGGAGCTGCCGGAGGAACTGGCGAGCGTGCCCGAGTCCACGGGCTCGTATCATGTGACGTGGTGCAAGCCTCTCGGCGCAGGCGAGAAGGGCTTCCGCTTCGCCGCCTTCGGCCCCTACCGCGGCGTCTATCTGCACAAGGGCGTTCCAGTCCACGGCAATGGCTGGGACCGTCGGGGGATGTTGCGCAACGGCAACTGGTATCCGGCGCCGCGCACGTACGGCGAGAACCGTTGGTACGACCCGCTGGCCGGGGTGTTCCGTCCACGCAGCGTGCTCTACGGCGACGACGGACTCGCCCGAGCGAGCGAGTGGTCAGCCTACACGGCGAGCTACGGACGCGTGCGGTGGTACGCCGACCGCTACCTGCAAGGCGGCCGCCGCATGTTCCCCTACTCGATCGACGCCGACGCATTTGACACCGCCGCGCCGCGCCCCGACATCTACGCGACGTGGGCCGAGGATGTTCTCGCGCGCGACGGTCTCCCGGCCGATCGCTTCCCACTCGGAGATCGCACGACGGAGATCTCGCCGGTCGGACAGACGATCGTCGCGAGCACCGACGGCGCGGTCTTCCGCCTCTCGGACGCGGGCATCGAGAAGTGGGCCGACAGTGCGTGGGCCGCGGACACATCGGCCGACGCAGACGTGAAGGCTCGCCTGGCCGCCCTCGCACGTGTGCAGGGACTCGCCGATGCCATGCGCGAGTGGGCGGGAAAGCGCGGCGGCGCGCTGCCGGTGAACCCCGTCGTCACGCCCAGATAGCGCAACAACGCGTAGCGCGACAACGCGGGTCTGGTGAGGCAAGCACGAACCCCGTCGTGACCGCGCGCCGGGTGCGTCCGGTAGAGTGACGGGATGACACGCTCTCCCGGATTCCTCAGGCGCAAGTGGAGACTCTGTCTGGTCCTGGCGGGAGTTCTCACCGTCGTTGCGGTCATCGCTCGCCCCCTCCTGCATCTCGGAACCACCGTCTACAGGGACGACGACACGCGGGCCCCGCTGCCCGCGGGCTATCTCGACGACGCGAGTCGCATGAACGCGACCCCGATGAACGAGGTCTTCGCCGTCCCCGCAGATGCGGAGGAGGCCGAACGCCTGCTCGCAGATCTGCTCGGCCGCGCCACGCGCGAGGGGCTCAAGGTATCGGTAGCCGGCACCCGCCACTCCATGGGCGGTCACACGCTCTATCCCGGCGGCATCGCCGTGGACATGCTGCCGTTTCGGACGATGGGGCTCGACGAGGAACGCGAGTTCCTCACCGTCGGCGCTGGCGCCGTCTGGAAGGACGTGATCGCGTACCTCGACGCCAGCGGCCGCTCCGTCGGGGTGATGCAATCCAACAACTCGTTCTCCGTGGGTGGCTCCGTGAGCGTGAACTGCCATGGGTGGCAGTACGGGGCCCCGCCCATCGCGTCCACCGTCGAGAGTCTGCGACTGATGTTGGCTGACGGCTCCATCAAGCGTTGCAGCCGCACGGAGAACGCGGAGCTCTTCTCCGTCGTCCTGGGCGGCTACGGGCTCTTCGGGATCATCCTCGACGTCGAACTCCGCGTCGTGCCGAACGAGCGCTACCGGCTCGAACAGTTCGTCGTCCCCGCAACGCAGGGCTTCGAGACGTACGAGCGGGAAGTGGCCTCGCACGACGGCGTCGCCATGGTCTACGCGCGTCTCGGCATCGTGCCCGACGACTTCCTGAACGAGGTCATCCTGACCGTGTTCACTCCGGACCCCGCCCCCGACGGCTCGCTCGCCGCCCTGTTGGAACCGGAGATGATCGCGCTGCGCCGCACTGTCTTTCGCGGCTCCGTGGGCAGCGACTACGGCAAGGAATTGCGCTGGATGGCGGAGGCGCAACTTCAGCCGCACCTCAAGGACTCGCACTTCACGCGCAACCAACTGCTCAACGAAAGCGTCGAGGTCTTCGAAAACCGCAGCGCCGACTCCACGGACATCCTCCACGAGTACTTCGTGCCGCGCGCGGGCACCGCGGCATTCGTGAAGGCGGTTCAGCGGATCGTCCCGGCCCACGGCGCCGATCTCCTGAACGTGACGGTTCGCTACGTGACGGAGGACACGGACACCGTCCTGCGCTACGCGGACGGGCCCATGTTCGCGTTCGTGATGCTCTTCAACCAGGCGAGGTCGGCGGCGGCAGACACCGCCATGTCCGCCATGACCCGCGAACTCATCGACGCGTCCCTTGCGCACGGCGGTCGGTACTACCTCCCGTACCGTCTGCACGCCTCGCGGGAGCAGTTCGAGCGCGCCTATCCCATGTCGACGCGGTTCTTCGAACTCAAGCGCAAGTACGACCCCAACGGCATCTTCCGCAACCGCTTCTACGAGACCTACGGTCCGGAGATCCGGTAGCGGTCAGTCCGCGACGAGCACCGCCACACAGACTCACGGTCTCCGCCACGACCGGTCCCGAGGGGGAGTTCTCGTTGGAGCTGCCGGGCGGTCAGAACAGCCAGCTGCGGATCGCGACTCCGGGGCGGGCGAGTACACGATCGCGTGCCACACGCCCGTCCATCCTGCATGCGTGCACGAGAACGTCCGCGTGGAGATCGAAGCGCCGCGCTCGCCACACCATGAGCTCGACCCCGAGCGATCACGTGCGGCCGAGAAGATTCTCCGGTCGGGGGTTGACGCGCGCGGGGCCGCGACTACGCTACTGCCGTTCCACATCCCGCGAGCCCGCCACATGGCGGAGAAGGAGATCAGTCGTGCAACTCTCTGACACCCACCGTCTGATCTCGAGCCGCGGCCCGAACCACCGCTAGGGGTGCGGCTAGAAACCCCCGTGGATAGCCGGACGTGTCCGGGTGGGACGGCTGTCGTGGGTGCCAGGCGACTCGACTCCGGAGAGTCTCCGAGCCTGGCAGCCGCGGCAGACGGCCCGCCCGGGCGCGGTGGATGCTCCGCACGTCGGCCAGCAATCACGCCTTCACCGGCGCCGCGGGGGTTTCTGGCCGGGCCCCTAGTTCAGCGCTTCGATCGCTGACAGGCGTCCCGTGCAAGTTCACGGGGCAAAAGTTCACGGGCACTCGACCGCACCGCTGCGGCTCTCCCCCTCTTCTTCAGACCCGGGGTCTGTCCGCGGATTCGCACGCGGGGCCCCGATGGTGGGAGTCTCCATGTCTTTCGATTGGAATCGGCGGTGCCGAAACAACCAGCCGCCCTGTGACGAACTCGGTCCCGACGACGGAATCGATCCACGCATTCTCTTCCGCAACGAACAACCGCGGTCTCGCAACGACCGCAAGAACCACCAACTCGCCGCACAGGCCGCTCGGGCACTCCAATTCGCTCTCGGCGGTGTGTGCCGTGATCCCCTGCTTCAACAACTCGACGTCGTGTCCGTGGAGCCCGCTCCCGACGCGCGACGACTACGCGTGATCGTGCACGCACCATCTGACGCCGACTCGATCGACGACGTGCGCGCGCGCCTCGAACGGGCGCACGGAGTGTTGCGTTCCGCCGTCGCGCAGGCCATCCGTCGCCGCAAGGCGCCGGAACTCATCTTCGATGTCCTTCCGCGCGCGGAGCCGTCGTCATGACGGCGACACTCCACAGATGGACGTCGACACCGCTCGGTGTCGATGTCGATGCGTCACTCCAACGGCTCGCATCGGCCGGCGGCGCCGCACACATCGCCGTCATGCCCGACGCCCACCTCGCCCACGACGTGTGCGTGGGAACGGTTCTGGCCACGCGCGATCGGATCTACCCCGCCGCCGTCGGCGGGGACATCGGCTGCGGCATGGCAGCGATCGCATTCAATGCCGACGCCTCGATCCTCGACGGTGAGATCGCTGCGGCGCGCGTCCTATCTGCACTCTACTCGACCATCCCATGCCTCAAGCACCGTGCTGCAAGACCGCTCGCTGCCGCGCTCGCAGATGCGCAGCTCAGCGCTCCGACGCTCGAACGCCGACGGGCGCGCGAGGGCCGGTTTCAGCTCGGCACTCTCGGTCGCGGGAATCACTTCCTCGAGTTCCAGAGGGACGACGAGGAGCGGCTGTGGCTAATGGTCCATTCCGGTTCGCGCAGCATGGGCGTCGCGATCCGCGATCATCATCTGCACGCGGCAACGACCGACAGGGCATCCGGACTGCTCTTCCTCGATGTCGACAGCGACGAAGGACGGGCCTATATCTGCGATCACGAGTGGGCTCTCGCGTATGCGCAGGCCAATCGAGCGGAGCTCGTGCGTCGCGCGGTGACGGTCATTGCAGATGTGCTCGACGCATCCGCCGATGCGGAGACGTTCTTCGCCTGCCATCACAATCACGTTCGGCGTGAGACGCACGCCGGGGAACCACTCCTTGTCCATCGCAAGGGCGCGATCTCCGCGCGCCAGGACGAGGCCGGGATCATCCCCGGCTCCATGGGCGTCGCCAGCTACCACACGTCCGGACGCGGATGTGCCGCAGCCCTGAACTCGTCGTCCCACGGCGCAGGTCGTGCAATGAGCCGCACCGAGGCGCGCCGACGCATCCCGATGCGCACGTTTCGGCGTCAGATGCAGGGCGTGTGGTACGACCATCGCCGCGAGCGACATCTGCTCGACGAGGCGCCAGGAGCATACCGCGACATCGCCGCCGTCATGCGCGCGCAGCGCGAGCTCACGCGCATCGATCGCCGGCTGCGCCCCGTGCTGAGTTTCAAGGGCACGTGAAGGGCGTGCCTCCGACTCGACCTATCCCTGAAGTGCTGAACCCGGGTGGATTCTTCGGACGCGTCGGTGGGCCGAAGAGTTCATCCGGGTTCTGTACTTCGCAGCGACAACTACAGCGACGCGCCGAGATGTCCTGTGTGGAAGATACTTCTCGCCGACCGCGCGGACCCGGTCCACGTCCGCTCGCGACGGGCCGGCCCGCGCACGTCTCGGCACGCCGACAACATGCCAGAGACTTACGACGCGGCGAGCAGGCGGGGAAGCTCCCGCATCTTGTCGAAGACTCTCGTACCGGGTCCGGCGAGTCGCTCCGCGCTCGTCAATCCGCCCGCAAATCCGAAGGCACGCATTCCCGCGGCGCGCGCGGCTGCGACCCCAAATCTGCTGTCCTCGATGACGGCGCACGCCGCCAGCGCAACTCCCATGCGATCGGCGGCGTGGAGGAAGAGGTCGGGAGCGGGCTTCCCATTCTCGACTTCATCTCCGCTGAAGATCAGCCCGTCGAAGCGATCCCAAAGACCCGTCAGCCCAAGTGTGAAGCGCATCTTCCGATGGCTGCCGCTCGATGCCACGCACGTGGGAAGTGACAGCTCGTCGAGCGCATCGACGATGCCGTCCACCGGGCGGAGCTCGTTCTCGAACGTCTCGCGGTAGAGGCCCGAAAACTCCGCGTCCCAATCCTCGGCCAGTTCGCGACCGATGTGTTTCCCAACCTCCTCGCGCATGTAGGCATCGGAGCGGCCCACGAAGCGCTCGATGATCTCCGACTCCGACAGCGGCCATCCCATGCGCGCGAGAACGAGTGCATCGATGCGCACCGCGAGGCGCTCGCTGTCCACGAGGACACCATCGCAGTCGAAAATCACGAGTTCGATGGGCTGGGGCATCTTGGTCCTCGCGGATGAGCGGGTCGCTGGGCGGTCTGTCGGCAGGTAGAGGCAGGGTAGGAGATTGGGAGCGAGGTTCGTGTCGACCGGGGTGTGCTACGAGGAGTCGCTGAGCTCGTCGGCCACGTCGCGCGCAGCGTGAATCACGCGCACTATCTCGACGCGCGCAGCGACGCGGTAGATGACCAGGTAGCTCCAGACGGCGTAGAAGCGCAGCGGTTCGTCCGCGAGGTCCTCGCGAAGATGTCCGAGGCCAGGTCGTTCGGCGAGGCGCGTCATCGATCCGCGCAGAGCGGTGAGCACTGAATCCGTTGCGTGCGATGCGTGATCGTCCAGGAACGACGCGATGTCCTCGATATCGGCCGCGGCCGCGGGCGAGAGGACGAATCCGCTCATCGGCGGTCAGCCCGTGCCGTTGCGACGGGCCTGCAAGGCATCGAAGAACTCGTCTCCATCGACGGCCTCGCCTCGACGCAATTGATCGAGACCCAATTCGATCTCGGTTCGCAACTCCTCGACGCCCGCGACCGGCTCGCGGCCCCGGGACTCGAGCAGGCGCAGCGCCTCGCGCACCACCTCGCTCGCGGTCTGGTACTTCCCGGACCGCAGTCGGCTCTCGATGAAGCGACCAAGTTCCGGAGTGAGCGAGACGTTCAGGGTCGTGCGAGACGCCATGGGGCCAAGCTAGGGTCTGTGGCACATTGTGTCAACGCAGTGCTGCGCACTCTCGCGGCATGACCGTGTGGATGGCGATCTGACGAGCCTGTCAACGGCATCGGCGCGGCGCACAACGTCACTCCGAGCCCTACACAGGGACTAAGATGCGACGCCGAGTCGCCGGGGCAACGCGGGCGCGAGCGACGGCATGCTCGTGGCGCGGAACGATCATCGTCCACGAACGATGACGACGCGTCGCTCCATACACAGTGGAGCGCGACGCAGCCGAATGTCAGCTCGGGCGCTTCGCCAGGCGCGCCGACGAGCCTGGCACGGAATGCTCGAGACTCCAGGACGTCGCGAGCTGCGCAAGTCACGCGAAGTCGGCGGCGATCTCGCGAACCTCCGGATCGGCGTGCTCCGCGCACCGGCGCAAGTGCGATGAGAGCAGATCACCTCCGAGTTCGACGTACAGTTCGGCGAACCGTCGGTATGACTCCTCGTCATCGAGCATGGAGACGACGACGGCGTCGATTCGCCCCATGACCCACTCGCGGTCCATGCGGCCAATGAGGTGGCGCGCAGCGAGTATGTCGCCATGCACCCACGAAGCGAGAGCAACGAGTTCGGCGAGATACGCGCGACTCTCCGCTTCCGGCAGGAATTCGAGGAGTTCCAGCGCGGCCGGCCGTTGGCCGGGGGACCGCAGGGCGTCGACCAGGTGGCCTCCCGAGTTCCCACCCGTCGCGAACAGGTCCATCCTCGCCGCGACGTACGCCGAATGCGCATCGACGAACAGCTTCCATGCCCTGTCGATGTCGTCTGTCATGCCCACGTCTGGCTCCTCGATCCGGCGGTCGTAATCGTCAACGTGAGTCGGAGGATACTCTGTGCCGTGCGCATGCTCAGCCGAGGATAGGGGATCGCGTCCGAGGCACTTCTCTGGACGCCCGCTCGGACTCTCTCGCGGGCACTTGGACCTCCCCCACGCGTCATTGAACGGCCGCTCACCGATCGTCCATCTCACCACGCGTCGTGTACCCGTGACCGGGTCGCACTCCGTGTCAGCGGGCGTCGAGTGTCGTGAGCAGGCGCTGCGCGGTGCGGGCTACGTTGCGGCGTTTGTCTTCGGGGATGTCGCGCCGCACGTCGGCTTCGCGGATTGCGGCGCGTAGGCGCTCGGTCGCGGAAATCGTGTGCCCTTCTGCCACGTCGAGTTGCGCGGCGCAGAGCAAGGCGGCCGGGTGGCGCGCGTCGATCTTGAGCGCTGCGTCGAATGCTGCGCGCGCGCCGGAAGCGTCGCGTCGCGTCCGTCGGAGCACGCCCAATCCGAGCCACGCGACGACGCTCGGATCGATCTCCACGGCGCGCACGAACGCGCGCTCGGCTGCGTCCGGACGCTTGAGCGCAAGCGCGGCCATGCCGAGTCGCGTCTCGCGCTGCGCGCTCTCGCGGCCAAACCATCGCAGTCGTTCCGAGGCAACGCGCGCGCGCTCGTAGCGCGGCGGTTGTGCGTCGAGCGAACGCTGGAATCCGATCTGTTCCTCGACCACGGAGAACGCGGACGCCGCGACCAGCAGTACTCCGAGCGCACCGAGTGCCGGCCACACCCAGCGTCGTGCAGGGGATTGCGGAGGCTCGGTGGCCGACGTGGAATCGGATGGTTGCTCCTCGGGCGTCGCCCGCCGCAGGAGCACGCGCGCGATCCGTCCCTTGCGGAGTTTCCAGATCACGCCATCGATCACGAAGTGGTGCAAGTTCACGACCGACGCCACCAGGATGCCGAGTCCCGCATCGAACGGAACGTCGCCGAGGAGCCCCGGGGCGAACACGAGCGCAGGGAGAGCCCAGGCGACGATGCCGACGGTCATCGCCTTGCCGAGATAGCGCACACGCGATGGTGCGGCACCCGAGCGCTCGGCGAAGTAGGTCGTGATCCACAAGTACTGCAGCGCGTGACCGACGGCGACCCACAGGAAGCTGTAGGCGGGTTCGTCGCGCGAGAGCGGCTCGATCGAGGGGAGGAGATCCCAACGCCGCACGATCGCCGGCGCAACGAACCAGAGCGCCTGCGTGGCGACGATTGCGAATGCCGGGAGCAGCGCACCGCGCTCGCAGCCCACCGCGCCGCGGCGCAGATGCACGAACGAGAGCACGACCGTGACGACGTACGCTGCGCCGAACCCTATGAACAAGGCGTCGCGGATACCGACCGGGATGCCGAGCGGCTTGAAGTTGAAGTCGGCGGCGGCGAGTCCCGGGGCCGAGTACTCGGCGATCGGCGAGGGACCGTGGATCGCGAGTATCGCCAGCACGAATGCCAGCCAGAACGACCACTTGTAGAGACGCTGCGCGACCGGCGAGACCTGCACGCCACGGCGGTGCAGGAACATCATGCCGATGCCGTAGTTCTGGCCGGAGTAGTGCCACGGACTCCACGTGAGGTAGAGCGTGACGATCCAGGCCCCGAGCAACGGCACGCGCAGGCCGACGAAGAGAGCCACGAGTGCGGCAAGCGTGGTCCACGTGGTCGCGCGACCGTACGTCCGGCGATCAGCGGGGCGCTCCATCACGCGCAGCAGCGTGGCTCCGTAGTGAGGGACCGAGACGGCCAGCGTGATGAGTGGCGCGAGCGCCATCGGGAGGAGCCCGCGCATCGCGTCGCCGGCGAGCGACTGCGCCAGGAAGAAAACGACGTAGAGCGCGCCACATCCGAGCAGCAGATCGCTCACGGGCCCGTGGAGCCAGCGGCTCGGAGGCGCGGGGGCTGCAGCGGTGGTGGTGGCCGGAGTGCTCACGCGCGGGACTCTATCACGCGGCAAGTTGGAGGACGTCCAACCGCCACCATGCGACCGTTTCCGTCCTACGCGCTTGCCGCGCGGACGGACCGCGGCGCGTTACTCCGCATCATCGTCGTCGAGGTCGTCCCACTCGTCGCCAGGCGCGTGGACGCGCACCTCGCCCATCGTCGCCAGATCGGTCGGGAAGGCAGCATCGAAGTCGAAGACGTCGTGGAAATCCGCGAGCTTGTCGTCGGCGCTCTTGCCGAATTCATTCTCTTCGATCAGGTGGAACACGATCTCACCGAAGTCGTTCGTGGACGTGACACCCCAGTCGCGCAGCACGGTCCGGGCCAGGGCGCCGAACGTCTCGCGTGCATGGTCCCGGATGATCTCGAGCAACTCGCGCGGCGAGATGTGGCGCGGCTCGGGTTCCATCTCGACGGCGCGACGCAACGACGCGCGCACGAAGTCGTACGCGGCGCGCGCGAACCGCGGATCGCGGCGCAGGATGCGGGTGACGGCGTCGTCGCTCATGTCGTCGGCCTTGCCCGCCCGCTACGCGGAGGGAATGGCGTCAGCTCCGATACGGGGGAAGAGATTCGGCGGTGCGCCCAGACGAGCCCCCTCGGGCAGCGCACCGAATTGCGACTCGCGCGCGAAATCGAGATCGCCGGTCATCCCGAGTGCCGTACGGAGTGTGGCGAATGACTCAGGCAGTATGGGATGGACGGCGAGAGCGAGCAACCGCAGCGACTCGAGCGACCAAGCGATCACGATGCGCGCGCGCGGCAGCCCGTCGTCGGTCTTCACGAGTTTCCACGGCTTCTCGTCTTGCAGGAAGAGCGAGATCGCAGCCACGCCACTCCGGACAGCGGCCACGACCGCCGTCACGTCAAGCGTCTCCGGGAAGGCGCGCACCGCGTCGACCGCCGCAACGGCTGCTGCACGAACGCGCTCTTGCGTCTCCCCCACATCGTCGTCTTCGCCCAGTCCGGGGAAGACACCGTCGCACGCGCCGGCCGCCATCTTCAGTAGCCGGTTCGCCGTGTTGCCAAGACCGTTCGCCAGATCGGTATTCACGCGCTCGCGCACGATCGTCCAATCGAACGCTGTGTCGTCGCCTGGCTTCATCGCCGTAGCGAGGAACCAGCGCGTGCCGTCGGCGCCGAATACGTCGAGCAGACCGTCGATGGTCGGCACCGGCAACACGCCCTCCGCGTCGTCGCCCTCGCGTTTGGTCTTGCTGAGCTTGCCGCCCCTGGAGTCCAGCAACCAGCCGTGCGCGAGCACCATGCGCGGGAGTGCCTCCCCCATCGCCATCAGAAGCGTCGGCCAGTAGACCGCGTGCGTCGTGAGGATGTCCTTGCCGATCACGTGGACGTCCGCGGGCCACCACCGCGCATGGCGCTCGTGCTCTGCGTCATCGGCGGCGAGATACCCGATCGCGCTCTTGTAGTTGAAGAGCGCATCGACCCAGACGTAGCAGACGTATTTGTCATCGAAAGGGAGCGGCACTCCCCACGACAGCCGCTCTCGATTGCGGCTGATGCAAAGATCGGTGAGGCCCTTTTTCAGGAAACCAAGCACCTCGTTCTTGCGCTTCTCGGGATGAACGCGGAACACGTCGGTCTCGATCGCCTCGCGCAACCGATCGGCGTACTTCGACATGCGGAAGTAGTAGTTCTCCTCCGCAAGTCGCTCGACGCCGTGCAACTCGGGCTGGTCCGGGCAGCGACCGCCGCCCTGCTCCTCGACGTCACGGTCGGTCCAATAGCGCTCACAGCGCGCGCAATACCAGCCCTCGTAGTGATCGAGATACACGTCGCCGCGGGCATGCAATTCCGCGAGTACCTGCGTCACGACGGCGGTGTGACGCGGCTCGGTCGTGCGCACGAAATCGTCGTTCCGGACGCGCAGACGCTCCAGCAAGTCGCCAAAGTGCGCAGCCATCTCATCGCACAGAGCCTGCGGCGCCACGTCACGTTCGGCGGCAGAGTCCTGCACCTTCTGCCCGTGCTCGTCGGTGCCGGTCAGGAACCACGTGTCGATCCCGAGCAGGCGGTGGTAGCCCGCCATGACGTCCGCCAACACGGAGGTGTAGGCGTGTCCGGTATGCGGCCGATCGTTGACGTAATAGATCGGGGTCGTGACGTAGAAGCGCGTGTTCGGCATGGAACCGCGCAGTGTAGGGGCCCAGCCGCAAACCCGGGCGGAACCGGCGACGGCTACTCGACGGGAGAGCCACACGAGGGACAATGCGCCCAGCCCTCGGTCTGTGCGCGGCTCGCCAGTGGGCTGTCGCAGCACGGCGAGGGCGACGCGGCCTCGCCGGCGGCGGCTCTGGCGCGGAGATCCGCGACGACGTCACTGACCTCGTGCATGACGGTGCTCTCGAGTGCGGGGCCGCTGGTCAGGCGCATGTCGGGATGGTCCGTATCCACCTGCGCGTCGTCGACCTCGCCGAAGAGAAACGTCGTACCGCCGATCGTGATCTCGTCGCGCTGCGCGAGGCTTCGCGTGCGGACGGCTTCTCCGCACACCTGCGTACCGTTACGGCTGCCGAGATCGATGATGGAGAAGCTGCCGTTCTCGTTCTCGACAACGCAGGCGTGTCGCCGCGAGACGCCGTCGTCGATGAGCTGGATATCCGACTCGCCGTCGCGACCGATCACGGTGCTCGCGCCGAGCTTGTACGAGTTGCCCGCGAGCGGGCCGTTCTTCGCATGGAGGATTTTCATGATGCCACGACTCTACCACTCGGCTCGGCGAACGCGGACGAGTCGGTCTAGATACGGAGCCAGGACAACTTCGGCGGAGTTCGGGGCAGCGTCGTTGTGCTTGCGTCGCCCGCGCTCCGAACTCTGCCGAAGTTGTCCTGGCTCCCTACCCGGTCAGTCCATCGGGACGATCTTGCGGAAGCCCTGTTCGAGGAAGTCGAGCGCCTCTTGCCCGAGTTGGTTGAGGTCCTCGGTGCCGCCCGTGCTGAACCAATAGCGCAGCGTCGCGCGGATGACGCCGATCGCCGCACCGGCGAGCACGCGCGCGCGGTGCTCGGCCTCGCGTCCGCCGCCGCCCCACTTGGCGAGGTACTCGAACATCGTGGCCTCCCACGCGCGGTCGATCTCGCGCTCGCGGGCGAGGAGGTCGGGTGACGAGAGGATCAACTCCTGCTGGACGAGGATCCGCTCGGCGTGGCGCGTGTAGTCCGCTGCGAAGAGCGCCGTCAGGTTGCGCAACGTCTCGAAGGGGGTCTCCTCGGGGCGATGCGTCTCGAGCAGCATCATGAACCCCTGCAACCGCGACTCCTGCTGCGGGAAGACCAGATCCTCTTTTGTGGGGAAGTAGCGAAAGAACGTGCGCCGCGAGATGGAGGCCAGTTCCGCGATCTCCTCGATCGTCGTGGCCTCATATCCCTGCTTGCGGAAGAGATCCTGGGCCGCCTTGACGAGGGCCGCGCGCGTCTCCGCCTTCTTTTGCTCTCGTAGACCGCTTGGCATGGGCAGATCTCGCTTTTTAATCGTGACACTCGGTGACAAACGGCACAGAGTGCCGTTCGTGACGCGCCGTTCGTCTCATGCTTCGCTTCGCGGAGCGCTGCTGATCGCCGCGTCGCCGACTTTCCAACGTACCGCATGCGCACTTCTCGAACGAACGAGCTCTCCATCTTGCCCCAATCAGCCTCGTCTGCCAGTACATCGCCCTCGAGCACGCACGCTCCGGCCCCCACAGGCTGGACCGCGGACGCGATCGCCCCTGCGTTCACGCAGGACGAGCTCGCGAGCGCAGTGCAGCGGGTTCGTGAGCCTGTACACGTCGTTCGCGACGCTGCGACGGGGCGCCTCGGCGTCGGATTGGGCGGACGCGCGACGCAGGCCACGGCAGGCTCGGAGCCGCCCGCGCTCGAGCTCGTCGCCACGCTCCCCGCGATGTACCCCGAGTGGCTGGGCGACCGCAGTTTCTGCGAGACCCACGGTGTGCGCTTCCCGTACGTCGCCGGGGCGATGGCGAATGGGATCGCGACGGCCGAACTCGTCATCGAAATGGCGCGCGCCGGGATGCTCGCGTTCTTCGGCGCCGCGGGGCTGCGCGCTGAGCGCGTCGAGGAGAATATCGACCGCATCGAGGAAGCGCTCGGCACCGGGCCCGCTGCGCCGACCTGGGGCAGCAACCTCATTCATTCGCCCAGCGAGCCGGCGCTCGAGGATGAGGTCGTCGATCTCTATCTGCGCCGCGGCGTGACGCGCGTTTCGGCATCGGCCTACATGCAGCTCACGCCGATGATCGTGCGCTACGCGGTGACGGGGTTGACCGAAGACGCCAGCGGTCGCATCCAGCGCCGCAACCACGTCTTCGCGAAGATCAGCCGGACCGAGGTCGCCCGCCGCTTCATGGCGCCCGCACCAGCCGAGATGCTGCGCGATCTCGCTGCGGCGGGCCGCATCACGGCCGACGAGGCGCGCCTGGGCGCGCGCGTGCCGGTGGCCGAGGATTACACCGTCGAAGCCGACTCCGGCGGGCACACGGACAACCAGACGCTCACGGCTCTCTTCCCCACCGTCCTGCAACTGCGTGACGAGATGATGAAGAAGCACGGTTTCACACGCCCCATTCGTATCGGCGCCGCGGGCGGCATCGGGACACCGTCGGCGGTCGCCGCGGCATTCGCGCTCGGCGCGGCCTACGTGCTGACCGGTTCCGTCAATCAGTCCGCAATCGAGTCCGGGCTCTCGCCGGCCGGGCGGCAGATGCTCTGCGCAGCGGAAGTGCCGGACGTCGTCATGGCCCCGGCGGCCGATATGTTCGAACTCGGGGTCGAGGTGCAGGTGCTGCGCCGCGGGACCATGTTCGCGGTGCGCGGAAAGAAGCTCTACGAGCTCTATCATCGCTACCCCTCGATCGACGCGATCCCGCCCGCCGAGATGGCGAAGGTCGAGAAGCAGATCCTCGGCATGCCCGCTGCGGACGTGTGGGCCGAGACGAAGGCGTTCTGGGATCGCCGCGCACCGGCCGAGTCTGAGCGCGCCGCGCGCGACCCGAAGCACAAGATGGCGTTGATGTTCCGGTGGTACCTCGGCAAGGCCAGCCGTTGGGCCAACTCCGGCGACGCCTCACGTCAGCTCGACTATCAGATCTGGTGCGGTCCGGCGATGGGAGCGTTCAACCGCTGGGTCCACGGCACGTTCCTCGAACCGGCCGCGGCACGCACCGTGGTCCAGATCGCCAGGAACCTCCTCGAGGGGGCCGCCGTCGTGAACCGCGCGCAGCAGTTGCGTTCCTACGGAGTTGCGGTCCCGTCATCCGCGTTCCTCTATGTACCGCGGCCGCTCGCGTGAGCGAGCGCGCGCCGCACGACACTCCCACGCCAACCAAGTCCCGAACTTCCGTGAGCGAGACCTACATGACCGGCAAGAAAACGACCGCCAAGCCTGCATCTTCAGCGGCGCCAGCACGCGGCCCGATCGCGATCGTCGGTGTGAGCGCGCTGATGCCCGGATCCGTCGACAAGCGCGGCTTCTGGAGCGACGTCCTCGCGGGTACGGATCTCATCACCGAGACGCCGCCGAGCCACTGGTTGATCGAGGACTACTACGACCCGGACCCGAAGAAGCCGGATCACACGTACGCGAAGACGGGTGCGTTCCTGCCCGAGGTGGACTTCGACCCGCTCGCGTTCGGCGTCCCGCCTTCGATCGTGCCGGCCACGGATACCAGCCAACTGCTCGCGCTGATCGTCGCCAAGCGCGTCCTCGACGACGCCTCCGGCGGTCAGTTCGCGGAGATGGACAAGGAACGCATGAGCGTCATCCTCGGTGTCACGAGCGCGCAGGAACTACTCGCATCGATGGTCAGCCGACTCCAGCACCCCGTGTGGATCAAGGCCCTGCGCGACGCCGGTCTGCCCGAGAGCAAGGTGCAGGAAGTGTCCGGGCGCATCACGGGTGAGTACGTGGACTGGCAGGAAGCGACGTTCCCCGGTCTGCTGGGCAACGTGGTCGCCGGTCGCATCGCTAACCGCCTCGATCTCGGCGGCACCAACTGCGTGACCGACGCCGCGTGCGCGAGCGCGTTCTCGGCGCTCTCGATGGCCGTCAACGAGTTGCATCTGCACCAGTCCGACGTCGTCGTGACGGGAGGTGTCGACACGATGAACGACATCTTCATGTACATGTGCTTCAGCAAGACACCGGCGCTCTCGCCGACCGGCGATTGCCGCCCGTTCAGCAAGGACGCCGACGGCACGATCCTCGGCGAGGGCCTCTCGATGGTCGCGTTGAAGCGACTCGAAGACGCCGAGCGCGACGGCGACCGTGTCTACGCGGTCATCAAGGGCGTCGGCTCCTCGTCAGACGGCCGCTCGAAGAGCGTCTACGCGCCCGTTTCAGCGGGACAGGCGAAGGCTCTACGCCGGGCGTACGAGACAGCCGGGTACGGGCCCGAGTCGGTGGAACTTCTGGAGGCGCACGGCACGGCAACGGGAGCTGGCGACGCCGCCGAGTTCGAGGGTATCCGCATGGCATTCGACGAGTCGGGGCGCGAGGATCGGCAGTGGTGCGCGCTCGGTTCCGTGAAGTCGCAGATCGGCCACACGAAGGCGGCGGCCGGCGCGGCCGGACTCTTCAAGGCCGTGATGGCGCTGCACCACAAGGTGCTGCCGCCGACGATCAAGGTCACTGCGCCGAACCCGAAGCTCGCGATCGAGAAGAGCCCGCTCTACATCAACACCGAGGCGCGCCCGTGGGTGCGGCCTTCGAACCACCCACGCCGTGCGGGCGTCTCTTCGTTCGGTTTCGGTGGCTCCAACTTCCACATCGCCGTCGAAGAGTACACCGGCCCGAACGTTGCCTTCCGGCTGCGGACATCGCCGGCGGAACTCGTCGTTCTCTGCGCTCCCGACGCGGCGACGCTGCGCGAGAAGATCGCGGCGGCCATCGACGGGACGACGGAAGAGAGCGGCACGCTGACGTGGCTCGCGCGCACGTCGCAGGAGACGTTCGACGCCACGGCGGCGCGCCGTCTGGCCGTCGTCGCCGACGACGAGCACGACCTGGTCGCGAAGTTGAAGCAGGCGGATGCGAAGATCGCCGAGAGCGACGAGGCCTTCAGCGCGCCGGGCGGCATTCACTACGGGGCCGGAGCGCGCGAAGGCGACATCGCGTACGTCTTCCCCGGGCAGGGCAGCCAGTACGTCGGCATGGGCGGCGGACTCGCGATGTCGTTCGAGAACGCCATCGCGCCGTGGGACGCGGCGGCGGGCCTGGATCTCTGGGCGGACGGACAACGGCTCGACCAGGTCGTGTATCCGCGCCCGGTGTTCAACGACGAGGATCGCGCCGAGCAATCCGCGACGTTGACGCGCACCGAGTGGGCGCAGCCCGCGATCGGACTCGTGTCGCAGAGTCAGTTGCGACTGCTCACGGCCCTCGGCGTGCGCCCCGCCTCCGTCGCCGGGCACAGCTACGGCGAAGTGACGGCGCTCCACGCCGCGGGCGTCATCGGCGAGGACGACATGGTGCGCGTGGCCCGCAAGCGCGGCGAGTTGATGGCCGAGGCGGCGCAGAAGCCGGGCTCGATGACGGCCGTCACGACGACGATCGAGAAGCTGCGCGCGAAACTCGAAGAGTGGAAGTCCGAGGTCGTGGTCGCGAACCACAACTCACCAAAGCAGGTGGTCCTCTCCGGACGCACCGAGGCGATCGACGCTGTCGAGGCGCAACTCGGCGAAGCGGGTATCCGCTTCAAGCGTCTGCCCGTCGCCACGGCGTTCCACAGCGAAGTGGTCTCCGACTCCACGGCGCCCTTCGCGGAGTTCCTGGAAGGCATCGAGTTTCGGTCGCCGGAGCTGGCCGTCTATTCGAACGCGGCCGCGGCGCCCTATCCCAAGACGCCGGCGAAGATCCGCGCACGTCTTGCGGAGCAAATCGCCAATCCCGTGCGCTTCGTCGAGCAGATCGAAGCCATGTACGAAGCCGGTGCGCGGACGTTCGTCGAGGTCGGTCCCGGTACGGTTCTGGCGGGCCTGGTGAAGCGCATCCTGAAGGGACGCGACGTCACGATCGTCTCGATGGACAAGCAGGGCAGCCACGGCGCCGTCACGTTCTTCCAGGGACTCGCGGAGCTGGCCGCTGCCGGAGTCGCGCTGGACTACGCTACGATGTGGAGCGAGATCGAGCCGAGTGCCGATCCGCGCGCTGTCGAGAAGAGTGCGTTCACGATGCGGATCAGCGGCGCCAACTACGGCAAGCCGTATCCGCCGCAGGGCGGTGCCGCCGCGCTCCCTGCACCCAACCCGGAGCCGACTCCGGTCGAGCCCGAGGTTCGTATCGTCATCAAGGAGGTTCCCGTTCCGATGCCCGCCAACGAGCAGCAGGCGCACGCGCCGCAATCGCCGCGAGAGCCGACACGTCCAACGACTCCCCCGCCGAGCAACGCGCATGATCCGTGGCTCGCCGCGATCGAAGAGACGCAGCGGCAGACGGCAGAGGCGCACTCGACGTTCCAGCGTCTGATGACCGACGCACACATGGCGTATCTGCACGCCGCCGAGGCCGGTCTCGACCATACGCGCTCCGTGATGACCGGTCAGGCACCCGCCAGTTTCCCCCGTGCCGCGGCGGCGCCGATGCATGCGGCGATGATTCAGGCGGGCGGGGCCACGCCGCCGTACCCGACCGACGCGCTGCCTGCGACGGTCTTCGTCCCGCCGCGCCCCACGCAAGCCGCGGCTCCGAGTGCGGCGGCAGCGCTGCCAATCACGGCGACATCGGCGCCGCGCGCCGGCACCGGCACCCGACTCGAAGCGTTGCTCCTCGATGTCGTCTCCGAGGCGACTGGTTACCCGCACGAGATGCTCGCGCTGGACATGGGTCTCGAGGACGACCTCGGTATCGACTCCATCAAGCGCGTCGAGATCTTCTCCGCCGTCGGGCGCCGCGCGCCGGATCTCCCGCAGATCGACACGAACGCCATCGCGAGCTTGCGCACGTTGCGCCAAATCGTCGATCACCTGAACGCGGTCGTCGGCAACGCAGCACCCGCTGCGCTTCGCACCGCGGCACCGACCGCGGCCCCCACGGCGGCCGTCACGGCCGCTCCGATTGTCGCCGCGGCGGTCGCACCGACAATCGATCTCGAAGCGTTGCTCCTCGAGGTGGTCGCCGAGTCGACGGGCTATCCCGCCGAGATGCTCACGATGGACATGGGTCTCGAAGACGACCTCGGCATCGACTCCATCAAGCGCGTCGAGATCCTCTCCGAGATGTCCAACCGCGCACCCGACCTCCCCGAGGTCGATACCGCCGTCATGTCCGAACTCCGCACACTCGGGCAGATCGTCGAGTACATGCGCGGTCAGCTCGACGATGCCACGTCGGCGTCCGGAGAGCCCACAGCGTCCGCGCCAGCAGCCGTATCCGCGGCACCGTCGATCGATCTGGAAGCACTGCTCCTCGAGGTGGTCGCCGAGTCGACGGGCTATCCAGCCGAGATGCTCACGATGGACATGGGTCTCGAAGACGACCTCGGCATCGACTCCATCAAGCGCGTCGAGATCCTCTCCGAGATGTCCAACCGCGCACCCGACCTCCCCGAGGTCGATACCGCTGTGATGTCCGAACTCCGCACGCTGGGGCAGATCGTCGAGTACATGCGCGGACAGCTCGGCGACGTCGCGCCGGCGGCCGCATCCGCCGCACCGTCGATCGATCTCGAAGCACTGCTGCTCGAGGTCGTCGCCGAGTCGACGGGCTATCCCGCCGAGATGCTCACGATGGACATGGGGCTCGAGGATGACCTCGGCATCGACTCCATCAAGCGGGTCGAGATCCTCTCCGAGATGTCCAACCGCGCGCCCGACCTCCCCGAGGTCGATACCGCCGTCATGTCCGAGCTCCGTACCCTGGGGCAGATCGTTGAGTACATGCGCGGTCAGCTCGGTGGCGACGACCCCGATCCCGGGCCGTCCGGAGGCGGCGCGTCGCCGGACGCGTCGGAGAGCGAGACGTCGACGGGCGAAACACTGAACGGCGCAGCCGTGGGCGACGAGGGAGCGGGCCGCTTCGTGGTGAAGGAGGTGGCCGCACCTGCGGCCGGGTTTCGGGATCCCCGACTGACGGGATCGATCGTCGTCACGGGCGACGAGGACGGAGTCGGTGAAGCACTCGTCACGCGACTGAGCGCAGGCGGACTGGACGCGCGCTACGTTTCCGTCGCGGACGTCACGTCCGACACGAAGGCGATCATCTACCTCGGTGGCCTGACATCCGACGCCACCGTCGAGTCCGCGTGCGTCACGTCCCGCGAGGCGTTCCATCTCGCGCGCGCCGTCGCGCCGACCATGAGCGCCGGAAGAGTAGATGCAGACGGCGGCGTATTCATCACCGTGCAGGACACCGGCGGCGACTTCGGACTCGCGGGTACGAGCGGCCGAGCCTTCCTGGGCGGCATCGCGGCGCTCGCGAAGACCGCCTCGATCGAATGGCCGAACAGTCTGGTGCGGGCCATCGACATCGAGCGCGGTGGGCGCAGTGCAGAGGACCTCGCAAGCGCTCTCGCCGATGAGTTGCTGAACGGCGGTGCAGAACTCGAAATCGCTCTCGCCGCGAATGGCGAACGCACCGCGCTCCTCGCCGAGCAGCGCCCGCGTCGCGAGGGTTCGCTCTCGCTCGACAAGGAGTCCGTCATCGTCGCATCGGGCGGCGGACGCGGCGTCACGGCAGCGTGCCTGATCGAGCTGGCCCGCGCATCGCAGGCGGCCTTCCTGTTGCTCGGGCGCACGCCGCTCGCCACGGATCCCGCCGCCGTCGCAGACGTCGAAGGCGACGCGAATCTGAAGCGGGCACTGCTCGCCGACGCGAAGGCCACGGGCAAGGCGGTCAAGCCCGCCGACCTCGGTCGCCAGGTCCGTGGCATCACTGCGGGGCGCGAGATCCGGACGACGATCAAGCGCATCGAAGACGCGGGTGGCCGCGCGCGTTACGCCGCCGTCTCCGTCACCGATCGCGACGCACTCGCCGCCGAATTCGACCGCACGCGCAAGGAGTGGGGCGCGATCCACGGCATCGTCCACGGTGCCGGAGTCCTCGCGGACAAGTTGATCGCGGAGAAGACCGACGCGCAATTCGATCGCGTCTTCGACACGAAGATCGAGGGCTTGCGCGCACTGCTTGCCTGCACCACATCTGATCCGCTGCGCGTCATCAGCTTCTTCTCGTCGGTCGCCGCCCGCGTCGGCAACAACGGCCAGGTCGACTACGCGATGGCAAACGAGATCCTGAACAAGGTCGCCCACGCCGAGGCCGCGAAGCGCGACGGCTGCGTCGTGCGTTCGCTCGGTTGGGGACCGTGGGAAGGCGGCATGGTCACGCCAGCCCTCAAGGCGCATTTCGAGTCGCTCGGCGTACCGCTGATCGGACTCGACGACGGCGCGCGACTCTTCGTCAGCGAGCTTCGCGACGGCGAGTCTGACGCCATCGAAATCGTACTCGGCGGTGCCCCGACAGCCGCCGCACTCGCACCGGGAGCGGAGGTCGCAGCGCGCGATTTCGATCTCTTCGTAGACCGCGGCAGCCATCCGTGGCTGGCCGATCACTCGGTCCGCAACGTGCCCGTCGTGCCCGTCGTGATGGCGGTCGAGTGGATGAGTCGGGCCGCTCGTGCGTGGCATCCGGAACTCGTATTGAACGCCGTCAAGGACGTGCGCGTCCGCAAGGGCATCGAGCTCTCGGGATTTGAGAACGGTGGCGACCGCTTCCGCGTCGCGCTCAGTCGCACGGCAACCGCGTCCGGCCCGGAGTTCATAGCCGAGATCCGCGGTGAGAACAACGTGCTCCACTACTCGGCGACGATCGATATGTCGTCCGACGAGACGGGTGCACCGACCGCGGATACGCCAACACCGAAACTCACGGGCTACGCCGACGAGATCTACGGTGACGTCCTCTTCCACGGCCCGGAGTTCCAGGTAATCGAGGGTGTGGACGGCATCGGCGACGAAGGCATCCGCGCGCGTCTGCACGGTGTCGCCACGCGGTCGTGGGGCGTCGGCTGGAGTACGGACGCGGCGGCCCTCGATGGCGGTCTTCAGATGGCGCTCCTCTGGGACAAACATCTGCTCGGAGGCGCGTTCCTACCCACGCAGATCGGCGCGTATCGGCCATTCGTGAGCGCGCCCGTCGAGGGCCCGATCGAGGCGGTGCTGACGGGTCGCGCCGAAGGGAAGAACAAGACGACCTCCGACATCCTCTTCGTCGCGGGTGGGCGCCCGATCGCGGAATTGCGGGGCGTCGTGACGCACCGCATCCCGAGCTGAGCCCACCGCGATGAGCGCGCACTCTTCGTTTCGACCGATTGCCGTCGTGGGGATGGGCTGTGTCCTTCCCGGCGCGCTCTCCCCCGCTGCTCTCTGGGACGCCGTGGCCGAAGGCCGCGACCTGACGTCATCCGTGCCCGATGGACGCTGGCGCCTCGGACGCGATCTCGCACTCTGTGACGGTCCCGCATCGTCTGCGGATCGCACGTGGTCGGACCGCGGGGGCTATGTCACGGGGTTCGACGAGCTCTTCGACGCGAGCGGATTCGCCGTTCCCGCCGACGCGATCTCCGGACTCGATCCGGTCTTCCGTTGGCTGCTGCACGCAGCGCGCGAAGCGCTCTCCGATGCAGGCGCCATTCGCGGCGGTGCGCGCGCCGGAGCCATCGTCGGCAACCTCTCGTTTCCGAGCGCCGGAATGTCACGGTTCGCGGAGTCGCTCTGGCTCTCCGATCCAGAGCTTCTCGACGGCGCAGCATCCACACTCGCGGATGTGCCGACAGCGGACCCGCGCGATCGGTTCAACTCCGGCCTACCGGCGCATCTTCTGGCGGCAGCCCTAGAACTCGGCGCCGGTGCGTTCGCGCTCGATGCCGCGTGCGCGTCGTCGCTCTACGCCATCAAGCACGCCTGCGACGCGCTGCGCGACGGCCGCGCCGATCTGATGCTTGCGGGCGCCGTCAACTGCGCGGACGACCTCTTCATTCACACCGGCTTCTCTGCCTTGCAGGCCCTCTCGCGGTCGGGGCAGAGTCGTCCGTTCCACGCCGACGCAGACGGTCTGCTCCCGGCCGAGGGCGCTGCCATCGTTGCGTTGATGCGTCTCGAGGACGCCGTCGCGGATGGCCGCACGATCCACGGAGTGATCCGTGGGATCGGCCTCTCGAACGACGGGCGCGGACGCGGATTGCTCGTCCCGACCGCCCCACCGCAAGCGCGCGCGATCCGGCAGGCATATGACGTCGCGGGCCTCGACCCGACGAGCGTCACGCTGCTTGAGTGCCACTCGACCGGAACGGTCGTCGGCGACGGGGTTGAAATCGCGAGTTCCTCCGCGGTCTTCGCGGGTGCGAGTGACCTCCCGATCGGTTCCCTCAAGTCCAACACGGGGCACCTGATCACGGCGGCTGGCGCGGCCGGACTCATCAAGGTGCTCGGCGCGATGCGCGCAGGGGTGCGTCCACCGACATTGCACGTCGAGCGGCCGCTCGACGCCGTCGCTGACTCACCCTTCCGGCTTCTGACGAAGGCCGAGCCGTGGACGGGACTCCGACGCGCGGGTATCAGCGCGTTCGGTTTCGGTGGCAACAACGCGCACGTCGTCGTGGACGAGTGGACGGGCGATACGTCGATCCTGCCGACCGCGGCGCCGCAGCCGCCCGGCGGAGACATTGCGATCGTCGCGATGGGAACGCGTGTCGGGAGCGCGAAGAGTCGCGCGGAGTTCGCGACCGCGATCGCGGAAGGCACGTCGTTGCTGGCTGCGGACGGCACCGCGCGCATCGACACGATCGAGATGCCGCTCCAAGGATTGCGCTTTCCACCGCGCGATCTCCAGATGTCGCTCGGACAGCAGACGCTGCTCCTCGCCGCTGCGCAGGAGGCCCTCGAAGGCGTCTCGGTTCCTACCGACCGAACGTCCGTGTTGGTCGGTATGCAATGCGATCCGGAGGTCGCGCGCTACGGCATGCGCTGGCGTCTCGCAGAGTTCGCGCGCCACTGGACACGCAGCGGCGCCGCCATCCCCACTGGCTGGGTGGAGTCCGCACGCGACGCCGTGATCCCCGAGTTGCAAGCCGCGAGCGTCCTCGGCACGATGCCGAATATCCCGGCCAACCGTCTGAACAGTCAATTCGATCTCGCAGGGCCGAGCCACACGGTCTCGTCGGAAGAACTCTCCGGCGTGCGTGCGCTCGAACTCGCGCTGCGCGCACTGCGCGCCGGCGAGTGCGACGCGGCGCTCGTCGGCGGCGTGGATCTCTCGTGCGAACCGATCCATCGCGCTGCGCTCGACGCGCTGAACGGCGCCACGACACCGGGCGATGCGGCGGTGGTTCTGGTCTTGAAACGCCTCGACGATGCGCGTCGCGACGGCGATACGCCGCTGGCACTGATCGAACAAGCGCACGGCGACTCGGGAGCAAGCAAGTCGCCGCCAAGCGAGAACGCATCCGAAGAAAGTGCGATCACGACGTGGCACCTCGCCCGCGGCGACTCGGAGGTCACGCGCGTAGCGGGCCATGCGCATGCGGCCTCGGGCCTCGTTCACATCGCCGCAGCGGCTGCGGCGTGCGCACGCGGTTCAGCGTTCGGTCGGCCCGTCACGGGCATCGACGTACGCGTTGACGCCGTGCTCGGCCAGTCTGCGCTCACGCACGTACGCCCCGTCGCCAGCACGACCGGCACGGCGCCCGACGCGAGTATCGTCACCGTGGCGCCCACCGGCCCGATGCTGCGTCTCGACGCACATCGTGGCGCCGTCCGCCTCCCGCCGATCGCCGGCGCGGGTCCGCCCGCCGCGACGCACACTGGAGCCGCGCAGGCGGTTCCCACTGTCTCCATTCTCACTCTTCCCATCGCCCCCATGGTCAACGGCATGCAGCATATGGTTCCCGCCCCCGCCCTCCCGTCCGTGTCGGGAGATGCCACCCCCCCACCACGCGCCGTCTCGGCGCCGGTCGCCGTCGCGGTGGCACCACCCGCGATTGCAACGCCCGCGGCGCCTATCGCAGCAGTGCCCACGGCACAGTTCCCGACGCCGACCCGGGCGCCAATGCCGCATGCGGATCCGCGCTTCGCGCAGAGTTCCCCGGCACAGCAGTTCCAACTGCGCCTTGCCGCCGCGCATCGCGAGTTCATGGCGAGTCAGAGCGCCGCACAGACACGCTTCATGGATCTGCGGCGCCGCGCCGTCGAGACAATCGCCCTCGCACGCGGTGGCGGTGGCGGTTCGGCTGCATACGCCGGCGCGTACACATCGGTCGCCACCGCGCCAGTCATCGCCGCGCCCGTGACGTCGATGGCAGCTCGATCACCGGCTCCCGCGACGACGCCCGCAGCGCCGCCCGCGCCCGCCGCTCCCGTCGCAGCCGCCCCCACTCTGGCAACGGCACCCACTCCGGCACCCGCTGCAACGACTGCGACGCGACCGGTGGTGACGCCTTCTCGCGACGAGCACGGGCCCCCGACCGGCACACGTACTTGGTGTCGCGAAGACCTCCTGACGCACGCGGGTGGGAAGATCTCGACGATCTTCGGCCCGGAGTTCGAGGCGCAGGACCAGTGGGAACTGCAGGTGCGGATGCCCGAGCCGCCACTGCTCCTATGCGACCGCGTGACGGGCATCGTGGGCGAACCAGCGTCCATGGGCAAGGGCACCATCTGGACCGAAACCGACATCACCGAAGACGCCTTCTACATGCACGACGGCGTGATGCCAGCGGGTGTAATGATTGAGTCCGGCCAAGCCGACCTGTTACTCATCTCGTGGCTCGGCGTGGATCTCCTGAACAAGGGCGAGCGCGGGTACCGACTTCTCGGCTGCGAGCTGACGTATCGCGGTGGTCTACCGACGCCGGGGGACACGCTACGCTACGACATCCACGTGGACGGTCACGCGCGCCAGGGCGACATCCGCCTCTTCTTCTTCCACTACGATTGTCGCGTCGACGGCAAGACGCGCCTGCAGGTGCGCTCCGGCCAGGCCGGGTTCTTCTCGGCGCAGGAACTCGCCGACTCGGCCGGCATTCTGTGGGACGCCGAGACGGGCGACCACTGCGACGCGCCGCGTCTCGATGCACCGGTCGTCGCAGATGTGCGCACGTCACTCTCGCGCGTAGAACTCGAAGCATTCGCCGACGGCCGCCCTTGGGATTGCTTCGGGCCCGGGTTCGAGTACTCGATGCCGCACACGCGCACGCCGCGGATCGCCGGCGGTCGCATGCTCTTCCTCGACGAGGTCACGGAGATCGACGTGAAGGGCGGTCCGTGGGGTCGCGGCTACCTGCGCGCAATCGACACGATCGAGCCGGACGATTGGTTCTTCGAGGGCCACTTCAAGAACGACCCGTGCATGCCCGGTACGCTCATGTTCGAAGGCTGCCTGCAGACGATGGCGATCTACATGGCCGCGCTCGGCTACACGATCAACAAGGACGGCTGGCGCTTCGAGCCCGTGCCGGACGAGCCGTACCAGTTGCGCTGTCGCGGTCAGGTTCTCCCGACGAACAAGAACCTCGTGTACGAGATCTTCGTCGAGGAGGTCATCGACGGACCCGAGCCGACGCTCTATGCCGACATCCTCTGCACGATCGACGGCCTGAAGGCCTTCCACTGCCGCCGCATGGGGTTGCGTCTCACACCAAACTGGCCGCTGACGAGCAAGCCAGAATTGCTCCGCGATCACGTCGAGCGAACGCCTGTCGCCGAGGCCGACGGGTTCGCATTTGACTACGCGTCGCTCCTCGCGTGCGCCTGGGGTAAGCCGTCGGATGCTTTCGGTCCGATGTACGCGCCCTTCGACGGACATCGCAAGGTCGCGCGGCTCCCCGGTCCGCCGTACCACTTCATGTCGCGTGTCACGTCCATCGACGGCCCGATCGGCGGGATGCAGAAGGGCACGACGATCGAGCTCGAATACGACATTCCGACCGAGCAGTGGTACTTCGACGAGAACGGCAACGCGACGATGCCCTTCGCTGTGCTCCTCGAGGCGGCGCTCCAGCCGTGCGGTTGGCTCGCGTCGTTCGTCGGCAGTGCCGCGCACGAGCCGAAGGACCTGATGTTCCGCAACCTCGACGGAACCGGCACGCTGCACGAGGAGATGTTGCCGCATTCCGGCACGCTTGTGACGAAGGTCAAGATCACGAGCATCAGCAAGTCAGCGGGCATGATCATCGAGTCGTTCGAGGTCGGCTGTTACGTCGCGGAACGCCTCATCTACGACATGAAGACGGTCTTCGGTTTCTTCCCGCCCGAGGCATTCGACAATCAGGTCGGCCTGCCGCTTGAGGATCACCACAAGGCGGCGATCGCGGACGACTCCAACGTGCTGATTGACCTGACGCAACAACCCGAACGCTACTGCGCGGGCGCGCCGCGCCTCGCTGCACCGATGCTCTTGATGTTCGACCGCGTGACCGGCTACTGGCCCGAGGGCGGCGTGCATGGCAAGGGGCGGCTCCGCGCGGAGAAGGACGTCGACCCGAGCGAGTGGTTCTTCAAGGCGCACTTCTATCAGGACCCCGTGCAGCCGGGTTCGCTCGGCATCGAGGCCATGATCCAGTTGCTCCAGTTCTTCATGCTGGATACGGGCATGGGCGCCGGCATCCCGGGTGCGCGCTTCGAGCCGCTCGCGCTCGGCGCGGCCATGACCTGGAAATATCGTGGCCAGGTCGTTCCGAAGAACAAGGTCATCTCCACGACGCTCGACGTCGTCGAGACGGGCGTCGATGAACGTGGCCCCTTCGCGATTGCCGAGGCGTCGCTCTGGGTAGACGGGAAGCGCATCTACGAAGCGTCGAATATCGGGATGCGAATCGTCCCCGGACGCTCCGACGGCGGCGACGATGGCAGAGACGGCAACGCCGCGTCGAATGCGGACGAGTCGCTCGATCCGGCGGTCGATACATGGCTCGGCGATCATCGCCCGACATGGACGGTTCCGGCGCTTCCGATGATGTCAATGGTGGATCGTCTGGCCGCGGCGGCGCGCCCGGCCGACGGTGACGCAGAGGAGAAGCTGATCGGTTTCGAGCGGGTGCAGGTCAAGCGCTGGCTCGTAGTCGACGGCCCCACACGTCTGCGAACAGAAACGAACGACAAGGGCGTCGTCGCATTGCTCGCCGATGACGCAGGCGAGTTCGCTGTCGCAGCGACCGGCACACCCGTCTTCGGGACGGTGTTCGCCGCCACGCCGGACGCATTGGCCGCACTCACGGATGGGAAGCCTGTCGACTCGCCGTATGCCACGGGACGCCTCTTCCACGGTCCTGCGTTCCACGTGCTGCGCTCTCTGACAATGGGCAGCAACGGAGCGTCTGCAATCCTCGATGCCGGGATCGCGACCGCTCCTCGCGGTGTCTTGCATCAAGTCCTCCTCGACGGCGCGACGCATGCGATCCCGCACGACGACCTGCACCAATGGTGTGACGAGATCCCGACCGACCAGGTCGCGTATCCGGCGTTCATCCAGAAACTGCGCATCCACGGCGCGACGCCCACGGCGGGCGACGTCCGCTGCGAAGTGCGCTTCGACGGCTTCCACGGTGGCCCACGGTTCCCCGCGTTCCTCGTCCAGCTCTGGGCTGGCGACGCCGCGTGGATCTCGTTCCGACTCGTCGAGGCACTCTTCCCGAAGGGCGTCATCGGCTCCGCGGACCCGCTCCTGCGACAGGCATTCCTGGGCGAGCGGCAGCACGTGCCGGGCCTGCGTCTCTCCTCGGTAGACGCAGATAGCGCGAGCCGACTCTCTGTGGCCGACGTACGCGCGACGGACTGGCTGCCGGGGACAGTCGCTGCGCTCTATCGCGTGGATGGGTCCCCGGACGAGACGGCGGAGCGCGTCGTCGCGAAGGAACACGCAGCCGCGCGATTGGCCGTACACCCCGGCGACGTCTACCTGCGCCGCGAGGGCCAGGTCTGGCTCGCTGGCACACGTGACCGACCGCTCTCCGGGCGGCGCATCACCGTCTCCCGCGACGGCGACGCGTTCGTGGCCGAGGACGCGGGCACGCCCGGGCTCGATATCACGCCCGTACGGCGATATTGGAGCGATTGGTTCGGCATCGGCCGGTGGCCAGTCGAGGACCTCTACTACGGCCTGATCGAACGTTTCGTCCACACCGTGCACATCGAGGACCCGGAGGCCTGGGCCGCCGTTCGAGGACGCAGTCTGCTCTACCTCGGCAACCACCAGGTCGGCGTCGAGTCGCTCCTCTTCTCGATCATCGCGTCGGCCCTCTCCACCGTCCCCACCGTGACACTTGCGAAGGCCGAGCATCGGCAGACGTGGCTGGGCGCGCTCATCGATCACAGTTTCAAGTATCCGGGCGTGAGCGATCCGGGCGTCATCGCGTTCTTCGATCGCGAGGACAAGACGTCACTCCCGCGGATCATCGGCGAGTTGGCGGCCGAGATGGCGGGACCGGGCAAGTCGGTGATGGTGCACGTCGAAGGCACGCGCTCCCTCTCCTGCGCGACGCCGGTCACGAAGATGAGCGGTGCGTTCGTCGACATGGCTCTGAAGGTGAACGCACCCGTCGTTCCCGTTCGCTTCGTCGGCGCGCTCCCACGTCATCCGACCGAGACGCGCCTCGAGTTCCCGCTCGGCCACGGCACGCAGAGTATCTGGATCGGCAAGCCGCTACTCCCCGAGGACTTGGCACGACTGAACTACGGTGAACGCAAGAAGCTCGTCGTGGACGCCATCAACGCGCTGGGCCCGTCGAACGACGTGGAGGAAGCGCACGCGGGCGACGCGGAGTTCGCGTCAGAGGTCAGCGAGCACGTCGCCGCGACGGGCGCGAACGCGGATCATGCGACCCTGCGGTGTACGCTAGCGGCCATCGACGACCTCAGCGACGAGGCGCGTCTCCTGGTGACCGGAGCCAAGATCCCGGACGATCTGCCGGACGCGCGGAAGGCGTGGCTACAGACGCTGTCGGACCGGCTGTGGGGTCGGGACTGACCGCGAGCCCGCGTCGTCGGCATCGAGTCGGCATCGATGGTGACGCGACTTCGCGACCTCCACCGCGACGGCGACTCCCGGAGCGAGCGTCGTCGCGTGGGCACCTGCCGGGGTCAGTTTGTCTTCTTGAAATTGTTGCCCTTGAACGTATTTGAGCCGGGCGCTGAGCCGTCTTCCAAGTCAAACCCAAAGCTGCCGATTGCCTTGTTCTTCGTGAAGATGTTCCCGGAGCCCCGGCTGCTGAGATCGACGCCGTCGTCGCCAGCCTTTGTGATCGTATTCTTCTCGAGAATGTTGTTATCGCTATTGACGTCGAGACCGTCGTCCGACGGGCGGATCAGCTTGTTCTTGATGATCGTGTTGCCGTCACCGTTCAGAAGGATCGCGTCTTCACCGACCTTCACGATCTTGCACTTCTCGACGCGGTTGTTACTCGACCGGATCTCGATCCCCTCGTCGCCGGCGCGGATGACCTTGCAGCCGATGAACTGATTTCCATCGCTCTCGAAGATGACACCGGGACCGTCCGTCCCCTTGACGAAGCACTTCGTGAACGTATTCGCTCCACCGGCAACGCGAATGCCGACACCCTCGGTTGAGAAGACCTTCACCTTGTCGAATGTGTTGCCACTGCCGTTGGTCTGCACGCCCTTGTCCTGCGTGCCCTGAATCGTGACCTTCGTGGCAGTCGAATTCGTCACGAAGACATCGTCGCCAGCGGAGCCGAACGTCAGCCCGTCATCGCCGACATTGTTGATCTTGGTCTTCTCGACGTTGATTCGCGTCGCGTCATCGACCTCGATCCCGTCTTCCTCGGCGTCGTTGATCGTGCACTTCGAGATGGTCACTCCATCGCACTTGGTGATGTAGATCCCACTGTCCTCGGCGTCCTGGATCGTGATCTTGGAGATGGAGATCCCCGATGAGTTCGTGATCCTGATCCCGTCCTCGTCGTCGCCAGTTGCGCCGTTGATCACGACCTTCCCTTTCGCGGTCAGCGACAGGTTCTGCTTGTTGTCGATGATCGGATTCTCGTCGTACGTCCCGCCCGAGATCAGAATCACGTCGCCGGGCTGGGCCGCATCGATCGCGGCCTGGATCGTCGGCTGATCCCCGGGAACGGAGATCGTCGCCGCCGAGGCCATCGGCGCGACAACCAGAACGAAAGCGGCGGCGATGACGGTCGAGGTGCGCATATTGCTTTCTCCACGCATATTCGTTTCCCCCTGGGGATCGTTCGGCGGCGGGTTCGTCTCTGCGTCCATCCTCCGCACGGCCCAGATCCATATGGGATCCTAGTCACTCCACTTTCGCGCGTCCACTCACAGCTCGTCCTCAGGCTCGCCATCGGCACCCACGCAGCGATCGCGCGGTCCGCCTCCGTGCGGCCGAAGGACGCGGCGAGCGCCCTTCGTCTTCGACATGGTCGGAGACTGATAGCCTCGGAGTCTCCATGGAGTCCCCGATGCAACGCGATCCTGCCTACACGCCCGAACAGAACCTCCGCCGCATACTTGAGAGCCCGACGTACCTGCGCGCCTACGAGGATATTGGCCTCTTGCATCGCACGGACCTCCGTCCGGTACGGCTTCAACTCGAGTTGATCAAGGCCGAGTTGCTCCAGCAGGAAGAGGGCATTGAGAGCACGGTTGTCATGTTCGGAGGCTCCCGCATCATCGACGCGGAAGAGGCGGAGGAGCGCGTCAAGACGGCCGCTCGCCGGGCGCAGCAGCGCCCCGACGACACACGCGCGGCCTACGATCTACGCGTCGCAGAGAACCTTCAGAAGAAGGCGCGCTACTACGACGAGGCGCGGCGCCTCGCCCATCTCATCTCCACCGAGTGCCAGGCGGGTGGACGCCTGCACTACGTCGTCGTGACGGGTGGTGGTCCGGGCATCATGGAAGCGGGCAATCGTGGCGCGTGGGACGCCGGCGCAAAGAACATCGGCATGAACATCACGTTGCCCTTCGAACAGGCGCCCAACCCGTACATCACCCCGGAACTCTGTTTCCAGTTCCACTACTTTGCAGTCCGCAAGTTGCACCTGCTCCTGCGCGCGAAGGCCGCGGTCTTCTTCCCGGGCGGGTTCGGCACGCTCGACGAACTCTTCGAGACGCTGACGCTCATTCAGACGCTCAAGATGAAACCGATCCCGATCGCACTCGTCGGCGAGGAGTTCTGGCGCCGGATCGTGGACTGGGACTTCATCGCCGCCGAAGGCACGATCTCGCCCGACGATCTGCACCTCGTCCACATCTGCGACACGGCCGAGGAGGCGTGGAAGCACATCTGCGAGTTCCATCAGGACCCCGCGCTGCGTCCGGGTGGGAATCTGGATGAGATGATGGGTGGGGATCGGTTCACGCCGGGGTTGGCGTAGGGGCACGGCCTTCGCTGTCTCCTTGGTTGATCGCTCGCTATTCGGGGGTGCCGAGTAACGCCATCACCTTGGCTCGGGCGTCCTTGAACGTTGCTTCGTCGTCGGCTTCCAGGACAAGGCGGAGTAGGGGTTCTGTGTTGGACTTCCGGACGTTGCACCACCAGTTGTCGTAGGCGATGGTGATGCCGTCGAGGCGGTCTTGGCGTGCGTCTGGAAAGGCCGCGGCGATCTCCTCGATCTTGCCGTCCTTGTCCTCGATGTGGAAGTTGACCTCGCCCGTGTTCGGGTAACGCCGCAGCGGTGCCACGATCTCGGAGAGAGGCGTGTCGCCGCGTGAGACCTGCGCCAGGATGAGACCGGCGGCGTAGATCGCGGAGTCCGTGTACCAGAGTTCGCGGAAGTAGAAGTGGCCCGAGAGTTCACCGCCAAAGGGGCCCTCGTGGCGGCGCAACGTCGCCTTCATAAAGGCGTGGCCGACGCGTTCCCGAACCGGGTTGCCGCCCAGTTCGCGCACCGTCTGCTCGACGACGCGCGACGAGCGCAGATCGTAGAGAACGGCACAGCCCGGCTCGCGCGGGACGAGTTCGTTCGCGAGCAGAGCCGTGACCAGGTCGTTGCCGATGATCTCGCCCTTCTCGTCGCAGAAACAGGCCCGATCCGCGTCGCCATCGAAGGCCACGCCGAGATCGCAGCCCTCGCGCAGGACGGCCGCCTGTAGATCGCGCATATTCTCGGGATTGAGTGGGTTGGCCTCGTGGTTGGGGAAGCTCCCGTCGGGATCCAGATAGAGACCGACGATGTCCACCGGGAAATTCGAGAAGACGTGCTCGACCTCGAGACCGCCCATGCCGTTGCCGCAGTCCACAGCGACCTTCAGGCGACGATCGCCGAACGAGATCATCGACAGGATCTTCTCGGCATACGCGGTCTTCACGTCGGCCTGAGAGACGGAACCGGCGGGCGCATCGCAAGCCGTCTGCTCGCCGCGCGCAAGAGCCTCGATCTCCGGCAGCCCGGAGTCGCCACCGACGGGAACGACATCCTGCGCGGAGGTCTTGAAGCCGTTGTACTCGGCCGGATTGTGCGACGCGGTCACCATGATCCCGCCGTCGGTACCGAGACTTCCGACGGCGAAGTATTGCATCGGCGTCGAGACGATTCCGATGTCGGTGACGTCACAACCGGTGCTCGTGATACCGCGGATCAGCGCTGCCGAGAGACCGACGCCCGACGCACGCATGTCGCGACCGACCACCATCGACTTCGCGCCGAGGTGCGTCGCGGCTGCGCGACCGATGCGCTCCGCCAGAGCCTCGTCGAGTTGATCCGGAACGGTGCCCCGAATGTCGTATGCCTTGAAGATCCCCGCCATGACTGCTCTCCCCTGCGTTCGGTGATTGGCCTTCGCTCGATCTCTCGACGTCTCGCTCAGCTCACAAGCCGCTGGAGGATCCCCAGCAACCGGTCCACATGCGCATCCGTCACGTCGTGATGCGTGACGAAACGAATCTGATGTACGCCCGTCGCGTAGAGGAGCACATCCTCGGCCGCCGCGGAAGCGACGATCTCCGCCGCGACGAGGTCACCCGTCTCGACGAAGAGAATGTTGGTATCGACACACGTCGGGTCCACGGAATACCCGTCGATCGCCGCGATCCCGGTGGCGAGACGTCGGGCGCGCGCATGATCGTCGGTGAGACGAGCACACATCTCGCGCAACGCCACGCGTCCGGCCGCCGCAATCACACCACTCTGCCGCATTCCGCCGCCCAGCCGCTTGCGATGAAAGCGCGCCTCCGCGATGAACTCGACGTCGCCGCAGAGCAACGAACCGACGGGCGCGCAAAGGCCCTTCGAGAGACAGAAGCTGACCGTGTCGGCGCACGCCGCGTGGTCGGCTGCAGTCGAACCGGGAGTCCCCGCCACGGCGTTGAACATGCGCGCCCCGTCCATGTGCACGCGCGCGCCCTTCGCATGGGCGACATCGCGGATCGCACGCAGGCCGTCGAGCGGCATCACGACGCCACCATGGAAGTTATGCGTCTGCTCGACGCAAACGAGTGACGTCCCCGGCGTGTGTTCGCTGCGTGGCATCATCCACCGCTCCACATCGGCTGCGTCCATCAGTCCGCGCGCCGAACCGAGTGTGCGTGTAAGAACACCGGCAAAGACACCCGCACCGCCGCCCTCGAAGCACGCCGTGTGGCTCCACTCCTCGGTCAGGATCTGATCGCCCGGCGATGTATGCGTGAGCAACGCGACCAGATTGCACATCGTGCCCGAGGGCATGAAGAGCGCGGCGTCCTTGCCTAGCAGACGGGCGGCATCCTCTTCGAGGGCCTGCGTCGTGGGGTCGTGGCCGAGTACGTCGTCCCCCACTTCGGCCTCGGCCATCGCCGTCAGCATGGTCGAAGTCGGACGCGTGACGGTATCGGAACGAAAGTCCGCGGTGGTCCGTGGCACGTCGCTCATCGCGCCTCCTCCGGCCCCATCCACTCACGCAAGAGGAGGCCGATCTTCTCGTTGTGCATCAACCCTTCGAATTGCTCGCTGCGTGGCCCGGCGGCAACGATCGCGACAGGCGTCGTCGTATGGCTCTGCGTTCCGAACGACACGCTGTACGTCGCGGACGTCTCGAGTGCGCGGGAAGTCTCCCACCACGAATAGGCCGGATAGAAGGGCGCGCGTCCCACGCCGTAGATCTTCGGATCGACGGCTTCGCGCGCCTCCTTCGGTGTCCGCTGCGCGATCGCCTCGATGGACGACTCCTGCTCGGTCATCGCGAGGAAGTGCTGCGGAAGCAGCGGGCGGCCGGAGAATGAAATCGCGAGGCCGCCGGTCTCGTGATCGGCCGTCACGATGACAAGAGTGTCGGGATGCTCGCGACGGAACGCTTCGGCAACGCCGATCGCAGCGTCGAACTCGCGCATCTCGCCGAGCACGGCAGCCACATCGTTGAGATGCCCGCCGTGATCGATGCGCCCGCCCTCGACCATAAGGAAGAAGCCGTCGGGCCCGGTCGCAAGAACGTCGATCGCCTTCTGTGTCATCGCGGCCAGCGTCGGGACGGTGGACGGCTCGGTCGGTTGATCGCGATCGATCGCGTACGGGATATGCGACTTCGAGAACACGCCGAGCACCGGACCGCCAGCTGCGTCGAGTGCCGCAAGCTCAGCGGCTGTCGTCACAGCCCTGTACCCCTCGGGCGCGTTCGCCACGTCGATGAACGCCGCGCCGCCGCCGAGCATGACGTCCACGAAGGGCGTCGACAGCATCTGCTGCGCGATCTCCTTCTCCTGGTTGCGCTTCTGCACATGCGCAGCGAAGGACGCGGGCGTCGCATGCGTCAGCCGCGTGGTCGTGACGAGACCTGTCATCCGTCCGGATGCGTCGGCGTCCTCCATGCACGTGCGCAGCGCACGACCGTTCTCATCCACCGAGATGACACCGTTCGGGACCTCCACGCCGCACGCAATTGCCGTCGCACTGGCCGCAGAATCCGTCAGAGCCGAGCCTTTGGCCCCGGTTCGGACGAGTCCGAGATGCCCGACGTCGGTCAGTCGCTCAAAGTGCGTCGGCGACGCTCCTGCGGCGTCGGCCCAGTCCAGCAGCAGCGCGAGTTGCTGCGGCCCCATGCCGTCGCCGATCAGCAGAATGACGTTCCGCGGCGCCGCTTCGGGCTGCGCGGGCTCGGCGGGCTGCACGGAAGACTCTGCGGAAGAAGCTCTCGGCGGGGACGGCTCTTCAGCAGCGCACCCCGCGTTGGCAAGTAGCGCGGCGACCGCAAACGAACTCATCGCGATTCGATCCCAACTCCGACGCATGCGCATTCCTCCAACGAGAGCCGCCCTCCGAAGAGAGCCGCCCGAGAGTCTCCCCTCGGGCGGCCCTTCGCACGCAAGACTATCGTCGCCGGGGTCGCGTCAGAAGTCCCACTGCGCGCCCACATACGCGCCGAGCGGCGGGCCGGCGGGTGCCGACGGCGTCGTCACGTAGTCGTCGTCTGTGAGGTTCTCGATCCGCGCGAAGAACGTCAGTTGATCGGTCGCTCTCCAGCGCGCCGTGACGTCGATGAGAGTGACGCGGCCGGGGACCTTGCGCTCCTTCGGCTCGGGGTACGTGAACTCACCGCCGGTGTCGTGGAGTCGGCCCGAGATGAACCCATCCACCGAGACCTGGAACGGCCCCTCTTCCCACGAGACGCCGAAGCTACCGAACGAACGTGTTCGCAGCGGCAGGTCTTCGCCGGTTTCGCGGTCCTCGGGATTCTGGCGCGTGTACGATCCTCGCACCGTGAACCCGTGCCCGACGGCCCAGGCGAGCGACCACTCTGTGCCGCGCGTGCGCGTACTCCCGAAATTCCGCAACGCACCGAACGGGCGCGCAGGCGTGACGAAGTCAGAGTCGAACGCGATGAGATCGTCCGTCTTCAACTCGAACCAAGTCGCGCCAACGACGAGCGAGCCATCCAAGAGACGCTGCTCGATGCCGAAGTCCTTCGACTCGGATGTCTCCGCTGTGAGGTCCGCATTGCCGACGAAGGGGTCGAGCAACTCCGATGGCTTCGGCGCCCGAAAGCCCTCGCCGTACGAAGCCCGAAACGTCGTATCCGTGGGGGCCAGATCCACGCGCGCACCATAGAAGGGAGAGTACTCCGACCCCGCCTCACTGTGCTCGTCGCGACGCGTTCCGACCGTGATCAAAGCGTTCGCGAGCGGTCCGGCATCCGGCAGGAGTACGTCGCCCTGCGCAAACCACGACGTCGTTCGCGCTGTGTCGTCGAGTCGCTGTGTGGTGGAGGTCGGCGCCCCGAAGTCGGGAAACGTCACACGACTCTCCGACGTCTGGCGCAGGTACTCGCCGCCCGCGGTCACATCGACGGCCACGCCGCCCTGTTCAGGCGCGGCCCACGCGGCGGACTCCGCGACGTGCCATGTGCCATCGAAACGCCCGCGCAGGTCCTCTTCGTCGTTCCGGGTCTGCAACTCCTTGCGGATGACCGAGAGTTCGTCGCCCGACCCAGGAACGAAATCAGGATCGATGAGCTCCGGACCGTCGGAACCATTGCGGAACTTGCTCGAGACGTCCAGCAGCGATGCATGGGCACGCAACGTCAGCGCGGGATCCGCCTCCCAGATCATGGAGAGACCGGTCGAGAACGTCTCGCGCCGACGTTCGATGTTGCTGTCCTCGGGCAGCACACCGGAGCTCGCGAAGTCGAACGGGCTCTGCGCGCGCGAGTCCACGAAACGCCCGGTCCATTCGAGACGCAGATCCTCGTCGATCTGAACCCCGAGCCGCGAGGTGACGTCGCTGGATCGATAGGACTCCCGACGACGCTCCCCGCGTGTGTTGAGGTTGGAGCCGGTCAACGCGAAATCGAGGCGGCCTTCGGCGCCGTAGACGCCGGCCGACTCGGCATGGGTACCAAACGATCCGCCTTCGACCTTCACGAAGCCTTCGGGGTCGCCACGCCCACGACGGGTCGTGACATTCACAACGCCGCCCATCGCTTCCGAACCGTAGAGCACGCCATAGCTACCGCGCAGAACCTCGATCCGATCCACAGCCGACGTCCCGAGATCGTTGAAATCGTAGCCACCACCGGCCGTCGCGTCGTTCTGCGGGATACCGTCAACGAGCACCATCGTCTGGGTGGAGGCCGCACCGCGAATGAAGATGCGTGAGAACTGCCCCGTCGGCCCGTCGCGCACGACCAGCACACCCGGAGTCTCGCGCAACACCTGATCGACGTGCGTCGCTTGCCGCCGCTCGATGTCCTTCCGATCGAATGTCGTCACGGCCGATGTCGTGCGCCGCTTCGACGACGAATAGCGTTTCGCAACGACGAGAATGCTGGCATCGAGGTCCGACGTCAGTGCCTCGCCTGGGTCGATTTCGGGCGTGACGTCGTCCGCCGCGCGGCCCTCGTCCGCAGTCGTCGCGTCCTCGACGGGTGCCGGCAGGGGTACATCTTGCGCGGACGCCGAAGCGGCAAACCCGCCCCCCATGGCGGCCGACAGCGTCAAGCCCCACGCGAGGCGCACGCTCATGCTCAAGTGGCGACGTCGGACCTGTCTCCACGACGCACACGATCCCTGTGCTATAGCTGGCGTGCTGCTCGACTCGTTCTCTCGTATCTGCAATCTGCTCTCCATCCCTGCTCTGGGTTCGCTCGCGTCGCCGATC
This sequence comes from Planctomycetota bacterium, assembly GCA_024280885.1. GTDB lineage: Bacteria > Planctomycetota > JAJSAM01 > JAJSAM01 > JAJVHW01 > JAJRPF01. The sequence goes on along the minus strand of JAJRPF010000070.1, from coordinate 83,960 downwards.
GGCGACGATTTATCGGTTTCGTTCGTTGGGAGTCGTTCACTCGGTCTTGTTCATCGTGCTATGCGTTGCGCGATGTCACGGGCGTCAGAGACGACGCCGCACGACCGGATGCCCGTCGTGATCGTGATCAACGGCTACGTCGATGCCGTACGCGGCGCGCAGCACGTCCGGTGTCACGACGTCACGCGGCCGACCCGCGGCCTCAAGCGTCGCTCCGTGCGCGACGCCATCGGCGGTCGCCCCGGCGCGCAGGAAAACGAGTCGGTCGCACGCCTGCGCCGCGAGGTTGACATCGTGGGTGACGACGACGACCGCGCGACCGGCATCTGCAACCGTTCGCAGCAATCGAAAGACTGCCGCTTGGTGGCGGATGTCGAGATGCGACGTCGGTTCGTCGCAGAGCAGCACGCGTCCGCCCTGACAGAGGGCGCGCGCGAGCAGCACGCGCTGACGTTCTCCGCCCGAGAGCGTCGCCAGGTCGCGTTCAGCGAGGTGCTCCGCATCCACTTCGCGGAGCGCCTCGCGGGCGAGACGCAAGTCCTCGTCGCCTTCGAACGCGAACGCCGGTTGCCACGGATGACGTCCGAGGAGCACTGCCTCCAGGACCGCCATCGGATAGAGCGGACCGGAATCCTGGGGCAGCAACGCAACACGGCGTGCGACCTCGCGCGCTCTGAGCGCCGAGACGTCCGCACCACCGACTCGAACGACACCGGAAGTAGGCGCCACGACACCCGCCGAGACGCGCAGCAACGTCGACTTCCCGCAGCCGTTCGCCCCAAGCACGCCGAGAAGTTCGCCGGCCGCGCACACCAACGAGATCTCGGAGAGCACGCGGGTACCGCGATATCCGGCGGCAACGCGCTCCACTTCGAGAGCCGGCGCGGGCGAGGCGGTGTCACCCATGCGCGCCGCCTTCCCCCACGCGTGCCCGCATCAAGAGCGCGACGAACGACGGCGCGCCGACCACCGCAGTGATGATCCCGACGGGCAACTCGCCCGGCGCCACGACCACGCGCGCCAAGCCGTCGGCGGCGGGCAGGAACGCCGCGCCTGCGAAGAACGCCGCCGGGATCAGGACCCGATGCCCGCTCCCGACCACCATCCGCGCGGCGTGCGGCACGATCAGCCCGACGAAGCCGATCGGGCCTGAGACCGCAACGCAGACTGCGGTCAAGATCGACGTTCCGACGAAGACACGCTTGCGGCACGCGGACACATCGACACCCAGGCTGCGGGCCGTCTCTTCGCCGAACGCCAACAGATCGAGTCTCCGCGCCTCGGCGAACAGGTAGAGCGCTCCGACGGGTGCGACGATCGCGAGCAGCAGCGTCTCCGGGCCGCCTTGCCCCGAGAGCCCGCCCATCACCCAGCGCAGGATGGCCTGCGACTCTTCCGGCGTCGCGACGTATTGCACGCAGGCGAGTGCGGCGAGGAAGAACGCATTCGTCACAACGCCCGCGAGCAGCAACGTCGCCGGGTGCAACGTCCCGCGACGCGCCGCGACGAGATACACGACGGCGAGTGCGGCAAGACAGCCGACGAGCGCCGCGGGAACGCGTCCGGCGAGCGGCGCCGCGGCGCTACCGAGGGCAACGATCGCGAGTACCGCGCCGAACGAGCCACCGCCCGAGATTCCGAGCAGATACGGCTCGGCGAGCGGGTTCCGAAGCAATGCCTGAAACGCCGCGCCCGAGACGGCCAGCGCCCCACCGATCAGGGCTGCAAGCAGCACGCGCGGGAGTCGCAAATCGAAGAAGATCGTGCGCTCGACGGCGGATCCGCCGCCGGTGAGAAGAGCGGGAACGTCCACCGGTTCCGCGCCGATGAGCAGTCCCACCGTGATTCCAGCACCGGCGACGAGAACGCCCCCGGCGACGACGCGCACGAAGCGCGAGCGGGTCACGGGTCGCGCGTTCATCGCTCGTTTCCCCGGGTCGCGTCGTGCACGTCGTCCACGTCCGCCGCATCGAAGACGAGTCGTTCCAGAATCTCTAACGCCTCGGGGAGTCGCGGACCGGCGCGGAAGAGCGCCTCGGACTCCTTGCCCAGCACGAGTACGCGCGCGTCGGCCAGACCCGTCAGCGGTTCAGGCCGAGCGTCCGGGTCCGACGTCCCGAACGACGCGTCGAGCACGACATCCGGCGCGCGTGCAACCACGCTCTCGTCGGAGATCACCGGCCACGCTTCCGGCAGATCGCCGGCGGCATTCCGCGCACCGATGGCCTCCAACAACTCATGCAAGTACGACGCAGCGCCCGCCGTGTAGAGCGGTCGCCGCTGCACAACGACGAGCACCGACGGCGGCGGCCCGGCGCGCTCACGAGCGCGGGCGCGCGCCGACGTCAACGCAGCGTGCAAGCGATCGGAGAGGGCGCGCGCGGCAAGCGGTCGATCGGTGATCGCGCCCAGACGCTCGATGGTCGCCAGCACGTCCTCGATGCGATCCGTCGCCAGGACCTCCACGCGGATCGCGGGTTCGAGCGGCTTGAGGCGCGCCGCCAACCGCACGCCATTCACGAGAACCACATCGGGCTCCAACGCCGCGACGGCCTCCAGGCTCACCGAAAACGCGTCGCCGAGACGCGGGATATCGGGCTGCTCCGGAACGTCCGGATCGAATCTCCCGATCCCGACCAGCAACTCGCCCGCGCCCAACTCCACGACGGTCTCGGTCAGCGTCGGCACCAGCGAGACGACACGTCCCACGGGACGCGCTACGGAATCAGAGACCGCTACCGACGGCTCAGGGGCCGGCGGCGCAGTATCGGGACGATCGCCGCACCCGCAGACTGCCAACACAGCCGCGAGCACGAGACCCCGGGCGTACGATGACGAATGGAGGGCGCGTGCCATGCGCTTCACTCTCCCAGTCCACGGAGATGCAATCGTGAAGCTCTCGTCGGGCAGGTCTTCTGACTTCCGGCACGACGCTCCGCATCCCGACGGCACGGCCAATCAAGACCGTGCAACGCCATCAGGCGGAACGTCTACGCATCTCCACCTTCCCGGGGAACCCAAGCAGGGCTCCACCCAGTGGCGTCCGCGGATCCATGAAGACCCACGAAATGAGATCGTATGCGCCGGTCACAGCGGCGGGACCGCGGGGGACTTACACCCCACTTCCCTCTTCGCACCCTCCACCAGGAAGGCACTTCGGCCGCGGCCCACGCCACGGCACCCATCGAGACCGTTGAGTTGTAAAGGAGCAGCACCGACCGTAGCCCGAGGGCGGCAAGAGAACCGAGAAACGAATCGGTGGCGACACAAGGTTGGCCTTCTCACGGAAGTCAAGCCCACTCGTCCACTCTCGCCCGCGACAAGGAGCGAAGCGACGAGGAGCCGTGCGAAGCGTAGCGAGCACAGACAATACGCCGCTGCAGTCCCGCGGTCCTCGCGCGCAGCGCGCCATCCGCGTTACTGCTTTCCCTGCCTGGCACCGGGCTCCCCGACAGAGCTACGAATCTCGCGACAGTTGCCGTCGCCCGGTGCCAGGCAGGGATCGCGGCCGAAGCGGAGCGAGCACAGACAATGATGATCCCGCCGGAGTTGCTCAAGTCGGCGTGCGCAGCACGCCGAACAGCAACTCCCCGAGTCTGCCGCTAACCGGGCCAGAAGAGGCCGCGTCTCCGTTCACGACACCGCCGAGGGCCCGGTGAGCGGCAGACTCCGCGGGATCAAACGGCCGGCATTTGGAGCCAGACGTAGAGCAAGAACGCGAGGGCCAAGCCCACGAGGATCATCGCCCACACGGTCAACTGACGGCTGGCGCCGATGCTCTTGTCGATCAGGTCCTCGATGGAACGCTGATGGTTCGCCTGCGCGCTCTTGAGTGCGTTGACGGTGTTGTCCTGCGCCTTCTCGTAGAGGCGCGCGGCGATCTCGGAGAGGCGCTCGGCCTGTTCGCGCGTGGCCGAGGGCAGTGTGCGCAGGACGTCGGGGACGCCACGCATCTGGTTCTCCATCTCGCGTCCGCGCTTCTCGGACGCCTCGTGGAATTTCCCGAGGACGTGGAGCACTTCGAGTTGGCGCTTGGCGTTCTCGAGCAGCGCTTCCGCGGCCTCGGCCTGACGCGCCTGGGCCTCTTCGACGGCCACGAGACGTTCCTCGAGTCGGCGATTGGAGACGGCCAAGCGCTCCCAGGCGTCACCGAGACTGCGCGGACGCTCCGCAGGCTCACGGCCGCCAGGCTCACGACCCTCCGCCTCGCCGGACTCGATCGTCCCGTCGTCGTCGTCGTCGCCACCGCCGGCGAAGAGAGCCTTGATGATATTCTTGGGCACAGCGCCTCCCGGGGAACGCGGCTCCGGGCGGTCACGAGACCGTCCGGAGCCGACTGGAGAGAGAGTGTAGCGTGGCCTAATACGCGCGGGCGAAGATCGCGCGGACGCCTTCGGCGGCCTCGCCACAGATCGCGCACGGGCCCGGATCCGGCTCGGAGGCATGAGGCAGGCAGCGGATCGTCGCCTTCGTATCCTCCTTCACCTTGGTCTCGCAGGCGGAGGCGCCACACCAGCGCATGTGGAAGAAGCCGCCGTCACCGACGCGACTCTTGAAGTCGGCGTAGTCGTCGAGGACATGCGTGTTCGCGTCGCGACGCGCCCGCGCGCGTTCCAGCATGTCGTTCTGGATGGTCACGAGCAGCGGAGCGGCCACCGATGCAAGCTCCGCCATCGGGATGATCTGCTTCTCGCCCGTGTCGCGGCGCTTCAGCACCACGTTGCCCGCTTCCTTGTCGCGCATGCCGTATTCGACACGCAGTGGCACGCCCTTCTTCTCCCACTCGAAGAACTTCGGGCCCGGTCGCAGGTACTCGCGCAGGTCGGCCTTCACACGCACACCGGCGGCACGCAACGACGTCATCATCGCCTCGACATCCGGCTTGATCTCGGCGGCCTGCTCGTCGCCCTTGTAGATCGGGATGATGACGAGCTGGATCGGCGCGAGCTTCGGAGGTACGACGATTCCGGCGTCGTCGCCGTGGGTCATGATCAACGCGCCGACGAGCCGCGTGGAGACGCCCCACGACGTGGACCACGCGTGTTGCATCGTGCCGTCACGGCCCTGGAACTCGATCCCGTACGCCTTCGAGAAGACCTGACCGAGATCGTGCGACGTGCCCGCCTGGAGAGCGCGCCCGTCCTGCATCATCGCCTCGATCGTGTACGTGTTCTCCGCGCCGGGGAAGCGCTCGGACTCGGATTTGACGCCCTTCACGACCGGTACAGCGAGCACGTTCTCGGCGCACTCGGCGTAGACGTCGAGCATCGTCTGTACTTCCGCCTTCGCCTCGTCATGTGTCTCGTGCGCCGTATGCCCCTCTTGCCAGAGGAACTCCATCGTGCGCAGGAAGAGACGTGGCCGCATCTCCCACCGCACGACGTTGGCCCACTGGTTGATCATGATCGGCAGATCGCGCCAGCTCTCGACCCACTTGCCGTAGGTCGTGCAGATGATGGCCTCGGACGTCGGCCGCACGAAGAGCGGCTCTTCGAGTTCCTTGTCGCCGCCGTGTGTGACGACCGCGCACTCGGGCGCGAAGCCCTCGACGTGCTCGGCCTCCTTGTCGAAGAGACTCTTCGGCACGAAGAGCGGGAAGTACGCGTTTTCGTGGCCGGTCGCCTTGATCCGGTCGTCCATTTCGCGCTGGATGCGTTCCCAGATCCCGAAGCCCCACGGCTTGATGATCATGCAACCGCGCACCATCGAGTGCTCGGCCATCTGCCCCTCGGCGATGACATCCTGGTACCACTGGGCGTAGTCGTCTGCGCGCTTGGCGATCTTGCGTCGGGCCATGGTGATCTCTCTGTTCTCTATTCTCTGTCCGCGGTCGGTCTTGTCAGCCGTTGCGGAAGTTGTCGGTCTTGTGTACGTGCGGGAGTGCCGAGAGGTGCAGAAACGTCTTCTGACGCGTCCTACGCGATGACGTTCACGAGGCGTCCGGGAACCACGATCACGCGTCGAATCTCGCGCCCGTCGATGGCCCGTTGCACATCGGGATCGGCCAGCGCAGCGGCTTCGACCGTCGCCTGATCAGTGTCGGCGGCCACCTTGATCCGGGCCTTGATCTTGCCCTTCACCTGCACAGCGATCTCGATCTCGTCCTGTTCGAGAGCGCTCTCGTCGAGTTGCGGCCACGCGGCGTTGAAGACACTGCCCTCGCCACCGAGGAGCACATGCACCTCTTCCGCGAGATGTGGTGCAATCGGCGCCATCGCGAGCGAAAGCACGCGCAACGACTCGGCGTAGCAACGACGATCGGCGTCGGCAGCCGCCGCGGCGACCGCCGGCGTCGGGAACGCGTTCAGCAACTCGTAGATCCCGGCGATGCCGGTATTCAGCGCAAACTCGCCGCCGAACGCCACGTCGAAGCGTTGGAGCAGCGTGTGGGCACGACGGCGGACTTCCTTCGCCGCCTCCGACGCGCCAGAGTCCCCCTTCACGGCGCCGCCCGTGACGTCGCAACCCTTCACATCAAACGGCATCGCGCGCACGAACGGCGCGCACTCCGTGAAGAGCGCGAAGAGTCGCTGTACGAGCTTCCGGGCACCGTGCGCACCCTTCTCTGACCAGCGAATCTCGTCGGCGGACGGCGCGAAGAAGAACATCGCGATCCGCGACGCATCGATGCCGAATTCGCGCGCGTTGTCGATCGGCGAGACCACGTTCCCACGCGACTTCGACATCGTGTGGCCGTCGCTGTCCGCGACCATGCCGTGGTGGAAGAGCTGCACGACCGGTTCGTCGATCTCGAGGTATCCCGCGTCGCGGAGCACCTTCGTGATGAAGCGGAAGTAGAGCAGATGCCCGTTGGCGTGCTCCGCCCCACCGATGTAGAGATCGAGCGGCAACCACTGCCGCGCCTTCTCCGGATCGAAGGGCATGTCGCCGTTGTGGGCATCCGTGAAGCGCAGGTGATACCAGGACGAGTCGATGAACGTATCCATCGTGTCCACGTCGCGCTCGGCCGCCGCGCCGCATTTCGGGCACGTCGTCGCGACGAAGCTCGCCACATCCGCGAGCGGCGAACGCCCCTCCGGAATGAAGTTCTGCACGTCCTGCGGCAACTCGATCGGCAACTGATCCCGCGGTACGGGAACAACACCGCACGCCGAGCAATGCACCATCGGGATCGGGCAACCCCAGTAGCGCTGACGGCTAATGAGCCAATCGTGCAGGCGGAACGTCACCTTCGCGGTGCCGATCCCCTCGTCTCCGAGCCAGGCGAGCAGATCGCCCATGGCTTCCTTGCTGTTGCGGCCATCGAACGGGCCACTCGCGACCATGGTGCCCGCTGGTGAATAGGCGTTCTCCATCGTCTCCAGCGAGAGCGATGCGTCGGCGTTCTGGATCACGATCCGGATGGGCAAATCGCGCGCCTTCGCGAACGCGAAATCACGCTCGTCGTGGGCGGGCACGGCCATCACGTAGCCCGTTCCGTACGACGCCAACACATAGTCGGCCACGTAGATCGGGAGCTTCTCGCCCGTCGTCGGATGCACGGCGTGCACGCCCGAGAGCACGCCCGTCTTTTCGCGGTTCGCCGCCAGACGTTCGATCTCGGTCTTCTTCTTCGTCTCCTCGGCGTACGCCGCGACCGCAGCCGCATTCGGGCCGTGCTCGGCGCACCAGCGCCCCATCGCGGACTCCGGCGCAACCGCGAGGAACGTCACGCCCCACAGAGTGTCGGGCCGGGTCGTGAAGACCTCGAGCACGTCGGGGCAGCCCGCGGGCGGATCCGCCACAACGAAGCGCAACTCCGCGCCCTCGCTGCGACCGATCCAATTCCGTTACGACGCGAGAGTCGAATTCGGCCACCGCGGCAACGTGTCGAGCCCATCGAGCAGCTGCTGCGCGTACTCCGTGATCTTGATGTACCACTGCTCGAGATCGCGCTTCTCGACGACGCTCGAACACCGCCAGCACTGCCCGTCCTGGACCTGCTCGTTCGCGAGCACGGTGTTGCACTCGGTACACCAATTGACGGGCGCGTCCTTGCGGTAGACGAGCCCGCGCTCGTGCAGGAGCAGGAAGATCCACTGCGTGAAGTGGTAGTAATCCGGCTCGCAGGTCGCGAACTCGCGCTCCCAGTCGTAGCCCATGCCGACGGCCTGGAGCGTCGCGCGCGACACACCGATATTCTTGCGGGTCCACTTGCCGGGATGCACGCCATGCTTGATGGCTGCGTTCTCGGCCGGCATCCCGAACGCATCCCAGCCGAAGGGATGCAGCACCTCGCGACCATTCATGAGCATCCAGCGACAGACCGCGTCGCCGATGCCGTAATTCCGGAAGTGCCCCATGTGGATGTCGCCCGACGGATACGCGAACATCTCAAGCAGATACGTCTTCTTCGCCGGGTCCGGGTTCTCGGGAGCCGTGAACAGTCCACCCTCGTTCCAGGCTCGCTGCCACTTGCTCTCGACCGTCTGAAAGTCGTACGTCTCGCTCATGGGTCACTCTCCACGGCACCGATCGCCTCGCATGCGACTCCGGTTCGCCGAACCGAGCAGGTTAGCCCGGCCCGGAGAACCGGCCGGAGAAAGCGCGGACCACCACTGCGGAAACGTTGACCGCCCCCCGCCACCCTTTCTATGTTCCGCGCTTCGGATGGCCCGACAGCCTCCGGAAACCCTCGGTGGGGCCATAGCTCAGTTGGTAGAGCGCTTGAATGGCATTCAAGAGGTCAAGGGTTCAACTCCCTTTGGCTCCACCACGTTGCCCACAAACGACATGCGTCGATTGGGCGACCCGCCCTCGCAGTCGTGACGGCGCGCAGGGACCCGACCAGGGCCCCGATCCGTCCACGCGGCTGACCCCCATGAGGACTCGCGCCACGGGGTCGCGCCATGCGCCCTGGACACCATGGACGAAGAGACGCGAACCTGTCGCCGGCACCGTCCTTTCGTCTGCCGCATGCGCCGCATCGTCACGTGAAGACCGTGCCTGCCGGCATCGGTTGTCGCGCGCCCTCGAAGCGTCGATCGGCGCTCTCGGCGCTCTCGGCGCTCTCGGCGGACATGCTGCTGCGCGCACACGTGGGGGCGTGCGCACCGCACCGTTCGGCGAGAGCCGGAGAGATGGGCTCCGAGATCCACTTCGGGACGCACTCGCTGACGTTGCCCGCCTCCGACGACTCACCGGCATCACCGTCGTACCAGTGTTCAGGAGTCGTCGGTGGCGAAGCCGCCTTCGACGCGTGAGCACTCGACGTCTTGAGTGCGTCGATCGAAGTCGGGACGCTCTTCGGTGTTGCGTGCGAAGCGGCGGCGCCCTCCGCCGTCGATCCGTGGTTCGCATCCACGACACCCAGAGACGATTGCGCGCCCTCGAGCCCCGATGCTGAATTGGGTAACACATCCGCCGCATGTCGCGTCGGGGACGCTTCGAAGATCTCGCCGGTCCGCACGTCCACGAACGCCACGCCCGCTTCTGTGCGTTCGAAGAAGCGCAGCGTCCCGAGGTCCATCATCGTGTGATGCTGCGAGCATAGCAGAACGAGATTCGCCGGCTCACGATCGCCCCGATCGGCGTGCGACCGGAGATGACAGATCTGGAGGAACATCCCGTTCGGACATCCTGGGAATTCACAGTGATCGCCCGCGCGTTGCTTCACTTCCCGGCGCACCTCGGCGGGGATCGTGCGCGCATTGGGGTTCTCTGATGTCGGCCCCGCGCGCCGCTCGCGCACGCTCTTCTGCCCGGTCACGTCATCGTTGTCGTAGAGCTTCACGAAGTCGGCCACCACCAACGAGAACGCCTCGCCATCGGTCAACGGTCGCTGCGCCTTGCGGCTCGCGAGCTTGCGTGCGAAGCGCCAATCGTCCTTGGCGGCCTGCTTCACGTGGAAGACAAGCGTCGTGACGCGCTCTCGCTGCTTGACGCTCTCCTTCTCCTGGTTGACGGCCCGCGACAACTCGCGTCGCGACTTCTCCTTCGCAAGACCCGCGAACTTGAGCAGGCGCTCGCGTTCGGCGGCGACGCGCGCCGCCTCTTTGGCAGGGTCCGGCGCATGCTTGGGCGGCAGCGCCGGCGTCGGCTCGACGAGTCCTCCGAGCACCGCGGCATGTTGCGTCGTGAACGTGCCGTCGCGCACGTCTTGCTCTGTCTCTGGCTTCACATGCAACAGCCGCCCGAGACGCAGCAACTCGCTCGCACGTCCGTGGTCCAATCCATGCAACACACCCCAATGCGCCGCCGACGAGGCCCCATCGATCCCGTACGTCCGCTCGCGCTCGATCTGTGCGAGGGCGCGGCCGAGGACCAGATCCCGCTCCTTGCTCAACTCGATCTCGCGCAGCGCGATCGTCTTCGCACCAGCACCGCCACTCGGCGCCGCCGCCCCACCGGGCAACCGCCGAACATCCCGCCCGGGAGAGTTCCCGTGGGTTGGGTTGTGGCCAGAAGACGCGCGCTCGCTCATAACAACAAAAGACTAACAAGCAAGACCGACATCGGTTTCGCAACCGGGACGTGGTTACGGCGCGCGGTCATCTACGTCATGGACGACTCGACCCGAGGAGCGCCCACACCCACAAACCGCCGCATGCGCCCCTCGTCGTCCGACGCTACCACCGCGGCAGCTAGTCATCGGCGGCGCGATCGTCAGTCGCTACTTCCCTTCCCGCTCCTTCCAGAGCCTCTCAACCGCTCGGTCGACGACGTACTGCTCAATCTGCTCGACACGCTCCTTGAGGGCGTCCAATGGCTCGGGCGGGAGGTGCGCAGGGACAGCTGCCCCAAGGCGGTCGAGATCCTCCACGCCCTGGTAGAGGCCAGCGGATGCCGCGGAGAAGTCCCCTTCGTCGTGGGCGGCAACGCCAGCCCGCAGCGCACGCACGACCCTGCTCACCTCGTTGGGGTCCGCGACGCGAAAGTCCATGGCTCGTGGATCGCAAGCCACCATCCGGTCAGCGAGGGACAGATAGCGCCCCGCAGCGAGGGGCAGACGGGGCCAAACCCCGCGGTAGGCGGCACTGCGTTCGAGGGCGACCACATCACTGCGACGTTTACGCGCGTCCGACACCGCGCGATCTGAGAGTGAACGGACCAGCGTTGCGGCCCTCTCGTGGACGGGGAGTTCCTCGAAGTTCTCCAGCAGATCGGCACCATCGAATACGCGCAGCACGAACGCGGCAAGGGCATCACGGATGGCAGGATCGCGATCGAGTTTCATCCAGTCCAGCAGCTCCGCGCGCACGTCGTGAATGAGCGCGACGTCACTAGCAGGTTCGCCTGCAAGGATCCGTTGGATCGCCGCAGATCTGCGGTGATCCAACGGGATCTCGTCGTCCGCGAGGTCAGCGAGCAGAATGCGAAGAGCATCCGCGTCGAGTGGAGCCACACATCTCAAGGCGAGGGAGTACCAGACTCGCGCTTGCCGAGGACCGTCGCGTCGGGATCGCTTCAGTTGAATGCGTGCCGAACTCTGACCGGCTGGCGAGAGCATCGTTGGGAGGAAACGCGCGACGAGTTCTGCCGTGTCCACGTCACCGCCCTCAAGGAGGGCGAAGAGTCCTCGCGGAACAAAGTCACCACATCCGGGGTTGTAGATCGCCGTCTGCGGGAGGACCGTGACGGCCAGTCGTTGCGTGATCGGATTGTCGTGACGCAGGAGTGAGCGCCAAGCCGCGACCCAGCGGGGATCTCCCACTGCGACGTACGCCCTGCTGAACTCCGTCACGGCTTCGATCCAAACTGGTGCGTCGGCGTCGTCGATCAGCCACTCCGCGTAGAAGCTGCTGCCGTGCGTCCGCCACTCCCCGGCCTGATCGCGCTCCAAGAACGCGAGGAACCGCTCACCGAGCGCGTACGGGCGAGCACGCTGCCCGCCGCCCGAGCCCTCGGATCGATGTATGCGAACCGTCTCTCGTGCGCTGCTCTCCGTCTCGTCCCTCCGTATCCAGTTCTCGACGCGGAACGTGTAGTGCGTGTCGTCGAGTTCAGTTATCTCGCCGTAGACCACGGCATCACTTCCAACGAGCACGTCGACGGCCCATGGTCGCGTGTCCGACGCCCGCGCGATCGTCGCCGCGACCAGGACAAGGAGGATCTGTGACAGCCAGCCCGCGAGACCCCGATTTCGTGTGCTCATGCATGGAGTCTAGTCCGGTTGTCGTGGATCAACCGATGAGCGACGAGCCCGCCCCACCGAAGCGATCGCAGCGCGTGCTACGCTGACGCCGGTCCGCGACGCTCGAGAGCCGCACCCAAGAACGTGGTGGTCGTGCTTCGCGGTTGACGCTGGTAGATGCTGTACGTGTGACGACGAACGAGTCGGGGCGCGGGTTGACAGAACGGAGACGCAATGTCGAATTGGTCGTATTGGGTGGCACAATTCCTCGGCCTCGTTCTCTTCGCGACGTGCGGGCCGTTTCTCGCGGCGCGACTGGGTCTTGACTCGGTAGGGACGATGCTGCTCATCGGGTTCGCGTTGGGCCTCCAACTGCTGAGCACGGCACCGAGCCTTGCGCTCCAACGGCGCATCACCGCGCTTGAGACGGAACTCGGTCGATCGCCCGCATAGCGTCATGACGCGCCGCATCAGCGGAAGAGCCCGGGCGGCGTACTCGTCCAAGATTGTCCGCCCCTCGGCGGCGGAGTCAGTTGCGGGACCACAGGTCGATTTCGGCCTCGTCATCGTGCAGGCGGATCTCCGCCGGCGTGTCGTCGGTTTCCCGCCGACGATCTGGCAGCCGCATCTCCGCCCGGGGCGGCGACGTGGATGTTGATGAGTGCAGCGGAGAGGGTCATCTCTCGTCGTCGCGTCGCCCGGCTCGGCGAGACCAAACGCAGAAGACGAGCCAGACGCCGACGACAAGCACGGGCGGGGCGACGGGACAAAGTGCGTACCACCCCCAAGGAACGTCCCACACGATCCCTTGCGCGAGGATCACTCGACTGCCCATACGCCCCCCTTCCCGACGCCATACGGTCCGCCCCGCACTTCAGCAACAAGAGGCGGACTGGAGTGTGAAGCCCTCCCAGATCACGAGCCCATTGCTCGTCGGCTGCGGCGGCGTGTCGCTACGCGACTGTCGCGGCGGGGTCGCGTGCGCAGCGGACTGTCTTCCACAGCGCCCACGCTGCGATGAGGAGCAAGATCCCCACGGCTGGGAGCAAGAGGGTGAGAGACCGCAATGCCGTGACGAGATCCTCGAACTGCGCAGGCGTGAAAGTCACGGCGTCGCCGCTCTCTCCAAGGGCAGCGAACTCAGAGACGATTGGCCACATAATGGACAGCGCGCCAACGAGGAACGCACCCGCGACGCAGAGAATGATCGCGTGGATCTGCGTGAAACTCCGGCGGCGACCTGCATGGATCATGAAGTTCCCCCCCGGCGGCATGGTCGCACGCTGTTCACGTAGCTCGCGAACCGGCGTCAATTTAACACGCACCGGCCCGGCGCCCCCCGTGTCAGCGTGCGTTGTCGCACAGTTCCGGGGGCGGAGGATCAGTCGCGGGACCACAGGTCGATCTCGGCCTCGTCAGCGTTCAGGCGGATCTCCGCTGGCGTGTCGTCGGTTACGAGGAGGCTGCCGGACCACGCTCGATGGCGCACGACATCGATGCGGTCGGCATTCTCTTCGGTGCGCTTCCCGTCGATGTCGCGCCGGATGACAAGGGCGGTGGTCTCGGGCGCGGCGGCGCGCACGATCGACCAGACGACGGATACGTCTCCCGTGGGCGTGACGCCGTCGGCGGGGACTTCCCACAGGTCGCCCGCGACGAACGAGTACACGATCGGGTCTGTGATGGCGGCCTTCTCGGCGATCTCGACGTCGAAATCAGTCAGAACGCGGGTCCACGTTCCGGCGAAGTAGCGCGTGCGCACGCCGGGCAGCGCGAAGAGTGCCGTGTGGCTTGACGAGCGCGTGAGACGCCGGGCGGCGACGGCGTCTGAAGCGAGGGATCCATCGAGAGGGTCGTAACCCGGGATCTGGGCTGCGTCCACTCCGCGCCAGGAACGACGCTCCAGACCACGCGGCTGCGGCTCGGAAAGTACGAGTCCTGGATCACGGATGAGTGCGATGGAGGGGGTCCATTCGTCTCCCGCGTCCGTGGTCACGATGCGCTCCATGAGAGTCGCAGCGGCGGCGTACGGACTGGGCACCTCCTCGTTCTCGGTGCTGTAGTTATCCAACCCGATCGCAACCGGCGCACTCATCACACCGACGCCCGCTCGCGCAGCGACATCGACCAGCCGATACGGCATGCTCGAGACGTCGGGCAGGCTGAGGACGTTGACCACGACCGCCAGCACCCCGTCTGCGAACGGGTGATCGACGAGCACGATCTCGGCTCGACCGCGGTGCACGACCAGCGGCGCGCTCACCGAGACGAATCCGACGCGCGGTCGCTGAACCGTGCCCGCGCCGGTCTCGATCTTCTCCATGCCTCGCAACCCGGAGAATTGGAACGTCAGCGCCACGAACGTCCGGTCGGCGTCGAGGGGTCGCTGCTGTAGTCCCATGCGCCAACCGGTCACCAACGTCGCGACAACAGGGTCCGCGATCGACGCGGCGTTCGCGACCTCGACCTCGAGGTCCGCGATGAGTGTCGTCTCGGTCGTCGCCTCGCGGCGGATCGGCTCCCCGCGGCGTGACGAGATACGGCCGGACCAGACGACGCGCCCACGCCCCGACGTGATGGCTGCGCGAATGGTATCGGCACTCGCCGCATCCGCCACGTCGTCAACGTGGACCGCAGCGACGCTCAGAGTCGCGCGCCCCTGCACGAATGAATCGATCGCAGCCACGCGGCGCCGGACGAGATCCACGACCTCCGGCCCCCCGGAGACTACGAGATCCCCGCGGCTGACGTAGAGCGCGCCCCCCGCCGCCTCGACATCCGTTCGGAGCAGGCCCTCGACGTCGTCTGCGAGACGGTGAGGCTCGGCTAGACTGTCGTCGGGAGGGAAGTCGGACTCGCCGCGAAGCAGCGGCGCACCGAGTTCGTAGAGCACCGCGCCTTCGTGGTGCGAGACCGGCGCACCGATGCTCGTCTCGCCCTCGCCAGCGTGTGCCGGTGCGAGAAGCGCTGCTCCCGCGAGGAGCAGAGCCAGAGAACCCACGCGGGTGGTCTTGCGGGTTGGTGAGGGGGATCGCGACATCATTCGTCTTCCTCCACGGTCGTTCTTTCGACCGCGATGTGAACGGGCGCAGAGAGCCCGTACGAGAGTGTGAGAACTCGTCCGTGCGCCACGGTCACGGGGACCGTCCGCACCAATCGCTTCGGAAGCAGCAGATTGACCGCCGTGTCCGGCCGTCGCGGCGCCTGGAACTTACGTAGCGAGAATGCGCGACGCGATCCGCTGCCACGGAGAGTCGCCCAGCCGCGTGCCACGTGGTCGCGCGCCCGACCGAGCACGAAGACGACACCATCGCGGACGCGGCGGGTCACCGTCGCGCCCTCTCCCGACAGGTGATTGGACTGGTAGTCCAGGATCTCGATCGGAAGGAGCGTACTTCCACCTGCTTCGAGCACGACGCGCGTCCCCTCGCTGAAACGCACGCCAGACCGACCATCATGCGTCGTGATGATCGCGGTGCGAAGTGGCGGACGATCCGAACGATCCGTCACGCCGACGCGCAACGCGAGTCCACTCCCCCACGCGATACGTCGGGCGCCACCTGTCGGGATCTCCGCCTCGACGAGGAGCCGCGGAACGCGAAGGATGTCGATCGCGCCATCGCCCATGTCGAATGCCTTCGCCAAGCGTTCCGGCTCGCCGCGTAGGTCCGCGATGATCTCAAGGGTTGCTCCGGACTCGTCAGCGCGAACGGCGACATCGATCCCGGATGTGATCCCCGTGACCTCAGGATACCGCAACGACATTCCACAGCTCGCGACCCACTCCCAACCGACAACCGCGGGCGCGCTGCGCGTACGGCGCATCCGCGCGCCCTCACCGGGCGCCACGAAGAGGCTCTCGCCGTTGACCGTGATGCCCGTCGTTGCGATGTCGGCTTGCGCCCGACCGAGCAACGTCACCGCAACACCCTCGGCGAACGTCGCCCCGCCCGGCGGCAGCAGCGAGCGCACGCGCAACTGCGTATCGGCAACCCAGTCGAATGCGAGTTGGTCGTACACGAACGACGCGAGACCCGGCAAAAGCCGACGGACCGGGAACGCGCGACGAGATGACGAGACGCGGGTGCGCGTCGCGATGTCCACGCGTGTCGGCTGTCCCGGCGCCCCGCCCGCCGCGACGGTCATCCCCGTCCAGTCGTACTCGATCAGTTCTGCCGCCGCGATGCACGAGTGACAACCGGTCTCGACCTGGAGTCCAACCGAGCGCGTCCCGACCGTTCCTAGGAACGCGTTCGGTGCGCCGCCGTCGAGAGACGGAACGACGATACGGCCATGAGCCGGCGCGCGCGCGACGAGGACACCGTTCGACCGCGCGTCCAGAATGGCGCGCGCATGGCGCAGGGTCGCGCGCGCCGCGCCGGGCTGCGTGCGCACGAGTGCCAGCCCCCTCATTCGGCCGACGACGTCGTCGAACGCCAACCCCTCGGACCGCAGAACGTCGTCGATCTCGCGGGCACGCGTGGCGGCTTTGTCGGTCCAGGGGACGATCCGCCCGGGAGCGAAGGGCTCTTCGAACCACGCGCCGAACGTCCCGGAGACCGGGACGGCACGCTGCACACGGCACAGCACGGCGGTCGGCACGGCGATGTGATCGTCCCCGACAGCGATCGGTAGCCGCGGAGCGCGACGTGCGGCTACGCCACTGCCCTGCAAGCGGAGCAGGAAGACGAACCCCTCACCATTCGCGTCGATCCCGCGTACACAGCCGACGTCGCCGTCACGAAGAACGAGCGCGCCCCGCGCGACGAACACGGGAGCCGAGAGGTCTTCGCGCCGACCGGCCGCCGAACGCACGGTCGTGGTCGCAACCTTGCCAACGGCTCGCACGTGAAACGCCAGCGCGCGCGCGCCGCCGACATGTGGTGCGGCGCGTGCCGCGACCGAGAGCCCGCTACGAACCTCCTCCGAGATCGGGAACGAGATGGCCGCCTCGATCGCGGTCTCTAGATCGTACTCTGCCGTGGCCTGCGAGCGCTTCCCGTCGATGCCGCGGAGAACGTCATGGAACCGCCCGGTTGTTGCCACACGACCGATCCGACGCAGCGCACCCGTAGAGACAGCGGCGCGCACGTCCTCGATGGCGCCAGCGCCCAGGATGACGTCATCGCTCGCGAACACATCCGACGCTGCGCCCCCGCCTCCGGTCACACGGAACGCCGTCACGACCAGACGAACACGCGACGCGCGCACGGCGCGGACAACCGTGTGCCACGCTGGATCATCGCTCTCGTAGAGCGCGGCGTCGGCATCCGGCAAGTTGCCACGTTCGAGACTCGGCGCGCGCAGTCCCGCCGCATCGCTCCAGTCGAAGTCGTGGAGATCCACCGTCCCCAACGCTGCGACGGCGCGCGGATCCTGCTCGGCGCCCTCCGCGGCCCATGCATGCGACAGCGCGGCCCCGCCGAGCAGCGCACACGCCAGCATCACAACGGCATGGCGCCTCATCGCCACCCCTCGAGTCGCGTGAGAGATGCGGATAAGTTCTCCTGCGCAACGCCACGCAATCGCATGCTGCGCGTGCCCGCAGAGACACGCACACTGTCCATGGGACCGTCCACATCTGCCCGCGTCGGCAGCGCCGGAGAAGATGCCGAATCGGAGTCCAGAGGTGCGACGATCGTGCGCTCTGCGACCGACAATTCGAGTTCCTGCCGAGCCCACTCCCCGTGAACGAAACGCCCCTCGGCCTCGAAGTCGATCTGCGCGGCGGCAAGCGCGCGCGCTTCTCGGAGTTCAACAGATACATCCGTCACCATCGGAACGATGCGCCCGACACAGATCGTGAACGGACGCCCTTCGAGCACGGGGATCGAGAGGTCGAGATCGGCGTCGCGAACTACGTGGGCCGAGGCAGCGCGAAAGGGCGCGATCAGCTCGTCGAAGCGTTGGAGCGCGGTCTCAGTTCCGTCGGCGATTGCAACAGCGGGCGGCACGGACACGAGGCGCACTCCCGCGCGGCGTGCGGCAACTGACCACGCGTCCGGAACACGCGGCACGTCGACGACTCTACGCCAGATCGGCTCGGCGTCCGACAGAACCGGAAGACGCCGCGGGCGGACGATCACGGCCTCCGCGAGTCGCTGGGCAGCTCCCGGCAGTGGGAGTACGCGCGTCCCGACCGGTGCAGCGCTCGCCTCGCGCGTGACGCGGATGACGATACGAACGTCACCGAGTTGGACGGTCGCAGATTGACCGGAGACAAGCGGCGCACTGGTGCGGACGTGGATCATCTCCACGATCGGAACCACGCGTCGTAGGACCACCTCGTCGAAGGCACGCTCACCAGAGACCCACGAGACGTGGAGGTCCAGATCCAGAACAAGGCGTCGGGCGTCGAGCGGTTCCACCGTCACGCCGACGCGCGCGCCGGTCCGGATCACGACCGGACGCGGCGTCACGAGCACGGACGAGACCTCTGCCCCCGCAGGCCACATCTCGTCGGTGCGATCATCGTCGAGAAGCAATGCTCCCATCCGCGTGGTCCGGTCGAACGTCAGCAGTCGCTCGTCACCGCGGGTCACATCGATCTCGACGCGCGTGTCGCGACTGTAGCCCGCTCGAACGGCGGCAAGAAGCCGCTCGATCTCAGGCGCTTGTGCGTGCCCCTTGACGATGTGGACAGCATCCTCGGAGACGGTCGCCGCTCCGGGAAACGGTGCGAGCAGCGCACTCACATCGGGAAACGCGGGGGCGCGTGGAGGAAGTAGTGCCGGTCCGTCGTCCGGCTCGTCCCCGTTCTCGTACTCGTACTCGAATGCAGCGTCCCCCTGCGCCTCCGTGCGGTCGGGCCAGATGAGTCTCGGAGCGACGCCGCGTGGATACGCCGCGTCATCCGCGATGAACGGCAGCGGTTCCTCCGCGGTCTCGGCCGCCACGGGTCGAGCGACCGTCGCAGCGGCGACCACGAACGAGAGAACGAAGAACCGACCAAGGAGCCTCATCCACGCGAGTATCGCACGGGATGCGCACCTCGCATTGCGTCGTCGCATCGCGTCCACAGCATCCGAGCGCAGGGCGAGCGCAGGGCGAGCGCGCGATCCGCTGCCGATGGAAAGGCACGCTGAGATCCGCGCCCTCGGTTTCACGCGGTCTCACGCAGAGGACGCATCGGAGTCTGGCTTCGCGAGAGCGTCCGACGCGAGGGCGCGCTGCTGCGCGTTCCACGCGGCCAGAATGTCGCGATAGAGCGGGATATTGGTCAGGATTGACGCGCGGATCGCGTCAGAGACATGCGCGGTGGCAGTGTCGAGCAGGCGCTTGGCAGCTTCGAGATGCACGGCGTCGCCGGTCGCTCGCCAGAGGAGGTAGCACGCCTCGCGCACCGAGTCGTGGTCGAGATCAGCATGGCATTTGTCGAACCATGCGACGGCGTCCGCGGCGTCCCCACCGGGCAGGCACGCCAGCCGGCAGCGAGCCATCATGGACTCGCAGTCGAATCCCGCCGCGTCCGCGCAGTCGCGTGCCTCCACCAGCATCGCAGCTGCGCCTTCATCATCTCCTTGCGCTGCGAGCACCGCTCCGACCGCGATCCGACCGAGTGCCTGACGATCCTTCGCACCAACATCGGTCGCCAGGGCGAGCGCCGAGTGGTGCGTCGCGAGGGCCTCGTCGAGATCACCCATCGCGCACTCGACGACCCCGAGATTGTGGAGTCCAACCAACTCCTTGCCACGACTGCCCATCTCGCGCGCGATCTCGATACACGACCGATGTTGATCGCGCGCTTTGGTAAGCCGGCCCTGCGCGTAGTACACGTTGCCGAGGTTGCCGGCGGCAATCGCTTCCCCGATCCGGTGGCCGATCTCGCGGACCAGCGTGAGATACCGTTCGTGCTGCTCCAGCGCCTCGTCGAGGTATCCATCGTTGACGAGGATATTCGCCAGATTGCCGATCGCAATGACCTCGCCCCTGCGGTGTCCAATACGCCGACTCAACGTGCAGCAGCGCTCGAAGTACGTGCGAGCGTCGGGGATCCGGCCCTGAGATAGCAAGACGCTGCCGATGTTGCCGAGAGCGATCGCTTCAGCGACTTCGAGGCCCTCCGCGCGAGCGAGTGCGAGCGCCCGTTCGTGGTGCTGCAACGCTTCGCCGAAGTTTCCTCGCGCTCTGGCGATGAGCCCCAATGCTCCGTGCGCCCCCGCTTCGGCGCGCTTGCTGCCGGCGGCGAGAGCATGCTCTAGCGCACGAGAAACGACTGCGTGTCCCTCGTCATGCCGTGCCGCCCGCCAAAAGTACGTCCCGAGTCCGCGCTCCACACGCGAGAGATTGGCGAGATCTCCGACGTTCTCGGCCACGGAGAGCGCCCGCAAGAGAGTCTCGCGGTGGTCGTCGCCACGCGAGAGTTGGTCGAAGAGGTTGGCCTTGCGCAACAGGATGGTCACGCGCGGGATGCCCTCGACGACACCGGGAGCGTCCAACGCGCGATCGATCAGCAAGAGCGTCTGATCGTTCAGGTAGGCGCGCTCGAGATGCTCGATTGCGGCATCGAGAAAGCGCTCCGCATCGTCGTAGCGACGGCCCTTGAACGCGTGCAGGCAGATCTCGACACATGTCGCGCCGTCGACTTCTTCGAGCGGCGTCTCATCGGTCCACGCACGGGTCTGCATCACGCGCGCGATCGCAGAGTGGTACTCCTCGCGGAGTTGGTGCAGCAGGCTTCCGTAGAGCGCCTCCTGCACCTGGTGATGGTCGAAAACCATGGTGCGCCCGGACGTGCGGACCAATCGATGGCGCCGCTCGATCTGCGCGAAGCGCTTCAGGGTCGGGATGCGCGCCAGACCGAGGACGTCGCCAACCAATCCCGGTGAGAATTCGAACCCGCAGCACGCCGCGACATCGAGCAAATCACGCTCGGCTTCGTCGAGGTCCGCGACGCGCGCATTCACAAGATCGAGTACCGACGCCGGGATCTGGATCTCGTCGATCCGCCGAGTGGTGACCCATGTGCCGTCGGCCTTGCGCGTGATGAACTGCCCTTCGCGCAACCCGCGGATGATCTCGAATACGAAGAACGGGTTGCCGTCGGACTTCTCACCGATCTGGAATGCCAGCCGCTCCGCCAACTGCCGTGATCGAAATGAGTCGCGGAGTAACTCGCCGAGATCCTTGGGGCCGAGCCGTTGGAGTTCCATCCGACGGATGTGCGCAAGTCGTTCCAATTCGACGCGCCACACATCCGTCGCTCCAGGACGCATGGCCCCCACCAACAGGACACGATGCCCCGGCACGCTCGCTGCGAGCGCCGCGAAGAGCGCGCGCGCACTCTCGGTGGCGAAGTGCAGGTCGTCGATCAGGATCACCGTCGGGCGCTCCGCGGCGAGGCCCTGCGTGGACTGGACGAAGCACGAGACGAGCGCCGGGCGGGAGAGGCGCCGCGCGCCTTCGGGAACGAACTCGCCTGCCAACAGCGCGTCGAACGCCGCGGCGAGCGCTGGGGTGCGCGCGAGGTACCGTGCGGACCCCAGCTCACCGAAGTGCTCGCGAAACGCAGCGGGAAACGCGCCCGTCGTCGCGGAGCCTCCCGGTGGATGGCTGCCGAAAAGGAAGTTCAGGTCCTCGCCGCCGCGATGGAGCTGACGGATGAGTTCGTCGACCAGTCGGGATTTCCCGATTCCCGCCTCGCCTGTCAAGAGGACGACGGCGCCGTCGCCCGACTTCGCGCGCTCGTACGCGACGCGCAGTGTGTCCAACTCCGCCGACCGTCCGTACACCCCCGTCTCGCGCGGGATGCGCACGCGGCGAATGGGGCGCTCCGTCTCGGCCTGGATCGCCTTCGCACGGGCATGCCACCACCCCGATTTGTCGCCCTCGTCGAGCACGTCCACGACATCGACCGCACGCGGAAATCGCCTGTCCGGATCCTTGTCCAAGAGGGTGTGGACCAGCTCTTCGAAATACGCCGAGAACTGAGGCTGGATCTCGCCGAGTCGACGGGGGATCTCGTCCAGAATGCGTCGCAGCACGCTGGCAACGTCGTCCTCGAGATAGGGATTCGTCCCCGATGCGAGTTCGTAGAGCATCACACCGAGCGCATGCAAATCTGTGCGTGCGTCAACGTTCCGTCCCCCATCGCGCAGTTGTTCCGGTGCCGCGTAGTGGATCGAACCGGCGAAATTGCCCGGTTTGCTCAGTCGTAGCACCTCATCCGCAACGCGAGCAACGCCGAGGTCCATGACCTTCACTACGTGATCAGATGTGATCAGCACGTTCTCGGGCTTGAGATCGCGGTGGATGACGCCCGCCGCATGGATAGCGCCCAGCCCAGCGGCGATCTCGCGGCCGACATGGCGACACAGTTGCTCCGGGAGGGTCTTCATCTCCACGAGCATCTGGCGCAACGTCTGCCCCTCGACGTACTCCATTCCGATGAAGCGCCGCCCCTCGACCTCTCCGCCACAGAGGGTTCGAACGACATTCGGGTGGGCGATCACGGTGCCGATCTCCACCTCGCGCAGGAAGCGCGGCAAGAAGCCCTCTTCGCCGACGAGATGCGCGTGCACGACCTTCACCGCCACGATCGTTCCCGCGGGCGCTCCGCCGGCGAGCGCTGCGCCGCCATCCACGACGGTCGCGGCGTAGACCGTCCCCATGCCGCCAGAGCCGAGCTTGCGGTCGATCAGATACGGTCCGAGGCGTTCCCCATCCACCCCGGGATGGTATCGGGAACACACGCGGGAACGTGCGGATCAACCTCGGCATCCGGACTCGACGGGGAACTCGGGCCAGACGCCACTTGCTCACCTTGCGCGACCGTGGTCACTTCGGGGCACATGCGCGACGAATTCACAGCCGATCTCACCCGCCGCGGCAAGTCGGCACTCCTGCTTGGCGGGGCGGTGCTGCTGCTCTCCACGCTCCTCTACTACGCGGGCGGGTGCGTCGTCGGGATGAACGCTCGCTACGGAAAGTCGTTCTTCGACCTCTCCGATGACCGCTGGGAGCTGAGCGAGTGCTTCTACGCTGCCGCGATCACGGTCACGACCGTCGGCTACACCGACCTGGTCGGGTCCGAACTCTGTGAGGTCTGGGTCGATGACAGCGGACGTCATCGCTGGGAGAGCGCCACGGACGCTCATCAGAACCCGGGCTACGACGTGCTGACGGAGCGGCTCGAGACCGACTACAGCGCGTTCACGCGCTCGCTCACGGCGATCCAGGTGATCGTGGCGATGGGCTTCTTCCTCTACGTCATCGCGCAGGCCACGTCGTTCTTCGTTGAGGACGGCCACGGCGAACTCGTCTGGCGTCTGCGCACCCGCCGGAGGCTGGCCGGATTGGCCGACCACGTCGTGATCTGTGGCGCGGGGGAACTCGGCCAACAGGCCGTCGAACACTTGCGCGAAGTGGGTGTCGATTGCGTCGTGGTGGACGAGAACCTCGACGCGCTCCGGGCATTTCGGACCGTGCACCCGAACGTGCCATGTGTTCACGGCGACGCGATCGAGGAGGAAGCTCTTCAGGAAGCGCGTGTCGAACAGGCGCGGGCGCTGCTCTCGTTGCTTCCCGATGGCCGTCTGAACCTCGTGAATGTGGTCACGGCGCGCCATCTCAACGCACAGCTCCGCATCGCCTGCCGGGGCGGTCATCTGGTTCCGTCGAAGCGACTCAAGGCCGGCGGCGCCGACACCGTTCTCGCGCTCGACGCGCTCATCGGCATGCGCGCCGCCAGCGAGCTCATCCGACCGTCCGTGGTGTGGTTCCTCGACCGTCTGGCGTCCGACGCCGAGCCCGACCTGAGGGGCATCGTCGTCGGGGCTGCCGCATCGGGGAAGACCCTGGCGGAACTCGGCCTCGCGACGAACCAAGGCTGCGCCGTGGTCGCGGTCCGCAGCGATCGCTTTCTCTACAACCCGCCCCCGACGACCCGCGTCCACGAGGGCGACGAGGTGGCGATCCTCGCGGGACGCGCCCTGCTGGAATCGGCGTCCGCGCGGATCCACGCGGGCGCATCCGAGCACGAGGTCGCAGCCGACGTACACGCTCGCGACGACTCGCCGGTCCTGCACCCGGAATGCGACTCTCCGGGGCACCGAACGGAGCACTACATCGTCTGTGGCTCCGGCGCTGTCGGAGGACCCATCATCGAGGAAATGCGGGCATCCGGCCGACGCCTCGTCGTGATCGAACTCGACGAGGCGCGCGTCGCAGCGCTGCGCGAACAACACGCGGATCTCGACGTCGTTCACGGGAGCGCGCAGGACTTCGAGACCCTCGAACGAGCCGATGTGATGACCTCGCGGGGCCTCGTGACCGCCCTCCCGACGGACCGCGACAATCTCGTGGTCGCCGTCACGGCGCGGGTTGGCAACCCCGACTTGCGAGTGGTCGCCGTGGCGCGCGAGGAGCGTGCCGCTCGCAGGCTCGGTCACGCCGGAGCTCACGTGGTTCCCGCGAGCCGCCTGGGCGGGCGCCGCATGGCCTCGGAGGTCCTGCACCCGGCCGTGACGACCTTCCTCGACGAGATGCGCGACTCAGGCGGTGCGACGCGTTTTGAAGCGGTCATCGTACAGACGCGAGCCCCGTGGTGCGGTCGCGCACTCTGCGAGGTCGATCTCACGGGCGAGACGGGGCTTCAAATCGTGGCGACCCTCGATGCGCCGTCGGGGCGCATCACTGTGAGCCCCGGACCCAGCACCCGTCTCGAGGCCGGAACCGTCCTCCTGGTCGTGGGATCGGCCGAGCGGGTCGAGCGCCTCGCAGGACTCGTGGGCGACTGGGAGTGAGTGGTGCCCGCCACTGAATAAGTCCGCATGTATCAGAACCCATCCTGACTAGCCTGAGACACCGGTCACGACATCGGAGCGATGTCGCGCGATCGAACGTACCTTGGGGGGGACGCACTCGTGCACCACGGACCTGAATTCACGGTCATTCTCATCGTGGTCTTGGCGCTGCTCATCGGCGCCGCCACGCGCATGATCTCGGCCAAGCTACGCGCACCATTCACGGTGTTGATGCTCTTGATCGGTCTCGGATTGGGCGTGTGGATGGAGGGCTCGGGCGCCGCCGGCGGCCATGGGCTGCTCTCGCGACTGGGCGCCGGAGCGGACATCTCGTCCGACCTGATCATCTTCGTCTTCTTGCCTGCGTTGATCTTCGAGTCCGCGTACGGCCTCGAGGTACACGCCTTCCGCAAGGCTCTGGGCGCGATCTCGATCCTCGCCGTGCCCGCCCTCATGGTCTGTACCGGCCTGACCGCGCTCCTGATGACCGTCCTCGTGCCGGAGTCGTGGGGTTGGAGCTTCACGGCGATGCTTGTCTTCGGCGTCTTGATCAGCGCCACCGACCCGGTGGCCGTCGTGGCCCTCATGCGCGAACTCGGCGTATCGAAGCGCCTGGCGACCCTCATCGAGGGCGAGTCGTTGATGAACGACGGCACGGCGATCGTCCTCTTCACCGTGCTCGTTGGTGTACTCGCGACGCCCGGCATGTCGGTCGACGCCGGTTCCGTGGCACTCGATTTCATCACCGTGGTCGGAGGCGGACTCGCCGTCGGATTCGCGTTCTCGCTGATCGCGTCGTGGTGGATGGGCCGGACCTACAACGACCCACTCGTCGAGATCACCCTGACGGTGGTCCTCTGCTACGCCGCCATGCTGGTCGCCGAGGGCATGCTCCACGTCTCCGGCGTCATGGCCGTCGTCGTCACGGGGCTCTGGATGTCGGGACCAGGCCGGACGCGCATTTCGCCCGAGGTCGGGCACTTCCTGCACCAGTTCTGGGAGATGCTCGCGTACATCGCGAACACGTTGCTCTTCTTCCTTGTCGGCATCGTGATCGGAACCAACATCGAAGGTGCCGGGCTCGCGGAGCTCGGATTGATCGTCGCGGCCTGGGCAGGGATCATGACCATCCGCACGGCGGTCACGTTCGCATTTCGTCCGCTCGCGAACCTCACGCTGCAGAACAAGATCTCCGTGCCGGATGCGTGCGCCGCCAGTTGGGGCGGATTGCGCGGAGCCGTGTCGATCGCTCTGGCGCTGATCGTCGCCCACACCGAAGGCGTGCCGGACGAGCTCGCGTCGCGCATGGTGATCGTGACGACAGGCGTCGTGCTGCTCTCGCTGATCATCAATGGCACGACGATGGGCGCGCTGCTCCGTCACTTTGGTTACGACAAGGCCCCGCCTGCAGACGAACTCGCGCAGCTCACGGCGCAGTCGGCGGCCCTCGGCCACGTGCGCCACGACATCGCGGGGCTGGCGAACTCGCGTGCGCTCCGCACGGTTCGTTGGAAAGCTGTGGAAGAGCGCATTGCCGAGCGCGCGGAGGAGATCGACCGGCAGGCGGCTTCCGTGACGGCGACACTCGCCTCCGGGACCGCGGCGGAACGCGCCGAAGGCTACTGGCGCCAGGCATTGCGCATTGAACGCGGCGCGTACTGGCGCGCGTTCTCGCAGGGCACTCTGAGCGGCGCAGCAGTCAACGCGCTGTCACAGGAAATCGACGCGCAACTCGACAAGCTGTCGAACGGCGAGGCCGACCCGCCTGCCACGCGTCATCCCGTCGTCGGACCGGTAACCGCCTGGGTTCGACGCACCGTGCGCAAGAACGATCTCTACGCCCGGATGATGGGTTCGACCGAGACCGAGAACCTGTCGTACCTCTACGATCTCGCGCGCGGCGAAGCCTACGCGGCGGCGGCGGTGCTCGAACGTGTCGATCAACTGGACGGCATGGACGACGCCATCGCCGAGCAGATTAGGACGACGTATCGCGGCTATCTGGCGAGCGGCAAGGAACGCCTCGAAGAGCTACGCGTCCATCTTCCAGAGATCGCCGGGGCAGTCGAGAACCGGATCGCAGAACGTCTCGCGCTCAACTTCGAGCGCGCCGCATACGAACATCAGTCGCACGACGGCACACTCGATCACAGCGTAGCCGAGCGCTTCATGGGTGACGTCTCCGTGCGCATCCAGGAGTTGCATACGACGCGCCGACGGATGCCGATTCCCGACGTGGCCGCATTGCTCGGCGACGTTCCCCTCTTCGAGCCTCTCGACGCCGCGGGCCTGGCGGAGCTGGCGAAGAGTGCGACGCGCTCCGTCGTCCCGAAGGGCGAGTACGTCTTCCGCGAGGGCGATCAGGGCGACAGCCTCTATGTGATCGCGCGCGGAGCGATGCACGTTCTCCGCGAGATCGACGGCAAGGAGACGCTCCTCGATGTCTTCGGCGGCGGCGACATCCTCGGCGAGATGGCATTGCTCACGGGCGAGGCGCGCACGGCATCGATCCGCGCGGCGACGCCGGTCACAGTCGTGAAGATCGGCCGCGACGCGTTCTGCGCGTTGATGGACAAGCACGACCACTTGGAGGCGGCGGTGTGGACGGCCTTCGCGCAGCGTCGGGCGGACAACCTGCTGCGCGACAAGCCGGGCTTCGCCCACATCGAACGCGACGCGCGGAACGAGTGGATCGCGGACGGCGAGCACGTCGCACTCGAAAAGGGAGCGACGCGCGCAGCACCCGACGGCGTGGCGCACGCGCTCGTCGTCGCCGGGGCGGTCTTCACCGAGACCGGTCGTCACGCGGCGCCCGAGCTCATGAATGTCACGGCTTCGACCAAGATGGAAGCCACCGTGGACACCCGCATCGTACTTCTCCCGTCACCGCCAGCAGCCTGATCGCAGCCTCCTGCCGAACGAACCTGCCTGAGCAGGCCTACGAGCGAGACGCCGCGCTGCGGCTCGTCGCACAGCCGCGCACCTCGACGCTCGTCGGCTGGGGCCGACGAAGACGGAGTGGCCGGGCGGAGTAGAGAGCGGCGCTATTGAGACGCCGCTACGAGCACCGATGGCGGGCGCGAGCGATGGGTCCGCCTCAATCCTGGAACGCGGCGCCAAATTTCTGCGCGAGCGCTCAATTCACGAGCGCTTCGGTCAGGCGAGGCTCTGGGACGCCTGCAACGAGAACCGAGGAGGCTGGTGGAGTCTCAACAACGGTGAGCCAGGCCCGATGTGTGAGCCAGGCCCGATGTGTGAGCCAACCAGCGTGAGGAGTGTGCCGAGGAGGACGACTGCCGGTAGAGAAAAGGGGAATGTGATGTGGAGTGTATGCGGCGAGCCATTTTACGGGGGGGTCGACCCCAACCCCGACACGCCCTGATTATCGCCGGACTCGACGTCTTAGGGAAAAGAGAACATCCGGCAAGGGGGGTGGAAAATGCACTTCCGAGGCAGAAGGGGCAGGGCGCGGCGACCAGATCACCGAATCAATCACCGAAGTTCTCGCCGGCGTTCCCCTCGAGATAGAGGTGAACCGTGCGTTGGACACCGGCCCACGGATCCGAGACTTCGCCGTCGAACCAATCCGACAACTCGGACGCGTTGGCGTTCGTGTTCGCGACGTCACGCTCATACTGACTCTCGACCGCGTCGAGGGTGAACCTCATGCTGCGCTGGGAGTCGCGGCGTCCCACGCCGCCGTCCGAGCGGCAGCCGGAGAGCGCCGTCGTCGTGAGTCCGAGAAGAACCAGAGTGCCGACGGTGCGCAGCGAGAGCGCGAGGCCCCGGCGAAAGATCGTTGAGCACATCATCTGAGCCTCCGTCGACGGGACAGGGTGACCTGGTCACCGGTTCTGGGCGCGCTGCGAACGCACGTCCTCAGGATAGATTACCCGCAGCGTCGGTGACCTGGGAGACCTGCCCGAACTCATCGAGCGGAACGAGCTGCCCATCGTTCAGACGCAGGACGCGGTCACATCTTGCGGCGAACGTCATATCGTGCGTCACGAGGAGCATCGCGCGCCCCTGGCTACCGAGTTCGAGAAGTAGCTCCTCGATCCCTCCGCTCGTGCGTGGATCGAGATTCCCGGTCGGCTCGTCGCAGAAGAGGATCGCCGGATCGTTCATGAGCGCACGGGCAATCGCAACGCGCTGGCGCTCGCCGCCGGAGAGTTCCTGCGGTCGATGCCGCATGCGTTCTGCGAGACCGACATGCTCGAGCAAGCTGGCTGCCCGCGCCAGGGCGCTCGCGCGGGCGCCGAACCAGCCGAAGAGGCTCGACCCGATCATCGCGGGCAAGACGACGTTCTCGATCGCCGACAGTTCGTTGACCAGATGATAGAACTGAAAGATGAAGCCGACGCCCCGGTTGCGCAGCTCGTTGCGGCGGATGGCGCCACTGGCGGCAGGGTCCTGACCGAGCAGTCGCACAGTTCCCGATTGAGGCCGGTCGAGAAGACCGAGGACGTTCATCATTGTCGTCTTGCCAGAGCCTGACGCGCCGACAACGCTGACACGTTCGCCCCGGCGCACGGTGAGGTCGAGTCCGCGCAGGATCTCGATGGTCTCGCGCCCCATCTTGAAGGAGCGAACGAGTCCCCGCGCCTCGAGTACCACATCGGTTCCCGCGCCGCCGCTCGCACGCCCCACATCGGCTTTCGCGCGCTCGCTCACGACTTGCGACTACTCATGGTGAAGCGCCCTCGCCGGGTCCATGAGGCCAGCGCGCAGCGCAGGAATGGCCGCAGCGATCAGCGTGCAGACCAGTGCGGCGCCAGCGAACTGAAGAACCTGTTCCGGGTCCACGCGCGTGGGGATCTGACGGAAGAGGTAGATCTCGGGATCGAAGATGTCGCGTCCTGTCACCCAGCCGATGAACTCGTGCACGTCATCGATCCGATCGACGAAGAGCAGACCGGCGAACGTCCCACCGATCGAGCCGAGGATCCCCATCAAGAAACCATTCAGGACGAAGATGATCGCGACGCCCTTCACGTCGGCACCGAGCGCGCGCAGTATCCCGATCTCGCGCACCTTGTCGCTCACGAGCAGCCACTGCGCCGCGAAGATGGATGACGTGCCCGCGATCACGATCAAGAAGGCGATGACGAGGATCATCGCCTTCTCGCTCTCGATGGCGCGCACCATGGGCTCGTGGTGCGCCGACCAGGGCAGTACCGTGAATGCGTACGCTGCGCGGGCGTTCTCGTCGCGCAACCAAGGCGGCGGCACACGGCCTTCGGGCAGGCTCTCGTTCACGATCGCCCACCAGTCATCCACGATCTTGTCGCGCGCAGCCTCGAAGTCGGCATCGGAGTCAGCGAGTCGAATTCGCAACGAGCCGCGCGCGGTCCTGGCATCGAAGAACTTCGCGAAGTCCGTCTCGTCCATGAATACGCAATTGCGATCGATCTCACTGTTGCCACTCTGGTAGATCCCAACCACCTGGAACAGCTCCTGGCGTAGCTGATAATCCGCCAGATTGGGATCACCGCCGCCCGGCTCGGCATTGCCTTTCGAGACGAGAGCGAAGAGCTTCACGCGCTGCCCCGGGATCACCCGCAGACTGCGTGCGAGACCGCGCCCGAGGATGACGCCGATGCGGTCATACGAGGCCTGCTCGGCGTCGTGTACCCGGAACGGCTCATCAAGGTCGACCACCATCGGCTTCGTTCGATCCGGCGCCTCGTGGAGATACTCGCCGAAGTGGTTGACACGCTGCTCCGCGCGACCGTCGACGCCAAGGACCTGAGAGACCTGGAACTCCTCCATGACGGACGGGTCAACGAAGCCCTCGCGACGCACCATCGAGATCGTCTCGAAGTAGGGGCCCGCGGCGACCAGCCGATCGCCCAGGCGCACGCGGAGGGCCTCTTCCAGGAGGTCTAGATCGACGCCGGGATACCGGGGCGTGACCATGAGGTCGGCCTCGGAGCCCGCGAATGTATCCTTCAATTTCGCCTGGAACCCGTCCATCACCGCCATAACGACGATGAGTACGACAAGGCTCGCGCCGACGAAGAAGGCGCCAATCAGGGTCATCAGGCGATGACGCCAGATGAAGCGGAACGAGAGGAAGAGTTGGTACACGGGGAGGGCGGTCTCGTGACGTACGGAGCGAGGAGTCTCCGCGTCGAGCTACAGCCGCGTCCCTAAAAAGAGAGGCTCGCGCGTGGAGCGCGACGGGGTGCCGAGAGCCTGCCGGGACGACGTCATCGAGGCGTCACTTCGGATGCCACGCCGGATGTCTGTCTCGAGTCACTCCGGGCGCGCGGCGCCACGGCGGCGGCGCGGCAAGACCATGCGGTCACCCGAGCCGCCGCTGGGGACACCGACGATCAACTGGACGATCGTTGGATCCGCCGCTTGAACGGCGCTCGTGACGGACGCAGCATCGGCGCCCACCGGAAGAGTCGCGAGGACCGCGAAGCGCGGCGCGCGCTCGTCTGAAGGCTCTCTCGCAGCCGGGTCGGCCTGGATCGGTGCCGAAGAAGCGCGTTCGACCGCTTCCAGAGCCCGGTGCAGACGCTCGACCAGTGCAGACTCTCTCTCGTCCTCGTACGCGTCTTCGTCGTTCCGAACGCTGAACGCGTCGATCGACTCCAAGATCCCATCGACACGCGCGCCATCCTCCCCCGCCAGGGTCGCGAGCGCATCGGCCAATGCCTGGCGGGCGTCTGCACGCTGGACGGCGCCTCCGGCGAGAAGCGCGTCACGCTCGACGGTGGTCGCGTAGACCGCGTCCCCGAGTACGTGGACACGACGCGTCGCAGCGCGTGCGTCCATGCCACCTGGCAGTCCCACGTCGGCAAGTTCCGGCTCCGGCAGCGACAAGTGGAGCGCACGCGCGGCGCGCCCGGTCTCGACGTCGAAGATCGTGACCGCATCGTCGATCGCCTCGAGCTGTGCGTGAAGCGGGGCCAGACGCTCATCGAGCGCCGCGAGTCGTTCGCGTAGCCGGCGCGGTGTCGCGGGGTCGTCGGGGTCATTCAAATCCGCGAAGCGATGCCGCAACGCGTCACGCCAGGTTCGGGTCGCGACGGGCGCGGCGTCCATCGCGAGCCCGTCCGCGCGACTGCGACCGTCGGAAGCGACGACGACGTAGGACGATACGGACACGACGAGCGCCAACCCGAGGCTCACCGACACCAGCGTGCGATCCGGATCGCCGGTCACGGACGTGGCGTAGAGAACGAGCATCGTGAGAAGCACCGCCGAACACGCGACGAGCGCACGCTGAACCCGTGTTCGGTGCTGCGGTGGCGGTGCGACCGGGGCTGCGTCGGCCTCAGGCGCCGTCGCTTCAGCACGCGCGACCTGATCGCGGAACTCGTTCACGCGGCGCAGTCGCGTCCGAACCCGATCGCGCTCGGCGTTCTCGCGATCCACGATGCGGTCCACCTCGACGCGCTCGCGACGCAGATGTGCGCCGTGGGTAAGCAATTCGGCGTGATGGCGTTCGGCCAGCAGTTCCAATCGCTCCAGACGCAGCGCGCGCTCGACCTCTACGATGGCGGCACGCGCGTCCGCTGTGGCCGCTGAGCCCTGGTCGACATCGATAGACTGTGCCCGAGCAGCGTTCGATTCGGTCGCGTCCGGATCAACCAACCGCGCCGCGGCGCTCGCATCGGGCTCAGCATCGGCGTTGACGACGACACCGCGAGCCCAGTCGATGACGTCCTCGCCGAGCAACGCAGAAAGGCGCGCGGCAACCTCGTTCACACCACCGGTCACTCGTTGCCCTTGCTCTTCTCGCAGCGACGCCTGGATCACGCCGCGGCGATCGATGCCGCGAAAGAGCGACACCTGCGCGCCAGACGGCAGCGAGAGCCCGAGTTCGACATACGCGAAGCCCTGCTCGGCGTCCACGACATCGGCCTCGGGCTCCGCCCCGAATGCGAAGCCGATCGCCGCGGCGATGACCTCGGCAGCGCACGTATCCGGGAGGGCGACAGTGGCAAGCCCGCGCTCCGGGAGGTCCCGCGCAACGACCTCGGGCAGCCCCCGGTAGTGCACCATCTTGAATGCCCGCAGGATCACGGCTGACCACCTGCGGCGGAGTGCGGCCCCTTCGCGTCCACGCATTTTCGGCGAGATGCACGCACTTCGGCGACGACACGCAAGTGTGACCCTAGGGGCCCGGCCAGAAATCCCCGCGGCGCCGGTGACCGGGCGATCGCCAGCCGACGCGCGGGGCATCCACCGCGCTCGGGCGGGCCGTCTGCCGCGGCTGCCAGGCTCGGAGACTCTCCGGAGTCGAGTCGCCTGTCAGTCACGACAGTCGTCCCACCCGGACACGTCCGGCCATCCACGCGGGTTTCTGGCCGCACCCCCAGGGGCCCGGTCAGAAATCCCCGCGGCGCCGGTGACCGGGTGATCGCCAGCCGACGTGCGGAGCGTCCACCGCGCCCGGGCGGGCCGTCTGCCGCGGCTGCCAGGCTCGGAGACTCTCCGGAGTCGAGTCGCCTGTCAGTCACGACAGTCGTCCCACCCGGACACGTCCGGCCATCCACGCGGGTTTCTGGCCGCACCCCTAGAGCCCCATCCGCGTACGCAGGATTGCGAGTGCCGCGCCGATCACGAGCGCGATGACCGCAGTGAGCGCGATGAGCGCACCGCGCCCCAGCCCGCGCCGCGGGGTGCGACAACGCACGCAGAGGATGCGGCCGTCGCCGACGAGCGCATCTCCCTCTTCGACCGCATAGAGGGGGACCGAGACACCGCAACCGTCGCAGAAGTGGATCTGAATTGCCGAGCGGTCGAGGCGGTCACGGCATCCCGCGCAGAAACTGAGGCCGTACGTCCCGCCTTCCGAGGGTTCGTTCGCCTCGAGTTCCTCTCCGCATGCCTCGCACGCACGCGCGCCAATCTGAAATGCAATCCGACGACCCGCCCTGGGCAGTTCGATGTCACGACTGACGTGGTAGAAGAGATCCATGCGTCCGCTACCCCTCCTCGCGTCCATCTTGGCGTCCGTACTGGTCCTCAGCGCATGCCACGCGCCTGTGCAGCATACCGGCAAGCGGCCCCTGGGCCGACGGCGCCCTCCCGATTCCGAGCGGGGGCGGACTCTCGAACAGCGTATGACGGACCGCGAACAGCTCTCCGTCGAGCCACCGCGAAGAACCGGTAGGGCCGTTGACGTCGCGACGCAGGTCATCGGCGTCCACGCGTCACAGGTCTTCCACGACGCCGCGTGCGATGAACTCACCGACGTCGCACAGGCGCAGCGAGTCCTCTTCGTCTCGCCCTACGACGCGGTGGATGGCGGCTACCAGCCCTGTCCGCGTTGTCGACCCGACCCCTGAGGTTACAGCCAAGCGGGGGACGCGCCCAGCCGACCGAGGATTGGGAGCGTCACGTCAGACGCGAATGGACCCCGCGCGGCGGTCGCCGTGCGGGGTCCATTGAAAACTCGTTCGAAGACCAGTCGCCGATCAGAGCTGTCCCATGACCGCCTTGATCGCCGGGAACTCGACCCGGAAGTTGTTGCGGCCGAAGAGCGTCGCCAGACGTGGGACCTGGTCCTTGTCGGCGAGAAATCCGAGTGCCGTGACTGCGAACGCACGCGTTCGCGGATCACGGTCGCTGAGCAACTCTTGGATCCTCGCCACGCTCTCGCCATCGCCGATCAGTCCGAGCGCCGCGACGGCCGAACCGCGCGTGTACCGCGCAATCCACTTGTCCTCGGTCTCCTTGATCACGGTGAGCAGGAACCCAACGTCGCTGCGATCTCCGACGAGTCCGAGCGAGAGCACGGCGCCGCGACGGACGTCCGGTCGCTCAATATCAGCGTAGATTTTGCGCAGTTGCGTCACGCGCTTGGGGCCACCCGATCCGATCATGCCGAGCGCCATCGCGGCATAGCTGCCAAGCTTCGGGTCGCGGCTGACGGACCCGGCGATCTCGGCAAGCATCGGCTCCATGTCGGTCAGGCCGCCGACACCAGCAGCCATCGCCATCGAACTGAGCGTATTCGGATCGATCGACGCTCCGGAGAGAGACTCCACGTAGAAGCGACGCATCTCGGCGTCGAAGCCTCCGAAGAGGGCCAACGCCAGGTTCGCGTACTGCGCCTTGATCTTGTTCTTGTTCGGTGACGACGCGATCTCTCGGATCATCGCGGGCGTCTTCCGCCACTCACTCTCGGGAAGTTGCTCCATGATCGTTCCCGCAGCGATCGCAGCGAACCCGGACAGCAACGAGTTCGAGTTGCCCTTCATGCCGTCCTTGCCCGTCAGGAACTTCAGCACGTCGGCGTCGGGAATGCCCCCGAGAGCAAGAACGGCTGCCCGAGGGACCTCGACGCCCTTGGCGCCAGCGGCTTTCAGCAACGCCGACTTGGCGGCGTCGCCACCGATCCGGCCGAGCGCCTCGCAGATGTAGACCTTCACCAGGTCCTTGAGCTTCTTTTGCTTGAGACTCTTGGCGAGGAGAGGGACGGCTGGCTCATAGTCAAGCGCGCCCAGAGCGACCGCCGTGCAGGCGAGATCCTCGACCGACTTGCCGCGCCTTACGTGCTTCTCGAAGAACTCGACCAGGACCGGCCCCGCCCGCTCCTTGTCTCCCGAGATTCCGAGCGCCATGAGCGCGAACGGCGTCATGCCTCGCACCTTCACATGGGTGATCAGGGGCTCGATCACGTCTGGGGAGCGCGTGAGGCCGAGCGCGAGAATAGTGTCCTGCTTCACGTCCTTGGCGGACTCGAGGCGCAGGCGCTCAAGCAGGACCGCGACGGCCTGCGGCGTCCCGAGCTTCCCGAGCGCGATGACGGCAGCGTCGCGGACGACGCTGTCCTTGTCGATCGTCGCCGTCTTCAGGATGTCGAAGATGCGCTCGCGATCCTCCGGAGTGACCGGAGAGCGAACGCGCTCATCGCGAGGCAGGCGCGTGAACACGGCCGCCGTGGTTCCGAACGGGAGTTGAATACGACGGTTCCGTTCCGCGGCAACGCGGTAGACAAACTCCTCGCGGTTGTGTTCGAAGAACCACGACACCAGCTCGAATTTCTCGGTCCGGGACGCAGCGCTGCGCTTGCCGCGACCGCCGCCTGAACTGCCGCCCGTCGAGAGCCCACTTCCGGAGTCCTCGGCACCACCAGCACTCGAGCCGTCGGAGCCGCTGCTGCCGCCGCCGATGTCGGAGCCGCTGTCTTCGCCGCCCCCACCGCTATCGTCACCGCCACCGCCACTGTCGTCGCCACCACCGCCGCCGTCGCTGCCGCCCCCACCATCTCCGATCCCACCGGAACCGTCAGAGGAGTCGCCACCGGACGGACCACCCGCGTCGATCTCGCCCGAGCCCGTCGCGGTGTTCTGGTCTTGCGACGTGTCCGCGGCCTTGGCGTCCTCGGGGCCGCGATAGTTGCCGTAGAGACGCTCGGCCTGCGCCGGGCCCGCATAGCCAAGCGCAACGACCAATACGGCGAAGACGAAGAGTGACTTCTGACTCATGCTCATTCCTCCCGGCCAGCCGGGGAGCGCGCGCAAATGTGTCGCCACCCAGTGTCGCCACGAGTTGTGTCGCCACGAGTGTCCACGCACCGCCGCGCTGTCAAATCACAGCGAAGTCGGCCCGTGGGACCGCGCCCCGGACAGGGCTTCAGAAGTAACAACGACCTGTAGCCCCGGCGGGTAGCAGGGAATCCGGGATTTCCGCTTGAGACGTCGTCGGCGCCCGAGATCCGAGCCTGCGCAGCGATCTTGCAGCGACGCATTTTGTCGGATCGGACGCGCGCGAGAAGGACCGCGCAAAGACGACACGCGGGGCAGAACCTCGAGGTCAGGGGCCGACGCGGAGACTCGCGGCGATCGCCTCGAGTTCCGGGAGCGGCAGATTTCCGAGAATCGAGACCTCGATGCCCTCGAAGACGGCGGAGACCTCGGAGCGTCCGGAACACGCCTGACGGCTCAATTCGCCTTCGCGACGCGCTGGTGCCGACGTGATGGGCACGGCGCGCTGCCGGATCACGAACGCGGCCAAGCCGTCGCTGTAGTATGCCGCGACGCCGCCGTCGTGCGCGGGCTTGCGATCCACCAGAACGAAGCCCTCGGGGAGCGCGTCTGCGTGGAGGGCGCGCGGCGCCGGGGAGTCCGCCGCGTCGGCCCCGGCATCGGCATCGGCGGCAATCTCACTGCCAGGCTTCCCGGAACTGCCCGACGCGCGAGAGGCAACGGGATCGCCGGAGCCAGCCGAGCCGTTCGTCCGCCCATCCTCGGTGACGACGACGCTCTTCGCCGCGGGCCATTCGCCCGGAACCTCGGCAGGGTCGAATTCGATCGTGTCAAAATGCCAAGCGAAGCGCCGCACGCCCTCGAAATCGCGGATCTCTTCGCCGAGGACCAACCACGTGTCGCGATCGACGATCAGAGTCATCGACGGTCGCCCGGCGTTGCGCGACCGGACCTCGAGCCGCCGCACCGGACGCCAGGCGATGGGTGCCTCGTCATCCGAGACGTCCACAACCTCGTAGTTCGCAGCCAGGAGCGACGGGTCATCGATCCAGCGGTGCCGACTGCGGTACACCCATCGCATGGCTTGGCGCCCCTCTTGCTCCCACGCCATGTACGTGCGTCCGTCGGCGAGCCGAGCGACCTTCATCCGCGTCTGACGACCGCCCTCGGGACCAGAGGTCGCCGTCTTCCAGCCCGAGAAAACCGTCTCGCGTTCGGCCTTCGCAATCCGCACGAGCGGCGAGTCAGCGACGATGTCGGGCGCGGGATCTGCTCCGGAAGCGATCGGTGTGCTGGGAGCGGGTGACCGCGCCTGGGAGTCGGGCGACGAACCATCGGTGCAAGCCGACGTGAGCAACGCCCCCGCGACGGCGGCGCCACGGAGGAAGGCCGTGGCCTTGCACACGACCCCGGGCCGTCTCGGCCGGTCAACGGTCACCACGAATGGCTCCGGGCTGGGACGTGTACCGAGAATGAGTCGACCGCAACGGACGCGCATCAACGACCCGATGCGCAGAGTCCGTTCGCGCATCGGTCCTCCGCCGGCCAACGCATGACGATCGCTTCGACGCCAGCGGTGAGCGCGAGCAGTTCGTCGTCGGCGCGCGGGTCGCTCCCCTCGAACGCAAGAACTGTGCGGATCTCGACGGGAACGCTCCCAGTCTTGCCCGTACCAGCCTCGCCGATTGCAGCAGACCGAGAGGTCGAACCCGGCTGCGTCGGCGGCGAATTCGGACTCGTGAGCCCCCCACCGAGGCGGACAGCGACGAGCAACGCTGCGGCCGACATCAACGCGACCGCGACAGCGAGCCGCACGGTGGACCGACGACTCGCGTTGATCGACGCCGGCGCGTCCATCCGAACGTCCATCCGAACGTCCATCCGAACGTCCATCCGAACGTCCATCCGAACGTCGATCGGCAGTCCCATCGGCAATTCCGGCTCCAGGACCTCGAATTCCGGCACGGATGGAAGCTCGCGGAGCGCAGTGAGCAAGGCCGTCTGACGTGCGACGAGCCGACCACACGGCAGGCAGGAAACTGCATGCGCGTACAGAGCGTCGGCTTCCGACGAGGACAGATCTCCCCCGACGAGGCTGACAACCTCTTGGCCCAAAGATTCGCAATCAGAATACTGGCAATTGGTCATGACGTCCGCTCGGTGCTCTCAATCCAAATGGTAGGACGCACGATACCCATGGAGAGGTTCCATGGCGATGCGAGCCTGTGCGAGTTAGTTTGACCTTGTCGAGTCAGGCTCTCGTGCCGCAGGCTCGCGCAAGGATCAGAAATCGAGGTGGCGAATGAGTAGAGAGCGGCGAATTCACCCGCGCACCGATACGCGCCTTGAGGCCACCCTGCGCTGTGGCGCCACGGCCGTCATCGGCATCGTCGAGAACGTCGGCGCCGGAGGCGTATTCTTCGCCACCGACGATCTCGAGGCTGTGGTCGATGACAACGCAGCGTGCTGTGTCGAGTTCGAGACGCCAGGCGGCTCCACAGTGAAGCAGGACGGGACGGTCCTCCGTGGCGAGAGATATTTTGACGGTTCTCGCGTCATCAGGGCGTTCGCAGTGAAGTTCATTGAGCAGCTCGATGTAGGCTCTCTCGGCCTCGGCGCCTGAGGGCGACGAGCGGGGGCACGAGCCAGCTCGTGTTCGCTGACGGGGGCAGGCTGATCGGGGCCAACGGTGCCGGAGTGGCGGAATGGCAGACGCGCGGGATTCAAAATCCTGTGCCCTTAACGGGCGTGTGGGTTCAATTCCCACCTCCGGTACCAGCCCCCCGCGGCCGCCCATCCCAGGCTCGCGGGGTGGCGGCCGGAAGCGTCGAGCGCCATCGACCGCGAGCCTGGGATGAGCGGCCGCGGGCGCCTCGCGATGCTGCCGTCAATCGAGGGTGCTCCCCCATCGCGCGAGACGCGGGGGGCTGGGCGTTGTCTGTGCTCGCTACGCTTCGCACTGCACGACGCACTGCGTGCGCCGCGCGGACGAGGGCGCGGCGGCGTCGAGTCTGCCAGTGCCCCCCCAGGGTCGCGCGGACGTGACCTGAAGCGTCGGGCGCGCTCGGCCGCGCCAGGAATTGGGAGACCATGAAGACCACTGGCAGGTGTCCGAAGTGTAGTGGCGAAGAGATCATGCGCGTCCCAGGTCGGCCGGACGCATTCGGAGCGGGAAACAACATCCCGCTTGGCACAGCGATCTTCAGCGCGGTGAACTCGGTAAAGGTCATGCGGTACGTGTGTGCGGCGTGCGGGTTCAGCGAGGAGTGGATTTCACGGGCCAACATCCCGCACCTCAAGAAGCAGTTCAAGACGTCGAAGAAGCGGCGTCCGGAAGGCTGACTGCCGATCGCCCAGCATGCCGCCGCCGCGTAGCTGAGCGCTGCTCTCTGGGCGGTTCGTGTGTTCCATGTTCGTCCCCGGGCGTGAGTCGCGCAGGGGCTCTGCGTGCGTCGAGACTCACGCCGGACCGAGGGCGACGCCCTCGTCGAACATCGCCGTCAGGAGTTGGGCTTTCGACGCCTCCGCCGCGTCGGCGTCGCTGTCGTCGACGGCGGCTGCCAGGTCGGCCAGCGCGGCCTCGGTGCGTGGCGCGTCGGGCCGCCCCAAGAGCGCGGCTCCGGCCCGCGCGATGAGCGGACGGTACGACGCGAACGCGTCGCCGAATGCGGCGTCCACGCGCCGGCGGGCCGCCGGCCGCTGATCGGCGAGGGCGGCTGCGTGGCGCGGTACCCAGCGCTTGTGGACGTCGGTGCCGGGTACCTCGACGGTCACGGTCAATCGCTGGTCCACGCTGTACTCGAACGTCACGGCGATCTGGAACGACCCGGCCGGGCCGCGCGGGAAGCCACGCACTGTCTGGACGTCGAACGGCTTGCCGGACACGCGCTCGCGCAATGAGTCGAGTTCGTAGATCTCGATCTCGACCTGCTCCTGATCGTCGTTCACGGTGCCGAACGTATGGGTCGTCTTGGCCGGGATGCGCGTGCCGGCCCGGAGCAGGCACGAGAAGAGGTCGAGACGCAGCACACCGACGCCATCGCGCCCCATGTAACTGATGCCGAGGTTCATGGTGAGGCTGTGAATCGCGAGAAGCGTGGCGGTGCTCGTCGTCTTGGCGTGCTGGGCCTGGTACGCCGCGCCGCGGGCCACGACCTCCAATGGGTCGATCGTCGATCGCCCGGGGCGTCCGAAGAACTGCTCGACGCGCTCCTGGAACGGGAGCAAGAGTGACGTCCCGCCGACCAAGATCACATCCTGCACGTCGCAGGGCGCGAGCGTCCCACCAGGGTTCTTCGTGAGGAGCCGCGCGACGACCTCCATCGCGCGCGTCAGAATCGGGTCGAGCAACTGTTCCAGCGCGCCCCGCGTGAACTCGAAGTCCACGATCACCTTCTGGCGCGGCAGGATGATCGGGGCAGTCCAGACCGGCTCCTCACCGAGGTGGATTTTCACTTCCTCGGCCATGAGGGCCAGGTGGATGTTGTCAGCCGGGTCATCGATCTCGGCGTAGCCCTCGGCCCGCAACCGCTCACGCATCGCGCCGAGGATGAGTCGATCCACGTCCTTGCCACCGAGTTGCATGTCACCGTCGTTCGCCTTGACGTCGAGCACGTCGTCGGCGCAGTCGAGGAGCGAAACGTCCAGCGTTCCGCCGCCCCAATCGATGACGACAGCGTTCTCGGTCGGCGGATGCTCGGAGAGTGAGTACGCGATCGCTGCGGCGCTCGGCTCGTTGATCACGCGCAATACCTTCAGCCCGGCAACCAGCCCCGCCTCGACGGTCTCGCGACGCTGACGTTCGTCGAACATCGCGGGCACGGTGATGACGGCGCCATCGATGGGGCCAACCGTCGCCTCGAAGCCCTCGCGTAGACGCCGCAGGACGATCGCGCTCAACTCGACCGGTGACAGCAGGCCGGCGCCGAGCGGGTACGCGTTCCCAAGTCCCATCCCCCGCTTGAAGTTCCCGACGTGTTCAAGACACCGGCGGGCTTTGGCGCCGACGGCGTGCTCCCCGTTGGCGAGGAGGCCGACGCACGAGGGCATGACCGCACTCCCGAAGTCGTTGCGCTCGACCTTCGCGCAGCGCTGACGCCCCATCTCTGTGTACGCGATCGACGAATTCGTCGTTCCGAGGTCGATCCCGACGAGGTGCCCCACGCTCATCGTCCTTCGCCCGGCCCGCGCCCACCGGTCGCCACCTCGATCGTCGGAGCGCGCATCACTCGTCGTCTCCATCGCGGCTCGGTGGGTCCACCGCCGCATCGCGCTGATCCGACTCCAATTCCCGGAGAATCTCCTCATGGAACGCCGCACGTGCGTCGGGTGACATCCGGTCCATCTGCCGCTGCTGCTCGCGTATGAACTCGTCGACCGCCGTCGGATTCGCAGAGGAACTCCGCGGCGAGTTGCGCCACGAGCGGGCGCACGCCCGCATGCCTATGGAGGCGATCACGAAGAACAGTATCCCGACGACTGACGCGCCGGAGTTCTGCGCTTTCCGCGCGCGCTTTCGGGCTTGGGAGCGCGCGCCGTCCTGCGCCAGCTCACGATGGGCAGCCGCAGCGGCGCGACGCCCACGCGCGGGGCGGCGCTTGCGCTTCTTACCGACGGCCGGGGCGCTGGATTCGCGGATGGCATCGCGGGCCTCCTGGATCAGTGCAGCCGCCGCCGGATAGTCCACCATGAACTGCGCCCAGTCCGCGTCGGCGCGACGCGACTCCTGCGCAAGCAGCGCGGCGGCCGCCTGCATCTGTTCTTGCGACGCTTCGTCGCTGATCGGCGGTCCGAGTCGAACGAGCAGGAGTTGCTTGATCCAGTCCGAGACCTGCGCGCTCTCGAGAGCCACGCGGGACTCGCGCTGCGCCGTCGCCCACGGAGCCAATTCATCACACTTCGTACGGAGCTCGGGCGACGGCGCGAGTTCGTACGCCTGCTCGAGGAGAAAGCTCGCGAAGTCATACGTCTGCACATCGAGGGATGCGTAGGCGCCCTCGGTGTAGTTCGCGACGACATGGCGCCGCAGATCGTCGTCGCCCTTCGGGATCGCCGCGCGGACGAGCCCTGCGATATCGAACATTTCGGTCCACTTGCCGAGCGGAGCGAGCAACGAGAGACGCCGAAAGTGCAGACTCACGCTGCGGCTGTCGCGCGGCCCGTGGATGGCGATCCCCGAGACGAGTTCCCAGTCGGCGCGGTCGTACTGCTCCGCCGCCTGATAGACGCGCGCCAGGCCCACGTGAAGGTTGACGTCGTCGGGGTGGTTCTTCAGAGCATCCTTGAGCAGTGTCCCTGCGGTCCCGAACCGTCGCTGGAGTCTGTACGCATCGCCAAGAAGACCGACTGCGGAGAGGTCGTCTGGAAATCGCGCGACCAGTTCCTCCAGATGCGGCATGGCGACGTCGACCGCGCCGGCTTGGACACAGATCGACGCCGCGGCTAGCCGCACCGCCGCGACCTGCCCCGGTTGCGCGAGAACGGCCTGCGCCCGACGAGCAGCCCCGTCGGCGTCGTCTTCGAGACAAGCCGCTGCAGCCTCCAACGCGAGCCTCGCCTCGTCAGGAATGCCAGCGGCGGAGTCCAGGCGCTGACGCGCAGCGGGATCGGAGAGCACCTGGTAGGCAGCAGAGATCCGCGCAAACTCCTCGGGAGAGTCCTCGGGCGAATGCACACGAACGAGACGGAAGTACGCCTTGCGAACCTCGGCAGCCGACGCGTCGCGCGCAACGCCGAGTACCTCGTACGGCTCTCCGTCCATCGTGCCCAATCGTCTCTCCTCCCGGCGTCAGTCCGCGGGGCGCGAGCATAGCGCCCGGGGCCAGGGTCCGCACGGTCTGTGCGGCGTGGTGGAGGCGGGAGGAACTCGGCGCGGGAGGGGTGTCTGGGTGAACGGCGAACCTCAGGAGCAGAGGGCGCTGATGCGGTAG
The DNA here is from genome assembly GCA_024280885.1 of Planctomycetota bacterium. Taxonomy (GTDB): domain Bacteria; phylum Planctomycetota; class JAJSAM01; order JAJSAM01; family JAJVHW01; genus JAJRPF01. The sequence goes on along the minus strand of JAJRPF010000070.1, from coordinate 40,762 downwards.
GGCGTCTGCGGGCAACTCGCGGCCAAACCGCCACCTCCGCGACAACGCTGGATACGAGAGCGATTGGCGGGCTGTGTGCGAAGCACTCAGCGTGACGATCGCGGTGAGGCGTAGAGAGTGGATTCCGCCTGCGAAACCCTAACTTGCGACGGGCCCGCTCGCACGTCGTGGACGCGCTCCGAGGCGCGGCCGCGAACTCCCAGCGCACGCCCGGTTGAAGCAGTCGGAGCCGCGACCGAAGCCGAACATGCGAGCGTGAGCGAGCGGGGAGCCGGAGGCGACCCCAACGCAACGATACTTCCGCCGCTCGTGCGCGAAGCGCACGATCAGCGGAAGTACACGCCCAAAGAGCGCAGCAACTGCAGAGCATCCCAATCGGTGATCGGGGCGCGCAGGAGCGCCGCGGTCGGGCAGATGCGCTCGACCAGGACGCGTTGCACCTCGTCCACTGCCAGCACGGTGTCGAGCGACGCGGCGTCGGTCGTGGTGATCACGACACCCTCGCGCTGCGTCGCGAAACGGACGCGGGCGGCCCACTCGCGAATCGAATACGCGACGTTCTGCGGAACGGGCATTCGGGAGTGTTCGGTCAGGAACGTGAGGACCTCGTCCGAGGGCATGCCCTTCACCAGCGCGCGCTCGACCGTCTCGCGTGAGATCCGGTAGTGCGCGACACGCTCTGACTTGGTCCGCGAGGCAAAACGACCGAGCGTGTGCGCGACCTCGTTGACATCGCCTTCGGGGAAGAGAAGCACCTCGAAATCGGGGTTCACGACGAGCGGAAGCGGCGTGCCGCCAACGGTCGTGAACTGCGCTTCATCGATGCCGCCACAAAGACGCTCTCCGCGAATGAGACGCCGTCCGAGGTCCGTCAGGCAGACGCCGACCGCCTTCTCGTCTGCGATCGCGATGTCGACGACGCCGAGGGGATAGAGGCGCGTGACGATGTAGCCGATGAGCCCCGCCAGGAGGTCGTCCGGCGACTCCTTCGGTGGCGAATACGTGTACTGGAAGCGGTTTTTGTATTGCTCCTGGACGCCCTCGACCTCCAGGTTCGCAATGTAGTCGTTGCGCACGCGGTACGGCACGTCGGTCAGCGGCAGGAAGTCCTCGGACGGCGCTTCCGTGAGCGCCTTCGCAAGCGCGCGGCGCAGGCGACGCACGTGGAAGTCGCGTCCATCGGGCAGCCGCTCTTCGAGGAAGCGCGCGTAGATGGCCCCGATCTTCTCGGTGAGGTCCACCGAGTCCCACTGCTTCCCCTTGTCCGTCAGGCGCAACCGTGACTCGTCGGTCGGCTCCACGAGCTCGAGTCCGAACGCCAGGCTGTAGAGAACGCCGAACACCGCCTCGCGGTCCATCAAGTCGTCTTCGTGGAAGATGAACGAGTCGAGGATGCGATGCTGCGCCGCACGGTAGATTGTGCGGCCTTGCGTCACGCGCAGCGGCGTGCTCGCCACCAGGTTCAAGAACTGCTGGAGGTCCGTCAGAAGGTCGACGCGCGCGGCGTCCACCCGGTCGTGCTCCGGAACCCCGGCTTGCAGCGCGTCGTCCAGGAGCACGTCCGCGATCCCGGTGAAGAGCACGACCGTCTCGCCGCCGAGATCGACGCCAAAGTCGCCGAGCGCGAGCGTCGTGATCGTGCCGAGGCAGAGATCCTCCAACTCGGTCTGCAACTGCCGGCGATCCATCGCAGCGCCGGCCGCTGCCCCGTCTCGGAGCAACTCGTCAAAGTCCGCGCGACTCACAATCCCGCCGTGGTGGACTGCCGTGTGCGCAAGAGCCTCGCGAAGCGACTTGTCGGCGACCGCGTGCAGCACTCCGCGATCACGCAGGAGCGAACGAACCGCCGTCGCAACCGCCAACGGGTCCGCGTCGGGGTCCACGTCGCAACCGAGTGCAGACAGACTGGCTGCGCGGCGCGCCGCCGACAACGACTCGATGTGACCTGCCAGCGAGAACACCTGCCACGGGCCACGACGCTCTTCCTTGAGCAAGCCCATGATCAGGTCGCCCAGGTCGCGCGGGATCACGTAGATTTCGTTCCCGCGCCGCGATGCGGAATGCTCGCGCAGCACCTGTACGAAACCGCGCTTGCTGAGCGCGCGCGCGGCCGCCTCGACCTCGTACGTCTCGAGGTCGCGACCGTTCGAAGAGTCCACGAGTTCCGGCAATCGAGCACGGTAGCGATCGCATCGAACGAGCCGCTTCAGGACCTCTCGCGGGCGATCGGAGAGGATCGCGATGCGCGCACGCACGATCTCTTCGTCAGCCAGTGACTCGACAAGCGGGTCGAGCAATTCCTGCTTGCGTGTGGGCGAGCGCTGGCCGTTCTGCCAGAAGCCCCACATCTCCTGAAGCTCGCTGACCTTGCGCTTCTTCAAGAACTCCGGGATCCGCACCTCGGTCGCAGCACCATTCACGCGACTGGAACCACGCGAACGGCGTACGCCCTTGCCCTTGCCCTTCTTCGAGCCTGCGGCACCCATCGGTTCGGTCGATTCAGTCGAGCTCATTCGAGTCCACGATCCGATAGCTGTAGCCCTGCTCCGTAAGGAACAGTTGGCGGTTGGCGGAGAAGTCCTGATCGCGCGAGTCGCGCGTGACCACGGAGTAGAAGGTCGCCGTCTCGCCGCCCTGCTTGGGACGCAGGATCCGGCCGAGGCGCTGCGCCTCCTCCTGCCGGCTTCCGTACGTGCCGGAGACCTGGATCAAGACGTTCGCGTCGGGCAGGTCGATGGCGAAATTGCCGACCTTCGAGACCAGGAGCAGCTTGAGCTCTCCGGTGCGGAATCTGTCGTAGAGTTCCTGACGCTCGCGTGTGGGTGTCCGGCCCATGATGAGCGGTGCATCGAGCACACGCGCCAGCGTCTCGAGTTGGCCGATGTACTGTCCGATCACGAGAACTTGATCGTCGGCGTGACGCTTCACGAGACGCTTCACGACACCGATCTTGGCGTGCGACTCGGATGCAAGTCGGAACTTCGTGCGACCGTTCGCGACGGCGTACTCCATCCGCATCTCTTCGGGCAGCGGCACGCGGATCTCGTGGCACTCGGCGGTCGCGATCCAGCCCTGCGCCTCGAGCACCTTCCATGGCACGTCGAAGCGCTTGGGGCCGATCAGCGTGAAGACATCCTGCTCCTTGCCGTCCTCGCGCACCAGCGTGGCCGTCAGCCCGAGCCGTCGCGTGGCCTGGATCTCGGCTGTCACGCGAAAGACCGGCGCTGGCAGGAGGTGTACCTCGTCGTAGACGATCAACCCCCAGTCGTTGCGCTGGAAGAGATCGAAGTGCACGAACGGTTCGGTCTTCGAGCGACGGTACGTGAGGATCTGATACGTCGCGATCGTCACGGGCTTGACCTCTTTCGAGTCGCCCGTGTACTCGCCGACGTCGTCCGGCGTGAGGTCGGTCTTGTCGAGCAGTTCGTCCCGCCACTGCCTCACCGCGATGGTATTCGTCGTCAGGATGAGTGTTTTCGTCTGGCAGCGCGCCATCACACCCATTCCGACGACCGTCTTTCCGGCGCCGCAAGGCAGGACGATGACGCCACTGCCTCCGCGCACGGTCCCACCCTGCCAGAAGGCGGCGACACTCTCTTCTTGGTAGCTGCGCAAATGCGTGCCGTCGTGGCCATTCAGCCCCTTGGCAAGCACGACGTTGAGAGCACCGCCCTTCACGTATCCAGCGAGGTCCTCGACGGGATAGCCAAGCTTGATCAGCGCCTGCTTAACATGCCCTCGATACGCGGGATCGACGGGCAGTCGACCGTCCACGGGTTCGCCGAGGAGATACGGACGCAAGAGGGCGCTCGTGGCCACCTCGGCCAACACGGCGGCGTCGTCTGAGACCAGCGCCATGCGTCGTTGGGATTTGCCCGAGAGCCCCGCGTCAGAGGCCCCTGCCTCAGGGCTTTCCGCGTCGGAAGTCCCCGCATCAGACGTCCCAGCCGCAGACGTCTCTCGATCAGCGGTCTCCGCCCCGCCATCGTGCTCCGCAGACTCCGCCACGAGCTGAATGCGGCCGTAGCGTGCGACCCAGCGCTCGATCTCCTCGCGCACGTTGCCGGGAATGGGGTACTTCGAGTACCGCTCGAGCGCGCCGAGCATGGCGTCGCCGGCCAGGCCGGTCGCTGCTGCGTTCCACACGGAGAGCGCCGTCAGGCGATACGTGTGCACGTGCTCCGGGCTCTTCTCGAGTTCGGCGAAGGGCGAGATCGCGTCGCGCGCCTCCGCGTACCGGGGGCTCTGCGCCTCCAGGAGTACGGTGCGGTCGGACTGGACGATGAGCGGCTTGCTCGGATCCAAATTGGCTCGCTTGGGAAGGGGTTTTCGAGGACTTCTCGCGACCTGCTGGCCGCAAACCGTTCAGCGTACCGGTTGCAACCGACAGGGGGCAGATTTCCCGCCGCCATCGTTCGCCATCCGAGGCGCGCAGAGTGGTGCGCAAAGCGGCGCGCTTCAGGCTCGCGAAGGGTCGCCGAGCAGGCTCAAGAGCTCGTCGTGAAGGCAGCCATTCGTGGCTGCGATATGCGCGCCAGAGAGCCACGCATCGCCGCCGCTCATGTCGCTTACCGAGCCTCCCGCGGCGCGGACGAGCGCGGCCCCGGCGGCCAGGTCCCATGGATTGAGCCACAGTTCCCAGAATCCATCCAGGCGCCCGCACGCCACCCAGGCCAGATCGAGCGCGGCCGAGCCACAACGGCGCATTCCGCGACAAGCCATGAGTACGGATCGAAAATTGGCCGTGTTGTCATCGGGCAGGTTCTCGCGGTCGTAGGCGAAACCGGTCGCGAAGATGCCGTCGGCGACCTCGCTCGGCGCGCTGACGGCGATCGGCTCGCCGTTCAGGACGGTGCCGTCGCCAGATGTTGCGTACACCTCGCGCAGCAGCGGAGCGTGGATGACACCGACGCGCGGGACGCCGTCGATCACAAGTGCGACGGACACACAGAAGAGTGGGATCCCCTGCGCGAAGTTGTTCGTGCCGTCGAGCGGGTCCACGCACCAGTAACGCGCGACGTGCAGCATCTCGGGCGCGCTTTCCTCGGCCATGACGGCATCGTCCGGAAAGCGCTCAGCGAGCACGCGCAATACGGCAGCCTCGGCCGCACGGTCGGCGTCGGTCACCAGATTGCGCCGTTGGCCCTTGCTCGACGCCGTGTCGCGTACGCCACCGGGCCGGTACCGCGCATCCAATTCGGCCGCTCCGGCCGCTGCCGCCGCGAGCGCGGCTTCGAGTTCGCGACCGAGGTCAGGCGTCAGCCCCGGCGCTGCCCCAGTTCCGGAATCCGCTCCGGAACCAGCGCCGTAGCCAGCGCCGTAACCCGGATCGGGGTCCTTAGTCGCGGTCATCGGCCCACCCCTTCATCCTGGCGCCCGTCTTTGCGCGCCGGCGTCCCGGTGCGTCGGAACTCGTCGAACTCCGCCAGGTAGCGCGTCACCTCGGTCTCGAACCCCTCGCCACTGGGTGTCAACCACGTGCTGCCGCGAAGTTGGTCGGGGAGATTCTCCTGGCCGGACATGCCGCCGACGTAGTCGTGCGCGTAGCGGTATCCGCGGCCCCAGCCCATCTCGCGGGCCATTTTAGACGACGCCGGTCGCAGATGGTCCGGCACCGGCGGCGCGCCGGTGCGGCGCAGCTCCTCCTGGAGCCCCTTCCACGCAACGGCGATCGCATTCGAGCGCGGCGACGACGCCAGAACCACCACGGCCTGCATCAGCGCGTACGCGCACTCGGGCATGCCGAGGAACGCGGCTGCGTCCTTCGCAGCCATCACGATCGGCAGCACCGAGGGGCGCGCAATTCCGACGTCCTCGGAAGCGATCACGACCAGACGCCGGGCCACGAAGAGTGGGTCCTCGCCCACCGCAAGGAGTCGCGCGCACCAGTAGAGTCCCGCCTGCACGTCGCCGGCACGGATCGACTTCTGGAGGGCCGACGCCAGGGCGAAGTGCTCGTCACCAGCGCGGTCGTGACGCAGGACGGCCTTCCCGGCTGCCTCGGCCACATCGTTGCGACTGATCGCGGCTCCGTCGGGCAGCGAGGACGCTGCGGCTTCAAGCGCGTTCAACAGCGCGCGCGCGTCGCCGGCGGAGGCAGCCAACAACGCGTCAAGCGCACCGGGCGCGAGCGACATCCCGCGCCCTCCAATTCCGCGCGGTTCATCGGACAGCGCCCGTTCGGCGAGCGCGGTCAACGCTTCGTCGTCGAGTCGTTTCAGGGCAACGACGCGGGCCCGCGAGAGCAGCGGGGCGTTGACGTGGAACGACGGGTTCTCCGTCGTCGCACCGACGAGCACGACGGTGCCACGCTCGACGTGCGGCAGAAAGGCGTCCTGCTGCGCGCGATTGAAGCGGTGGATCTCGTCCACGAAGAGCAGCGTGCGCTCGCCGCGCGTGAGACGCTCGCGGGCTCGCGCGACGACCTCGCGCACGTCCTTCACACCCGAGAGGACGGCCGAGAGCGTCTCGAACGTCGCGTCGGTACTGCTCGCGAGGGCCATCGCGATCGACGTCTTGCCACACCCCGGAGGTCCCCACAAGACCAGCGAGGGCAGCTTGTCGGCATCGACCAGACGTCGGAGTGCCGTGCCTTCGCCGAGCACGTCGGTATGGCCGACCACCTCGTCGAGCACGCGCGGACGCATCCGCTCCGCGAGCGGGGCCGACTCGACTGATCCCGCATCAGCGCCGTGACTCGGAGAGTCCGTGAACAACGTCATCGCAGAGCGCTCCCCAACTGCATCAGCATTTTGGTGTGCATCAGCCCTTCAAGAGCGCGCCGACGACCGCGTCTTGAAGAACGCGCGAACGACCGACAGGTCCTTCGCACAGAATGACGAAGATCAGGACGCGCCCGGTCCCCGCCGCAACGCCGCCTACCCCGCCACCGACGCGCACGAAGCCCGCAAGCGCGCTCGTGTCACGCAGCGTGCCGGTCTTGGCGAGCACGCGGCCAGCAAAACGCTTGTCCTTGAAGCGCTTGCGCAGCGTGCCGTCCGGCTCGCCACCCTTCGCCAACGAGTCCATGAAGACCAGACGGTGATCGGAGCGGTAGACGCGCAGGAGCACGTCAGCGAGCGCGCCGACGGTCGCCCGGTTCCCGCGAGAAAGCCCGCTTCCGTCCTCCTGCGAGAACCCCGACGGTGCGTTCCCTTTCGGCCACAGGATCGCACGCACAGCGCGGGCTCCACCGGCGAACGACCCGTCGCCGCCACGCACACCTTCGGCGGAGAATGCACCGACCGAACGCAGGATGAGTTCCGCCCAGAGGTTCTGACTCTTGTGATTCGTGATCCGAATGGCATCGGCCAGTCGCGTTGCATGCCGCGCCAGCACGACACCCGGACGGCCTGCGGCGCGCGGCCACGGGGCCGCGGGCGGTCCACGCACGATGCGCGTGTTGCCGGCCACGACAATCCCCGCATCGGAGAGGGCGCGGCGGAACGCAGCCCCGAATACCTCGGGGGGATCGGCGCACGCGAGGGGGACGCTGTACTCCTGATAGACCTTCCCGCGCGCGGGGATGCGTCCCTCGGCGTCGGGGGGATCGAAGACGACCAGGTGCTTCTTCTTCTGCGTCGTGGTGGTCAAGCGGTTGACGAAGGAGACGGGCGCTGCGGCCGGCACAGTCGTCAGGCGGGCCGGGGCACCGTCGCCGGGCCCGGGCGCAGCCGTCACGTCCACGCAACCGTCGGCGATCGTGAGCGCACTGACGGACGCCATGTACCAGGAGTAGTCCCCCGGCTTCCAGCCCCACCCCGGATGGCGCGCGTCGCCGGCGAACGCACTGGTGTCGAGGATGAGATCACCGGTCACACGCGTAACCCCGCTCGCGCGGACAGCCTGCGCCAAGCGCGCAATCGCGGCGTCGGCCCCGCCATCGTCGAGGTGCGATGAGAGCCCCGGATCGCCGGTCCCCTCGACGATCAGATCGCCGTCGATGACCCCGCTGCGCGGCGTTGCCATGGCGCGCACGTCGATCGCCATCTCGTGGTCCGGACCGAGCGCGAGCAGCGCAGCCACAGTCGTCGCCAATTTCATGACCGACGCAGTCCGTCGCGGACGGTCGGCATGGCGCATGTAGAGGCGACGCCCCGTGGCGGCATCCCAGACTCCGATCGAGTCGCGAACGGTCTTGTGGCCACGCTTCTGAACGACCACGGAGACCCGGTCCGCGAGCGACGCGGCGAACGACGCTGTCGTGGCGGACGCCTCGAAGAAGCCGCCAGTGCTCTCGACAGTCACACCATCGGGTTGCACGCCAGTACGTGCATCGAGGCCGGGGCCGGGCTGCGCCGCGGACCCGAGCGGCGATCCACCTCCGCCGACCACGAGACTGCACGCGAATACGGCCACGACAGCGGACGCAGCGAGAAGGACGACAGGCACGGAGGGACGACGCACGAAGCCAATTATCACATGCCCCCCGGACGCAGATCACCGGGACCGCACAGATCGCCGGGATCTCCGCGTAGGGCCTGCGCCCAGCCAGTCGCCGCGGAGTGTGCCGCTACGCGGAGGAACCGGGCGAGACGATCCGACACAGGTCGGCGAAGCGCAGCAGCGCCTCGTCGATTTGGCGCAAGAGCGCGTGCCGATTGGCGCGGAGATCGACGTCCTCGGCGTTCACGAAGACCTCTTCGAAGAACGTGTGGAGCGGCTCTGAGAGTTCCGCTGCGACGCGCACGGCGTCCTCGCGCGAGAGCGGGTCCGGAGTCGGCGGGAGGGCGGCCCGGAGTGGAGCCCAGACAGCATGCAACGCGATCTCGGCCTGCTCGCTGAGGAGTTCCTCGCGCACCTCGGCCAGCGGCGCTTCGCTGCTCGCCTGCGTGCTCGCTTCTTTCGCGCCAGCCTGCGTGATGTTGCGACAGCGCTCGGCGACGGCGAGCAGGCGGTCGAAGCCGGGCGCTTGCGAGAGCGCCTCGAGGTCGGCGACACGGCGCAAGAGCGCGCCCATCGTCGTGTAGCCGACCACGGCAGCAACATGGTCCGGCGGGACGCCGCGGGTCCGCAAACGGCGCACGATGCGAGCGCGCAGGTACGTGCGCACCGCCTCGGTGGCCTCGGAAGCGGCGTCGCCGCACGCCGCGGCGAGTGCAGCGTCGAGCGGCAGTTCGGGCGCCCAGCGCTCGGATGCGGCGAGGAAGGTCAGAGCGGCGCGACGCACACCGAAGGGGTCGGTACTCCCGGTCGGAAGGCTCACTCTCGTGCCGAACTGACACAGGATATCCAGGTTCTCGGCGAGGAGCAGCGCGAGCGCCACGGGCGACGGTGTGGCCGCCGCGTCAGCCGCGTCGAAGTCGTGGCGATACTGCCAATCGAGCGCTTCGGCGACGTCTGCCGCCTCGGCGTCGCCTGCGGCATAGACACTGCCGACGTGCCCCTGGAGTTCCGGAAACTCCCCCACCATCTGCGTGACGAGGTCACATTTCGCGAGCAATCCGGCACGCCCGGCCCGAGCAGCCGCCTCGGCATCGTGACCCAGCAACGTGGCAATCGCCGGCGCAAGGGCTTCGAGCCGCGCCGCCTTGTCGCGGAGGGTCCCCAGCTTGCGGTGGTAGACGACATCGACGAGGGCTGGCAGGCGCGCATCGAGCCGCGTCTTACGATCCTCGCGGAGGAAGAACGACGCGTCGTGAAGCCGCGGGACGAGCACGCGTTCGAAGCCCGGACGGCAGGTCTCGGCGGAGTCGGCGGGACGGTTCATCACCGCGACGAAGCGCGCTTCCAATGTGCCATCGGCCCCGCGGACGTGGAAGAAGCGTTGATGGTGCTCCATCACTGTGACGAGGAGGCGCGGCGGCAACTCGAGATAGCTCGCGTCGAAGGCGCCGAGCAGCGCGGACGGCCACTCGACGATGTTCACGACCTCCTCGAGGAGCGCCTCGCGCACGTCGAGCCCGGGAACGAGATCGCGGGCCGCGCGCAGCACGGTCGCGCGCCGTTCGTCCGGGTCGGCGAGAACGTGCGCGGCGCGCAGACTCACGACGTAACCCTCACGCGCGGCGTCAGCGAGTACGACGTCGCCCTCCGAAAGAAACGGATGCCCGCGGGTCACGCGTCCCGCGGGAAGACCGGCGACGTCACAATCCACGACCGACTCACCGAGCAGCGCCACGATCCCGCGGATGGGCCGCGCGAACGTGACCGGGCCGCCCCAGGTCATGCGCTTCTTCCAGGGAACCCCTGCAACGAGACCCGGCAGAACGTCCGCGATCACAGCCGCGGCCTCGCGCCCCGGAGTGCGGACAACCGCGTAGACGTAATTCCCCTCGCGCTCCAGCTGCTCCGGCGCGACGCCTGACTTCTTTGCGAAGCCGAGCGCGGCGCGCGAAGGACTGCCGTCGGCATCGAACGCGACGCGAGCCGGCGGCCCCTTCACGCGCTCCTCGCGATCGGGAGAGCGCTCGGCAAGTCCGTGCGCCCAGACCGTCATCCGTCGAGGCGTCCACATCGCGGACGTGGACTCCGCCGCAAGTCCGGCGTCGCGCAGCGCGTCGGCCAGCGCCGTTTCCAGCGCACGGGTCGCGTGGCGCACGTCGTTCGGAGGCAGTTCCTCCGTGCGCAATTCGAAGAGCAGGTCGCTCACGTTCACTTCTCCTCGTCGGGATGGGCTTTCGCCCACGCGCGCGCCTGCTCCGTGATCCCGCGTCGTTCTTCCTCGGTGACGGGGCCCTTCTCGCTGCCAAACGTCTGCTGCGTCAGCGCGCGGAAGAGCGCATACCCGGCACGCCAAGCGCGCTCCGACGACGACTCCATCACGTCGATCCCGTACCCGGACAGCCGCACGCGGCCCCGCCGCAGATGCGCGAAGACCTCGACCATCTGCTCGACGGCTCGGCGCTGCGCGATCGTCCCGGACGGTGATCCCCACCAATCGCGATACGCATTGCGCTCGGCGGGCCAATCGATCACTGAAGTGACCTCGTCCAGGTCGTCGCGGAACCACTTTCCCGTGCGCGTGGCAATCCCACGGACCCCGGCTTCCCGCACATCGACATCCGGGTCGTCGAGGAGGCGCATGAGCAGCGGAACGGCCGCATCGGTCGCGAGCGCCTCAAGCGCCTGCGCCGCAGCTCGCCGCACGTCGATGTTTGGATCGCGCTCCGCCGGATGGAAGAGCAGGATCTCGACGAGCGGCAACGTGCGCGGGTCGCCATGGCTGCCGATCAATTGCAGAGCAGCCCGCCGAACCGCGGGCTCGGCCTCCTTCGGCGAGAGCATCCGATAGACGACGCCGGGCAGATTATCCCACGTGAAGTTGCGCATCTTCTGCAGCGCGCGCACGCGCTCGTCATCCGTGCCGTTCTCGACCTGAGCGATCATCTGCTCGGGCCCATCGACTGCCTTCTCGTCGAGGAAGTACGTCGGGTCCTGGTCCATCTGTTCCAGCGTCTTGCGCGCCCGGTTCGCGGCCTCGGAGTCAGGCAACTGCGTGACCAACGCCTCCAGCACCGCACGCGCCTTGTCCTCCATTTTCTGGCGACGATAGAGATGGAAGAGCGTGATGTACGCTTCGTCATCGTCCGGATTGGCGGCGCGTACCAACTCCCAGTGCTCCGACGCCTCCGCGAAGCCGTCCTGGAACATGAGCGCGGTGCCGAGCAGTTTGCGCGCGGCCTGGTGGTTCGGCTCGCGCGAGAGAATCGCGCGGAACTCGCGTTCGGCGTCGCCCCAACGCTTGCGCTGCATCTTGAAGCCGCCGAGGAGCATGCGCACGTCGGTGTCGTCCGGGTGCTTCTCGAGCAGACGGTGCAACTCCAACTCCGCGTCGGCGTAGAGCCCCTGCTCCCAGAGCACCTGCGCCAGTTCGAGCGCCGCCACCTTGAAGCCCGGGGCGACGCGGAGGGCCTGCTTGAGCTGACGTGCCGCCTCGTCGCGATCGTCCTCGAAACGCGCGCAACGGGCCAGTCCGAGGAAGCCGGGCGCGTAGAGATGTCCCCCGAGTTCCTTCGCAGTGGCGAACGCCTCGCGCGCCTGCTCGAGCAGGTCCATGAACTCCTTCGGGCGCCCGCTCCGCTGTGCGACCAGAGCCTGATTGCCGAGCGCCCTGCCGAGCAGGTAGAGCGCGTCGGGCGTGCCCGAGTCCGAGCCCTTCCTTGCCTCGGAGACCATCTGCTCGTGCTTCCCGTCGTCGGCAAGTTTGTCCTGGCGCGCCATGGCGGCCTGAAGCTCCGCGCTGAACGTCCCGTCCTCGGTCACGTCGGCGCGCAGGGCAGTCGCGCTTCCGGCGAGCAGAATGACCATCAGGAGCCAGAGCATGCAGCGTCTCATCGGGACGCCCCCTCGGCCTGCTCGGTGCCGATGGATGTGCCGATGGATGTGCCAGCGGATGTGACGGCGGACGGCTTCGGCGCGCGTGGCCCGCCCTTCACCTCGTCCCCCATCCATGCCGCGGCGCACGCACGGGCCAGACCGCGCACGCGCGCAATATACTGTGCGCGCTGGTTAACGCCGATTGCCCCCCTCGCGTCGAGGAGATTGAAATTGTGCGAGGCGTGCATGCAATGGTCGTAGGCGGGCAGCGGCAGGCCCTTCCGCGCCAGATCGAAGCACATGCGCTCGTGATCATCGAAGTGCCGGGCGAGCATCTCGGTGTCAGCGTGCTCGAAGTTGTACGCGCTGAACTCCTGCTCGTCGCGGCGCGACACATCGCCCCACGTCACGTCGCCCACCCACTGCATGTCGAAAGCGGACGGGACGTCCTGCAAGTACATGGCGATCCGCTCGAGTCCGTACGTCAGTTCGAGCGAGATCGGATCGAGTTCGTAGCCACCAATCTGCTGGAAGTAGGTGAATTGAGTCACCTCCATTCCGTCGAGCCAGACCTCCCAGCCCAGCCCCGTTGCGCCGAGAGTGGGCGACTCCCAGTCATCCTCGACGAAGCGGATGTCGTGCCTACGCAGATCGATCCCGATCGCTTCGAGACTCTTCAGATAGAGCTCCTGGCTGTTCTCGGGCGCCGGCTTCAAGAGCACCTGGTACTGGTAGTAGCGCTGGAAGCGGAACGGGTTCTCGCCGTAGCGCCCGTCGCCGGGCCGACGACACGGCTGGACGTGAGCGACCCGCCACGGATCCGGGCCAAGCGAGCGGAGGAACGTGGGCGGGCAGAACGTCGCCGCGCCGACCATCGTGTCGTAGGGCTGGGTGATGACGCACCCCTGGCCCGCCCAGTAGTCCTGGAGCCGCAGGATCATGGTCTGGAAATCGGGTCCGCTCACGTCGTCCCTCCGTCGCCTACTCGCCTTCGCCAATCCACCGTCGCCAATACACCGTCGTAAGCGCCTACTCGCCGACGCCGATGCCCAACGCGGTCTCGACCTCCGCAATCGCGGCCGCGAGCTTCGTCTGCGTATCGCCCTCGCTCGTGTCGCGCAGGTAGCGCAGCTGATGCAGCCCGGCGCGGTGAATGTCCACACCCTCGTCGGTGAGCGCCTCGGCGGCCTCGTCCATGAGCCCCTGCGCCAGGCCCTCGCGGGCGATCCGCAGGTCCGCGTCGGTGCTCGCCATCGCGCGCACGGCCTCCTGAAGCAGCGGATGCATCGAGACGCGGCTCTCTTCGTCGAGTGAGAGCAATCCCAGACGCACCAGATGAAGCACGCCATTGCCGACGTCTTCGCCGTCGAACTCGAGGCCGCGCCGGGCGCGCAGGTTGCCGATCGCGCCGTAGAGCGCGTCGGCCGTGATCAGCGTCGGATGGGCCACACCGCAGACGAGGAGCAATTCGAGCGCGGCCGGATGCTGCGCGACGAGCGGCACGATCTGCATCAGCGCTGCCGGGAGATCCGCCAGGCTGCGCGCCGGTCCATCGGGGTGATGCGCGACCGCCACGCGGGCGGCAAGCGACGCGGTGATCGCCAAGCCGTCCGTCACACGGACGACCGGAACGTCGACCTCTTCCTCGCCGTCCTTCACGCGCAGGACGGCGTGGGCGATGCGACGCGGTGCCTGATCCGGCACCGCGGAGACGTGAACGACCTCGTCCATCGTCCCGGTGGGCTCGGTCGTGACGAGGAAGATGTCGGCGCCAGCCCCGCTCAGATCGGGCAGCACCGCGTCCAGGTCGGTGTCGGCCGTCACGCCGTCCACGACGATCAGCGAGCGGGGTTCCGCCGCAGCACGCTCACGTTCGATGCGCGCAGACTCGACCAGGCTCGTGGTGACGGTCTCGCCGCGGCAGGCGGCCAGATCGGCCCAGGCGAGGTCCGGACCGAGATCGGCGCGCAGCAGCCACGCGCCGCCCGGGAAACGTCCACCGGCGCGACGTGCGAGCTCGACCGCCACGGTGGTCGCCCCGGTCCCGAGCTTGCCGGTGACCTCGACGACTCCCGAGCGCTTCTCTTGCTGCGCCTTGTTGAAGGCGTCCACTATCGCCTGCATCTCGTCCCGGCGACCGCAGATCGGTCCCGTCCGCGGCGGCAGGTTGGTGCGGATCTCGTCCGGTCCGCCGCCCGCATCCATGGCCGCGTTGCCGCCGGTCTCGCCGCCTCCACCACCGCTCTTGCTCACGATACCCATGTCGTTGTCGCTCCTCAGCCCGAGCCAGAATTCCGAACCCCGCAGGATGCGCTCCGGCGCGGCGCGCGCCAAGGAAAGGGAGGCATGTCAGCCGCCGGTGAGACGTTCGAGGTCGCCCCAGAATCCCGGGTAGCTCTTCGTAACGCAGTCCGGATCGAGAATTCGCACGCCGGGGATGGCGAGTCCCGCGATCGCGAACGCCATGGCGATGCGATGGTCGCCGCACGGATCCACCACATTGGCGGGCGCGTGCCCACCATAGATCACGAACCCCTCCGGGCGCTCCTCGGCATGGCAACCGACCGCACGCGCGGCTGCGACCGTCGACGCGACGCGGTCGGACTCCTTGATCCGCAGGTGCGGCGTGTCGAAGACCTCCGTCTCGCCGCTGGCGAGGCAACCGAGTGCGCCGACGAGGGGGGCCAGATCGGGCGCGTCGCGCAGCGAGATGCGAGCCCCGGTGAGCGCTCCCGTGCCCCGGCACCGCACATTGTCTGAGCCGGTGGAGACCTGCGCTCCCATCTCGGACAGTATGCGCGTGATCCGCGCATCGGGCTGCGCCGAGTGGTGATTCAGGCCGGTAACGCGCACGTCCCCGCCCGACGCGGCAGCGGCGGCGAGCAGGTACGCGGCGGATGACCAATCCCCCTCGACGGCGACGTCCGCGGCGTGCAGCCCGTCGCGTGGCAACACCAGATTCGTCGCGTTGCTGCGACCGCCGCGTCCGTCGGCGGGCATGAACGGGCGGAGGGCAGCGAACGTCAGATCAACGTAGCCCAGCGAGACTGGTGTGGCCCCGAGGTTGAGCCACGTCCGCGTGCTCGGAAGGGCCGCCGCGACGAGAAGGAGTGCGCTGAGCGGTTGACTCGACCGCGATACGTCGGGAGCCACGAGGCGCGCCGGCAGACGGTGGAGCGGCCCTCCAGAGACACGCAGTGGTGGGTGCCCGCCGCGGCTCACAGCCTCGCATCCGAGCGCCCGCACGACCTCCTCGGCGCCGGCGGCGGGTCGGGCGCGGAGCGACGCGTCCCCGTCCAGCAGATACGGTCCGCGCCCGAGGCAGCACACCGCGGCGAGAAGTCGCAAGCCTGTCCCGGAGCCGCCGAGGTCGAGCCGGACCTCCTCGTCACCGAGCGATGGCAGCATCCCCGCGCAACCGGTCACCGTCGCGACATCGCCCACCACGTGGATGCCGATCCCTAGCGCCCGCAGCGCCTGGATCACGGCGCGCACGTCCTCGCCGCCCGGGAGTCGCGCGACCGTCGAGACCCCGGATGCCAGCGCAGCCGCGATCAGGAGTCGGATCGCGTGGCTCTTGCTTCCGGGCGCGGCGATCGCGCCGGACGCACGAGCGCCCGAGGGCACTGCGCCAGCGTGGTCGGGAGCTTCACTCAGGGGCACTGTCATACGAAGAGTATCGCACCAGAGGCCGTCGCCCGGGAACAGATGGGGAGCGTCTGACCGCGTGCCTATCCTCGTAGGTTCAATCTTCATTCTCGGAGGATGGGCATGAGCGACGGAACGAGCGGCGGCGGCGCGGTGCAGCACAACGATGCAGTGCTGCAAACAGATGCGGTGCTGCACACAGGCCTTGGGGGCCTGACCCTGCGAGCGCAGGGCAAGGTGCGGGACATCTACGACCTGCCGGACGCCCTCCTGATCGTCACGACAGACCGGATCTCGGCCTTCGACGTCGTCCTTCCGAACGGCGTCCCCGACAAGGGCAAGGTCTTGACCGCGGTCTCGTGCTTCTGGTTCGAGCAACTCGCCGACGTGGTGCCCCACCACCTCATCACGGCGGACGTGGACGCTATGCCCGCTGCGGTCCGTGCGCATGCCGACGTCCTCCGCGGACGCACGATGCTCGTGAAGAAATGCGATCCGCTGCCCGTTGAGTGCGTCGCGCGCGGTTATCTCGCCGGTTCCGGCCTGAAGGAGTATCGCGTCAGCCAGACAGTCTGCGGGATCGCGCTGCCCGACGGGCTCGTCGAGTCGAGCCGATTGCCGGAGCCAATCTTCACCCCGGCCACGAAGGCCGAGGTCGGCGACCACGACGAGAATATCGACTTCGCCCGCATGTGCTCGATCGTCGGCGACGAATTGGGCGCGACGCTCCGCGATCTCACGCTCACGCTCTACGACCGCGGCGCGGAACTCGCGCGCGGCGCCGGCGTCATTCTCGCCGACACGAAGTTCGAGTTCGGCATGCACGCTGGCGAACTCACGCTGATCGACGAGGCTCTGACGCCGGACTCGTCTCGCTACTGGGAAGCGTCGGCCTGGGAGCCGGGGCATCCGCAGCCGTCGTTCGACAAGCAACCGGTGCGCGACTGGCTCGACGGTCTCGACTGGGACAAGCGCCCGCCCGCGCCGCCGATGCCCCAGTCGGCGATCGACGAGACACGGAAGCGCTACGTGGAGATCTATCGCCGCCTGACCGGCAAGGAGCTGTCGTAGATGTCGAGCACGGGAAGATCGGGAACGGACACAACCCCGACCGCCAACGGAGACCTGAACACGGCGCAGGTCATGATCTTGATGGGGAGCGACAGCGATCTGCCGCGCATGCGGCAATGCCTCACGTCGCTGGAAGCGCTCGACGTGGCTTATGACATCCGGGTCGCATCGGCCCACCGGACACCGGCACGAGTACTCGACATCATCCAACGCGCCGAAGCCGCCGGCGTGCAGGTCTTCATTTGCGCTGCTGGAGGCGCCGCGCACCTCGCTGGCGCCGTAGCCGCCCACACCACGTTGCCCGTCATCGGCGTCCCGCTCGCGGTGCCGCCACTCGACGGTGTCGACGCGCTCTACGCGACGGTCCAGATGCCGCCGGGCATGCCGGTCGCGACAGTCGCGGTCGGAGACTTCGGCGCCCACAACGCGGGGCTGCTCGCGGCGCAGATCCTCGCCGTCGGCGACGCGGACCTCCGAGCCCGTGTCAAGGCGCACCGCGAGGCCATGCGCACCAAGGTCCTCTCGAAGAACGCCAAGATGCGTGCGGAGCTCGGGCTCCCGCCGGAAGCGTAGGCACGGAAGAGATGTCGGATCGTGCGACTGTGGCGCCTCCACCGGCAACGCCGGAAGGCGCTGTCCCCACGGTCGCGTGGGCTTCCGACGACACATCCGCCGGACCGGGACGCGGCTGGCCGGGCCGCGTCGAGCTGCTCGATCAGACGCGGCTCCCGCATGAGATCCGTGTCCTTCGACTCGACGATATCGAGGATATCCGCGACGCGATCCGGCGCCTCTGTGTCCGCGGTGCGCCAGCCATCGGAGTCACGGCGGGCTACGGGCTCGTCGCCGGAGTGCAGGGTTTCGCGACCGATGCGGCGACGTTCGCTGCGCGCCTCGAGCACGTCGACGAGCGCCTGCGCACCTCGCGTCCGACCGCCGTCAATCTCGCCTGGGCGCTCGATCGGTGTCGCGCGGCCATCGCGGGGATCTCCGACCCAGGCGCCGCAATCGACGCGCTGCTACGCGAAGCGCGAGCTATTCACGCCGAGGACGAGGCGGCCTGTGCCGCGATGGGCCACCACGCGCTCGAACTCCTGCGCGATGGCGGGACGTACCTCACACACTGTAACACCGGCCGGCTCGCCACGGCGGGCATCGGCACAGCGTTCGGTGTGTTCGTCAGCGGGCGACATGCCGGACTCGACCTCACCGTCTACGCCGGCGAGGTCCGCCCGCTGCTGCAGGGCGCGCGACTCACGGCATTCGAGATGCGTGAGCGCGCAATCGACGGCTATCTGCTCCCGGACAGCGCTGTGGGCGCGCTGCTGCGCACGGGGCGCATCGAGTCGGTCTTCGTCGGTGCGGATCGCATCGCTGCGAACGGCGACGCGGCCAACAAGATCGGCACGTACGCCATCGCGGAACTGGCGGGCGCTGCAGGTGTGCCCTTCTACGTCGTCGCCCCGACGAGCACGATCGACATGAGCCTGACCGACGGCGCCCTGATCCCGATCGAGCAGCGTGCGGCCGACGAAGTACTCGGGTTCCGCGGCGAGCGCACGGCGCCCGACGCATTCCCCGTCTGGAATCCGGCGTTTGACGTCACGCCCGCGCACCTCATTGCGGGCATCGTGACTGAGTGCGGGATCGCCCGCGCCCCCCTCGCCGCCTCGCTCGCCGCTCAGCTCGCCACCGGAGTCTGAGCCTCTGGAGGTGCCGCGTTTCTCGACGCTTCCTCTCAATTCGAGGATCGCGCGCTCAGGGCGGCAGGCTCGAAGTGCCGATGCAACGGATGAACCCTTCCCGTTGGAGATTTCATGGCCTTCGAGGGCAACCTCAGCGAGCTCGAATTCGGAGATGTCGTACAGACGCTGTCAATGACGCGTCAGTACGGCACGCTCGTCGTGCGCGGTCATGAAGTACGTCGTGTCGCATTCTCCGAGTCCGGCCTTGCCCTGCTCTCGGCACGTCGCTCCCACGAGGAGCAGGTCGCCCGCTTTCTCGTCGGGATGGGGCGCTGCGACGCCGACGTCCTGAGCGGGGTCCTCCGCGCCACGCGCCGCGATGCCACGCCTCCGATCGGTGAGTTGCTTCGAGAGAAAGGCGCGGTCACCGACGCCGACCTGCTCGCCGCGCGCCGCTACGTCGCGCAGGAGCAGCTCTTCGAGCTCTTCCGCTGGGCCGAGGGCGAGTTCGAGTTCCACGCGGACCAATTCGAGGACGTCGGCGCCTTCGCCACGCTCCACTTCGATGTGAACTCGATCGCGATGGAGGCTGCCCGTCGGATTGATGAGACGCCGCGCCTCGACGTGACGGTCGCCGGTGGAGAGGTCCTCGTCTTCTTCGAGCCGGATGCGGCACCACAACGGGGCGAAGCACCCGACGACGTCGTGCAGCTCTTCCTGCTCGCGGACGGTTCGCGGACGGTCGATAACATCATCGCGGATCACCATCTCGGCGCGTTCGACACGCGCAAGGCCCTCTCGGCGCTCATCGAAGCGCGCGCCATCCGTCCGGCGACGTTCGACGAATTGCTCCTCGTCGCCAATCAGCTTCGTGACGGTAAGCAAGCCGCGCGCCTGCTACGGCGCGCCATCGAACTCAATCCAGCCGAGTACGAGACGTACGAACGCTTGAGCGACGTCTTGGCAAAGGCCGGAGATAAGCACGCCGCGGCGGCCGCGCTCGCCCACCTCGCCGAATTGCAACACACGGATCGGGACGCAACGAGCGCGCTCGAGAGTCTTCAGCGCGCGCTGAAGTTGGATCGCGACAATCCGACAGCCCAGGCAATCCACACCAGCGTGCTGCTCGCCGCGGGCGATGTCGATCAGGGCATCGAGGCCGCCACCGAGTGCATCAGCCGCTGCCTCGCACGGGGAGACGTCGAGACCGCGCTGCGGACCGCTGAACAGGCCCTGGAGTACCGGCCCGACGATTTGTTGCTGTGCCGCGCGGCCGCGGATGCACACGTCGCGTCCGGTGCCCTGCCGGAAGCCCTCGCCATCCTGGACCGACTGGCCGCCGGATTGCTCGCGATGCCGACTGCGGAAACGCAACTCGTCGACGTGTACCGGGCAATCGTGGCCATCGACCCACAGCGCACCGATTGTCACGAGGGGCTCGCGCAGATCGCCGCGGTGGCACTGGCGCGCCGTAGGCGACAGGTGCGCGGACTTGCGGTGGTGGCGGCACTGCTGATCGTCTCCGCGATCGCTGTGCCGTTCGCCATGGGGCCGAGTCTTGAGGAGCGTGTCGACCAGGCGACCGTACTCTTGCTCCAAGGAGACGAGGCGGGCTGTCGAGCGATCCTCGACGAATTGGACCCCGGGGACAACGAAGACGATCAGATCCTCGTCAACGGGTTACGCGCCCGACTCGAGAAAGACCACGACGAGCCAGAGGACAGCGACAACTCTGCCGCCGAGCTCCAAGCACGCGTCAGTGAGCTCTATGCGCTTGGCGCGAAACTTCTCGGTGAGGGGCGCCTCGACGAAGGCCTCGCGGCGATGGAACTCGCGGCACTTGCGTTCTCCGAGCCGCTCGGCCGACAAGCGCGCACCGCGGCGCCTGCGGAGTTCGGCAAGTTGTCGAAAGAACTCGGCGAAGAGACGCAGGTCGCGTTCGCGACCGTACTCGAGTTCACGACACGCGAGGCCCGCTGGGCGGCCTCTGCCGTGGATGAATTCACCGTATCCGAAGCGCTGAAGAGAGCCTCCTTCACGGTCGATCCCGACGACGTCGTCGAACTTCGACGGCTCGCGGACCTCGCCGCGGAAGCCAAGGAAAGATCCGCTGCGATCGATTGGGAGGCGCTCCTCGCGTCGGCGGACCACCTCGCGGAAATCGCCCAACCGACCAAGAGCTCGGCGGTGGCGAAGATCCACGCGTCCGTGGAGTTGGTCAGAGCGAATTTGGACCGAGCAGTCGGCGCGGGCGGGCGCGCGACGGGGTACGTGGACCGATCACGGCTCCTGACGCGCTTCCGCGAGGTCAGCGATACCGCCCCTGAGTTGGTGAACGAGGGACGACTTGATGAGGCGGCGGATCTCTACAACTCGTACCTCGAATTGTGCGCGACAATGCGTGGCGACGATCATGGAGCGACCTATCGCAAGATCATCGACACGTACATGGAAATGCTCCCGATGGAGTCGCTGCATCGCACGCAGGTGGAGATGCTGGAGGAGATTCTCGCCGCGGAGCGCCAAGCGGACGGTGCGCTGGCCGCGGGCGACGTCGAGAGCGCGTTCAAGGTTCGTGTGGATCTCGTCCGTCAGTATCCGCCCGTCGGCTTCACGCGCCGTTTCGAGTTGCCGCTCCGGATTCTCTCCGAGCCGACGGGAGCGCAGATCGTGATCCAGGACGCTACCGGCGACCGGATCGTCGGTCGCACGCCCGCGACGATCGAGTACCCCGTCTCTGGCGAGACCCATATTGCCATCCGGCTCGACGGCTTCCAGGAGGAGACGTTCACGCGCCACGGAGCCACCCTCGACTCCAAGTCTGAAGCCATGATCCACCTCGCAAAGGAAACCGTGTGGACGGCCGACGGTGGCGCGGTGACCGAGGCGACTCCGATCGCATGGCGCGATCGGATGTTCGTCGCCGATCGCGACGGCGTCGTTCGCTCGCTCTCACTCACCGACGGCAAAGAACTCGCACGCATCGATACGAAGCTACTGGGCGGCTTCGCCAGCGCGCCAGCAGTCCACGAGAGTAGGCTCTTCGTAGCGGGCGTGGACGGTATCGGTTTCGTCCTGGACGCCAAGACGCTGACCAAACTCGGGACGTTCGAGCTGGGCAACGCATCGCGGACCGCGTTGCTCGCCACGCCCGCCGGAGTGATCGTCGTCGATGACCGAGGCACCATCCGTTTGCTCGACAAGAACGGCGCGGAGCGGTGGGCCAAACGGACGACGACGATCACGGTGGATCCTGCGCTCTCGTCGCGAGGCGTCGTCAGCGTGACAATGGAGGGACGATTGATCGTTCGTGACCTCGACACCGGAGCCGAGCGCCTGAACGTGGCACTCCCGGGGCAGCCGCGCTGGTCTGCGCCCGTGATCGCCGACAAGACCGCGCTCGTGACGTCGGAATCGGGGGTCATCGTGGCGATCGACCTCGCGAGCGGTGCGAGCGCATGGACGCGCGTACTCGAGGAGACACTCACCGGACACGTAGGCGTCGCAAGCGACGTTGTGCTGGTCAACACACTGCGAGGCCAGTTGTTCCGCGTCCCGATGAGCGCGGACGCGGAACCGTCGCCGGCATCGCGGATCAGCCCGCCAGGCGACGGCATCGTCTCGTCCGACGACGGCTTCGTGATCGCCGGCCGAACAGGGATCGTGCGCTACCTGGCAAACGACGGCGTCACGCGATGGCGTTTCGACGCCGGCGCGGCAATCTCCGGGCGACCGGTCGTCACGGACACGCATGTCCTCATCGTGACGCGCGCAGGCGTTGCGATCGCCCTGGAGCGCTGACCCGCCGCTCTCTGGACGCGTCTCTCTCGGCACCGGCCCCTGGACCCTCCACTCGGCAACCAGCCCTCACGGCCGGAGTCGTCGGGCCTGTGCCTCGAGCGCTTGCACGCGCGCTGGGGAGACGCCACGCGTGGTGCGCAACGCGTCGATCCACTCGTCGATCGCAACGAGACGCCTGCGCGCCACGCGCCTGTAGTCGCTCACAGCGATCAGACCGAGTTCGCTCCGCACGCGGGCCAGCTCGACCTCGGCGAACGCGACCTCGCCGTCGGTCGCAAATGCGCGGGCGGAGCGCGCGCGCACCGCCTTCAGTTTATGCTGCCAGTAGTCCAGGCGTTCGTGACGCAGGCTCTCGTTGGGCACGACCGTGGCGAACGCATCCAGGTCGAGCCGCAGCCGAAGATGCTCTTCCAGCCGTGCGTAATCGCCACCGCGCCGAAGTGCGGTCATCTTCTGCAGCGCATCGACGAGTCTCAGTTGCAGCCGCTGTCCGGGCGTGGTGGTCGGGCGTAGCGCCCGCGCTTGCGCAAGCGCCACCGGACCGCGACGCAGCAACTCCAGGGCTAGCTCGCTACGATCGGCAGCATGCGGCGAGTCGATCCTCTGCGTGAGGGAGAGGTGCGAGAGAGAGAGGCCGGCCCCGCCCCCGGCAGTGTTCGTCGCGGATCCGCCGCTCGTATCCGCATGCTGCCCAATGCCCGGCTGTCCATTGCCCAGCTGTCCATCGCCCGGCGGACGGGCCAGGACGGCCGAGTCGGCTGCGGACTGCTGGACGCCTGTGTCGGCATCTTGCAGCACCAAGGACGCACTGCCGGCGACGCCGCCGATCACTGCGGCAAGCACCGAGAACAGAGCCAACTGACCAGCGGATCGCATCGTGTTCAGACTACCATGCGGTCACGAATTGATGCGGGTGCGCAACATCAGCGTGGCGGCGCGCCGGCGTCCCCACCGGACGCGCCGCCTCCCAGCTCACGCAGAATTCGCTCCGCACTCGCTCGACTCGCTCCGCCGCGCGCGAGGTACTCGTCAACCGCGGCCGACGCGGCCTCACGATTACCCGCATCGAGATAGACGAGAGCCAGCGCCTCGACCGCGCGCGGGTCCTGCGTGTCGAGACGCGTCGCGTGCTCGAGCTGGCGCACGGCATCGCGGAACTCTCCAGAGCGGTGATGCGCGACGCCCAGATCTGTGGCGATGACCGCATCGTTCGGACGACCGGCGCGCGCTGTCAACAACGCGTCGCGCGCGTCGGTCGGGCGCCCGAGGTCGAGCAGGACACGCCCCAAGGAGGCCAGCAAGTCCGGGTCGTCGGGAGCCAATTCGAGGGCCTGCAAGAGTGCACGCTCCGCTCCGGTGTCATCGATCAGTTCTCGCCGAACGCGCGCGAGCAGGGCGAACCAGCGCGGCAGCCCTGGGTCCAATTCCGTCGCACGCTCGGCATGCTCGAGAGCATTCCGCACGCTCTCTCGACCGCCGTGACTCATCTCAACCTCAGCCGCGACGCCGTGGGCGTCGGCGAGGCTCGGATGGCCGCGCAGCAGATCACTGACGAGCCTGTCGGCCTCGCCGTGAGCGCGCGACGCGCGCGCTTCCTCGTCGGCGGCGCGCGCGGGATAGCCGTCATCGGCGAAGCGCACCGCCGCCGCGGCAGCGGTGCGAGCGACACGCGCCAGCTCATAGACGAGCGCGACGGTCGGCCACGGCGACACGGGGTCCAGATCGACGGCGCGACGGTACGCCGCCTCGCGAACGCCCTCATCGCGTCGCGCCACCCGCCCGGCGAGAAGGACGCGCGCCGCGTCCACGTCGTGCAGCTTCGCCTGCGACGTGTAGAACTCTTGTGCGCGCTCCGAGTTGCCCTGCGCCGCAAGGGCGTCTTGATTCAGAACGTGGGCCGGAACGTACCAGGGCTCCCGCGCCGTCAACGCCTCGATCTCGGCCAGCGCAGAAGCGGGATCAGCCTCGATCAACGCGCGCATCGCCGCGGCGTACGACTCTCGTTCGCTCTCATCGAGAACGTCAGCGTCCGGCGCGAGAGGCAGGGTGCCCACGCACGCGCTCACGAACAGAGAGAGCAGCACGAGAACCACGGTCAGGCTCGAACTCAGACGTGAAAGGGGGCGATCCATGCGCACACGCCCCACACTACGCGAGAGAGGTGCGCGACCGAGTCTCCCTCGGAGCGTCTGCCCGGACGTGCGCGAGCGATCACGAGACGCGCGAGACGTCAGAGAGCGCTCGCGCGCCAGCCATCCAGCCACTCCTGCCATCGCACAATCGCTTGGTTGCGTACGGTCGGAGCGCCGTCGTGCTCGTAGCCGAAGTCTTGACCGGTGACGTCACGCAGGGTCTCGAAGCACTTGTAGCGGGCCTGGAGGCTCGGATCCGAGAGTCCATCGACGAGGACGGGGAAACCCGCGTTGTCCCCGAGTTCGACGAGACTCGCTGCTGCCTGGTAGCGCACCACCGTTTCGCGATCGTCGAGGAGCTCGCGCACGGCCGGGATGTTCTGGCGATCTCCGATGACGCCGAGCACCCAGCAGGCGCTGGCGCGCGAAAGTTGATCGTCGGAGTGAAGAGCCTTCACGAGCTTGGAAACAGCAGGCTGTCCGATCGCTGCCAATCGCTCAAGATTGCTCACCAACTCGACGCCGTGCATGTACGGGATCTCCGCCACGCGACGCTCAATCTCGAGTTCCAGAACAACGTCCGCGCCGGGCCGCGCGCCTTCGTCGGACTCGACCGTGACGCACGAGGAGAGACCCAGCGCGAGCACCAGCAGGGCGAGCGGGGCGAGCGGGACGGAACGCAACAGACGCATGGGAGACCTCCGGGGAGCCGGGAACGGACTCCTCTCACTCCTTCATCGGGAGGCGCTCCGGGGGACTTGATTGTTGCTGCGCCAGGATCCAGTGCGCCGCAATGAGAAGGGCCACCGAGAGTGCGGCGAGCCACGCGCGCAGAGGCGTCCCGGCACCTCGACGTGGGCCTGCTGCGAGCGCCTGGAGCGCAGCGAGATCGACGACGGGGGGGGCGCGGTACTCGGGCGCCGCGAGACGATCCAGACCGACAGCCTGGATCCGCCGCCGCTCCGCGTCGAGGATCGTCACCGATTGAGCCGCGCCCGCCGTAGGCAACGGCGCAACCAGCAGGCCGTTGCCTGCCGGGCGCAGAGGAGCGCTCCATGTTCCGTCCGGGAGCAGCACCTCGATCGTCGTCGGCTGCAATTCGCCCCGCGCTCGGACGAACAGTTGGTCGCCATCGCGTTCCAGCGCCAACTCTCCGCGCGTATCACGCTCGACCGCGCCACGCAGGCCCGTGAGCCAAGCACGCCCCATCTCGCCCGCGCGCCAATCATCGATCCCGCGATCGGACGCGAGGACAAGGGCCGCCACCCGGCCGAGACCATGCCTCCGCAATGCCGCCACCGGTTCCTACGACGCCGTCTCCACGATCACCGCAGCATCGGCAGCCGGCCAACGCCGGAGGACGCCGGCCGCCATGGGCGGGAACTCCAGCTGCGGCACCTCCCCCACGCCGGCGCCCGCCCGCAGCGCCACATCGTGGAGGACCGACACAGATGGGCGCGCACGCTCGGCGGCTCGTCGGAGCGCAGTTCCGAGGCGCGCCGCATCGGTGACAAGAACCACGTCAGCGCCAGTCTCGGCGAGCACGCCGGCGAGTGACGCACGCCCCCGCTCGTCGTCGACGACAAGTGTCAGGCCACAGTCGAGATCCCGCAGTCGCCGGACCGCCGCAACAACCACCGCAGGATCGTCGCCAACGCGCCCGTCGGTGAACACCAGCACGCGTCGAGCGCGCTCGGGGCGCCCGACCGCAAGAGTCGCGGCTTCGACGAGAACCGGTTCGAGCAACGTGCCGCCCGCGGGGGGCGGGAGCCGCTCGAGCGCGCGGCCGAACTCCTCGCGATCGCCGCCTCCCGGTCGTCCCAGCCACGGTCGCACGCCGTCGGGGAGCAGACGATCGTTGAAACGTCGCAGGGCGACCGTCGTGTCGCCAGCCACGTCCGCGACGAGCTCACGCAGCGCCGTTCGGACGACCACGTCGCGCGAGCGTCCGTCGGACCCGGACCATGGCTCCCCCATCGAACCGCTACCGTCCACCGCGACGTAGAGAAAGACCCCTGGATCATCTGGAGGAACGCTGCGCAACGGGGAGAGCGCGTCGAAGCGCACGTCGCCCACAAGCAGCGCGCCGCCGCCTCCGGAAGTCCACTCCGAGAGGGTGGAGCGAACACGCGGCGGCGGTGCCGCGCCAGCGACGACCACGAGATCGTGCGTGGCGAGCAGTCGCTCCCAGTCGGTCTCGCGCCCATCGACGAGCGTCACTGCGGAGCCCAGCGCAGCCTCCCAGACACTCGCTCCGGGGGCGCCCGCGGTATTCGGGACGATGACGAGCGCACTCTGCGGGTCATCCATCAGGACGTTTGATCGGGGAGTGGGACGCTCGGCCTGTCCTTTAAAGCGAACGCGGTACGAGGCTCGCCGCTCTCTAGCGTCGTCGTCCCCGAAACGCATGGGAAAACGGACGCGAAACGGTCCGGGCGGCAGTGAGCGAGCGTGAACGACATGCCCACTGTGCAAGAGTTGCAGGCGTCCGCCCGCAGGCCCGGAATCGCCTTCCGCAACGATCGAGAACACCTGATCGCGGCGGACTCGGCCAGGCCCGGTCAGCGACGCGACGCGCGGCGCAAGAACGCGCGTCGCCACCTCGCCCAACTCGATCACCGCACCGCCCCCCTGACGAAGAGCAAGCGCTGCCGCAGTCCGATCGTGGGGAGCGCCGGTGAAGCGGCCGTCCGATACGACGAGAATCTCCAGTTCCCGCCCCTCCCGCGGGAGTGTCGCCGCGAGTCGCAGGCCGGCGGCCAGATCGGACGCGTGTTGCGCCACGCCTGCGCGACGTGCGGCTGCAATCAGCTCCGCATCGACCGCGCGCGGAACCGATGCGCCCCCGGCGTTCGTCAGCAGCGTCGCGTCGCCCGCGAACGCGATGAGATGGACAGCGGCGCCGTCGGTCCGCCGCGCGATGAGCGCCGGGATACTCTCCGTCGGCGCCGTGACACCGGATGGCGTCACACGCGTTGGCGTCACACGCGTTGGCGCAACACTGGTTGGCGCAACACTGGGGGAAACGTCGAGAAGCACGACGCGTAGGACATCGTCCGCGCCCCCGACGCGCGGACCCCACGCCGCGGCGACCGCGAGCAAGATCGCCACCACGCGCAACGCGATGGGCGTCGAGACGTGGGCGCGCGTGATCGTCATCGTCTCCATTAACGTAGGAACTCCGTGGTGGTTCGTCCGCGACGCGTGACTGCAGTTACGAGCGAATCGCGCTGAAATCGAGGAATCACAAGGGTTTCAGCCTTCTTCTCTTGACGCAACTCGTCACACTTCTACAGTCATTCGCGAGCGACCACAGGAGGTCGCGTCCACCTCTTTTGTACGGGGACGAACGTCCCGGGAGACGAAAGCAAATGGCAGCGAAGAAAGCCGCACCGGCACCGAAGAAGCCCATGAACCGCGCCCAGCTCACCGAGTTGGTTGCGAAGGAACTCGGCGAGAGCAAAGCCGGCGCAGACCGCGCGATCGCGGCCGTCCTCGGCGGGATCCAGAAGGGTCTGAAGAAGCAGAAGAAGGTGTCGCTAGTCGGCTTCGGCTCGTTCGAGGTGAAGCGCCGCAAGGCCCGCAAGGGCCGCAACCCGCAGACGGGCGAGCAAATCAAGATCAAGGCCTCGAAGTCCGTCGGCTTTCGCCCGGGCAAGCCGCTCAAGGAATCTCTCTAGTTCAGAGATCTCGTTCGTAGCGCCCAGTCGCTTTGAATCGGCGTCGCTGTAATCCGGGGTCCACTCCGGGTGGTAGCGAATACCGCTAGCGACTGAAGACGTTCACGAACGATCATGGGCCGTCGCGTGTTACGCACGCGACGGCCCATTTCGATTCCGCGCCCGTCGGTCGCGTCAGGCCAGCGACCGCATCAGGCCATCCATCGTCGCGCCTTCAGGCGTGGGATGCGCGGATCCAGCCGCCACCGAGAACGCGCCCGTCATCGTCGTAGAGCACGAGCGCCTGTCCGGGCGCCGGGGCGGCCACCGGTTCGTCGAAGTGGAGAGCAACTTCGCCGGGGCGTGCTCCGCCGATGGCGACTGCCGCTTGTGGCACGTGCGTCCGGCGCACGCGCGCGTGGCCCCGCAGCGTGCCGCCTACCTCCGGCGCGAGCACGGAGACCGCGTTCCAACCATCGACCTCGACCACCCGCCGCAAGAGCTCCGCGCGCTCGCCGACGAGCACCGTATTGGTCTCGAGATCCACGCCGGTCACGTAGAGCGGCGTGCCCGATGCGATCCCGAGCCCACGCCGCTGCCCCATCGTGACGGCGCCGATGCCGGCGTGCTCACCGACGACAGCTCTCGACTCCGCGACGACGACGGGCCCTGCCTGCAACGCGTCTGGGCGACGCTGCGCGACGATGGCTCGATAGTCGCCATCGGGCACGAAGCAGATCTCCATGCTCTCGGGCTTCTCGTGCACGGGCAGTCCGCGTGCGCCGGCGATGGCGCGCACCTCGGCTTTTCGCAACTCTCCGAGGGGAAAGAGCGTGCGTGCGAGCGTCTCTTGAGAGAGCGGGAAGAGAACGTACGTCTGGTCCTTCTTCTCGTCAGTTGGTATCCGCAGCGTGTGACGCGGCGCCAGCCCGTCGGCATCGGGGCGCATCTCTGGCGCGCAGCGGGCGTAGTGGCCGGTGGCCACAGCATCCGCTCCGATCGCATCGGCGAAGCGCATCAGGCGGCCGAATTTGAGGTCTCGGTTGCACTGGATACAGGGATTGGGAGTCCGGCCGCGAGCGTACTCGTCCGCGAAATCGGCGACGATCGTGTCGAATTCGGCTTCGAAATCGAGTGCGTAGAACGGCACATCGAGCAGGTCAGCGACGCGGGCGGCGTCCTGTGCATCGTCCACGCTGCAGCAGCCCTGCTTGCCCTTGGCGGCGCGCGGCCCGGCGTGCGTGCCGTTACGCATGAAGACGCCCGTGACCTGATGACCGGCATCCAACAGAAGCGCCGCGGCCACCGCGCTGTCCACCCCCCCGCTCATCGCCGCGATCACGTGCATGGCGACACTTCTACTCATCCTCGTCGCAGCAGCACGGAAACTCACGCAGGCGGCGCGCTGAATCGCGTCTCGGAGGGTGGAGGATTTGCTTGGGCGAGGCCACGACGTCCATACCCTACGGGGTTTGGCGTCTGGACCCACCCGCTTGGCCGAAAGGTCGGGCTCCTTCGAGGACCGTATGATCCGACTGCTCGCTCAGACTGACCCTGCCCAGGAAGCGCCGTGGTTCCTCCAGAACCCGATCTTCCTCGTCGTCGGCATGGTGCTGATCTGGTGGCTGCTGGTGCTCAAGCCGCAGCGTAAGCAGGAGAAGGAACGGACCGCCAAGCTCGAGGCAATCAAGAAGGGTGACAAGGTGCTTACACGCGCCGGTATCTATGGCGTCGTGTCGCGGGTGAAGGACGACGTCGTCGTCATTCGCATCGACACTGACGGCAAGGTGCTCGTCCCCTTCCAGAAGACCGCAATCGAGGACGTTCTGACTGGCGACGGGAGCGACGCCAGCTAGCCCCCTCTCCGTGCGAGCGCAACGCTTGTGCCGCACGGACGGGAAACCACGGGAGCCCACGGGCCACGATGAAGAACCACGGCAGCCGCCTTCTCCTGATCCTCGTCATCCTCTCCCTCACGGGTTACCAGTGGATGAATCGCGGAATTCGTCTCGGCCTCGACCTGGCCGGAGGCGCCGCGCTCTCGTATCGAATCGAAGAGGACCCATCGCGCGAGTCGACCGAAAAGGTCGATATCAACACGGTCATCAAGGTCATCGAGAAGCGCATCAACGCGCTCGGACTGGCCGAGATATCGCTCACCGCGACCGACGATAACGAGATCCTGATCGAGATCCCGGGCCGCTCCAAGGAGCAGCTCGACCGGATCAAGTCGATCATCGAAGAGAGCGGGGAACTCGAGTTCCGGATCGTCGAGACCGAAGAGAAGACCGCGATCGAGCGCGACCAGCGCCGGGACATGGGCACGTTCTACGAGGTGAGCGACCCACGCTACAGGTGGGTTCCGTCTGCCGATCCGGGTCGTGACGATTTCCTCGTCCTCATCGAAGAGGCGCCACTCCAGGCCGAGGTGGACGCACTCAAGGCGCGCGCCGCCGAAGACGAGGACGTCGCGGACGAGTTGCACACGAAAGAGCAGGCCCTGCAGGACATCATGACCCTCGAGACGTTCACGGGGAAGGACCTCGCGGCAGCGCGCGTCCAGCGCCAGAACGTCCAGATCGTGGTCTTCTTCCAGATGAAGCTCGAGCGCCGCGGCGATTTCGGCGACTTCACGACACGACATATCAAGCGCCAGATGGCGATTGTCCTGAACGGGAAGGTCGAGTCCGCTCCGGTCATCAACAGCACGCTCCCGGGCGAAGGCATCATCGAGGGCGGGCGCGGAAGCGGCTTCGACCCCACAGAGGCGACAGCTCTCACGATCACGCTTGAGTCGGGTGCCACCGGTGTCAATCTCGTGCTGGAACGCGAGGATCAGCTCGGACCGAGCCTCGGCGCCGACGCCATCCAGCGAGGCCAAATCTCGATCCTGGCCGGCTTCATCTGCGTCCTGCTCATCATGGTCTGGCTCTATCGCATGCCGGGCATCATCGCCAACATCGCCCTGCTGATGAACGTGGTCATCCTGATGGGCACCCTCGCGTTCTTCAGCGCGGCGCTCACACTCGCGGGAATCGCCGGTATCGTGCTCACGCTCGGCATGGCCGTCGACGCCAACATCCTGATCTTCGAGCGATTGCGCGAAGAGCGGTCGCGCGGTAAGAGCCTCGTCGAGGCGCTGGCCGCCGGCTACGACCGAGCGATCGTGGCGATCGTCGATGCCAACGTGACGACTGTCCTCACGGCCATCGTCCTGATCGTCCTGGGATCGGGCACGGTCAAGGGCTTCGGCGTCACGCTCACGGTCGGAATCCTGGCCTCGATGTTCACGGCGATCTACGTGACGCGCACGATCTTCGAGTGGGGCATCAGCAGCGGGGTCATGACGCGGCTCGGCTTCGGCAAGGACCGCAAGCTGCCCACGTTCGACTTCATGAACGCGCGCAAATGGTTCACCGGTCCGTCCATCGTTCTGATGGCCATCGGGTTCGCGATCTTCATCGCGCGCGACGAGGCCGAGAGCAAGGACCTGGAGTTCGTCGGCGGCCAGCAAACGATCGTGCAACTCACCGAAGCGATCACGCGCGCCGAACTGAAGGAACTCGTCGGCGACAGCGCGTACCCCTCTCTCTCCGTGGTCCGCCTCGACTCACGTGGAGTGACGGCGACCGACCCGGAGGCCTCGAACCGCTGGCAGATCCGCCACCCGCTCAACGATCGCCCCGAAGGCGACGCGTTCGTCAAGCACGTCGAAGAGACGCTCGGGGACCGTCTCCTGCCGCATGGCTTCGACGGCTTCACCGAAGTCCCTGCGACCGAGGGCTTCACGACAGCGACGATCACGTTCCGGACGCTCGCCTCGCCCGAGGGGCTTTCCGCGGAGAAGCTGACCACCACGCTCGGTGAGTTCTCCGAGAAGGACGCTCCCGCGCCGCTCCAGTCCGTCACGGTCATCGATGGCGACGACGACGGTACGTATGTCGTGACGGCGACAGTCGCCGCCTCCGAGGAGGCGGAACTCTTGTTCCGCGACACCGTGCGCCTGGCGCTACAGCGAATGGACACGCCCGTCTTCCTTTCGGACCCGATGCCCAGCGTCTCGTTCTTGAACCCCGGCCGCGCCGAGGAGTTGTGGCGCACGGCGTTGCGTGCCGTACTGGTCGCCATGCTGCTGCAGATCGTCTACATTCGCCTGCGTTTTGCCGACTTCAAGCACGGCTTCGCGGCAGCCTGCGCGCTGATCCACGACGTGACGATCGCACTCGGTTTCGTCGCGGTCTTCGACGCGTCGGGGCTGGTCCACGCCAAGATCAATCTCGTGTTGATCGCCGCGTTCCTGACGCTGATCGGCTACTCGATGAACGACACGATCGTCGTCTTCGACCGCATCCGCGAGAACCTCGGCAAGAAGAAGGTGGTCCGGACCAAGCTGGTCAACGCGGCCATCAACCAGACACTCGCGCGCTCGATCCGTACGTCCATCACGACGTGGATCGTCGTCATGATCCAGTTCGTTCTCAATCGCGGCACCGGATCGGTACTCGAAGGGTTCGCTTTCGTGATGGTCATCGGCGTGGTCAGCGGAACCTATTCGTCGATCTTCATCGCCGGACCGCTCCTCCTCTTCCTGCCCGACTACTGGCGCAAGCTCTCGGCCAATCGCCGCGTGCTCTGGGTGCAACTGATCGCATCGGCCGTCGGCGCAATCATGGGGATCACCGCCAAGGGCCACGGCGCGCAGATGTACATCGGCGTCGCGCTCGCGGCGAACATCCCGATCCACTTCTTCGCGCACTTCATTCCGTGGCTGCGACTCGACGATCCAGACAGCCTTCTCGAAGACGAGATCGCGGTGGAAGAGAAGCAGCGTCCGCTGCACAAGCCCGGGATCTGATCAAGGACGTCTGTCGGGGACACTCCACCCGGAAGGCTGACCCACCCAAAATGCTGATCGGCAAACGCTGATTGGCATTCGAGGCGGACGTTCCGGGCGACCGAAGCCGAGCACCCGTCTCGACCACGTCCGGCATCGTTCTGGTAGGCTTAGGCCCTGCGCCGCACGCACGGCGCACGGGAGGAAGCGTAGAGTGAGTTCCGACGGACGACACGTCACCTCTTTCGATCGTTGGGCGTTCATCGGCGCGATGGCGCTCGGCCTCGTGGGATTCGGTGCGTTTCTGGCGCGCCGCGGTGATCCCGGCAACGGAGCGGCAAGCGCGACCGATGGCACGAGCGCGCCACGGGATATCCTCAGGGTCCGGATCGGCGGGCCGGAGCGCCCATCCGACCCCACATCGACCGAGGGCTCCATCGAGATCGAGGCACCAGAGGCCGCCAACGTGCCCGAGACGCCGGCGATCGTCGCTCCCGACGTCACCCCGGGGGATCTGTCACCGGCGTCATACGGCACGCCTCCGGCAACGCGCATCGTGGTGGTACGTGGGGGCGAGACGCTGGGGCAGATCGTGCAGCGTGAACTCGGCACGACGGCTCGGCTCGATGAGGTCGTGCGGTTGAACGGACTCGACGATCCGAACACCATCCGCGAAGGCGCGCGACTACTCTTCCCCGTCGAGTGACGTCGGTCCCGGCGGCTCCGCCGCCGGGGTTTCTGGCTGGGCCGCGACGAGCCCCATGCGCCGCATTTCCTTCTCCACCCGCAGGTTGTCGCGGCGTGAGATGCGCGCGCGCACGATGACTTCGTCGCCATCGTAGGAACGCTCGAGCACGTTGCCGTGCTCGGCGATCAGCGCGAGCAGCCGCCCGGCACCCGCCGGGACGCGAAGAGCGAGCTCAACGAACGCTTCCTGGACCGTCGCCGACACACTCGCAGCCAACGCCTCGACACCGGTGCCGTCGTGCGCCGAAGCCTCGATCGCCCGCGGGTGTGCGCCGAGCAGGGCGGCGACCTGCATGCGATTGTCGATTGCGTCCACCTTGTTGAAGACGAGGAGGCGCGGCGCGGTCGCGCCAATCTCGTCGAGCACCTTCTCGACGACGCGAATGTGGCCGGCAGCATCCTGATTCGACGCGTCCACGACGTGCAGGAGCAGATCGGCGTCGGCAGCCTCGGAGAGCGTGGAGCGAAACGACGCGACGAGATGGTGTGGGAGATCGCGGATGAAGCCCACGGTGTCGGACAGGAACACACGCTGGTTGCCAGGTAGCTCCCAGGCGCGCGTCTGCGTATCGAGCGTCGCGAAGAGTTTGTCCTCCACGAAGGCGGCTTGGCCGGTGAGCGCCCGCAAGAGCGTGCTCTTGCCAGCGTTGGTGTAGCCGACCAGCGACACCTTGAAGAACTCACTCCGCGAACTGGAGCGCGTCGTGCGGCGGCGCCCTTCGAGTTCGAGCGCGTTGCTGAGCTGCTGGATACGGCGATCCACGAGACGCCGATCCTCCTCGATTTGCTTCTCTCCCGGTCCGCGTGTGCCAATCGCACCCTCGAGCCGTTCGAGGTGCGTCCACATCCGCTTCAGCCGCGATCGCGTGTACCTGAGTTGCGCGAGTTCGACCTGCAGGCGAGACTCCCGCGACCGCGCCCGCTGCGCGAAGATGTCGAGGATCAGCCGGCTCCGATCCACCACCGAACAGCCGATGAGTTCCTCGAGGTTGCGCTCCTGTGCAGGGCTCAGATCGTTGTCGAAGAGGACCAGTTGCGCGTCTTCCGCTCTCGCGAGGAGGGCCACCTCCTCCGCCTTGCCCTTCCCGATGAAGTACTTGGGGTCGCGTTTGTGCCGCCGCTGCACGGCGCGCCCCACCACTGCGCCTCCGGCGGTGTGCGCGAGGCGTGCAAGCTCCGCGAGGGGCTCCTCGACGGGTTCGGGATCCTTGTGTAGTCGCAGGCCGACCAGCACGACGCGCTGTTCCTGCTCATCGAGCGCTTCCGCGCCACGCTTACGTTCCGCCCCGCTCATACTCCGCTCCCCCCGCTGCCGGGTGCGCTCTCGCGCCCGGTTGCGACTCCCTGCGAAGCCACGGCTGCCTGCGAACACGAGACCGCCGATGCGAGCGGAATGAAGCGCGGCGCCTCTCCGGTCCGCATGTGAAAGTGCCCCAGAAAGCGCGCCTCATCGTGATCCGGATGATCCCTACGCCAGTGAACGCCACGAGTCTCCCGGCGCAAGGAAGCAGCGCGCAGCAGCAAGCCGCCTAGTAAGCAGAGGTTCTGCGCCTCCATCCCGGCGGGATGAGGCATCGCTCGCCCCAGGACGAGAGGCGCCCAGGCGGCGAGTTGCCGCTCAGCGTTCGCCAATCCCTCGCCGTCGCGACGCACGCCGGCGTCACGCCAGAGAAGACTCTCGATGGACTGCACGAGGTCAAGGCTGTCGACATCGTCGCGAGCGCGGCCCGGTCCGGTAGACGTGATCGTGTACTGGGTCGATGGACGCAGCGCAGCCTCGCGGGCGGCCGCAGTCCCCGCTCGACGCCCCACGACGACGCCCTCGAGTAGAGCATTCGAAGCCAGCCGATTGGCCCCGTGCAACCCGCTCGACGAGACCTCTCCGGCGGCAAGGAGCCCCGGCAACGTCGTGCGACCATTGAGATCGCAGACCACGCCCCCGATCGTGTAGTGCGCGGCCGGGCGCACCGGAAGCGGCTCCCGCGTGACGTCGATGCCGATCTTGCGCCCCGTCGCCACGACTCCCGGCAAGCACAACGCCAGCCGAGCAGGGTCAATTGCGGTGAGATCCAGCAAGACGTGCGCATCTCCCCACTCCGTCAGATGACTCACGATGGCTCGCGAGACGACGTCTCGTGGAGCGAGCTCGGCCCGCTCGTCATAGTCCGGGAGGAACCGATGACCGCGGAGGTCCCGGAGCAGCGCCCCCTCGCCTCTGGCAGCCTCGGAGAGCAGCGTGCGGCCCGCTCCCGGGACGTAGAGCACGGTCGGATGAAACTGCATGAACTCCATGTCACGCAGGTCCGCCCCCGCCCGATACGCCATGGCGAGGCCATCTCCGGTGGTGACAGCAGGATTTGTACTCTCGCGGAAGAGCCTGCCCGCACCGCCCGCCGCGAGAACAACGGCTCCGGCCCATACGACTCGAACCTCCCCCGCCACCAGCACCATCGCCCCGACGCACCGCTCTTCGACCGTCAGAAGGTCCACGACGAACGATCCGCTCACCACCTGCAAGTCGCGGCGCTCGGCGACCACCGCGCCGAGGACGCGCTGGAACTCTAGACCCGTGCCGTCGCCGTGGGAATGCGCGACGCGGCGCTGCGAGTGCCCTCCCTCGCGACCGAGCCTCAGTGAGCCGGACTGTGGGTCCCGATCGAACGCAACCCCCGCATCTGCAAGATACTGAACCGCCTCGGCGGCCTCACCGACAATGGCGCGGACGACACTCTCGTCGCAGAGACCGTCGCCAGCGCGCAACGTGTCCGTCACGTGGGCATCGACGGAATCGGAGATGCCGACCGCAGCAGCGATGCCGCCCTGCGCGTAGAGCGTGTTGCTCTCAAGCGGAGTGTCTTTCGTCACGACGAGGACGCGCGCGCCCGCAGCCTCTGCACTGAGAGCTGCGCAGTGGCCCGCGATCCCACTCCCCACCACCAGCACGTCCACGAATACCTGTGGCAGCTGGGACGTGTCGAACGTCTGGAGATAACGAGAGTGATCCATCGTGCCGAGTCTAGCGCCACGAGCTCTCGCGCCACGAGATCAGGCGCGAACTGTGTGAACTGGTGGAGGCGAGCGGTCTCGAACCGCTGACCTACGACTTGCAAAGCCGTTGCTCTACCAACTGAGCTACGCCCCCACCGCAACACGCGGCTCCCCGGCACGCCCTCGACGACGCGCACGGCGTCGCATGAGAGCCCACCTCGCCGGAACGGGCAAATCCCGACCGCTCGAAAAGGGAGAATGGTGGGCGGCAGTGGACTCGAACCACCGACCTCGCGCTTATCAGGCGCGTGCTCTAACCAGCTGAGCTAGCCGCCCACCGAAGGGCGAGGAGGATAGAAACGGAGCGCGCATCCGGCGAGAAAAACGGCTTCGTTCCCCGAAGCTATTTCACCGCCGCTCGAGCGCCTCAAAGCGAACACCGATCCGAAACCCAAAGCGGAGGCACCCGCGGATGCAGTTCCGCCGCATTCGCGGACCCGCAACTCGTGAATGAAATGCGGGGGCAATGCGCCCGCGATCGTCCACTCAGACTGATGCGCGCGAGTTGCCGTACGGGAAGACTCGACATCGCCGACGAACATGATGGCCGCAGAAAAAGGGGCAAGCGCTCCGACTCGATCCCGACGTGGCGCCGCCCCGACCCGCGCGTCGGAGACTCGCGCGCCGGGGATGTCCGCATCGCTCGGCGAGTCAAGTCGACGAGATAAGCCACCGCATTGAGCAGAACAACTCGTCGTGCAACACTCGTCATCCAAGACGAATCGCGAAGCTGGCCGCACAAGAGAAAGGACCCGAGTAGAACGTTCGGGAATCAAGTAGGGCCCGTCCTTTACGGACGGGCCCTTTGATTTTGGATCCCGGCGGCGACCTACTCTCCCGTGGAAAAATCCACAGTACCATCGGCGCGGTCGGCTTAACGGCCGTGTTCGGAATGGGAACGGGTGTTGCCCGAACGCTATGACCACCAGGAATTTCAATTGAATAGTGGCAGATCTTAAGAGCCGAGCAAGGCCGAGTCTCACATGGAGACGCGATCCTGCTGACCCAGCTTCAAGTACGCTGAATTCGATTTCCGAGAGCCATAGAACGACTCATAATCAAGTGTCACACCGACCGATCCGCATCTGCAGAGTCTCATAAAACCCAGGTTCGAAGACCAGGCCCTATGTAGACACAACATGCGGAGGGAGGGTGGTGACCAAGCCAATCGGCTAGTTAGTACCGGTAAGCTGAACACATCGCTGCGCTTACACATCCGGCCTATCAACGTCGTAGTCTTCGACGTGCCTCAGGGAAGCCAAGTATTAGAGAGGGCTTCGCGCTTAGATGCTTTCAGCGCTTATCCTTTCCGGTCATAGCTACCCGGCTATGCCCCTGGCGGGACAACCGGAACACCAGCGGACCGTACCCCCAAATCCTCTCGTACTAAAGGGATACCTCTTCAAGCTTCCTAAACCCACAGTAGATAGGGACCGACCTGTCTCACGACGGTCTGAACCCAGCTCACGTACCGCTTTAATGGGCGAACAGCCCAACCCTTGGGACCTCCTACAGCCCCAGGATGCGATGAGCCGACATCGAGGTGCCAAACCTCCCCGTCGATACGGACTCTTGGGGGAGATCAGCCTGTTATCCCCGGAGTACCTTTTATCAGATAAGCGACGCCCCTTCCATACGGAAACGCCGGATCACTAAGCCCTGCTTTCGCATCTGCTCGACTCTTCGGTCTCGCAGTCAAGCTCCCTTATACCTTTGCGCTCTTCGTGCGATTGCCAACCGCACTGAGGGAACCTTTGGACTCCTCCGTTACTCTTTAGGAGGATACCGCCCCAGCAAAACTGCCCACCTAGCACTGTTCCACGACCGGATTACGGCGCGGGGTTAGAAATCTATCAAGACAAGGGTGGTATTTCACTGATGGCTCCACTCGAACCAGAATCCGAGTTTCAACGCCTCCCACCTATGCTACGCATGCCAGGACAAAGTCCAATACTAGGCTACAGTCAAGGTTCACGGGGTCTTTCCGTCTAGCTGCGGGTACGCGGCATCTGCACCGCGATTGCAATTTCGCCGAGTCCCTGGTGGAGACAGTGGAGCGATTGTTACGCGATTCGTGCGGGTCGGAACTTACCCGACAAGGAATTTCGCTACCTTAGGACCGTCATAGTTACGGCCGCCGTTAACCGGGGCTTCAGTTCAAAGCTTCTCCCCGAAGGGATAACCTCTTGCCTTAACCTTCCGGCACCGAGCACGCGTCAGTCTACATACTTCCTCATTGGGAGTTTGCGTAGACCTGTGTTTTTGATAAACAGTCACCGCTCCCGATTTTCTGTGGCCACCTGTCCCTCACAAGTAAATGATCAAGACTGGTGGCACCCCTTATCCCGAAGTTACGGGGCCATTTTGCCGAGTTCCTTCACCAGAGTTCTCTCGCGCGCCTTAGTATACTCTACTCGCCAACCTGTGTTGGTTTTGGTACAGGCACCCATGTCACTTCCCACGAGGATTTTCTCGGAGACATCTCAGACGACTTGCAATCCCTTAAGGAACTGCAAGTGCCTCCTCTGTCCATGTTGTCGCGGATTTTCCTACGACTAGGACTCGGGAGTCACACGACTAATCCAACAGTCGTTACGCCAGGCTTATTGATGTCCCGTCCCCCCTTGGATCAACACTTCATGGGTGGTCTACGAATTTTAACGCAGTATCCATCGCCTACGCCTTTCGGCCTCGGCTTAGGTCCTGACTAACCCTGGGCGGAATTGCCTTCCCCAGGAAACCTTAGGCTTACGGCGGATGAGCTTCTCACTCTTCTTATCGCTACTCATGCCCGGATTCTCACTACCACACGGTCCAAGTGTCCTCACGGTCACCCTTCAATCCGGAGTGGTACGCTCCCCTACCGATCCAAGTTCGGCTATTAGGCCTTACAAAGATCCCGCGACTTCGGCGGCATGCTTGAGTCCCGTCCATTTTCGGCGCAGAGATGCTCGACCAGTAAGCTATTACGCACTTTTTAAATGATGGCTGCTTCTAAGCCAACATCCTGGCTGTCTTTGCATCTCCACTTCCTTTAGCACTTAGCATACGCTTTGGGGCCTTAGTCGGCGGTCTGGGCTGTTTCCCTCTCGACCGTGAAGCTTATCCCCCACGGTCTTACTCCCACGTTAAGCCATACCGGTATTCGGAGTTTGTCTAGGTAGGGTAGGCGGGTAGCCCCCCTATCCCGAACAGTGCTCTACCCCCGGTACGCATTTGCGTGAGGCTAGTCCAAAAACTATTTCGGGGAGAACCAGATATCTGCAGGTTCGATTGGCTTTTTACCCCTAACCACAAGTCATCCCAGCATTTTTCAACATACACGGGTTCGGTCCTCCAGGAGCTTTTACGCCCCCTTCAACCTGCTCATGGTTAGATCACCTGCTTTCGGGTCTGCTGCGCAAAACTCACCGCACATTTCGCACTTGCTTTCGCTTCGGCTCCGAGCCAGAGACTCTTAACCTTGCTCTACGCAACAACTCCCGGGCTCATTATGCAAAAGGCAGGCGGTCAGACATTCCCGCAGTAACAAGTTACTGGGGCATAGTCCTCCCACTGCTTGTAAGTACATGGTTTCAGGGTCTATTTCACTCCCCTAACAGGGGTTCTTTTCACTTTTCGCTCGCGCTACTAGTTCGCTATCGGTCGCGAGAGAGTACTTAGCCTTACGTGATGGTCCACGCGAATTCAAACGGGCTACCACGTGACCCGCCCTACTCGGGAGACGACCAGAAGAGGCTCGTGTGTTTTCGTTTACGGGGCTATCACCCTCTGCGGCCGGCCTTTCCAGGCCAGTTCTACTAACACCGAGCTTTGTAACTCTTCCGCACCACTGCAACGGTGCACGATCGATCCCACGACCCCGGATGGACAACGCTT
>JAJRPF010000069.1 GCA_024280885.1 Planctomycetota bacterium | reverse complement strand
CGCACAGCGGGGCCGCAAAAAGGAGCCCGTGCCGGATGCCGTGCGGGCGGAGATCGTGGCGACGAAACGGCGTTTCCCCGGCTGGGGACTGCGTCGCGTGCGCGACGCGCTGGCTCGTTTCAGCGGCCTGCGAGTGGGTGTCCACAAGGTACGTGAAGTGGTCCGCGAAGAGGGCATCGAGACAGTGCAGCCAAAGAAGAAGGTGCGTCGTGCGCCGCCGCGAGTGCGGCGTTTCGAGCGCGCCAAGCCGCGCGAACTCTGGCAGAGCGGCATCACGAGCTACGTGCTGACGCGTCACAGTCAGCGTGTCTATCTGACGGTCTTTCTGGACGATCATTCCCGCTACATCGTGGGCTGGTCGCTGGCGCTGCAGCAGCGCAGCGAACTCGCGAACGAGTGACTTCTGGAGGGCATCGCGCGCTTTGGCAAACCCAAGGAAGTGCTGACGGATCAGGGCCGACAGTACTTCGCGTGGCGCGGCAAGAGTCGTTTCCAGGAGCTGCTGATCCGCGAGGGCATCGCGCACGTCGTGAGCCGTGCGCATCATCCGCAGACGCTCGGCCTATGTGCAGCTGCACATAGGCCGAGCTATGTGCACCCCCGGACGATGTGCACATCGTCGGGCGGAGCCCGCCGAAAGCGTTG
The DNA here is from genome assembly GCA_024280885.1 of Planctomycetota bacterium. Lineage (GTDB taxonomy): Bacteria > Planctomycetota > JAJSAM01 > JAJSAM01 > JAJVHW01 > JAJRPF01. The sequence continues at coordinate 50,573 of JAJRPF010000069.1, read as the reverse complement.
GCGAACAACAAGTTGCTGGTGAGCGCCACTGGCTCGCGGTGCACATAGTCCGGATGCTCTGTTCTGGCCGCATTGGCCGGGAAGGAGTGCTCTTATGGCAGCACCAGACTGGCGGTGCCAGGCTGATTTGTTTCGGCCTGAACGCTACGCCGAGTGCCAGGCTCGCCGAACTGCGGCGGTCGGTTTCGCTCCGCGCACAGCGTGCACGCTCCCTCGCGAAGTACTGTACCCGGGTGAATTCTTCGGCCCACCGCCGCGTCCGGAGAATTCACCCGGGTTCGGCATTTCGGGGTTCGGTATCTCGCAGTAGCAGCGATCAGCGCTCCTCGCGTTCCAGCGTGACCGTGACCGTGACCGTGACCGTGATCGGGCCCGCGGGCGGCTCCGCGGGGTCGACCTCGAAGTCGCGCGTGCGATAGCCGTCGGCGCCGACCCACACCGAAGCCGCGTAGGGCAGGACGTGCACCGTGGCGCGGCCCTTCCGTGTCGGTGACGGCCTTCTCGTCGATGATCCAGCGCTCCCCCTTGTCCAGCGTGACGTCGAGACCCGGGAGCGGACGGCCATGGCTGCACGCTACCCGCTACCCGAACCGGCCGGCGTCCACGACCACGTCGCACGCCCCGCGTCAACGGCAGCACTCGGCGCTTCCGCTGCGGACGTTCGTACCCGTCAGAGGACGCGCGTCTCTCATGGCCAGAGCGAGCACATCGAGGGGCTGCATCGCCACCTGACTCGTGGCGTCGTTGTGGTTTAGAGTGGCGAGAGTCGTGGACGTGCAGAGTCGATGGGCGAGGGCCGAATCGGGCCGGTTGGATCGCCCATGATCGAGCGCCATCCAAAGTTCCGGTTCGAGACCAGTGTCCGGATCACGCGGCGCTCTGGGTACACTCCTCGCATGCAAGGGGAACGCCTCGGCCCGTACCAGATCGAACGGGAGCTTGGCTCCGGTGGGATGGGCACCGTCTACGAGGCGACCGATGCCGACGGCGTTCGCGTAGCGCTCAAGGTCGTCCATCCACATCTGCTCGCGCATTCGGGATTTCGCGAGCGATTTCTGCGCGAGGCGGCCGTGGGGCGGCGGATCGTGCACCCGAACGTCATCCAGACGCTCGACGCTGGCGAGATTGCTGGTCAACCGTACATCGCACTCGAGTTCGTGTCGGGACAGACGCTCGAGGACCTGCGCCAGGAGATCGGCCGCGTGCCGGAGACGCTCTGCCGCCACATCGGAGCGTGCGCAGCGCGAGGCCTCGGTGCCATCCACGCGGAGGGCATCGTGCACCGCGACGTGAAGCCTGAGAACATCCTCATCACACCGGACCACGAGGTTCGGCTGATGGACCTCGGGCTTGCGCGCGACTCGTCGGGGCTCGGGCGCGTGACGATGACCGGCCAGTTCGTCGGCTCGCCTGCGTATGCGCCGCCGGAGCAGTTCAAGGGCGAGGCGTCGCTCGACGCCCGTAGCGATCTCTACTCGCTGGGCGTCACACTCTACGAGTTGGCGACAGGAGCGCGACCGTTCAAGGGGAAGTCGCTCGAGGCTCTGGCACTCCAGATCTTGGATGCGAAGCCGCCGCGTCCAGGGACGCTTTGCACCCAACTCAGCCCCTTCTTCGAAGAACTGCTCGTCTCTCTGCTGGCGAAAGCCCCGGCGCGCCGCATCGAGTCGGCGACCGTACTCGCGGATCTGCTGGAGTCTGGTGAGCAGTCGCAGTGGTGGGATGACGAAGCGACGCGCATTCAAGAGAGCACGCGGCGCCCGCTGCGCCGCATCCGAATCCCGCGCGAGACCGATTGCGTCGGGCGTGCCATCGAACTCGCGCGGCTTCGGTCCGCGTACGATGAAGCGCGGGCGGGCGATGGCAGCGTGCTGTTGTTGACCGGCGAGGCAGGCATCGGCAAGTCGCGGCTCATCGACGAACTGATCCGGGTGCTGGAGGAGAGCGGCGAGGACGTGAATGTTCTCTACGGCTCCTACCCGCCCGGCGGCGCGGCCACGGCGACGGGCGCGTTCTCGACGGCGTACCGCGAGCAGTTTGGAGTGGACGGCTGCGCGCGCTACCTGCCCGAGACGCCCCTGTTGGTTCCGGCATTCGACGCGCTGTTGCGGGGCGATGGCCCACCCGAGGGAGCGGCGCGTCTCAGCTCCGATTCGCTCAAGACGGTGATCGTGCACGCGACGCGCGCGCTCGCGAAGGAGCGGCCGACGATCGTGGTGATCGACGATCTGCACTTCGCGCCCGACGAGGGACGCGCCCTCTTCGCGTCGTTGGCGATGGCCGTGCCGGGGCAACGGGTGCTGCTGATCGGAAACACGAGGCCGGTCCTGCCGAAGGAGTGGACGGCGGAACTCGATCGGCTCGAACACGTGAGTCACATCAGCGTGCCGCGGCTTGGCACGGTGCATGTGGCACGCTTGCTGGAGCCGATCCTGGGAACATCGCCGCAGGCAGAACGGCTGTGCGAAACGGTCGCCAAGACGGCCGATGGTAATCCGTTCTTCCTGTTCGAGATCGTGCGCTCGCTGCGCGAGAGCGCGATCGTCTCGCAGAGTGCGGACGGCTCCTGGGCAACGACCAGTCAGGTGACGGAGATCGAGATCCCCGCCACCGTCAAGAACTTGCTCGACGCGCGGATGAGCCGCTTGACGGACGAGGAGCGTGAGATCCTCGACTGCGCGGCGTGCTGGGGACACGAGTTCGACGGCCGCCTCGTCGCCGACGCGCTCGGTTTACGCCGCTTGCCGGCCCTGCGGGTTCTCGGACGACTCGAGAACGAGCACGGGATGGTCCGCGCGGCCGGCGTGGCGTTTGTGTTCGATCATCACGCCACGCAAGAGCACCTCTACGCGCGGCTCTCTGCTGCGATGCGCGAGGAGACCCATGCCGAGCTTGCTCGCGCGTACGAGGAGAACGAGAACGCCGCGGGGGAAGATCCGAGCACGCTGGACGGTGCGGTCTGCGTCGATCTCTGCGAGCATTACATGAAGGGCGGTCGGGGGCCGAAGGCGTTGCGTTACGTCGCCGCGGCGCAAGCGCACCTCAACGGCGCGAACCACCACGTGGCGGCCGCCGAGTTGGCCGAGCGCGCACTCGCAATTCCGGACCTCCTGTCAGGGATTGAACGCGCACGAGTACTGCTCCGGCTCTTCGCCGCGCTCGCTCAGTTGGGCCGGCGAGCGCGACAGGAGGAGTGCGCTCGCGAAGCGGAGCGTCTGGCCGCCGAGGCCGGCGACGACGAGGTGCGCGGCCGTGCGGCGTACTCGCTTGGCGACGTCCTCACTGCGACCGCTCGCAGAGAGGAGGCTGAGGCTGCCTACGGTCGCGCACTCGAATTCGCACGCGCGCGCGGAGACCGGACGGCCGAAGCCATGGTCCTTGGGAATCTCGGCAACGTCGTCAAGAACTCGGGCCGCCTACGCGAGGCGCGGGAGCACTACGAGCGGTCGCTCGAGCTCAGTCGCGAGATCCACCACCTGCCGTCCGAGGCGGGTGCACTTGGGAACCTGGGCCTCATGCTCTGGTTCGAGGGGCACCTGGGCGAGGCGCGTGAACACGTGGAGCGCGCTCTTGCGATCGGCCGCGAGACCGGTTCCGTCTGGGCCGAGTCCGCCTCCGAGGCAAATCTCGGCGGCATCTGCCGGGCCGAGGGCCGGCAGTCCACCGCGCGAGAGCACTACGAGCGGCATCGCATGCTCAGTCGCCAATCCGGGGACCGCAGGGGGGAGGCGATTGCTGCGGGAAACCTGGGCAACGTGTTCCTGTCCGAGGGACGCCTGCGCGAGGCGCGGAAGCTCTTCCATCGGTCTGTCGCGCTCGGCCGTGAGATCGGTGGCCGGGAGGTCGAGGCGGTCATGTTGCACAACCTGGGCTCTGTGATTGCCGAGGAGGGAGAGGGTGCGGAGAGCGAGGAGCATCTGCTCGCCGGTATCGCCGTCAGTGAGGAGTTCGACTTGCGGCACGTGACGGCCGCGACGAGGCTTACGCTGGGATCGTTGCGCGCTGAGAAGAACGGTGGGGCGGGAGCGGCCGAGGTTCTGGCGCAGGCGCGCGCGTTGGCGCACGAAATTGGCTACGCCGGCGTCGAGACGCTCGCGCGCTGCGAACTGGCGCTCCTTCCGGGCGGCGATGTGGCGGACGCAGTCACGGCATTCGCAGAGACGAAAGAGCGTCTCGACGCCGACGAGCGAAAGTGCGCGGGTCTGCTCCTGTGGAGAGCGACGGGGGAGCGCGTGCATCTCGAAGATGCCAAGCGCCTTCTGGGCGAGTCGCTCGCGGAGTTCCCGGCGGAGTCGCACGAGGGGATGCTCACGAACCTCCGCGTCAATCGCGAGATCATGGCGGCGTGGATCGGCGAGAGCGGCGCTGTCGATGCTCCGCCCGCGTCCCCCGACGACGACCCATCGCTCGGGACGGAGTCCGTCACGCGCGTCGGGTAGCGCGTCGCCGTGTCGGCGCCCCGATCGGCGACGAGTGACGGGCGCAGACGATCACGTTCAGCGGCGGGTCGCGGAGATTCGGGACGGGGTTCCGGTGAAGCGCTTTCTTGACATGGTCCAGATCAGGGGCGCTCTGTCGCCGCTTCCGTGACGTCGAGCCTGGGGAGGCGGGGGGCGGTTCAAGCGGTTGTCCGGGGGCCGAAGTGCCCATCGTCGCCCGGCCGACCCGATCCGCGACCGATGACGGGCGTTGAACACGACGTTCAGCGGCGGGTTGCGGGAGACTCGGGCGGATCAGGAGGTGTGCGAGGGGGTCCGAGACGGAACTCCTGAGAGTGGCTCGGTTCAATCCCCTATCCTCATCCTCTGGATCGCGTCCCCAGCAGCTCGTCCCGCACGCAGCCACCGACGGAGTACGCCTCGTGGCCAGCGTCGCGCAGACGGTCCACGACCGCCAACGCCGCCTCACGCTGGACAGCCACCTCCTGTTTCATGCGCGCGATGTTAACCCGGGGGAGGGGTCCGTCATCCACTCCGGCTGAACGCGTTCCTGCTCGGTCTGCGTCCGCCGCTCTGCGCCGCGGACCAGCAAGTCAGGCCCCCTCGCTCTGTCTCTTCCACATCGCGATGACGAGCCAGGAAGACCTGGAACTCGAGCGGCAGCTCCGGTGGGAGTTCCATCATGGCGTTGCGGGACGCGAGGTGCACAGGACGCACGGTGCCGATCTCTTGGCCGGTCGCGTCCGCAAGACCATCTTGCGGACGAACGTCGAGGGCGACTCGAGGACGTACGCGTGGCCGTCATGGTCGGTCTTGAACCGACGCTCGAATGCGCTCGGCTTCCGCGCCGAGGCCAGCGTCTCGCCGCCCAGGCTGAGTGTGAACGCGCCGCTGAACAACCGCTCCCGCCCGACGTCGTAGACATCGTGATCGATGGTCAGCTCACCGCGTTCACGGAACCAGGAGACGTCCAGACTCGCGAAGCAGAGGTCGCCGCGCAGCGCCTTGTAGTCCCAGCTGAAGAGGCGGACCGGCTCAGCTCTCAGCATGGGCGCACTCCCGCCCGCTGGGGATCGGCGACGCGGGCATGGTGTGACGACAGAGGGCAAGTGCGCGACATCGGTCAAGGGATTCAACCGGACGGGACGAGCGCGCGTGCTGGCTCCCCCTCCGCAGAGATGTGTCGACGAAACGGGGCAGCCTCAACCGTCGCTCAAGGTCGATCGCTAACGCACGCTCTCCGGTCTCGCCGGATTCCTCCGACGGGCTGCTAGACATTGCTCTCCGACGCGCAGCTTCAATCCTCGATGAGCGGCGGCAACTTGATGCCGAGCGCCAACTCAGAGCGCTTGCTTGACGTCTGCGGCAAGTTGATCGCAAACAGGAACATCCCGTTGTCGGTCACAGCTCCGACCTCGCTTCCGATCTTGAACCTGCCGTTCTTCGAGATCGTGATCGGGCCTGAGCCACCGGCGTCGTCACCACTCGCGTCGTCCTCGAACACGAACAGGCCGTTCGCATTGTCCTCGTTGCGTTCGAAACAGGCACCCGCGAAGGACAATTCCGTCAGTCGCCCCCTTCCGTTGAACTCCAGTCGCTGCGTGAATCCGCAAGTCTCAATATCGCCGATTGTGACGGGATCGCCCGTAGCGGGCTGCGTCTCGTACGTCCACGGACCGACCTCTGTGGCGGTAGCGAAGAACTCACCGTCGAGAGAGGCGTTCGACGCGCGCACGCTCTGCCGCACGGCGATCAGGACGATGTGCCCGTCGCCGGAGGGAAGACGATCGGTGCCGAGCAGCACGCGGCCGTCCGCACCGGGAAGGAACGCGAAGTGGTTGGGCTCATCCTGGCCCGCGCCTGCGCCTCCCAGCAGGATGAGGGCGTCTTCGAAGACCCCGTCCGCCGCGGTTCCAATCCGTCCACTCCGCCTCGCGCATATGCCCGCCGCCACGCGCAAAGCGTCGCCGTCGAGATCCCCCGCGACGCACACCACGCGCGCATCTTCTGCCCGCTGGTGACGAACGCACGCAGAGCCTGCGCTTTCTGCTCCGGCGTGTAGCTCTTCCCCGGCATTCCGGGCGGCGGGAGCGACGGCCGCGCCGTTGGTCGCGACTCCACCTCGCTACGCTCAGCTACGTCGCGACCAACGGTCCTCTTCTCCTTGCTCTCTGACATTCCTGCCTCCTCTCGGAGGCGGCCATAAAGCCCCTGCTACGCCATCGAAACAGGATAGACTTCTCGGACACTAAACAGTGCACGCCACGCTGTGAGCATCTTCTGGCGCGTTCACTTGATCCACCACATGTCGCGGTGCATGTCCGTGTTGAATGCATCCCGCGTTCACGTGCTTGAGGACTCGGTCGACGCTGCCTGTGTCGTGACGTTCGTGGCTCTTATCGGTCCCTCTGCGGAGGTGGCTGTGTGGGCATGGGGCGTGGTGAATGCGGTGTTTCCGTTGTCGCATGCCAACGTTCGCTCGGGGCCGCGGGCTCTGAGCTTCGTGATCAATACCCCAAGAGTCCACCGACACCATCACTCTCGAGACGCGGGCGCGTCCGATCCGAATTTCTGAGATGTTCTCTTGACTTGGGATCTCGTGTTCGGCACACACCCCGCCGCATGCCCTTATTCTCAAGTCCCTGTGCGGTGGGTGTTCGAGGGGCGTCCCGCGCGGAGTACAAGCTGAACTGTTGTGGCCTCTCGGGCTCGTCGCCCGAGGGGGATGACCTGTTGCTTCCAAGACGGAATGGCGGAACGGCTCAATGTATCGGACGATACGACGGACGTGCGCGTCCGCGGCCACGAGGGGCGCGCTTCACACGCGGACTCGGATACACGGGCAGTCGCTGAGCGATGAGGCCGGCCGGAGTGAACCTGCGTTCGATCGAACCGAGCGTGTTCACCTGGAGCGCACGGGAACGCAGGTGCGATGGCGTCGGGCGCGGTCCCATCCGACTCCGTCATGCGGGAGGTCGCTATGAGAATCCGCGCCGCGCTCACCTGGATCGCGTCGTTCGCGGTGCTCCTCTCGTTCACCTGTCCCGCGTTCGCCGACGACGGTGACGAGAACGCCGCGACGCTGGAACTCCTTTCGCGGCCGCCGGGTCGGACGCACGGGAAGCTCGGACAGAATGGTGGATGGCAGCTCTGGTGGTACGCCAACCGGACGCACATCCTCGAGCCGTCGTATCGGGCCGCGACCGACGGGGACGCTGTGGCGATCGACTCCCTCGCCCGCAATCGTGCGCGAGACGCCCTGCGGCGTGAGATCGACGGGAAGCGGGAGCTCGTGCGCTCCGAGGCGGTGCTGGCGCTGGGTCGCCTGGGCGACGTGCGCGACTTCTCCCTTCTTGCGAGCATCGTGTCGGACCCGGAGATCAAGGACACGCCACGGATGCACCGGTGGGCGGCCGTCGCCCTCGGATTGATGCCGCTCGGCGATGCCACCGATGCCGCTCAGGCGCGGGATGCTCTGCTCTCCGCCCTCCGATGTGCGCGCGGAGAGCGCGATCACTTCTCCTTTTTCTGGGCTCACTGCGCGCTGGCCCTCGCCATGCGCGGCGACGCGAGTGCGCTCCCGGAGTTGATCACGATGAGGCGCGAGGCGTTGTCGGCTAAGAACGCACGGAGCAGTCTCCACGTCGACGTCCTCGGTCCGATCTGCTACGCGATGGCGGTGCTCGGTGGGGACCTGGTTCTCCCCGAAGTGCGCGAGCATCTCAGCGGTGTTCGCGCGCCGGACAGCGGCTCGAAGGACACGTCGTGGGCCGCATGTCACGCGCTCGCGAGGATCGATGGTGAGGAGTCCTTGCGGCTTCTTCGCGACGCCGCGTCGGACCGCAGGTACGTCGTTCGGCGCGTGGCCCTCACAGCACTGGGATCCGTCGCGGAAGCTAACGACGACGAGACGGCGCGCGTGCTACGAGAGGTCATGAAGTCGGAGAGCGACTTCATCGCTCGCCAGATGGGCATCGTGTCACTCGGTCGTTCAGGCCACGCGAGTGCGCGTGACGCCCTCTTGAAGCGCTGGAAGCGCTGCCTCTCCGCGGACCGAACGTTCGTTGCCACAGCGCTCGGGCTGCTGGCGCGCGAGCGACCCGATCCGGTGATCTCGAAGTTCCTGTACCGCGCGCTGATGGATAGCCACGACGAGGAACTCACTCGGGCGCTCGCGGTTGCATGCGGTCTGGCGAAGGTGGACGCAGCGCGCTCCGAGCTGATCAAACTCGTCCGAAGAGGGAACCTCCGAGTGTCCGCTTCGGCGTGTGCCGCGCTCGGCTACCTCGGTGTCGCCGGTGCCGATGAGGTGGACGCGCTGCTCGAGACCCTCGACAGGAAAGGGAGCTTGATGCGAATGCGTGAAGCCTCGCTGGCTCTCGGTCTCCTCCGCCAACAGGAAGCCGTTGCGCCGCTGTGGGCGATCGCGGGCGATCGGACGCGCCCCGACATGGAGCGCGCGCACGCGCTGTCGTGCCTCGGGCGCATCGGATCAGACACCGAGATCGACGACTTCCTCTCGCTGCTTGAGGACCGCCGCACGACGACGCAACTGCGCGCGTGCGTCATTCACGGACTGGGGCTCCTGCTCGATCGCGACGAGGGCGCCACGCTCGCGCCAGTTGCAGGTGACGCTCTCTGGTTCTGGACGTATCGGGGGAAGATGTATGAGGCGATCCATGACATTCAGCGGCTGCTTCAGTGAGTCGAGAGCGCGCGGCGCCGGCACAGCCGTGTGGTTCACTATTCTGGCCGCGCTCAGTCTTCTCGTCGTCCCCCTGTTGGGGCTGGCGATCGCGAAGGACCGGAAGCCCACACCACTCCCCACAGGGTTCTCAACGCAGGTATTCGGGGAGCGCGAGTACGAGATCATCGTGCCGTCCGTGGATGCATCCGCGCGGACGTACTCTCTCGTTCTCGCGATCCATGGCGACGGAACACCGATCGCCAAGAAACTCGCGTCTGTCGTGGGCGACGGATTCGTCGTGTGTTCTCCGAGGACGACCTCGACAGGCAAGCATGCGTGGGCGACATCGGCGGCAAAGGAGATTCTTGAGCTGGTCGATCATGTGGCGACACGCGTCGACATCGACCGCAAGCGCATCCACGTCGTGAGCATCGAAGACTTTCAAGGATTCTCGACGTTCGTCGCGTTCGCCAAGAAGTCGGGTGTCGTGAGCTACTGTTTGGTCGGTGAGGAGTGGAAGGGCAAGTCGCCGCCGAAGAGCGCTCGAAAGCAGGTAGCGGTGCTGTCGTTGGGTACGGCCGTCGATCCAAACGGCAACGACCGCGTCGGCGCCATCATGCGCCTGGAGGACAAGTTCCGCACCCTCGAGCAACGTGACGAACCGCTGCAGAGCGACTACTTCCGCTACTGGCTCCACGTTGCGGATGGGCGCTACGTCCCTGGGTACGATCGATCGCTGGCGTGGATCGAAGGCGCCGTAGCAGAATCAGACGCCGCGCCGAACGAAGCTGCGGGCGCGACCGAAGAGCGAGGTGTTGCCCTTGACGTTCTACGACGTCGTGCCCGGACCGAAGGCAAGGCGTCCATGATCTACTTCTTCGCTGAGGACGACGTCGACGGGGAGGACGGGCGTGCGCTGCAGAACAAGGTGTTCTTCGACCGCGAGATTCGGGCTCGTTGTGCTGATCTACTCGTTGCGAAGATCGAACGGTCAGAGTACGTCGATGAGTTCTCCGAGTTCGGGTTGAGCACAACTCCGGCGCTCGTCATGCTGGACGAGGAGTTCAATGTGAAGGCGATCGTCGAGGGCTCGATCTCCGACAGTCGAGTTCTGTCGGCGCTGAAGCGTGTGACGTCCAAGCCTGCGCGGGATCGATGATGGACCGTGGCGAGGTGATGCTGGTGCCTCCCGCTGGATGAGCGGGAGCTGGTGGAGTCACGGGGTACCAGGGACAACACCGGGCCGGGACAATACCGTGCCGGGCTCGTTTTTCTCACCCCCCGCATCCAACGCGATGCAGCGCACGTGTCCTGCCTGCGCGTCGAAGGCCTCCGCGCTCGAGCCCTCAGGGCCGGCGTCGGCGCTGCCCACGTCGACAAACAGCGAGGCCTGGGCGCGGGGATGCTGGACGCGCGCGACTGGTGGCGGTGATTTCAAGCCCGCTCCTTCGTCAGCGCCCTGCGTCTCACGCCATCGCGCTGAGAGAAAGCGACCGCGCGGGTCATGACGCCGCTCGGAGGTCCTACGGCGCGCTCCACAGTGACCGCTTGGCGGGGGCGGGGGAGGTGAGAAAAACGAGCCCGGCATGGTATTCCCATCGCGGCCGCATTTCGTGCAGACTCGGCAAACAGCGGACCGGAGTCACGGCGCAGTGGCGGTATCCTGTCGGCATGAACTCCCCCCTGCGCTGCCTGCTCTGGGACTTCGGCGACACACTGTGCGATGAGCGCTTCATCTGGGCCTCTGGCCCCGCCTGGCTGGAGATCTACGAGACGTTCGATGACGGGTTGGGCACCGATTGGTGCTCGGGAGCGGTCGATACGCGCGCGTTCGCAGCGAGCATTGCCGGGCATGTCGGGCTGACCACCGAGGGCGTGATCGCGCACATGACGCGCCGGTGCCAGCTCGTTCGCTGGTCTGCCCACGCGTACGCTTTCTTCCGCGCCCGTCATCTCCCCCAGGCGATTGTGACCGTGAATCCCGACATATTCTCCGACGTGATCGTTCCTATGTACGGCCTGGATCACGCCGCCGATGTGATCGTCACGTCGTGGGAGGAGCGCACGAACGACAAGGGTGCGCTGTGCGCCATCGCGTTGGATCGCCTGGGCATCGACGCGACACCTTCGGAAGCGCTTCTCATTGACAATCGCACGGACTGTCTCGCGTCGTGGGCGGAGCTGGGAGGGGCTGGCTATCTGTTCACCGACGACGCGGCTTTCGCGAGCGATGTCTCGAGCGGCATCGACTCGTTGGTCTCGCCGCATTCGAGCCCCTGGTGACGCGCGACCGCTGCCGACGTGGCCCTCTCCGTCCGGGCACAACCGATTGCCGTGCGCCGCTCGGGGTGAGAGTCGCGCGTGCACGGCGAGCGGCGGACCGACGGGGCTTCGACGTCCCGAGATCGACGCGTAGACTGAGCGAATGCACCGCCACCCCGCGCTCCGTCCGCTCTCGCGCGGTCACCAGCCGCTCTTGGTGCACGCGCGCGACCTGCGCTGGCGGGCGACGTATCTAGAGCGCGGCGACTCCCACTTGGAGCCCGATGCGTTCGCGCTCTTTCGCACGTACGCCGAAGAGCACCTCGAGCCCCATCTCCGCGCGGAAGAACTCCACCTCCTACCCCGGCTCGCGGAGTTCGATGACGACGACCTGCTGCGCGCGCTGGGCGACGACATCGACGCGCGTGTGGCACTGCGTTCCGTCGTCGCGGAGGTGACGGACGAGACGCCCCGCGGTCTCCGCCGCCTCGGGGATGCTCTCGAAGCGCATGCCCGAGGGTGTGAACGCGGCCTCTTCCCTATCGCTGAACGTGTGCTGGAAGAGAGCGCGCTGACGGCGTTGCATGTCGCGATCGATGCGTATCAGATCTGAAGGCGGAGAGTCGTGCGCTCTGTCTGCGCCTATTCTGATCGTTGGAGGTTCGATTGGTGCGTCGTGATTAGAGAGTCGGATCCGGCGCGCATTCTTGCCTCGTCGTCGGGCTTCTGTTGGCCTCCTGCGGTCAGGCGACCGGTCCTGCGCTTGTCTCGCCGCCGCCACCGACGCTGCAGCCGCGTCCATCTCCCCGCCGAGGTAGCCGTGAGGCCATGAACGAGTGTGGGCGCTGTCAACTCTGCAACGTCGGTGCGGGATCGGGGACCTCCGAAGCGGACACTCGACATGGAGTAGCATCTCCTCGGCCGCGCTACGGTCTCGCCGCGTCGCGGCGACTCTGCGTGACGACGATCCCACCGGCCGATCGCATCGGTACACAGGCGAATGGAGACGGGCACGGATGTCTTGACCGAGCGACTGAACGTCGCCTCCGACGGTCCGTTGCTGGCGTTCCTGCGGGACCGTCTGGACGGCTGGCGCGTGAAGACGCTCAAGGCTCGGCTGCGTCAGGGCTGTGTACAGGTCAACGGCGCGTGCGCCACACGTCATGACCACCCCTTGCGTGCCGGCGATTGCGTGGAGGTTGGTGATGCAGCCGCTATCGCAGGGCCATCTCGCCGCGGCAATGCGTTCACCACGCTCTACGCCGACGCCGACCTGATCGCAATCGACAAGCCGGCTGGGCTGCTTTCGGTGTCGACGGATCGCGAACGCAAGCGCACGGCGTTGGCGCTGGTGCGGGACTCGCTTTCGACGTCGGGGCGGCGGGAGCGACTGTGGCCGGTGAACCGACTCGATCGCGAGACCTCGGGTGTGCTGCTCTTCGCGCGTTCCCGTGAGATGCGCGAGGCCGTACAAGCGCATTGGACCGACGCGGAGAAGCTCTACCTGGCGATTGTCGAGGGGCATCCGGACCCGACCGAAGGCGCCGTCGATCAGCCGTTGTGGGAGGACCGCAGACTCGAGGTTCACGTCGGTGACGGGCCCGGCGCGCGCGACGCCCGCACCCGCTATCGCACGCGCGAGACGGGACGTCGCCTCGCCTTGCTGGAGGTCGAGCTCGACACCGGGCGTCGCCATCAAATCCGCTGCCACATGGCGTGGCTCGGCCATCCCGTCGTCGGCGACACGCGCTACGGGCAGGGCGGGCCGGTCATGGGGCTGCACGCGCTACGCCTGCGCGTGATGCACCCGCGCCTTGGTCATCCGCTGACCTTCGAGACGCCGCCGCCGAGCGCGTTCACCGCGCTCTTCGACCGTGATCGCTGAGCCGCGAGGCGGGTGTCGTACCCGTGTGTCACAGAGTTGGCGGGCATTGGTGCCCGAAGGAACTCGCCGCTACGACCCGAGCCGGAAGGCCTGCGAAGATGTCCAGATCGCCCACCCCCGACAAGCCTGGCAGGGTGTGGGGTTCCGGACCGGTAGCGCGCCTCACGCGCGCGTGAGACGAGCCAGCGCGTAGAGAGTCTGTCGCTGGGGCGTCACGTACGGATTCGGTGCAGCGCGAGTCCCAACGCGGGCGCGAAGTGTTCGAACTCGCGGTCCGTCGTGAAGATGGCGAGATCTCGGCGGATTGCGATGGCGCAGATCAGGAAGCCTGTGTTCGATCCCTGGATCCCTCCCTCGCTCGCGACAACGACTGAACGCCGCGGCCGCGTCTTCGTAGTCGGCCTCTTCCAACGCGACGTCGGGGAATGCGCGTACGGGCAGCGTCCTGCGCAACCGCCGCCAACCAGGCCCGCATGTCCAGTACCGCGTGTCACGAGGGATGGTGCCCGGTTAGGGCCTCGCGGTAGTCTCACCTGATGGAAGCGGATGGCGGGGCACCTGAACACGATGGTTGGCGGCGGCGCTGGCACGAGATCATCTTCGAGTCGGAGACGGTCGCCGGGCGCCGGTTCGACGTGTGGTTGCTCGTGGCGATCGTGCTCTCCGTGGGCGTCGTCATGCTCGAGAGCGTGCAGGCCATCAACGTCAAGTACGGCTCGCTCCTCCTGGCGGCTGAGTGGGCGTTCACCATCCTCTTCACTGTGGAGTACGGAGTTCGCCTGCTCTGTGTGCGACGCCCGGCGGGCTACGCCCTCAGCTTCTTTGGCGTCGTGGATCTACTCGCGATCATGCCGACGTTCGTGAGCCTCGTCTTCCCCGGTACGCAGGCGCTCTCCGTGGTTCGGATGCTGCGCCTGATGCGCGTCTTCCGCATCCTCAAACTTGTTCACTACCTGAACGAGATGGAGGTTCTGGGACGGGCGTTACGCGCGAGCCGACGCAAGATCATCGTGTTTCTCTGCACGGTGCTGACCTCAGTCGTCGTCCTTGGCTCGTTGATGTATCTCATCGAAGGCTCGGAGAACGGTTTCACGAGCATTCCGCGCAGCGTGTACTGGGCAATCGTGACGCTCACAACGGTCGGTTACGGAGACATCTCACCGCAGACCCCGCTCGGGCAGGCGCTCGCTGCCGTGATCATGATTCTCGGCTACGGGATCATCGCTGTGCCGACTGGCGTCGTGACTGTTGAGATCGCACAGGCCGCGCGCGCGCAGGCCGCAGTACAGGCCTCGGCGCAGGTCTCTGGGCAGGTCTCTGGGCAAATCTGTGAACAGTGTTCGGCGGAGGGACATCCGCTCGCCGCGACGTTCTGTCATCGGTGTGGCAGCTCACTGTAACCGAGTCAGCGTTCGCGTTGCTCCTGGCTACGCTTCTTGGGCGTCGCCGATCATCGTCGCGCCGAGGAGTTTGAATTCATCTGCGCGGCCATCGCTCGGTCGCCAGCAGAGGCCGATCGTGCGCGCGGGGGCCGGGTCCTTGAACGGGATGACGCGCACATGCCGCTGGGGGACGACTTCGGTTGCGACGGCGACCTGCGGGATGAGCGTGACTCCGAGTCCGCTTGCGACCATCTGCAAGAGCGTGCCGAGACTGCTGCCGCGGAAGTCGCACATCTCGACTCCTCCACGTGTGTCACAGAGGTCGAGGACCTGGTCTTTCAAACAGTGTCCATCATCGAGCAGGAGCAGTTTCGTTGTGATGAGATCTGCCGTGTCGAGCGACTCACTGTCGGCGAGAACGTGCCCTTCGGGGACGACGACGAGGAACGGATCAGCCTGTAGTGGATGGGTCTCCGCGTGTCCCAAGTCTGCTTCGAGAGCGAGTAGGAGAACGTCGAGGTTCCCGGACTCGAGTTCGTCCACCAAGCGCGAGGTCTGGTCCTCGCGTAGCAACAATTTCAAGTTCGGGTGGCGCAGGCGCACGCGCTCCAAGGCCGCGGGAAGCACGTAGGGCGCGACCGTCGGGATCACCCCGAGGCGCAGCGTTCCGCAGAGTGGCTCCGCAAGCCGATCTCCGAGGGCCTCGAGATCGCGCGCAGCACTCAGGATGGCCCGCGCTCGCTGCGTGACCTCCTCGCCAGCCTTCGTCAGCAACACACGCCGACGGTCGCGCTCGAAGAGACCGACACCGAGAACCTGTTCGATCTGATGGATCTGTTTGCTCAGGCCGGGCTGACTCACGAGGCACTCTTCCGCGGCCTTGCGAAAGCTCAGAGTCCGAGCGAGTGCATCGACGTACTCGAGTTGGCGCAGGGTGACTCTCATTCCTGGAGGTTATCAAAGTCATCAGACCTTGGACTTGGACTTCTTTTCCGGCGCGGGGGACCGTGGTGTCCGAGCGCCACGGTCCTATGGGCGCCGGAAGAGGAGGAGCCAAGATGAAGAAGAATGCAACCATCGGTGCAATCGCCACGGTCGCAGTTGCAGCAATCACGCTTTCGGCGCTCGCGCAGGATGCCGAGAACGCCCCTCCGGCGCGCCGCGACACCAGCTACGCGCCGGTCAAGTTGACCGAGACGTTCGACGCGACGCGCAACCGTATGGCGGCGGCGAAGGACGGTCTGGTGAAGAGCCACTTGGACCTTCTGGAGCGCCGCTACGACCTGGTGGATCGCGGGCGTGAGGGTGCAGAGATGTCGCGTGGCAAGGCGGTTCAGGATGGTGTCCGCGTCCGCCTGCCGGACGGCGTGACGTGGGAGAGCCTCGGCGCGCTGAAGCCTGCCGCAATCCGCGCTGCCAAGGCGTGGCCACGCGGTTTCCTTCCGTTGCCGCATCCGAACCATGACGAAGGCGGGATGCTCTTCCCGGCGTATCACATCGCTGAGATGAAGACCCAGACCGGCCGCGATCTCGCGCGCTTCGATCTCGACTTCGTCATGCCCGACCATCTGCTGCCGGAGTATCCCCCGGCGATCCATCTGACGACGCGGCCTGATCTTGGCGATGTCTCGCAGGGGAAGGTCGTGACGACCGACAACTACTTCGAGATCTTCGATGGGGTGCTCAATCCCAAGCAACTCGAAGGGCTCCGGCTGCTCGTCACGCCTTTTCCGCAACAGCAGTTCAACACGACACATGATCGGCGCAGCGAGCGGCCCAGCTTGGGCGTCACGTGCTTCGATTGTCACGTGAACGGGCACACCAATGCGGCGACGCATCTGGTCGGCGACATGCGTCCGCAGGCGTATCGTCACCGGCTCGACACGCCGACGCTGCGTGGCGTGAACATCCAGCAGCTCTTCGGTTCGCAGCGCGCGCTCAAGACCGTCGAGGACTTCACCGAGTTTGAACAACGTGCCGCGTACTTCGACGGCGATCCCGTCATCGCCACCAAGAAGGGCGTCAACGTACTCGAGCGTGGGAGCCAGGTGCACTTCATGGCCGAGTTCGAGGCGATCCTCGACTTCCCGCCTGCTCCCAAGCTCGATGTGTTCGGCAAGCTTGATCCCGACATGAGCACGGAGCAGGAGCGTCGCGGCGAGGCGCTCTTCGCCGGGAAGGCCAAGTGCTCGACGTGCCATCCGGCGCCCTACTACACCGACAACACGATGCACAATTTGAAGACCGAACGCTTCTTCGAGCCGGAGATGGTGCACGGTCGGATGGCGAGCGCCGACGGACCGATCAAGACGTTCCCGCTGCGCGGCCTGAAGGACTCGCCGCCCTATCTGCACGACGGCCGATTGCTCACGATCGCGGACACCGTCGAGTTCTTCAACGTGGTGCTCGGAACGCGTCTCACCGCGCAGGAGAAAGCGGACCTGGTGGCGTTTCTGCTCTGCCTCTGACCACCGTTCTCGTTCTCTCCCAAAGCCCTTCCCTCCCGACCCTGGGAGTTGGAGTTCGCTCCTTCTCCTGGGGTCAACGCTTGGGCGGAGTTACCCTCGGCAGTTCGTGACGCTCGGGGCTGGCCTCGAATGGACTGGTCCGGGCGCAGCGAGTGGACAAAGGAGCATGGCGATGCTGGACGGCGAGACTGTGGTGCACGAGAACGACGCAGCGCAGGCGATCCGCTTGCGCGCGCTGTATCAGATCGACGAGATGGATCTGGAGCGCATACGCAGCCTGGGATCCGCACTCGACGGCAAGATCGATGCCGCCGTCGCGCGCTTCTACGAGTGGATGCGACCACTGCCGGAGTTCAACGAGTACCTCTCCGATCCCGCTGTTCTGGAGCGAGTGCGCAGGTTGCAGGTTGCGTACTGGGTGGACTTCTTGCGCGGCGTGATCGACGCAGAGTTTGTCGCGAGTCGGCGATCACTCGGCGCGATCCACGCCCGGATCGGACTCCCTTTGGATACGTACCTCGGTGGCATGAACTCGTTCCTCATGACGTTCTCGGAGGTTGCGAGCGAGTCCGACAGCGACTCCTTCGACACGAGTCATGTGACGTCGTTGTCGAAGGTCCTGCACCTGGACACGGCGATCGTGATCGACGAGTACAACGCCATCACCAAGACGATCATCGCAGAGCAGGGCGATGCCCTCATGGAGATGTCCACGCCCGTGACGGAGGTCTGGGCCGACATCCTCATGCTGCCGATCGTCGGCGTCATCGACTCGCGACGTTCGATGGAGATCATGAACACGATGCTGTCGAAGATCGCCGAGACGCGCGCGCATGTCGCGATCCTCGACATCAGCGGAGTCGCCGTGATCGACACGGCTGTGGCGAATCACCTGATCAAGGTGACGCGTGCCACGCGATTGATGGGTTGCGAGTGTCTCATCTCCGGCGTCTCGCCTGCCATTGCCCAGACGATGGTCGAGTTGGGTATCGACGTCGGTACCGTGCGCACCACCGCGACGCTGCAGGACGCCCTCGGAATGGCATTTCACGTCACCGGGCACACGGTACAGCGCGAGGCATGAGCGACGCGGCGACGCACCCTGCGCGCGCATCCGTCCGTCAGGTCTCGCGAGTCGCGATGCATCTGACGCGCGGGTGCCTCATCGTCTCGTTGCAAGTCGATCTGAGCGACGCGATTCTCGTGCGACTGAGAGAGGATCTCTTGGAGCGCGTGCGCGCTGATCGTGTGAAGGAGATGATTCTCGACGTGGCAGGCTTGGAGGTTCTGGACGCGCGTGACTTCGAGGAGTTGCGACGCATGTTGCGCATGGTCACGATCATGGGGGCGCGCTGCGTCGTGGTGGGCCTACGCCCCGGTGTCGTGTCCGCGCTTGTTGATCTGCAGGTGGACCTGACAGAGATCACGGCGACGCTCGACATGGACGAGGCCTTTCGACTCCTCGAACGCGGGCGGCGTGATGGCACGAGATGAGGTTCGAATCCAGATTCTCGTCGACGCCGACGTCGCGCGGGCGATCGTCGTCGCCCGTCAGCTCTCGCGCGAGGCGGGGCTCTCGACGCCGCGTTCCACGATGATCGCGACAGCCGTCTCCGAACTCGCCCGCAACATCCTGAAGTACGCGAGGCGCGGCTCCGTCACGGTGCGCGCGATCGATAGAGACGGTCGCAGGCGCGTGGAGATCTTGGCCACGGATCGTGGACCCGGGATCGCCGACATCGAGACCGCGATGAAGGAACACTTTTCCTCTGGCGGAAC
The DNA here is from genome assembly GCA_024280885.1 of Planctomycetota bacterium. Classification (GTDB taxonomy): domain Bacteria; phylum Planctomycetota; class JAJSAM01; order JAJSAM01; family JAJVHW01; genus JAJRPF01. Next base: position 31,671 of record JAJRPF010000069.1, on the reverse strand, counting down.
GCTCGGTCTGGGGCTCTCCGGTGTGGAGCGCATGATGGATGAGTTCGACATCGAGTCGGCACCCGGAGAAGGGACGCGCGTCTGCGCGGCGTTGTGGCTCTGAAATGTTGTGGTTCTGAGATGTCGCCGACCACCGCTTCTCTTCGATTTGACTTCGACACGCTCGTGCGAAAGAAACTCGGCGAGCGCGTTTCCGGGGATGCTGTCGTGGCGGTCGAGCACCGCGACGGCCTCTTCGTGGCCGTCGTTGATGGACTGGGGCACGGCCCGCCTGCGGCCGTGGTCGCTGAGCGCGCGAAGGCGTTTCTCGCCGATGCTGCGGCGCCGGACGTGGGGCGCGTCCTGCAGCGGCTCCACGAGCATCTCCGAGGGACGATCGGCGCGGTCGCCAGTGTCGCATTTCTCCACGCGGCGACGGGAGACGTACTGGTTGCCGGGGTGGGCAATATCTCAGTGCGGATCTTCGGATCGGCCTCGACACGGTTCACTCCGGACGCCGGTGTCGTCGGGCAACGCGTACGCAGTATTCGCGAGTTGCACGCGCGCGTGGTGGTCGGCGACGTTCTCGTGATGCACACCGACGGTGTGAGTGAACGGTTCGAGTTGAAGGACTATCCGCGGCTTCTCGGGCACGGCCCCGCGGACATCACGCGTTCACTCGTGCGTCGCTTCGGGAAGGACCACGACGACGCGGGCTGCGTCGCCGTGAAAGTACGTCAATGATCCAGATCGCGAGCGTTCCCATTATCGCGGAGGCATCGGTGATTGGTGTGCGGCGACGCGTCCAGGCCCTGGCCTTGGAGCTCGGATTCGACGACGTTGCGTGCACGCGACTCGCAACAGTCACATCGGAGATCGGGCGCGTACTACTGCGCTTGGGTGGCGATTCGCACCTGTCGGTGGCATTGACCGGAGGGATCGGAGGGCGAACGGGTGTGGCACTCATGTTCGCGTGTCCCGAGACGTTGCGTGATCTAGCTCTCTGGGAGGTGTTCTTCGATTCGCTAGTGCGCGGCGTCACGAAGTCGGGGAGCGTGCAGGTGACGGCTACCGCGTGGTGTCGACGGGCGTCGCACGGAGGAGTGGCTCACGTGGACGAGGCGTTCATCGAGCGCCAGCGCGAGATCTTCCGCAGCCGAACGCGCGATGAACTGCTGGAGGAGATCCGGGAGCAGAACCGGGCACTCGAGCGCCACCAGGGTTCTTTGGAGGAGACGATCGAGACGCGTACCGCGGAGGCGCGCGCTGCGCGCGAAGCGGCCGAGAACGCGAGTCGCGCGAAGAGCCAATTCCTCTCCAACATGAGCCACGAACTGCGCACTCCGCTCAATGGCGTGCTCGGCTACGCGCAGATCCTGCGTCGCGATCCGACGATCGTCGGCGAGCAACGACGCAGTCTCGATGCGATCGAAAACTGCGGCGAGCATCTGCTCACGTTGATCAACGATGTCCTCGACCTGTCAAAGATCGAAGCGGGGCATCTCGAATTGGATCTACGCCCCACCAAGATGATCAAACTCGTCGAGAGCGTGCGGGACATCGTCCTCCCACGCGCGAACTCACAGGGTCTCACGTTCGAGATCATGTCCGACGCTGACTTGCCACCCGCACTCGTAACGGACGCCACCAAGTTGAAACAGGTGCTCGTGAACCTCCTCGGCAATGCGGTGAAGTTCACGCAAGAAGGCGGAGTGCGTCTTGAGATCGAACGCACGACCGACGAACGCGTGCTCTATCACGTCCGCGACACCGGCATTGGCATGACGCCGGAGGAGCAACTACTCGTCTTTCAGCCGTTCAAGCAGGCGGAGGGCGGGCGCACGAGCGGCGGCACGGGCCTCGGACTCGCGATCAGCCGCAAGATCTGCGAGGCCCTCGGCGGAGAGCTGCGGCTCGAGAGCGAGCGCGGAATCGGGTCGTGCTTCACGGCGGACCTTCCTCTGCAAGCGGCGGATAACCTGCTCTCTGATTCCACGCTTGAGGTCACACAGGCTGGCGATGACGATCTCGTCCTCGCGCCGGGTCAGGATGTCTCGGTTTTGGTCGTCGACGACGTCGAGGTGAATCGCGATGTGCTGATCAACGTGCTCGAGGCGGCTGGTTTCGCGACGCTCTCCGCTGAAAACGGTCAGGTCGCGCTCGACGTTCTCGCGACTGAGTTCGTCGATCTCGTGCTGATGGATGTGCGCATGCCGGTCATGGACGGGATGGAGGCGACGCGTCGCATCCGATCCGATCCCGCACTTGCGAAGCTCAAGGTGATCGCCGTGACCGCGGATGCATTCTCGGATTTCCGCGAACGCGCGACCCAGGGCGGCTTCGACGCCTTCCTCGCGAAGCCGCTGCGCATGTCGCAGTTGTTCCGCACCTTGCGGAAGCAGTTGCGCGTCGAATGGGTCTCGCGACGCGCTGTCGGGCTTGCGAGTAGCACTTCGCTCGGTGTCGGCGAGAACGACGCGGGGACCGCTGCGATCGGAGAGGATGCGGTGCTCGACTCCGACTTCGCAGCCGACGTCGCCGAGCGACTCGCAGAAGCCGCTCACATGGGCGACATCGGTCTCTTCGAAACGGTCGCTGAAGACCTGGACGGACGCGGGGCACCCGGTCTTGCCGCACGTATCCGCGCGGCGGTGAACGAGTTTGAATTCGAGGCCGCAGCGGCCGTAGCCGACGACTTGAACAACGCGCCGGAGAGTGCATCGTGAATGACGCGAAACCTGCAGTCCAACCCGTGCTTCTCCTGGTCGACGACACACCGACCAACCTTCAGGTCCTCATGCGCACCCTGTCCGGGCGGGGATATCGGTTGCTCGTCGCGAAGAACGGCGAGACGGCGCTCGAGATCGCGAAGAAGGCGCATCCCGATCTGATCCTGCTCGACATCATGATGCCGGGGATCGACGGCTATGAGACGTGTCGGCGACTGAAGGCCGACCCCGAAACGCAGGGTTCTGCGGTCATCTTCATGTCCGCTCTCGATGACACGAAGGACAAGGTCAAGGGCTTCGAAGTCGGGGCCGTGGACTACGTAGCCAAGCCCTTCAAGGCCGAAGAGGCGATCGCACGCGTCGAGACGCACCTGACCATCCAGCGCCTGCGTCATGAATTGGAGGGACGCAACTCCGCGCTTGCCCACGAGCTGCGCGTCGCACAGGAACTCGTCAACGAAGCCGCGGTTCGTCTCGAGGGCGCATTGGTCGGGACGAGTGCTGCCGTTACGCGTCTCCGCGCGAACGTCGAGAAGTGTGCCGGTTCCGGCGACTCGGTCCTCCTCGAGGGGCCGAATGGCGCGGGCCACGAAGCTGTTGCACGAGCGATCCACGCGCAGTCCGACAGCCGACACCGTGCGTTTCTCAACGTGAGCTGTCTCGGTCTCTCCGACACGGCCGAGAAGATCCTCTTCGGGAACCGTGGCTTCCTTGGCCTCGGCGGTGACGGCGAGCCGGGGAAGTGGGATCTTGCCACGGGCGGAACGCTTTTTCTCGATCATATCGACGCGCTCCCGGACGTTGCCCAGAAGGCTCTGGCGGGGCGGGTGGAGAAGGCGCGGAAGGACGGCGGCGCGCGTGCCCCGCGGCTCATCGCGGCCACGTCGAAGACGCTGGACGACCTGCAAGCGACCGATTCGTTCCGCCCGAAGCTCGCCGCGTTGTTCTCTGGCGCACGCGTGAGTGTGCCGCCGTTGGTCGAACGCGCAGACGACATCCCGGCTCTGGTCGATCACTTTCTGAAGCGCCGTGCCGGGCAGGGGGCGACGACGGTCGAGCGGATCTCCCGCAAGTCCGTCAAGCGGTTGCGAGACCACGTCTGGGCCGGCGGACTCGACGAGTTGCAGAGCGTCCTGGAGTGCGCGTTGGCATCCGCCGACGGCAAAGAGCTCGAGGTCGACGCGGCGCTCTTGCACAGCGGTCAACGGGCGGGCAACTACCGCCTGATTGAGTTGCTCGGGCGTGGCGGGATGGGCGAGGTGTGGACCGCGGAGCACGAGCTTCTACGGCGACCGGCGGCGGTGAAGTTGATCCGCGCGGATCGCGACACCGGGGCTCGCGGTGGACTGCTTGTGAAGCGCTTCGAGCGCGAGGCGCGCGTGACAGCCGGCTTGCGTTCTCCGAATACGGTTCAGCTCTACGACTATGGTGTGACGAAGGATGGCGCCATCTACTACGTCATGGAGTTGCTTGACGGGATCGATCTCAGTTCGCTCGTGAAAGAGGGCGGTCCGATCCCGGTCGAGCGCGCGATCTGGTTCCTCGAAGGCGCGGCGCGCTCTCTCGCCGAGGCGCACGACGCGGGCTTGGTTCATCGCGACATCAAGCCAGCCAACATCATGACGTGCCGGCTCGGACACAACCTGGACCACGTGAAGGTGCTCGACTTCGGAGTCGTCCGTTCGGACCCGAACCAGGAAGACCTAGACCTCACAGGCGTTGGCGTCGTCGGCTCCCCCGCGTTCATCTCTCCCGAGGCGATCATGGGCAAGAAGGACATCGACGGTCGTGCGGATCTCTACGGGCTGGGTTGCGTTGGCTACTGGTTGCTGACCGGGCGCCCCGTATTCGATTCTCAAACTGCGTCCGCTGCGTTCGTCGATCACTGCTCGAAGCCGCCACCGCGACTCTCTGCGGTCGCCGCCGGCGATGTCCCTGCCGCGTTCGAGGCATTGATGGCGGCCTGCCTCGCCAAGGAACCTGGGAATCGACCGGCGTCGGCCGCGGCACTCTGGAAGCAGCTGCGTGCGATCGACGTGCCGCGTCCGTGGAGCCCGGAGCGCGCCGAGGGTTGGTGGGAAAACACGCGTCCGAAGGCATCCTGACGAGAGTTAGGGTTCGCGCAAGAATAAGTTCCTGGGACCGAGGGCGAGCGAGGTGGTGCAGGACAAGGCGCATCGACGACGCGACTCGCGGTCATGATTGAATTGGACGGGGAGCCGAGTCGGGGAGGAGAGGCAACACAGTCCTGCGCCGCCGCAGCCGCCCGAATCCCGGAAGTTATTCTTGCGCGGGCCCTTAACGAACGCGTGTGCGCGAGCCCGTCAGGCCTCCGCCATGGCGCGGATCTCGGGCAGCATGGCGCGCGCGGCCGCCCGTCCCGCCTCGATGATCTCGGCCGACTTATCGAAATCGAAGAGCTTCACGTGTCCGCATTGCGGTTCGATGACGACGTCCGGTGCCCAGCGTGACATCTGCAGTTCGGCCAGTTCGACCTGCATCCAGTCGATGCTGCGTGTGAGCGTATAGGCGAGACCGGGTGGTTCGTCGCCGTGTTCCTTGCGCAAGAGGAGTGCAGCGAATCCTCCGCGCTGCTCGTCTTCTTCGTCGGACGCCTCGGCGTCGTCGATCGCGTCGACGCTCGGCGCGGGCGTCGGCGTTGGACGGGCTTCGATCGTGGACATGATGTCCACCTCGGCCGACGAGCGGAAGACGGGAGCATCGGCGAAGACCGTTTCTTCGATTCCCATTGCGACCGGAGCGTTGGCTTGATCCGGCACGACGTCGACCGTGGCCGTCGCGTGCAGTCCGGCGCGCGTGTTCAGGTTCACTGCGATCACGCGATCGGCTCCGAGCGCCTTCGCGGCCTGAACCGGGACGGGCGCTGTCACCCCGCCATCGATCAGCCAGCGCGACCCCCAACGGATGGGTGAAAAGAGGCCGGGGATCGCCATGCTCGCGCGCACCGCCTGAACCACGTCGCCGCGGAAGAGTCGCACTTCTTGGCCTGTGTCGGCGTCGGTCGCCACGGCGACATAGCGGACGTTCAGGTCCTCGAGACGCTGCTCTCCAATCAACTCCGTGAGCGTGTCCATCAGGCGCCCACCACCGAAGATCCCGGACTTCGAGAGCGTCGGCTGAAGAAAGCCCATGACGCGCCACCAATTCAGGGACTCGAGCAGAGTCTTGTACGCCTCGATCGCATCTGTCGCCCACAGTGCGCCAACGATGGCGCCGATGCTGGTGCCGGCGACGCAGTGAATGGGGATGCCCTCTTCCTCGAGGACTTCGAGCACGCCGATATGCGAGAGCCCGCGTGCCGATCCGCTGCCCAGCGCCAGTCCAATTCGAGGCTCCATCTCGGTCATCCTCCGCGTTTCGAGGTTGAGGCTATCTGGCAGAACTCACGAGTTCCAGCCGTGGTCGAGGGGCGAGACGGCCCTGCTCACCGCGGCGCGAACTGTCGGGCATCACATCTCGCTCAGGCGCGCTCGAAGTCGCTCAAGCAGCGCCTTGGTCGTGGCGCCGGCTGCGTCGAATTCGAACGTGTCGATCTCCTCTTCGAGTCGCGCCACGGCGTCGCGCTCCGATCGCGGCAGCGCGCCGCGCATGCTCGCGAAGAGTTCGTTGGCCTCGGTGTCGAAGGCCTCGAGCATCGTGATCAGGCGTGCAAGGTGCGCCAACGTCTCTTCGGTGACCGGATTCTGATCGTCGCCCGATTCGTCGTGGCCCAATGCGTCGTGAACAGACGGCTCCACGTGCCGAGGGAGTGCGATGGCGAGCTGATCTGCCGACGAACGCATCTGCTCCTCCAGCAGCGCGAACGTGCGCTCCATCTCTTCCGGGGCACCGCTCTCGGCGGCGTGTTCGAGAGCCGTTGCAGCCTCCTGAACAGACGCGACGCCGAGATTACCGGCCACGCCCTTCACCGTGTGCGCGATGGCGCGCGTGCGATCCGTTTCCCCGACTTGGAGCGCCGCACGCAGATCCACGATCGCCGTCTCGTTGTCGCTGACCATCCGTCGCAGGAGGCGCTCGTAGAGGTCCGTCTTGCCGCCCATACGTGCCAGCGCCGCGCGGGTGTCGATGCCCGCAAGGGTCTCGGTCCAGTCTTCCGAGTCACTCTCGTTCGCTTCGTCGCCAGCGGGCGATAGCACACCCTGGTCAGGCGGCGCGCCGCCATCTGCTGCCGACCCGGTGCGATGGGGCGCACGCGTGCCAATCTGCGGACGCTCGCCGATCCAGGTCACGAGACTTCGATAGAGTTGCTTCACGTCGATTGGTTTTGCGACGTGATCGACCATCCCGACTGCGAGCGACCGTTCGCGATCGCCCTCCATGGCGTTCGCCGTCATCGCGATGATCGGGATCCCGTCTCGATCTGCCGCCAGTATCCGACGCGTCGCCTCGAGCCCGTCCATGACGGGCATCTGCAGGTCCATCAGAATGCCGTCGAAACGTGTCGCCGCGGCGGCGTCCACAGCTTCCTGGCCGTCGCGTGCAACCGAGACTTCGAGGCCGACCGCGCGCAGCAATTCGACGGCGATCTCCTCGTTGATGTCATTGTCCTCTGCGAGCAGAACGCGCCGGCCGCTGAGTTTGGCGATGGCCTCCAACTCCAGCGCGCTGGATGCGGCGACTTCGGTCGTGCGTTCACTCGGCAATTCACCGAAGACGGTTGCGAGGCTGTCAAAGACCGTCGATGCGGTGACCGGCTTCAGCAATACACCATCGAGTCCTTCAGAGTCGGCGCGCGCAAGAATCTCCTCGCGGCCGTGAGCCGTCACCAGGATGACGCGCGGCGTCGGGATCGTCTGCGTGCGTGCGCGGATCGCGTCCAGCGTCTCGAAACCGTTCATGCCGGGCATCTGCCAATCAAGGAGGACAAGGTCGAACGGCTCGCCCGCGGCGCTGGCTGCCTCCAATGCGGCGATCGCGTCGGCTCCCGTCGGGACGGTCGAATGCGCCAACGCGAACGCGCTCATCATGTCGGCCATGATGGAACGGGCCGTGGCATTGTCATCCACGATCAGGACGCGCGCTCCGCCCAATCCGTCGGGGAGCACCGGACGGAGAGCCGCCGCACCTAGCTGAACACCGAAGCGCAGAGTGAAGGTAAACGTGCTGCCTTCGCCCTCCACGCTCTCGGCCCCGATCTCGCCGTTCATCATCTCCACGAGCCGTCGACAGATACTCAGGCCCAGGCCCGTTCCCCCGAACCTGCGCGTGGTGGACGAGTCGGCCTGAGTGAACGGCTGGAAGAGCTTCGCGACCTGCTCCGCCGTCATGCCGATACCGGAGTCCTTCACAGAGAAGCGGAGCGTTGCCGTCTCGTCATCGAGCTTCACCGGCGTCACATCGACGATCACTTCCCCGCCTTCCTCGGTGAACTTCACGGCGTTGCCGGCGAGGTTGATCAGGATCTGACCGACGCGCAATGGGTCGCCGATCAGATTTGACGGGACGTCACTGCCGATCCGAATAAGCAACTCGAGATTGCGTTCGCTGGCACGTTGGGAGACCAGCCCTGACACGTTCTCGACCACGTCGTTCAGGTCGAAGTCCACCTGCTCGATCGTGAGTTTGCCGGCCTCGATCTTCGAGAAATCGAGGATGTCATTGATGATACCCAGCAGTGCCTGAGAGGCGCCCTGGATCTTGTGTAGATAGCCGCGCTGTTGTGCAGTCAAGTCGGTCTTCAAGCAGAGGTGAGCCATACCGATGACGCCATTCATCGGCGTGCGGATCTCGTGGCTCATGTTGGCGAGGAAGTCGCTCTTCGAGCGGTTCGCGTCCTCGGCCTCCTCGCGCGCCGTTCGCAGAGCGCGTGTGCGACGCTCGATGACTTCCTCTAGGCCTTCTTGATGCGACCGCAACTTCTCCTCGGCGTGCCGGCGCACTCGGTTCTCTTCCTCGAGCGCTTGATTGGCGGCGAGCACATCGCGTTCGCGACCGGCGTACGCCAGCGCGAGGTATGCGACTGCCGCAATGGCGACCGCGAGGATCGCACCCGTGATGAGTGTCGCATTCGCGACGATGGCGATCTCGCGCTCGCCAGCAGCGCTCGCGGAACGTAGCGCCTGCCACAGACAGATCGCCGTGGTGAGGATTCCCGTGCCGAGCGGGACGGGCGTCCACCATGGAAGCCAGAACCCGGATGCACGTGCGGTGCGTGACCACTCCAACGCAAGAATGCCGTTGCTCGCGAGGATGAAACCGACCGACGTGTGGACGGCCATGCGCGTGAGATTGCCCCAGCCATACGCGGTCTCGAGTCCGACCGCGTAGCCAGCCAGCGCGACCACGCCGAGCCCGAACGCGAGCGATGTGAGTACGACGCGCCACAGCACACGGCGCCGGTGCGGCCATGCGGTGGGCGACACTGCGCATGCAAGGCCCGAGAGCGTGAAGCACGCTGCCGTATTCGGCGCCATGCGGCCCGGGTTGGACGCGCCGACCTGGATGTCGTGCTCCATGAGCAACTCGTCGATGCCGAGGCTCACGCCTAGCACGTATTCGACAAGCGTCAGGACGCCGATGGTCACCGCGATACCGCCTGCGATCCTCGCCCAGCGCGGAGCGTCCATCGCGACGGCCACGACGGCGGCGCCCGTCGCGACGAACCCGAGCGCGGTATTGTATTGCATCGCGACGAACGTCGGCAGCACCTGGATCAGCGTGACGTTGCCGGTGTACCAGCCGAAGATCACCACCACGCCGAGGAGCGACGTCAGGCCCCCGAGCCCGCAGGCGGCTGCCCAGAGTGCCTTGTTCACGAAGGACGTATTCGCATCGGGTCGAATCGACGGACTCATGCCGCATACCGTCGCAGGAACGGTGTCTGACACCAAACAGAGCGATGGGGGATCTGTTCGCGTGCTACTTCAGAGTGGCCAGCCGACCGCCGAGCCCGGGCAGCCAGTGGACGGTCATGCCGTCCAGCGCCTCGCCAGCGGTCTCGCGCAGCGCCCGCATCTGATCCCCCGTCGCGCAGAACTGAGCCGGTACGATGAGCACGTTCTTGCGGCCGGCGGCGACGAGAGTGGTCAGCGTCTCCGGGAGTGACGGGCTCGCGTCTTCGAAGGCCAGCACGATGCGCAGAAAACGCGACCGCTTCGCGAGCGGGTCATTCTCGACAAGCGCTTCCCAGGCGCGGCGGCCGACTGCGTCGGTACCGGCCGGGACGACGAGGACCGTCGTGCCGCCGAAGGGCCCGGGCGCCGTCGGGAGTGCGCCGGGGATCTGGAGATCTGCGACTCGGAACACGCCGCCGAAATCGAGCGCCTTGATAGGCGCGGCGGCTGCAGTGCTTGCGACGACGAGTTCAGTCGCTGTGCCGCGCGCCTCGTTGGCGCGTACGTAGAGCTCTGCCCAACGACGCGCGGTGGGGGTCTGATTGGCCAGCGTGATCGTCTTCGACGTCGACGCAGAAGCCGCAGCCGGAGTCGGGACCGAGAGTCCGAGTCCGGAACGCACAGCGGTTTCCACTGCGGAGAGCAAGCCGCTCGGTGCGGACGCAACTGTCAAGAGTGTCGCATCGAGGTCCAGGTCGACGTACTCCTCCAGGATCTTGTTCATGGCGTCGCGGCGATCTTCGCCAGCGATGACACGCAGAGCCGAGATGGATGACTTCTCCGCTGGCAGTCCGGCCATCTGAAGGCGACCGGTCTTGCGCGGATCGGCTGCGATGAGCGTCGCGTTCAGTCTGCCTGTGTACATTGCTGTCCAGAGGATGGCCGTGGCGCCTGTTCCGCGACCCGCGATGACCACGCGTTCCCCGTCCACCGGGAACCGTCGCGTGACGTAGTCCAGAAGGCGTTCGAGCCCGCGCTGGATGCGCGACGCATCCGACGTGAACGAGTCGGTCCAGTACCAGCGCCCACCCAGTTGCAGATCGGCCTCTTCGGAGAGATGCAGCGGATCGATCGCGACGATCGCTGCGCTCTCGCCCAGCGCGACGCGCCAGTAGCGGAGGCCGTCGTCGTCGCGCGCGCCGTCGTCTCCGAGCCAAATGAGCAATGGTGCGGGCGCCGCGTCCGTTGCGGTCGCGGGAACGCGGATCTTGTACTGAAGGTCACCGCCCACTTGGACGGACCAGCGCCCCTCGTTCTGGTCGGCTGCCCGTGCCGCGGTCAACACAACGTAGTCGCCGAGTGCTGACTCTCCTCCGACGCCGTCTGCTTCTGCCAAGTCGAGTTGCGGCCAGACATTGATGACGCGGAGATCAGCCTTCGGCGCGCGTCGTGCGGTCTGCGCGACCGTGCCGTCGCGATACTGAACATGGAACCCACCGACGACGTGCAGCACGAGGTGGCCTGGATGTGCCGTAATCGCGTCGGCGACCGCCTCGCCCATCGCGTTGTCCCACAGACTCTGCCCGTCGAAGAGACGCTCCTCGGGAGTACGCGTCCCTCCGCCTCCACCCATGTGCCCGCGCGTCGCTCGATCGGCTCTCTCCCAGTACGCTACGCTGTTCGGGAAGAGCTCGCGCGGAGACCACACGCGATCCTCGCTCGTGAGCGCTTCCCACTGCTCACGCTGCCCGCGGATCTTGCGTCGCAGCGGTGCCGGGAAGTTCGCGGCGATGACCGGCACACCTTCGGCTTTTGCCAACTCGATGAGCGGGCGATACGCGGTTTGGTAGTTCCCCCACGGGCGGGTGTTGGCGAGGAACGTCGTCTCGTCGATCTCATTCGCCAGGTACGCGTTCAGGTCCGCCTGCGCGTCGCGCTCGAACATCTCCAGCGAGAGGATCATCTTGCCGCCGGTCCGCTCGATCAGTCCCTGTAGCACCTCGTATTCGACCTGGTGCGTGACGTCGTCGTTGTGCGTCTCGCCCAGGAAAACCGCGTCGGCTCCCGCGACGTCGTCGAGCAGGCGATCGATGTCGGTCTCCTGGCCGGCGACTCCGAACACGCGAATCCGATCGCCGAGCCGTCGCGGTGCGCTGTGCGAGACACCTTCGGTGGCCGCGATCGACTCCGCTTCCGGCTGCGCGCTGGGTGTAGCCTCGACCGCCTTGGGCGACGAACTCGCGCAAGCCGTCGCAAGGCAGGCCATCGAGATGAGAAGTGACGCGGGGACCGCGGTTCGAGACGTCATGAAGGGGCCCACCCGTATTGGTTGGTGATGTTCGTGATGCAGGATCAGTGACAGCGCGGGACGGGTTGGCGATGGTCGGCGCAGGGGACCGATCTGATGTCGTTGCGCGTCGCGAGCAGTCAGCCGCGCCCCTCGATCCTGGTTCTCAGTAGATACGATCGGAGCGGCCGGATTCCCCACGTTTCTCGGGAGTTTCGTCGCCCGACGAGGGATCTGGAAGGCGGGAAGCAGCGGAGTCGGCGTGGCCTACCGGCGCTGCAGGATGTGGACCTCGCTCTTGCGCTCGGGGCCGAGTCCCCCGTGGATGATGACATTCCCGGTCTCCGGATCGATGTCAGCCGCCGACGACGAGAGTGCGCGTGCGCTCCCGGTGATCGGTGTGATCTCGTTCCATGCACGCGGTCCCGATCCGTTCAGCGGCAAGCTCTGGATGTCGGAGAACGCCGAGAGCGCCTGACCGCCGAAGAGGAGCAGCCCCGGGCCGCTTGGGTCGAGTGCCATGATGTGGAGTGTGCGACCGAGAGGTGCCCGCGGACGTTCGAGCCGCTCCCAGCGCTCCTCTCCTGGCGAAGAGAGATCCAGCGCCCAGAGATCGCTCAGGAATGCGGATCCGTCACCGCCGCCGTGGACCAACATGCGGCGCCCGATCGGGTCGTAAACCGCCGCGGCACCGGCGCGGCCAGCGGGCGCGTCGCCTGTGGGGAACATCTGTGCCCAGACCTCATTGCCGGGCACGGAGAGATCGAGAGCCCACACGTCCGCGAAGACCGTGAAATCGTCGAACCCTCCGAAGATCACGAGTCGATTGTTCGCGCGATCCAGAACGGAGACGTGTTCGTCGCGTGGGGGCGGGAGTAGGCCGGATGGGTCGATCAGCGACCAATCGGCGACGCCGGAAGGGCTCGTGAGATCCAGCGCCCAGATGTCGTTGAAGTACTCGAAGATCCCGCTCGTGCCGTCGGATCCGAAGACCACGAGCATGCGCTCGCGATCGGCGTCGAGCACCGCCGTGTGGGCGAAGCGCAGCGACGGCGCGGCGCTACTGGGGACGAGTGCCTCGAACGATGGGGCCGCCATGTCGCTCAGGTCTAGCGACCAGGCGTCGTTGACGTACGTCCCGTCGAAGCCGCCGAAGACGATGGCGCGACGACGCGCCGGGTCCATCACGAGCGAATGATTCATGCGCGCCGACGGACCGAGGGGGTCGCTCGTTGTCCACGCGTACGACGGCGGAACGACTGCGGTTTCTTCCGTGATCGAGAACGCATCGTCGCGCAATGCACCGTCGTTACCGAAGACCACGAAGAGCTGCGCCGTGTCGGCGTCCATCGCGCCGGCTGCGGACGTGCGTGGCGAAGGTCCGCCCGCGCCGTCCCCGGTCTGCAGCAACGTCCAGCGCGGTGTCGCGACCCCGGAGAACTCCAGCGCCCAGAGGTCGCCGCGCAATCCCGTTGTCGCCTCGCCGCCGAAGAAGAGTACGCGGTCACGCGGCGCGTCCGCGGCCACGACGGCGCCGGAGCGCGCACCGGGCCCGCCGCCCTCGGTAGTGAGCGATGACCATGTCGGTCCGGCCGGATTACGCAAGTCCAGAGCGAACGCCGTGTCGGTCAATCCCGAGGCGGTCGAACCGCCAAGGACGAGCAGCTTGCCACGGTTGCGGTCGAACGTTCCCGGGATGAACTCGCGCGGCGACGGCGGCGTACCAAGCACCGTGAGTTCGGACCACGTTGGACCGCCCGCTGCCGCGAGGTCGAGCGCCCATACGTCGTTCTGCTGCGTCGTGCCGAACCCCCCGAAGACGAGCATCCGACGTGTCGCCGGATCGTACACTGACAGATGACTGCGTCGGGCCGACGGGCCTTCGTTCTGCGCCTGGATCTCCGACCACGTCTGCGTGCTCAGATCGAACGCCCAGAGATCACCGTAGGGCGCCACGGACGCACCACCGAAGAGGATCGCGCGGTCACCCTGTTCGTCGATCACGAGTGAGTGTCCCCAGCGGCCGATCGGACCGGACGCCGTTCCGGCGAGCTCCGACCACGCGCCGGTCGCGAGGTCGAGAGCCACCACGTCGGAGAGCCAGTTGACCCCCGATCCACCTCCGAACGCGATCAGTCGATTGCGCGTGGAGTCGATCGCGGCCGCATGCCCCCAGCGTGCCGCGGGTGTCGTGCCGCTCGTGCCGGTGGACTGCCAAGCAGTCGCCTCGCGGACCTCGATCTGCACCGTGCGAACAGAGCGCGTTCGCGGCTTTCCCGAGTCCTTCATGCGGACCAGGAACGTGAACGTACCGAGCTTCTTCGGCGTCCCCGAGATGCGTCCGTCACGGGCGACCTTCAAGCCGCGCACCCATTGACGTCGCCGCTTGCGCGCGCGAAAGCGATAGGGCGCTTCGCCGGCCGACGCCGTCAGTTGTGCGTCGTACGGTTCTCCGAGAGTTGCGGGAGGGAGGACGAGTGGCCCGATGTCGAGGACCGGCGCCGCGTCTGCTGGTGGGCCGGACACGCCCCCGAAGAGCAGCCCGAGCAGGAGAGCAAGCGTGTGGCGTCTCATGGCAGCAACAACTCCCAGATGTCATCGAACGGAGTGCTCGGGAAGCCTGCGAAACCGGAGAACATGAGCATGCGGCGATTATCTGGATCGTAGATCGCGACGTGACTGTCGCGCGCCGTCGGCAGCGTTCCGGAGGGCGCGAGTTTCGTCCAACTCTCGGAGCCCGCGGTCAGGTCGAGTTCGTAGACGTCGTTCGTGTCGGAGTTCCCAACCAGGCCGCCGAACATCACCATCGAGCCGTTGCGCGAGTCGTAGACAGCCGAGTGTTCGTCGCGCGCCGACGGTGCGGTTCCACCAGCGGTGATCGTTGACCACGCTTCCTGCCCTGGCGTGCGGAGATCGAGTCCGAAGAGGTCGCCGAATTGCTGCCCCACGGTCATGCCACCGAAGAGCACCATGCGGCGGTTCGCGGCATCGAAGATGGCCGCCGTGAATTCGCGTGCGGCCGGCGCTCCGGTGGGGCTGCGCTGCGTCCACGCTCCCTGGGCGCTGCCCGTGAAGGAGAGCTCCCAGAGTTCGTTGTTGGAGTTGATACCGGGTGCGACACCCGAGCCTCCGCCGAAGACGATCATGCGATCGTTGTCGGAGTCGAAGATCGCGGTGTGTGCGACACGCGCGGACGGCGCCGTCCCGGACGGCGAGAGCTGCGACCACGTACCCGTGCTCGTCGACATATCGAGTGCCCACACTTCGCCGTTCGTCTGGAAACCGTTCACGTTGCCGCCGAAGAGCAGCGCGCGATTGCGGGTCGAGTCGAAGACGAACGAATGACCCCAGCGAGCGCTCGGTCCGGTCCCGAGAGTCGTCCATGCGGCGGAACCACCGAGCGAGAGCCCTGCGGTGTCCCCGAAGACCGGCGGGAAGCCGGACGATCCGGTCGATCCGAGCGAGATCACCATGCGGTCGTTGACCGGGTCGTGGACTGCCCCCGGGGAGGAGCGGCCAGCGGGCGCAGATCCAGAGGGCGTGAGCTTGCGCCATTCCGGAGATCCGCCAGTCGAAGCGGCATCGATACGGATCGAGAGGTTGCGCGTTGCGCTTGTTGGAGTGGCCGCGGAGTCCGTGACCTGTGCCGTGAACCCGAACGTTCCGTTGGCAGTTGGCGTCCCGACGATGTCGCCGTCCGACTCCATGTCCAGCCCGTCCGGCAAGTCACCGGAGATGACGTCGAACGTGTAGCCGGGAGTGCCACCGATCGCTGCTACCGACGCTGTGTAGCTGGAACCCACCGTTCCGCTGGACAGCGCAGATGTCGTGATGGCGAGCGGGACGTCGCCGCCTTCGCCCGGATGTACGAGCGTCATCTTGCGCGGCTTCGGCGCCTTCGCCTTCAGCGAGACGGAGAGCGTCCCACCGGCGTCGCCGACGAGGCGGACGCTCGCCGTGTGTGCGCCGGTCGCAGCCGTCCGGACCTTTGACACCGAGAGCTTTCCGCGCCGTAGCTTCACTCGTGCGCCACCGAGCGGGAGCGCGCCGGATCGCGCGTGGAAGACTGCCGTCAACGCCGGGTCCGCATTGCGGGCAACGTCGCGCAGCGAGAACTTCAATTCGCTTCCCTTGAAGACGTCGAAACGAAAGAGCCCATCGTCGTCAGCGGGCGCGATTGCATCGCCATTGAACTTGGTCTGTTGCTTCGCGACGAGCTTGAGAGACCAGGTGCCGAGCGACTCAGACGCGCCCGAGATCTCGATGCGCCACGTGCCGCTCATGGAGAGCACCTTCACGCCACCGCCGATCTGCGCACCGCCACGGCGCTCGCGAAGCGCGAACGCGGCCGTCGCGTCGCTGTCGTCGGGCGCCACGATCACGACCGACGGCAGGAAGTCGGACTTGCCCTTGCGTGCGACCTTCAACTTGACCTTCGCACCGGCCGGAAGATCCACGAGGACGACATGGGTCTCGCCGACGCGGTCGATCTCGCCTGTGACCTTGTCCTGAGGTTCGACAATCAGTTCTTGAGCGAACGCTGCGCCTGTCGGGATCAGGAAGCCCACTCCTGCCATGCAGAAGGCTGCGAAGCGGCGTCGGCGAGCGCCCGTGCGGTTTCGCGGGCCCACTTCGCCTCCGCTTCGATCAACGCACGGTCGTGCGCGAACGTCGCGGCCAGAACCGGGCTCCACCACTGCGCGCGTGCTGCCTGCTCGCGTTGCTCGAGGAGCACGAGTGCTGCGTCGGCGTTCGCGGAGAGTCGTTCGAGTGGTGCGACGAGTTCCTGGGGCGGAGTGCCCGCCGAGAGTGCCAGAGCAACGCAGATCGGAGAGCGATGCTCCGTCGGTGTCTCCAGCAAGGCCGTGACTCCCTTGCGAACGCGAGCGAGTCCCTCGTCCGTGATGCTGTACGTTCGTCGCGCCGGTCGCTTGCCGACGGTCTCGCGCGTGGACTGCAATAGCCCCTCGCGTTCCAGTCGATCCAGAAGTGCGTAGAGGGACGAGAACCCGATCGCCGTCCACTGTCTGAGTTTCCGCTCTCTGATGCACGCTTCGACCTCGTAGGCATGCCGCGGGCGCTCGGCGACGAGGCCGAGAACCAGCAGCGAGGAAATGTCGTCATTCTTGCTCAAGGGTATTCTTTCTCAAGGATAGAGGGCGAGCCGTCAAGGGTGAATTCGGAGAACGGTGCATCGTGAGCCGGATCCGCACGATGTGGAGACGACAGTTCAGCACGCAGAACACGTCGAGCGCTCGAAATCGGAGCCTCGGCGCGTTCGTCAAGGAGCCTCAGGGGCGACCAAGGGTGCGAGTTGCGTCGGTCCCTCGGCTACTGGTCCGGAACCGTGATCTCGAGCCCCGCTGAGGGAGCGTCGACGTCACCGAGTTCGACGATCCGCTGGCCGAGGCGGAGGAAGAGTGGGTACCGGCCGGGGACGACGCCACGAATGGCGAACCTCCCGGCGTCGTCGACAAAGACCGACGAGCCGTGGCGCATGAGTTGGACGGCGCCGCCCTTGTGCGGCGACCCGGCGGCGTCAACGAGGCGTCCGGAAACGACGGCGCGGTGGGCTACGCGCACTTCGACGCCCGTCGCGCCCGGGTCGACCGGCGTGGGCAAACGCGTCTCCAGAAACTCCGATGGAGTCCCGCCGACTTCGATCGCGTAGGGCTCAGCGCGTAGACCGCGCAGCACGAAATGGCCGTCAAGATCACTGGTTGCCGATGCAGCGTCCCCCGGTGTGGACGGCCACGTCCCGCCGTTCGCCACACGCGCTCGTACGCGCGTCTGGACAGGGCGACCTTCCTGGTCGAGAACTCTCCCCTCGATACGACCACCGGTCCGGATCACGAGATCTACGCCGCGTGTGCCAGCGCGGATGCCACGGGCGATGGCTCCGATGGACCCCGGAACGTCCGACACGACGATGTCGTACATTCGGTCCGGCTTCAGCGGGGACGTACGAAAGCTGCCATCGGTCTGCGACCACAGCATGATCCGGCCTGATCTGAAGCCATCGCCCTCCGTGCGCTCCCGGATCTCCACCTGGGCCTGACGCGGCAGTGGCGAGCCGTCCTCGAGGAGCAAGCGTCCTTCGATCACGAGCGCTTCTTGTGTCCGCAGCACGACCCCGCGTGTCCCGGATTTGATGCGGGTGATCCGTACCGGGCTCATCGGTTGACCGGACGCGTCGCTCGGCGTCGCCTCGACGGCATACATGCCGGGAGCAAGGCCCGCGAGGCGGAACGATCCGTCACGCGCGATCTGGACGCTGCGCACGCGCATTCCTGGAGTTGACATTTGCTGCACTGACATCGCCGGCCCGGATTCCTTCTGCGTAGGATCGGGCATGGGGTTGTACGCCGAGACGCGGCCACGTCGGACCGGATCGCCCGCCGAGTCGAGGACCTGGCCCTCGATCAGGAGTCCGCGTATCAATTCGATCCGCACGTCCTCTGCGCCCGCGTGCACGCCGTCCACGTCGCTCGCAATGTACGCACCCGCGGCACTCGGATCGCCTTCCTGGCCCACCCAGAGTCGGTAGGTGTCGGCGGCGAGCCCCGTCAGTCGAAAGCGCCCGTCAGAGTCGGTGGCCGTCGAGCGGCGAAGTACGAGCCCCTGGCGAAAGGCCGAAAACTCTGCCGTGATCGGCACGCCCGAGATGGGATCGCCCGTCGACGCGTTCACCACGAGTCCCGTGATCGAGAGTGCGGGTTCGAGCTGGATTTCCACGTCCGCCGTACCCGAGGTGGCAGCGACTTGCTCTTCGACGAAGCCACCGCGGCGCGCCGCGACTTGCCACTCTCCCGGCGGGAGTCTCCGGATCATGAACGCGCCGTCGCCCGCGGTCGTGGCGCGCGTCACGCCGTCGCCCCTGCGCCGGCCCGCGGCGATGAGCGAGATCTCCGCACCCCTGATCGGCGCGCCCGCGGTGTCAACGACACGCCCGGAGATCGTCAGTTCACGGGCAAGGACGACCTCAACGTCCGCGAGGACACCGTTCCCGGCCACCGACAGATCGGAGACGCTCGCTGGCGCGCATCCGGGTGAGACCGCGTGAACGATGTACGCGCCGCCGCGGAGTCCGTCGAAGCGAAACTTTCCGCCGGTGGTCGTGACAGCGTTGCGGCGCGTGTCCGCACCCCGCCTTGCGGGATCCAGCGTGAGCGCAATACCCTCGCTCGACTCGCCGTCCTCGCGCTGGACGAATCCCGAGAGCACGCCCATCCTGTCCGACGCTGAGTCGCGATCCATCACGACTTCGATGGTTGACGCGTCGAGAGCTTCCGAGTCGTCTGCGGCTGCTTTAGCGCGGCAAGAGGCAGGAATGTCCCCGTCGCGCAGACCGACGTAAGGAGCCTCCGGGAATCCGCGCTGCTTCATCTCAGAGACGCGTACGCGGACCATGGTGGCCCCGCGCCGCGCGCGGAGTTCGAATGTCCCATCGCCGTCGCTAACGACGACTTCCGACAGGCTGATGCGACCGTCGCGAAGTGCCGTGAGCGCGTCCACCACCGCGCCGCCGATGGGGGAGCCGTCCGCTGCGAGAACGCGCCCGCGCACGACGCCGCCGCGACGCATGCGCACCTCGACTGACGGTACACGTCCCGGCAGGAGCTCGACGAAGGCGGGTGACAGCTCAAGACCGTTGCGATTGGGCGCGTAGCCTTCGACGGTCACGGCGAGAAGGAACGGTTGCCCCGGCGGCAGATCATGCCAGGCGAATCTCCCGTCGCGGTCGGTGGTGGTCTCCGTGCCCCACCGGAGATAGCGCGGGTACCCGCCCCGGAGACCTTGAAAGACGACGCGCGCAGCTCGAATCGGCTCGCCGGTCACGTCGTCCACCACGCGTCCGCGGAACGCGCATCCACCTGCGACACGGAGAATGACCTCAGTGACATCCGGCAGTGCAATCTCGCCGCGTTGCTCAATGGTGCCGCCCGGACGGCCGACACGCAGGTCGTACGCGCCCCGCGTCAGTCCCTCGACGCGGAAACGACCCCGCTCGTCGGCCCGCGCGAGCACGTTACCGATGTAGACGTCGGCGTGCCGGACGTCGTCTCCATCCATATCGACCACGCGTCCCCGAAGAGCACATCCCGCCTGCAACGTGACGCGGCGGTCAAGCGACTTCGACGCCACGACGACGGTCTGCTCACGCGACGCGAACCCTGGCGCCGAGACATGCAGGCGCCACGTTCCGTCCGCTATTCCTGCGAGTTGCGCTGTGCCGCCGTCCGCCACTGCGAAGGCATCGGGGGCTGTCGTCGTGGCACGCGCGCGCAGCCCCCGAAGCTGCTCGTACCAATCCGCGTTCGCAGCGGCCGCTGCATCCCCACGCGGATCTTCGATCCGTCGCAGTTCCACGCGCGCGTCCGAGATCGACTGCCCCGTGGTGTCCACGACCTCCACGTTGACCGTGGAGCCGGAATGCGTCTCCGGCACGACCGGCTCTGCGTTCGGCGCGCTCCGCTTGCGCCGCGAACGCCCGCCCTGCTCCAGCTCAGCCGTGTCGATACTGGCGGACTCACTGCCGGTGTCGTCGGTCGAGATCACCAGCCAGAAGGCGCCTCCGGCGAGGGCTAGCACCACTGCGGCGACCGCCGCCAGTTTCATCTTCGCAGCCATCATCAACGCTCCCCCAGTTGCGGCCCCGATCGGATGGAGGGGCCTCGTCGACACCAGTGGAAGCAGTGCGAGACACCATGCGCGACGATCACCGAACTGGGCGTCGAGCGCCTGGCGCAGGAGCGCGTGCGCGCGCCGCAATCGCGTGTGGACGGTCGGGACGGGCGTCGCCATGCGGGTTGCCACGTCCTTCACCGAGAGTTCCTCGATGTGGCGCAGCAACACCGTCGTGCG
This sequence comes from Planctomycetota bacterium, assembly GCA_024280885.1. Lineage (GTDB taxonomy): Bacteria > Planctomycetota > JAJSAM01 > JAJSAM01 > JAJVHW01 > JAJRPF01. The sequence goes on along the minus strand of JAJRPF010000069.1, from coordinate 11,017 downwards.
ATACGGCTCGGGCAGGTCGCTCACTGCTTGCGCCACAGCACGCTGCGCCTCCAACTGGAGCACGAGGTGCCCCGTCGGAGGCAATCCCTCTGATCGTGCGACATCCCCCTCTCGTGAACGGCGCCGAGCCTCCGAGCGCTGCGAGTCGATCACCGCATTCCGAACGACGCTGCGTAGCCACGCACGCACGGACGCGACGGGGCGGCGATTGCGGAGCACGGCGAGCCATGTCCGCTGCTCCACGTCGTCCACGGCGCTCTCGTCGCGCACCAGACTTCGCGCGATGGCGCGCAGCCACTCACGGTGCTCGAGCAACGCTTCAGGGGACGGCGGGTGCGAGGACTCTGTCATCTGCTTCCGGACCAAGACGGCACCGCGGATCGAACTTCTTCGCGAATCTGAGGTTCTTCTTCTCAGTGTCACACGAGAGTGTCGCATGGGCCACGCGCGCCGATCTACCGGCGCCGTCCGGAGTGTCGTCCGGATTGCCGTGGCGAAGGGCTCGCCGCTATCTGGCAGCTCATCGCGTAGTCTTGGGATCGTTGGTGACGTGATCGCCAACCGGGAGGGATCGAACGTATGAGTCTCATCGCGCTCATGTTGGGCATCGTCGTCTATGCCGTATTCAAGGTCGGCATCGCCGGCTTCTACACGGTGCGTCCGGACGAGCGGGCCGTGAAGACCAGTTTCGGGCGGGCGGAGCGCCTACCGGGTCAGTCTTCCGTCGATGAGTCGCTCAGCGAGGAGGAGCGGGAGCGCTACGACTACCCCGCTGTGCGCGTGATCCCGCCCGGCGGCCCGTATCTGAAGATGCCGTGGCAGGAGATCCACAAGGTCACTGTTGCGACGCAGGCGGTGGACATCGTCTGGGACCCGAGCAAGATGCAGGACACGATCGAGGCGGTCACGAAGGACAACCTCACGACCGGCGTCAATGGGCAGATCCGCTATCGAGCCGACGCGGGCAATCTCTATCCGTATCTCTTCGGAGTGGAGAGTCCACTCGAACACGTCATGGGCTACTTCGTCTCAGTCCTGCGCGAACGCATCGCAAACTTCGTCGATCCGCGTGGTGCGGAGTTGCTCGCTGCTGACACAGACGACGAGAGCAGCGCCGCGGTGGAGCTCTCCGAGGGCGTATCGATCAACGACCTCCGCAAGAACCTCCCGCTCCTGAACGAGTACATGGAACGGCAGTGCGCGAATACGTCCGGGCGCTATGGCATCGAACTCGACGCCGCGCTCATCACCGAGATTGATCCACCGCCCGATGTCGATCGCGCACTCTCCGCGATCAACTCGACGCGCAACCAAGTGGCTGCCGACATCTCGACCGCCCGCGCCGATGCGGAACAACAGATCACGATGAGCGAGCGCGCCGTCGAGATCGCACGCAACAACGCCGAGGCCGAAGTCGCCCCGCTGCGCGAACTGGCGACGATCCTCGCCGACATCAAGGGCGCCGGTGGGTCCGCCGCGCTGCGCGCATACCTCCGCAACATGCGCGTCCCTCTCTTCGGTCGTGCTGGCCGCGTCGTCATGAAGGGAGCGTAACCATGGGAGAACTCCTCACCATCGGTGCCGGCATCTCGTTCGTCGTCGGCCTCTTGTTCATTCCGATCCTCCTGAAGCTCACGACGATCTTCGGTGCCTACGTAGTCGTCAAAGAACGCGAAGCACACGTCTTCACACTCTTCGGCAAGGTTCTCGGCGTCATGGACGACCCGGGCCTGCGTTTCCCGATGGCGCGCTTCGGTCCGCGCGCCGTCCTCATCCCGTTCTTCGGTAAGCGCTATCGCGTTTCAACTGCGTTGCGCCAGCACTACTTGCGCGGCCAGATGGTCAACTCCGAAGAGGGAACGCCGATGGGCGTCGGCATCTGGTACGAGACCACGGTCACCGACCCCGTCAAGTACCTCTTCGTGAACGCGAACCCAGAAGGGTCGCTGCAAGCGAACGTCGCGAGCTCGACGATTTCCACGCTCTCCAATCTCCAGATGGAGGCGATGCTCGAAAACCGGCACAACCTCTCGCGCACCGTCCGCGCCGCGGTATCGCCACTCAGCGAGAAGTGGGGCTACCGCGTCGGGTCGGTCTACATCCGCAAGGTGGCGTTCACCGATCGCGCCATGGTCGAGAACATCACGGAGAAGGTCGTCAAACGACTCATCCAGGTCACGAGCGCGATGCGACAGGACGGCGATAACCGCGTCGGCTTGATCCAGAGTGAGACAGCAAAGAAGGTCTCGCAGAAGTTGGCCGAAGCGTCGGCCTCGCGTCCTGCCGTGGTCGGCGCCGCCCTCAACGACATCGCGGAGAAGGACGAGGAGATCCTCGACTCGGTGATCGAGGTGATGGAGACAGAGCAACTCATCGAGTCCGGCGCCCGCGTCGACATCGTGGCCGAGGGCTCGTCACTGCTCATCCAACTCGACCGCGCGGAGACGCGATAGCGCCGTTCCGCGTCGTCGACGCAGAAGGAGCGGGCGCGGTCTGTCAGAGCGAGGACAGACCGCGAACGCACGCATCGATTGCAAGCGGGGCGGCGGCGCCTTCGGCGAAGGGGCCACCGGTCCATCCCGCGTCGGTTCGTGACCCGTCTTCGTCCGTGCAGACCGGTGCTTCGATCCCGCCGTCGACCGCGCGTCCGTTGCGACGCAACGAGAAGTGGCGCGGTCGCGACAGCCGCGCCTTGCGTGGAGGCGTGCGCCTCACGCCTGGATTTCCGTCCCTGTTCTCGCGCACACGCGCGTCGCCTGCACCGTTCTGGAGTGACGCGACGCGCTTGTAGTCCGTCCCGTTGCGCAGGAGTGCCGCGATGCGGTTGCGATGGAAGACGTTGCCGACGATGGTCGCGACGCCTCCGCTGAAATCGCAGATTCCGCGTCCGCGCAACTTGCCGCCGACGCGCGCGCCGTTCCATGCGATCACGTTGTTCACAATGATCGCGGACGAAACACCGCGCAGGATCACGCCGTTGCTGTCTCCGCGTGCGATGGTGTTGTTCGCGACGATCGGAGCCGCGTCGACGATCTCAACACTGTGCGGATCGCCGCCACCTGCACGTCGGTTGAACGTAATGAGGTTGTTGAAGATGAGCGCTTTCGATCCGCGTTCGATGTGGATGCCGCTGCCTCGCGCGGACGCTCGGTTGCGCGTGATCACACAGCGCACGACGACTGGGCTTGCTCCTCGAATCAGGATGCCGCCGCCCTGGATCGCCCGACCGCCGGTGACCCGGATCGAGTCGAGAACGCTCTCGTTGCCCTCGCCGTTCGTGAATCGGACGACCGGGCCTTCGCCGCTACCGACGACGACGGTCTTGTGGCCGACGCCGCGGATGAAGATCGCCTTTCCGAGGAAGTCGATGTCCCCCTGATAGCGACCCGCGCCGAGCACGATCTCGTCGCCTTCGGCAGCGCCGTCAATCGCGGCCTGGATCGACTCTCCCGCAACGACGTCGATGCGCTCCGCGCGAGCGCTGCCTCCGAGTGTCGCGAGAAGCAGCATGACGGCAATGGCAAGGCACTGGGAGCGTTCCATATCGGACTCAACCGCGACGACCGCGATCGCATTCCCTCCGTGGGCGAGCTGCCGGAGAGCGGCCTGTCGGTTAGCCGTCGCTGGCGCCGAAGACGCGGCGGTAGCGGTAGTTGACTTCCAGCGTGAGAATGTTGAAGACCGTCGTTGTGAGCCGGCTGCGCAAGCCGCCGGAGGCGCTGTCGCTCGCGGGAGCCCAGCTTCCGCCTGCCTCCTGCGAGTCCACAACGAGTCGCTTGACGGTGGCGTTCCACTCCTTCCACGTGGGACCGCCGACTTGGCACGCCGCGATCGTGAGGAAGTACGTGGTGAGCGGGTCGATCGTGTCTCCGAGTCCGACCTCGTAGAGGCGGGAGAGATGTGAGGTGAGAGCCCTCGTCCCGGAGGCCAGTGTCGCATTCTGAGTCGGTTCTTCGTCGAGGAGGGCGCGCGCGGCGAGGAGCAGGGCTGTCACGCGCGGCACCGACGTTCCGGGGAGACCGAAGCCCTCGAGGTGCCGCAATCTGGACGGGAGCAGATTTGCTGAGTCGGGTATCTGGAGTTCGGCATTGACGGCCGACGCGAGCAGGCAGGCTTCGAGCGCTGCGATCTCCGCGTCCCCGGCAGGATCCGCAGCGAGGACTACATCAAGAGCGCGTTGCGCCGGCGCCCACCACAGGCGACTACCGGTCACCCCGAACGCCTCGGTCATCGCGAGCGCGGCCAGCGCGTGACCGCGCCGATCCGGCTTCTTCGCGAGACGCCCATCGTTGTCTTGGATCGTCTTCAGAGCCCTCAGACCTGACTTGGTTGCGCCCTTGAACACTCCAACGTTGTGCGTCTCGCCGGCGCCCAAGTAGGACAGCAGCGTGAGTGCCGTGACCTCCACGTCACCAACGTCCGGACGCGCGCCCTCGCAGCGGCGTCCGCGGCACGCGTCTTGGAACCCGCTCGCCGACCAGAACCCGTTCGCCGCCTGATGCCGTGCCACCCAGACCATCGCGAAGTCCGTGGAGATCGACATCTTGTAGCAACCGCGAAAGACGTGCTCTGGCAGCAGGCGTTCGTGCGCCGATCGCGCCACGCACTCCGAGTTGACGCGGAAGTCCGCGGTCGCGACGCGGGTGATCCCGCCTCGCGGCACGTCAACCTGCAGTCGTCCGATCTCGCGGTCACGGTGAAGGAGCAAGACGGAGTGGGGGCCCGGTTCGAGCGTGTGGCGTCGATTGCCCTTCGGCTCTCCGTCGATCGTGAGATAGAGATCGGCACTCAGATCAGTGAAGTAGAGCTGCCCGGTCGTTACATCGTCGGCCGGTTGCGCCGTTGCGGGAGACGCGGCGGTCGCTACTTCCGACAGCCTTGCGACGTGACGGCGTCGACGGGTGCGTGATGTTGCAGCCTCCCGTCCGATCATCGGAACCCGTGCGGCGACGTCGCCGGATACCGCTGGAACCGGGGCGTCGCGGTCGAGCGTGAGTCCTACGACCCCGACGGCGCCGGAGAGCACGATGATCGCGGGGACGGCGAAGAGGTGATGTCGCACCCCGACATGAACGTTCTGGACGCGAGTCGGTTCGCAGACACCCGCGAGTCCGAGCCCGCTGCTACCGCTTCGCGGGAGTCCCCGGCGTCGGCATCGTGCGCTTGATGAAGGCGCGGATGTCGTCGTTCGCGGCTTTCAGATCAGGGCGACGCAGATACATCATGTGCCCCGAGCGATAGCCCTTCCACGTCATGCGATCCTGAAAGCGACCTGACGGGTCCATGTTCCACATCGTGTACTTCGCGTTGAAATAGTCGGTTCCGCCGTCGTAGTAGCCGGATTGCACGAGTACGTGGAGGTACGGGTTCTGCGCCATCGCGTGCTGCAAGGTTCTGCCCGTGCGGTCGCCGTCACGGTTCCACGGATGGACCGGCCCGAAGAGCCAGTACTGCAAGTCGGTGTCGTATTCGAGCACGTCGCGCAGGTAGTGGTTGATTGCCGGTGAGAACGCGTGATTCCACGCCGAGAGGGCGGGATCGAAGTCTGGTCGCGTGCCGGAGTCCGCCCGATCGAGTCCGCGATAGCGCGAGTCGAGACGTCCGACCGTCAGGCCCTCTTCGCGCAGCAGTTCCTTCCAGAAGAACGACGTCGGCACCGCCATGTTGTGCTGTCGCACGGTGGCCACATCGAGTCCCGAGTAACGCGCGTACGCGGTATCAATCCGCTCGCGATCACCCTTCGCCAGCGAGCCGCCGCGCGCGATGGCGGGTAGCAACTCGTCGAGTGTGAACGCCTCGACCTCGGGCAGGATCTCCTCCAGATCCTTGTCCTGCAGCGCCTTCTCAAGTTTGCCGTGGAACCACGCGGTCGCTGCGTAGTAGGGCAGTGTGAGTGCCTTGCCGACCGGTCCATCGCGATCGATGCCGAGTCCGGTCGGAGAGACGAGAACGACGCCGTTCAAGAACATCCACTGCGATCCCTGGAGCGCGCCCGCGAGGCCCGCGACGCGCGTCGTTCCGTAGGACTCGCCGATCAGGTACTTCGGACTGGTCCAGCGTCCCTGTCGGGTCACAAACGTTCCGAGCCAGCGGGCCAGGTAGGCGATGTCCTCGTTCACGCCGAAGAACTGCTCGCGATCCGCCTTACCGAGAATGCGCGAGAAGCCCGTGTTCACCGGATCGATGAAGATGATGTCCGCCACGTCGAGGATCGAGTGCGGGTTCTCCTGAATGCCGTAGGGCTGTACCGGATAGCCCTCGTCATCGATCTTGAGCAGACGCGGCCCGGTGTACGCCAGATGCATCCACACCGAAGCCGACCCCGGTCCACCGTTGAACGAGAACACGAGCGGGCGTGTCGTCGCGTCCTCGATGTCGCTGCGCCGGTAGTATGTGTAGAACATCGAAGCGACCGGCTTCCCGTCCGCGTCCCACACGGGCTGTGTCCCCGTGGTCACGACGTACGGGACCACTTCACCACCGATGGTGACACTGTCTTCGCTCGTGCGCGTCTCGTCCGCGGGGACCTCGACCGTGGCGTCCGCGTCGTCCTTCGCGACCGCCGCCGGCTTCGCGTGCGGGTCTTCCTGGGCAGACGCACTCGCAGCGAACGAGAGCGCGACCGAGATGATGAGAGCCGTTCGACCGAGCCACTTCCAATCCGACATCGCCGCCTCCTCGCTGCGCGCTGATCAATGGTCGGTGCAGCGCGATTGAGGGTACTCGCGATCAGGCCGAGTCTGCGGCCAGATCTCGTGTCCCGCGGCGTACGCGGGTCACTGAAAAGACGAGGGCGGACGCTGCACTTGGATGGTACCCGGCGAGGGGCGCTCCAACTGGCTCGACTGCGATGACGCCCTCGGTCCGCCGCTCGACGGGGACCGCGGGGCGCACTCGCGAGAACGCCCCGCCGTCCCCGGTCGGCGGCGGAGCGACGACGTCGCATCGCGAAGCCAGGTCGACCGCCGACGCCCGGGTACGATCCAAGCCGCGAGGCTCTCTCCCGTTCTGATCCAGAGCAGCGGCGGAGCCCTGATCTCTGTGGTGCCACCGAGGCCGATCCGTCATCGCTCGATGAACGGTGCGGCGAGGTGGTGATTGTCGATCACGACCTCGGCGAACGCGCTCTTCCCCGCGCCGTCGAATCCGTCGATCGCGACGCGCGCGTGAGGGCGAGCGTCGAGGGCCAGAATGGTGCGCGCAATCTGATGCAGTAGCACTTGCCGTACAGGCAATGTGACGAGCCGATCCATCAGCGTCCTCCAGATCCGGGTGTGATCATCGATGCCGAAGTGACGATCCGCGACGACCTCCGCCGCGACGAGCGCGAAAAACCGCGTCGGGGCACGGTTGCCAAGTACGCAAGTCCGTCGCTCGCGGCCTGGGAAGAGTGAGTTGCGCCATTCGATGGTCCACGCAGGCGGGCAAGTGCCTGGGGCTGGCGTGGGGCGCGCGACTGGTGGCGGATCGCGCGCCGGAGGGTGCCGCGTCAACCAACCGGAGCCCCTCGTTGGGACCGGATGGCGTTGGCCCGACGGAAGGGACGCACTTGAGCGTTCTGTGTTTCTCAGACTGGAGGCTCAGCCTCGGTCCAGCCGCGATCCGCATTCCAGACAAGCCGGAACGCCTCCTCGCTGCGCATGGCCGAGAGGACGGGCCCCAGGAAACGGGCCACGTCGACGACGACGGACTCGAGATCCTGGGGCCCGTCGTCGAGCCGGTTCTTCCGCAGGAAGCTCTTCCATCGAGCGTCGCGCGTTGGATCGCACGAGAGCGCCCTTCAGAACGAAGTGCCCGCCGTGGGGAGACACCGAGAGCCGGTACAGGAACCGCTCCATCGCGAACCACTGGACGAGTTCGTTGAACGTCCGGCCCGAGTTGCGCGCCCGATTGAGCAGCCGTCGGTGGACGGAGTCCGCCATGTTCGTGACCCTGCGGCGCGTCATAGAAGCGCCTCTAGATAGGGGCGCATCACGCGTTCGACCCGGCAGATCCGCGCGTACTTCGTCAGTTCGGCCGTGAGCCCGCGTGAGCGGGCCAGGTAGAGCTTGAGCGCATCCACCGCGACGTCCAGACCCAGCTTGTTGCGGTACTTGAATGCGTCGGCGACGGACTTGGCCGCTGCGTAGACGCGCACTTCGATCCCATCCACGGTGTGAGTTTCGATCCCTGCCTCGAAGGCCGCTTCCGAGAACCAGAACGCGCGCACCGGCACGTCGCGTACTCGCGGGCGCTTGGCTCCCCTTTGCAGGGCGACGTACACGGCGTGGGGGATCTCCGTCGTGATGTCATGAAACGCGAGCGCGGAGACGAGGCACAGGACGGCGTCCGGTGCGCGTAGGGCTACGGTGGCCAGGTCGGGCTCGGTGAGCGGAGGGAGCTCCGCCAGCCGATATAGCCCGCGCGCGATGCGTTCCACTTCCCCGTCGTCACGCATCGCATACAGCGTGCGTCGGTGGATGCCGAGGCCCAGGGCATCCTTGGTCCGAAGCACGCCGTCGTGCTCGCGGAACACCCGGATCGCACGTTCACGGCTGGGGTTGATCACGGACATTGGTACAAGTTGACGGCACTTGTCTCTATGTGCTGACCTTTTTGTCCATCCGGTCCGGGAAGCGGTCGGACAGGCATGCGCCAACAGGAAGGCGCGGACTCCGGGCTCGCGGCGCTGGCCAGGCGCCCGTACTGCGGCGATTAGATACCCTATGCGCCGCATTGGCTGCATGGATTGCGTGGCGATACAGCGAATAACGGGCACAATCGCCGTGAGAGGTGCATGGAATATGACCTACATTCATGAGTTGATCAAGTGGCCGGAGTTCACCTGGGACATGCGAGCGTTGGCCGGCGCCCTGGCGGCGGTGCGCCACAAGCAGGGCAAGCATCTCGGCAAGATGGAGGTCCTGGGGTTCGAGCTGCGGACGGAGGCGAGTCTCGCTGCGCTCACCGATGAAGTCGTCAAGTCGTCAGCAATCGAGGGCGAGAGTCTCGACACTGCCGAAGTCCGCTCGTCAGTTGCGCGCCAGCTCGGACTGGATGTTGCGGGCCTGCCCAAGCCCGGGCGCGAAGTCGAAGGGATCGTGGCGATGATGATCGATGCCACGCAGAAGTTCGATCAGCGCCTGACGCGCGAGCGGCTCTACGACTGGCACGCGGCGCTCTTTCCGACGGGCAGAAGCGGCGTGGGGCGGATCACTGTCGGCGCGTTACGCCGGGGCGAGTCCGGCTCGATGCAGGTCGTCTCCGGCCCCATGGGAAGAGAGCGCGTGCACTTCCAGGCCCCGGACGCAGGCCGCCTCGAAGACGAGATGGAGCGGTTCCTGGTCTGGTTCAACCGGGCTCCCGACGTGGACCCGGTACTCAAGGCCGCCGTGGCCCATCTCTGGTTCGTGACGATCCATCCGTTCGACGACGGCAACGGCCGGATCGCGAGGGCCGTTGCCGAGATGGCACTCTCCCGAGCAGATGGATCGAAGGAGCGCTTCTACAGCATGTCGTCGGGCATCGAAGCGGAGCGCAAGGAGTACTACATCCAGCTTGAATCCGCCCAGCGCGGGTCGCTCGACATCACCTCTTGGCTGGCGTGGTTCTTCGGCTGTCTCGATCGCGCCGTCGAAGCTTCCGATGCGATGCTCGCCACCGTGCTCCACAAGGCCAGACTTTGGCAGGGAATCAACGCCAAGCCCGTCAACGAGCGCCAACGCAACGTCATCAACCGGATGCTCGAGCACGATTGGCTCGGCCACCTCAGTACTTCGAAGTATGCCAAGCTCGCAAGGTGCTCCCGGGACACGGCCCTGCGCGACGTCAAGGAACTGCTGGAGCGCGACATCCTCGTCAAGAACGAAGGCGGCGGGAGAAGCACCAGCTACCGGATGGCCGATCCCGACGACGAAGCTCGGACCCCTACAACCTGTCGAGGATATCGGCCGCCTGCCCCTCCGAGTTCGTAAGAGGGCTGGGCGTTGTGGGGTTGGCTCCCCAGCCGCAACCCTCTTCCTAACCACTCTCTGTTTTCTCAGGCTCGGGGCGCCGTCCGACGATCGCCTCCTGCGAGGTCCAAAGTGTCAGGTCGCTGCGATCGACGAGGCCCCTGTCGTGCTCGGCCCACTTTGGGCGCGGCACTTCGTCTTGCACGTCGGGTGGACGCGATCGCTTACTGGACATGGCTCGCGTCATCCGGATCGGAGACTCGCCGATGGGGATCTCACGCCGCGAGGGCATTCATGCGCCAACGCCCCCCCCCCCGGGTCCACTCGTCGCCCGAGGAGCCCCCGCGCGCTACGCAACGCCGTAGACGAACCCGTCGCGCGTGAATCCGGAGATCGCGCCGTCCTGAGAGACCTTGAGCGCGAAGCCGAGTTTCGACAGCGCCAAGGTCGCAGCGAAGCGACCGCCCTTACCAGCGACGCCTGGGCATTGGACGATCGATCCGACCGCAATCCACTCACCGTCACCACGGAGTACGACAGCGCCATCCATGTTCATGAGAGCAAGCCGCAGGTGGCGATCGGCGTCCTGAAACCGCGGAGGGAGGTGTTCGCCCACCAGCTTCGAGCGAGGCTCCTCGGATCCCTCGATCCGGTCCGAAGGCTTCAGGATCTCGGCCAACTCGTTCGACGTCGATCTCGACTTCGGGATGATCGCGATGCATGCGCCGTGGTGCGCGAACGAGGCGTCCAACGAACTGGAGTACACCGCCTCGCGCACCGCACGCGATGCGGAGCCCATCTGGGTGATGATCGACTCGTGCGGGAAATACGCCCACCGTCCTCGCCGTAGGGCGAAGCAAAGCGCCCCCCCGCCAAACACCAAGACATCTCCGCCGCGCGTGAGAACGACGCCGACTCGGGCTCCCAACTCTGTCCAGGCTGCGATGCCCCCGAACCGGGCCGGTGCCAACGGTGTTTGGTGTCCGAAAAAGGTGTCCTGTTTCGATGGCGTAGCAGTGGCTCGATGGCCGCCTCCGAGAGGAGGCAGGAATGTCAGAGAGCATGGAGGACAGGACCGCTGGTCG
>JAJRPF010000068.1 GCA_024280885.1 Planctomycetota bacterium | reverse complement strand
CAGAGGGTGTTCCCATAAACAGTGGGAGCGCCAGCTTGCTCGTGGAGCCTGTCAGCAAGGCGCGGTCGCGAACGCGACTCCTGACGGAGTCATCGAGCGTCCGCAACGCAGCTGACAGGTTCCACGGGCAAGCCGCTCGCGGGCGCGCGATGTGCGCCGCGAGACTGGGGCACAGGCCATGAGGCCGTCCGAGCGCACATCGTGTGACTGGCGCCCCATTGTCTATGGGAACACCCTCTCAGGGGATGCGCAGGGTCTGTCCCTCGGAGACACGCTTCAGACGGCGCGTGCCCCCGAGGCTGTACTCCACACGCAACGACTTCACATGACCGACCTTGGGATCGCCTTGGAGGTGATTGCCGGCCTGGATAGAGAGGGTCTGGCCCGTGATGGCGGAGCGCACATCGTCGGTCACGTTGACCCAATCGTTGCCGACGCCGTAGGACGCCTCGTGGATGACGATCGCCCCGCGGCCACCTGACGCGTGGGCAGCGAGCCGCCCTTCCGCGTCGCTTCGGACCCACGCACTCGGATGAGAGCGCGCGGCGGCCTCAAGCGCGCTCCGTAGCGTCGGGTCGTCGAGCAGCTTCCCATCGATCGGTGCGAGCACGGCGCGCACCAGCGCCACGGTGGCGCTCGGATCGGAGAGGATGGTGGCGACGGATGAGATGCCGTCAGTGCGCGTCTTTTCGTTCCGCAGCGCCGCGTTGGTTGCAGCGGAGCGCACAGACTGTCCGTACATCGGGGCCGAAGCCACTCCGCGGAGGAACGCACCGTGTCCGAGGTCGGCTAACAGCGGGAGGATCTGCGCCGCGTGGGAAGCGGCGGATGCGGACTCCAGAAGCGGTCGAACCAGATCGGGAAGCGTCGCCGCCAGTCGTTCGTCGCGCTCGTTCTTCGGGGCTGCCAGTCGCGTGGCAAGCTGCGTGACCACCTTGAAGGCTGCATCGGGTGGAGGAGCCGCCCCGAGGAAACTGGCGGCCGCACTTGATCCCGCGACGGCCACGGTGAGCGCATCGATGACCTCGCTGGAGTAGTCCCCCTTGAGGAGGATGGCGGCGGCGCGGCGACCGCCCTCGTCGCCGAGCCGTCGCAGAAGGTCGCTCGCGCTGCGACGGACGAACGGGTCGCTGTCGAGCGCGAGGTCCAGGATGAGGCTCCGGACGCCATCGTCTTTGAGATCCACCTCGGCGGCGGCGAGAAGCGCTGCACCGCGCAGATCGGGGTATTCCGTGTCGCGCGCGGCCGAGAGCAGCAGGTCGAGCGCGGGCGGGTCAGCGCGGATAGCGAGTCCAATGGCGGCCGCGTGCGATGCGTACGCATCGTCGCGCAGCAACCGGTCCGCGTTCTCACGCGACGCGGAGAGCCCCTCGGCCATCTCGTCCGCCGCTCTCTTCTTGGACCAGCCGAGGAGAGCTGGCGCCGGGTTGGCGGAACTCCCGCCAACGAGGCCTGTGAACGTCACGAATCCGCCGTTGGAAATCAGGAGCTTCATGACCGATCTCTTGGAGTCGATGAAACGCACGATCTGAGGTGACGTGGTCGTGTACGCGCCTGGATCGGTGAACGTGAATTTGATCGGCGAGCCCGTTGGCTCGGAGGGCGAAGCCGGCTCGACGTGAGGACGGGTCACGCGTTGGCGGCGGTGCGCACGGGTGGCGAGTTCGCTCGGGAGCGGGGAGTCGTCTGCCGTGGGCCCGTCTTCGCTCACGAGACCCGGCCCCGATCGGGCCTGCATCTCCTCGGTGGCGTCGATGGCTTCGGCGGCTGACGCAGCGTCGGTCGGAGCCAGCCGCACTTCCGGTTCGGCGATCACGAACCACAGCAGGGTGGATAGGAGCGCGCCGCCGAGCAACCCGGTTCCGAAGGCAGTCCAGGACCATCGCATGGAGGAGAGCATAGCGTCCTTTGTGACGTACGAGCCCGGCGATCGTCTCTCGAATTCTCGATGTGTCTTCGCGAGGAGGGTCTGCAGCAGATCGGGATCGGTCATCGTGCGTTGACGGTCGAGATGCACGTAGACGTCGCCCGGATCGCGACTCTCGGGCTGTGAACTCGGCGGTCGCGGCGCTGATCGTCTCGGGCCCTCCGGGACCGCGTGCCAGCCGTCGGTCCGGCGCGTAGACTGCCCGTCATGCAGCTCAAATATGGATGTAATCCGAACCAGGCGTTCGCGTCGATCGAGCCGATCGACCCCGCGACGGCTCCCGTCCGCGTGCTCAACGGTACGCCCTCGTTCATCAACTTCTGCGACGCGCTGAACGCGTGGCAGCTGGTCCACGAGACGCGCGCCGCGCTCGGACTGACGGCTGCGGCGAGTTTCAAGCACGTCTCGCCCGCGGGCGCAGCCGTGGCGGTCGATCTACCGGATGACCTCCGCGCTGTGTACGAGGTGGGGGAGATCGACCTGACGCCTGCCGCTACGGCGTACGTTCGAGCTCGTGGTGCCGACCCGAAGAGTAGTTTCGGGGATTTCGTCGCACTCTCGGACCCGGTCGATCTCGCCACCGCGACGTTCCTGAAGAAGGTGATCTCCGATGGGATCATCGCGCCGAGCTACGAAGCCGGAGCCATGGAGCTCCTGGCGTCGAAGAAGGGCGGCAAATTCATCGTCATGGAGGCCGACCCGGAGTTCACGCCCCCGGTACGCGAGAGTCGTGAGATTTGTGGGATGCGAATGGTGCAGGATCGCCATGGTCATCAGGCGTCACCGGCGGACGTCGCGGATGTCGTCGTCGGCGAGTTGCCGGACGCCGCGGTGCGCGACCTCGTGCTGGGGCTCGTCGCCATCAAGTACACGCAGTCCAACTCGGTAGGATATGCGCTCGACGGCCAGATGATCGGTATCGGCGCCGGCCAGCAATCGCGCGTGGATTGCACGAAGCTCGCCGGAGCGAAGGCCGATGTCTGGCATCTGGGGCGTCACCCGAAGGTGCTCGGGTTGCAATTCAAGAGCGATCTCAAGCGGCAGCAGCGGATCAACTGGCGCGTGCGCTACATCGAGGGCGATCTTACCGCGCTTGAGCAGGCGGCGTTCGCGGACGCTCTCGCTGCACCGGCGGACGCGCTCACCGACGACGAACGGGGCGAGTGGATCGCGTCGCTCGACGACGTCTCGATGATCTCGGACGGTTTCATCCCGTTCCGCGACAACATCGACCACGCGCAGAGGCACGGCGTGAAGTTCATCGCCCAGCCCGGTGGCTCCAGCCGCGACGAGGAAGTCAATCAGGCGTGTCGCGAGTACGGGATCGCGATGGCCCACTCGGGCGTGCGGCTCTTCCACCACTAGCACTCGTCGATGGCGGGACGGGGCTGGCGGGACCGGGATCGTCGCTGCGTGCGCGACGGATCGCTGACGGGGCATGAACGTGATGAAGTCGGGGGGGAGAACGTCCAATGAGTACCGAGAACGACGAGCGGATGGAGACCGGTCCGGGTTTGCCGAAGGAACCGATCGATCGCGTCACCGGACCGCTCGAACGCTTCCTCCACGTCGAGGCCGCGAGCGGCTTCGTGCTCCTCGTGTGTACTATGATCGCACTCGCGCTCGCGAACTCCGGGGCAGCCGACGCGTTCCTCGCGATCTGGAAGACGCGCGTCGGTTTCGAGTTCGGCTCGTTCGCGATGCAGCACTCATTGCAGCATTGGATCAACGACGGACTGATGGTGATCTTCTTCTTCGTCATCGGTCTCGAGGTGAAGCGCGAAATCGCGATCGGCGAGCTACGCGACATGAAGCGCGCAGCGCTCCCGATCGCCGCGGCGATCGGCGGCATGCTCGTGCCCGCAGGCATCTACATGCTGCTGCAGCGCGACGGCGTCGCACCGTCGGGTTGGGGCATCCCGATGGCGACTGACATCGCCTTTGTCGTCGGATGCATGGCCATTCTCGGTGACCGCATCCCGAAGGGGTTGCGTGTCCTCATGCTCTCGCTCGCGATCGCTGACGATATCGGTGCGATCCTGGTCATTGCTGCGTTCTACACCGAGTCGATCGACTGGATGATGCTCGGGCTGGGCGGTGTCGGACTCGCGCTCGTGTTCGCGATGGGACGCGTCGGCATTCGCTCGTTTGGGCTCTACGCCATTGGGGGCGTCATCGCCTGGTTCGGGTTCCACGAGTCGGGCGTTCACGCAACGATCGCGGGCGTTCTCCTCGGTCTCATGACGCCGGTCGAAAGCTACGTGAGCAAGTCCACCTTCGCGCGCATCGCGGACCGGGCGGGCACGCTCATGCGCGGTGACGAGTGGGATGCGAAGAGCCATCGATCGGAGAAAGTCCGCAAGTTCACACGGGCGGCGCGTGAGACCCTGTCGCCACTCGAGTACCTCGAGGGCCTCCTCCATCCGTGGATGGGCTTCGCCATCATGCCGATCTTCGCCCTCGCGAACGCGGGCGTGGCGTTCTCGGCCGCGGATGTCACAAGTCCGGTCGCGCTCGCGATTGTCGCCGGACTCGTGATCGGGAAGCCCGTGGGGATCGTCCTGATTTCGTTCATCGCGGTGAAGGCCGGATTGGCGTCACTACCGAAGGGCGTGGGCTGGGGCGCGCTCACCGGCGGCGGGTTCCTCGCAGGGATCGGTTTCACGATGGCGCTCTTCATCTCCGGCCTCGCCAACCTCGGTGAATACCTGGACGAAGCGAAGGTGGGCGTCCTCGTCGCTTCGACGGTTGCCGGGGTCGTCGGCATGGCGGTGCTCATCGCGGTGCTCCCGAAGCCAGGCTCCGGAGCGGAGACTTGAACGCCGCGCGGTTGGCTCGTCGTACCGAAACAGTAGTGACCGAAGAAGTCATGAGAGCGAGTTGAACATGACGCACAACGTTCGAATACCACGTGTGGTGGCGACCTGGGTACTGCTCTGCCTCATCGCGGTCAGCGCTCCCGGTTGCGCCGGCGGGGACGACACCAGGGCACATGCCGACGCAGACGTCGGCGCGGAGGTGGACACGCCGGTTGCTCCTGTGCAGACGACCGCTCCGGTGGGAATGTGGACGCTCGCGTCGAGTGCAAGTGGCGGCCGCGTCACGTTCGTCGTGAAGGAGAGCGGTGAGTTTTCCGGCTCCGGTCCCTGCAACAACTACTTCGGGAGGTGGTCGCTCGGCGCAGCACAGGACACGCTCGGCCCCGTCGGCGCGACGCGCAAGATGTGCGCACCGGAGGCCATGGACGCCGAACAGGCGTTCTTCAACGCACTGGGAACGGTCGCCGGCTGGCGTGCCACGGACGGCGGGATTGCGCTCGTCGATACATCCGGTGCCGTCGTGCTCGCGTTCACCTCGAAGGGCGAGTAAGGCCAGCCAACTCTTGTCCGTTCGCCCGTCGTCGACGTTGACGGGATTGATCCCGCACGGCGTCGACAGAAGAGCGAAGGGGGACGGCGCTAGCCGTCCCCCTTCTGAATCATCTGCGCGGAACTACGAGCGCTTTGTGGCGAGCTCGTTCTCGGCCTGGAGCCAGTTCTCGAACGTGTAGCCCGGCTTGCGGCCCCCTTCGATCCAGATCTCGCGGGCGCGGGATGCGATCAGCGCGTGCGACGGGGCTGCGGCGACCGTCTTCTTGGAGACGCGCTTCTTGGCAACCGTCTTCTTCGCGGCGCTCTTCTTCGCTGCAGCCTTCTTCGCCGGCTTACGCGCGGTGGTCTTGGCTGTGCTCTTTGCCGTGCCCTTCTTCGGGACGGCCTTCTTGGTCGCGGCCTTCTTGGCTGCCGGCTTGCGCACGGTTGTCTTCTTGGCGGTCGCCTTCTTTACGACGGTCTTCTTCGCTGCGGCCTTCTTGGCAGCAGGCTTCTTCGCAGCGCTCTTCTTGGCCGTCTTCTTCGCGGACTTCTTGGGCGTGGGCATCGAACCGTTCTCCTCGGTCGGACCACTCCGACCACTCTCGTTTGTGCAGGCCCTCGGCGGTCCGGACTCCACGATCTGTGTGGTGTCTCTGTACGGACTTTCGATGACTCGGCCTGTCGAATCCCGTAGTGGATCCGGCCCGGTCATCAGCGCCGAGAAAGAGCCGGGAGGAATTTGAATCCGTTGTCGGACGAGCGCGAGTTCTGCGCGCGTTAGCCAGCGTAGATCTGGAGCTCGGCGGCGATCTCGTCGGCCATCTCGAGGCAACGATCGAGGTGCGGATGACGGACGATGAGCCAGCCGTCAGAGAGCAGCGTCGCCTTCCAATTCCGGCGCGGCGCGCCGACCGGCAGAAGCTCGACAGACGGTATCCACTGGCCGTACCGCGCCATGATCCCCGCGAGCCCCTCGATGCGCTGAATATGGCCTTCGCCATGCGCTCGCTTCACGATCTGACTCGCGTTCCAGCGCCGCTCGATCGGCTGCGATATGCGGCCGTGGCAGATGGCCTCCGCCCACGCAGTGAACGCGTCAAAGTCACAGGCGAAGTTCATCAGATCCACACTGCGAGCGCCCGGTGGGCGGGCACCGATCTCACCGAAAACCGCTTCGCCGTCGGGCTTGCGGAACCACTCCATGTGCGTGAAGCCGTCGGTGTAGCCCAGCGCTTTCAGAACGCCGAGTCCCAGCTCCACGCCCGTCTGGAGATCGGGCTGCGCCGGATGTTTGATGGAGACCATCTGCGGGCTGACCCACTCGTGCGTGCGGGCGATGAGCGGTCGTGGGCGATACCAGGTCACGTTGTGGTAGAGCACCTCACCGCGTCCGCAGATGGTGTCGAACGTGAACTCTTCGCCATCGATGAACTCTTCGACACTCACCTCGGGGACGTGGCGCGTGAGTTTCAACACCCGCTCGAGATCCGCCGGGTCGTCCACGCGATGCGTGTCCGCCGAGCCCGCACCGGCGATGGGTTTCACGATGAGCGGATAGCCGATCTCCTCGGCGGCCGCGCGAACCTCGGACTCAGCGCGTGCGCTGCGGTGACGCGGTGTCCGCAGACCCGCATCGTCCAGGACGCGCTTCATGATTTCCTTGTCACGGAAGGGCAGGGTCTGCGCGTAGGTCAGGCCGGGCACACCAAGAGCCTCCCGCAGGCGTGCCGCGAGCAGCATGCCCGGCTCCCAGAGACACTCGACGCGATCGATCCCGCGGGCACCGGGCCAGGCGCGAACGGCCTCGACGGTGGCTTCCTCGTCCCAGAGGTTGCCGACTTGCAGGTGATCGGAGAGCGCGTTGCGCGTCATCTCTGGAAGCGCACCGGCCGGTTGGTCACCCAGTCCGACGACGTCGGCACCGACAGCGGCAAGTCCGCGGCAGAAGAACGGCATCTCGGAGGGATACCCGGGAGAGATGAAGAGAATGCGCATCACGCGAGCTCCACTTTGACGTTGGATACCAGGCGACCGAGGGCTGCGTGCACCACGGCGGTCTCGGGATGCCGAACGATGACGTAGCCCTCGCCCTCGTAATGACTCGACTTGGGCTGACCGGCGACGGGCAGTTGCATCTCGACGATATCGACGCCCAGCCCCTCGATCGCTTTGCGCGCTTCGGTGAGTCCGTGGACGGCCTTCACGCGGCCGTTGCCCTGACCACGGAAGAACGCAGCGCCTGCCGCATAGCGTCGCTCCGGCACATCGAACTCTCCGTGAACGACGACGCGCGCCCAGGCGGCGTAGAGATCGAAGTCGTGCGCGTACGAGTGCAGCGTGACGATATGCGACCCGGGCGGGCGCATCGCGACCTCCGAGACGGCGATCGATCCGTCGGCGCGACGGAACCACTCCATGTGCGAGATGCCGGTGTCCATGCCAAGCGCGTCGAGGGCGTGGGTGGCGATTCGCCGAATGTCGTCGTAGTGGGGGTGGTCAATCTCGCGTGGCACCATCACACACCACTGGATCCACGGTGTCTCGACGACTTCCAACGCCCCGGGCATGTAGTGACTGAGGGAATGCCACACGGCGCGTCCACCGATCGAGATGGTCTCGAACGAGAACTCGCGCCCTTGTACGAACTCCTCGATGAGAGTCTCGCGGCCGGCTCCCGGACGGTGCATGGCGAGCGCGTCGCGCAACTGGCTCTCGTCGTCGACGCGGAACGTGGCTTTCGATCCGGCGCCGGCGGGCGGCTTGACGACGAGCGGATAGCCGACCTCGGCGGCGAACGCGAGTCCGTCGGCAGCGGACGACACCTGACGGTGCCGTGCGCAGGGAACCCCCGCGCGCTCGAACGCCGTCTTCATGCGCGACTTCTCACGGAAGTTGCGCGCGACCGAGGCGGTGGACCCGGGAATGCCGAGCTTCTCGCGCGCCTCCGCGATGGGCACCTGCAACTGTTCGAGGGCGGCCAGGATGCGGCGCACGGGTCCGCCGAGCTGGCTCTGTAACTGCTGGACTCCGCCGACGAGCGCGTCAGCATCGAAGCAACTCTCGACCTGCCAGTGTCCTGCGATGCGCTCGCGCACTTCTGGTGGGAGCTTTTCGACCGACTCCATCGTGATCAATCCGAGGCGGACGCCGGGCAGCGCAGCGACCGCACTCACGAAGCGCAGAGTGGTCTTCATCGCGAAGGGCACCACGAATACGACGTTCATCGACATGGCTCAACGTCCTCTCGTCTCGATCCGCAGACGGCGAGCCTGCGGATGCTCCGCTGTGGGCCCGGTCCGAAGTGGACTTTCCCGACCTTGGACCGGGAAACCCAACAAGGGTAGCCTGAGTCGCGGCCGGGGTCCCTTTTCCCCGGCACGGATCATGGGCGGGTCGTATGCACGTTGTCAACACGGTGATTCTCGGCGGCGGGCGCGGATCGCGCCTCTGGCCTCTCACGGCGAAGCGGGCCAAGCCTGCGGTGCCATTCGGCGGCAAGTTCCGGCTGATCGATATTCCGATCAGCAACAGCTTGCATGCAGGCGTCTCGCGGATCTACGTGCTGACGCAGTACGCGAGTGCCACGCTGCATCGCCACATCGGCGAGACGTATCGCTTCGATCATTTCAGCGATGGCGCGGTCGACATCCTGGCTGCCGAGGAGTCGATCGACAGTCGCGAGTGGTTCGAGGGCACCGCCGACGCCGTGCGCCGCAACATGGACTACATCATGGATCGGCGCCCGGACGAGATCCTGATCCTGTCGGGCGATCAGCTCTACCTGATGAACGTGCGTTCGATGATTCGTCTGCATCGCGAGAACAAGGCGGACTTCACGATCGCGGTGAAGGCGGTTCCACGCGATCAGGCGAAGGCGCTCGGGATCATGCGTGTGGATCGGTCGGGGCGCATCGTCGCCTTTGTCGAGAAGCCGCAGGACGACGCGGTGCTGGACGAGTTCGCCTTGGACGCCGACACGATCGCGACGCTGGGGTTCGACGTCCCGCCGGGGCACTTGCTGGCGAGCATGGGGATCTACCTCTTCCGCTCCGGAGTCTTGACCGAGTTGCTCGACCGACCGGGAGTGGACTTCGGAAGAGAGATCATCCCCGGCGCCATCGGCGACATGCGCGTGTGTGCGTTCCCGTACGCCGGTTATTGGGAGGACATCGGGACGATCGGTGCATTCCACAGTGCCAGCCTGGCGATGACGGCGCCGCTCCCGCCACTGGACCTCTACAGTCGCGATCGCCCCATCTACACGAACCCGCGCTTCTTGCCGGGCACGAAGATCAACCGCTGCGAGGTGAAGCATTCGATCCTGTGCGAAGGCAGCATCATCTCGAATAGCACGATCGAGCGCTCGATCATTGGCATTCGCGCGATCGTGCGTGGCGGCGCGAAGATCAAGGACACGGTTGTGATGGGGGCGCGCTTCTACGAGCGTCGCGACACCGAGGCCGCTGTGCCGCAAGGGATCGGCCCGAACTGCGAGATTCGCAACGCGATCATTGATCTTGATGCGTGTATTGGCGAGGGGGCGCGGCTCGTGAACGAGGAAGGCGTGCAGGACGCGGATGGCGACGGTTGGTGTATTCGCGATGGCATCATCGTCGTGCCACGTGAGTCCGTGATCGCTCCCGGAACGGTGGTCTGAGTGCCGTTGCGCGTCGCGCTTGCGTCGGCGGAGGTCGCACCGTTTGCGAAGACCGGGGGATTGGGCGACGTCACGTCGGCCCTGGCGCGCTATCTGGGTGAGGCCGGACACGAGGTGCGGCTCTTCCTCCCGCTCTACGGCAATCTGCGCGAGGGCCGCGACACGCTGATCCCCGTCGAGTTCTTGCAGGGCTTTCCGCTCCATCTCGGCGGCCGCGAGTACACGCTCTCGGTCTACACCGCGCCGTTGCCGGGATCGCAGCAGTGGGTCTACTTCATCTCGTGTCCTGCGCTCTACGCGCGCAAGGCCATCTACTGCATGGACGGCGATGAACACCTGCGCTTCGGCGTCCTCACAGCGGGCGCTCTGGCGGCGTGTCAGCGGATGGGCTTCGCGCCGGATGTGTTCCACTCGCACGACTGGCACACGGCGCTGGCGCCGCTCTACCTGAAGACGCTCTTCGCGTGGGACAAGCTCTTCGCCAACACGAGGACCGTCCTCACGCTGCACAATCTCGCGTTCCAGGGGCTCTTCCCGAGTTCCGTCCTCGGTGATCTCGGTCTCGCCGACTTCACCAACCTCTTCGAGCGGCAGGATCTTGCCGCGGGTGCGATTGGGTTCTTGAAGACGGGCATCCTCTACGCGAACGCGGTGACTGCGGTCAGCGAGACATACTCGCGCGAGATCCAGACGCCGCAGCACGGCTTCGGTCTCGACGGCTTCTTGCGTGCGCGGAAGGCAACCGTCCACGGGATCGCCAACGGTGTGGACTACGAGGAGTGGTCGCCAGAGCGCGACCGCTTCATCCCGCATGCGTTTTCGGCTGACGATCTCACCGGGAAGGCGGCGAACAAGAAGCACCTGTTGGAGACTCTGAATCTCGATGCGACCGAGACGGCGCCGCTCATCGGCGTCGTGTCACGTCTGACGAAGCAGAAGGGGTTCGAACTCACGTACAAGGTGCTCCCGGGCATCTTGGCCGAGAAGGACGTGCGACTCGTCGTCCTGGGGTCGGGCGACAAGAACATCGCACGCTTCTTCACGGGCTTGCAGCGGGCGTTTCCGAAGAAGGTCTGCTTCATCAACCGCTACGACAACGAGGCGGCGCACTTGATCGAGGCGGGAGCGGACATCTTCCTGATGCCCTCGCTCTTCGAGCCGTGCGGTCTGAATCAGATGTACAGCCTGCGCTACGGAACGATCCCGATCGTCCGCAAGACAGGCGGCCTCGCTGACACGGTGAAGCTCTGGGACCCAGAGACGCGCGAAGGCACAGGCTTCGTCTTCGAGCACTTCACGACGGCAGGCTTCGAATGGGCGCTGGACGCCGCACTGACGACCTTCGCCGACCCAGAGGCCTGGGCGCAACTGCAGCAGAACGCAATGAACGAAGACTTCTCCTGGGAACGCCAGATCAAGAAGTACGAGTCCCTCTACAACTCCCTCTGACAATCTGACACACAGACCGGGTCGGCCTTGGGGCCTTTTAGCCTCCACTGAGGTCATCGATCCAGGGTGCGGAGAAGATCTCACCTGGTGTGATGCCCTCGTCTTCGACGATCTGAGCTCCGCGATCGCACGCCCTCGTGGTGGCGCCGCCCTGAGTCGCCACGAGTCGACCGGCGGTCCGAGTCGCCGTGCCCAGGACGGAAACGGCGAAGTGCAAGAACACCGACCGCGCACGCACGTGTGGACGAGTACGAGAACCTGATCGCACCCGTTTCTCGCTCACGCCCAAGCGGACACAGGTCGCCGTGAGAGTTCTCTCGACAGTCCATCCGTCACGGGCGAGCCGAAGACGTGTTGCCGTCCGTTCGTTGCGTTGCAACATCGCAAGCTCAACGCGTGGTTCGTCACCCAGTACGCCCCGCAATCCGCGCAGACCGAGGTCCTCCGCGTCGCGCTCGTCCACCGGCGTGAAGTCGGGCAGCGACGAATACCGCGCGAATGCGTCGTCACTGGCGGAGCGCTTCTGGGCATGCACTCCCGAAATTCGCGCTGCGAGAGCGGTTCGCGCAGATTCTCTGTCGCCACCGAACCACACCAGGACGCGATCGACCTCGACGATTGAGCTCGCGCAGAAACCCATCTGAGCGGCATGACCGCTCCACTCATATCGCCGGAGGTCGGGCTCGCTTCGCACATCACCGTCTGCGAGGGGGTTGACGTGAACGTACGCAATCGCCGTGAGGAGGTGCTCCGGACCAATGATCAGCACTGACTGGAAGCGTCCTTGGAACACGTGCCCAACTCCGCCGTGCCGACGATTGTGATGCATGGCGTAGCGAAGATTGATGCGGTGCATGACGTCGGAGATCGGACGATCGACCGCCTGGATCACCAGATGATAGTGATTGATCATCAGCGCGAACGCGAAGCAGCGCGCGCCCATGTCGCGGAGGACCTGGGCGACGATCAAGAGGAACGTTCGGCGGTCGCGGTCGTCGTGAAAGAGGGGCTTTCGATCCAAGCCTCTTGCATAGACGTGGTAGCTGCTGCCGAGGGTTCCGAGGCGAAAACGATGTGACTTCACACAACCTAGGTCGCCCGAGACGGTCAAAGGTTACGCGACAGAATCCTATCGGCCTCGTGTTGAGGCTATAAGGCCCCAAGGCCGACCCGGTCTGTGGGGTTATGCGACTTGGGCTAGGTACTTTGGGAGCATCTCGCGCCAGGTGGGCCAGTTGTGGTCGTAGTCCTTGCCCCAGGGGTCGACGCGGTTGGGGATGCCCTTGCTGCCGAGGACCTGAGCCAGGCGCCAGGACTGTGCTGGCTCCTCCCACGGACCCTCTCCGGTCGGGAGCAGGATCAGGCGCTTGCGCAGTTGTTCCAACTGGGGCGAGTCGCCGAGTCGGGGCAGGAAGTGCATCGGCGAGGCGTAGTAGAAGTCAAGCGTGTACGGCGGGTCGAGCCACTTCGTCAGATCGAACGTGCCGCTCATGGCGATCGCCGTCTTGAAGACGTCGGGGTGGCGGCAGAGTGCGGCCACTGCGTTGAACGCACCGATCGACGCGCCAGCGGTGATGATCTCGATGTCCGGCGTCTCGCAATCGCGGCGGATCCACGGCACCAACTCGTCGTAGATGAAGCGGTCGAAGCGCGTCTGCGCGTCGGCGAAGCTGCGCGTCGTGCGATCCTTCGCGGAGAGCGCACGGCCACCCACGCTGTCACACGAGTACACCTTGATCCGGCCCGCATCGATCAGATGCCGCAGCGCGTAGATCATCTTGAAGCGTTCGCATTCCTCACCGTCGCCACCCGCCGTCGGGAAGAGCAGTACCGGTGTGCCGAGGTGTCCCCAGCGCGCGCATGTGATCTCCTCGCCGACGTGGCGCGAATTCACCTTGATCGAGATATGAGAGTCCTGACTCATCTTCACCATCACGCCCACACCCGCCGGGAGTAGCGTGCTCCAATCGCTTCGTTGTTCATGGTCCGTCGATCATTGCGATCGGGCAGACAGACCTCATGCCGTTGGTCTTATCGAGTGCGTGTTGTCGCGCGCTACGCGAGCCCGCCGGAGGGCGCCTCCGACTCGTCCGCCCGCCAGTCCTGGATTGCGTTCCAGAACATGTCGGTGAACTCCTCGATCTCGTGCTGCGGATAGAGCGACGCGACCTTCGCTCGCACAATCTCCTTCGCTTCATCCGTCCCGAAGAAGTCGTGTACCGCGTCGTCCACGACGCCCAGGTGCTGCGCGTCAAACTCGGCGAACTGACTTGCATCCATTCGTTCGCGTGCGATCGCCGCGTACCCCGCGAGTTTCTCGCGGAATGGCGCATCCGTCCCCGCGATCTCGAAGTACGGGTCCCAGTCGAGCGTCTTGTGCATCTGGCGCCCGGTCGCCGCCACGAAGATCGACCACTTCAACTTCGCGCGCACGAGCCACGGGAAGTGATAGTGCAGCGACGTCACCTGCGAGTCGGGACACGCGTTCGCGAAATCGATCGGGTGGTACGTCCCTGCGCGACGCAACATCTCGGCCGAGTTGAAATCCCATCCGAAGAACGCATTGATCGTCAGTGTCATGTCGCGCAGTAGCGCGAGATCGTCATCGGACGCGTCCGGCGTCTGCGTGGTGTAGCGCCCATGAAGCGGCGCCGACGGATCGTACTTGACGATGCGCACCTGCGGGCCGACACCCACGCAACGCACGAAGAGATCGTGGGGCAGGATCGCTTCCTGGAGCAGCATCAACCGCTCCCCACTCACTTCGTACGCAGCCTTCAGCGCGCTCGCATCGTCGATCTTCGTGACACCGACCCACGCACCGCCGTCGTACGGCTTCATGAAGAGCGGGTAGCCGATCGACTTGCCGACTTCCTCCAGGTCGAAGAGCGTCGCATGCCGTTCGAGCGTCGTCCGTAGATCCGGTTCCGACCAGTCGTACGCCTTCTGCGGCACGAGCCACGTCTTCGGGATCGGGAACCCGAGCCGCATCATTGCCGCGTACGTCGTCGCCTTCTCCATCGACTGGAGCGACCACGGGTTGTTCAGGAAGTAGACGTCATCCACAAGGATCGACTTCTTCACCCACTCCCGACTCAGCCGGAACCAATGTGTGACGCGATCGAGCACGACGTCGTAGCGCGCGGGTGCGGCCAAGTCGAGCGGGTCGATCTTCACGCGGCGCGTGTCAAACCGGACGGTGTCGCCGTCGATCGGCAGAGCCAGATCGACGCGCTTCAGGATGCGCTCGTAGCAGGCCGGCCAGCACAGATCAGCGCCGAGAGACAGTCCGATATGGCGGGTGATTTCGGACACTTTGACGACCTCCTGGTTCCGATTCCCTTACTCGTACACCATCCCGAGTGGTCCCGGGAAGAGCCAACTGAGCGCGGGCCGGAGACGATCTCGCCAGTTGTCCCAGTTGTGCCCGTCCCTGGCCTCGGAGTAGCGGATTCGCATGCCACTCTTCTGCAAGTGCGGTTGCAACGCGCGATTGTCCCAGATCAGAGACTCGTAGCGTCCGCACGTCACCGAGACTCGCTCCGCCACGCGCACAGGATCTTCCCGGTACCCGTTCACGAACTCCACGACAGGCTCAAGCGCAGGATGGTGTTCCTCGTAGCCCGTGTCGTTGAAGCGAAAGGAACCCGACTGCAGCAGGAGCTTGCCGAACACGCCAGGGTAGCAATATGCCGTGTGGAATGCCGCAACGGCGCCCAGGCTGGCACCCATCAATCCGCGTGCGCTCGGTGTGCCGAGCGCGGGGAAATGGCTCTCCAGCCCAGGCAGCAAGTCCTCCGCCACGAACTGAGCGTGCCGCTCCGACGCTGTGTAGTCCGTGAAACGGTCGGGAGATTGGCTCAGCGCGACGAGCATCGGCGGCAGTTCATAGCGATGCATCAGGTTGTCGAGGACTGTCTTGAACTCCGAGTACCGCACGTAGTCCTCGCCGTCGAATGCGATCAGGAGCGGGACCTTGCGCGACGCGCGCAGACGAGCGGGGACATACACGCGGAGCTCGACGTCTTCACCGTGCACAGCCGACGGCAGCACGACGGTCTCCAGAGTGCCAGGCCGCGTCTCCGGATCTTCCCGCGTCCATTCCGGCCGCTCGTACCCGCTCGCGTAGCAGACCGAATTCACGCCAAACGGGTCCTGCGCGTTGTGCCTATTCAGCGGGTCCAGGATCAGCCGCCTCCGACTCCCGATCTCGATCTCGAGCTTGTATTCAATGCGCGAGCGCGGCGGCACCTCCATCGTCAGGAACCAGAGGTCACTCTCGCTGACGCGCCGGAACGGCTGCAGGCTCGGGAAGCCCATGATGAAGTGCCGCAGACGCACGCCGCGTGCTTTGCCGTGGTACAGGAACGTGACCGACGGTCCCTCCACGATCGGCGACGAGTGCGCCTCCAGAAAGGCACCGATCGTGTCGTCACCGAGGCTTTCGTTCTCCGTCATCAACCGGCGGATGGTCAGCATTCGACGGTCTCCTCGAAGCGCGTCATCTCGCGGACGCTGCCGTCGAGTAGTAGGCGCCGAGCGCCGGCCCCCAGAAGCTCAATTCCGCTCCCGTCGAAGAGGAGGCCCGACGCGTCATCGAGGGCCACTCCAGCCCGCGGCGCGATCCGTTGGGCCAGCAGCGCGACGCGGCGCGCGTCGTCGAGGCGCAGGCGCCGCGCCGCGTGCGGCAAGGCAACCACACCGGGACAGAGGCCGAGGCCCCGATCCAGCACGATCGGGTCGCGTCCCCCCTGCGGCGGACTGTCGTGGAAGATGAAGATCCGATCCGTCACGCACATGGCGCCAGCTGACCAGGCCACGAGCGGACGCTCACCGATCAACTCCGCGATCCCGAAGAGCCGCAGGCGATTGCGCAGCACCCCCACGTGCCCGCCGGCGAACGCGACCGAGTCGCAATCGTCCATCAACTCGGCGATGCGCTCGATCTGCAGCGCCACGCTCTCGCGCTCCTGCGGCTTCCAGCGCTCGGCGAACTCGGCCTGCACGCCGTCCACGTAGGCAACGTGTCGCGCGTCAAGATCCCGCACGGTCTCGAGCGCATCCGCCAGCTCGGCCGCGACCAATTCGCTCTCGGGCCGCGCCGCGAGGCCGCGCACAGCCTCCATCGCATGGTGCAGTCGGGAGCGATACAGGTTGCGGCCGTCGCGGATCTGGGCTCGACGCTCCTGCCACCCCGCCAAGAATTCCGGATCTCGCTGGAAGATGTGTTCCGTTCGTCCGTGGAGGCGTAGGTTGACCACCTCGCATCCGAGGTGTTCGGTGAGCTCGTCGATCTCGTCTTCGCGCTCCTCCCAGCCGGCTGTCACGGCAGCGACGGGCCCGGACGCACCCACGCGCCGAAAGACGTCCACGAGGGTTGGATGATGGCGTTGGGGACCGAGCAGCGCGACAGTTGACATCGCCGCGGATGCTACGCTCTGCACTACTCGCCACGTCAGGGAGGAACGACAATGCACGTGATCTTCGTCGAGCCACGGTTTCCCGTGAACCAGCGGCGCTTCGTCGAGGTGCTGAAGCGAGCCGGAGCTGCCGTGAGCGGCGTCGGCGAATCGCCCCTCGAAGCGCTCGACCCGGAGCTCCGCTCATGGCTAGTCAGCTACGAGCAAGTGGGCTCAGTCTGTCACGAGCCGTCGCTTCTGGAGGCCGTCCGCACCATCCAGGCGCGCGGCTGGGTCGACAGGCTCGAGACGACCGTCGAGGCTCATATTCTGCCCGTCGCGAAGGTGCGCGAGGCGTGCGGCATCCCGGGTACGAGCGTGCGAACGGCGTTCCTCTGCCGTGACAAGCCTGCGATGAAGGACGCGCTGCGCGACGCGGGGGTCCCGACCGCTCAGTCAATCGGAAGTGGCGACCCCGAAGAAATCGCCGCCTTCGCCGAGCGCGTCGGCTTCCCGCTCATCGTCAAGCCGCGCGGCGCCGCGGGCGCTGCCGGCACGTACCGCGTGGACGATCTGGCCGGATTGGCCCCGATCCTCGAGGAGTGCGGCGTCGGCAAGGGGGCGGATGTCGCGGTCGAGGAGTTCGTCGAGGGCCACGAGGGCTTCTACGACACGCTCTGCGTCGGGGGCAACGTCGTCCACGAGTTCATCTCGCACTACTACCCGAACGTGCTCCACGCGATGCGGAACCGCTGGATCTCGCCGCAGATCGTGATCACGAACCGGGTTGACGCCGACGCCTACAACGAGGTCAAAGCGCTTGGCAAGAAGGTCATCGAGACCCTCGGGATCGAGACCTCGGCCACGCACATGGAGTGGTTCTACGGGCCCAAGGGGCTCAAGTTCTCTGAGATCGGCTGTCGTCCGCCGGGCGTGAGCGTCTGGGACCTCTACTCGGCGGCGAATGACTTCGACGTCTACCAGGAGTGGGCGAACACGATCGTGCACGGCGAAGCGCGGCAGAAGCGCTCCCTGCGCTACTCGACCGGCATGCTGAATATGCGCCCGGACAAGGACGGCCAGATCATCGGCTACGAGGGGCTCGACGAGGTGCACCGTCGCTTCGGCGATCACATCATCGACGAGCACATCCCGGCGATCGGCTCACCTACCGCCCCGATCGAGGGTGGCTACAAGGTGAACGCCTGGATGCGGCTGCAGCATACGGACTACGACGAGTTGCGTCGGATCATGACCGCGATCGGCGAGATGGTGCAGGTGCGGGCAGGCTGACGAGCTGCGAGCGCGCACCACCACGGCGTCAATTTGCGTGTTCCGAGCGGTGTTTCGGGATTCGCGACCCTCGCGCGCCGACACTGCACCTAGCTCCGCCGGAATCCGAGACCCCGCCAAATCCCCATGCGCTTTACCCGTGACGTCTGCCTGAATCTCGAAGCGGCCCTCGGTCGCCATTGGCTCGAGACCGATGGGCTGGGCGGCTACGCCGCATCGACGATGCTCGCGTGCCCGACCAGCCGCTTTCACGGGTTGCTCGTGGTGCCCTCGCGCGAGCAACCGGCACGGCACGTCTTTCTCTCACGCTTCGAGGAGACGTTCCACGGCGAGGGCCGGGAGTTCCCGATCTCGTCCGCACGCTATGGCGGCGCGTTCTCGCCCGAGGGACATCATTTCGTCGATCGATGCGACTTCGAGGGGCACCCGCGCTTCACGTATCGCATCGGCCACGTCATCGTCACACGCGAGGTGCAGATGCTGAACGGCCGGCCGGCTGTGCTCCTCCGGTACAGCGCCCGTGGACAGCGCAAGCCGATCGAGTTGCACCTTCGGCCGCTCGTTCCGTTCCGCCGCGCCGACTCTCTCTCGTGGAAGAACGACACGCTGAACGGCGACGTCGAATGCCTCGCAGATGGCATTGCCGTGCAACCGTATTCAGCCCTGCCGAAACTCTACGTCACGCTCTCCGGTTCGTCGCCGTTCGACGCCGACCCCACGTGGTATCAGGGGATCGAATACCAGGACGATCTGCGCCGCGGGTACGACGGGCACGACGATCAGTGGTCGCCGGGCGTCCTGCGCGTCGTGCTGCAAGACGGCGACTCGGTTGTCGTGGCGGCGGCGATCGGGGAAGCGCTCGACGATCCCGCCGGTCAGTGGGATCGCGAGATCGAGCGGCGCGCCCACCGGCGTTCGGCGCCGGTCGCGGAACACGCCAGCGTTCACGACGCGGGTGACGGTACTGTTGACGACACCGTTGACGGCGCGGCCGAGAACAACCTGCGCGACACGCTCGATCGCGCGGCCGCCGCGTTCCTCTATCGCACGCCGGAGGGGCGCCCCGGCGTGATCGCGGGCTACCCGTGGTTCGAAGAGTGGGGCCGCGACACACTCATCGCGTTGCCCGGGCTCACGCTCGCCCGCGGGCAAGTCGAAGAGTGTGGCGAGATCCTTTCCGGGCTGCTGCCCTTCCTGCGCGAGGGCCGCTTCCCCAACGTGTTCGGACAGGCGTCGGAAGACAGCGACTACAAGGCCGTGGATCCGTCCATGTGGTTTGGCCGCGCCGTGCGTCTCTACTGCGACGCCGGAGGCGACGCCGTCCGCTTGCAGAACGATCTCTTGCCTGCGCTGCTGGAGATCGCGCGGACCCACAGGGCATCCGATGCGGCTGATCTCGCGTGCGACGCTGACGGACTTCTGCGCGCGGGCACGCCGACGGTCGCAGCGACGTGGATGGACGCCGTCATCGACGGCCGCCCCGTGACACCGCGCGACGGGCAACAGGTCGAGGTGAATGCACTCTGGTACGTATTGCTCGACACGGTGGCCCTGTTGCTCGAGCGCGCCGGAGATCGCGTCGCGGCTGCCACGTGGGCGAGCTTCCGCGATCAGGTGGGCGAAGCGTTCCTGCGCCGCTTCTGGATCCCCGCGAAGAACCGTCTTGCAGATTGCGTTGCGGACGGCGTGGTCGATGACTCGGTGCGCCCGAATATGGTGATCGCCGCGGCGCTGCACCCGAGCCCGCTCTCAGCGGAGCAACGCGGCGCCGTCGTGGAACTCGCCCGTGCGGAACTCCTGACCCCGCGCGGACTGCGGACCCTGAGCCCGCGCTACCTGCGCTATCGCGGTCGCTTCCAGGGCGGCCCGAGCGAGCGCGACGAGGCTTACCACCAGGGCACAGTGTGGCCGTGGCTCTTCGGCTTCTACGTCGAGGCCGGTCTGCGCGCTGTACCGGCCGACGCGTCCGTGAAGCTGCGACTGCGCGCGTTGCTGGATGGGTTCGGCGATCATCTCTCCGAGCATGGCATCGGGCAGATCTCGGAGGTCTTCGACGGAGACCCCCCGCATCGGCCGGGTGGCTGTTTTGCGCAGGCGTGGAGTGTGGGTGAGTTGTTGCGAGCGTTCGCATTGCTGGACGCCGGAGGCGAAGTATGAGCACGACCAACGTATTGATGCTGGGCTG
This sequence comes from Planctomycetota bacterium, assembly GCA_024280885.1. Lineage (GTDB taxonomy): Bacteria > Planctomycetota > JAJSAM01 > JAJSAM01 > JAJVHW01 > JAJRPF01. The sequence goes on along the minus strand of JAJRPF010000068.1, from coordinate 26,087 downwards.
GGAGTTCCCGCCCCACATCTCGGGTGGACTCGGGACGGCGTGCGCCGGGTTGGTCGGCGGTCTCTCCGAGAACGGCGTGGACATCACGTTCGTCATCCCGCGGCTCGGCGACGAGACGGCGGGGGACGCTGATACGGCGACCGCGTCCGAGAGCGCCGTAGGGCAGAACGAGCGCGTCCATCTCGTCGATTGCGGACTGACCGACGACGAGCACGAGGCCGTCCACATCGATTCCGCACTCATGCCCTATCTGAGCGAGATCGAGTACGCGCGTTGGATGGAGCGCACCGGGCGCTCGGGCGTGTACGGCGACGATCTCTTCGCCGAGGTCGAGCGCTACGCCGCCGCAGTTGAGAAGAACACCCAGGGCACCTACCACGTCGTTCATGCTCACGATTGGATGACGTTCCCGGCGGCGATTGCCGTGTCACAGAAACTCGGCGTGCCGCTCGTGCTACATGTTCATTCGTGTGAGTACGACCGCGCGGGAAGTGCCGCCAACGAGCGCATCGTCGAAGTCGAACAGCGCGGGCTCGACGCCGCCGATCGTGTCATCTGCGTCTCGCGCTATACCGCACAGAGACTCCGTGATCGCTACCCCGTGAAGGCCGACAAACTGCGCATCGTCCACAACGCGGTGGCGCAGAACGACGCGCGTGCTGTCGAAGCTGATGAGCCGGCCGCCGAGGCGGCATCTGCCGGTACGCGCATCGACGAACCGATCGTGCTCTATCTCGGCCGCGTGACGTTCCAGAAGGGCCCCGAGTACTTTCTCGAGGCGGCCGCGCGTGTCATTCGCGACGAGCCACACGTGAAGTTCGTGATGGCCGGTGGCGGTGATCTCTTGCCGGCAATGATCGAGCGCGCTGCCGAACTCGGGCTGGCGCGCCACGTTCACTTCACCGGCTTTCTCCGCGGACCGGAAGTAGATCGCATCTACGACGAAGCCTCGCTCTACGTGATGACTTCGGTCAGCGAGCCGTTCGGGATCGCGCCGCTCGAGGCACTCGCCCGCGATGTTCCGGTGATCCTCTCGAAGCAGACCGGCGTCTCCGAGGTGCTCTCGAACGTCATCACGGTGGACTTCTGGGATACGGAGTCACTGGCCGCGCGCATCGTCGAGGTACTGCGCAGTGACGAGCTCCGCACGCGGCTTGCCTCCGATGGTCGCGCCGACGCCGCGCGCCTGACATGGCAGCGCCAGGCCGAACTGGTCAGCGACGTATACGAGGAAGTCATCGCTTGACGTCGATCGTCCTCTACTTCCACGTCCACCAGCCCTTCCGTCTGCGGCGCTACTCGTTCTTCGACATCGGTCGCGAGGACGAATATTTCGACGACGCGGCCAACGCATGGATCGTCCGGCGCGTCGCGGAGCGCTGCTACCTGCCGATGAACGATCTGCTCCTGCGGCTGATCCAGCGTCACGGCGCGCAGTTCCGGTGCGCGATGTCGGTGACGAGTACCGTGCTCGAACAGATGGAGCGTTGGGCGCCGGATGCCCTCGCAAGTTTCAAGCGTCTGGCCGAAACAGGCGCCGTCGAATTCGTCTCGGAGACGTCGCACCACTCGTTGGCGTTCCTCGCGAACGGCCGCGAGTTCCGGGCGCAGGTGCGGGCGCAGACCGAACGCTTGGAGCGTGTGTTCGGGAAGCGTCCGCGCTCGTTTCGCAATACCGAACTCGTCATCGACGATCGCGTCACGCGCGTGGCCGACGAGCTCGGTTTCGCGGCACTGCTCGGAGAGGGCGCCGACCATCTTGTCGGGTGGCGCTCGCCGACATCCGTCTTCGCCGCTGCCGGAACAGAGAAGTTGAAAGTCCTGCTGCGCAGTTACGAGTTGTCGGACGACATCGCCTTCCGGTTCTCGAACCGCGGTTGGAGCGAGTGGCCGCTGTCCGCGGAGAAATTCGCGCGCTTCCTGGAGAAGGTCCCCGAGGACGCGCAGCAGATCGGTCTCTTCATGGATTACGAGACCGCCGGTGAGCATCAGTGGGAAGAGACGGGTATCTTCGACTTCCTTGAGGCAATGCCCGGCGCTGCGATGGCGAGCGGCCGCTTCGCGTTTCACACGCCGTCGGAGGTCGCCGACCGCGAGGCCGCGACCGAGACGCTGGAGATTCCGCATCCGGTGTCGTGGGCCGACGCGGAGCGGGATCTCTCCGCGTGGCTGGGCAACTCGATGCAGCGCGCCGCGCACGAGGCGCTCTACGGTCTCTACGACGCCGTCCGCGCGGCTGCCGATGCCGGGCGTCCCGAGTTCCTCGAACGCTGGCGCAAGCTCTCGACGTCTGACCACGTCTACTACATGGCGACGAAGGGCTCGTCGGACGGTGAAGTCCACGCGCACTTCAGTCCCTACGACTCACCGCACGAGGCGTACATCAACTTCATGAACGTCGTGGACGATCTCGCGCGCCGGCTCGCCCCGACGAAGCGAGCACGTTCGCCCGACGTCCCAGGTTCGACATCTGCCACCGTCGCCACCGACACGCCGTCGACATCCAAGATCCAATCGCCCGAAGGCGAGGAGTCCTGAACTTGTCCGAGAAGCACTCGTCTCCGTTCACCGTGTTCGAGATCAGTTGGGAAGTCGCACACCGGGTGGGAGGAATCCACACGGTCGTCGCCACGAAGGCGCGTTCGTCGGTCGCTCGTTACGGCGACGATCTCGTGATCGTCGGTCCCTGGCTCCTCGACCAACACGATCCCGACGCCGTCCTCGACCCTGCTCCGGGCTTCGACGAGTTCGAGGAATCCTGCCGCGCGATGGGTGTGCCCGTGCGCGTCGGCCGTTGGCGCGTGCCGGGCCGACCGCTCACGATCCTGGTCGAGTTCTCCGGGCTTTACGCGCGCAAGGACGAGGTTCTTGCCGATCTCTGGACGCGCCATCGCGTTGACTCGCTCGCGGGCGACTGGGGCTACGTCGAGCCGATCCTCTTCGGCCATGCAGCGGGCATGGTGATTGAACGCTATTGGCGCGATGTGGTGCGCGGCGAACGATCCGTGGGCGTGGCCCAAGCGCACGAGTGGATGACCGGTTCCACGCTTCTCTACCTGAGTTCCAACGTGCCCGAGATCGGCACCGTCTTCACCGCTCACGCCACCGTCATCGGACGTGCGGCGGCGTCGGAAGGGCGCGTCGGCGACGCCGTCCTTGGCGACCTCACGCCGGAGCAGGTGGCGGCGCAACTCGCCGTGCGGGCGCGACACTCGATGGAGAAGACCTCCGCGACAGTCGCGGACGTGTTCACAGCCGTCAGCGAGATCGCATCGGACGAGGCGCAGCGCTTCTTCGACCGTGGTGCAGCGCCGGTTCTCGCGAACGGTCTCGATCCCGATGTTCTGGCCGAGCGCGTCGGCGATGTGTCGCGAGCCACAGCACGCGCGGGTCTGAAGGACCTCGCGTCGCGCTTTCTCGGCGAGGACATCGGCGACGCAGCCATCCTGTGCGCCGGCGCGCGCTACGAATTTCACAACAAGGGTCTCGACGTCCTGCTCGACGCGGCGGCGGCGTGGGCCGAGCAGAGCGACTCGCGGCGCTCACTCATCCTCTTCCTCCTCGTTCCGGCAGGTAACTCGGGCCTGAAGCGCGACGTGGTGACGCGAATGGCCGCGGAGTCGCGCGAAGACGCCGAGCCGCTAGGCATCGCACTCCACAACCTCTTCGATCCCGACGACGATCCGATCGCGACACGCTGCCGCGAACTCGGCCTCGACAATGCGCACGGCGCACGTGTGCGCGTCATCCACTGGGCCGAGTACGTCGGTCCGGGAGACGGCCTGCTCGATGTGCGTTACGAGGCGGTCGTTCAGGGCGCCGATGCGACGTGCTTCCCGTCGTTCTATGAGTCGTGGGGCTACACGCCTCAGGAGAGCCTGGCGCTCGGCGTGCCGACCGTCACCACGGATCTGGCTGGCTTCGGACGATGGGCCGCCGCTGCGGGCTTCGGTCCGGATAATGGCGTGCATGTTCTCGCGCGCGAGGGGCGGACCGAGGAACGCGTGGTTGCAGATCTGATCGATGTCCTCGAATGTCTCGTGAACGAGCGGGCACCCTCAGAGGATGCATGCCGCGAGGTGGCTGCTGCGACCTACTGGCCGCGGCTCTTCGAGGCGTACGAACGCGCGTACGACGCCGCGAGTGATGCGGCCGCAACCCGCGAGACGGGCTCGACTGTGCCCGTGCGGCCGTTACGTCTCCCGGTGCGCGACGCGACGCAGAACGGACGTCCGCGCGTCTTCCCCCTAGACGTGCCGACCGTCGTCCCGGGGCCGCTCATCGGGCTGTCGGTGCTTGCCTCGAACTGGGCCTGGGCGTGGGATGCCGACGCACCTGCACTCTTCCGCGAGGTCTGCCCCGAGACGTGGGAACGAGTCCGCCACTCGCCGGTGCGCTTGCTCCGCAACGTGGCGCACGCTCAGCTGATGAAGTGCGCCGAAGACGCAGTGTACGTCGCGCGCGTCGCCGCGGCGGCGGACCGGATAACGGCTTACCTGGAGGCGCCGCTCGACGAGGGCGCCGTCACCGCGGCGCATCCCGTCGCGTACTTCTGCGCGGAATTCGGCGTGCACGAGTCATTCCCGATCTACAGCGGCGGATTGGGCGTTCTGGCGGGCGACCATCTGCGCGCCGCGAGCGATCTCGGCGTTCCGCTTGTCGCGATTGGCCTTCTGTACCGCGGCGGCTACATGCGTCAGCTCCTGCGCGGAGGGGTACAGCAAGAGGCGTTGCCCGAACGCGTTGATCCGCGTGAGCTTCCGGTCGCGCGCGTCCTCGACAGCGACGGCAACCCGATCGAGATCACGCTGCGCCTGCCCGGCAGTCAGCCGGTCCTGCACGTGTGGGTGACGAACGTCGGCCGCGTGCCGCTCTACTTGCTTGACTCCGATGTGCCCAGCAACCGCGATGAGGATCGGGAGCTCACACGCGCCCTCTATTCCGGTGATCAGGAGATGCGCATCCGGCAGGAGATCGTCCTCGGGATCGGTGGTGTGCGTGCGCTACGACAATTGGGAATCTCCCCGTCAGTCGTTCACATCAACGAGGGACACGGCGCGTTCGCGGCTCTTGAACGCGTCGGGCACTTGGTCCGCAAGACCGGGCTCACGTTCGATCAGGCGCGCGAAGCGGTCCGGGCGACGACCGTCTTCACGACGCATACGCCGGTGCCGGCAGGGCACGACGAGTTCGAAGAAGACCTTGTCCGCCGCTACTTCGGCAACGCGGCGCGTTGGGCCGGTCTGCCATGGGAGCAGTTCATGGCACTTGGGTCGTCCACCGAGTCGCCGACGCGTTTCAACATGACCGGCCTCGCCGTGCGTTTCGCAGCGCGTGTCAACGGTGTCTCGGTGAAGCACGCCGATGTCTCGCGGTCAATCCTGCATCGCTTCTGTCCCCAGTTGCTCGAGGAGGAAACGCCCGTCGTCCCGATCACGAACGGCGTGCACTCGGCGTTCTGGACGCGACCGGTTGTGCGCGATGCCCTAGGGGCCGCGCCTGACGACAATCTCGTGGCCGCATTCGCACGCGCTGCCAAGCTCGATGACAACGCGCTCTGGGCGATGCGGCGCGCGCTACGTGCTGACTTGCTTACCGAGTTGAAGGCGCACCTCAGGCGCACGTTCGCGGGCCAGGGCGACTCGCCCAGTCTGCTCGCCAGCATCGAAGCTGCCCTCGACCCAGACGCGCTCTACATCGGCTTCGCCCGGCGCTTCGCCACGTACAAGCGGGCGGGCCTCATCTTCAGCGATCGCGAGCGCTTGCAGCGACTGCTCTCATCGACCGATCGCCCGGTGCGTTTCCTGATCGCTGGCAAGGCCCACCCGCGCGATACCGAGGCGCAGGAACTCATCGCGACGATCGGCCGGCTGGCCCGCGAGTCGGAGTTTGCGGGGCGTGTCGTCTTGATCGAGAACTACGACATCGACGTCGCACGCTGGCTCGTCGCTGGCGTGGACATCTGGCTTAATAATCCGCGCCCGCCACTCGAGGCCAGCGGAACCTCGGGCATGAAGGCGTCGGCCAACGGCGGTCTCAATCTCTCGGTCGGCGACGGCTGGTGGCTTGAGGGCTTCGACGGCACGAACGGTTGGCGTATCGGCGCAGACGAGCTCTTCGCGGCACCTGATCTTCAGGACGCCCACGACGCCGAGAGCCTCTTCGGATTGCTGGAGCACGAGATCGTGCCGATGTTCTTCGAGCGCAATGCGGACGGCGTCCCGGAACGCTTCGTCGGGTGCGTGCGGCGAGCGCTCGTCAGCATTCCGCCACAGTTCTCGGCCAGTCGCATGGTGGGGGACTATCGAACGTGGGCCTACGAACCGCTCGCAGCCCGGCATGCCGAGGTCAGTGACGACGAATACGGTGCCGCCGCGAACGTCTTCGAGGACGTATTGCGCGTACGTCACGCGCTGCGCTCCGTACGCATCACAGACGCCACGGTCACGGATCTCGCGGCGGTCGCGCCGGGGACGTCGATCGACGTGTGTGTCGACGTGGACCTGGGAGAACTCGCGCCGTCTGACGTCGCGGTGGAGGCGTTGCTCGGGCGGCGCGGCGACGACGGGGAGCTGCACGATCTTGAGCTGGTGGCGCTTAGCGCAGACACGGCGGACTCGGCGGAGCGCACCCGTTTCTCCGGGTCCGTTCCGGTGCGCTTCTCGGGCGCTCTCGGCTACGCCGTTCGCGTGCGACCGGCACGCAAGGACGGCCCCGCCTACGACGATCCCGTCGTCTGGGCGTGACCTCCCGCGTATAGCCCCGCGCATGCCCCCGCGAACAGCCCGCGTCGAACACGCCGCGGGGGCGCTATGCTCCTCTCGGCGAGGCAGTCCGGGATGCGCGAGTCGTGGGAGGGAGATCCAGATAATGGCTGACCACACGACCCGCGCCGAACGATCGCGATCGCGTTGCGTCTGAGGGGACAGTAGAGTCGCCTGGCAGTGGGGGAGAGAACGACATGCGACGCAGCAGATGGATCTTGATGGCGGCCCTGGCTCTCTGCATTCCCTGCAGCGGTCCGCTCACCACATCTCCTGCCCACGCGGCGGCGGCGGATGATCTTGCGACGGCGCGTGCGCTCATTGACGAGGCGCGCCCCTGGGTGAGGCAGGCTGACAACGCCGACCTCCCGAACGGGGACCGCAAGAAGGGACGGCGCGAGGCGCACAAACGACTCAAGGCCGCGCGCAAGCTCTACGACGCCTACATCGACAGCCATCCATCCGAGATGGAGGCGCTCGACGCGGAGTATTGCGAAGTCGCGTCGATGATCTACTGGATCCGCAAGATGGCCTCGATCAACGAGTTCGATACGCGCGACGAAACGCCGGTCGAACTCCCCAAGACCGACGCCGAGAAGGAGAGCGACTCCGGCTCGGGCGGTGGCAGCGGCATTGGCGGCACGTCGCGGCCGGGAGACGGTCCAAAGAAGGGCGAAGAACCCACGGAAGGAGAGCAACCGACCGAGGACGAGCCCGCCGCACCGCCGCCCGTGGACCCGCGCGACGCGATGGCTGAGCGTGCTCGAGAGACGCTCGCCGCCATCGAGGCGATCGAACGCGAGAACCCGGGCGACGTTCCGCGTCTGCACACGCTCTACGAGAAGTTCCTCGCCGAGTTCTCCGATCCGACGCTGCCGGAGTACACCACCGCCGCGTTACGCCTCGGTGCGCTCTCCGACCGGATGAAGACCGTCTTCAAGGAGACCGCTGGCAGCGACCCCGACGCGCTCAAGAACACGGACAGCAAGGAGATCGGCCGCGTCGTCTCGCAACTGGGCAAGATGATGAAAGCGAAGGAGGTGGAGCGCCGCCGCCTCGGTGCCAAGCTTCTCGGTGCCACCGGCTCCGGCTCCGCGTCGATCTACCTCGTCCGCGGCATTCGCGACAAGGACGAGGGCGTCCGCAACCTCAGCACCGAGGGACTTGTGACGCTCGGCGGTACCCGTGTCGCGAACAACCTCGTCAAGACCTACCGCGACTCGAAGGGCGAAGCGCAGCTCTCGGCCGTCGTCGTGCTCGAGCGCATCGCACAGAAGAGTGACGTCGACGCCGCTACGGTGAGCTTCTATCTCGGTCGCTTCGTCCTTTCGCGTGACCAGAAGATCGCCGGGCGCTCACTCGACTTCCTCGCGTCTCTTGGCCCCACAGGCGGCGTGGGTCTGGTCGAGGCCCTCGACACGCGGATGATCGTGAAGAAGGTCGAGGTCATCCGCGCGATCGGATCGATCAAGTACTACCCCGGCGCGTTTCGTCTGGGTCTCCTCCTGCTTCAGGGCGACTCCCGCAAGACGAAGCTATGCCGCAACGCCGCGTCAGAAGCACTACGGAACATGGGCGAACCCGTCATTCCGTATCTGATCCCGAACCTGAAGGATCGTCGCGTCCGTTTGTGGACGGCGCAGGTGATGAATCAGATCGGCGGCGTGACGTTTGGGTCGAACGACGCGAAGAAGTGGCGCAAATGGTGCGAGGAGCGCGGGTACACCGTCCAGGGGAAGTGAGGCGAGCGTCGCGGTCATGCGTCGAACCATCGATCTCGGCGTTGATCTGACCGTTCGCGCGATCGCGTCGTACGGCGAGCGGAGCGAGGGTGAACGTCCCGGCGTCTGCCACTGAGAAGTTCCGTTAAACGCCCGCAAAGGCGGCGCCGGGAAGCTGGTCTACCCTTCGCCATCCTCCATCGAGACCTTCCCTCCGAAGTGCGTGTAGACCATGCGGAAGTAGATCGTGACGAGCACCATCCCCGGGATCCACCAGAGGAGTCCCATCTTCATTCCGTAGGCCGACGTCGCCGTATCGAACGCGGTCAGCCCGAGTGCGGGATCACCGTTGCTTGGCAGCAGATACGGGAAGATCGCGAAGACGGCGCTCGCCATCATCCCCACGATGAATGTGCATGAACCGAGGAACGCGCGCAGGTCGTCATGGCGCCCGACGAAACGGCGAACGAGGACGAAACCGACGAGAGCGGTCAGCGGGAAAATCGCGCCCCAGGGACGGGCGGCCAGGTTCACGCGCAGCTGTGGCTGGACTAGATACATCGCCACCGAGAGCAGCGCGATCAGCGCACCAACCGCCATCCACGCGCGTCCGGCGAGATCGCGCGCGCGCCGCTGCACGTCGCCCTCGGTCTTGAGTGCCACCCAGAGACCGCCGTGCACCGTCAGCGTCGCGACCGCGGCGAGACCGACCAGGATCGTGAACCAGTCGAGGACGCCCGTCTGCCCGGTCGTGCGGAAGTTCGTCCAGAGTGGCTCGAAGAACTTTTGGTCCATGTCCATCGGCACACCGCGCAGGATGTTGCCGAGTGCGACGCCGAAAAAGAACGCGAGCAGGAGACTCGAGAGACCGAAGACGCGATCCCAGAACGCGACCCAGAGCGGATCGCCCAGGTGGCCCCGCAACTCGACGGCTCCGGCACGTGCGATAAGCAGCCAGAGCAACATCATCATCGGCAGATAGAAGCCGCTGAAGCCGCGTGCGTACACGGCGGGAAAGGCGAAGTAGAGCGTGGCGGCCGCCGAGAGGAGCCAGACCTCGTTGCCGTCCCAGACCGGTCCGATGGAACGAATGATCGAGCGCTTGTCGGTCGTGTTCTTCCCGGTGACGAGATGCACGACGCCGGCCCCGAGATCGAAACCGTCGAAGACCACGTAGCCCGTGAGCATGAGCGAGACCAGACAGAACCAGAGCGTCTCCATCGCTACGCGCTCGCGCCTTCCGCGTCCTCGGTTGCGGCGCCCTCTTCCGCGGAACCGGGATCGTCGGCCGTCTCAGCGTCCGGCCCTTCCCGAACCTCGCGCACGATGAGCAGCAGGAAGATGATGCTCAGCAGCGAATACATGCCCGCGAAGCCGATCAACGAGAAGAGCACATTGCCCGACGACACGTTGTCGCTGTAGCCCTCGGATGTCCGGAAGAGTCCGTGGATCAGCCACGGCTGCCGGCCAACTTCCGCCGTCACCCAGCCCGCCGTATTCGCGATGTACGGGAAGGGGAACGCGAGCATGAGCGTCCAGAGGAGTGGCTGCGAGTCGTAGAGTTTGCCACGCTTCAATTGCACCGCGGCGAGCAGCATGATGCCGATGAAGATGGTCCCGAGGCCCACCATTATGTGATACGCGTAGTAGAGCAGCGGAACGTTGTCGGGCCACTCCTCCTTCGGGTACGACGTGAGTCCCTTCACCTCGGCGTTCCAGCGCTGGTGCGTGATGAAGCTCAGCACCCACGGCACGTGGAACGCGTTGTCGAGCGTCATCGTCTCCATGTTCGGCTGGCCGATCAGGACGATCGCCGCACCCTTCTCTGTGTGGAAGTGCCCCTCCATCGCTGCGAAGCTGATCGGCTTGTGCTTGGACACCATCTTCGCTTGTAGATCGCCGGTCGGCATCGCGGAGAGGGTGCTCGCGATGGCGCCCACGATCACGCCGATCCGCACGAATGTCTTCCCGTACGCAACATGCTTCTTCGAGAGCAGGTAGTATGCGCCGGTGCCCGCCATCACGAACGACCCGGTGACAACGGCGCCCATCATCGTGTGGGGGTATTGCCGCAGCAGCCACGGGTTGGTGAAGAGCGCGAAGTAGTCGTTCAGCACGATCTCGCCGGTCGCCGCGAAGTGCGCGACGTCGTAGCCGACGGGATGTTGCATCCACGCGTTCGTCGCCACGATGAACCAACCCGACATCCACGATCCGGCGAAGACGCAGACTGCCGCGAACCAGTGCGCGCGCGGCGAGAGCTTCTTCTCGGCGAAGAGGAAGAGCCCGAGGAAGCTCGACTCGAGGAAGAACGAGAACATCCCTTCCATGGCGAGTGTCTGCCCGATCACACCGCCCGCCGCTTCCGAGAAGCGCGCCCAGTTGGTGCCGAACTGGAATTCCATCGGGATGCCCGTGACAACGCCCATCAGGGAGTTCACGCCGAAGATGCGCGCCCAGAAGCGGGCAGCGCGGTTGAAGTGCGCGTCGCCAGTGCGCAGCGCCATCGTCTTCAGAATGACGATGAGCAGCGCGAGCCCCATCGTCAACTGTGGGAACAGATAGTGATAGACGATGGTGAACGCGAAGTGCAGCCGATGGGCAAGTTCCCCGTCCATGCAGAGTAAACTAGCAGCGCGAGGGGCGCGGGGCAGCACCGCATCCCCTGAAAATCGTGAGAATCACGAGCCTGAGGCGCGACCACGGTCGCAGTTGCTCGCCTCGCGACCGCTCAGGGACGGTACTCGGCCCACGTCCGTGGCGTTTCGCTCACCCTGATCGCGGCGACCTCCGGCCATAGCGCGTGCGCTCGCTCGAAGAGGAAGTGTGCGAGGTGCTCCGCCGTCGTAGGGCAGGGCAAGACGTCGTTCAGGTGCCGGTGATCCAGCTCGGAGTCCAGGATGTCGCGAAAGGCCGCGAGCGCGTTGTAGTCCACGACAAACCCGGTCGCATCAAGCGTCTCCGAGGCCAGAATGACCTCGACGGAGTAGTTGTGCCCGTGCAGCCGCGAGCACGGGTGGCCTTCCGGCAGCCCATCGATGACATGGCTGGCGGCGAACGAGAAGCGCTTCGAGATCGTGAACATCCGGCACAGTCTCGCCGCCACGCCGCCGGAGTGAAAGTCTCTGCGCCTGCGCGCTACGATGGGGCGGGCGCCAGCCACGCCCGATAGGTCCCGATCGCCACCACCGCCCACGAGGGGAATCCGAGATGAATACGCTCCCGATCGTTCTGCTGGCCCTGACGCTGATCCTGGCGTCCGGCTGTGCGTCCTTCCCCTCGCCACCACCCGGCATCGATCCCGAGCACGTGCATTTCGAGAAGGCGACGGCGAAAGACGGCTCACCAGCCCCCGACTTCACTCTGAAGGGCAGCGACGGACACGGCGCCGTCACGCTCTCGGAATTGCGCGGACGACCGGTCGTACTGATCTTCGGGTCGTTCACCTGAGGTCCCTTCCGCGGCCAGGTTGGCCGTCTGAATGAGATCCGCGCCGAGGTCGGCGACTCTGCGCGCTTCCTCATGGTCTACATCCGTGAAGCGCACGCCGCTGACGAGTGGGTCACTCCCGACAACCCCGGCGAGAACATCTCTGTCCTCCAGCCCATCACGCAGTCCGATCGCGACAACGCGGCGACGCAATGCGGTTCGCGCATCGAGATGTCGTTCCCGATGGTCGTCGACGACATGGACGACACGGCGAACAAGCTCTACGGCGCGTGGCCAGAGCGGCTCTATGTCATCGCCGCAGACGGCGCAGTCGCGTACCAAGGCGACTACGGCCCGTGGGGCTTCAACCCCGACGAGATGCGCGCAGTGTTGCTGCGCGAAATCGCGAAGGGCGACGTCACTCCCTGAGTCGATCCGCGTCAGGGATGGTGCCCGGTGAGGGGCGGGCTCCCCGGCTCGAACAAGAGAGCTCGCTGCTCTGCCACACACCGGGCACCGCGCGGCGTCACCGAGGTCTCGGGGGGAAGTCGAGAGACTCTCCGTGCTTGGTCTCTGGCGGAGCAACGACGTCTCTTGTTCGAGCCGGTTGGGCCGCCCGTGACCGAGCACGATCCGAGTGACGGTAGCCGCTTCTCAGAACCAGTTGAAGTTGAAGCTGATCGATACGCGTTCCGCTTCGATCCGACTCGTCCCGACTTCGTGCCGCAACCAACTCTCGAAGAGCAATACTTGCCCGGCCTCTGCCGGATAATGCACGAACGTTCGGTTGGCGCGCCGCGCGTCCTGCTTGCGCGGCGGCGCCGCCATGAACTTCGACAACCGCGGGTCCTCGAACTTGATGCTCGAAGAGCCCTTCGGCGTCTTGACGTAGTACGTCCCGCTGATCGTCGACGTCGGGTGCAGATGCAGCGTGTGCGCGCAGCCGTGCGGCATGATGTTGACCCAACAATCCGTCATCTCAAGCGTGCGTCCGTCCAGATCGAGATCAAGCGTGCGCGCGAACGACCTCACGTGCCGACCGAGCCGGTCGCGCAACTCAGCGAACGTCGATGACATGCGATGCAGCTGCGTCATCGAGCCGTACGACGTGTACCCGCCAGGGTAGTTCTCGGCGCACCAGTCCGCGCCCTCGTCGTCCATGTCGCGAATCTGATAGCACTCGGCCAGGAGCTCCCGGTTGAACGGCGTCGCACGCCGCTTGCCCGGCGCAGGCTTCTCGAGCTGCGCGTCGTAGATGAGAGTCGGGAACCACTGTGTCGTCGGCATCCCCCGACCCTAATTTGCCGGTCCCGCCGAGCGGCAACAAACGATGCCCGCTCTGGGCACAGACTACGAACGACCTCGCCGGCGCAGGCTCTTGCGCGCTGCGTGGATCTCACGATCCAGGATCTGCAAGAAGGTCGACCGATCGCGATCCCCGAAGGGCTTCGGACCGCCCGTCATCGTCCCCGACTCCCGTAACGACTTCATGAGGTCGCGCGTCGCGAGCGCAGAACCGATGTCGTCGTCGGTCAGCAACCGCCCACGCGAGTTGATGACGCGCGCTTCCTTCGCGATGCAACGAGCAGCGAGCGGGATGTCCTGGCAGATCACGATGTCGTCCGCCGCGACGTGCTCGACAATCCAATCGTCCGCTGCGTCGAGTTGGTCGGGCACGACGACCATCGCCACGCGCTCGTCGTCCGGCGTCGGCTTCCAGCGGTTCGCGACAAGCGTCACACGCAGTCCATAGCGCTTGCGGACACGAAAGATCTCGTCCTTGACCGGGCAATCATCGGCATCGACGTAGATGTGGGGCACGCGCGCTCCTTCCGTTCCACACGCCATCCGGCGCGCGATCACTCTGGCGCATCATGTACGAGTGCTGCCTGGTTGTGGAATTCCGTGGGGGAGTTCCGTGGCGGCGCACCACGTCGGTCCGCACGTTGGAGCATCGGCTGGACGCGCTATCCGACGCGCGTCGCCGCCTCGGTATCACCGCCCCCGACGTTGTCGCGGAGCACGGTCCGATCGGTGTTCTCATCGCCGCCCGCGTCACCGCACCAGGCCGCCATGATCTCGCGGTTGAGCCACAGGTCCCGGCGCATCAGATCGTGATAGCGCTCCGGGACCTTCGCGATCGACGCGTCCATCCGACTCTTCGCGGCTTCGAGATGCATGCGATCGTCGGTCGCCTGCCACAGGAACCACCGCACCTGGGCGGTATTACACGTCTCTCGGGCCTCTTCGAATGCGCGCAGTGCCTCATCCGCATCTCCGCCCGGCAGCGTCGCCAGAAGGACCAGCCCGAGCACACGCGGTTCCCGCTGATCGCTCTCTGTCGCGACACGCACGCCCTCGCGGGCCATCGCGATCGCCCGCTCGGTGTCGCCGGTCGCCCGCAGCGCATCGGCGAGCTCAATCGCCGCGTAGGCGATGCCCTGCACGTCCGAGATGTCCCGGCGGATCTCGAGCGACTCCTCGATGACGCGCGCCGCACCAGCATGATCGCCCGCGCTACGGAGGCAGCTTCCGAGTCCGAGCAGGTCAGCGGCCACGTAGGACCGCGCGCCGACTTGTCGCCCGAGCTCGATCGAGATCTCGAACGACTCCCGCGCCCTCTCCGACTCTCCGAGCGCCTGCCATGTGCGGCCCAAGTTGCCGCGTGCCGTGATCTCGGTCCGCCGGTTCCCGATCTCGCGACTCAGTTCGAGAACGCGCTCGAAATGCTCGCCAGCTTCCTCCAGCCGTCCCTGCGCGTGCAGGACCGAGCCGAGGTTCCCCACCGCTGCGGACTCGAACTGACGATGCCCGATCTCTCGACAGATCGCGAGTCCGCGACGATACGCATCGCAGGCCTCTTCGGTGCGTCCTTGGTTGCCATAGACCACACCGAGATTGATCGTCGAGCCCGCCTCTCCGGCGCGGTCGCCGGTCTCATGGCGCAGCGCGATCGCCGTCTCAAACATGGTCTCAGCTTCCTCGAAGCGCCCCGTGTGCGCTAGGACCAGGCTCATGCAGTTGAGCGCTGCCCCCTCGACGCTGGACTCGCCTGCCTCGCGCGCGAGATCGAGCCCGAGCTGCAGCTCCGCGAGTGCGGCATCGTTCTCGTAGACACGTTCGAGGAAGTGCCCGAAGAGTCGATGCGCTCGCGCGCGCAGTCCCGCATCACCGTCCGCGTCGGCGAGCGCAACAGCCTCTTTCAGCATCTCCCGCTGTCGTTCCTGTCGCCCGAGTGACTCGACGCTCGCCGACGTGCGCAGTAGGACCTGCGCGCGCTCCGTGCCGACGAGCATGCGCGGAACAGCCAACGCGAGTTCCGCAAGCATCACGGCCTGGGCATGCACGTTGCCACTTGAAGCGTGGGCCTGCGCGGCGGCGAGGTAGCGCAGTGCTCGATCGCCCTGCGCGCCCTTCAGAAAGTGCTCGCACAGATCGCAGCAGAGGGCTCCATCGAGCGCGTCCGGCTCCGCGTCCGCCGCGCGCGCCCGCGTCTCCAGAGCATCGGCCAACGCTGCGTGGTACGCCTCGCGCATCTGCTCGTACAACGCGCCGTAGAGCGCCTCTTGCACCTGATGATGATCGAAGACGAGCTGGCGCCCCGAAGCGCGCACGAGGCGGTGCTTCTTCTCGATCGCGGCAAAGCGCTTGAGCGTCGGCAAGAGTGGTTCGCCGACCGCCTGCGCGATGATGCCCGGATCGAATTCGTAGCCGCAGCAGGCCGCGACGTCGAGCAGATCACGCTCCTCCTGACTCAGGTCCGCGACCCGCGCGTTCACGAGATCGAGGACCGACGACGGGATCTGGATCTCCTCGATCACGCTTGTCGATGCCCACGTCCCGTCATCCCGCTGCTTGATGAACTGGCCCTCGCGTAAGCCGCGCAGGATCTCGAATGCAAAGAACGGATTGCCGTCGGATTTCAGCACGATCTGCAGACCGAGCGACTCGGCCAGTGACTGCGAACCGAACGCGTCGTGCAAGAGCGCGACAAGGTCCTTGGGCCCCAGTCGAGCGAGTTCGATCTGCGTCGTCTGCGCAAGGCGCGTCAAGCCCGCGGTCCACTCCTCGGAGACTCCAGGGCGTGTCGTTCCCACGAGCAACACGCGCTGTCCCGGAACGGCCATCGCCAACGCGGTGAAGAGCGCACGCCCGGCATCCGGAGCAAAATGAAGGTCGTCGATCAAGACGATGGTTGTCCGCTCGCGAGCGAGCGCCCGTGTCACATTGACGAAGCAGGTCTGGAGTGAGTCCTTGGTCAGTATCTCCATGCCGGTGGGGGCGCTCTCGCCCTTCAACAGGGCATCGAAGGCCGGTACGAGGATCGGAGTTTCCACGAGATACGCCGCGCTGCCGGCATCGCCCAACTGCTCACGATATGCAGTCGAGAACGCTCCGCTCGCTGTCGCCGCGCCGCCGGGTGGATAGCCACCGAAGACGAAATTGAAATCTTCGCCCGACTGCTGCAACTGACCGATCAACTCGTCCACGAGGCGCGACTTCCCGATCCCCGCTTCGCCCTCGATGAGCACGACGTTGCCATCGCCGGACTGCGCCGCATCGAAGAGCGAGCGCAGCCGCGCGATCTCGGTGTCGCGCCCGTAGACCTGTGTCTCACGCGGAATGCGTATCCTACGCAGGGGGCGCTTGGTCTCGGCACGGAGAGCCTTCGCGCGGTCGTGCCACCACTGCGAATCCTCGCCCTCTTCCAGCGCCGCCAGAACGTCGTTGGCCGACGCGAAACGGTCGTCCCGGCTCTTTGCCAGTAGCGTATGCACCAACTCTTCCAGGAATGGGCTGAGCTGGGGGTGGATCTCGCCGATGCGCCGCGGAACCTCCTCGCAGACTCGCTTCATCACCTCCTTGAAGCCGTCTGCGCGATATGGATGCTGCCCCGTGGACAGCTCGTAGAGGATGAGTCCCAGCGCGTGCAAGTCGCAGCGCGCATCCACGTCACCGCCGTCGAATTGCTCAGGCGACGCGTACTCCACCGACCCGATGAACATGCCGCTGCGCGAGAGGTGGAGGTTGTCGTCCTCGAGTCGCGCGATGCCGAGATCCATGATCTTGACGACGTGCTCGCTCGTGATGAGCACGTTCTCCGGCTTGATATCGCGATGGACGACACCACCCGCATGGATCGCGGCGAGCCCCTTCGCGATCTCGCGTCCGATGTGCCGACACAATTCCTCGGGAACGCGCTCCAACTCGCGCCCGAGATCGCGTAGATCCTGCCCCTCGACGTACTCCAGCACGAGATACGCATGCGCCGTCCCGTCCACCACGAGCTGATCGCAGTGGTGCGTGCGCACGACGTTCTCGTGCTGAATAGAAGCCCCGAGACTCGCCTCGCGCATGAAGCGCATGAAGAACCCCGGCATCTCCAGCAGATGCGGATGCACGACCTTCAGCGCGACAACCGACCCGACCGTCAGCCCCGGTGCTCGTCCGCCGACACTCGCTGCGTAGACCTTCCCCATCCCGCCCGCGCCAAGCTCGCGTTCGATCACAAAGGGCCCAAGTCGCTTCAGATCCATCGCGAGAGTGTAGTCCCGTGCCGGCGATGGCCGTGCATCACGTATCGAATCCAGCTCCGACGGACTCCTGGCACACGTCCGCCGTCCCCGGTCAGCGGCGGAGCAACGAGTTCTCTTGTTGGAGCCAGGTGGACCGCAGATGCCCGGGTACGATCTACCCTGACGAGTCGACGCTCCCAACGCCGGCCGCACTCGCTGTACCCTGATGCAGATGTCCGAAGAACCCGCGTCACCGATCCGATCCGCCGAGATGCTCGTCCCCTGCGACGACCTTGACGCAACGCTCGCCTTCTTCACGCAGCAACTCAATTTCCGGATCGACACCATCTTCCCCGCCGACCACCCCCGCGTGGCAGTGATCTCCGGTCACGGCATCCGGCTCCGACTCGACACGAACTGCGACGGCCCACGAGGGACGCTCCGCATCGTCTGCACCGACACCCCGCCCGCCGACGTCACGGCCCCAAACGGCATGCGCATCGAATTCGTCGCGGCATCGAAGCCCCTCAAGATGCCGGTCGTGGAACCATCATTCACAATCAGCCGAAGACGCGACGCGCAATGGGGCACTGGACGCGCAGGAATGCGCTACCGCGACCTCATCCCCGACCGCCAAGGCGGAGCCTTCATCGCATCGCATATCCACATCCCAAACGGTGGCCCCGTTCCCGACTACGTGCACTTCCACAGAGTCCGCTTCCAGATGATCTTCTGCCATCGCGGATGGGTCCGCGTCGTCTACGAGGACCAGGGCGAACCGTTCGTGATGCAGGCTGGCGACTGCGTCCTACAACCACCCGAGATCCGTCACCGCGTTCTCGAGAGCTCGGACGATCTCGAGGTCGTCGAGATCAGCAGCCCCGCCGAACACGAGACCCTGGCCGACCACGACCTCACCCTGCCGACCGCGCACTTGGTGCCCGACCGCGATTTCTCCGGTCAGCGCTTCCTCCGGAGCGTTGCCACCGACGCCGAGTGGACGCCGTGGTCCGCCGAGGGCTTCGAGTCACGCGACACGGGCATGCGATCCGCAACGTCCGGCATCGCCCACGCGCACATCATCCGCACAACGTCTGCCGCATCCACCGACACGCTCCAACACGACGCGGATCTACTCTTCGCCTTCGTCCGAAAGGGATCAGCGGTACTCGTCACAGGGCAAGAGAGCGACACCGCCGCGACACACCAACTCGCCGAGGCCGACGCCTTCGCGATCCCGCGCGGCACCTCCTACCGCCTGCACCGGTGCAGCGCGAACTTCGAGTTCGTGGAGGTCACGGTGCACGGAGAGGTCCGCTCGATCTGAGAAGACGCCACGAAGAAGATCGATTCTGCGCGCACCGCCGAGATCGCGCCCGACGCCCTCTCCGGGGAGTCTCCACCGCCCGGACGCCTGTCATCGGTCCAGCCAATCGTCCGTAGTTCAGAGCTGGCACACGACAGAAGCGTTCGCAGTAGTTAGCGAATTCCGCAAGCTTTCGTGAACGAATCTGCTGTCAGGCGAGGACCAGTGCATTCATCGACGTGCCAGAGGGACAGCCCGACCGCGTAGCGAGCGCACGTTCCCATCGAACGCATCGGCACCCAACGCGAACGGGTTAGACTGACGTCGGTTTGTGAGGTTCGCGTACTCCGCGAAACATCGGACTGAGCGTCATGCGCGCGAACGCAGCGGAAAGGAAGGACGAGTGGAAGAACGGACTGTGCGCGCCATCCTCCGTCTCATGGCGGTGGGGATGGTCTTCGTCGGAGTGGCCTTGACAACGCAGGTTCTCATCGTGTGGATCGGCGCCGGCGGGGCCTTCACTGGCGAGATTCGGTTCGGCATCACGTCGATGTTGGCGCAGCTCATGTTCGCCACGTGGGGAGTCGTCCTCTACTGGGCATCGGGAAGTCTGGCGAAGCGCATCGTCGAGTAGCGCAGCACCCCGAGTAGCCCGCCGCAGCAGGCGACGAGCGACATGACGCTGGCCGAGACGGAGCGCGTCCAATTGTTGGCGGCGGATGGGGAGCGCGAGCCTCCGGCGGCGTTCAGGCGGACCCGTCGTCCCCGCCCGGAACCACGAACTCGGCTCCGCAGGACACGCACGTGTAGGGCCTGCCCACCAACCGTCGCAGGACCGTCTTGAGTTCATCGCACGAAGGGCAGACGAAACGGACGTCGAGGGGGCCGAGACTCGGCGGCGCAGTAGACGAACCCGCCGCCGCCTGCTCGTCCATGCGCTCTTGGATGCCACGCAACGCGGCAATCAGCCATCCGGTCGGCCCGAGCAGCGCCCAGCCCCAGGCGACGCGCTCGCTGCCCGCGGCGGCGCTCGTAATCGCGACCGAGACTGCGAGAGAGATCACGAGAACGACGATCAGCGCAACGATCTCGAAGGCACCGCCCTGCTCGGCGGCGATCAGTATCGTCTGCTGCACCTTGCACCCCCTTGTGTTGCGCTCAGTCCTCGGCGAAGTAGTCGGAGTCCAACCGCTTCACCGCATACGACTCGTAGCTCGACACGCCCAGCCCGTGCTCGATCATCAAGGTCCCGAGTAGCTCGCCGTCCACAAGGACAACGCTGGAGTCGATGCTCTGCGCGTACTCGCGTGCGCCCTTGGAGAACGCCCCCGTCGTGAGGAACACGCCCTTCCGCGCATGCTTGCCATGCAGCGCACCCACGAACTTCTGGATCTCAGGGCGACCAACGGTCCCGCTCCACCGCTTCGCCTGCACGTAGATCACGTCGAGACCCAGACGGTCCTCCTTGATGATCCCGTCGATCCCCTCGTCGCCGGACTTGCCCAGGGCGACGCCTGCATCGCGGATCGAGCCGCCGTAGCCCATCTCCACGAGCAGCTCCACCACGAGGCTCTCGAAAAACTGCGGCGAGCATGCCATGACCTGCTCCAGCACCTCATCAGCGAGCGCACTCTGGAGCTGCTCGTGGGCTCGTTCGAGTTGCTCCAATGGCGGAACGTCTGGATCGACGGGGACGTCCTTCTTTTTCGCCTTCTTGCCTTTGGTAGCAGGTCGGAACTTCAAGAACTCTGGGAACCGCTCCAGGTACGTGATGTCGATACGCGCTGGCGGGTCCTTGAGCGTCTTGATGCCACGATCGGTGACCTGATACGACCCTCGCTTCGGGCGCCGTAGCAGCTCGGCCTTGGCGAGGTAGACGCACGCCCATGCAACCCGGTTGGCGCGCACGGTCTGCTTGCCGCTCGGGAGCATCTCCGCGAGATCGCTCTCCGAGAGCTTCAGGTGCTTGGAGACGTCGCCCCGGATCTGCCCCAGCGTGGCGACACCGCCATCGGCGAGCCCTCTCAGGATGGGAAGCGTCATGCTCTGGAAGCCGGGAACCGCCAAGTGTCACTCTCCCCACCGCGATGGTCTGCGCGCGCTGCCGGATGCTGGTCCTGCCATCCCGCGTCTCCGCGAGAAGGGTATCAGACGGCCAGGCGTGCTCACGTCACCGCTTCATCGCGCGGCCCACGTCGTGCAACGCGAGATGACACTGGATGAGCTCGCAGTAGCTCGGCGGGCCAGATGAATCGTCGCGGTGCTCGCCGGTTTCGCCGGTCTGCGTTGGGGCGCAATCCTCGCTGGCGTGCAGTTGCTCGTCGGTGTGTCGCTCGGTCTCGTCGGAGTACTTGCCTTGTTCGCGATGTCCGAGCCCGCGATCGGGACCGACGCCTTGGTGTCGGCACTTGGTCTGATCGGCGTCGCCGTTGGCCTGATCGTTCTCGCAGTCATGTGCGTCCAGCCGCCGAGACCTGACCCGGAGCCGCAGCCGACAAGCGGCGGGAACCCGAGTCGCGAGGGCGGTACACTTCAGGCCGCCGCTCGCTGCTGAGCGGCAGGACGTTAGGCGAGTCAGGGGGTGAGCGATCGCCATCAAGTACAGCGACGAGAACTTGGCCAAGTTCCGTGCCGAGTTCGCTCGTCGGCGGCGGCGTGGGCGTCTGCTTGTAATGCCCGCTCTACTGTTGGCGCTTGCCTGGATCGGCTTCCGCGACGGCCTGATCTCAGACGCGGTGTTTCTTCAGTGGGGGCCTTGGCTGGCGATCCCGGCGTGCGCGCTCTTCGTTCTCTACTTCGTGAACTCGCGGTGCCCCGCATGCGCGGCGGTCCTCGGCAGCCCGACTCGCATCCGGTACTGCCATTGGTGCGGCGTCGCACTGCGCGGGGACGGGCCCACCTACTCGCCGCCGCCGCGAGATACTGAACTCGGTTGAATTCTTCGGCCCAGTGCCGCGTCCGAGGAATTCATCCGGGTTCAGTACTTCGCGGGCCGTTCTCGCGTCATGCGCCCGGTGGGCGCGCGGCACGCGGCGGAGCCGCTGACGGTTCGCGGCTGTGATCGTTCGACAGTTCCTCGAACTCACCGCCTCGAACGTCAGCCTCCCGATAATCTCGGTTGCCGCGAGCCCGGATCGGGATTGACTACGGCCGCCGAGCATCCATGCAGTGCCAGAGAGAGCGGGTGCGTCCGGCCCGGTATCGCTTCCGTGCGCACGCCTGATGCGTTCCCTGCCACGGGAGCCGTCGCCGAGCGGCCGATCCGGCGACTCTCGACGCATGCCGTGGGGGGCGCGCCCCTCGCGCGCGAAGCACCGGGTGGAGGGGGGCGTGGCCGAAGGCGGGATTACAGTGTTTCGTATACGTGCATGTCCACGGTGTCTGGGGTTCTGAGCTTGCCGGCCGAGGCGGTAGACGAGGCCGCCCACCACCGCCGTCGCGTCAGTTCGCGAGCCAGTCCCGGAACCGTTCCTCAACTTCCCGCAGTGGCGCATGGATCTGCCAGGTGACTTGGAGCAAGGTGCGATCCTCGGGCAGGGGCCACACGTTGAAGAACTTCGTCACGCCTGGTATCCGATCCAGACGTGCTTGGTCGCGCCGAACGCATCAAGCTGTCCGTAGTCACCAGCGTCGAGGTTCGAGTACGTCACTGGGTCAAGCACCTCGACGAGAGGGTATGCGTCGCCGGCTCGCAACCCGATGTACCCCGCCACATACACCCCGCCGAGCAGCGCCACCACCAGCACGACCCGATGCCGAAGACGAGTCGCACCACGTCGTCGCGGCCGAGGCGGCTGTGTAGTCGCGTCGTCGCTCACTTCGCCCACCAGTTGCGTGCGCGTCGCTCGAGCAGCATGAGAGGGGTGAAGACGTACAACGGTGTCGCGGGCTCAATGAAGAACCCCGTTCCCGGCGGGCTGGCATCGTCGATCCAGACGATGCCGTCCTGATCGCGGGCGATCGCGTAGCCAGACACATACAGAACGACGACGATTACGGGCGTGACCATCGTTCGCCACCGCTTCGCGCTGGCGCGTCGAGGGGGAGGCGTCTCGTCGGTCGTCATCGGTTCATCCACCACTCCTCGACGGCGATGCAGGGGCGGAGGAAGAGCCCCGGGCTCTCAAAGGGGGGCCAGGGGTCGGCGGTGTCACGGAACACGATAACCTGCCACGTCCCATTGTCCGCCCACAATCCGTGGATATTGTAGGGCTGCGCCCTGCGCCACATGTAACAGCCGACGTACGCGACCACCAGCAGCACGACCACCGCCCACGGCCATCGCCGCGCCCCCCTGGGCTTCCCCGGCGGAGCCACGCTCTCATCGGTCTCCCGCGCCTCGCTCATCCGTCGATCACGTCGCGGATGACGTCGAGGAGGACGTGGAGACCGGCGTCGCGGTACATGAACGTGCGATAGGCTGGGTCCGGCTCAACCGGCTCGTCGGTGGTCCGGCTCACCGATACGCTGAGTTGCACGAGAAGTGCGGCCAACTCGGCCTCAAGAGGATCGAACTCCGCTTCGTACATGCGACTGTGAGGCATCAACGCCGCGACGGATGGAGGCGCTGTCACGAGGTACGCGCCGCGAGACGTGGCCGTCGAGGAAAGCAACTCGCGTTGCTCCAGAATCCACTTGCGATTCTCCATCTGGATCCTGCGCAGAGCCACGTTGAGCCTCCTCAGCACGGGATCTAACCGATCATCGTCGAACTCATCGAGAGCATCGAGCGCATCGAGCGCGGGAACTGCGGTCAGCGGTTGCACTTGGCGCACTCGGCGATGCCGCTCCGGCCACGCGACGAGCGCCAGCAGCACGACGCCGACGAGTAGCCGCGCCAGCGTCCCCGAACACGCCGACGACCATCGACGGGGGCGCCTGGGTGCCGGGATCTCCATGGCCGAAGTCTACCCGTTCCCGCTCTGCTTCATCGCCCGGTACAGCGCTGGCACGCTCGGCGATCGTGGCGTCCCCTTCGTGTCGAACAGAACGAGTTGCTCCGAGATCGCCTTCATCGAGAGTCCGTCCGCACGCATCTGTCTCAGCTTGGCGAGGTCCTCGTCGGTCCACTCGAGCGGCGGCCGACCAACACGCACTCCACGCGCCTGAGCCGCACGGAGCCCTCCGTGACTCGGGTTCGGATTGCCTCGTGCTCCATCTGCGCGATGGCGCCGATGATCGCGGCCATCGCGGATCCGGACGGCCCGCGGAAGTCGAGGCCCTCGCGGAGACTGACGACGTCCACGTCGAACCGGCGGAACTCGTCCAGCGTCGTGACAACGCGAACCACGGATCTTCCGATTCTGTCTAGCGCCGGCACGACGAGCGTGTCGAAGTCGCGACGCCATGCATCCCGCAGCTTGCGGATGATCTGCTCCGTCGTGTGCTTCTTCCGTCTTGCCGTGTTGCCTCCTGGCCTCTTCGGACAGGTGGAACTCACGGGTTCGGCGTCCAGCGCGAGAGCCAATCGCTGCGCGGGTTGCGGACTCGTGGCATCGCTGACGAGGGCGGCGCAGTGGGGTAGTCGCTACCCGGGAGCTTCCAGATCGAGCCTCGGCCGCGCAGTAACTCGGCGGGGAAGATCATCCGCGTCGCCCGTGTCAGCGCGGCACCGGACTGCCCCGATCGGCGAGTCCGGTCGCCTGGTCGGTGTGCGAACATGTCCTCAGCGTGGACACCGAGGCCCCTCCGCCGAAACGAAGAAGACGAGCCCCCGCTGACGCGCGGCTGGTTGTCGCCGCGTTGATCATCTTGGCGCTCAACTTGACGGCGCTCGCGTGCTTCGTTGAGATTTCCAACTTCTACGATCCAGACGACTGGTTCACAGGATGGACCGCCATCAAGGTGCGACTCAGCGTCTACGGCCCACTGGCGACTGCGCTGGGACTGCTGGGTCTCTCGCTCGTCGTTGGGTCGCGCCAACGATGAACAGCGAGCCCGCCCCTCCCCGTCGCCCGCACAGGTGGTGGGCGGTCCTGCTCAAGGACCGATTCGAGTGAGCGAGGCGGCTTCTGCTCCGCCGCCGAGGAAGCCACGAGGGCCGCGACGGTGGCCGTGGGTGGTGCTCGTCCTGCTCGTCCTGCTCGGGTACGTCGCGACGTACGGCCAACTGCGGTCGAACAGCGTGTTCGAGAACTTCTACGTCATTACCGACGTGGAAGCCCACCCGCCTCCGGGCGCAGCCAGGATCAGCGACCGTAGCTACTGGACGACCTCGAAGACCTGGCGGCAGCGTCTGTTCGCCCCCTGCATCGCCGTCGAGGAGTGGTGGCTCAACCGATGAGCGACGAGCCCGACCCGCCGATGGCACCGAGCCGTGTCACCGTCCGGGATGTGCTCGCGAGCATCAGGATGCCGTTCCAGGCCGCGTTCGTCCTCACGATGTCCATGAACGTGGCGGGCGGCGGGCACCCGATCCACGAGGGCAGTACACTTCAGGCCGCCGCTCGCTGCTGAGCGGCAGAGCGTGAGGCGTATGGGATTCTCGCCATGAATCGCCAGCAGGATGTCGAAATCTACGTGTGCGGGTGCCCACTTGAGCGCGCAATCGAGTGGGCGCGGTCGATGGTGGGTTCGACCAGCGGCCCGTTCTCCACCGACACGACGATCGCGTATCACCTCGAAGAAGGAGACGGAGCGATCGTCATCATGCCCAAGGTCGAGGATGGACCCTTCACATCCGTCTGGTTCAACACACAATGTCGGCCCTGGGCGACTGATGTCGAGTGTGCGCGTGAGGCAGTTGCCGTCTTGAACTGCGTCGTTAGATGCGACCCGGGCGACACCGTCCCCCGCTTGAGCCCGTACTCGGACATGTGGCTCGAACTCGAAGGCCACGATGAGCGGGTCATCCATTGGGAAGACGACGACGCCTAACCCGCCGCTAGGACGGGCGCAGTTACAGACGGCAACGAAGGAGGTTCGCGTGGTTCATCGAATTCGTCGGGGCGTTGTCGGTGTGGCGATGATCGCCGTCAGCGTTCCGATCGCTCTTGGCTGCGGCGACTCGGTACGCGACCACTCGACGTCATCGTCAGCCGAGTCGTCGAGCTCGCAGTCCGTTGAGGCGGGCGGTCTGGACCCATCCGCGAAGCGAGGGAAACTGCCAGACTCCTCCGTGTTCGAGTCGATGAGCAAGGACAGTTTCGCGGTAATTGACAGCTTCTTGCGGCTCGCGACAGATCCGGCAACGGACTCGCGCGATGCCGTCCTTGTAGTGATCACGAAAAGATGTCCTCTTTGACAGCGCGCAGAGGCCGACCGCCTCGGGTCCTCTCGATCATTCCCAGTTCTTCGAGTGACGCGAGCACCGCTTCGCGGCGGAGCACGCGCCGAGCACGTTTGGTCTCGT
>JAJRPF010000067.1 GCA_024280885.1 Planctomycetota bacterium | reverse complement strand
ACTCCGCCTCGCTACGCTCAGCTACGTCGCGACCAGCGGTCCTGTCCTCCATGCTCTCTGACATTCCTGCCTCCTCTCGGAGGCGGCCATCGAGCCACTGCTACGCCATCGAAACAGGACACCTTTTTCGGACACCAAACATACCGAGCGCGTGCCAGTGGAGCGTCGCTGGCACGGAGGTGCCGCCTCCGTCGAAGGCCTCCACTGAGAAGCTCGTCGGCGTGACGACGCTGACTTCGATGCGCACGGCCGTTCCGCCGGCGACGATCGAGGCGGTCGGGTGCGGCGCGCTCTGGAATGGCTGGGCGAGGAACACCTCGATCGGCACGCCGCCCGGCAGGACGGCCAGGCCCTCGTCCTTCAGATTGAACCGGCGACGTCGGATGACGAGGCGCGGGAGTCGCACGAAGCGCAGACCGTCGCCGCGGAGTGTGATGCGCACGCGCAGACGCCGGTGGACGTGGACACCCGGAACGTAGGGACGCCAGCCGTCCCAGGCGCCCGCGGCGGTCTGACTCGTATCGATCTCGACGGCGACGTCCACGGGTTCCAGTGGCGTGACGCGCCAGCTTTGCTTCGTCGCCCACGTGCGCGTTCCCGGAGGAAGGAGTCCCCCATCGCGCCGATGGCGCTTCCCGAGAGCCGGGCGCCGTACGGAGCCGAAGGGTGGCGGCACCGGGAGTGGCTGCACTGTCCCCCACTCGATCTCCAGGCGCTCCTTGACGGTGGCGCCCGCGTCGATTGGAACAGTCTCGTAGGTGCCCTCGGGGAAGGTCTTCGCGAAGCACGGAACGCCTGCGAACGAACCGAAGGGGTCGGTGGCCGCGCCGAACTGGAGCGGGAGTTGCTCGAGCTGCAGCGCGCCTGCGTCGTTCTCCAGATTCGTCGCTGTGCCGGGCCACGTGGCGGACTCGTCGGTCTCGCTCTCCGTCGCGTGGTCCCCGAGCGGCTGGATCGAGATGCTGAGCGTCGCCGCGGCGCGAGATGCGTGGCCGAGGCGATCGATCGCCTTCAGGTGGAAATCGTGGGTGCCGGACGACGGCCACGACCAGGTGTGGGGAGAGGTCGTGAGGTCCTCGGCGACGAGCGTCCCGTCCTCCCACGTGTCGCCCACGCGGATCTCGAACGTCGCGCTGACACCGTCATCCGCGGGCGTCCAGCGGAACGTCAGCTGATCGCCGGATTGCGCGGCGGCGAAGTACGTCGGGACACTCGGCAGCGCGGGTGTGCCGCTGGATGCGACCGGCGCGACGCGGACCCTCTCCCAGTCGTCCTCGGGTTCGAGTCCCCCGTCCCCCAACACACCCGCGGCGGCGAACGCATGCGCGCGCTCGGGATGCAGACCGCGGACGACGTAGGAGGTCTCCGTGGTGCGAGCGAGTTCCTCCCATCCGAGGCCGGCGGCGCGGCGGCGAAGGACGGCGGTCCGACCCGCGGACGCGCGCTCCCAGGAGAGCGTGACATCCACGAAGCGAAGTGTGGCTGAGGGCACATGTCGAGTATTCCGTACTGCGAGAACCATGCGAGGCGTGCCGTCCGAGTTGCGGCCACGCTGCGGTCGGCTCTGCCGTCAATCGGGCGTCCCGATGTGAACGATCCGGAAGGATGCGACTGGCCCATCTGCGTATTCGCGAGGTGCCAGCGAAATCTCGCCGTCTGCGAGGTGGCTTAGCACCTCGGAAGCCACGCGGTCAGCTCCCCGGATCAACTGATTCGCGAACTTCTCACCACCTGCGTCAGCACTCGCGTAGATCATCTGAATGCCGTCCGGCAGGAAGTCGTTCTCGAAGAACGGAGCCTCTCGTGCGTTGTACGACTGAAGCGCGTCAAGATCGGAGTCCACGATCAGTGCGACGCGCAGTCCGATGCGCCAGACGTCGGTCTTGTCGAGTTGCTGTAGCGCGGCGAGCCAGCCGAAGTTCTCTGGATTACCGCAGCGTGGGGAGAACTCGACCGCGAACGGACACCTGCGCCAGTAGCCCCTCTGCTGGCCATCGCGACTATCTCCAACGGGATACGCCAGCACCACGCCCGTGACGGACGTTCTCTGAGCGCAGACCTCACGCGTGTTCGTATCCACGGCGACGAGCAGGTCGAAGTCCTTCAGCGCGTCGTCGACATCGAAAGGGGCGCGACTCGAATCAGCGGGCGTGCGGTTCAGCACTTTCGGCCCCTTCGGTCGCTCGTACGAGTACTCCGTCCGCAGGTTGGTCATCGGGGTGACGAACTCGACGTGGCTTCCATCCACCGCGACGCGCACTTCGATGTTGGAGACTTCGCCCGCAGTGGTCCCTTGTACGACCTCAGATCTCGGCTTCCGACGCTGCTTCGACATCAGCGCCAGTTCGCCGTGGGAAAGACGAGCGGTTGGAGCGAGACGTGCGATCCAAACACCGAACCCTGCTTGCCGAGCGGTCCGACACGGGCCAGGAAGTCTGTTCCGCCGAAGAACCCCAGGAGCCACCAAGACTCGCCGTTTGCCCGGGACGGCTCGACGGCATATCGGTACGCGAAGGTCTCGCCGGAGCCTACGACCTCCCCAGGAAGGCCTCGCCAGTGCTGAATGAACTCGTCGCTCGCCTCCCGAGTCAGGTGCCCTCGGGCCTCCAGGTCGATGAAGTGGCGGACGTACACGTCATTCGATGCTCGGACACGCTCGCCGAGGGCGTGGTAGTGGAGTCCGCGGACGATCCGACCTGCGACGCGATAGAGGCGATCGCGATCGACGATCTGCCCGCGGCCGCGACCTGCCCAGACGCCCGTCGCCGTCACAAATTCGACATCTCTCGCACTCCGAGCCGTGGCGACGCGCTCGCCCGACGCCCTGGGATGCTCCAGGCCACGACCGAGACGGCGATCCGTCCTATTCGCTGCCTCGTTGCGCCGGACGCGACGGATCGATGAGACGACGCGGGCAAAACGCGCATCGTCAGCTGAAGTCCCGGCGTGGCAGCCCGTACAGGCCGGGACCGTGATGAGGACACGAGGCAGTGGCCTGGGGAAGATCGCCTTGGGAGGCACGTGGTCACGTGACGTCGCGGGCTCGCCGCAGTAGGCGCATTCTCGCTGCGAGGGGCGGCGTGTCGATCGCTGATCCATGTGCCCAGAGTAACTGACGGCCGGGACGCGGAACGGGTCCGGTATCCCCTCAGTCAGCCTGCGTTCGACGCGCTCGATCGCGATTCGCTGGCGACCTGCGCCGGTCTGGCCACGCCAGGTCGCCCAGCGAACTCTGCACACGCGTGCGCGGTTCGAATCCGCCGCCGCTCGCGTCGCCGATCAGAGCGATCGCCCGCTTCCCGCCGCCAATCGCTTGGCGAGTTCGTTCGGCGGGTCGTCCTCCTCCTCCTGCCGCAGCGCCTGCGCCGCTTGCAGCGCATCGACTTCCATCTCCTTGACGTACGCGAGATAGCCCTGTTTGGCCTCCTCGGCTGTCGTTACGAAGAAGTCCTGATTTCCAGACGCTACGCACATGGCCGCGACAGCATCGGGCACGTAGTGGCCGCTCGCGATCAAGTGATAGAAGGACGCGAAGGCAACTGCCGTCTCCGACCACGTCGGCTTCCCACCGTTTCCCACCATCGCGTAGAACGGATGATCCGGGTCCTCCATGACCATGGCCATGCGACTCCCGGAGTAACCCTCGCACGTCGACATACACACAAAGAGAGTCCCATTGAGCGCCTGGTTGACGGGCTTCAAGAGTCCACGCAGTGCGACCCAGTCGATGATCTCGCCGCTAGAAAGCTGGATCCCTTCTTGGAACCCGTGAGCACTGATGTGGAGGATCGGAACCAGGCCCGGGTTCGCAGACATCTCCTCGTGCAGCCCCACACGGATGGCTGCCACGAACGACTCCAAGTTGATCGCTATCCGAGACGCACAGCGGATCAGATTGAGCCCGATCGCACGCCGTAGTAAGTCGGCTTCGCTGCGGCCGTGATACAGATCGACCGGCGACGGCGATTCGATGATGAAGACGAAGAACTTCATTCGTTTGTCCGGGGGGAGGGGCACCGCCTGTCTCCTCTGCCAACATTGCCTGTCAGCCGCTACGGCTGCCACCGCCGCGGACCACGCGGCCTAGAGTAGCGGGCGGCGGCCCCCACCGACGCGAGTCGCTCACGACACCCGCGCCCGCAGCCCAGTCACCAATCGCCTCCGTCGCGTGCGTCCTCGTCGCCGCCGCCGCCCCGCGATCGCCTCGCGCGAGACCGGCACGCTCACCGGCGAGAGCGCCAGGGCCGAGGACGACAACGCGCGCCCGGCAAAGCGCACGACGACCTTGCCGTCGTCATCCCGCCCGACGATCGCGGCGAGCACGCGGACGTTCAGCGTCAGCGCATCGCTCCCCGTCGCGTAGGGCACGCGTGTCTTGATCTCGACGATGTCGCCAGCCTCGACGTGCTGCACACCCGGATGGGCGTCCCACGTGCACGGATAGGGCATGTCGCTCGCCTGCTCGGCCAAGTGCCGCAGGAGCCGCGCAGCCTCGGTCTCTCGCGAGACGCCGCGCAGATCGACCTGCCGGACGTTCGGGGGCGCGCCGGCGGGCAGGCCGTCCACCGGGTAGAGCAACTGGTCGCGCTCGAAGTCGAGCGCCTCGTTCCAGAAACTCCCCTCAATGGCGGTCGGGGTCTTGCCCCACGCGTCTGTGCGCAAGATGAAGCGCGTCATGTTCTGCGTGCGCGGATCGATGTCATCCACGAACGTGAACACCGCGTCGCCGTCCTGGTCGAGCGGGAACCGCACGCGCGCCCCCTGGAACGTCGCCATGCAGTAGCCGAGGAAAGCGAGATCGCCGATCGTCTCGATCAGGCTCTGTGGAGTGTCGAGGGCGACGTCCAGCCGACAGCGACGCTCGCCGTTGGTGGCGGACGGCGGTCGCGTCGCGTCGTCGCCCGGCCGATGCACCCACGCGTCGCAGAAGTCCGCGAACGCGACGAAGCCGCCCTCCTCCCCCGCGGCGCCGAGGAACACGTCCGCGCCCGTGAAGAAGGAGCCGCCGCCGAAGCGCTCGGAGGCTACGCCCTCGGACGAGGTGAGCAGATCGCGAATGGCGAGCGCGGGATTGCGCGAGGAGCCGAGATCGCGAGCGTCACCGGCGTCGTTCGGCCGCGGGTCGTAGAGCTCCGCACGATGGGCGCGACACGACACACGCAGAGACTCCCCGCCGAGGAAGGACGTGACGATGCCCGAGATCGCGATCAGCCCCGTCCCCGGGTACGTAAACCCCTCGCGCAGGATCTCGGTCACGTACTGGAAGCGAAGCTCGTCGACGACATACGAGTCAGTGGAGACCGCCGTCAGCCGCGAGACCCGCACCTCGTACGCCTCGCGCTCGAACGCGGCCAGCGCGTCCGCGGCGTCGCCGTCCCCCGCGATCGCGCGGCGCTCGAGCTGTTCGCGCAGACCGATCTCCCAGCGCATGGGCGATGCGCGCTCCCCGATGAGATTGATGTAGTCGCCCTTGGCTCCTGGGAGCCGCTTCCAGGACGACGCGCCGAGCACGCGGTAGGTGATCCGCACGCGCAGCGACACGGCCCTCGTCCCGCCGTTGTCGTCGGTCTCGTACTGGATCAAGCCGCGCGGAGCGACCAGGCCGATGCGCAGGTCGTCCACCTCGCGCCCCGCGGTGGAGTACGTGATTCCGGCTCCCTGGGTGAGCAGCGTGTTGCTCGGGTTGCGGGAGACCTCCAGGTCCGTGAAGCCGTCGATCGGCTGCTGGTCGAGAGACCCCGGCCGGAACTGCACACGCAATCCGTGGAAGGGCGTCGTCGCGTAGCGCGCCGTGATGCGCGCGCCGTTCGCGGGTGCCGAGCCGAAGATCAGCCTCGTCTTGCCGTCTTCGTCCTGCACCACCGCCAGGCCGTCACTCGCCAGGTAGTCGTAGGTGACGCGGATCGTCCAGCCGGGCGGCGGTCGCCGACCGAACGTGATGCGCACCTTGTGGGGCGCGAGCTTCTGCGCGCGCCAGCGGTAGCCCGATCCCTGGCGCGCTTCCTCGGTCTCGGGATGTCCCGGACCGCGGACGTACACGCGTAGGGACGAGCTGAGAATGCGTTCGCGCTTGTCGTCGCGCTGCAGGACAACCTTCGCAGGCTTCTTCACGCGGCGCGTGGTCAGCGTGATCGGGTCGAAGACCTGGCGGTACGTCACAGCCGGTGACGTGAAGGACGCCGACGCGCTTCTCGTGCGCCAGGACTTCAGGGCGCCGTCCACCCAGACCTCGACTCCGGGCGCCTCGTCGTCGCCGAGATACACCCAGCGGTGCGGCAGCGCGAAGCGCTTCTCCCCCCCACCGCCGCGCCCGACGCGCACGTCGCGCTCCTTCCGCAGCACATCGCGGTCGTTGATCTGGATCTCCGACACATGGCTGAACTCCCCCTCGCCGAGTACGCCGAGCCAGCGGAAGCCCTGGGTGCGCGTCGCGGAGGTCGCGGGCGAGTGGCTCTCGACCAGTTCTGTGACCGACTGCGCGAGCAGGACCGGCTTGATGCGCGGGGCGCCGTAGATGATCGGGATCACGGCGTCGGGGCCCGATGGGTTCTCGAAACGGTCGATGCCGTAGTTGGGCGAGTCGCGCAGCGTCTTCTCGCGCGGGGGCGAGGGAGTGAGCGCCGTGCCGATCGTGGTCGCGGCCCCCGAGACGATCAGCGGCACGCCGACAGCGCCCGCTCCGAAGACCGTCAGGAGAACGCCGGCGACGATCTGCAGGCCGCCGAGCACGTAGCCGGAGATGCTGGACATCTCAGGCAAGCCTCAGCGCGCGCGCATCGGCAGACGACGGGAAGCCGCCGAAACGCAGGGGGGCGCCGGGGAAGCGCAGGGCGCACGCCTCGCGCGTCCGCTCACACGTCGGGAGCGCGCTGGTCGAGCCGCAGTGGAGCCCCTTGTAGATCCAGCGACAACGCAGCCCCTGGAGGTTGCGGTTGGGCACTTGGATGTCGGACGCCGGGAAGATCCCGAGATCGAACGCCACCGCCTCGCGCCCGATCCAGGACACGCTCTCGATGAAGAGCGCCCACTCGATGACGAGGTCGTCGGGCTTCGTGCCGGTGAGCAGCGCGCGGCTCGCCTGGCGGATGGTCACCCGCCGTCCGCGCAGATCCTCGCCGCCGGTCGCCGGATGCGCGAGCGGACCCAGCACGCCGTCGCGGTTCTGGAGGACGAGTTGCAGCGACGGCACCTCGCGCTCGGCCGACTCCTGGATCTCGCCGAAGGCGCCCGCGGTCGGCGCGAACGTCAGGCTGTTCCAGATGCGCGGCTCGGTGTCGAGCGCGTAGCGCAGCGGCGTCGTCGCGCGCTCGATCTCGATCAGTGCGACCAGGTCGAGTTCGTCGCCCGAGAGCAGCGCGAGGAAGGCGGGGTCCTTCTCCCTCATAGGCTGTCCGGAGCATCGGCGTAGCTGAAGCCCGGCCCCGTCTCCCGCACTTGGACGGACAGCGTTCGATCGACGAGCCCCGCGGGGCCTGCGCCTCCGGTCTCGAGCTCCATGTCGTCGGGCAGGTCGTCGCCCTCGAAGCGGACCGGGTAGAGGAAGTCGTAGGTGAGTTCGACATCGACGCCCACGCCGGGAGCGGCGAGGAAGTGGACGACGAGGCGCGGTGAGATGCCGAGCACGTACGCGCCGCCCGATCCGTTCTCCAACGTGTAGTGCGTTGTGAGCGTTTGGAGTACGCCGCCCTTGCGGACGAAGAGCGTTGCGGCGTCCACGTAGCGGCGCGTCGCGGTGAAGTCGGTTTGCGCAGCCGCGGCGGTCAGGCCGTCGATCGTCTGCGCAGCGCCCCGGTCCTGCGCCCGATAGAGGAACGCCTCGAACGCGCCGAAGCGCGCCGCCCAGAACGCCGTGAAGTCGGCGTAGCTGCCGCCCTTGTTCGGGAATAGGAGCGTCCCGCGGGCGACGAGCTCTCCCGCCGCGTGGAGCTTCTGCACGACGCGGCGTCCCCCACCCATCTCGTCGATGGCGGTGCGAAACGAGAGGTACTCGACAAACCCGCGTCGCAGGAACTTGAACGGGAAGACGGCGCTGCTCACTCGCGCGCCCTCCCGCCGCGTCGTCCACTGCGCTGCAGAGCCGTCGCGACGACGGCGGCGCGCGCCTCGCGACTCGACTTCGCCATGACCTCGTCGGCGATGACAGCAGGCGGCCG
The DNA here is from genome assembly GCA_024280885.1 of Planctomycetota bacterium. Taxonomy (GTDB): domain Bacteria; phylum Planctomycetota; class JAJSAM01; order JAJSAM01; family JAJVHW01; genus JAJRPF01. Next base: position 79,210 of record JAJRPF010000067.1, on the reverse strand, counting down.
CACGGTGACGGCGAGCTTCACACCGTCATCGCTGCTTCGAGATCCGGCGCCGTCCGTCACGCGCACCAATTCCCCGGGCGAGAGCTTCATGGCGACGAGCTGACTGTCGAGACCACCGAAGCCACCCACGCGGAACGTGCCGCCAAACGCGGCGCTGGTCGTCGGCACACTCGTGGCAGCCAAACTCGCCGTCTCCGTCCCTCCGCCCGAGGCGGCGCCAAAGAGCGACGTGACGGCGCGCAGAATGAGCGCCTGCTGGATCATGCGCGCGACGTCGAACGCGAAACTCTGCGCGAACTCCTTGAACGCCTGCGACGCCGACTTGCTGCCGCGAGCGACGTCTTCGAGCGCCTGCGCGATCCCGCCCGAGATGCCGTAGGCCGCCGTATCGGCAAGCTGCGCACCGAGCTTCCCCCAACTCGCGGTCTCTTCCTGCAGGAGAGAGATCCGCGCGCGGAAGCCCTCGGTCGCGGTGCCCGAGTCGATCGCATTGCGAAGTTGATCGATGCGCGAGGGTCCTTCTTCGCCCCCCTCTCCGCCGGGCTGCGCGGCGTCGTCGCGGATGCGACGCACACGCGCGGCGATCAGTTCCTCGAGCTTCACCGTCTCGATGCCGTAGGCCCGGGCCTCTTCCAGGATCTCTGCGAAGCGCTGCTCGAACTCGGCGACGCGCCGCGCGGTCTCCGTGCGGTCGAGTTGCTCCAGGTCAAACGCCAGATCGCCCTCAGCCTTCAGGATGCCGGTCGTCGTCTTCTCCACCGCCGCCTGGCGACGCTCGGCGACGCGCTTCGCCTCCGTGGCGGCCGCGGTAGCAGCGCGCTCCTTCGCAGCGGCGGCGGCCTCCTGCTCCCGCTGACGCTCCCCCTCGTCGGCTCGGTCATCCTCGATGCGCAGACGCTCTTCGAGGAGCCGCAGCATCTCGCGCTCGAACTCGAGCTGCTCGCTGAGATCCCGTTCGTCCAGTGACGAGAGCCCCCTCTTCGACAGACGCGATTGCACGTCGTCGACGCGCTGGCTCTGACGCGCGAGGCTCACATCCACGTCGGGATCGCGGAGCGCCTCGACCTGCAGCACCATGTCGCGAAGCTGCGTGCGACGGCGTTCCTGAGAGGCGGTCAGCCGGTCCCAGGCGCGGATCGAATCGGCGACCACGCGCTTCTGCTCCGCAGCGGCATCGGCGGCCGCGCGCGCTGCCGACGCGCGTGCCCGCTCGGCGCGCTGCTCAGCGGATCGACGCGCGTCCGATGCTGCGGCGATGTCCCGCTCCAGGTCGCGTTTCCTCTCCAACTCGAAGATCTGCTCGCGGAGCGAGAGGATCGTCGTCTCGATCTCGCGGCTCTCCCCGCGCGAGAGATCCGGGCCCCGGCTCTGCCGCAGGTCGCTGAGTTGCTGCTCGGCGCGGCGGATCGACACGTCGATCGCCGTCGCCCGCCCGCCTTCGCTCAGCAGCGAGAGCTGCACACCCAGACCGGCGATCTCCTCTCGCAGCGTGGCGGTTTTCTCGGTCGCCTTCTCGGCGGCCTCCTCCAGGGCGGAGAGCTCCGTGGACTTGGTGGCGATCAGCCCAATCCCGGCTGTCACGGCACCGATCGCGAGACCCAGCGGCGTGAAGCCCGACGCGAGGATCGACGTGAGGGCTGAGCCGACCGTCTGGACCGAGGGCGATCCCTTCTCCCCGAAGAGCCGCATGGCGCTGGTCGCAGCCGAGATCGCACCCGGCGCACCCCGCATCTGCGTGCTGAACTTCCCCATCTCGGTGGTGAGTGACTTCGCGGCGTCGCTTGCGTGGCCCCCCATCGCGCCTGCCGCGGAACGCACGGCCGAGCGCGCCTTGCCGAGATCGCTGACGATCTGCGCCGAGTCGGCGCTCATCAGGATCTTCAGCCGACCGATCACGCTCACGGGGAGTCCTCCGGGTGGAGCGACGCACCGAAGGCGACCGCGATCCGGCGCGCTTCGGCGAGTTGCTCCTCGTCCTCCTGGTTAGCGCCCCGGGAGACCCGCGCGAGGAGCGGACCGAGTTCCGGGAGTTCCTGCATGCCGCTGAACGCCGCAGAGTGCCATGCGCCGTAGAGACTGAGCGCGTACGCGCGGCGCTCCTGCGCGGCGAGGGCGCGCAGGGTCGCGAGCGTCTCGCGCGGGGTCTGGAGCCAGAAGGCGTCGGGCGGGATACCGGCCTCTGCCGCCTTGTCCCGCCACTCCTCTAGATCGAGGGCGCGGGCGTCGGAGGGTCCGCGCCGGGCTCGGTCTCCTCCTCCTTCGGGAAGTAGTACTCGAAGGCGTGGTTCATCAGCTCAAGGACGCGCTTCCACCCGAGCCGATCGATGAGTCGGCCCGCGTGCAGGAGCGTCACGCCGGGGTGCTTCTCGCGCAGCCCCGCCCAGAGGAGAGCGCGGGCGGAGACGGCGGAGAGTGCCTGGCGCGAGAGCTCGTCGAGTGCGGCGGTCAGCGTCTTGCCGGCGACCTGCTCGAACTCCGCCGCAGCGTTCCAGGAGAAGCGCAGCGTGTAGGGAACGCGCTCCTGGCGAACCTCGCCGTCGCGCTCCTTCGTCTCTTCGACCTCGAAGGTCATCTCGGCTCGGTAGTGGTTTCCCATGGGACTAGGCGAACGAGGTCGCCGTCACCTTTCCGGAGACCTTGAGCTTCACGGCAACGGTCAGGAGATCCTTGGTCGCAACCGACGGCTCCCAGCCGGTCAGGAACCCGGCCAGATCGAGCGTCGGCGTCCCGTTGAACTGCGGGAAGGCGATGCGCCAGTTGCGGAACGCACCGTCCTGGAAGTCCTTGTAGAGTCCGGCCGAGGAGCCCTGGCTCGTGTGCTCGGGGCGGAAGTTGAGGACGAGGCTGACCTCGCCCGCCTCGGCGATCCCGGGCACGTACTCGGTGTGGTCGTCGTCGGATTCGAGATGCGTCGCCTCGACGGCGTCGCGAGACTGCGAGGGTCCGTTGATCGACTTCACCTCGGCCACCGCCACGAACGTGCCCGAGTCGATGGGGTCCTCGCGCAGGAACTGCGTCCTGCTTCCGATCTTCGCTCCGCTACGGGGCATGGGGCTCTCCTCTCTTTCGGGCTACAGGGCGAACGCGCCGACTGTCAGGTCGGCCTCGTCGTCGTACGTCACGACCACGCGGCCGTTGGCATCGTTGAACGCGGCCGGGTCGAACGGACCGATCCAGCGCTCTTCGGTGGCCAGCACAGCAACGGCGATGTCGGTCTTCGCCGCGCCCTGCGGGATCGCGCCCGCAGGGAGCTGCGAGGCGATGGTGACCGTGCGCGCGGCCGAGATGTGGGCGTTGGCGACGCGTAGGAAGACGCGGCCGGTGTTGGGGAACGCGTCGCCACCCGCCGCGGCGGCGGCGAGCGCGGCGTCAAGACCTGCGCGACTGATCTGTTGAACGGCGAGAACGGCCATCTGTGAACCTCCAACCAGGAGGATCAAGTGCCGGGAGAGCGATGCAAGCGGGCCGTCAGAGGAGGTTGGTGAAGCGTCGATGAGGGGCGCTATGATCTGCCCGCCGAGGTTGGGTCGACCTCCCGTAAAGCAGGACCGGAACACTCCACATCACATTCCCCTTTTCTCTACCCGGTCAGGTTCCCTCGGCACCCATCAGACACAGCGCCGCAAACACGAAACCGGCGGCGCGCGAACGCCGCCGGTCGAGCTCATCGGGCACGAGTCAGGCAGTCGGGATCGCTGCCGCCGCCGGGTCGAAGAGCAGTTCGGCCGTCGGCCACTCGCCCCTCCAGATCCGCGCGTTGTACGAGATCCTGAGCGTCTCGCCGTCCGCAGACTCGACCCGGCCCTCGCGGAAGCGCGAAGCGCCGAGCCCGGATCGATCCCTCTCGGCGGCGTAGCGGGCCGATGCCTCGGCGAGCGAGGAGACGCGGAGTGTCCTGCGGCCAATCCGGAGCGTGAGGATCGAGAGAGCCGCGTCGCGGCTACTCGACATCATTGACGCGCTCCGTCGCCGTCGCGGAGTTGGGCGCTCGCCCGCTCTTTGCGGTCTCCTGCGTCGGCTCGGTGAGCCGAAAGAACGCAGGCCCCGAGATGGCTCGGTAACCCGTCACGGCCTTGGCGATCGCGGTGAGCGAGCGATAGGGATCTCCGTCGTGGGTGAAGCCGTCCTCCAGCACCTGCACGCGGATGTCCTTCCCCTTGTAAGTTCGGACGATCTCGGAGCCGGGGGCGGGAAGTCGCGGATCGCGAGTGCGCGGCTTGGCGGCCGGGACGGGTTCCTTCGGTGGAGCGATCTTCGGCGCCGTCTTCTTCCGCGTCGCCTTGGCAGGCGCCTTCTTCGTGGCCGTCTTCTTCGCGGCCTGCTTGGCCGGGGGCGCGGAGCGGGTCCGCTTGCGCTGTGCGCGTTGTGTCATCTGACACCTCCTTGTCTCAGGACATTCGCTCTACTCGGCGTTCGATAGCGAGTCGTCGCCGCCCTAAGAACCAGGAGATCGCTGTCATTCAGGGCATGGCGGCTCCGAGAGGAAAACGGCCGCGCCGAGTCGGTCCCCGTTGTGCAACGACAGTTGGGGTCCTGCCCCGGCCCCCCGGCCACCGGCGCGCGGTCAGCCTCCCAGGCCCTCTGTTATGGCCCCAGTAGGGGGTGCCCGCGTGGCGCTGATCTGCACCCTCTCAGACGGCCGGTGCCATCGCAGTGCGTCCCGCGCCACGCTCGCGTGAGCCAATGCCCGCGTAGACGACTGGCAGGCCCGAACCCCCGACGAAGTCCAACACGAGCCGTGCACGGTGATCGTCCGCCAGCAACGACTTGAGTTCGCCGGCGCGAATCGCAACGTGAGACCGTGGAACCCACCCCATAGTTGCTCTGACCCACCAGGGCTTCCGACCGACTCTCAGTCGAGGCTCACTGAGACTCTGCGGCTGGCGCCCTCGTCGAGTTCGAACTCGAGATCCGCGGTCGCCCCGTCCGCCCCCGAGACGAGAACACGGTAGCGGCCCGGAGGAACCGGCTGAAAGGTCACCTCGCGCTCGGCGCCAGTGTTGCCATCGTTGCGCCAACCTACTGCGGCGTGGTATATGCGTGAGCCGTCAGCATTGACCCCCAGCGTGCCGCGTTCTGCAAACGCCTGGTCGTGCGGTCCCAGGTATTCCAGTCGAACGTCGACGTCCGCCACGGGGTCCCCGCGGTCAAAGGCCACGACCGCAATCGAACCCGCCCGCAGCAGTTCGATCTGCACGGCGGCGGTGTTTTCCCGACGAAGCTCCACGACGGGCCACGTCTTCGCCAACCACTCGCGCGACATGGCCGCCACGGTCACGCGCCCGGAGTAGACTGTTGATCCACCGGCGAGGAAAGAGTGTCCGTCCGGGATCGGTCTGCCGTCGTCCTTGAGCAATCGGATGATCCCATCCATCGCTGGCACGATCTGGCCGGTACTCGTCATCGCGGCGACCTCGAAGCGAGACCGCATCCGCAACACGAGATCGCCGACGTCCACGGTCTCTCCGGCAACCAGCCGCACCGGGGCGCGTGACTCCGCGCCGGTGCGCGCTTGGACGACGATGACACCCTCCCCTGCGAAGACGCCCTCCCAGAGAAACGCGCCATTCGGCCGCACGCGATTGGCGTCGTCGCTGCGTTGCCCGTCGAGCCCCATCGACTGCATGCCAGCACCGTCGATCCTAAAACTCACCGAGCACTCAGGAACCGGCTGCCCGAGTGCGTTCACGATACGGCCGCGCACCGCGGTCGGTCGTCCAAGAGTGACTCGCAGGTCGTCGCGATCCAACTGCCCGGCGATGGCACCGGGACTCACCCAACCTTCCTTGCTCGCGGTGATCAGAAGTGGCGGCCATGTCGCCACTGGGCGGCTCTTCCCGAAGTCGCGCGGAACTCTCGCGCGGAGCTCCGAGAAGTCGAACACGCCATCCGCACCGGTCGTGGCGACACGATTGCCCGGAGCACCGGTGAGTCGAACCGTGGCGCCTTCGATCGGACGACCGGCTTCGCTCACGACGATCCCCCGGACGAAGTGCGGGCGCGCCGCCTCAAGGACGACTGTCAGCGAGTCATCGCCCGTCAGGCGAACACCGAGTATTGACGCGGGCTCGTATCCCTCAGCCAGCACGCGAACCCAGTACTCACCGGGGTGCAGGCCCCGCAGAGACACGAGGCCCCGACTGTCGGTCAGCCCCTCCTGGGCCGCCGGCGCCCCGGTGCGGGCGACCACACGCAACGCCGCGTCGGGGATCGCTGCCCCGTCCGTGTCCACCGTCTCGATCGCGAGGCTCAACCCGGCGTGGACCTCAATGCGAATGGACCTGTGGCGACTGTTTCGGAGCATCCGTATCGGTTGCGGATGTTCGACTCGCATCCCATCCACGAGCGCGACGAGGCGAAGTGGGATGTCGTAGGGCACGAGTTCGAAGCGGGCTAGGCCCGCCACGTCAGAGACCAGTTCGCGTGGCCCGAGATACACCAGTGCGCCCGACACGCCATCGCCGGAGGTTCGCTCGACACTGCACTCGACCGTCGCGCCGGTCCCCAGGACGATTAGGATCGGAGTGTCACCGTCGAGCGTGGCCCGCGACTCCACGTAGCCGGTCGCTGATGCGGCGATCGACTCCCAGCGCGGCGCCGCACCGGAAAGCACGACATCGTAGCGGCCAGGTTCGCGCTCACTCTCACGTCCGGCGACCGAGACCTCTACGCCGATCGTGATCAATCGAAACGCAGCGCCCGACACGGGCTGCCGTGTCTCCGCGGCGACCACATGCACTTCGACCCGCCGTTCGGCGGTCTCCGGCGACGTCACGACGGGTATTGCAACGCTCGCATCGTCAGCACGCTCTGGCGACTCGACGTCGTTCGTCCGACGCCGCGTTACGACGCGAGTTGGCTTAGCCGGATCCTTCACCGTGTCCGATGACGGCGTGTCCACAGGCCGTCGGCCGGTCGCGGACGCGCACGTGCGTGCGATAGAACCGACAGTCACTAGAGCGAGGACAGTGAGCGCGAGTAGGACAATGCGCGTGGCCCGCGTGCGCGAAGATCGAGATGGACCGCCGTACGTCGAGTTCATTGGTCTCTCACCACAATCGCGCCGCGGCGAATGGCCCAACGGCTTCGAGTGCCATCAACGGCGATCTTCTGCTCGGAGACGACGCGCCCCACTGTCACGAGAACGCGATACGGACCCGGTGGCAGATGGACTTCGCTCGTATCGTTGGTCTCAAGACGGTCAACGTCCACAGAAAGAGGAGTGTCCTCAGAGAAGACAGATACCTGCTGTGCGGTGGCTGATTCATTCCGGATCGTGACGCGCACGCCGACAGCAACATCGGCGATGAGGACCTGCGGGAAACTCTCGCAGATCGTATAGAGCGGGGCGTGTCCATCCGCCTCGACCAACAGCCACACCGGCTCGGACGTGTCCTTCGGTGGCAACGGGAGCCATATGTCGGAGCCAACGGCGCCGCTCGAACTTGCCAGCACGACACGCTCCGCTCCCCGCATGGAAACAAAGGAGGCGCGACATGAGTCGGTTCGTTCCTCTGTGAGTACACGAACCAACATTCCGGATGCCGGTGCCAATGCCGATGACCCGGCTCGCTCGCATGCCACAAGTCTCATCACGCCGCTGGAAGCGAGCAGCACCACGATTATCGCGATTCGCCAATCCCGCACTTCAACTCACTTCCGCGCGGTCGCGCGCGAGGTGGGCACCCACCGGACTGCCGACAAGTACTCCTCGCGCGCTCACGCCGAATTCAGAGGGACTGATTCATGTTCACGACCTGATCGTTGCCATTCACGTCCTTGAACTTCACGGAGACACCGGTCTTTGTGGGTGGGCCCGCTGGCATCGGGCCGAACTGCGTGTAGCAGTCATCCCGGCACGTCACGCCGTTTGTCGTCGAGGTAGTCGAGGAATGACTCGTCCCCCCAGTCAAATCGATGCCTCCGTCTCCATCGAGATCGACCCATCCGGCTGGCTCTCCGTCCACCTCCAGCGGCTCCGCGGTAGACGGGTGGACCGTGCTGATCGGGCCGTTGATCCACGCCGCCGCGGTACTTGAGCACCGCCGAATGCAGAATTTCACGCTCCACATGCCGGGAACGCTTGGGTCCGGAGCAGTCACGACCGGAGTCTGCGCAGCGTATCCATCCGCGGACCCCGTGGCGAACACGACATCCGAGCTGGACCACGCCATGACGGCAATCGCAAGTACGAGCGCGCCATTCTTCAGTGCATTTCTCATGAATTCCTCTCCTCATCGACCAGATTGATTCCACGAACCGTTCACCCCATATCCGCGCTACATCGTTCGCTCCGCTTCGGCACCTGTCAAGGGAGATTCCGAATATTGACGGGGCTCTTACTACTCGCCGCTCGTCCAGATCTCGTAGTCCTGGCTCGTGCGGAAGAGCGAGGTCTGCGCATCGAAGTCCCAGCGTTCAAAGAGGTGGAACGCGGATTGAACCTCCAGCCCCGCAGCCCCGCCGACATGACCGTCGAGCGCCGCGCGCACGGCGAGACCGAGCGCGGTTGCCTCCGTGCGCGTCTTCGCCCACGCATCCACCTGCACGCGTCGTGAGCGGATGCCGGTCGGGCCGTCGAGATCGACGTCGCTATCGCCGGCGACCTCGTTGAAGACGATCGCGGGGACGACCCCGTTCTGCGGGAGGACCTCGCTGTAGACGCGACCCGCCGCGAGCGCGGCCACGCCCGCATCACCCGTGAGTAGGCGTCGGAGGTAGGTTCCGAAGGTCATCCGCGCAGTGCCCTCTCGGCGCGCTTGCCAAGCTTCCCAGCGGCGGCCTTGCGCGCGAGTCGAGCGGCCTTGCGGCTGATCGACTGCCAGAGCGCGTCCCCGAACGTCTCAATGGCCTTCACCTTGTGCGTCTCGAAGGCCGCCGTCAGGAACCTCTGCGGTGGCTGACGCGACGTCCCGAACTCCGAGAAACTCATGTACCAGTGCTTCTTGTCCGGGCCGATGGCGACCGTCGCCTCGTACTGCGACCGCGCGCGCATCGCTCTCGCCTTGATCGAGTCGGCACCGGGACCGATGGCGACGGACTTGCCAGCGCGGCGTTGCTTCCTCGAGCCCCGCCGTCGCGGATCTGTGCCGCGCGGGGCGCGCAGACGTGCGTCACGGATCATGGGTTTCGCGGCGCGTCGGAGCGCCGAGAGGACGACGGGACGGCGCAGCGCCTGCGGCAGTTCGGCGAGCGCATCGTCGAGTTCGCGCAGACCCTCCACGTACGCGAGTTCGCTCTTCGGCTGGCTCACGGCGCCCTCGCATCAGTGCGCGCCTTGCCGACGATGAGCAGCGCGGCGAGCGCGACGTCCTCGGCAACCGTCATGACGTCGTACGTCGTGCCTGTGTAGACGATGCGGCAGAGCGCGTTCACGTCGGCGCGCCGGCGGATCGTGAAGCGCACGTCACCAGTGGCGACGAATTGCTCCTGCCCGAATCCCTCGCGTCCGCCGAGCGGCTCAGCGCGCGCCCAGACATCCGCCTGCGGCACCCAGTCTTGGTGTACCTGGCCCGCATCGTCCACGCGCTCGACGCGGCGCTGGATCTGGATACGGCGGTTGAGGAGCCCCGCGCGCAGTCCCATCTCAGAACCTCCACACCCGGTAGGGCGAGAGCATCCAGACGGCGCTCTGCGGGATCTCGTGGAGAGCGACGGGGGCGACCGACTCGCGGTTGGCGTAGAGCGTTCCCACGAGCAGGAGCACCGCGCGCTTGATCGGCTGCGGCACGTCGGTGGCCGCGCCGAACCCACATGTGAAGTCAACGCGCACGGCGTCAGGAGTGCTGCGCGGAGAGGGCCACGAAATGCCGTACGCCGGGACAACCTCGCCCGGCGTCTCGGCAGCGCGGACCTGGTAGTCGGCAGCATCGACGGTCTGCCATACGCCGTCCGCATCGATGTACTGCAGCGCCTCGACAGAGAGGAGCGGTGGATACGGCAGCGCGATCGCGGACGCTGGATAAGCGTCGAGCGTCAGACGCCAGCGTTGCGTGACGAAGCGGCGACGGCAGAGACTCTCGGCATGTTTGGTCGCCGCATCCACAAGATCGCCGACGTAGGTCGCGTCCTCCGCGGAGTCGGATCGCACGTGAAGCTGCGCCTCCTCCGTCGAGACGAGCGCCTCGGCAGGCGCTTCGAGCAGGGCGAGGCCCACGGCCTACTCCGGTGCCGGAGGCGGCGTGGGCGGCTCGGTGGGTTCGGGAGGATCGGCGGGCTTGTCGGCAGGCTTCTTCGACGGGGGCTTGACCGGCGCGTCCTCGATGGGCGCGATGCAGCGCGACTTGACCAGGCGCGTCGCTGTCCGCCGAGAGAGCCGCGGACACGGCGTGCCCGGATCGACGTAGACGCCCCGCTCACGATCGAGGAAGCGAGAGATGACCTCGTAGTGCATCACGGATCTCCTTCAGGGCGCGAGCGCGCCTACGGGACGTAGCGTCGGTCGCCCTGCACGACGTACGCGACGCCGAGCTTCGCCGCCTCGTCGATGCCGAGCACCGCCGTGACATGCGTGAACCCGTTCGCACCGTCCAGATCAAACGGCGTCTTCTCCACCTCGACGTCAGGCGGCGCGGCCCCGCCGACACCGACCGAGGTCACCGCGGCGCCGAGGTCCTTCGCCCCGGTCCCTGCGGCGTCCTGCGCCTGGCGCAGTTGGACGTTCAGGATCTTCCCGGCCGCGACGGCGCCGGCCTTCGCCAGCACGACGAAGCGCCCGGCGTCGGTGATGTCCACGAACGTCCCGGTCACATCGGCGGTCCCGACATCCTGCGGCGCGACGATGCAGCTCATCGCCAGCGCCTCGGTCAGCTTCTTGGTCATCTTGGATCTCCTGGTGGATCGGAACGCTCGGGGTCAGGGAAGGGGAGTCCGCGGCGTGGCCTACGGGACGTCGAGCGCCACGAACGGGCTGTAGGACTTGGTGTCTTCCTGCTGGATCGGGCCGTTGAGCCACGGTCCGCCATCGACGGTCTTGAACGCCTTTACAACCGTCTTGTTCTGCTTGAAGAGCACGTGCTCGGAAGCGGCGACCGTGGTCGCCACTCCGTCCTTGATGAGGTAGTAGCTCGGCACGATCAGGAGCACGTCGCCGAGCGAGCCGACGGCCGGGCTGCGGTAGTTCTTCACCACCGTGCGGCCCAGCAGCGAGGCGGGCGCGCCGGTGCGCGCGTCCTCCTGCCAGATGAAGTGCCCGGCGCCGTCCGTCATCTTGCGGAGCTTCTGGATGACGCGCGGGGAGACGATCCACATCGCCTCGCCGTCCTCGTGGAGCTCAGCCTCCATCTTGATCAGGTCGTCGTAGGCGATCTCTCCGGCGACGGCGCGGTTGACCTTCTTGAGCGCGTCGCAGGAGAGTACGCCGAGCGGACGCGCGACGCCGTTGCCGCTGAGGAACGCGACGTCTTCGGCAGCGAGCAGGCCCCCGCGAAGCATGCGCTCGATCAGCGAGGACGCCGAGCGCCAGTTGCGCAGCAGTTTGTCGGTCACGACGATGTGCGCCGCGACCTCCTTGGGACTCCAGCGCGTCTCCTTGATCTTGATGCCGGTCTCGGGCTTGTCGCCGCCCTCTCCGATCCAGTCCACGGCCACGCCGCCGTAGAGGTTGGAGCCGACACCCTGGTTCAGCGAGGGCAGGACCAGATCGGCGTCGGGCGACTCGCCGGCGGGGACGACCGTCGCGCGAGGACGGAAGATCGCCTCGTTGGCGGTCACCTCGCGCAGCGTGGGGTTGATCTCGTCGGGGATGGCGATGCCGCCCGCCTCGCCCGTGCCCATCTCTTGCAGCGCGAGAATGCGCGAGTCGCGCGGCTGGAAGCGAGCGCAGTACACGAGTTCGCCGACGTTCTCGAAACCGGGGTTCTCGATGCCGGGCGCCTTCTGCGACGTCTTCCGCTTCCCCTGAACGTTCGGCTCGGGGTCGGGCACGGGCTTCACCGGCACGGGGTCTAGGCGATCCAGCACGGCCTGCTCGCCCTCCACGAACTCGAGCCGCTCGATCTGCCGCGCAAGCCCCTCGGCCTGCGCACGCATCTCGGCGAACGCCGTCTCGTCCTCGGCGGTGAAGGCCTCCTGCGCGGCGAGGGTGTTCATCCGCGCGACGAGCTCCTTGCGCGTGCGCTTGAGTTCCAGGACCTTGCTCATCGTGTCTGCCTCCGGGAGAGGGGGTCGGTTCGGGTCAACGACGTCCAGCGTCGAGCGGTGCGAGACCCGGTCAACAGGTCTGGCGCAGCGCCTCTACAATGCGGCGACGGCGGGCGGCCGCAGCCGCGATCGCGGGGTCGTCTTCGGGAGGCGCGGTCGGTTCGTCCGGCTCCTCGGCGGCCATCTCGTCGTCGGGTGGATCGACCTGTTGCGCCTCCACGCGCGGCGGCTCGATCTCGGCCACTCGCGGATGCGTGGGGAGCGAGACCCGCGCGTCCCCGTCAACGGCGCGCGCCGCGAGACGCTCGGGGACGCTGCGGAAACGGTGCAGTCCGAACACGGCGGCCGCCTTCGCGGGCTTCTCCACCTTGTCGGCGAAGCCCTCGGCGACCGCTTCCTTGGCGCTCATCCACCACTCGCCGCCTGCCGCCGCCACGCTCTTCTCGATCGCTGCGGGACGACGTCCCGTGCGTCGCGAGTAGGTCGCAAGCATCGCGCCCCACGCTTTCTCCAACGTGTCGGCCTGGCGCCGCATCTCCACGGCGTCGCCGGCCACCGCGGTCCACGGGCGGTGCAACATGAACATCGCGTTCTCGGCCACCAGCGTCTTGTCGCCGGCCATCGCGATCAGCGACGCGATCGATGCCGCGAGGCCGTCCACGTACACGGTGACCTTGCCCGGGAAGCGCGCCAGCGCGTTGTAGACGGCCACGCCCTCGAAGACGTCACCGCCTGGACTGTTGATGCGCACGTCGAGCGACGGCACGGCGCCGAGCGCCTGCAGGTCGTCGACGACCTGGCGCGCGGCGATCCCACCGAAGAGGTCCACGCCCAGGATGTCGTAGAGGTAGAGCGTCGGGACGAGCTCGCCCTCTCCTGCCAGCGCGAGCGCGTAGCCGCGACCGTTCTTGAATGCGGGGATCATGCGTCGTTCTCCTCGGGGTCGTCGGAGTCATCGGGGTTGGGATCGGAGTCGGAATCGCTCGGAGCCGCGTCGCGTTCGTTCGCGTCAGGCAGATCGCTGCCGGCGGGAGCCATGTTGAGTGGCTGCAGGTAGACGTCACCCTGGTCCCCCACTCCGTTGAGGTTCTCCAGACGGCGAATGTCGTTGACCGACATCCAGCCCCACTGACGCGCGGCGGCGTATCCGGCCATGCGACCCGCGAAGTCGCCGCGCAGGAGCCCGGCGACGTTGTGCTCGGCGAAGTAGCGACGGCGCTCGGACGGCGCCAAGAGGTCGCGCGCGATCGTCTGCTCGAAGCGCACGAGCCAGGGCCGAAGCGTGTAGACCACGAACTCCAGCGACGCCTGCTCCATGTTGGCGCGCGGCTGCGCCTTGTCGTCGAAGAGCATGTGGAGCGGCACGCGGAAGAGCCGCGCGATCTCTGCCACCTGGAACTTCTTCAGCTCGAGGAACTGCAGGTCCTCGAACGTCATCCCCACCTTCTCGAACTTCGCGCCCTGCTCCAGGATCACGGTCTTCCCGGCGTTGCTGACGCCCGAGAACGCGTCGTCCCACGACTGCTTGAAGCGTTGGAACTCCGGATCGTCCATGACGTGCGGATGCGAGACGACGCCAGCGACGCGGGATCCGTTCCGAAGGGCCGAGGCGGTGTTCTGCTCCAGCGCGATCGCGAGGCCCACGCCTTCGCGAGCGAGCGAGATGGGCGAGAGACCGGTGACGCCGCCCCACGAGAGTCCCGGGATGCGCCAGACCTGGTTCGGCCGCAGCGTCTCGGTCGGCGTTCCGGATTCCGAGACGTGGAACGCGAGTGGGCCGCCCGGCTTCGGACGCACGACCTCCACGCTCCCCGGCGAGAGCGGCCAGATCTCGCGCACGTCGCCGCCGCCGTCACGAACGACGCGCGCGTAGGCGTTGCCGCGCAGCAGCACGTGCGCGCAGAGCGTCTCGCGAACCGACTGCGCGGTGGACTCCTCGTTCGCGAGCGTGTGCAGGAGCTCGGAGACCGGGTGATCGTGCGCCGCCCGCTTGTCGCCGTTCTCCTGGCGCTCGAACACGGTCAGAGGCAGCGTCGAGATCGACTCCGCCAGCACCTTCACGCAGGAGAGAACAGCGGTGACACGCAGCGCCGTCTCATCGGTGACGGTCACGCCCGAAAACGAGGGCTTCCCGACTCCGCGCCAATTCCAGAAGGACTCCGGCGGCTCATCGGAGAGCAGCCATGCGCGCAGGCCGGAGCGCAAACGGACGGCCAGACTGCGGGGGCGTCGAACGGTCGGCATCGACTCCAGCATCGCGCCGCGATAGACTCGCTCAACACGGTGACTTGAGCGCCAGCGGCGGCGCCTCCGTTCAGGGTTGCACGAGGAGACTGACGCATGCCGATCAGGGAGTTTGGGTTGTTCTGGCGACGGGAGGAAGTGGACTGGACGCCAGGGAGCGGCAAGAAGAATGCGTTCCGACTACTGGGCCGCCACGGCGCGAACCGCCCGGGCCTCGCCGTCGCAGACTTCCGCGACCAGAGGGGTATCTATGTCCTCTACGGCAACCACGGTCCACACTACGTAGGGCTCACGCGCCACCAAGCGATCGGGAAGCGACTCAAGGACCACACGCGAGACGAGCATCGGCGGAAGTGGGACCGTTTCTCGTGGTTCGGCTTCCGCCCAGTGCTCAAGCGCACCGGCCCCGGGGGCCTTCGCGCGCTGAAGGATCTCGCTGAGATGAGCACCAACGACCCCCATGCGGTCATCGGCGACATGGAGGCTCTGCTCATCCGAGCGATGGGCCTCAACAACAAAGCCCAGATGAAGTTCGCAGACGCTCGCGAGTGGACGCAGATCTACCTCGATCAGTACGAGAAGTTCCTGACCCGCGTCGCTCGCAAGAAGTAGTCCCGGCACAGACTCGACCGCTGTGCGCAACGGATACTGCGCTACTGCAGGTCGGCCTCGAACACGACACAGCCGTCAGCGTCGAGCAACGCCACCCGAGCGGCGTTCTCCGCGATCTCCCCCGGCGCGGAGTGCGCGATCGCGCGGGACACGCGCACCGCGAGAAGTCGCCGTCGCGCTTCCGCTTCGGCATCCGCCCTATCCGTGAAGATCGTCGGGTTCTCCGCGGCCGTCAAACCGCCGCGGAACTGCCGCTCGAGCGACCGCAACGAGGTCACGAAGCAGATGTCTGCGAACTCTGACTCGCGGGTCGGATCGGTCACGACCCAGAACGTATCGTCGGGTCCAATTTGCATGGTGCATCTCCGTTGATCGCGCCCTGCTCCGCGTCGTGCGGAGTTTCGGACACACGCGCACACGAGGCTGCGTCTCGCCCGGGGAAGCAAGGTCTCGTCGCCGTTGTCGCGCTCACCCCACCGTCCTCACACCACGATGCGCGTACGGTGACGTCGGACCGTCGGGCAGCACCATCAGCCGCGAGAGCGCGATGACTGCCGCGACGATGCCGTCGATGCGGCGCGTGCTCTGCGCGATGCCACCGGGCTTCACTGGCTTGATGTTCCCCGCCGGGTCGGAAATGACCTCGCAGTTCGCCGCGCACCAACGCATCACCGGATTTCCGTCGTGGCGAATGCGACGCGATCGCACAAGCGCCTCGAAGAGCTTCGAGGGCCCAGAGAGCGACGCGTAGCCCTGGCGGACCTCGACCATCGGGACCCCCGCCTCCAGCAGTGAACTCGCGAGGTGGCTCGCGTTCCACGGGTCGTAGCC
This sequence comes from Planctomycetota bacterium, assembly GCA_024280885.1. Lineage (GTDB taxonomy): Bacteria > Planctomycetota > JAJSAM01 > JAJSAM01 > JAJVHW01 > JAJRPF01. The sequence continues at coordinate 63,382 of JAJRPF010000067.1, read as the reverse complement.
GACCTGCGAGAGGCCCTTGAAGCGCGGGCGGATTTCGTCGAGAAGCACTCGGTAGATCTCGCCGTAGTCCACGACGTTGCCGTCCGTCACGCGCAGCCAGCCCTCGCGCGCCCAGAGGTCGTAGGGGACGCGGTCCTTGCGGGCGCGCTCGCGCAGAACCTCGCGCGGAAGGAAGAAGAACGGCACGATCTCGACCTCGTAGTCGAGCACGAGGCGGCGCTGGACCGGCGGCGCCGCGCCCTCCTTCACGTCAACGTCCAACGTCTCGATGGCGCGCGACTCGTCGCGCCGGCGGAAGGCGAGCACGATCGCTGTGAGATCCGCCGACGCCGAGAGGTCGAGACCCGCGCAGCACTGAAGCGTCGCGAGATCGGTAGCCGGTTCCTCGCGTCGGCACGCCTCCCAGGACTCCGGCGCGATCCAGACCGTACGGCTCTCGGTCCAGACGTTCAGTTCGAGGCGCAGAAAGGAGTTGCGCTTGCGCGGCTCGGCCTGCGCGGCGGCACACTCCGCGCGCATATACTCGATGGACTTGGTGACGCCGAGCGACGGGTTCGACTCGTGCCAGGTGCGCTCCTTCGTCCAGTCGGCCTCGGGCGGCGACTCGAAGATGACGGGCAGGTACTGCTCGTCCTCGATGACGCCGTCGCGCACGTTCTTCGCGTACTCGTACTCCTCGTAGCAGATCGACTCGCGGTCATCACCCGCCGTCGTGATGATGAAGACCAGCGGCTGGCGGCGCGCGGACGTGCCCTTGTAGAGCGTGTCGTAGAGGTCGCGGTTCTTCTGGGTGTGGAACTCGTCGAAGATCAGCCCGTGCACGTTGAAACCGTGCTTCGTGCCGACCTCGGACGACACCGCCTTGAAGGTCGAGTTCGTGGCCGTCTGCACGATGGCGTTGCGCAGGACGGTGATCGCCGCATCCCGCAGAAACTCCGGGTTCTCGCGGGCCATGACGGCGGCGTCGCCGAACACGATGCGCGCCTGCTCACGGTCGGCCGCCGCGGCGTAGACCTCGGCACCGGGCTCTGCGTCGCCGAACGCGAGAAGAAGACCGACGCCAGACGCAAGCCCGCTCTTGCCGTTCTTCTTGCCGACCTCGAGGAACGCCTTGCGAAAGCGCCGCGTGCCGTTCGGTCGCTTCCACCCGAAGAGCGGACGCATGATCAGGTCGCGCTGCCACGGCAGGAGTTCGAACGGCCGCCCGGCGAACTCCCCCTTCACGTGCCGCAGATAAGTCGGGAAGAAATCGCACGCGCGGTCCGCCGCCTCGGCGTCGAACCAGTAGCGCCCGTCGCAGTCGTCCAGTTCCAGCGACGTGCCCGGCCAGCGCTTCCAGGGCGGCGCTCCCTCGCCCCACCAACCGGTCGATGCCGTTCCTCGTGCGCGTCGGCTACCCATCGCCGTCGAGCGCCGGCCAGTGACGGATCGGAAGACCCAGCAGCTCCGCAGCGGCGATCTCGTGCGCCATCCCTTCGGTCGGGGAACCGATGACCAGGACCTCGTCGGCAACGGCGAGCCAGCTCATGCCCGACGAGAGCCCGAGCGTGCGCTCGGCCGGGACGTGGTCGTCGAGCAGCGCGGGGTAGAAGAGGTGCGGCGCGAACGGTGCGTCGCCCCGCAGCGCGACGACGCGACAGACAGCACGTGCGATGTCGCCGTTGCGAGCGACGTCACCGCGATAGGGCGAGCAGACGAAGACGCGCTTCACGCTGAGACCTCGGCCGGTACGCGCTGCGCCGTCTTGCCGGTGAAGCGCTCCCAGCGCTGCACCGCGACGTCGATGTACTTGGGATCGATCTCCATCGCGAAGCAGCGCTTCCGCCGGCGCTCGCATGCAATCAGCGTCGTCCCGGACCCCGAGAAGGGCTCGTAGACCTCCGGGAAGTCGTGGTTCTCGACGGGCCGCTCCATGCAAAGCAGCGGCTTCTGCGTGGGGTGATCCTCCTTGGTCTCGTCCGACCCGCTCATCAGCATCTTCGGACTCGCCGCGTCCCAGATGTTCGACTGGTCGCGGGAGCCGACCCACTTGGACGATCCGCCCTTGCGGACCGCGTACCAGCAGGGCTCGGTCTGGTAGTGGTAGTGCGTGCGCGAGAGCACGAAGTGGGGCTTGCGCCAGATGACCATCTGCCGCAGGTCCAGTCCCACGCGTCGCAGTCCCGCGCCGACCTCCAACGTGTGCGCCGAGGCATGCCAGACGTAGGCGACGCGGATGCTCGGGACCAGCTCGAAGGCGGGAGACCAGTCGACGATCGTGTCGCCGGAGATGGTCGTGTTGCCGTGGCCCTCCTTGCGCTGCATGTAGGAGGGCTGCGCCGCACCGAGCGCGTTCTTCCCCGCGCGGTCACGCCACTCCATGTCGAGTTCGACACCGTAGGGCGGGTCGCAGACGAGCAGCCCGGGCTCCGCGCCGTCGAGCAGCCGCGCAACGTCGTCGGCGCTGGTCGAGTCGCCGCAGAGCAGTCGGTGCTCACCGAGCAGCCAGAGATCGCCGGGCTGCGCGACGGGATCGTCCGGCACCGGCGGGATTTCGTCGGGGTCGCCGTCGCCCGGGACGGGTGCCAGGAGCCGCGAGATCTCCGCGTCGCTGAAACCCGACACCAGATGGTCGAAGTCGTCGTCGGCCTGCAACTGCCCGAGCAGCGATCCGAGGATGTCGTCGTCCCAGGAAGCGAGCTCCGCCGTGCGGTTGTCGGCGATGGCGTAGGCCGTCGCCTCGACGTCACCCTCGTCCACGACGACCGCGGCAATCTCGGTCCAGCCGAGCGCCTTCGCCGCGGCCAGCGTGCCGTTTCCGGCGCGCACGACCATGCCGCCCTTCTGCACGACGATCGGCTTGCGCTGACCGAACTTCGCGAGCGATGCCTTGATGGCGTCGAGGTTGCGCGCGTCGTGACGGCGCGCGTTCGCCTGGTCCTCGTGCAACGAAGCGATCGGGAGGGCCAAGGGCCGAAGGCCCTCGATGATGTAGAGACTCACTTGCGCGCTCCCTTCAGAGACGATGCAACCTGGTTGGAGACGTATTGCTCAGCGAGCGGATCGATGGTGCCGTCGTCCAGGCAGATGCCGTGGGCGCGCAGCACGGCGGCGAGCGCGTCGGCCTGGTGGCGCGGCACGTCGGCGACGCGCGCCCATTCACGCAGCCGCGCCTTCGCGCTGCGGGCCCGCTCGAATGCGACCGGCCATGCGACGGCCATGCGTTGCGCGGCAACGTTGTCGCGCAGGTAGACGAGAGCTGCGGGCTTCACGAACCGGTCCCCTCGCGGCGGTCGCCCGTGACCAAGCTGAAGAAGCGCCGGGCGGGCGTGTTGCCCTCCTCCTGCTTCTCGGCGGCGGCGCGCACGCGGGTCGCCGCGGCCGGAGTCAGACCGAACTCGATCACGAGACGGCGGTACTCGACCTCGGCCTTCTCCATCGCGATCGCATGCGGGTTGCGATAGAGCTCGCCCTTCGCGTTGGTGAGCACCTCGCCCATGTCGCGCACCTTCGCGGCGAGCCGCAGGTAGCGGACCTTGGTGCGGACGAGGAGCTCGAGCACCTCGACCTGCTCCTTCTGCAGCACGCCCATCGCAGCGAGGCGCGCGCCGAGAGCCGCCCACTCTGAACGCTCCCGCGCATCGAGTCCGCGAGGCGGATCCGGGACGCCCGGCGTGCCGCGCGGCTCGGCCGGACTGTTGCGACACGGCTGATACGTACCGCGGGCGTGCTTCATCGCCGAGGGCAGCGGAGGAGGGCCTCGGCGTCCCATCAGGCGACGCCTTCCAATACGAGCTCTTCCGCGAACGGGCTGTTCGTGCGAAGGCGCAGCGCAAGCCGTTCCTGCCATCCAGGACGCGCATCGCTCTTCATGACGTTGCACATGAAGTGCGCGAGCTGGAGGTTCTCCTCCGTATGCGCTCCGCCGCGCGCCAGTGGCACGATGTGGTCGAGCGTGCTGTGCCACGGGGACTCGGCATCTGGCAGGACCGGGAAACCGCAGAGCCCGCAACGGTCTTGGCAGCGCCGGATCACGGCGCTTCTGCTGACGGGAGAGGACTGCCCGTTGGCACGCATCGCGGCCCTGCGGTTACGTCGGAGCGCTCTGTTGCAGCAACGCGGCGAGCAGAACCTGAACCTCGGTCCCAGGAACGCTCGGAATCCCGTGCCGCACTCGTCGCAGTCGCGCCGCACTCGAGGTGCCGGTGTGTAATTGCGCCGACGACTGGCTCGCTTCCTTTCCAGCGCGCACTGATCCGAGCAGACCTGTCGCCATCGGGAGCACGCGTACCACCGGCCGCACTCGCTGCACGTCCGTTCCACGAGTACACCGCGCGTCTCGGCGATGCGGCGCTCGCGCTCGACGCGCTGCTCGTGCTGGTGGGTGTACGCGCAGTCGCGAGAGCAGAAGGACACGCGCTCTTTGCTCTTTGGCGAGAATGACTCGCCACAGCTTTGGCAGACGCACCGTGGGCGCTGACGACGAGCGTTCATGCACGACTTGCAGGAAGAGCCCTGCCTAGCGCACGGCGCGCCGCAGTCGGTGCACGCCCAGCGCCGAGACGGGACGAGGCCGCAGTCGTAGCACGCACGTCGTCGGCAATCGTTGCGGGACCGGGGCTGGAACTCAACATCACAGAAGCGGCACGGCCGCGGGGTGTTCCACTTCGGGATCTCCGCCCGCACGTTGCGCTGTCGCACTCGCTCCCGAGCTCGCCGGTCCTTGCGTTGGCACTTCTTGCATCGCGTCTGCGGGCCGCGGCCCCGGAGAACGGCGGAGCAATCCACACAATGCCGGGCCGCCTTCTTCCGACGCGCAGGGCTGCGTTTCGAGCCCTTCGAAGACTTCGATACCTGCACAGAAACGTGCACGACTGGCGCGTTGGTCCAGTTTCGCTCGGCCTTCACGGCCGATCCCGCCCCCGGTGCCAATTTGTCAGCCATCGGTGGCGCCTTCCGAGACGCCCTGGAGGGCCTCCTCCGGCCAGTTCTTGGCGAGTCGCTCGACGCTTGCCGCCACGGCCCACACGTTGGCGACACGTTCGCGACTCTCGGACGAGAGAGGTTGTGCAGCCACCGCGTCGATGAGCCGCAACACGCGCGCAGCCAGCGCGTCGAGTTGCGCGAAGGGGTCGATCGGCGCGGCCGACGCGCGCTTCAGATCGCGGAGTCCGTTCGGACTGCGTACGCCGCGTTCGACCGCGGTGCGAAGCAGTCCGCGGCTGATCTTCACCTGGCCGGTCAGTACGGACACACGCGCCGTGGTGCCGAGCGCGTCGAGTGCGCGCGCGAACTCCGCGTCTCGCTCGACTGTGGCACGCGAGACGCCTTCGCGCTCGGCGATGCGCCCGGCCGTGCCCTCGGACTTCCCCTCAATTTGAGGGGAAGTGAGATCAGTGCGCGCGCCCTGCTTCTTCTCGCTGAGCAGCCGCTTGCCGCGCAGGTAACGACGCTGCGGCGCGGTCAGACTGCGACGGGCCAGCGCGTTGTCGATGATCCAAGCGCGGGCGGCGTCGCGGTTCGGGAACGAGTACTCGACCGTGTCGTAGGGAACGTCGAGCTCGTGGCAGACGGCCAGGCGGTTGTGGCCGTCGAGCAGGATCTCGCGTTCCTCCCACACGACCAGCGGGTCGCGGCAGCCGTGTTCGACGATGGACTCGCGCAGTCCTGCGCGTTCGGCGGGCGTCTGCATGCCGCAGAGCGCCGCGAACTCCGCATCGATGTGCGGCCAGTCGAACTCGCCCGTGAGTTCGTCGGACTCCTCGGGCGGCTCGGGTGCGTCGGGGGCCTCGTCGATGCGCACCCACCGTCCACGCGTGACGCCCGGGATGCCGTCCGCCTGCTCGTAGACGCGCACCTCCTGCGCGAGCAGCCCCTCGATCAGCGCAACCAGTCGCGCTTCGTCGGCGCGCAGAACGCTGGCGTCCGCACCGCCCGCGGTCACGACCTCGGCGTGACGCCCTTCCTGGCCGTCGAGCGTCGAGTCGAGCAGCGCGCAGCCAGCGGGCGTGCGCCAGACGCGATCGAGGTCTGTCATCGAGGCGGCGTAGCGGGTCATCGCACTGCCCTCGCTCTGCGCCGTGCGAAACCCTGGTCGCGGGCGGTGCGACGGCTGTGGCACGAGTGGCAGAGCGTGCGGAGGTTGCGCGGGGCGTTGTGCGACGAGTCGCCGTCGATGTGATCCACCTCGAGCTGCGTGTCCGCGCCGCAGAAGCGGCAGGCCCGCTCGCGACGTAGGTGGGCCAGACGAATCTCTCGCCAGCGGTGGTCGTAGCCGCGCCGGGCGGCGGAGGGCCGGAAGGAGTCGGCCAGGGCGCGCTGCGCACGAACGTGGTCGGGACAGCGGGCAGCCCCGCTGACGAGAGCCGGACAGCCGGGAGCGGAGCACGGATGCGGGGGGCGTTGCGGCATGAAGCCCAGCATCGAGCGCCCCGAGACCCGCACAAGCGGCGCGTCGAGCAGCGTCATCGCATGCGCATCCGGTACGCCGCCACCCGCTCTGGAGCGCGGATGTCGTTGCCCTCCATCTCCTCGCCCCGCACGTGTTCCCGCCAGCAGGCGTGCGAGCAGTAGTGGCGTCGACGACGCGGCAGCCCGAAGCCGATGCACTAAGAACAGCCCTCGCGGCGCGGTGTCATCATGCAAGAGTCATCGTTGTCCGCTACCTTGCGGCATTGGGAACTCTCACATGAGCGCCACCTACCGCCTCGTCCACTTCACGCCGGACCCCTTCACCGGGGCCCGTCTGTCACTTGGCGCCGTGATCCTCGCGGACGATGGTGCCGTGCGCGTCGCTCGGGTCGCGCGCCTCCCTGGCGCTGAGTGCGTTGGGAGCCGCGACCTGGCGGTCGCCGTTCGAAGGCTACATGGCAGGCTTGCGTCCATCTCTTCTGCTGAAGCTCTTCCAGCCGCCTTCGGGCCATACGCGAGCCTGGCGGCGCCAGAGCGCGTCCCGGACGAAGTGCCGGACCCTGTCGTCTGGGTCGAGTCGTTGCTCAACCCGGTCCGCGAGAGAGAGAGGGCACCAGCGACTCCGCGTGGCGCGCACCGCTCAACGCTCGGCTACCGCTTCTTCGAGACCTGGCACGTAGACCGCTACGTGAAAAAGACGTTCAAAGCAGCGACTGACTGGGACGGCTGGCTCCATCGCCACGCTGCGGGGCTGCAAGAGATCAGCCACTGGGTGCCCGGCAAGAAGCGTGTGCTGTTGATGGAGCCAGTCGTGCCCACGCGGCCACACTTTGAGAAGGACCTTCAGGAGATCGCGACTCGGCTCCTGGCCTACCGCTACGCAGTAGGGCACTCTGAGAACGGGCGCCGCGGCGAGGTCGTCGCGTACGTGACGGCTGGCGGGCCGCAGAGTCTCCGAGCCGAGGCGATCGAACAGCTCACGCCGTGCGCACACCGCGTCGTGGACACGGACGCGGTCGGGCAGCGCTCTGCGTTCATCCAGGCGATCGAGGAGATTGGCTCCCAAGGCGACCCGCAAGCGACGCTGCCGCTGCCAGCGTGACGCGATCTGGACGCGTGGCTCCAACGAGCGACCGACAACTGCCGAATGAGCAGGCTCGAACGTGAGCGATGAACGGAGCGGACCTGCGTGGCTGGCGAAGCTGTTCGACAGCTCGCGTGCCGACATGCTTGACGGGATGTCGAACCGCGATCTCGTTGCGATGCTCGTCGAGGATCTCGACTACGAGTCCCAACTCGCTGCGATTCGTGAACTCCTGACCCGCAACACTGTCGCGGAGGCCGCAGCGACACAGGAGATCGACGAACTCCAAGACTTGGCACGCGCAGCGACTGGGGTTAGCAATGAGATCCTCGGAGGTCGCGCGATCGACGGCATGCACCAGTCTGTGTATCGCGGCGCGGCGCACAGTATGGCAGCCGTGGGCATGCTCGCCCCGTTTCTGGAGTCGCTGTTTTCCGCGGTCTTCCGCGGACTCCGAGACGCCCACGCCGAGGACGATCGGCAGCCATCGGCTCACAGCCGGTGGCTCGCCGCTGACGACGACGTGTGGGACTGCCACTTCGCCTGGCACGGCGGCCGCCGGCAGAAGAACGTCGTCGAAGGAGTGCTGCAACTCTCGGAGGCGGTGGGCCTCTCCCCTCGCCTACCGTCCGATCTACGCCCCGTGCTTGAAGCGCTCTTTGGATATCGGAACAAGATGTTCCACTTCGGTTTCGAGTGGCCTCCAACGGAGCGGGAACGATTCCTGGCACGTGTTGTCGATCTGAAATGGCCTACAGCGTGGTTTGCAACCGCGACGACCGGTGGCGCCCCGTGGTGCGTCTACTTGACGGACGAGTTCGTCAGCCACTGCCTGGCCACGATCGATGCCATTCTCGACGGGATCGGGCTCCACGCCCGCGAACTCCAGCGGGCACAGCCAGAGTCATGACGTGCTCGATCGACCGATCGCCTCATCCCAGACAACGATCTCAACGAATCCGTGTCGATCACAGGCCAACTGTCGCTCCACTTGGTCAGCAGACCTCGTGAACTTCACCGCGACGTGACGCAGTGTGGCGGGCCCTGAAGGAACTGTTCGCTCGCGGCGCCCGCGACGCGATGGCGAAAGAGATCCCGGCGTGCTTGCTGGCGTGACGTGCGGGGATTACGAAGACGTTGGCTCCAGTTCCCAAGGCGCATCGGCGCCCGAGCGCTGGCACCACATCCAGAGATCCACGTGGTGCTGTCGTTCCCGAAGTAGGTCCGGGTACGGGCCGACGACCGCGTCCGAGAGCGACTGAACGGGCAGATCCACGATCTCGCCCGCCACCGAGAACCGCCGCTTCCCTGTGGGGCTCATGCCGAGATCCTGGGCGAGGAGCAGCGTTCCGGGGAAGCGGCTCGCCACGGGCTACTCGGAGCTCTCGCTCTTCGCGGCGGGCGCGGGTGCCGGATCGGCGACCGGCTTTCCCGCCTTCGTGGTCCCTCCAAGGCCGAGCGCGTCGGCGGCCACAGCCGCTGCTCCCTTCGCCGGAGCGTCGAGGTTCGCATCCACGCGAATCGGCGTGTCGTTCGTGGCGGAGGCGCTCCCACCCCGCTGGTCCGTACCGACCTTCACGTCCTGTCGCGAGTAGAAGAGGTCACCGACGTTGCCGGGGTTGCCAGAAGCTCCGCGCGCCTGGACGAACGCCGTCATCTGCTCGGGCGTCCAGCCGTCCATGCCAACGGGCCAATCGGAGACCGTGACCTCGGTGCGAACGACTTCGGCCTCGTGAACCGCGAGGACGCCAGCGGACCAACTCAGCGTTGGGTTCGCCGCGCCAGCGTCGGCGCGACCGGTGGCGCAGCCGGTCGAGAAGATGGAGAGGGCGAGCAGCAGGAAGAGGGAACACAATGAGCGCATGAGGGACTCCTTCAGGGTCTTGCGATCGCGGATCTGTCGATCCCGTCGCGAACGGCGTCGGCGGTGACTTGACGGTGGGCGTCCAGGGCTTCTCCGACCTTGCCCAGGATCTTCGTGTTCTCGTTGATGGCGGCGGTGGCCGACGCCTGCGCGGCGTGCGCGCTCTCGGCGATCGAGCGGATCGTCTCGTCGCGGCGATCCAACGCGCGCAGAAACTGCACGACGAGGATCACGAGCACGACCAGGGACGGCACCTGGCGGAGGGCTTCGGTGAGCATCTCTTCCATGGGTCACGCTCGCTCGTGCCGTGGGGTTTGCGCGTAGGCGAGGTCGGCGCGGAAGAGGACTGTGCCGCCGACCTTCCCGGCGCCACCGACGGTCTTGCGCCAGATGGTGACGAGGATCAGGCACGTCGCGGAGACGGGATTCGTGGCGTCGTCGTGGTCGATGACGAGTTCCGTCACGTGTGGCCCGCCGCCCACATCGATGCCGTCGGGGACGGCACCGATGTCGGTCACGCCATCGGCCAGCGCGGTCGCCGCCTTCCCGACCTTCTCCTGGCCGGGCGCGAGCGTGCGGACCTCACCGGTCCATTCGATGGCGTTGCCGCCCGACTCCGCCTGGCCCAGAACCTGGAAGAGCCGCAGGCGCAGGTCGGTGGCGCCCTGCCAGTTCCGCGGCACGATGAAGGCGAGCGTGCGCTTCTCGGCGGCGTCGTCGAAGAGCCAACCTTCGAGCGTGCCGATGCGCGCCTTGGTCGGCGGGTTCGTGGCGTCGTTCCCAACGTCCCCCTCAAGCGGGAGCTCGACGGTGTCGAATGACGCCGCCTGCGTGATGGAGAGCAGGCCCTTCCAGGATGCGGAGATCGGCTCGTCGGCGAGGAGGAGCTCGCCATCCCCCATGCGGTAGACGAGCAGGCCCGCATTCGTGGGGGTCAGCGCCAGCAGGTCCGCACGGTTCTCGACGCGCAGCGCCAGGTACTCCAGCACGTCCGCACGATCGTCGGCTGTGCTCGGGTCACCGTTCGGGCTGGCCGGGAGTCGGGAGAGCGGTCCCACCGGCTGCCAGCCCGCGGGGCCCGCATCGATGCGCGCGTAGACGTAGAGCCCGTACGGCACGACGCTGTTGTCGAGCCACAACTGCCCGTCGGTCGGGTTGGCCGGAGGCGTGCTGCCGACGAAACAGCTGCGCAACTCGTCCGTGCGGCCTTCGAGTTCGAGGAAGGCGGTCGGGATGTCGTCGCCGGTGGCGGGGTCGTCGTCGAGAGGGGCCCAGGTCGGCATGCTCCCGAGAGTCAGACGCGGGGAGACTCGCGCAAGGGGCTACGACCAGGGCGCCACTGCGCGCGACGTCGACGCGGGACCAACTCTACGAGCTGTGACTCCCCGGCTTCTTCGTCTGACCGCTTCCGACGTTCCACACGCTACCGCGTCGCCGCTTCGTCGGGGTCTCGCCCGACACGTCAAGTTTCTGGAAGTCGGCCTCACCGGGATACCGCTTCTTCAGCCACTCCCCGCAAACACGACACAGGTGAACGCCGGGGCCGCTGCCACTGCTAGGGCTCACGAGCCAGGCAGCGAGCCCAACGTCCCCGATACACACCCAGCATTGATCGTATGCACGGCGACGCGCGAAAGTCTGGCGGAGAAACCCGGACACGGACGCCGGACCTGAACTCCAGGAGCGCCGACGCCGCTTGGGCGCGGGCCTACGCGACTGCTTCTTGGACTGGTTCTTGCCCGAACCGGGCTCTGTCTTCCTCGACTCGCGCACGCCTGTCACCCACGAGACGGATGGCGGCGTGTCGGAGTCGCGGAATCTCACCACGCGAGCTCGTAGCGAACCGTCTTTCTCGTTCTTCGTGCGATCAGAACCAGTGGACATGCCCGGCCTCCATCACATACCGAGCCAATCCTACACGATCCGGCCCGCGACAGGCATCGAGCGGCGCGCCGCCGCAGTCCCCGCGACCAGGTGCACGTCGCCCGCGGCGCGCGGGCGACCTGCTGGACCGGCTCCGCGGTCACGCTCCGGTCCCGAAAGTCGAGGGCTACGGAGGGTCGCTCAAGGGCGCCGGCGGCTCACTTCTTCCGGCCCGCCGCAGTCGCGTGCAGCTGCGTCGACACAATCGCCAACTCCGTTCCACGTACGCGCCGAGCCGGGGCCTCGATCGGCTTGCCTGCCAATAGCGAAAGCGCGGCGAGCGGGATCTCGATGGGAGTTCCCGATGGGCTCAACGCGTGGATTGCCGTAAGCCCACCAAGCATCCAAGCGGTCACGTCGAGCACACCGCGGACCTCTCGAACCGCCGTGACGCGCAGCGCGGTCTGGTCGGTGACCGTGACGCCTGAGCCGGTCGGCTGCCCGACGCCCGGCGAGCGCCAGAACCACTCCGGGGGTTCGTCGCTCAGGAGGAAGGCCCGGAGGCCCGAGCGGGCGCGGGCGCGGGCGAGGAGGCTGCGGCGGGGAGGCCAGTTCGGCACCCATCCGACCATGGAGTAGCGCGGAGGCTCGCGCTACTTGAGTGGTGGTGGTCCGCGCTGCCGCGCCCGCGACGGGCGTGGGCGGATCACTCGGAAGGCGTGATGTGCTGGAGCGTGGCCTTGACACGCTCGTCGTCGCGGTTGAGTTGCAGTCTGGGAGACCCGCGGGTGGCGATGCGTGTGACCATTCCTTCTAGAATGAGCGCCTGCAGTGCCGCGTTGGCGTCGCGTCGTTGAAGTACACCAGTGCGGTCGCACGACGCATGATCGATGACGTACTTGAATGTGATGAATGGGCGTGTGCGCTCCAACTCATCGACCAGTCCGATTATCAGGCGTTGCGCATCCGGCACTTCCCGGCGCTTCTCCTCCATGGCTCCTGTCACGCGGGATGCAGCCGCAGTGATCGCCGCTCCGAGAATCGCGGACCCGATGAGGCCGAGGACGCCGCCGACGATCATCCCGCCCTCGATCTCGCTCCCGGCCTTGGCGATCCGATTGCCTAGTGCGGTCACGTCGGGTGACACGGTGTCGCCATCGCGTTCTGCACTCAGATCGAGAAGCGCGGTCGGATCCCCGGAGGCGAACGGCCTGGAACTCTGAACCTCGCCTGGCTCGCCCACTTCCGCCAGCAGGGAGACTGTTCCGCACCGGTTGCACGGCCAACGATCACCGACCTGCGCGTACTTCGACCAGTGGATCGTCTTCCCGCATCGACAGGTGTGCGTGAGGTGTGGCATGGCGTGAACCGGTCGGCTTGGCTGAATCCTAGCCGCGGAGGTACTGGTGCTTACAGCCCGGACAACGGTTGCCGCTGCTGCCGTGGCGACTGCACCACAACGCTCCGCACTTCTCGCATCGGTAGAACTTCCGGGTCCCGGCATCCGTCGCGCTGCAGCCCGAAGCCGCGCACTTGACCTTGGCCATTGCACACCTCGCTCGCGGCCAATCGGCCCAGCACCATCGAGCGCCGAATGGCCACCGAGCCTGATCGTACAGGACGCCGATGCCGAACTGCGCGACCAAACCCGACGCCCTCAGGGCTGGCCAACCGGCTCGGTGCAGAACTACCCGACGCTTCGCACGCCCCGGTACGCGTACGGCGACGCCGGGCGGTCGGGTAGCACCATCAGCCGCGAGAGCGCGGTGACAGCGGCGACCACCCCGTCGATGCGCTTCTTCGAGTTCGTCTTGATCGGACGGACGTTCTCGTTCGCGTCCTCCTTGACCCCCGCGTTCGCGACGCACCAGGCCATCGTCTGGTTCTCGTCGTGGTGGACGCGACCGGACTTCGTGAGCAGGTGCAAGACCCTGCAGGCGGCCGACAGCGCATGCGACCCGCGTCCCGAACGAAGACTGCGTCGGGGTCCGCCCGCTCAACCTCAAACGAGAGCCGGCGCCGCCAATGCGACGCCGGTTGAGCGAGCCCAGCGTGTGCGACCGATCACTCCGCGGCCGCCTCGTCCTTCGGCGCCTGTGGCTTCGGCTTGGGAAGCCGGAAGAACGCAGGCCCCGAGATGGTCCGGTACCCTGTCACGGCTTTGGCGATCGCGGTGAGCGATCGGTAGGGCGCGCCCTCGTAGGTGAAACCGTCGTCCAGCACCTGCACGCGGACGTCCGTCCCCTTGTAGCGGCGAACGATCGTCGTCCCCGGCGCGGGGAGACGGGGGGGCGCGCGGGCGCTTCGGGTTCTCGGGTTTCGCCGTCGCACGCTTCGCCGTCGTCGCGCGCGCCTTCGTCTTCGTGGTCTTCTTCGCGGCCTTGCGGGTGGTCCCCGTCGTCGTTGTGCGCTTGGTCATGCGGCACCTCCTTGGACGCGGACATTCGCTCTGACTGGAGGTGATAGCGAGTGGTGTACGAGCAGAGGATGCGAAGGCTCGCGGCGGTGCGATCTCCCCTACGAGCCGACGGGCGGGTTCCCGCCGGCGCGCTTCGAAGCGCTTGTGCAGCTCGAGCAACTCCGCCGACGGGAAGTCCCGACCGAGACGCCGCACGATCTGGTCGTCGTACGAACTCGGCGCTGCCAGAACGGCCGCGATCCCGAGTATCGCCGCCTGGTACGTGGACGCCGCGACCGCGAGATCCCACTCGGCGCAGGGCTGCGCGTCCCGGCAATCGAGCATCTGCTCCGCTCTGTCGAGAGTCGCTTCGTCCAGCGAGAGACCGAGTTCGGCGAACGTGATCGCAAGTTCCCATTCGTCCGGGGTGAACGGCGCCGGGTCGGTCACGTCTCACCCAACCCAGGCTACACGTCTCAATGCCATTGGCGGACGGTGCGGTGCTCGGTGGGCACGTGAACTTCCTACGGCGCTCCGTGTACCGACTCGGTGTCCGCCGCGGAGCCTATGCTCGGAGAGACGAGGTAGCTCCTCGTCCGTCCGTGCCGGCGGGCGTGTGCGGCTCGTACTTCCCGCACCGCCCGCGCGGCCGTGAAAGGAGTACGCGATGGCGGAGAAGCGACGCTGGACCTACGGCCACGCATGGTTCACCTGGGAGATGGTCCGGCGCGCAGATCGCGCGTGGAAGCCGGAGCGTCTGGACTTCATGCGGGCGTGGAATCTCGACTCGGACCCCGCGTTCTCTCCGTCGAGCTGCGGATTAGCGAAGGAGCGCACGTTCAGAGAGCCCGTGCTCCTTGCGCGACGCTGGGTTGCACCCCGAAACTACGCCGTCGAGGCCGCCGAACTACGCTGGCGAGTGGAGCCCCTGGAGGCAGCGCCGGTGAGAGCCCTGGAACACAGCGACATTCAGAACGAGCACGGGCGCAGGTTCCATCGGATCGCAGTCGATCTCTGTGCCGACGAGGGGCAGGCCCTCGATGCCGTTCGGAGAGAACTACGCCGCGAGCGACGAGAGGCCGGTGTTCGGATGAGAGGGCGTCCTCGTGGCGGACGCGATCCTTGGGGAGTGCTCGGGCCGCCGCTCGCAATCAACTACCTCGAACATGTCGAGGATGGGGGCTCATTCGCGACTTGGTTCAAGGAACTCGATCGCACGCTTCTCCCGACCGTGAAGAGCGCCGCAGGCGAGACGCAGCGTACGCGCGAGGATGTGCGGCGCAACGCGGCGAAGGTGCTCGGCACGATGCAGAAGGCGATCCGCGACGATCCATTCGTCGCATACAGGCTCGCTCGTCCGACATCTCAACGCCCCCCCCATTGAGGCGTGCGGTCGCACACGCACCGTCTGCCGTTGAACACGGTAGATGCGACCGAATGCCAACCCAGATCAGCTCACACCGCTCCTGACGCCGCGCCAGGTTGCGCACGCTCTCGGGATCACCGCTGCAACGGTGCGGACGTGGTGCGCAAGCGGCCGCCTCCGCTCCATGAAGTTGGGCACAGCGAACTGCGCTCGAGTGCGCATTCCTCGGGCTGAGTTCGAGCGCTTCCTGCGCGAGTGCGGAGAACTCAGCCGGATCGGGTCTCGGATCAATGACGCCGTGCCCGAGAGCGGAGAGGGGGAACGGCCATGACCGCCCCCGACGACATGATCCTCATGACGATCACGCTCCCGGGCGGCGGCACGAAGCGCGTCTGGCGCGATCCCGCGAAGCTCACTCGCGAGGAGTTCCTGCAGGCGATCGCCGACGAGCAGCGCGCGGCCGCGGAGGAGAACGCAGACGCCGAGCGCATGGAGCGTCGCTGGCGTGAGAAGCGGCGCGCGGACGGGGGCGAGGGGTGACGATCACCGCCGACGTCGTCGAACACGGCTCCGCCGCCGCAGTGCTCTCCGAGCTCCTCGGGTGCGAAGTGCGTCCGCACGGCGAGCAGACGATTCACTGCCCGTTCCCCGACCACCACTCGAACGGCGACCGCACCCCGAGCGCATCCGTGAACGCAGAACGCGGCATGGTGAATTGCCACGCCTGCGGCGACGGCTGGGACGTGATGCAGCTCGTCGTCGCCCTCGGGCATGCGCCCGACGCCGCAGGTGCCCGCCGCTGGCTTCTGGCACGTGGCTACCTACCGTCGAACGGCCACGTAAACGGACGCGGCCCACGCGCTGACGCGAATGGCAACGCAGCCCCAGCGCACTCCGACGACGAGCAACGTCGTGTGGAACAGGCGCAGTCGTTCTACCGCCAATCGCGCGCCGGGCTCGACTGGCTCGCGCTGAGCGCAGACGACGCCCCCATGGACGCCGCAACGAGCTACGGTTTCGATCCGCGCGTCCTGGCGGCGTATGGAGTCGGTTTCCAGACGCGTAGAGTGAGCCGCGCCGGCAAGACCTATCCGGCCGCCCTCGTCTGGCCGATCCAGGACGCGGACGGCACGGTCGTGGCCGTGAAGTTCCGCGCCGTGGACGAGTTGCGCAAGGGCGAGAAGAAGTCGACCACGCTCGGCCCCGCAAGCCGTGGCTTCCTGGGCTACGACGTGCTCGTGGACCCGGCCCGCCGCGGTCAGCCGCGCGTCCTCTGCGCCGGAGAGAAGGACACCGACCGCCTGGCCGCTGCCCTCCCCGATGTCGTCGCCATCAGCAAGGCGACCGGAGAGGCGGGCGGACTCGGCCCCCTTCCGCGACTCCTGGCCGACAGCGACGTTGTGCTCCTCCCGGATCTCGATCCCGCAGGAACGGCAAGCGTGGCGGACGGTGAGTCGCTGACGGCCGCGGGAGCGCGCGTCCGCGTCGCGGACCTCGGCCCCTACCTGTCGGGCGACGCCGACGAGAGTGACGCGGCGGACCTCGTGACGAAGTACGGGACAGCAGCCCCTGCACTGCTGCGAAGGGCGATCGAGGCGTCGATGGCGTGGTCGCCCGAGATTCCTGCGCCGCCGCTCGATGCCGCGCAACCCGACGATCCTGCCGCCCCGGTCCAACCGCCCACAGCCGAGGAACCACTGCGCGGCGACGAATACTCGGACTCCCGAAACGCGGAACGCTTCGCCGCCCGTCACGAAGGCGAGATCCGCTACGCGACCAGCCACGGGTGGATGGTATTGCGGCGCGGAGTCTGGCGGCGCGACGTGAAGGACGTCCTGGTCAAGGGGCTGGCCCAGAAGTTCGGCAAGCGCGTCCTGCGCGAGGCCGTCGATGACGACGACCCGGCGCGCGCCGTGCGCGAGGCGAAGCGTGTGCGGTCCGCTGCCGGAGTCGAGGCCATGGTCACGAGCGCCCGTTCGGTGCCCGGAGTGCATGTCCGCCTTGAGGAGTTCGACCAGCACCCGCTGCTTCTGAACTGCCACAACGGCGTCGTGGATCTCGCGACCGCGAAGCTGCGACCGCACGACCCCGCACTTCTCATGACTCGTCAGGTGCCAATCGCGTTCGACCCGAGCGCAACGTGCCCGCGCTGGGACAGGTTCCTGCGAGAAGTTTTCGTCGATGAGCGCGGCGAGACGGACCACTCGCTCATCCAGTTCGCCCAGCGGATGGCTGGCTATTCGGCCACCGCTTCGACCGCCGAACAGATCCTGCTCTTCCTGCTGGGCTCGGGGTCCAATGGCAAGTCCGTCCTGCTCTCTGTGTTGAGACGAATTCTCGGCTCCTACGCAGCGTCGGCCGATCCCTCGTCGTTCCTGCAGTCCAAGCACAGCGAGCGCATTCGCTCCGACCTGGCCAGGCTCCACAACGTTCGCCTTGTGGTGACGGCAGAGCCCGAGCTCGGGGAAGTGCTCGCAGCTGCCCTGATCAAACGCATCACCGGCGGCGACGAGGTGGTCGCCCGCTTCCACTACCAACCCGAGTTCGAGTTCGTTTTCACCGGCAAGCTCTGGTTCGCAGCCAACCACGCTCCCCGCGTACGGGATGACGGTGAGGGGCTCTGGCGTCGCGTCCTCGTACTCCCATTCCGCCGGACGTTCGCTGGATCGGAGTGCGACCCGCATCTGCTTCGGGAACTGCGCGCCGAGGCGCCCGGGATATTCAACTGGATCGTCGCTGGCGCCCGTGAGTGGCACGAACACGGTCTCGACGCCCCCGCCGCGGTGCGCACCGAGTCCCTCCGCTACCGGAGTTCGCAGGACCGGCTCTCACGATTCATTTCAGAGAGCTGCGAACTGCAGCCCGGCGTGGTGACGACCAGCGCTGTGCTCTTCGCCGCGTGGTGTCAGTGGTGCGGCGGATACGGGCTCCCGAACGGCACCGCACGCTCGTTCGGACAGCGACTTTCGAGCCGTCAGGGAAGCCTCGGCATCGAGAAGGCCGACTCCGGTCGAGCACGCGGGTGGTCCGGCATCGGGCTGCGCCCAGACCCGAGTGTGACGTTCTGTGACGTTCCTCCCCAGACTCCTCGCGAGAGAGAGGATTAGGGAGATGTGGGAGCGAACGTCACACAACGTCACAGCGCCTGTCCCCGGCCTCGAATTCGGGCGTTCCCGTGGACCGACGCGCGCGCTCGTTGTCAGCACTGTCGGCGCGCCCGCGCGCGCTCGCCATCCCTTGGCGCTCCGCAACCAGTGCACGTCACTGAACCAGAAGATCCTCGTGTCAGCCTGCCACCGCGTGGTTGGGACTGACGCAGACGGTTGGGCGACAGCAACCCATCCGGCGGTGACGCCATGACCGGCCAACGCCCGCCGCGCCCGTGCACCGCACCGTCGTGCCCGGCCCTGGTGACCGGCAAGAGCGCGCGCTGCCCGCGACACCGCCGCGAGCGGAACCGGGCGTACGACGCGCAGCGCGGGACGAAGCGCGAACGCGGCTACGGACCCGGCTGGCAGAAGGTGCGGTTGGCGGCGCTGGCGAGGGAGCCGCTCTGCCGCTTCTGTTTACTGGGCGCACCGGGCGAGGACCTGACGCGTTTCGTCAGCCGGATGACGGTTGGCACGGTCGTGGATCACATCGTCGAGTTGGCGCGCGGCGGGACGCATGAGGCATCGAATCTCCGCGTCTTGTGCAAACGACATCATGACCGCAGAACGGCCATCGATTCCTGCGGCTGGGGAACTCCAGCACGCAAGGGGCGTCACCGATGACCGGCGTCGCACGGACACAGACGGCGTCGAAGCGGGTCGCCGCGCCGCACCGCGAACTCGCGCTCTGTGGCGGCCTCTCGGCGGTGCGTATCCCCATACGCATCGGCCGGGAGAGGGGCGCAGAGGCGCACGTGCCGCGCCCCCGGGGGGGGGATCCGAGGTCCGTCCTAGAGGGCAGTCCCCGCAGGGAAACCCGATTTCGTCCGCGTGCAAGTGCCGACGTTTCCCCCGCGCTCGCCCGCGCACGTACGCGCGAGACCAACAACGACTCCAGGAGACGATGACCATGGCCACCCGAGGACCGCGACCACTGCCGAGCGCGATCAAGCGTCTGCAGGGAACCGACCAGCCGTGTCGCATGAATCCCAACGAACCGCCCGCCCTGCCGGGCGTCCCCGAACCACCGACGTTCCTGGACGACATCGCTCGCAAGGAGTGGCTGCGCATCACCCCCGAACTGGAAGTCCGAGGGCTGATCGAGGTCATCGACCTGGCGATCTTGACGACGTACTGCACCGCCTGGTCGCAACTCTGTCGTGCCGAACGCGCCCTCACGATCGAAGGGGCTGTGGTCGTGGACACCTACGGCCGCATGGTCGCCTCGCCCCACGCGAAGTTGGCCGCCACAGCTCGGTCGCAGCTGGTCCAGGCGTCACGCGAGATGGGCCTCTCGCCGTCGTCGCGCGCCACCGTCACGACCGCTCCGCGGGCGACGGATACGAAGCGCGACGCCGTGCGCGCGAAGTTCTTCGGCAACGCTGCTGCAGGCGGCGGGAGATAGCGCCATGCCCCAACTCAGTCTGACCGCCGTCGCCGTCGCGTTCGTTGGCACCGACGTGTCGGCGCAGCGGCTCTGCATCGCGTGGCCGCTCGCCGCTGCTGCTCTCGCCGAGGACGGTGCACCGGACCGCGACGCCGTCTGGGCACCGCTCGCCGGTGTGCCGCTCGTCGTCGCCGAGAAGATCGGCACCGTCCTGTTGAAGCACGGCCTCGTGCACGAGGACGGGCGCATCGCTGACGAGACGATCGCCGTCCTGAATGGTCTCGCCGCCCGCAAGCTCAAGGAGTTGAAGAAATGACCACCGCCGCATCCACGGAGAGTCTGACCGTCGTCCGCAAGCGGCTCGACGAGCTGACCATCGACCCGGCCAACGCGCGCACTCACGACAAGCGCAACCTCGGTGCGATCCGCTCGAGCTCGGAACGCTTCGGCCAGGTCGAACCGATCGTGGTGCAGAAGTCCACGGGCCGCGTGATCGGTGGCAACGGTCGCGTGGCAGTGCTGCGCGAGATGGGGACCGCCGAGGTGGACGTCGTCGAACTCGACGTCGACGATCTCAACGCCACTGCGCTCGGGATCGCGCTGAACCGGTCCGCGGAACTGGCCGGGTGGGACGACGACGTCCTCGGTCGTCTGTTGGGTGAACTGCAGGAGTCGCCCGATTTCGACCATCTGGTCTCGGGCTTCACGGACGCGGAGATCGGCAAGCTGCTCGCGAACGTCGAGGGCGAGACCGATCCGGACGAGATCCCGGAGCCGCCGGATGAGCCGGTGGCGCGACTCGGCGACCTGTGGGTGCTGGGGGAGCATCGTCTGCTCTGCGGCGACGCGACCAGTGCCGACGACGTCGCGCGGCTGCTCGACGGGGCGACGCCGGAGCTGCTGGTTTGCGATCCGCCGTATGGCGTCGAGCTTGATATGGAATGGCGCGATCGTGCTGGCAAGAACGCTCTCGGTCCCGCGCAGGCGTCCTATATGCAGCGCGCGAAGGGCCATGCCAACACGACCATCTCCGGCGACACGACCGCCGACTGGTCACACGCCTTCGCACTCGTGCCGTCGCTTCGCGTCGCCTACGTCTGGCACGCGTCCTCCTTCAGCGTGGACGTCGGTGCGGGGCTGCGCGAAATCGGCTTCGACCTGCGTCAGCAGATCATCTGGCGCAAGCCCCACTTCGTGCTCTCGCGAACGCACTATCACTACCAGACAGAACCGTGTTGGTACGCGGTGCGGAACGGCAAGACGTCGGCGTGGATCGGCTCACGCGACCAGTCGAACCTGTGGGACGCGCCGAGTCCCAAGCAGGTGATGGCGGGCAGTACCGAGGAGAAGTTCGACCACCCCACGCAGAAGCCGCTCCTCTGCATGCAGCGCCCGATCGAGAACCACGATCTCGCCGAGGTTTACGAGCCCTTCAGCGGATCGGGCACGACGCTCATCGCATGCGAACGCCGTCGCCGGCGCTGCTTCGCGATGGAGATCGACCCGAAGTACGTCGACGTCGCCGTCGCACGTTGGGAAGCGTTCACCGGCGGCACCGCCGAGTTGGTGCGGCCATGAAACGCATCTACGTCTGTTCCCCGTACCGCGGCGACACCGAGGCCAACACGGCGCGCGCTGTGGCGCTGTGTCGCGCGATCGCGCTGCGGGGCGACGCTCCCCTCGCCCCGCACTTGTTTCTCCCACAGGCGCTCGATGACGGCGATCCGGGAGAACGGGACGCGGGGACCGGGGCGGCGTTGGCCTGGCTCGCCGTCGCTGACGAAGTCCTCGTCGCCGGTCACGTCTCCGACGGAATGCGTCGCGAGATTGCAGCTGCATCAACGCTCGGAATCCCCATTTCCTTCATCACAGAGGAGTCAGCAAGATGAGGTACGACCGCACGCCGACAAGCTTCATTCGGGACTGCCTGGACCTCTTGGGCCCCACCTGCAACGTCTGCGCGAGTCATCTCGGCATGGCGTTCCGCGGCTGGACCGGAGACGTGCAACTCACCGACGCCGCCGCGTACGAGATCGTGTGCTCAGCAGTGCCCGCGGGCACGCTGAGCATCACGTGGCTCGCTGGCTCCATGTGGGTCGAAGGTGCTCAGCTCTCCCCCATCGGGAAAGACCTGATGCAGGAGGGCCTGCTCCTGCATTGGTCCACTTCGGGGGCGGAGTAGCGCCGTGGATGCCAGACAGCCGTGGTGGTCGGGCGACGCCCCTCCCTGGGAGACGTGGCCCGACGCGTCTCTGCGGCTGGACGCCGAGTGGAACGCCGACACCGAACGGTGGGAGTCGCCGTGCGGCCTGTACGACTTCGATGCCGAGGCGGCGGCGCGCCCCGAGGAGTTCTTCGCGACGTACTTGGTGCACACGAAAGCCCCGTGGAAGGGCAAGCCGTTCGTACTTCTGCCGTGGCAACGCGATCTCATCATCCGTCCGTTATTCGGATGGATGCGCGTCGCCGATGGCCTGCGCCGTTTCCGACATCTCTTCGTCATCGTCGCGAAGAAGAACGGGAAGTCCGCGCTCGCATCGGGCATCGCTCTCTACCTGCTGACCGCCGACGGTGAAGCGGGCGCTGAGGTCTACTCCGCAGCAGCCAACGAAGAGCAGGCGCGGATCGTCTTCGGGGAAGCCGCGGCGATGGCGGAGGAGGGGTGCGATCTGATCGCGGACGCGGGTCTCACGATCCACAAGCGCGCCATCACACAACCCGCTTCGCGCTCCACGTACAAGGTGCTCAGCAAGGCAGTCGGAACGAAACATGGCTTCAATATCCACGGCCTACTCTTCGATGAGTTCCACGCGCAGAAGTCTCGCGAGCTGTGGGAAGTGTTGTCCAGGGGCACCAGCGCGAGGCGCCAGCCGGTGGTCGTCGTCATCACCACAGCGGGCAGTGATCGCGAGTCGATCTGCTACGAGCACTACGAGCATGCGCATGCCGTGCTTGCCGGGACACGCAGCGATGCGAAGCTCCTGCCGGTGGTCTTCGAGATCGATCCGACGGCGGATTGGACCGACGAGGCGCAGTGGCACAAGGCGAACCCCTCGCTCGGCGTCACAAAGCAAATTGACTACATGCGCGACGAGTGCCTGTCAGCGACCTAGGAACCGCGCCGCCGCAACTCGTTCCTCAACCTTGACCTGAACGTCTGGACCGAGTCGCGCGTGGTGTGGATCGCGCCCGAGAAGTTCGAGGCGCTGGCACGCGAGGAGCGCGAGCCGGAGATGCTGAAGGGGTTGGTCTGCTGCGCCGGCATCGACCTCTCGTCGCGGGTTGACATGACCAGCGTCGTGCTCGCGTTCAAGGAACCCGATGGCGGTCCGGTGGCGCACGTCGAAGTGGACGGAGAGCGCGACGGCGAGGCGCCGGTGATCGTCGCCGTGGACTACAAGGTGCATCTGATCGAGTCGTACTGGATCCCCGGCGAACGGATGCAGGAGCGCATTCGGCGCGACCGCGTGCCCTACGACGTGTGGCTGCGCGAAGGCTGGATCAACGCGACGCCCGGCGCGATCGTCCACTACGGTGCGATCTACCAGCACATCCTCGACTTGATGGACAAGTACCAGCCGGTGGGCGTCGGCTTCGATCCTTGGGGCGCGGACGATCTGGCGCAGCGACTGATGGACGCGGCGGTGCCCATGGTGTCGGTGCGCCAGGGCTACGGCTCGCTCTCGGCGCCGTCGAAGCTCTTCGAGGCACTCGTCCTCTCGGGGCGGCTGACGTATTCTGGATCGCCGATCACGCGCTGGTGCGTCGCGAACGCCGAGATCACGAGCGACCCGGCCGGAAACATCAAACCGTGCAAGCCGGACCCGAAGGGCCCGCGTCGCATCGACGGCGTGTCGGCTGCGGTCACGGCGCTGAGCCGCTTGATGCTGGCTGAGCCACCCGCGGAGTCCGGCGGGCTGACCTGGATCTCGTGGTGAAACGCACGTCCTCCGCTGCCCGCAAACCCGGCGCACCGGCCCCGACGCCGCTGGGTGAACCGTCCATCAACGAGATGGTCGACTTCGGGATGCGTGGAGACGCCGACTCGCAAGCGCCGTGGCCACTTCTTCTCACGGCCGACGAGACCGCCGCGCTACTCGGGGTCTCACGCTCGGTGTTCTACCGCTGGCATGCGCGCGGAGACATTCCGAGTCCTGTCCGAATAGGCCGGATGCAGCGTTGGTCACGACTGGATCTCATCCGCTGGGTAGAGCGAAGGTGCCCTCCACGCCACGCATGGGAGTCCGATCGATGAGCACATTCCGCATCAACTACCGCGACAGGGACGGTGGCCACCACCGAACCAGGCGGTGGCATGTGGAGTTCAAAGACCATCTCGGCCGTCGCCAGCGAGTCCCCGGATTCGCCGACCGTCCGTGCAGCAAGGAACTCGAGCGCAAGCTCATCCGGCTCGCCGCACTCCGTGCGACGGACGCGACGCCCGACGCCGCGATGCGGCGCTGGATCGAGGGGCTTGCGCCCGGTCTGCGGGACAAGCTGGCTGGATGCGGAATGCTCACGATGACGCAGGTCGCAGCACTTCGCCCGCTCAGCGAACTCCTGGACGACTGGGAGGCGCATCTTCGGGCGCGCGGCAGCACCGAGGGCCACGTACGGCTAGTGGCGAGCCGGGCGCGGAAGGTGATCGAGGGCATCAGCGCGGGCTACTGGAGCGCGATCGACGCCACGCGCGTCGAGCAGTTCCTCCAGACCGAACGCGAGAAGGACGGCGGGATCAGCGCGCGCACGAGCAACTTCTACCTTCAATCGGTGCGGCAGTTCTGCCGCTGGGCGGTCAGGACGGGTGTCGGGAGCGAAGACCCGCTCCGCGTCCTGCGGCCGATCGACGCGCAGAGCACGCGGCAGCGACGCGCGCTTACCGCGGAGGAACTCGCACGTCTCCTCGCGACGACGCGCGCCGGTCCCCCACGGGATGGCTCGACGGGCGACGAGCGAGAAGGCGGCATCCCGGGACCCGAACGCGCGCTGCTCTACCGCATGGCCGCGGAAACGGGGCTTCGCCGCAACGAGCTACGGACGCTCCACGTCACCGACCTGGACATCGCCGACACCGAGCGCGCCAACGTCTCCGTGCGGGCGACGAACACGAAGAACCGCCGCGAAGCACATCTGCCGCTCCGCCCCGATCTCGCGACGGAGCTGCGCGCGCACGTCCGCGAGCGGCTGCCGACCGCGCGGGTGTTCACGCTGCCGAAGGACTTCCGCGCCGCGGTGCTCTTGCGCGCGGACCTCGCGGTCGCCGACATCGAGTACGAGGACGCCGCGGGGCGCGTCGTCGATTTCCACAGCCTGCGCGTGACGTTCGGGACGAACCTCGCGCGCGGCGGCGTCGCGCTACAACTCGCGCAGCGGCTGCTGCGCCACAGCACGCCTGTGCTGACGGCGAACGTCTACACGGTGCTCGGGCGGGACGATGATCGGAAAGCCATCGAGAAGCTGCCGGACGTCGGCGCGCAGATCCAGGTGGAGGCCGCAAGAGCCACCGGCACGGACGGCTCCGGCCGAACCGCCGCGACACCGCGCCACACGAGCCCGCGTGTTGCGCCGAGTCCGGGCCGGACGGCAACACCATCGTCCCCCACCGACGCGCGCGTCACCGCCCTCCTGGCCGCCTGGGACCATCTCGACGACCACGCGCGCGGGGCACTCGTGCAGACGGCGGAGCTGCTCGCGCGCCAGTCCTGAGGGGCCTCGCACTTCACGAGGGCAGTTCCCCGGCGCTACCCCACCCTCGTGATCGACTCGGTCCCGCGCGGCTCGTCGGCGGGATCATCGCGGGTGGCGGGCGGAGGTTCGGCGGCACCCGTCTCGGCGTTCCACGCGGCCATGATCTCTCGGTTGACGCGCAGGTTCGTGAGCATCGACTCGTGGTACTCCACGGGGACGTTTGCGAGGGACTCATCGAGCAGACGCTTGGCCTCTTCCAGATGCGCCCGGTCGCCCGTTGCTCTCCA
This sequence comes from Planctomycetota bacterium, assembly GCA_024280885.1. GTDB lineage: Bacteria > Planctomycetota > JAJSAM01 > JAJSAM01 > JAJVHW01 > JAJRPF01. Next base: position 37,906 of record JAJRPF010000067.1, on the reverse strand, counting down.
GAGGAGGAAGCGCGCCTGGCGACGCTCCTCGGCGTCGAGCCGCTCGTCGTGCTCGGTGAAGGCCGCGAGCGCGTCCTTGGCGTCCCCGCCCGGAAGCAGCGCCAGTTCGCAGCGTGCCAGTGTCTCCACGCCCGGGATGCCGACGTCCTTCGCCAGGGAGCACGCCGCCGCGAGCGACTCCCGCCCGCTCTCCTCGTCTCCCGCGGCGGCACGCAGAGACCCCAGAAGAAGGTGCGTCTGCACTGCCAGCTGCCGGTGCCCAATCTCCTCGCAGACCAAGAGGCACGCGAGCAGTCGCTCTTCGCTGCCCGCCCTCGCTCCCTCCTCTCGCAGCACTTCTCCAAGGTTGTGCTGTGCGTACGCCTCGTCCTCCCGGGACCCGATCTCGCGGCTCAGCGCGAGACTCCGCTCCATGTGCTCCCGCGCCTCGGGCAATCTCCCGAGACGCCGTCCGATACCCTGGTCGCGTACTCCGAGCTCCGAGATGCCGTCCATCCCTGCCGCGAGTCCCCGGCGTTTCTAGTCACCGACCGTGGATCGCGTGTTCTGGGAGGTGCCGCCCACATGACAGGAGGAAATCCGTCCACCAACCAACGCCCTGTGGCATCACCCTTCGTCCTCCTCCGCGCCATCCGACAGCAGCTCCTGATACCAGAACTCTGCGGTCTGCACTCCGAACAACGCTCCCATGACGGCCAACAGGACAAGCCACACAGGCATGATGTCGAATGCCATCAGTGGATACCCAGCCACGATCGATACACACCGCGCAACCGGAAACAGTCTCTTGTTCAAGCGGAACATGACACACCAACGATACCTGTTGACTCCCTCGATCTCCATTGACTCGGGCTGCAAACCCCGAGAGTTCAGGCCGTCGCGCGCCCTGCATGGGCAACGACGGTAGCAGCGCAGCAGATCGGGTCGCAGTCGTGCCCGTGTCCCCGAACTCGTCCTGCGCGGCGAGCCCCGCGACCGCGCTGGTCGCGTGCGGTTCGCACCCACACGACTAGTGGGAGCTCAGTGGACGCGGGGGGGTGTCTGGTGAGTGAACGCTCTTCGACGTCTCGCCAACCCGCGCTTCTCCGGCCTCGGCGGCACCTGGACACACCCGGACGATCACGCGCGCGGGGCGCTCGTCCGGACGGCGGAGGTGAGGGCGAGGGGGTGAGGGGCGGAAGTCGTCAGAGAACCTGATGCGCTCCGACTGCGCCAACCGCCAGCGATGCAACTCGGTGACGACTCGGAGCCGCGCTCAGCAGCAGCTAGCGCCGCGATCGTGGGGTCGTCTGCGAGGATCGTCGCTCTCGCTCGAAGGACTCGAGGGCGCGCTCGAATTGTCTGTGACGCCACCACACCTCTATGGCGATGCAGGGGCGGAATAGGCCGGTGCGCCATGTGCGGCCCGTGCCTCGGTGGAGCACCCGGTCCACAGTTCCTACAAAGTCGTAGACGTAGAGCCCACGGCAGTCGAGGCGAAGATCGCCACGCGACCGGACCGCGCCGTAGGCCCCGACGTACGCCACCGCCAGGAACACGGTCACCCACGGCCACCGCCACGCCCTCCTTGGTCTCCTCGGCAGATGCTGCTGGTTCACGGGCACGTGCTCCTCGCCAGTGTTCGACGCCCATGCCGGGCGGAACATCCACGCGCTTCATTCGCACGCCAGCACCGCAGATCCAGGAAGTGTGGAGAGCGCCGCAGCCCCGTACGCCTCTCCCACCGCCGCCCCCCAACCACCTCGACGAACAGGCTCGCGGGGCGCTCGTCCGGACGGCGGAACTCCTCGCCCGCCAGTGAAACGGGAGCGTCGCGTCCCGTGCTCGGGAACGGCGTTCGTCACCGCACGAAGTCGATGCGGACGTTCTCGTCGCCCGCCGTCACCTCCACGGACTTGATCGGCGCCGCGGCGCCCTCCTCGCCTGACACGTCGACGACCTCAATCCGGTGACGGCCTGGGGCGACGTCGCGGAAGACGAAGTCGGTGTCGTCGTTGTCGACGCGCACGGTGCGTACGAGAGACGATTCCACGCTGGCGTCGAGGGGGCGCAACCTCAGCGTGGCGCCCCACCAGGTCCTTCTCTGGTCGTCCGGTTGGTGCACGCTCCCGGCGATCCGCGATGTTCCGCCCAGGCGGATATCGACGTGCCCCCCCGCCTCGACACCCTCGACCCCGATGGACTCGCCGTCACGCGAGATCGACAGCACAACGGGACCCGCCACCAGGCGCCCCACCGTGAACCGCCCCTGCTCGTCCGTTCGGGTGCTCAGGCCCCACGGCGTCGCGAGGTCGCCCTCCTGCATCACGTCGACGTGGCAATCGGCGACCGGACGGCCGCCGCCGTCGAGGAACGTCCCGGACAACGTCTCTCCCGCCACGGTCTGCAGCGACAGTGCGGGTTCGCGCGTGCGTGCGGTCACAACGAGCACGAGCGCGTTCGGCCCGTCCTCCGGGGGCTGAACGCGCACCTCGTACTCGCCCGCACGCACCGCATCGAATGCGAACTCCCCGGCCTCTCCGGTCGTCATGCGTCCCGCCCATCGCTCTCCTTGGTGCAGGGAGACCTCGGCGCCGCGAAGCGGACCACCGTCGGGGGCAAGCGCCGTGCCGTGGATACGGAATGCTGCGGACAGCGTCAGGCGCACGCCCGTCGCAGGCGCTCTTACCTGCTCCGCAACCGGGAGCCGCTCGGGAGCGGACGCGGAGATTGCGTACACCGCGGCCGGGAGCCGCTCGATCACGAAGCCGCCTGATGCGTCGGACGTCGTCCACGCGACGCCCGGAGGAATCGGCGGACGCTCCGGCGGCCAGCCCGAAGTGCCGACAGAGCCGGACGCGCCGAGATGCACGTCGATCCCAGACAGAGCCGTGCCGTCCTCGTCTACGACGACGCCCCGGATCTCCGCACCGGCCGAGAGCTCGATCTCGGGCAGGGTGACGCCGTCCTTCGCGTTCTCCCACGTGAACGACGTCGAGATCGCGGGCGCGTGCCCGGTCGCCTCGATGCACACGACGATGTCGTTGCCCTGGGAGTCCCAGCTGGAGCCCCCGGACTGCTGCGACCCAACCGGAATCCGAAACGTCCCGTCGGCGGCCACAGTGCCGGGCCGCGTCTCGTCCCACACGCACGACTCGCCGCCCTTCGAGTAGTGGTGCGTTCCGATGCGGACCCGGGCTCCGGCGACCGGCAGCCCCAGCGCCGAACGCACGCGCCCTTCGACCCACGGCGTCCTGCTCAGGACGATCTCCAGGCCCTCAAACGGCCCCTCGTCGTGCGCCTCAAGCCGAAGCGACTCGTCGCTGCCGAATGCGTACGTCGCGCCGTAGACCTGGAAGTCGCCGGCCGCGGCCTCACCGACGACGCGAAACGAGCCGTCCGCCGCGGACACCGTGTGGCCGGCGTCCCGGATGAAGCAGTGGTTGGCGTACCCCGCGACGCGGACATCCGCATGCGGCACTGGTGTCCCGTCCTCGTGCCGCACGACACCCGCGAAGACGGGGCGGATCTTCGTCGAGTCCGCGCGGCGTTCCATCCGCAGATCTCGCATCATGCGATCGCCCTTCGCGAGCTCCACGACCGCGCTCTGCGGGAGCTCGTCGAGTTCGCCCCGCACGTTCCCGAACCCTCCGATCTCGCCATAGCGATCGGCCCCTTCCTGCACGAGCCCCGCCGCGAACGCGCGCAGCAGGACGCTGCCGGCGGGCAAGCCCTCCAGGGTGTAGTGTCCGGCCGCGTCCGCAGTCGTCGACTCCGTCTCCCGTTCCCCGAATGGCCCAGGGCCGGGGACGAGGACCTCGATGCGTGCACCGGAGACCGGGCCGTCGGGTCCGGTGACCACACCCTCGACCCGTGCGCCGGGGGTCAGGACGACGTCCTCGAGCGTGGCAGTGCGGCCTTCCTCAACCGACGCGTGCGGGATTTCCATGCGCCGCGTCGCGAAACCGCTCGCGCGCACGTCGAGGCGCTTCACCGACGCGTGCTCCGTGTATGTCCTCGCTGCGTACGTGCCGTCGGAGCCGGTGGTCGCAGTCGCCACACGACTCGCGAACGACATCCAGGCCCCAGACCAGAGTATGACCTGCGCCTCTGCGACTCCGCTTCCCGTCGCGTCCACGATGCGCCCCCGAAACGTCCCACCATCTGGCAGGACGACATCGACGCGCTTCACGGCGGGGAGGCGGACATAGCGAGAACGGGTGAAACCAGATGCCTCCGTCCAAGCGCGGATCTCGAACACGCCCGGCGACAGGCCGACCACCTGTGCGGTTCCCGAGACGCCGGAAATCGCGCGCCAAGTGCGCGCTGGCCCGGCCGGCCCAAATCGCGAACTGGGTACGGCAACGAAGACTTCCACTCCGATGCGCGGAACGCCGTTTCCATCACGGACAGTGACGGTCAGCGATCCGCCTGGCTGCATGCGCAGAACGGTCTCGGCGGGAGCATCGCCCTCCACCCAGATCACCTCGGCCTCCGTCCGTGCGTGGCCTGGCGCGTCGGCGACGAGCAGCCAGCGCCCCGTGGTGACGTCTGCCAACCCGGCGCGGCCGTCCGGGCCAGACGTGATCTCGGCGAACGTGTCAAGCGTGGTTCGCGACGGGTAGAACCCGCTTGAACTCATCTGATAGTCCCCATCGCGGTCCGCGCGTGCGACACGGACCGTCGCGCCGGCCACCGGATCGTCATCGACGTCGACTACGGTGACGATGATACATGCGCCCTCGGGGACCGTGCTCGGCGGCGGCGCCTCCGCTGACGCCACGCTTCGCTCTCGGACACCGCGCTCCCGAGGCGCGGTAGCAGAAGCCTCATCGCCGGAAGGCGCGGTTGGACCGTTCGAACGCGGCTCAAGTGAGCCGTTCATGAACCACAGCGCGAGCGCGGCCACGACGGCCAGTGCTCCGACGAATACCACGCGACGCATCGTCCGTCTCCTCACTTCGGCCCCCGGCCACTTCGATCGTAACAGGACCGAGCGTCCGCGCGCGCCGGGGCTGCGCTGAGGTTCTGCCGGGACGACCGGACGCGTCCACCGCAGCGATCGTGGCCAACCGCCGAATCTCGCCCGCGGCGACGGCGCGGGCCCCGAGATCTCGGCAGCGTCGGTGATCCCGCTCCTGTACCCCCCGCAGACCCGCGTCTCTCAGCCCTTGTGGCCGCCTGGAGCGACTCGACGACCACGCTCGCTGCTGAGCGGCAGTACGTTAGGTGCATCGTGCGAGCCGTAGTTGACGTCCGGGAGCCCCGGGATCTCAGCGATCCGCCGACGGCGTCGACCCTCACGGGACGCCACTGAGCGACGTGTCGGCTCGCCGAAGAAGCGAGCCTGGCTCCGGACGTCGGTCACCCAGACGGTCCCTACGACGCCCCCGCCGATGCCGGATCTCACCGAGTGACCAAGTTCACCGGAATCCGTACGTGCCGCGTGGACGGCACGCCCGGGAGCGCTATCCTCCACCTTGCTCGCGCGTCTCGAGCGAGCGAGGACAGTCCTATTCAACGACGATCAGCCCACCGCCTTTCTCTCGCCTGCGTGATCGTCCTCGTGGCGTCGGCCCCAAGTCTTGCACAGGATGAGTTCGAGCCGAACCCGTCGCTCGCCCGGCTCTCGGCGGACGACGCGTACGCACGGAGGTCGGCCCGGTCGCTGCGCACCGCCGGGTTCGACTCATACAGTGCCATCGGCCTGGACGACATGGGGCGGGTCCTCGTCGGAGGAACGACCTTCGACACGCCGCGCGTTGTGCGGCTCGACGGCGACGGCCAGCTCGATCCGACGTTCGGGAGCGCCGGGGTCGCGGAGCTTCCCACCATCGAATATGGGTGGTGGCGCCAGCCGCGACTCAGTCTCGAGGTCGACGGCGCGGGGCGGATCGTCGTCATCGCCGCGTACCAAGATTCGTATGATCCGGATTGGCGGTCCAGAGCCGTACGCCTGCTCGCCGACGGGGCTCTCGACCCCGCGTTCGCCGCGGGCGGCGTCCTCGACCCGGACCCAGCGAACGGGCCGCAACTCTTCGGCCCGGTCCACGCGGCAGGCGGCGACGGCGCGATGCTCGCCCTCGCCGCGAAGCCGAGTGCGACGCCGGGTCCCACGGGCAGGTTCGATACGATCTACGGCCTCGTCCGGATCTCGGCCGACGGGACGATCGACACCGAGTACGGCGGCGGGTTCGCGCAGGTCGGGCCGTGGTACGCTCCCGAGTCCGTTTCCGTGGCGGACTTCGCCGTCGATTTCGAGGGGCGCGCCGTCGTCGCCGTGCAGGGAGAGCGGGACGGCTACTTCGATGTCACACGCTTCGACGCCACGGGCGCGGTCGACACGGACTTTCGTGTTTCCGCCGGAGCCCGCTGGGAGAGCGAAACGACATTCCCGGCCACGCAGGTCGCTCTCGACGGCACAGGCCGGATCGTCGCGCTCAACGAGTTTGGGCTCCGGCGGCGCCTCCGCGACGGCGCTCCCGATCCGGCGTTCTCCGGCGACGGTTACGCCCGTCGATACGAAGCCGCCGGCTTCGAGGGCGGCGTGTTGAACTACGCGGAACGTATCTATGGCGCGAGTCGTTACGCGATCTACCCCTCCCGTTGGATCGCGGGGCTCCTCGCCGTCGCTACGGGCGCCGACCGCTGGGCGATCGCGACGCCCGCCACGTCCCGCCGCGCAGGATACTACAGCGAGGCCCATGCGATCCTCGGGGTCCGCCTCGTCCCCGGCATCCGGATCCAGGCGATCGACCCGGACGACCCCGGTGCGATCATCACGGCGACGTGCCGCTCCCCCAGAGGATGCGGGCGCGGGATCGGGGTCGCCGGCCTCGCGATCACGTCCGACGGGACGACGGCCTACGCGCTCGGCGGCGGGTTCGTGGGGCGGGTCGATCTCACGGCGCGCAAGGCGCTCCCGCTGCCGGACCTCAGCGTCCAGTGGATCGGCTTCCCGCGCGCGGTCGATCTCGGCGGCGGGCGCTATCGCGTGACGGCGAGGGTGCGCATCCGAAATGCGTCGCGCCGCGCGGTAAGGATGGTGCGCAGCGGCGTGACGCTCGAGTTCTTCTCAGACGTCCCTCCGCTCGAGATCCCCCCCCGACGGGACTCCGGGCAGTGGCGGCCATTCCGCGTCCGGCGCGGGGCGTCGGTCGTCCGGCGGTTCAGGTGGGAGGGCGGCGGCCCGACGACCAACCTCGCCGGCGCCCGCCTGTCGATCGAAGTCGCCGGCGAGCTTCCCGACGTGAACTTCGCGGACAACGTGGCGACGTCGGAGCCGATGACGCCGGTGGCGCGCTAGCGCTGATCCCGAGTCGCGCCAGGCGGCTGCCGGCGCGGTCGTGTTCGCGCGGGGACTTCTGAGCTCCGTCGTTGTCATGCGCCCACTTCGCGGGATCCCGTGCCCCGTGACTAGTGGGAAAACTAGTGGGAGCTCGGTGGACTCTGGGGGACGCTCTGGGACGCTGTGGGATTCCCGCGTCTCGGCAGGCGCGGCGGATCGCGGCGGATCGCGCGCCCGACCTTCGACGTAAGCCTTTACCCCAGCGAGACTAAGCGCGTTTGGCGGGAGCACATCGGAATCGAACCAACCAACCGGGGATCGCCCGGCTCACCGGTTTTGAAGACCGGGGGGCCCACCAGGAACCCATCTGCTCCCGCCGTGGTGGCACGCGCGGTCTGCGCCTCTTGCGGGGCGGGTTTGCACGCGTGAGCGCAGATCGTGCCGTCCCGGGGGCGTTGGGTCAACGTCTGGGATGTCGGGTGGGCTCGACTTTTGTGTTGTGCGGATTCCGGCGGGCGCGCTCGGTCGGGAGATTTCTGTGAACGGTCTTGAGACGGCGCGGGGCGCGGCGTAGGGTTCTTCGTCCTGGCGGCTTGCGCCGTGGGATGGGAAGGAAGTGGCGCGCTGGCCCTCTGTGGTCGGCGCGCCATCCGTCGTTACGGGGCCGGGTAGCGCAGCATGGGTCGGCGCGCTGCGACTCGGGACTCCCGGCGTCGGCAGCGGCCTGGTGACTCGGGTCGCGGTGGTCGGGTAGAGTCCGTGGCCGATCGCGCCCGACGTGACTCTTCGGGACTGGAAACCGCGCCGCTTACTTCCGCTACTTCCGCTACTTCCGCGCACACCGACATCCGCGCTTTGCAGGAGACTCCCCCATGCCGCTCCGGGCCGATGAACTGCCTCTGCACTACAACTGCGTGGACATCCTGGAACGCAATCTCGCCGAGCGCGGGGCGAAGGATGCGCTCTTCAGCAAGCAACGCACGCTGACGTTTGCGCAGGTGTCGGCCGAGGTCAATCAGGTCGGCAATGCGCTGCGGGCGGCGGGGGTGCGCGAGGGTGAGTACGTCGGGCTCTTGTCGCTGGATCTGCCGGAGTGGGTGACGTCGTTCTTCGGGATTGTGAAGATCGGCGGGATCGCGATCGGCATGAACGCGATGCTGAAGCCGTACGAGTACGAGTACATCCTGCGCGATGCGCGGCCGCGCGTGTTGATCGTGCACGAGAAGCTGCTCGCGGGGATCGAGGAGATCCGGGACGGGTTGGAGTTCCTGGAAGTGGTGATCGTGATCGGGGCGGCGGAGCGCGCGGGCGATACGACGTACGCCGCGTTCATCGAGGGACAGTCGGAGGAGTGCGTGGCGGCGCCGAGTCATCGGGATGACTTCTGCTCGCTCAACTACTCGTCTGGGACGACGGGCGAGCCGAAGGGCATCCTCCACGCGCACAAGGACTACCCCATCACCGCGCACAACTGGGGCGTCGACGTCATGGCGCTGACGGAGGCCGATCGGACGTTCGCGGGGGCGAAGCTCTTCTTCACGTTCGGGCTGGGCGGCAACCTCATCTTCCCGTGGTACGTGGGGGCGAGTGTTGTGCTGCTGGATGGGACGCCGCGCGTGCCGTCGAACGTGCTGGAGCTGGTCGATCGCTTCAAGCCGACGATCCTCTACAACGCGCCGACCGGCTATGCCGCGACGATGGCGATGGTGGATCTCAAGGCGACGTATGACCTCTCGTCGTTGCGGCTCTGCGTGTCGGCGGGCGAAGCGCTACCGGCGCCGATCTGGCAGCAGTGGAAGGAGCTGACGGGGCTCACGATCATCGACGGGATCGGGTCGACGGAGGCGTTCCACATCTTCATCAGCAACTGGCCGGATGACGTGCGGCCGGGGTCGAGCGGGAAGCCGGTGCCGGGCTTCGAGGTGCGGATCGTTGACGAGGAGATGAACGATCTGCCGCAGGGCGAGGTCGGCAACCTGATCGTGAAGGGCGAGGCGACGGCGCTCTCCTATCTGCATCAGTGCGCGCGCAGTCGCGAGACGTTCCTGGGCGAGTGGCTCTTCACCGGGGACAAGTACCGCGTCGACGAAGACGGCTACTACTGGCACGCCGGGCGCAGCGACGACATGCTGAAAGTCGGCGGGATCTGGACGAGTCCGGTCGAGGTCGAGAGCGCGTTGATCTCGCATCCGGCGGTGCAGGAATGCGCGGTGGTGGCGAAGCGCGACAAGTCGGATCTCGTGAAGCCGAAGGCGTTCGTGCTGCTGAACCCGGGGTACGACGGCGACGAGCAGATGCAGGTCGATCTCGTCTCGCATTGCGTCGAGAAGCTGTCGGCGTACAAGCGCCCGCGGTGGATCGAGTTCGTGACGGAACTTCCGAAGACGGCGACGGGGAAGATCCAGCGCTTCAAGCTGCGGGGGTGATCCGCGCCTCCGTCAGCGTGCCTACATCAGCGTGCGCAGGACGGCCCTTACAGGGCTGGCGTCGGCGCCGGGGATGCGTAGCGGGAAGGCGATCAACTCGTAGGGCATCGGGCGGACGCCGGTGAGGTCGAGGTTCTCGAGGATGGCGACGTTGCCGGCCAGCAGCGCCTTGTGGGCGTCGAGGGTCTGGCTCTCCTGGTGGTCCACGCTCGGGGTGTCGATGCCGAAGAGAACGACGCCCGCTTGCGCGAGGACCGTGGCGGCATCGGGGGCGAGATGCGCGAACGCGGGCGGCCATTCGGTGGGGTCGATCGCGGTGCGGGTGCGGACGAGGTAGCGCATGCCACGGATGGGATTCCACGCGCGGACCTCGTCGGCGGTCAGCGCCCCGTCGCCGATGCGTTCGACGACGCGAACCGGGCCGAAGTAGCGTTCGAGGGGGACCTCGCCGATGCCGTCGGCGCCCGGTACGAAATGACTCGGCGCGTCGGCGTGGGTGCCGATGTGCAGCGTGGTCTCGATGGTGCCGACGTCGCACGGCGCTCCGTCTGCAAGACTCGCGACGCGGCGCAGCGTGAAGCGGGTGTCGCCCGGGAAGACGGACGACGCTGGCGTCACCTTCTGCGAGATGTCGATCAAGCTCACGTGACGGTCCGCTTCTGGCCCGCGTGCTGCTCCCAGGCGCCGGTCTCGAGGATCTCGGCGATGGCGTCGATGGCGGCGTCGAGCTCCGCGTCCTCGGTGTAGAGATGCGGGGAGAGGCGGACGCCCGCGCCGGGGCGGAAGTCGCAGCAGATGTCGCGCGCGTTGAGTTCCGTGGCGACCTCGACGGCGTGCGGGACGTTGATGGCGACGGTGCCGCCGCGCTTGCCCGGGTCCCGCGGCGCGGTGACGTTCCAGCCGCGGGCGTCGGCGAGCGCCACGAGATGCGCGGTCTGACGCATCGACTTCTCGCGGATGGGGAGTTGCCCCGCCTCGGCGATGATGTCGAGGCCCTCGCGGGCGGCGTAGAGCGCCGGGATATTCGGCGTGCCGGTCAGGAAGCGACCGATGCCCTCGCGGAACTCGATCGGCCCTGGCTCGAATGCGAACGGTCGCGAGTGCGCCTGCCATCCGGTGAGCCGCGGCTCGAGCGTGTCGACGATCTCGGGGTTGACCCAGAGGTAGCAGTTGCCGGGGCCGCCGAGGAGCCACTTCAGGCAACCTCCGACGGCGGCGTGCACGCCCCATTCCTTCAGTTGCAGCGGGACGGTGCCGGCGGCCTGGAAGACATCGAGGAGCAGCTTCGCACCTTGCTCGCGGCACTTCGCGGCGAGGGCCTGCGCGTCGAGCACGTAGGCGGAGCGGAAGAGCACATGCGAGACGGCGACCAGAGCCGTGCGCTCGTCGATCGCGGCGAGCAACTCGTCCTCGTCAATCGTCATGCCGTCCTTCGTCTTGATCGTGACGATTTCGGCGTCGGGGTGGCGGTGGTAGAGGTACTGCAGCGACGGGAACTCGAGATCGACGATCACGATCTTGTTGCGTTCGCCGCGGAAGTCGAGCGAGGAGAGGAAGACCGCCGAGGCGAGCGTCACGTTCTGGTGGAAGCACGTCTCGCCCGCGCCGACGCCCAGGATCGGGGCGATGCGGTCACCGGTCGCGATCGCCATCTCCCACCAGCCCTCGCCCCAGGCGCGGACGCCGCGCGCAGCCCAAGTGTCGGCGTATTCGACGAGCCGGTCACGCGTGGCACCGGGCATCGCACCGAGCGAGTTGGAGATCTGATAGTTGGTCCGCGCAAGGATCGGGAAGCGGTCGCGGTAACGCAGCAGCGGGTCGTCCATGTCCATCCTTCTCGTCATCGGCCTGGGGGGTGGGGTCGGTGCGCGGCGCGGCGGCAGGCGATGGCTCGGGCCGCGCGCGCTTTGTGTCCGAGGCTACTGCGGGCCCGATGGTGTCTCCAGGACGGCGCCAGCCGCGAGCGGCATGGTCTTCGCGATCCCCCTCGACAGGCAGTGGAGATCACAGCCTGGAAGGGAGGCGCGAGACACGATGCGAACGATGCTGAAGATCAGGGTCCTGACCGTCGGCGTCTCGTGTGCATTGCTGGGTGCCTTGGCGGTACCGATGGCACGGGCGGCACCCGAGTTGGACGTCAGCGTGGACGTCAGCTCGCGCGCCGGAGTGCTCCTGAGCGCAGGGCTGACGCATTGGGAGCGCGCCCGGCCGCTGTCGGAGAGTCGTCTTGACCGGGCTCATGTTGACCGGTCTTCCGTGGGCACGACGGAAGCGGTCCGGCAGATGCCCCCTTCACCCGCAGTGGGCTTGAGGGCGGGCCAGAGGACGGCGGATCGGACAGCCGACGCCCCCACCGGGACGCCATCTCTGCCGACTCCGCTCAACGGGCCGGGGAGCCCGACACCCTTCGGTCTCTCGCTCGCCGGATTGGTCGGAGTCGGTGCGTGGATGCGGCGTCGGCGGTGCCGGATGATGCGTCCGCTCATCTGACGCGGCACCAATCGCACGCGTCTCCTTTCGCGCAGACGCGCGTCTGCCTGCATCATGAGCAGGTGTGATCGGTGCGCAGCGCCGCCACGGCCGCACGCCCCGACCCACGCCATGCAACGCTCTTCATCCTCTCGCACCCCGATCGCACTCGCGTGGCTGCTCGCCGCAGCGGCGCTCGCAGCGTGTTCCTCCGACCCGTGGAACGACCCGGCGCTCGGCGAGCCGTTCGTGCCCGAGGTGAAGACCGAGCGCCGCGCGGGGCGGCTCTTTGAGGACGCCAACCCCAGCATCTCGGCAGGCGTAGGCGGCGCCTCGGTGACGATGGTCGACCGCTCCCTGTGGTTGATGGGTGGACTCCACCGAGGCCTCCGCCGCAAACGGCAGATCGTCGGCCCCGCGCTCGTCAGCACGGCGCGCGTGGATTGGCCGGCAACCGACAACGCCGACGTGATCCCAGCCGAGGTGCCGCTGCCCGCTGGCGCCTACGCGCGGTGGACCGACGGGATCGACGCGGGAGATGGCACAGCGATCCTGCACTACATCGCGGTGCGCCCGGGCGCAGAGGGCGAGCCGGGTCTCGACTATCTCGGCGCAGGGGTGGCGACACTCGCCCGTGGCGGGATCAGCGCGGCGAACGGCGCCGGCGACTGGCGCTTCTTCGGTCGCGGTGATCCCGCGTTCGGGCTGGCGGTCGTCCAGGCCGATCACGGCGTCACGACCGGGATGGACTACATCTTCGGCGTGCGCGGCGATGCGGGGACGGATCGCGTCTACCTGGCGCGGGTGCCCCACGGGCGCGGGGCCGAGCGCGCGGAGTATCGTTTTCTGGTGTCCGACAACGAGTGGAGCGAGTCGGTCAAAGACGCGGCCCCGCTCTTCCGCGCCGGACCGGGCGGGATGAGCGTCTCGTGGAACGACTACCTCGGGGCGTTTCTCGCCGTCTATGCGTGGGTCGTGCCGGGCGATGGCAAGCTGCGCCCGCCGCGGCTGCGTGTCATGGCCCGGACTGCGCGTCATCCGAGCGGACCGTGGGGAGCCGAGACCGCCCTCTTCGAGGCGCGCGGGCTCCATGCCGGCGGGCGGGTGCGGCTCGGCCACGGCGCACGCGAACACCCACAACTCGCGCGCTACAGCGGACGGATCATCTTTGTCACTGTGGACGGCAGCCCGGACAACGAAATCGAGCACGCCGCGCCGCCGCGCATGTGGCGCGTCGAGTTCCCCGAGATCCGGTAGTCGGTCAGCCCCGACCGCGCTCACCGGGCACCACCCACACGACGCGCCGCGAGCGCCATCCGGAGGCGGACGCTGCCCGTTGAGGCCAAAAGGCGCGAAAACAGACCCGGTATGTCGGGGTTATTGCGACGTTGGGTGGCGTTCGCGTAGCAGCTGGGTGCCCGGTGTGCAGCGGAGCGAGGGCGTCGCCGTCGCCGAGTCGGCCCTGACCGCGATCACCGGGCACCCTCCCCTCTGCCGCTCAATGACAACGTGCGTCTCGATGACGACCAGAGCGAATTCGGGCCCTCTTGAGGCCTCCCGTTGAGGCCATAAGGCCCAAAGGCCGACCCGGTCTGTGTGCTTATGCGACGCTACTTTCTCAGTCTGCTTAGGCCGCGGCGGGTGCGTTCTGCGTTCCAGCTTTCGAGGGCCGGGGCGTGGATTGCCAGCAGGCGGACGAGTTGGCTCTGCGTCGTGCCGAGCTGCGTCGCCGCGCCGCGGCCGTCCCAATCGCAGGCCGCCAGGACGTCGAGCGCCTCGGCCAAGAGCGGCGGCACGTCGGCGTGCTGCGGATTGACGGCGATCCGCCCGCCGCGGCAGCGCGTCGTCCACAGTGCGCTCGGCGCCGTGCGCGATGTGCGAATAGCGACCGCGAGCGCGAGTCGGAGTCGACGCAGCGCGGCCAGCCGATTGCGTTCGGGGCTGCGATCGTCGGACGCGCGCGCGACCACACCCGTCGGTGTGTGGTGCAACACCACGGCCGTCTCGACCTTGTTGCGACGCTGCCCACCGGGCCCGGAACCCCGCGTCCGCTCCATCCGGCACTCGCGCATCAACTGCGCGTCAGAGCGTGAGGCGGGATGCACCGTGGGGCCCGATTTCTGATCCGGACCCGGACTCTGCGGAGGATGCGGCGTGCTCACCCGCCAATCGTCGCTCACGAATGCGCTTCAGCAAAGTGGGCGGCACGTTGCCGGTACGAATCTCGCGCAAGACACCGGCGCACGTCGCGAACGCAGCCATCGCTACACACCCGAAGAACATCGTGTACGGCCCCTGTCCCGGCCCCATCAACCGCAGCAGCAGATACCCCGGGATGGCCGTTCCGAGGCATAGGAAGCGGCCTGCATCGAGCAGATGCCAGCTCCAGCCGGTCGCGGCGCCGATCACAGCAGCGGCCACGACGCTTCCGAGCGTGGGGGCATCCCAGACAACCGTGACACCGACGAAGAGGACAGCGCCCGAGATGATCGTCTGCACGCGCAGTTCCTGCTTCAGGTGCTCGCGAGCGACTTGGCGATCGACCTCGAGCTGCCAGCGCTCGCTGTACTCGTCCTGAATCTCCGCAGGCAGGTCCCGAAATTGCGCCGTCGACTCGCGCTCGGCCCTACGGGCGGCGACGAACTCCCGGTCGTAGACGGTGCGGGGCGCATTCCTCATCTCCTCCCCCATCGGCAACGCACCCGTGCGCGCGATAGCCTCCGGCCCCGTGAACGCCACGCGCTCAACCAGCCTCCGCTTCAGCCGGTTCTTCGCAGAGACGCGCGGACCTGAGACAACCGGCGCCGCAACCCGGAGGGCAACGCATGGCAGCAGGTGGATCCACGAAGATCGTCGTCTTCGCGCTCCTCGCCAACCTGGGGATCGCAGTGGCGAAACTCTTCGCGCACGTGATGACGGGATCTGCCGCCATGCTGGCCGAGGCCATCCACAGCTTCGCGGACTCCGGCAACCAGGCGCTCCTCTTGGTCGGTTCGGCGCGCGCCCGCCGCAGCCCCGACAAGAACCACCCGCTCGGCTACGGTCGCGAGGCGTACTTCTGGGCCATGCTCGTCGCCGTTGTGCTCTTCTCGCTCGGCGGCCTCTTCTCGCTCTACGAGGGCATCCACAAACTCCAGTCCCCGCAACCGCTCGAGTCGTGGCCGTGGGCCGTCGGGGTGCTCATCCTCGGTGTCGGGCTCGAAGGCGCCAGCTTCCTCGCGGCATGGAAGGTATGCAGCCAGATCCGTCGCGGAACCTCGCTCCTGCGCTGGGCGCAGCACACCGGCAACGTCAATCTGCTCGTCGTGGTCTTCGAGGATCTCGCCGCGCTGATCGGACTCCTGCTGGCGTTGGCCGCCGTCGGGCTGACGGTCATCACCGGCGATCCGATGTGGGATGCCGCCGGGACATGCGTCATCGGCGTACTGCTCCTCTGCGTCGCCGTGTTCGTAGGCCTACAAGTGCGGCGCCTGATCGCCGGGTCGGCGGCCACTCCGGAGACCCACGACACGATCCGCGGGATCTGGGAGACGCGTGGCTTCCACGTCCTGCGGCTCATCGTCGTCTGGTCGGGCCCGTCCCAGATGATGGTGGCGTGCAAGTTCCGGCCAGAGGACTGCGAGATCTCCGCCCGCGAGCTTGTCCAGAGGATGAACGACGCCGAGACTGCCGTGCGCGAGGAAGTTCCCGAGGTGGGTTTCCAGTTCAGCGAGCCTGACGTGCTCTGAGACAACGTGCAGCGCCGGATCGTCCCGCGCCGCCGCCCGCCCCCCCCCCCTCGCACTCCCCCCACCACTCTCTTGGGAGCCTGAGAACGGCCCTTCAGCCCCACCAAGCGGGGCCATTCAGGATGGGGTCTCGCGTCGCCCCTGCTGTACCCTACGCCCTCCACCAGAGGGAACGCGATCCCGCGAACAGACGTCCGCCCCACAGCGGACGGCGCTCGCGGTCGCAGTAAAGGAGGCTGCCACGAGCACCAAGAAGGCCGCCAAGAAGGCTGCGACCAAGACGACGAAGAAGGCAGTGAAGAAGACAGCGGTCAAGAAGACCGCCACGAAGGCTGCGAAGAAGACCACCAAGAAGGTGGCCAAGAAGACGGCGAAGAAGGCCGTCAAGAAAGCCGCCAAGAAGACGGTCCGCAAGCGCACGTCTCGGGCGAAGGCCCCGATCCGGATGAAGCTCGTCTGGGCGGTCGGCAAGCCCGGCCTGACCCCGACCGCGATGTACGCCTACCCGGACAAATCCCACGCCGAACGCCACGCCGACAAACTCGGCGAGGGCTTCATGGTCATGAAGATGCGCGTGACGATGGAAGATCCGCCCGAAGAAGAAGAAGCTGCGGACGCCGCGGGTACAGCCAAAGCGTAGACCCGTCCTCTGGGGGCACGATCTGGCTCCGCAGAATTGCCTGAACGACGACGGGCGTGCTCATGGCGAGCACGCCCGTCTGTGGTTGTAGTCCCATCGGCGTCGTCCAGCGTGCGCTGTCCCTCGAAGCCGCCCGTTGGGGCGGCAGCGTCACTCCGATGCGTCACTCCGATGCGTCGTCGGGCGCGTCGCCGGACTCGGCCGCTACCGCGACATCGGCCCCGGGCTCGGCGCTGGTCTCCGAGTCAGCCCGCTCCTTCAGCCACGCAGATGACTCCGGATGTGCGTGCCACGCCCAGTGCAGCATGCGCAAGCAGAGCGCCGCGTACTCCATGAGTTCGTCGCGGAAGAACCCGGGATACGCAAAGTCCGCGGGCGGCGGTGTGGCGAGCGAGTTCGCTTCGCCCTCGCGGCCCTCCCGCAGTTCCAGATAGAGCGCCTCGGCTTCTTCTAGCTCGCCCGCGAGCACCTTCTCGAGCACACGCGCCCAACGAACCAGCAACTCGGCCCGCTCGGTCTTCGGATCGTCGAGCAGTTCGCGGGCGCCCGCATGGTCTCCATCGTGGAGCCGCGCCATGATGAGTGGGTAGCGCGCCCCGACGGCGTCCTCGGCGTCCTGCGCGAACATCTTCTCGAAGTGCGTCCGGCCGCGGGGCCGTCGATCCGCCGACCAGAGCGCACAGGCGAGATCGAAGCGCGCACGCAGGTACGGCATGGCCTCGACCGCCTCGGAGAGCCGCCCATCGAACTCCTCGAGCACGTCTGCGATCCTCGTTTCCTCGTCGAGCAACGCCTTCTTGAGCCGCCCGACGCGGTCGATATGCGACGTCGCCTCGATATCCGCGAGCACACGACGCGCGTCCGCGCACGCGTCGTCGAAGTGCAGCGCCTGGAGCGCCAGATGCTGCGACCGCTCGCGATCCGCGGTCTCGAGCGCCTCGTAGGCCATCTCCTGCCCCGCCTCGCGTGAGTCGTTCTTGTATTCGGCGAGAGCGCCCGAGTTGACCAGGTCGCGAACGTCATCGCCCGACGGCTCGCCGCGTGTGCCATTCGCCCAGAGGATCCAACGCTGAGCGCGTTCGTTCAGGAAGCGCGACTGCCCGCCGGGCGCGTCCGGACCGGCTTGTCGCGCCGGAACGCCGGGTCGGACGCCGGCGTGGTGCGGAGCACGCGGCGTCGAGGGCTTGCGGCGTTCCAGTCGGCTCGCGCTCATCTCGCGCTGCGCGCGCAGGCGCCGCTCGCGGTCCTTCTTCAGTTTGGTCTTCTTGCTCAACGATGTTCTCCCACGGCAGTGCTTGCCAAGACGATCCGGACACGAACGGTCGCGACAGTATCGCACCGGATGGTCATTCCAACGCCCGACGTGCCGATCGGAAAGCTGCGTATCGACGCGAGCAGGCCCGCTCAGTCGCGCGCGGCGGGGACGATCAGAACAGGACGACCGGCCCGGCGCAACACGCCCTCGCTGACGCTTCCGAGAAGCAACCGCAGAACGGCGCCGCGACCATGGCTCCCCATCACGATCAAGTCGGCGTCGAGGTCGTCCGCCTTCTGGACAACAGCCTCGATGGTCGGCCCCTGCACCATCAACTGCGCCACATCCGCGCCCGCAGCACGCGCCTCCTCGGCCAGGGCCGTGAGTTCGTCGCGCTCCTCGTGCAGCGCGCCGGCGATCGCATCGCGGACCTCCTGCGGCCCCGCGCTGTAGCCGACGAAATCCGGCTCCGGTGCGGCCACATGGAGGAGGTAGAGCCGCGCGCCGAACGCCCGGGCTGTCTCACGCGCGGCAGCGACGACAGCGGGCGTCGCCGCAGAGAAATCCACGGGAGCCAGAATGGTCTTCATGGCGTCTTTACCTCCCGCGCGAGGTTGCGCGCTACGAGCGTCGAGATGGCGAGAGAGCCATGATATCGCCTTGCGTTCAGCGAGTGACGAAGCACACGACGCCGATGCGCGCGCCGCGCTCAGGCGCTCAGGCAGTCACCCAGTCACGGGCGGCTTGGCGTTCCTCCGAACTGAAGTGCCGGACGTGGATACTCGGGAAGAGCGGATCGGCGAACGCCGCGACACGCCCCATCCAGGCAGCATCGGAGACGATCGCCTTCTTCTCGAAGTCACGCAGATGCGCGAACCCGAATTTCAAGTCCTTGATGAGCGCCTCGAACGAGAGCCCACCGAACGACTCGACCTCGACGTAGACACGCAACTTCGCGCCCTCGCCCATCGCCGCCAGCTTCATCTCGGCGACATCGACAACCCGTTGAATGTCATCCTCGGTGAGCTTGCCCGCCATCCGCAGACCGATCACCTGCTCCGAGTCGAAGGGAACGATCTCCAGCAAGCCGCACCTCCCGGTGAATCAGCCGACGCAACCCACACAGTGTAACGCGGGAACGCGCTGTGCAACACGCACCAGCAGTAGCACGCAGCGAAACGCACTCGAGAAGACGCCCCGCCGTCCCCGGTCAGCGGCGGAGCAACGACGCCTCTTGCCGAGGCCAGATTGCCCGCCGATGCCCGGGTACGATCCAAGGGTCCGCGCAGGAATTGCTTCGGGGATTCGGTCGGCTGCGGCGGCGTAACGCTGCGTTGCCTCTCCTCCCCGACTCGGCTCCCCGTCCAATTCAATCATGACCGCGAGTCGCGTCGTCGATGCGCCTTGCCTCACGCCGCCTCGCTCGTCCTCGGTCCCACGAACTTATTCCTGCGCGAACCCCAAGCCCGCCAGCACCGCCCCGCGCCGGGTACCATCCCTGCGAGGGCTCCGACCCTATCGCAGCGCCCCACCCTCCCGAATCTACGCGGGCGCAGCGCCCGCGCGCGATTCCGTCAACTCCACACCCTCCGGAAGCAACGCCTCCCGGTCGAGATGCCGGAGCAGCGCCATCGCGAATGTCGGCGCATACGCGCGCGAGAGCACCACCGCCGCGGAGGCATCGCACGAGGCAGCGCGTCCGTCATCGTCAATCGCCAACCCGCCCACCCCCACGAACGTGGACACGTGCGCGAGCAGCAGCGTCACGTCGAATCCCGTTGACCCCACCGAGAGCCAGTTTGCGTAATAGACCGGCGTCTCGGCACTGGCGCGCGCGCCGACCGAGTACGCCCGCACGTGCGCGCCGTCATCGTCGGCCCGCCGGGAACTCGAACGCTGATCGCCGGAACTCCGCGGACTCATGATCGCACCCCTTCGCGGTTGTCGCCGCGCGTCCCATCGAAATGACGCGCCAGATCGCCGTACTCACGGACGTCGCGCGTCGCATCGCACGCAGGTCGCTCGTACCCGCCACCCCGCTGTCCCGCGCCCTCATGCAGCGCGCGTTCTCCATCCGGAACACTCCGCATCACGGAGTAGATTGCCGTCGTCGCCGCGCTCGGCGACCGAGCGTCCACACCGAGCGGCACGAACGTGGGAACGAAGCGCCAGCCGAGGCCGGCCGCAAGCCGAGCGAGCGTCGTGACCTTCTTCCCCATGTGTTCGGGATCCTCGTAGCTCGACACAGCGCTCTGCGCGATCCCAGCGATCTCGCCAAGTTCCGCCTGCGTGCGCCCGGCAGCGAGACGCATCGCGCGAAGACCCGCGGCGGCATCCGCGAGTGCGCGAAGTTCCGCCACGGCGAGGCGCGCCGCTGGCCGCTTCGCGTCCTGCTCTGCGCCGAACGAATCCAGGTCATCAGGCGCATCGCCTACTTGCGGTTCAGGTAGATTTTCCATCGCGCTTCCGCTTCCGAAATCTCCCGCGCTGGCCAGCGCGGAGTCGTCTTGTAGAACGCGTGCAGGAACACAAACGCCGGCGCTTCCGGATCCACCGTGTCCACGCCCACGAAGATGCGGATCCAGTTGTGGCCATCTCTCATCCGCATCACACCGTCGAACCCAAGCTCCGGCGTCAACTTCCAGATGTAGCCATCCCACCTGAAAGCCCGAGGCCACTCGTCTCTGACCTTCCCCGCGTACGCGCGGAACTTGTCTTTGACGTTGTCGCTCGCCCCGGCAAGGAACTAACCAACCGGCGCACGCCCGCCAGGGCATCCATAAAATAGCATGCGAATGCGGATATCGCGATTGGTATCGATATTTACGGATACTCGCAACCGCTTCTTCGCCTGCGCGGCGGCAATCGACCGCTTGCGAGCGCTCTCCCGCGCCCTGCGCCTCTTCCTGGACACGCGCAGCCCCCAATTTCGGACTGCGCCCCACTCCCACGTCCCGGCGAGAACACGAGCCTAACGCGCGGCTCCCCTGCACAAGTCGGAGCCCGAACACGAGTAAGAGCCCACGCGCGCTGGAGGCGGCGCCCGGAATCGAACCGTGGATCCCGGACTTGCGATCGCTTCCAGACTCAATCTAGGTGCCTAACTAGCCGCGCAGTAGGCTCGGATCGGCGCAGTCCGCGCAGACGCCGCAGGTGGGTCGGCACCCAGCCAGGCACCCGATCTCTCTGAGTGCGAGTGGCCCCAAGTACGTCTCTCAGGACACCACACAGAATTCGACGCGGCCATCCGAGACGTCATCGCCCGTGTGGGTTCGGCCACTGCAGCTCTGACTTCGTGCCCGCTGGTCCCGATCTGGCGTTGCCGAGGCCAGAGGCTTGAGGCGCAAACTGCAGGGAGGAGGTCCGTCGTCGCCAGTGCGCTCGGCGTCTTCGTTCTGACCTGCAGCCTTCAGCCTCCGGTCAGACTCGTACCCACTCGAAGAGTCGAGGAGCCCACGTTTCGCCAAACCGTCAGTTCGGTGGTGAAGTCGCGACGAGAGACGCTCGGGCACTCTCATTTTGAGAATTCGAAAAAGCGCGACTGCAGTCACGCCATCCCCCAGTACGTGCCCTACTGCACGCACCCTGGGGAGGGAGACCTTATGAAGCCAATCATTGGCATTGTCGCAGCCGCACTCGTGGCTGCTCTGGGTACTGTCGCGAGCGCGGGGGCGATCACGACGATTGATTTCAACGCGAACGCGTTGCCATCCGAACTGGAGGTATCCGGTCCGTCAGTGTCCTTCTCGGGTGGGGCAGCCGTCTTCAATGGGCCGAATTCCCCGAGCCGGACCTACCTGCGCACCGTGGCCGACGACTACTTCGGACAGGACTTCGTCGCAGAGGTGACTGTCCAGACGGGAAGCGACATCGTCTGGTTCGGGATGGGTACCGCCGAACGGCACTCTGGAAACTTCGAGCCCGTCAGTCCCATGATCATGTTCAGGCTCCACCCGAGTTCGATCATCGGCGGCAGGTTGCACACGTCAGACAATGGAGGGATCGCGACACTTGGCCACCCGGGCAGCGGAACTCACCGTATGCGCCTGACCTGGGACGCAACCAACATGCTGGCGCTCCTCGAGTTGGACGAGGACTACACCGGTGGCGCATTCGTCGCGAACTACACGTCGGCGCTCCTCGACGGCTCCAACAACGGCTTCTTGGACTCCAACACGAGGATCTTCTTCGGCAGTTCGGCCCAGAATGCCTGGCAGCCTTCGCTCGCCGCGAGGTTCGATGACTTCACGATCGAGACCTTCGCCGTCCCCCTCCCCCCGGCCGCGTGGATGGGACTCGGGATGCTCGGTCTCTTGGGACTCGGGCGACGGCTCAAGCGCAAGAGCGCGTAGCGCACCCGCGCCAACAAACGGACGATCTTGTCGGCGATCGACGAGAACACGTTGACGTTCACAGTTGCACCGGCCTTCGCGCTGTCGCTCACGCCGATGCTTCCGAGGATCGTCTTCGCGGCATCGAGTCGAGAGCGCGCATGTGCGCCGTCACCGGCCTTGCCTTCGTTGACGGCCTGCACCGTCGAGACGGCAGACGTGCTCAAGTGCGCGAGCCGTCCCTCGGCCATCGTCCGCGCCTCGGCGACAACATCCGGCACTGTGCGTTGGAGCATGCGCGCCAGACGGTGTCGGAGTCGGTCATCTCCCGGGTGCTCGCTGGACAGCCAGCCGCGCCACTCCGAGAACCCGGTCACGGGATCTCTGGCGACCGACCAGAACGCCGCGAGCGGATCTGCGCCGTCCTCGATCAACTGCATCATCTTAGAAGTGCGCGTCCGGTCGTATCGGCTTGCCGTTGATGAAGTGGACTTCGGCAGGAAGTCGCCGACGTCCTCGACGACGGAGCCGAGCAGGTGCTGTTCGCGAGTCAGAGCGCCATCGGACGGTTCATCGAGGACCGGCGTCACCGGCGTCGTGGTCGCGCTCTTCTTCGTGCGTCGCTTCTTCGTCTTCGGAGGCAGCTTGATCTTCGGAGGCATCAGCCACGCCGCCTGACCGACAGATTGCCGGTCGCCTCCATCACGCCGGGGTGAGCCGCGAGGAACGCCGTCAGTGATCGCGGCGGGCCTGCGCCGAGTTGCCCGCAGAACGGACCGGATCGCAGAGCCTCGAACTCCTGAGCTGCCAGCCGAGCCGCGTGCAATGCCTCGACGCCGAACTGTTGATACGCGCTCACCTCGCGCGAGTCCGTCGGAAAGCCGTCGTTCTCGGGGAGCAACTCGCTGGCGTACTCGTCGCGTAGGTCGGCCTGCACCTGGAAGAAGTCGCGCTCGTCGTCGGACGCGAAGTAGCCGTCTGAGATCTCCGGCTCGCCACGACGCAGCTCCGGCAGGTGCGTCCCGGCCCGAGGCGGATTGGACGCCGGGTTCTCCTGGGGCTGAGCGGCCCTGAAGGCGGGCACCTTGATCCTCATCTCCCGACCACCGATCTGCTCGGCACTCGTCTTGGCGTTCATCCTGGAGACCTGTTTCGGGAGTTGCTTCGCCTGCGGAGTCGCCGCTACAGGGGCCTGCGGCTTCTTGCCAGACCGACGCTTCCGAGCATCACGCCGTTGCTGAGCCATTCGACCGAGATGCCCTGCAAGCGCCCCCGTGAGCCGCCGCACGAGGGCAGAACACCACGACGGCATCTGGTCGTCGGTGTCGGGATCAACAGTCGTACCGGGATCAACACGGAGACCGGCACGGATGGTCGGATCGGTGAACGCTGGCAGTCCTGGTTCTGAGGACGCGCGGAACTCCGAAGGGGCTTGAACTCGTACGGGACGCCGCTCAGCGAGCACGCGACGGCACTCCGCTCGGTATTCGGGACTCTCCGTCAGGCGAGGGGCATTGTTCGGCATAGTGATTGAACCTCGATTGGTAATGATCTGGAGTTGGTCGTTCTTGGGCCAGGTGGTCATTCTTGGGCCAGGTGGTCGTTCATGCGTCAGGTCGTGGGGCGTAACTCACGAGATCGTAACAAAGAAGGTCTCACCCACGAGATTGAGCGTATTGAGCACATTGAGGGGACTGAGCACGTGAACGACGTAATCGGGGCAGTATTGTTGAACCCGGAAGGAAACACGGGAATGTGTGACAAATTCGGGGGGCGGGAGACCGCCGACGCCCAAACCCTAGACTTTTGGCCGGGGGCGGGGCCTCGGGATCGTGCCTCAGGCTGCGTGAGAGCCCGCGTGTGGCCCGATCTCGCCTCGTGCGCCTCAGGGGGCAGCCTCAATGAGAACGCCTGTTACGCGGGCTCTCATTCGGCATCATGCAATTGAGGGGGCGCAATTGCAGGTTGATACAGTCAAAGTGCAGGTTGATACAGTGAACGGCGTGTTCATGCAATTGAGGCAGGCTCAATCACTGTTTGTGTGCATGATCTGTTTGTGTGTGCTCGTCGAGCACCCGCATGCTGACACGAGCACTGACACGCGGCCTGTGGCGAGGCTAAAGAGCGCGGATGCGTAGTCCGTTCTCCCATCGTCATCGAGCCTGGGACCAATCGAGATCATGTAGTCAACGCAGCCTCGGCCCAGTCTCGCGGGCGGATGGCGTAGGGGCACGGCTGGCGGTCGCCCCAGCCTCGACTCGTGCTCGACTGGTGCCTCAGTGGCGTACACTTGGATCAACTCTATCGGTGCCCGATTGGTGCCTCAGTGGAGGCCGTTTGTATCAACGCATGACCGTATCGACTCGTGCTCACATGCGACGCGGAACGTATTGATTGCACTTCCGGCACCGCCACTCAGGCTTGCTGTCGTGTGTCGTGAACTCCGTCACGGTCACGAGCTTGTGGTCAACGTCAGAGCACAGCATGCAGAACGGGCCGTCGTGATGCCCCGGAGGCGGGGGCCTCAGCCAGTAGACATCACCCTCACGACTGAGTGCCTCGCGCAGCGCCCGCTGCTCAGAGTCATCAGCCAACTGCCGCTTGAGGTTCACGTTCTCCTCGCGTAGCTCGATCGCGTCCGCATACGCCGTGGTCACGGCTGCATACGCCTCAGCGATCCTGCGGTTCAGTTCTGCGCTCGCGGCACTCCCCGCCAAGTCCTGCATGACTCGGAACGCATCCAGCGCGATCTTGAAGCTCTCGACGGCTCCCATGACGGTCTCTCCTGGGGGTCGGGAGAGTTCATTCTCGACGAACCCGAGGACAGTCGATGCGCTCGCCCTCGATCGGGATCATGTCGCCGCAGGCTTCGTCCGCATCCTCGGCACGAATGCTGGCTCATCACCCTGGATCAGCTTCACGCCCACGATCTTCGCCCAGGTGCCCGCCTTGGCTTCCTTGCTGGACACTGACCGGCACTCTTTCGGCATGATCCGTCGATCACGTCTCCAGATCTCGCTCGGCGCTGCCCAGCGTAGAATTCGCCCGTCCTGGTGAAGCCTCAGGAGCGTTTCGCCATCTGTGCCTTCGCTGCGGCTCTTCGCGTCGGCTCCAGCCACCTTCGCAGAGGCTCCATCTCGGGCTCGTCCCACCTTGCTACGACCTGAAGCGTTACCAGCTCGTCGAATACGTCGTCGTTCATCGCCTTCGTCAACGTGCCCACGGTCTCCGGCTTGAGCGTCAGTATCAACTCCAATGCCTCGGCGTGCTCCAGCTTCTGAGGGTCGGGCCTCTTCGCGGCCTGCTTGGTCAGGATCACACTTGCGGGGCGTCCGTACGTCCAGCGAAGGAACCTCGCCACGTCCTCTCCGTCTTCGTCCTTGAGCGCCACCAAGTAGCTCAGCTCCGCCAACCACCAGTTCGCCGCCCACGGCCCCAGAGCCCTCGTCACGCGGCGCACGAACTTCGCTGCGGCGTCCAGCCCGTTTCTTCGCAGGTCGGCGCTTGTCGCGTTCGCCAGAAGCGTCAGGCGCTTCCTTACCGCTGGCAGGTCGTCGAGGTCTCGCAGTGCTCGCATCAGTTCCGTGTTCATCGTTCTTGATCCTCTGAGCGTCAGCGACCTGGTGGCGCAGCGCGCCACTTCTATCCTTTGGATTCTTCCTGGTTATCTTCCCCTGGAACCTTCCCTGGAACCTTCGGGGGGACGCCGCGTCCCCTGTTTCCGGACGGGGTGTCCCCTGTTTCTCGGACGGGGTGTCCCCTGTTTCCGGACGGGGTGTCCCCTGTTTACGACTCGCGTTACACGGGACGCGCCGTCCCCTGTTTCTCGTGCGTTCTTCGATGTCCGCGAGGAGGGGTTCGCCGCGTTCCACGAGATCATCCAGGAGGAGTTTGCGGACCGTGCTCCTGCCCCGTCCACCACCACTCTTCATGCGGACGTCGTATCCCAGATGCTCCAGGTGTTGAAGGGCGTCTCGGGTCCGTGTCGGGCGCTGGTCACAGCCCGTCATTCCGGCCAAGAGCGGAACCGAAGGGAAGCACTCGCCGTCGTTGTCGCTGTATGCGTAGAGAGCGATCAGAGTGCGAAACTCGACGTAGGTGAGGCGTCGCCGATCGGGGCCACGAGCTGGGCCTTCGAGCGAAAGCGCCAAGAGCATCTTGAGGAACCGCTTGGGGTGCGGCGGCTTCTTCTTCGATCTGGTAGACTTCTTCTTCTGGGGCACTTCGCATCTCCACTGCGTCTTGTCCTTCGCAGCCCGTCGAGCATCATCCCGGCGGGCTGCTTCGATTCGATCAGTCAGTCAGGATCGGACACGCGCTCACACAGCCCGATCGCCTTCATCTCGCGCCCCAACGCTTCGACGTCCACATCGAGATCGACGATGTTGTTGTTGTCGTCCACGGTGTAGTAGTCGCCCAAGTCCCGCCACCAGCGGCTACGTCGAGAGCACTTCTTGAGTGTGCTCCCGTCTGGGCGAAGACGCCGGTTGATCCTCCGAGCCAGCGCCCGCTCGGTGACGGTGAACATCGGCTTCCTTGGCATCGCTATCGTCTCGGTTCTCATCTGTCCGTCCTCCCATTCGCGGTCTGTTGTCGGGCTCAGCGATGTGCTGAGCCGTCGTAGTTCATCAGTCGTCTTGCTCGCGCTCCTTGAGTCGCCGCGCCCACGCAGCGGAGCGATAGCGACCGCGTGAGACCCGCACGATCTCACCGGCCTTGTGGAGCCGGTGCAACGCAGGTCGGATGCGGTCGCCGGTCGTCTCAAGGAGTTCATTTTGCAGCTCCGTGAGCGTCCAGGTGCGCGACGCGCGCTCGAAGACCGCCAAGACCATGCCCTTCGTCTCGCCCCATCTGTGCTGTTGGCGATCGTCTTCGTCTCGCATCCACATGACCGCGCACATGCGGTGGAACTGGAGTCGGAACATCTCGACTCGCTCCGGCCCGGGCGGGCACTGCTCCAGGTGCTCGGCGAAGTGCCGGTCGATGGCATCGCGACCCCTCGGCATCCTCCGTCCGCATCCTTTGAAGAAGCAGCGCACGGCGGCCTCGTCACGGGCATCGCGGAGTTCCGTGGTGGTGCTCATCGCGCACCGGCTTTCGTGGTGCTACTCGATCCACTGCCAGACGAGCGCCGCCTCGCCTTCCGGGGCCGCCCGGGCTTCCCGATGTGGGGTGCTCGCTTGGGGGACTCGGAGCCGCCAACCGGGACAGCCCGCTCGGGATCTGCCGTCGGAGTGACGTGGTGCCCACTGAGCATGGCGAGGATGTCGGAGCGACGCGAGCGCCACCTCCCTCCGACCTTCGCCCCCGGGATGCCTCCGGGCTTGTTCAAGGAGTCGTAGACGGCATCCACCGAGATCCGCAGCAGAGCCGCAACCTCCGGCACTGTGAGAATCTCCGGTTGCGAGTCGGTTGCGAGCGTGTCGATCATGGCTGTCCTCTTCGACAGAAGGTCCAAGTTCAGCCGGTCGCTACCTGTCCACTCGGGCAGATTGCCTGCGCTGGCCGAACCGGGACCAAGGACAACACACTCACAAGACGCGAAATCTGTGGCAGACGCCTGCGGAACGTTGAGGCTCCTCCTCGCAGGTCGTGTCATTGCCGCTTGACTCGACTCCGCCAGCCATGACCTGAGCGCCCGTCCTGGCCTCAAGTCAGCCGCAGCCGAGGGCGAAGCGTGCCTGTACGCGCGCCATGTAAGAGCCTGACGCGGGGCGTCGATGCCGCAACACGACTTCCGCTGGCAGTGGCGATGGTGTCGTCGAGAACGATGTACTCACGCGCACCATCCGAAAGTTCTTCTAGGCGATGATGTGGTCGGCGGCGACCTGCTCGGTTGGCAGGTTGGTTGGCTGCTCCAGGCTCAACCTGGTTGGCTGGCAGACCTACCAGCTCTGGGAGCGCGGATCACTGGCTCGTGTCAGTGGTGTCAGTGCTTTTGTTAGTCTAATTCCAGCCGATTAGCACTGACCAGGGCCAAACAGAGCCGGACAGAGCCGGTTCGCTCGAAGAGAGGCCGAGGCACGTAAACCCTTAGTTCATAAGAGTTTCAAGCCCCACGCGCGCTGGAGGCGGCACCCGGATTCGAACCGGGGATCACGGATTTGCAATCCGTTGCCTTACCACTTGGCCATGCCGCCTCGGCGCTGCGCTGAACTGGGTCTTGTCGGCCGGGTGTCCGAAGCCTGGTGAGAGGCGGCGGGCGGGGCCGGCTGGGGCTCCCGGGGGACTTCTGGTGAAGTCTTGCGGAGCGAATGGGCAGTATCGGCGCGGGCTCGGATGGGTCAAGGTTCGTCGGGCGGCGCGGTGTGTGACGTCGGGCATGACGACGGCGGTGCTGTGAGCCGAAAGCGTCGGTGCGCGGGCGGGGCACGGGCGGCGGGCGGCGCGGGATCGGTGGCGATGTCGAGGAGGCGGGCGCGCTGCCCACCGTGGATTCCTCGCGTGGCGGATTGTGGGCCGTACTCTGTTGCGCCTTCGCGAATCAGGAGACAAGTCATATGGCCAAGAAGCGCCGCATCGGAAAAATGGGCTGGCGTAGCAAGAAGGCGAACCACGGCCGGAAGCCTGGTCGCGGCAAAGACAAGAAGCTGCGCTAACGATCCGCGCGATCACCGCTCTTGGTGATCGTTCGGATCGTTCGGCGGCGACTTCTCGCCGCCTTCGTCCCGCTGCGTTCTCTCCTAGAGATCGTCGCGCTCGCTGTCGAGGCTGAGCGCGCGACAAGGACCGAACGAACAACGACCCGGTCGCGCTCAAAAGGTGCGACCGGGTCGTTTCGTTGATGGCCGGTATCGTTGGTGGCCAGCGTCGGCGGTCGTCGCCCGCCGATCAGCGGGGCTTGCGGCCGGCGTAGGTCGTGCTGCCGACGAAGCGTTCGGCCTCGATGCCGAGTCCGCGCAGCACGCCGATGACCTGGGCCACGTGGCTGGACTGCGTGAAGCGGTGGGGAGCAACGTTGACGTTGGTGTTCGGGCTGTAGGTCGTGTCGGCGTCGGGGTGGGCCTTCTTGTACGCACTCCAGGCGAGCGCGAGGTCAATCGGGAAGCTCTCGAGCGTCTTGCCGTCGATCTCGATGACCGGCGTGTCGCCGTCGTCGTTCTTGATGGAGATGACGAAGTCACCCTCGGCGGGCTCCGCGGACGGCGAAGCGGGCATGACACGCAGGAGGCGCAGCGTCTTCGTGTTCTCGATATCGGCGACACCGAGGTAGACGCGCTGGACGGAGGCGTTATCCGCCGTCGCCAGCGTGTCCTTCACGTACTGCCACGACGTGAACTTGTCCGGGACGATCACGAACGCGCGGCTCGAGTTGCCTCCGAGGTTCTTGAAGAGGATCTTCTGGCCGCTCAACTCGGTCTGCTTCTTCGCTGTGGTCCAGTAGATCACGCCCTCGGGGTCGAGGTGGATGCGGATGGAGTTGGCGACCTTGAAGTCGGGGAGGAATGCGTTCTCGACGACGGCAAGATCGACGTCCGTGACCGAGACGATGTCCGGCTCGGCCTTCGGCACGGGCTTTGGTTCCGGCTTGGGCTCGGGCTTCGGCGGCTTGATGGCCGTCGGAGGCTGATCGACGGGCGCAGGGTTGGTGCCCGCGCCCGCAACGTCGACGAGGTCGCCGGCGTTCGAAGCCGCGGGGGCGTCGTGACGGAACTCCAGGCGACCGCGGCGGCCCGAGCCCGACGGATGCGCGACCGCGATGGTCTCCCAACCGGCGGTGCCCAAGGCAAGCCCAACCGAGGCGATGCCGCCCACCAGCACTACGAGTCGATTGATCACGAGACGCTCCTGTCGTATGTCGTCGAGACGCCCGCCGCCGCCGTTTCGAGACGGCGGGCGCGGACCGAACCGCCGAAGATACTCGCCGCCCGCGCGGCCCGGAACGGAGAACGCGGGCAGGTCAGGTCGGCAGGAGATCGCGGCGGGAGAGCAGGAGCCACGCTGCGAGCACGAGGACCGAGAGGCCCGGAAGGGCGAGCAACGCGGCGCGCGCGCATTGCGGAGGCGTGACCGAGCGCCGATCGAGAAGGTCGGACGTGCGGTCGAACGCGTCCATCGGGGGCAGCGCCCGCAATCCGACAAGGGCGACGTCGGCGAGCGAACGCTGGAGCGGCGAGACCTCAGCCGGGGTGTCGGCGTGCTCGCGACCGTCGTCCGCAGCGTGCCCCTCGGTCTCGAGCTGCCGTGCGGTTTCGGATGCCCGGACGACGTACTCGGCGCCGTCGCGCAGCACGTCCTGCCCCGCCAGCAACACGAGCAGCGCGAGACCGAGCCCGAGCGCGGTCGGCGCATTGAAGCGCGCCGCACCAAGTAAGCCCGCGGCGGAGATCAGAAAGAGGAGCGGCATCATGCAGAGCGCGGCCTTCATGGTCGTCTGCACGAAGAGCTCAGGTGGCCCTCCGGCCTCGATCGAACCTGCCGGGAAGACCAAGCCCCACGTTCCGCTTGGCCGGTGGATGGTCAGAATGACGGGCAGCGCGGGATCGAGGTCGGCGGCGACAAAGCGCGCGGTGAACGATCGACCGGGGGCGAAGCCGATGTCCCGGTACTGCACGTCGCCGCCGGGCTGGTGGAGCATGAGTGGCAGCGATCCGGTCCGCTCCAGGGCGCCGCCCTCGTTGACGGCGCGCGGGGCGAAGCGCAGGACGAGTTCTTCGCCGGGGATCGCTCCCGGCGGCACCTGGAGCTGGATCTCCAGCGAGGGCGTCGCGCGCACAACCGACACCTCCCCGGCCACGTTGGCGGGAGCGAACGCGCGCGTCGGTTCGCGCTGGCCGGTGCCGAGCCCGCCGATCTCGAGGCCCAGGAGCGCCGTCGCGAGACCACCGACAAGCAACAGCGACGCGAGTAGGCCGTGGCCGAGGACGCTCCCGACGATCATTGCGAAGCGTGATACGGGCTAGGCGAGAAGCCGATACGCGGCCCCGGTGCGCAGTTCACGCGGGATCGTGGTCGCCGCCGGAATCAGGGCTGCCAGCACAGCCAGGCCGCTCATCGCACCCAGCATGACGCGATCGGCGGTGGCGGCGCGCGCGGCCGCGTCCACACCGGGCACCCAGAGCGCGGCGCCCAACCCGACCACGACGCCGAATGGCACGATGAAGCCCAGTCGCGAGGCGACACCTTGCCGCGCGCGCAGCTCCGCGATGGCGGCGACCTGACGCAGGAACGTCACGCGTCGGTGCTCTTGGGGGAGGGACTCGCCGGGGAGGGGCTCTCAGCGGCGGGGTCGCTGGAAGGGGTCGACCCGGCGCCGTCGCGATACGTGTCGAGGAAGAGCTCTTCGATCGTCGCGCGCGCTGGCGCGGACTCGATCAACCGACCGCCCGACTTCGCAACGGCCGCAGCGACGTAGACATCGATCTCCTCGCCCCCCTCGACGACGTAGCGACGCAGGCCGGGACGCGCAAGCAGGTCGTCGAGCGCCCCCTCGCGCGCGATCTTGCCGTCAGCGAGCAGAGCGGCACGCGTGGCGATACCGCTGATGTCACCGAGCAGGTGCGACGTGACAAGCAGCGTGCCCCCGCGCTCGAGGTGCTCACGGAAGAGAGCGAGCACGTCTTCGCGCACCATCGGGTCCATGCCTGCAGTTGGCTCGTCCAGGACGAGGAGTTCCGGGCGCCCCACCATGGCGACGGCCAGCGCCAGCCGACGACGCATCCCGTGGGAGAGGGCATGCACGCGGCGGCCGGCGGCGTCGCCGAGCCGCACCCGCTCGAGCAGCTCGTCGCCGCCGCGATCGCGCCGTGGCACGCCGTTCAGGCGCGCGTAGAGATCCATCGTCTCCTTGCACGTGAGGAAATCGTGCAGCGTCGAGCGCTCGGGCAGGAATCCGGTCCGCGCGCGCACGCCGGTCTCGCTCGGCGACTTGCCGAAGAGGTGGACGCGTCCCGACGTCGGGCGCAGAAGGCCGAGCAGGAGCCGCAGGGTCGTCGTCTTCCCGGAGCCGTTCGGCCCGAGCAGGGCAAAGCTCTCGCCGCGCGCAATCTCCAGGCTGATCCCGCGCAGCGCCGGATGGACCGCGCGTCCCCAGAAGTCGCGATACGTCTTCTCGAGGTCCTGGCAGCGAACGACTGGCTTGTCGGTCAAGCGGGCTCCCTTCCTGCGTCCGTCAGGGTGATCCGTGCGGGCCGGTGCGATGACCGCTCCGGTTCCCGCGCACGGGCGGGCCGAGACTATCCAGATCCGCGTCGCCGCACACACTCCGCACGCACACGCGCTGAGAGTCACGCGTCGAGAGTCACGCGTCGAGAGTGATCGAACGGAAGCGCTCGGTCGCCGGTTACGATCCGACCAACGTGCGCTGCCCCCACTGTATGACCGACGTGCCGTCGCTCCTCCGAGCGCCCGACGAGTGCCCGCATTGCGGTCGCGCGCTGAAGGACTCCGCGGGCCATCGCGTGCGGGATCTGGACCAGGACTTCGGGACAATCCGAGATCAGCTTCACGAGCAGAGCCTGCGCAGGCTGAAGCAGGGCACGATCGTCTGCGTTGTGCTCTCGCTGGCGAACGGGTTCGCGCCCGTCGTCTTCGCCCCGCTGATCTTCATCCAGCAGGTCATCTGGGCTCGACCGCTGATCTCGGCGCCGTACGCGCGCCATTTCTCCACGAGCCGCCGCATCGTGACGCGCTGGCTGAGCCGCTTCTTCGTCTTCTCGATGGCGTCGATCCACGTGGGCGGTGCCGTCCCGGGAGTGCACTTTGCACTCGTAATCGCCTCCCCGATCGTCTTCGTCCTCACCTGCGGAACCACCTGGGCCTACCACCGGTTCCATCTCCAACGGGAACACGATCGCGAGCCTGTGATGTTCGTCGAGAAGGTACTCTTGGTTGTCGGAGCGCTCTGCGCGCTCCTGGCTCTGGCAGGCATGATCCTCATCGGAATGGCTGTCGGCGGTGCGATCAGTATGTTCAGCAAGTAACGAGTCTCGGTGAGGCGTCTCTGTGAGGCAGCGGGTGGCGCACTCGCGGGGCGCGAGAACCGACAGAGAAATGACGATCGAAGCGTCGGCTCGGCACCCTCGCGGGCCGGGCCGAACAGAGGGGACAGCGGCAGGCGGACACGAACCCGCCCGATCGCGAGCTGTTCCACGCGGAGGAGGAACAAGACATGCCCACCGGACTCATGCAGCTATTTCAGGCGGCCGGATTGGCCGGCGCCAGCGGACACCGCGCGTTCATCCCGGCTCTCGCCATGGGCATGTGGCATCACCTGGACCCCAACTTCACGCTGAGCGAGACGTTCGCGTGGCTGGGCGACCCGGTCGTGATGGCCGTTCTCGGTGCACTGACGCTCGTCGAACTTCTCGCCGAGATGAACCCCGACGCCCCCGAGATCGTCAATCTCTCGCTCAAGCTCCCGAAGCTCGTCTCCGGTTTCGTCGTGGTCGCCGCGTCCGTTGGTCAGATGAGCAACGACAATATGCCGGCGATGATCGCATCGGGCATCCTCGGTGCTGGCACCGCGCTGACGGTCGACAGCCTGCGCGCCAACGTGAAGCACTCGGTGGACGAGTCGCTCGCGGATACGACCGACGGCCATTCTACGAAGGTCATCGGCGCCGTGGAGACCGCCTGGGCCGGTGCGCTCGCCGTCGCCGCCGTGGTCGCTCCCGTCATCGCCGCCATCGGCATCCTGCTCCTCGTCGGGATCTGGTGGGGTGGCCGCCGCGCTGCGCGGGCGAAGTTCGTCGCATGCCCCGCGTGTGGCGAACCCCGGCATCCCTCGGCCACGGCGTGTCCGCATTGCCAGGCAGCGATCGCCCGCTCGGCCTGAACTGCACGTTCGGCCTGAAGTGGGGTTGGAGTGGTAGAGCGGTCCAGCGCGCGGAGTCCGTGACGGGTGGATCCATCGGTCGGCGGACGATCTTGCGCGAAGCGTTGCCACAATCCGGCGCGAAGCTGAGATACTCATCGGGAGCGGCGGGACGGGAGCACTCCGGCCCGCTGGTTCTGGAACGATCTGGCTGACCGATCGAGGCCGTGGACTGACGCCGACCGTCGGCGATGGTTCCCTCTCACGATCCCGGACGAGGATGAGCACGATGAAGCGAGACGCGGCCATCACCCTGAAGCAGCAGCTGACCGAGGAGTTCCGGCTCCTTGGGTTCAACCTGCCCGCGGACCCCACCGAAGCGATTGCCGCCACCGCCCCCATCCCTGTCGGGCTCGGTCTCTGCGGCGGCGCGCGTGGCGAGTGGCTGCTCGCGTTCCGACTCTTCGCCGACGACTGGACGAAGGAGACGCGCGCCCTCCTCGCCACGATCCGCAAGCGCTCACGCGGCGAGCTCGACTCGAAGATCGTCGCGCCACCGCTGCTGCACACGGGGTCGCTCCAGACTGGGTCGCCACACACTGAGTCGCCACACACTGGGCTGCGTCCGGGCTCGCGGATCGGCACGACGAACGAGCGCTGGGGCACGATCGGATGCTTCGTCACGCTGACCGGCCGCGAGGACGAGGGACCGCACGGCCTGACCTGCGCGCACGTACTGGCGCGTGAGGGCTCGGAGTCGATCGACGACCTCGTGGTCATCCCGCCAGCCGAGGATGCCGAGATCCCGACGGCCCAGATCGTCGGCGCGATCTCATCGGTCGCTCCCGTCGCGCCGCCATGGATGCACATTCATGTCGATGCCGCGACCATCAAGCCCCATGCCGAGATCGAGATCGAGTTGAACGTCGGCTCGCGTGGTCCGGTGCGCGACGTGGTGGATCTCAATCAGGAAGAGAGCGTTGTCGTCAAGCATGGCGGGACGACGGCCATGACGCTCGGCGCGACCACGGCGCAGATGCTGGCCGTCCCGATGCGGGACCCGCTGACGGGCACGCTGGCGGTCTACGTCGATCAGCTGGAGATCGAGAGCACCGACCCCACGGGTCGCTTCTCGGCGCCCGGCGATAGCGGAGCGCTCGTTGTCGAACCGCGCTCGCATGGCGGGGTCGGGATGCTCGTCGGCGGCTCCGGCGAGTACTCGTACCTCACGCCGCTGCGCTCGGTCCTCGACGCGCTCGGCGCCAAGCCCGCGTAGTCATGTCTCGGTGACGGGGATCGTACTGACCGGGGACGGCGAGGTACTTTCTCGAGTTCCGCGAAGCTCCGGCGCCGTCACTCGGTGCCCAGTGTGTGGCGGGCCGACGAGCCCTCTTGTTCGACCGGAGAATCCGCCCCTCACCGGGCACCATCCACCCCGAGGCTCCGACCTGAGCGACGTGCGGACCCCTTGGGCCTACGGCGTCGCGGCCGCGTTACGCGACCTTGCGAGGAGCCATGCACCGGCGAGGACAGGGATGACCGAGAGGGCCTGCCCCATCGTGAACGGCAGGTCGTCACCGAAGCTCTCCTGTCGGAGCTTCACGAACTCGATCCCGATCCGCGCCGTGAACGCCAGCACGAGAAAGAGCCCGACGAGCGCCCCGGGGGGCGTCTTCGCGCCCCACCGCTTGTAGAGCGCGACGAGCAGCCCGAAGATCGCGAAGTACGCGAACGCCTCGTAGAGCTGCGCGGGATGCCGCGGGAGCCGTTGCGCATCGACCCGCAAGAAGATGACGCCCCAGTCGCCGCCGGTCGGGGTTCCGATGATCTCCGAGTTGATGAAGTTCCCGCAGCGGACGAAGGCACCCGCGAGCGCACTCGCCACGGCCACGCGATCGAGCAGCCAGAGGAAGGGCTGATTCGCGCGACGCCGCGCGTGCAGCCAGACCGCAGCGATGATCCCCAGCATGCCGCCGTGACTCGCCAGGCCACCGTGCCAGACCATCAGGATCTCGAGCGGGTCGGCGAGATACCGGGCGGGCTCGTACGCGAGGCAGTGCATGAGGCGGGCGCCCACGATGGTGCCGATGATCGTCGTCACGAGCAGCGTCTCTACGTCCTCGACGGGCCGCCCCTCGCGGCGGAACATCCAGCGCACGAGGAAGAATGACGCGACGAAGCCGGAGCCGAAGATGAGGCCGTACCAACGCACGGTCAGCACCCAGAACTCGAACGCAATCGGGTCCGCACTCCACTCGATGATCGGTCGCCAGCTCATCGCGGAGAGGGTACGCGCGCCGGGTCAGAGCTTGGCGAGGAACTTGCGGAAGCTCTCGTCCATCCGCTTCGCGAAGTCGCCCATCGAGCCCGCAAACGCATCCGGCGAGTTCCCGTTGCAGAAGAACTCGCGGACGACTCGCTGCCACGCACCGCGCGTCGCGCCTTCCGACAGAAACAGAGCGAAGAAGCCAGCCGTCGCGTAGTTGGTGACCCGTCGCTCGCCGTCGGGGGACTGGAAGACGCCCTTCGTCATTGCGGTCAGAGCCGACGCCGACGGCACGAGCGATGCGCTCTTCTTCACCTGGATCGTGCGCAGCATCCCGCGGATGGCCTTGCGATCCAGTACGAGCACACCCTTCCCGCGCGAGTGCATCCCGTAGAACTCGGCGAGCCCCTCGTTGATCCACGCGTTGGGCGAGTCGTTGCTGTCGATGGCGGTCGCACGGATGGCGACCAACTCGTAGAAGAGCTGATGCGCACACTCGTGCAGCATCAGTTCCTCCAGCGAACTCGTCTGTCCGCCGGCCGCGCGCAGCGTCTCCACGTCGAAGAACGTCGCACGCCTGTGGGTCGGCGAATACTGGCCGGGGACGCCCTTGATATGTGTGGGGTCGTTCGCCTTCAGGAAGGTGTCGTACTCGGACTTCTGCGCGAAGATGAAGACGTCGTGGCGCGACTCCTCCGGGACCATCGGCAACGTCCCTTCCCAGTCGGCCAGAAAGCGGTCGCGCAGCATCTCCAGCAGATCGCGCAGAGCGAACACCCGCGGAAGCGCCAGGTTGCTGCGAATGCGGAAGTGATCCGACGTGACCGTCCACTGCTCTCCCCACGGACGAGGATCGCGGCGGAGCCCCTTCTTGGGCCGCCAACCGTCGCCTACCGGGACCTCCCCCGCCTTCAGGCGCGCCGCGTCGGTCGCATCCAGCCACCCCCAGCCCTTCGTGCGTGTGTGCCCGAGAACGCCGCGCGCGGCGGCCGAGGCGGGATCGTTGCGGAGAGCCAGAGCCGCGAGCTCGGGTGCGCGATCGTCGTCTGCGTTCTTCAGCGCGGTCGCGAGCGACGCGGCCTTCGCGGCGACGCTCTTCCTGACCTTCGCGACCGCCCTTTCCAGCGAGGCGCGCGTCTTGGCGTTCAACTTCGCCCCATCATCGGCCTCGCGCAGCGCCGCGAGCCGGGTGTCCGCGCCTTCGTCCTCCGCCGCCCCAGAGTCGCGGCGCGTGATCTGTGCGACGCATCGACGCGCGAGCGTGACGTAGCCCTTCTTCTCCGCCGTATCCGCCGCGCGCATCCACTCCGCGCGCTCCCACGCAAGAAAATCAGCCACGCGGGCGTCGGGAGACAGATCCTCGGCTCGACCTGCCACACAGAGCAGACAGAGAGCGACGGCGGCAGCGCCGTTCCAGCGACGGGGGGTCATGCGAGTTCCTCGGGGTACGGCGATCGGCCCCCATCCTAGAGCACGTAGGATGAGTCGCTTCGAGTACGCTTCGACGTGCCGACTGGGCGAGTGGCGGAATTGGCAGACGCAGGGGACTTAAAATCCCCGGACTTCGGTCAACTGTGGGTTCGAGTCCCACCTCGCCTAGCGCGGCCCGCTGACCGCCCTGCTGACCGGGCCCACGGCTGGGTGGGGACATTCGGAGCGGCTATGCGGGCCCGGTCAGAAGGGCGGTCGGCGGATGCGAGGGCCTCGCGCTGCGCGCGACGTCCGCGCATCCGCGGCGGGCCTTATCATTGTCTGTGCTCGCTCCGCTT
>JAJRPF010000066.1 GCA_024280885.1 Planctomycetota bacterium | reverse complement strand
TCTCCACCATCTCCACCATCTCCACCATCTCCACCATCTCCACCATCTCCACCATCTCCACCATCTCCACCATCTCCACCATCTCCACCATCTCCACCATCTCCACCATCTCCACCATCTCCACCATCTCCACCATCTGCACGAACGCACGTCGGAGAGTCGAAGTGCTCCACGAGGCCTCGGGTCTATCACCTCCGGAGGTTGCGGGGCGGTATCGTCCCGGTCGCCGCCGATCCGCCCGTGCCGACCGTGAGTTCGCGGCGGGCGCCTGGGTGTGCGACCGCGTGCCGGAACTGCGACGGCTGGCGGCCTTGGTGCAGCCGACCGTCGACGCGATGCACGAAGTCCTGGACGGCCGCCAGCGTCCGGTGCCGCAGGCGGCTTCCTGTGCAGTGGATGTTCGTTCCGGCGCGCGTGCGCGGCGTGGATGGGACGACTGGAGAGCCGTCCGCGTCAGCGGGTCCGTTCTCCCTTTCGATACGCTCGCCGCGCGCGACACGTATCGATAACGCACGCGGCTGACACCGCCGGGCGGAATGCGAACGCGTGCAGATCCGACACGCCCTGGCGCATCAAGTGCGCTTCCGTCACGCTCCCTCGGCGCCGCGTGCTGGCGCCAGATGAAGAAGGGACCTCTGCGGCACGCTGAAAAGGGACCACCTGTCGAGGGGGGACCGTCATCCGCCACTCCCCCGTGCTCGCGCGCTCCGGCGATCCCCTTCAGCGCCGTGCCCCGGAACGAGCCGTAGCGTCGCGCACGCGATGACCACGACAGCGACGAACACCAGCACTCGGCCCCATTCGCCCCTGTTCACGCGGAGAGGCGACCGGGGGCGAGGGAGAGTGCTATTGCATCGGACGACCACCGCGGGCCCTCCGCCCGCCCCGTGTCGCCCGATCAGCGTCGGGCGACACAGCGACGACACCGTCGACCTGTTCAATCACACGGAGCGCGTCTCCGGGGAGGTCGCCCGCGACCATGCCCGACGAGCGTAGATCGCGGGGCTGGTCCAGCTCACGCAGGCCGGCAGCACGGAGAGCGCCGAGGAGGATCTCCCAGCGCTCGTCCGAAGCCGCCCAGCCATGATCCACCGAGACGATGACGCGCAACCTACCTCCTCACCGCGACCGTGGCGGCCCACAGATCCTACCGTGCCTCTCCCTTGATCGGTCTCGCAGTCAGGATTGCTACGGGGCCTGGATCAGGCCCCGGCCGTGATCCGTGCTCGGTCCGAACTTCCATGCCGCGTTGCGGAGAACGGACCGGAGATCGCGGGCGGTGGTGTCCACGCCGAAATACTCACGCCACAGCGCGGCGACTCCCGCGGCGTGCGGAGTCGCCATGCTGGTCCCGCTGTAGGACGCCCGGCCGCCGGGTACGCTCGAGATCACATCCACGCCGGGCCCCACCACGTCCAGTATCCCGACATGGTCGTCGTCAGCGCAGCTGAACACAGCCACGTCTCCGTACTCGTCCACGGCGCCCACGGCCAGAACCGAGGGGCAGGCGGCGGGGTTCCCGACCGTCTCCACGAAGTAGGGGCGATCGCTCTCGTTGCCAGCGGCGGCCACAAGGAGGGTCCCGGGATTGCGATCCAGCAGGTGGCGAGCGACGTACTCGTACGGCGCGGAGAAAGGCTCGCCCCGTTGCCGCGCCGACCCGAGGCTGAGGGAGATCACGTGAGCGCCGTTGTCCGCGGCCCAGGTGATTCCCGCCAGGATGTCGACGTCCGAGCCGAAGCCCTCGTTGGAGAGCACTTTGCCGATGAGCAGCCGGCATTCCGGGGCCACGCCGTAGCGGACCCCTCCGGAGACAGCGAACACGGGCGCGCTGGCGATCGTACCGGCACAGTGGGTTCCGTGGCCGTTCAGATCGTCCACCCTCTGTCCGGTCACGAACGACCGCTCATCGGCGATCCGCCCCTTCAGATCGGGGTGACCGAGCTGGACTCCCGTGTCGAGGACCGCGACGACGGAGCCCTTGCCCGTCGCCGTCCGATAGGACGGGTCGATGCCGACGGCCCGCAGGCCCCACGTCACCGACTCGTTCCTCGCGGCGCCCCACGGTGCCTGAGCAGGGGACACCCCGGGCTCGGCGGCACCTGCACCGAGATTGGCGTCACCGAGGATGATCGGGAACGAAGGACGCCCCCCCGAAGGCGGGAGTTTCGGTCGGTCCGAAGACCCCAGCGGACCGGACGAGGGGCGGCGGGTCGCCGAACTCGCGCCACGAACGAAACGCAGCTCGTTGGGCGCCACGACCGCCACTTCGTCGTGGCGGCGCAGCGCGAGGAGCTGGCCTTCGTCGAGATCCACCGCGGCGGCTCCGATCTGATGGAAGACCAACTCGGTCTTCGGCGTGCCGGAGTGTCCCGAGTACCTGCGGATCGAACCAGTACAGTTCGGCTTGACCGAGCGGCCGGTCCAGCCGGCGGCGTCGGCGAGCACCTTCTCACACTCCAAGTTGGGGTCATGGAGGACGACGATGTTGCGCGGTTGACGGGAGAGTAGAGCCTGCGGCGCCTGCGTGCGGGAGGTCATGGTGAGTTCCTTGGATGTTCGGTGTGGTGGATGTGGTGAGTCACTTGCCCGGCGCCGCGGGCTTCTGGATGTGGATGTCCACGCGTTGGTCCGGCGCATTGCGGAGTGCGCGCACGGCTTCCTGCAGGATGTCCTGCACGTTCAAGCGCGGTAGACGCCCCAACCAGAGCTCGACGCGGTTGCCCGTGATCTTGACGCTTGCGTCGGCGATGGGGGCCGGCGACTTTGGATACAGGTGGTCGAAGAGCACAGGCGACGCCATGCTCACAGACTTCATGTCACCGCCTGCCATGACGACCGTGAGACTGTGGACGGGAGGGACCGGCCGAGTTGGGTCGGCGTCGGCGTCGCGGTCGATCCACGGCGGGACCACGACGAGCACAGTGCTCTTGTTGAGGACCGCGAACGCACACTCCCGGCTACCGGCGAAGACCTGGGCGATCTGCACCTTCTTGGACGAGTCGATTAGCGCCTCGCCGTACACCACCAGGCGGGTCGGAGCGTTGCCGAACGACCTGCCGATCGCGTCGGCGGACTTCAGAACCGCGGCCGGGGCCTTCACCGTGATCGCATCCGCGAGGCGGGACGTCCCCTCGGCGGTGGTGACCTCGACAGCGTACTTGCCCGGCTTGAGATCGAACGGAGCGGCAGGGAACTGACA
Organism: Planctomycetota bacterium; assembly: GCA_024280885.1. Classification (GTDB taxonomy): domain Bacteria; phylum Planctomycetota; class JAJSAM01; order JAJSAM01; family JAJVHW01; genus JAJRPF01. The sequence continues at coordinate 122,145 of JAJRPF010000066.1, read as the reverse complement.
CTCGAGTGCTCCGCTGGACGCCACCTGCAGGACGTCGATCAAGTGCGGTCCCACAGAAACTCGGACATCAGGGTGCTTGACGTCCGTTTCCGCGAGTCTGCGTCCTGAGACGAACAGCGTCTTGCCCGCGACCTTGCCCTGGTTCAGGGTTCCGGGGTGTGCGGCCGTCACCTGAGGCGTCCGATTCGGTAGGCGTGAGTAGATGCTCCGCCCGAGAGCCGCGCCTTCGAGACTCTGGATGCGGCGCACGATCTCGTGCTTCGTGTACAGACTCTCGCCGCGTGGCGAGGCGCGCACGAGGTCGCCGACGGCAATCAGGGCGTCGTCGAGTTCCTCGGCGTTCCGCAGACGCTCTCGGTTGGAGAGCGACGGGGACACCGCGTGTCCGTGGTACCACCAGTCGAGGAAGATCTCCTTCGCCCAGTGCCGGTCCTGAAGGGGAACCCAACGCTGGTCCATGGTGATCTTGATGTGGGTCCAATCGTCGAGGAACTCGCGATCGCAGATGACCATCACCACGGCCGGGAACGCGATGGGTTGGAGGACCATCTCGGGGTCCGAGTTGGGATCCGACGGGTCGCCCAGCGCCTGCAAGCGAGGTCGGAAACCGTAGGTGAACGACAGGCCGTCCGACCGGGAGTGAACGATGGGGAGGGCGTCCACGGTGTGCTGGTCGGACTGCAGCCGCTCGACGAACTTCGTCACGTTCTGGGCGGCGATACTCTGCCCCGCCTCCGCCAGGTCGACGGCGAGGTCGGCCATGAACTCGACCTGGTCCCGCTGGCTGTTCGCAAGATCGAGTGTCTGACTCTGGATGAGTGGGAACGCCGACACGATGAGCGGCTGCGGGCTATAGCCCAATTCGGAATTGCGCGAGCTGACGAACATGCCCGCGAGTTTTTCGAATTCGAGTCCGAACTTCCTCGCGTCCGAGCGCGTCGCGCGACGCGCGTACTCGGCCGTCAACGTGACCATGCCGCCGTATCCAGTTCGGGTACGCCACCCCGGAGAGCAACTGACCTGCATGACCCCGAGGTAGGCGACGCGGTTTCCGGCGATGAGCTGCGGGTTGGACAGGAACTCGAGCGCCCGTTCCGTGATCTTCGTCGATGAGCCGATTCGCAGCGCGTCGGACTCCGACACTCCTACGATGACATCCTCGACGAACGCCTGAAACTCCGCGAACTCGCCCGAACTGAACGGGGGCTCCGCGACATCGGAAATGAGCTCGTTGAACTCTCCGAGCTCGTTCTCGAACGTGTCGATGGACCGCAGGGTCTTCGCCGGGGCATCCGCGTCGGCGGTGGCGGCCGCATCGTCTCCCTCGGTCGTGGAGTCATCCGGCACCGGGGTCTCCGTCTCTTCGTCGCCCTCTCCGCCGGCCGCCGTCGCATCTCGTCTCGCCTGCTGCCTGCCTTGGCGTGCCTCCTGAGCGCGCAGCAGTCGTTCGAACTGCTTCTGCAGCACAGCGTCGAACTGCAGGCGGCCCTTGAAGCGCGAGTCGAGGAAGGACTCGATCAGTCGCGCCGCGGCACCCTGCCGATTCTTCTTGGCAGCGGCGATGTAGTCCTTTGTCGGCATCTCGTGATCGAGGGCGAAGAAGGTGCTACCAGCGTCCGTCAGCACGATGTCCGACACGCCGACGGAACCCCACTCCTCGGTAGTCTGCTCGACGAGGTCGAGTGCATCCGCCGCGCGGATCACATGCGGGTTTCGGGGACTTGCGCACGTCGCCATGAAGGCGGCACACAGCGCGAGCGCGAGGGTCACGCGCCGCGGAAGCAGGGTCGTTGCCATGGTCAAGCTCCGTCGGGAAGGGGCGGCTGCCCGGTGGCATCGCGGTGGCCCTGACTTCACGCGTCAGGGACTCGCCGGGTGCCTACATTCCCTTACGGAGTCTGTCGCCGGAACCCGCATCGGAGCTGGCGCGGCACGCCTTGCGTCAGCGTTGTGGGCGCTGGTCCGCGTCCGCGGCGAGGGACTGATCAATGCCGGCGTTCGTGGTCCCGAAACCAGGATTCTCGAACGGGCGGGCGCGCCGGGCCTCGCGGGCGTTCACCCCAGCCGTACCGATGGTGGGGCGCTGCGTCGATACGAGGAGGCCGACATCCTCCATCAAGTCGTCGTAGGAAAAGTCCGAGAATTCCATCCGATCCACGACCTCGAGAAGCGCAGCGGTGAAGAACCCGTGCTGTGATCCCTCGAACGCCAATTCACCTTCTCCCGCGGCGGCGAGGGAGAGCACGCGCGCGGAGATCGGCGACCTTCGGCCCCGGGTCGGAGCCGCACCCGGAGGGATCTTCCCCGAGCGGATGAGGCGCCCGATGGCGATGTCTGCCGAGCGTGACTCGGGCGCGCGGACGGCGAACGTCTCGGCGGGTCCGGCACGCTTCATGAATTCCGCGACGAACGACTCCGGAGACTCCCCGGTCTTGGCGACGCTCAGCAACTGTCCCGCGACGCCAGCGAGTCGCTCGGTCACGGAGTTCAATGACAACGTGCGCCGTGCCGCGGGCGCCCTCACGCCAGCGCCCACGTCCTCGATGATCCCCGCCGCGAAGCAGGAGTCGGTCACGATCGTGACCTCGCATCCCGCGGGAACCGTGGCGAGCAGTTCGTGGAATTCGTCGTCCAGGAGCACGCCGTCGTAGAGGCACCACGCCTCATCCCACCCGTCCGTCTCGATGCCGATGCCCCGGAGCGTGACCCCGTGTCCCGCGAAGGTCACTAGGAGTGCGTCGCCTGGGATGAGGCGTGAGATGGTCGCTTCGAGCGTTTCTCGTACGACGTCCCGGCTCGCTTCCTCATTGACGATGAGCCGCGACGAGAATCCGAACTCGTTCGCCAAGTCGCGCATCGCGCGCGCGTCGTTCTCGGCGCCGGCGAGGTCGCCCAGGTGTCCGCGATAGACCCCCTGATCGATCCGATTCAACCCGATGTGAATAGACCTGCCTTCGCCGTGGCCATCAGGCGGTGCTGGAGGTCGGGGCTTCGGCATCGTGATCGGCTCCCAGAGAGATCGGCGTTCAAGACGTCGCGGAGTGTCGAGGTCGATGAGACCCGGAGCGGGTGCAGTCGTGCGTGGTCGCACCTCGTCCCCGAGAGCAGCAACCGGAAGGTCGCATCATCCGAACACCGCTGCGGCCGTCGTGCGGCCCTTGAGATTGGACGCGTGGAGCACAGCCACGACCTCATGACCGACCTCGACCTCCGTGAGGCGGACTGGCCGCTCGTGTTCGGCAGTCACGGGGTCCGTCTCTTTGCCATCCTCGTCTCGCGTGAAGACATCGACCTTCGCACCTTTGAACGTTGGTGCGGCGATCTCGACCTTCACCGATTTTGGCTCGGAGTCCTTTCGCTTCCACAGAGTCAGCTTGCGGACCTTCTTCTTGAGTATGCCGTAACCAAGTCTAGTCATCTGTGGCCTCCTCTTGAGATGTGTGTCGGGGGTGCGGGGTCTCGACTGACTCCGCGGTGGGTGGGCTAGGTCATGGACGTCCCAACGGGGGGGGGCGATCGCTATTTCAGCGGGGCCAGTCTGAAGTCGTGGACCGTGAGGTCGGTATTGTCGATCACGGGACTGTCGGGGTGAGATCGGGCGTGGTCGAAGAAGAGTTCGATGGTGGCCGCATACGCCGAGATGTCCCATTGTTCGTACGTGGCGGGCGGATCGAATTCGAACACGAAGCGCGTCCGTTGGAACTTGGCCGAGGAACCCTGAAGTGCGCTTCCAGGCACTCGGAACCCACCGAGTTGATCTCGCCGGTAGAGCAGCCAGATCTCCCTGTCCCCTTCGACAGGGATCCACACCCATGCCGTGAGTGTCGTGATCGGTTCAGTGCCCAGTTGATCGTCTTGGTACACCGCGTAGACCTTGTTCTTCCTGATCTTCGTGTCGGTGCCGCCAGTGGATGGTTGAAACGGGCGTGCCACGGAGACCTGCCAGTTGTCGACGTGATCCTGGTGGCCAGGGAACTCGCTCTTGAAGCGATCGGTTGCGAACTGCTTGAGGTTCTGAATGTTCTCCGTGGAGTCGATGGCGAACTCGTCATCCGGCTCGAACTCTTCGTTCTGTGCAACTTGATCGAACCACGCGACGGGACGGGGGGGACTGCCGGTCGCCGGAATCTGGTCGTACTCGTCGCCTGAGAACGAGCCTGTGAGGTTCTTCCGATAGCACCACAACTCGACGGACTCGAATGGGTTCGGCGCAAAGGCGATCACGGTGAACTGTTGCGGCTTCGGTGTGCCCTCAAGCGACCGTCGGCCCTCGAAAGTGCCATCGCTGAGTTGCGGTCCTCTTCCTGCGCGGGATCGAGGGACGGTTGTGCGCGAGACTTGGGGTGACATCGGATGCCTCCTGGGTGAACGGTCAGATGTTGATCGACAAAGGTGAGATGCGCGCGGCGACCTCCGCGGGAGTCAGGATCTCGCGGCGCGCGTCGGATGGGTGTGTCTCTTGAGCCCACGCCATCGCGAGCCTTCTCAGGTTCGTGGGCACGGTATCGGGGCCCACGACGTCGCAGACCAGTGCGACAGCCTGGGCGAGCAAGCCCGGCGGCTCACAGATGCTGTCATCGTCCGCCAGCCACTCGCGGATGTCGTCGCAGACGCCGCCGGTACACGCCGCCGCGAGGGCCGCACACAGGATCCGAGCGGCGAACGCTGTCCGCCGTGGCAGGAGGTCCCGGGCGTGGCCAGCGAGCTCTCCCGCACGGCCTAACAGTCCAGCGCGCCACGCGATGGCGGCCTCGCCCAGAAGGATCATCCCGCGCGTCGGGTACCGGCCGAGATGGGCGCATGCATCGACGAGTTCCTCATCGACTGCGACGGACTCCTCGAGTCGGTACGTCACGGCGCGGAGCAAGCGCTCCGCCCGCGCGAGGTTCACGCTGTCCCTGGCGTCTCGAGCCGCTTCGATGGCGTCCGATGCCGTCGTCCGCGCGGCCTCCAGATTGCCCGCCTCGATGTCGGCCCCTGCGGCATTGCACAGCGCGGTGGTTCGGGCCCGCGTGTGCTGTGACAGTCGCTTGGCCCGTCGGTGCAGTCCGGCGGCGGTTCCGTGCCGCTGCTGCTCGAACCGCAACCAACCTGTCCAGGCGGCCAGGAGTGCGCGCGCGTCCTTGGTCTGGCGGTCCCGGACCCACGGGACTGCCAGCGCCACCCGTCTATGCTGCTCCTGCAAATCGCGGGTCCGGTTCGCTGCCCGATTAGCGATGATGTGGTGAAGGCGGTGGTGTGCCGGCGTCGGCAGTTCGGGTTGCTCATCGAGCAGGGCCAACGCCCGCCGCGGGTCGGCGTTCAGCACCAGCTCCGCGGCGTGCATCAGCCGGCCCCAAGCGACAACTCCCGCGTCGTCCGGCGGTCCGAGCTCCACATGATACCGAGCGAGACTGATCGCCGCCTCGGTGGACTGCGACATGGCCGCCTGTGCCATGAGCCCGAGCAGTTCCACATACAACTCAACCTGCTCAGGTAGGTCTCGGCGCGCCACGGTCAACGCTATGTCAAGGACCAGGCGCGCGTCGGCGGCGCGGCCGGCGGTGAGTGCGGCGTTCGCCACGTCGGAGGCGGTTCGACACGCCTCTCCCGGCCTCTCCGCGACCATCAGGTGGTGGAACCGTTCATAGGACCGGGCGGGTAACTCGGCGGCGATCCGGCAACTCCACGCGGCGCGACGATCGGAGGCGAGATCGGCCACGTGGGGACTCGGGTGGAGGGTCCACGCGCGGCCCAACTCGTCGAGCGCCAGTGCGCCCATCTCTATCAGCGCTTGGATCGAGCCGCGGACGCGTCGCGGCGCACGTTCGAGAACGCGTCCCACGGAGTCCGCGTTCAGCCCGACTCCGGCAAGCGAGAGGACGTTCCAGACGTCGACGACCGTCTCGTGCAATCCGCTGCCGAGCATGTGATCGACGCTCTCCACCGCAAGTGCGCCGGAGGCTCGGATCCGGGCGAGTGCGCGCGGCGCCAGGGAGAGACCGTCCTGCCACGTGGCGAGACCGGAGTGGCTCCACGCTTCGATCTCCGACACCACCCGTGCCGCGCAGCCGCGTGTGAGCTTCCACAACGTGTCCGCGACGTCGCTGCGCAAATGGAAGATCCGGTTCGTCGCGCTCACCAGCGGCAATAGATCGTCCCGGCGCAGGAACGGGATCTCGATCTGGCGCTTGCACGAGGTGCCGGGCATGACCTGAATGACCGCTCCCGATTCTCGCAGATGGGCGAGCTCCTTCTGGGTGGCGGGATCGAGGGTGCCGGCGTCGTCAGCAAGCAGGACCGCGCCAGCCTCGAGCCATCGCCGCAGACGGACGCGGATCGCTTCGTCGCGATCGGAGGGGCTCGCGTGCCCGGGGATGGACGACGCCGGGACGAGGCGCGTAAGGGGATCATCCTTGTCCCGCGACGGCGTGAGCCAGAGGACGTGATGGCCCAGGGTTCGGAGTTCTTCCGCGGCATCGCGCAAGGCTCTCGTCTTCCCCGATCCGGCCTGCCCGATCACGTCCGCCGACGACTTGTCGACGGCGGCATCGACGATGGCCGCGACGGTAGCTCTGCCGCCGAGACGCGGCAGACGCAGCTCTTGAGCGGGTGAGCGATGCGCTCGTAACACGCGTAGTGCCGCGCCGGCGGTCTTCGGCCTAGATCGCGGCGTCGGGTGGACGAGAGCGCGGAGCAGTTCGCGAACATCTGCTGGCACGTGATCGGGGATCAACTCCACAGACGCCGCGGCAGCCTCGAGGACGGCGAGGTGGGGGCGCGTTGATGGTCCCTCCGGAGTCAGGGCATCAATCAGCATCCGCCCCACGGCAAACAGATCGCTCTGGATGGTCGCAGGCCGTCCCTGCAAGCGTTCTGGCGCCATGTAGGGCGGCGTGCCCATGACGTGTTCGCTCCGCTCCGCCCTCGTCGAATCGGTGTCGTCTTCCGCGATCCCCAGATCCACGAGCGTGACCCGGTCTCCCGGACCCACGAGTACGTTGCTCGGTTTCAAGTCACGGTGGAGAACACCCGCGGCGTGCAATCGTCCCACGCCCTCCAGGAGCGCGATCGCCCTGGGAAGGAGTGCGTCGAAGTCCGCACGGGCGACCGCGGTGCCCGGGAACCACGCCCCCTGGATCAGTTCCATCACGAGGAAGGCCCATCGTCCGTCGTCTCCGTCGTCCAGAAGCTCGACGACCCCCGGCACGCAGCCCCGGCGCAGCGTGGCGAGCTCACGACGGTAGAGGAACCTCTGCAGACTGGTCGTGAGGGCCACGACTTTCACGGCGACGTTGCGACCGTCGATCACGTCCCACGCGGCGAACACGTGACCGAACGCGCCGGCACCCAACTCCGATCGCAGTTCGTAGCGATTCGCCACGCGATCGCTGACGGACGGCATCGCCTGCTCCGCGTCATCCGCATCCACGTCGGGATCCCCGGAGGGCCGCTCCGACGGCTCCTGAACCGACCCGGCGCATTCGCCGCCGTGGACCGGTTGCGGTCGGGTTAGCTGGGTGTTCTGGCGCATCACCTGTCGTCGTACGCGCACCAAGTTCATGACCCGATCGCGGACCTCCGTGTCTCCCACGCACTTGCGCCGGACGAAGGACTCGCGTTCGCAGGTCTGCAACGCGAGCGACTCCTTGAACACTCCCTTGATGACTCTCCATCGGCCGGGATTCACGTCGAGAGCTCTCCATGCAGAAAGGTGCGCGCAAACTCCCAATCGTGCTCCACCGACCGCAGCCCACGATGCAGGTACCGGGCGATCTCCTTCATCTTCCAGCCCTCGTAGAATCTGAGTTCGACGATGACGAGCGCATCCGGATCGATGGCGCGGAGGCTTTCCAGCGCCTCGTGCAGCGGAAGCAGATCGATCACCCGGGTCTCGAAGTGGAGGAGGATGCCCGTCAGGCGAGAGCGCTTCCACGCGCCTCCGCGCTTCTGGCAATTCTTGCTCTCGGCGTGATCGATCAGGATCTGCCGCATGGCCCGGAACGACGTGGCCAGGAAGTGGGCATACGAAGTGAGGCCGAGCTTCGCTGCGCGCTTCAGCTTCAGGTAACCCTCGTGGAGCAGATCCTGCGCCGAGAACGTGTGCTCCACGCGCTGCGCGCCCATCAGGCGAGTCGCGTACCGCAACATCTGTGGGTAGGCGTGATGATAGAGTGCGCTCCAAGCATCCGCTGAGCCTTCGCACGCGCTGCGCACCAGTTCATCGAGGGTCCGGGGATCGTCCCGCGCTGACGCACCGTCCATGCTCTCGCCCCCCGTACTCTTCGCGAATGATGGGTGCCCCTCGGCGTCAGCCGCAAGGCAAATCTCAAGCCGCGGGGAGCGGAGATGGCGCTCAGTCGCTCCGAGGCGAGTACCTGGTGTGACATGCGACATCGTCCGTTTCTCCTCGTCTCGTTCTCCGGTACAGACCGGGCGCTCGCGCGGGTTGCGAACCCGCCCACCCTGAGAAACGGGATTCTCGTTCGGGCCCCGCGCATGATCTGCCCCGTTCTTCGTGCCACCTCGTGTGAGAGTTCTCTCGTTCTTGGACTTGCCCCCATTCCTGCTACCAGTCCGGCTGTGACTTTCGGGGCTTCCGCTTGTCATCGCTCGGACGAGACGGGCCCCACCTTGCCGCTGGCCCACTCTGCTGGCGACCGTTCCGACAGCGCAGCCTCGGGAGCCGCTGGAGAGACGCGAAACACCAAGACGTGATCGGCGTCGCGTGGGTCGATCACCATCGGATCGAAGGACCCAAACCGCAGCGTTACACGCTCGGGCAGATCAACGTCGGCAAGGTGCATGAGGTGGACGGGAGTGAACGGTCCCTGACCGGGTCCGATGAACGGCGTCGCCGGCCAGGCGACCGGCACGCCGCCGCGGTTTGCCTCCACCGATTCGAACATCAGCGACGAACCCGGTAGCGGAAGCACCGCGCGATAGCTGGTCGTCGTCCATGCTCCACTAATCGGGACGACGAGCGTCACGGGCGGTCTGCCACCGGGGGCGGTCGTCTCCACAGGAGATGTGGCCGGCCCGACTCCAGCCGGGAGGCTGAACCGAAACCACCGATCCGGCTCGAGCCCCGAGACACGGACCTCCCCACGTTCGTCGGAGAAGGCGTATTGCTGGAACGATCCCGATTCGAAGTTGGCGTCGTCGATTGCGATGAGCGCCGAGACCAAGGGATGACCATCCCGCGTCTGGACACGAACGGTCGCCACGTTGCGACGCTCGGGGAGCACCGCGACACCGCTGACGGTCAGCTCTACGAGATCGATGCGCGCCCAACCGGTGCGCCACTCTCGTCCGGCAGGCGTGTCCACCCAGATCGCGTAGAAGAGGAAGCGCATTCCACGGGGCTGCCGCGCGTCGAGCCAGTTGCCGAGCCGGAGGCTGCCGTCACGCTCCTGCACGGCCACGACGTGTTCACCGTCGGCGTAGGACGGCACGCCCTCGACAGCCGCGCAGAGCCGGGCGCTCGCAACGCCGGTTATCACTTCACCCGGCCCCAACCGCCACGTGACGTAGCCAGGGCGGGCATCGGCGCCTTGCAGCGCGATCGACGGCGAGTAGTCGGGTGCGAGTGCGTCACGTACTTCGAGTTGCGCGGCAACTGGGGCTTGCCGGGCGCCGTCCGTGGCGCGCCACCGCTGCGAGACCCAATAGGCGAATGCCGCCGCGCACGTGAGAGCTGCAACCGCTACGAAGAGAAACGATGTTCGCATGGAATTCTCGCGTGGGTTCGCCCTCCCGCCACGCGGCGGGAGGACGGGAGTCCAAGGACTCGGGCTAGAGATTGCCGACGGTAAGATCGGTGTTGGCGATCGGCGCACCGGTGGTGCCGATGAACACACGTCCCTTCACGATGGCGGTGGACGCACCGGGCGGCTTTCCGAGCTGCGTCCGAAGAGCCACGCGACCGCGCTGCACAATGTGCGGTGACTGGTAGTGGCGAGAGTCCGTCGTGCGAACAAGCAGGGACGTGAGACCGACGCCTGTGCCGACTCCCATGCCCATCCCGCCAGCGCCACCGATGCTGCGCGCGCCGCCGTTCATCGCCGGGTACCCGGGGATCGCGTTGGGATCTTCATCTGCAGGACGCCACGCAGCGTAGATCTCTTTGAAACTCTTCTCGACTTGTGTCTCCCGCATCGCGGTCGCCGCGTATCCGTAGAAACCGTGCATGTCGATCGTCTGGCTACCCGTTCCCGAATTCGGTGGGTACTCATCCAGGAGCGTGATCGCGTAGTCCCATGTGCGAGCGGCCGTCATCACCTGTGACGACCCGAGCCAGGTGCTGCTCGACGTGGTCGTCGTCGAACCCAACGCGCTCGTCGTCCCCGGGAAGCCCGGGACCGTGATGCTGACCGCCGGGGACGACAGATCGAAGTTCAGCCACGTCCCCAGATCTCCGCCTGCGCCTGGATATTGTGGGTCGCCGACATCGAGAAACGAGCAGTTGGAGACACTCGGACAATCCGGCGCCGGGAAGCAATGGAACGTCACGTCGTCCACAACGATGGTGACGTCGGACGCCGACCCCGTGTAGGCGAAGTACTGGTTCGGGCCCAGCGTGATGTCGTAGTACTGGGTGGTCGCGACGCTCGGTAGGTTGCCCGCCCTTGCGTCGATGAGGAACGCTCCCGCGACGACGAGCAGGAGCGCTCCTGTGAAGATCCTGGAGTTGGTACGCATGTCCGTGTGATCCCTTCTTCTCGCGTGATCGACGAGTCCCCCCCACCGATCACGACGCCGTGATTGCGCGCGGGCACCCCACGTGAGGCACCCCATCCAGCCCCGCAATTCCTCGCGCAGCTACCGCGAGTAGACGGCCGCCATGTCCATGAACACGTAGCCATGAACGCGCCGGGGCCGGGCCCTCCAAACACGGAGATGCACGACGTCGGGAGATCGTTGCGCGAGTTCTGTCGAGAAACTTCGCGAGAAGCGCGGCGGGCTCAGAACGTGACGCTCACGGCACGAGTCGGAGCGATGTCGACGGGTCGCGCTCCTGGACGTGCCCGCGATCGCGCGCCGGGAGGCTACGCGCGGGATCGGCCGCGCGCTCTTGAAGGCCGGGGGAGCGGCACCAAGTAGAGAAAAGGGGAATGTGATGTGGAGTGTCTCAGCGCGCGCTTTACGGGCAGGTCATGCCCAACCCCGGCTCTCGGAGTCTCGCATGTCATGGCGAAATTGGGAATGGAGATCGGTTTTCTGCGGCCGATTGCGCTCCGCGACGCAGGGTCACCTCGGAACTCCTCCACGGCGTGGGCGACATCGAGACGCGCTCCGGTGCCGCCGGAGGTCACGCGAGGAGACGAGTTGCGGGAGACCTACCGGGGCATCGCGCAGCACGCATGGAGGTCAATCCAGAGTTCAGCTGGATGACGTGGTCGCACGCGCATGGCGTCGTCGCGTCCGGATCGCCGACTCGACCCAGTCCGAGAGGTTCTCCTCGATGTACGCGTGGACGCTCGTGCTCGACATGTACGGAGGGCTGTAGACCTTGGCGACGGTCGAGAGGGGCAGACCATCCACACTGATCGGAGCGAACGGACACGTCCCCTTCAGCGACTTCTGCCCGCAGTGGTCTTCCAGGCTATGTACGTTGACACCGAGTACACCCCGTCCGTCCCGCCACGCCTTCTCGATTTCGTAGTTGATCCACGGCCGACCGGCAGTGCTCGCGCCGACCAGAACGATCACCACGGACGTGCCGTGCATCTCTTGGTCGATCCACCGCTTGATCGCGCGCTCGCCTGCGCCAGCGATCGTCTCCCAGTCGTTGTCGGTGGCGGGACGATTGCCCTCCACGACACCCATGTTGCGGACCTGTGCCGCCCGCCAATTGTCCGGTCGGTAGTGGAAGCTGAAGAACGCATTGCGTGTCATCGAGAGATCTCTTTGTCTGGATTCCAGACGCCGCGGCGGCGAGCTGTAGCACGAGAACGGCCAGTTACGCGCACGGTGGATCGAAGTCAGTAGGTGGTGACCTTGTGCGCGCCCTCGTCATGGGTGACGGTCACCAGACCGCTCGCTCCCGATGGGATCTCGAGGCGAACTCCGGCCCCGCTGAGGTGGATGCGGATCGGTCCGTGGAACGTCATCTCAGTCCACCCTGGCCGCGAGGAGATGCTGCTGCCCGCCGCGCGACGGAGACGCAGCGTTCCGGAGCCCGCCGCGCTCCACACCGCATCCCGCTGGGAGACTCGCAGGCTCCCTGTCACGACGTCGGAGCTGCTACCACCCGACTGGATCACGGTGCCGTTGGTGACGGTCTCGTTGCTCGTTCGGCGTTGGAGGATCTGCACGTTGTCGGCACTGCGGCACGCGGCAAGTGCGAGCACTGCCGTGACAACGAGGATTTGGAATCTCATGGATGCTCCGATCTGAGAATTGGACCTGCGCGCGTCGCGGGCGCGCGACGAGGGCGGGTCAGTCCGAACGAGCCCGTCACGCTCCTACCGAACGCGGACCGTGATGCGACGCGTGAGGAGCAAACCTTCGAGCCCCGCCCACCATCAATCCCACTTCGCCAGGAGCTGCTCGAGTTCCAGCCCATCGACATCCGTGTTCACCTGCACCCAAAGCGGCAGGTGATCGGAGAGCTGGTACGTGAACTTCGCCTTGGTCAGGTTCATGCCCGGCAGGAGCGGCGCGTGATCTCCGGCGTAGAAGTCCAGCACGCCTCCCTTGTCGGTGAAGAGCCCGGCATGAACTGGATGATGCAGGATCTGGTCGTAGCGCTTGTTCGCCATCAGGTTGGTTCCCGGATCGGCGAGGAGAAGCGGTTTCGGAACGCGTAGCCCCTTCGACGTGATCGCCGCAAACGTCGGATCCGCTCGACTCGGGATGTTGAAGTCTCCGACGACCAAGAAGTCCTTGTCGGTCGTGTAGCGCTCCTTGCGGCGCTTCGCGACCCAATCGGCGAGCATCTGCAGCTCGGGTACACGACCGGCGCTGCCGCCGCTCCCCCACCGCACGTGCACACCGAGCAAGACGAAGTCGAAGTTCCCGGCACGGAATGACGCCATGTACGGTTTGCGCCACCAGGTGAGCTTCGAGACGTACTTACCCGCGACCTTCTTGCGGGGCGGATCGGCCTCCGCGGCGAGCCCGGTGAATACGACTGCTCGCTTGTCGAACACGAACGCGATCCGCTCGCGGTTGCCCGCAGCATCGGTGTTGAAATCCGAGAAGACTGCTCGCCAGTACGGACCGAGGATCTTCAACACGCGCTCGAGGTCGGAGAGGTTGTCGCGCACCTCGACAAGTGCCACCAAGTCGAACTGCCCGATGATCTCGGCGATCAGGTGGATCGCCGCCGAGCTACGCCGTCCACTTCCGAAGTTGCGCACGTTCCACGTGGCAATGTTGAGCGTCTCGTCCAACTTGGAAGATGGGATCTTCGCGGCCTCTATGCGCTCCCGAAGAACCTTGAGACCGCGGGCCGTGTTCTCGTTGAGCCGTCCATGGAACATCGTCTTGCCTCCCGGATGATGGGCGCCACGCGGCGTCACACGAGGGAGATGCACGACAAGGAGAAACGTTGCAGGCAAAGCCGCGAGTTTCTCACCGCTTCGGACGGGCACTCGTTGCGCGGTGCCCGCCTCGAGGCCGGATCGAGCTAGACGATCGAGATGTCGCCGGCGCCGAGCCAGACATCGTGGTGTCTCCACCACCGCGGACAATCCGATTCGCGGGAGAGCGGACGAAACTCGGAGTCCGACACGAGGGCTCGGATCCCCTCGTCGTGGCCTTCGCGACTCCAGACAGCGGTGGCGATGAGATCGTGGCCGGGCGGTGGATCCGTTGATGGATAACGACTCCTACGCCGACAAGGACGGCACCTGCGAGACGCGCGACGGACGTGCCCCCAGTCGCGCGTTCGATTCCAGACTCCTGGTGCCCGCCGGATGGAACTGTCCAAGACACACCCTCAAGCGAGTGGGCTGACTTGGCGCGTACCCTGCCCCCTCTTCGCACGCCGCCCACGCCCCGGTATCCGCGCCGTCATGCAAGGAGATGCACGAGTTGCGAGAACGTTGCGCGGGAGATGCGGCACTCTCCCAATCCGTCCCGCCGTCCGGGTCCAGTGCCCCGGCCCCCGAGCGGCCGCGTACAGTCTATCCGAGGGCAAGCGCTTCGAGCGTCGTACGCAGGAGACCGCGTCCACGTGCCGCCTGAGACCGCACCGTTGCGGGAGGGCGGTCGAGTGCGTCGGCGACGTGGCGCAGAGAGACGTCGTGCAGGTAGTGCAGGTCCAAGACTTCGCGGTAGGGAGAGCGAAGCTCGCCAATCGCGCGGCGCACGAATGCGTCGCTGTCGCTGCGCATGACGTCGATGTCTGCTGGCGGCGCGCTCACGGGCGCGATGAGGATGTGACGCTTTCGCTCCCGGACTCGGCGACGACGGCGGCGCATGCCCAATTCGTTCAGTGCGACGCGCAGCAGCCAACCCCTTGCGTTGTCGAGATTGCGCGGCGTGTGGACCAGTGTCGCGACAAAGACCTGCTGCACGACATCGTCGAGTTGGGCGTGATCGCGGACGAGCGGTTGCAAGACGCCACGCAGCCACTTCTCGTGGCGGAGCATCTCCTGCGCAACGGCGCCTTGGTCTTGCGGCATGTCGAAGTGGGAGATGCACGAGAGTGGAGAACGTTGCGGGGGAAACCGGGGATCATGGGCGACGCAGTTGGAAGACCAACTCTTCAAGAGAGTCGGCGCCGATGGTGACGGTGCGATCCTCCGTCACGTGGTCGTGATACTCCACCCGCACGGTGTACGTTCCAGGCGCGAGAGCGCGATCGAGTTGGACGAGCCCCGCGTCACCGAGATACGTTGCCACATGGAGTGGTGACTTCGATTGGCCACCGACGAAACCGACGCCGACGTCAGATCCATCGACTCGCAGGATGGTGCATCGCGCCTTCACCAGGGCACCGTCCGCATCGCGCGCGCCGATCAGAAGCCGACCGCCGACGCGAAACTCCACGCGAGTGGTCCGCGGCTCGCCTTCGCGAGAGTCGATCGAGACGTGTACATCGACGAACTCCGACAAGCCGGCGGTCCATTTCGACCCGAGCCGCAAGCTCGCGCGGAACTGCCCGCGCGGGACTCCGCTCACGCGGAACCGATCGCCGACACGAACGCCTTCGAGCGTGTACCGCGCGAACCGTGTCGAGTCTCCGCCTGCGAAGAGTCCGACGCCGAGAAGTGACGCTGTCGGCGCGGTTCCCGGAGGCACCTCGACCCACCAAGTAACTCTCGCCGCAGACGGAACAAGCTCGACCTCGACCGGATCGGGCGCATCGTGGGGCGAGACTACGATCGTCTGCGAGTGGTTCGCGAAGCCTCGCGTTGCGATCGTCAGTTCGTACGTCGCCCCGGGGCGAACCCAGACCGTAGCGTACCCTTCGGCGTCACTCGTGAATACGAGCGCACCGCTTGGCCAGAGCAAGCGCCCCGACACTGCGGCCCGAGGACCCGCCGCATCCGAGATCTTGATCGTGAGAGGCGTGGCGCTGGTACTCAGCAGGATCACATCGCCGTCGCGCGGGTACTCGACCCGCCGCTTCGTGAACGCGTCTGCCGCGACATCGTCACTGTCGATCTCCAGATGTCCGCCGCGCGAGGTGGCGAGCGGAAAGCGAAACCTCCCGTCGGCCGATACGGTCGCTGTGTGACGAGCGACCGCCGCACGCTCATCCGTCAGCCAAAATTTCTGCCCACCGGCGGCGGCGGTCACCGCCCCGGGCGCCGTTCGGTAGACCACCGTGATCGCTTGCATCGGAAAGCCACGCGGCGCGTCTATCCGACCGGCAACGTGAACGCCGTCCAATCGGGAGAGTGAGACGCCGATCTCCGCGCCGGACGCGGGCGACGTGCGACGCACCATGGCTACGTCCGAGTCCTCGGTCCAGCCGATCACAGCGATGGGCGTGCTGGGCGTCGCTCGCAACCGAAACTGCCCGGTCTCATCCGTGATCACGCTCTCGGTGCGTCGCGGTCGATTGGCGCCCGGGGGGATCTCGAGGAGTGCGACGTGCGCGCCTTCGACGGGACGCCCGTCCCTGTCCGTGAAGACACCACGCACAACTCCGGCGGGTTGCGCAACCGGCGACAACGAGAGCCGGAGCTTGCCGGGCGCGTCGCGACGAATGGGCTCGGTCCAGCGGACCGGCAAGAACATCGGGTGCTCGGCCTCTATCTGGAACTCGCCGGAACTTGCCGGAGCGCGATCAAAGAGTGCGTCGATCGCGAATTTCGACTGCGCAGCGTCCACGCCCACGGTCGCCACAGCGGACTGTGCTGGAGTCTCACCCGCACCAACCGCACGGATCGTCAACGTCCAGTCGGCTCCGTCCGACGCCTGCGCACCACCGCGCCGAAGTCCCAGATATCGGGGGAGCGCTCCGATCACGCGCACAACACGCGCCGCGTCCAGTCCGGGATCGTCGCTGAGCACGGACTGAGACTTGCTCCGCAAACCGCCCTCATCGCCCCGCGCTGCGCGCGACGTGCGCCCCACACGAGTGCGCTCTCGCGCTGTGCCGTATTGCGTGCTGGCTGCCCGTGTCCCCGGACGCTCGACGGTATCGCCTCCGGAGACGACGGCACGCACAAGCGCCCCGGTAGCGACCACGAGAACGCCGACCGCGCACGCCGTTATGCTGCGCCGTATGAGCCGGTGCCGCGCGCCAGGCTCCTCGAGAAGCGGTCGTACGCCGTCCCCCAAGAGGGGCACGAGGAGCATGGGCAGACGCTCTGGAGGCTCCCCCGTCGCGACAGAGAGGTTCCTCCGCAGGAGGGCGATCGCGCGGCAAGCGCGTGACCGGGTGCTCGCGGGAGGCTCGCCATTGCGTCGCGCGATCTCCACGAGAGGAAAACCGTTGAAGTAGTGCTGAAGAATGACGTTCCGATACTTGGGAGGCAGTTCCAGGACCAGGAGTCGCACCAGCGCTTCGACCTCCACGCGCTCGGCTGCGCGCGCGGAGTCTTCGTCCACGTTCGCGACGCGTACGTTCGCGAGGGCACGCCGCTCGATCTCCCCGCGCCGCCACCCCATCCGCGTGTGGTTGGCCATCACGGCCCACATCCAACCCCGCAACTTTTCCCGCGAGCGAGGCGGGCTCTCGATGGCCGTGAGATAGGTGGCCTGAACGATGTCATCGACATCCTGTTCGTCGCCGATCAGCGCACGGGCGACCGCACGCAGCCACCCTTGGTGCTCGAGTAGCTCCTCGACCGCGACCGGCGAATCATCGCGGCCCGTCACTGAGCGTGAACTCCGCGCATCCCATTCCTCCTTCACACCTTGGGCGGCAACACGTAATCGACGGTGACCGCCTGCGGCTTGCCTTCCCCTGCATAGTAGTGGAACCAGACGTCGAGAGTTGCTGTGAGCGGCACGTCGATTGACATGCCCGTCGGGACGTTGCCCAAGACGCCGCCACCGCCAGCCTGCGCCGAGACCTCGACGTTCCCATCGCCACTTGCGCCCCCGACAGTCACTCTCAAGGGGCCGGTTCCCGGCGCGGGGATCGTCACACGGTGTTCGATGCAGTGTTGAAGAACGAGCGGGTCGTCAGACGGGTTGGGCAAGAGACAGTTCCTCACAAGCGGCGCGCATCCGCACACCGATCATTCCACACCGTGCGGAACCGGCACACCCAGAACGCTCACCGAAACAGAGTTCAACGGACGGGAGATGCACGGGACATGCGGAGCGTTGCGCAAATTCCTGAGAAATCGCCCGACGGGCTCGAATGCAGCGACTAATTCGCCGCATCGCGCGCCTCGCGGGTCAGATCGTCCTCCCGCCCTCAACGACCACTTCCGCTATCCCACGCGCGCTCGCGCGGCGTGCAGCACGGCCAGCGCAAGCGGCGTCGCGCAGAAATCTCGTCTTTCTCCGCATCGCTTTCGCGACTCGTGCATCTCCCTCTTCAAAGGCGGGGAATGGGACGCGCCACCAGAACGCACGCGGCGTCCGTGGTGGAGCTGTGCGAGTTCGTGATGCACGCCGCATCGGGACCCGATCCATGCCGCTCCGCTGCTCGCCTGAGAGGAACACCATGGCCAAAGCTCTCTTCGAAGTCTCGACACCGATCACGCACACATCGATCGATGCGCTCGCGACCACTCCAGTGCTGCCGCACGAAGCTGCGGCAAGCACGGCTGCGGCAAGCACGGATCGTGCGGCGCAACTTGCAGACGCCAAGAACGAGTACCAGTTCGACTGGAACACCGCGAATGCGACGGGCGTGCCCCTGCTCAAGAGCCTGCCGATGCGCGAGTTTTTCTCCATACGCTATGTCGCCAAGAGCGCGGAGGCGCTGGCGAAGATCAAGCTGAATGAGGTTCTTCCGCCGCTCCATCGCGAGAAGGACCGGGCAGAGCGCCTCGGTGACTACGCCGATCTCTTCGTCATCCTGACCGAACCCGCAGTGGCGCAGCGGCATCTGTGGGCGACAGACACATCATTCGGAGAGCAACGTCTCTCGGGTGCCAACCCGATGAGCATCCGTCGCGTCGCCGATGCCGCCGCAATCACAGCGCTGGTTCCGCCCGACGTGGAGCGACTCCTCGGAGGCGCGAAGGTGGCGCACGAGGTCGCCGCAGGACGGCTCTTTGTCGTCGATCATCGGGACGCGCTCACGCCCATCACGCAAGGCGAGACCGTCGAACTGAGTGGCGAGACGTTCGAGAAGTTCGTACCGAAGTCTGCGGCACTCTTCTGGTGGAACCGCTGGACACGGCGCCTCATGCCGATTTCGATTCTGGTCGATGGCCCCGCCCCACAGCTCTTCGCGGCGAACGGGAACACCGACGCATGGCTGCGCGCGAAGATCGCGTTCCAGGCCTGCGACGGCGTCGTACACGAGATGAGCGCCCACCTGGGCCGGACGCACCTGGTGATGGAGGGGATCGCGATCTCCGCCAAGCGCCAGCTCGCCGAGGCGCATCCCATCACCCGGCTCTTGCTCCCGCATCTGCGCTTCATGCTCTCGCTCAACCAATTCGCAGAGCGCACGCTGATCGCGCCCGGGAGCGATCTTGCCGTCTCGTTCGGCGCGCCGATCAGCGAGGTGGTCGGCGTGGCCGCGCAGGCGTACAGGACATGGGACTTCACGCAGCATGCGTTCCCGAACGATATCGCCAACCGCGGTGTCAGCAAGAGCGACGGTCTGCCGTGCTACGCGTACCGCGACGACGCAGCGCTCTACTGGAATGCGATCTCGCACTACGTCGCCGAGTACGTCGAACTCTACTACGGCAACGACGCAGCGGTCGCGAGCGACCCGGAACTCGCGGCATGGTCGGCGGAGGTCAGCGCGCCTGCTCCTGCGGGCGCCGCCATCCAGGGCTTCCCGGCCCTCGAGACGGTGGAGCAGCTCGTCTTCGCCCTAACGCACATCGTCTTTGTCTGCTCGGTTCAGCACAGCGCTGTGAACTACCCGCAGGACGACTACCTGGCGTTCGCGCCGAACTCTCCGTTCGGGATCTGGGCGCCGCTCGCTGACCAGAACGTGCTCGATCTCCTTCCACCGATGGGACCAGCGGAGGGTCAGATCAGCATGCTCTTCCAACTCACGGCGTTCCACTACGACCGACTCGGAGACTACGCAGGGAAGTACACGCGCGACGAGCGCGCCAACGCCGTCATTCGTCGCTTCTTCGGTGGCATGGATGCCATCGATGCAGCGATCACCGCCCACGAACGCGATCGGTGGCAGTCCTACGAGTACCTGCGGCCGAAGAACGTCCTCAACAGCATCTCGATCTGAGGTGCGGCACGCCCCCGGCGATCGGAGCGCACGGAGCGTATTCGGAGCTTGCGATGAGATTCATTTCAGAAGTTGCGCATCGCTTCTGCGTCTCGTGCATCTCCCCACTGGAAGCCGGGGTTTCGGCCCCGGCGGGCTGTCGAACGCGACGGCCGAATGTGATCCTGATTCTGATAGCGAGAGCCTGTGAGTGTGTGCGGCGTGCCATGAGCGGCACGGGAGAGATCGGATGTCGATCGTGATCGTGATGGGCCCGGTACTGGGTTTCCGGGGGGTGGAGGAGCTTGGGGGCACTCCACCCCGCTGGTGCGTGGGCGTCTTGGTGGTCGTGCGCGGCGACGCGGACCCCGTGGTGACTGCGGAAGGAGCCGCCATCAGCGACCCGGTCGTTCTCATGACACATGCAGGGCACCGAAGGCGCAGGCGCGCGACACATCGAGTGCTCCGATACGATCTGGCGGTAGAGCAGGTCGCCGAGGCCCGCGCGCAGACGTATCGGATCGACGACGGCACCGAGCATGTGTTTCAGATACCAGCCCGCTCGCATCCACCGCGTATCGCGTTCGCGTCATGCAACGGGTTTTCGGACCCGAAACTGATGAAGAGCGTCGAGGACAAGAACGAGCGCTGGACGCACATGGCGACGCACCACGCCGACGCTCCGTACCACCTGCTCGTCATGGGCGGCGATCAGGTGTACGCGGATCAGATCTGGGCCACAGAGCCGTTCGAGTCGTGGGCCGAGCGTCCGCGCGCAGAGCGTCTCAAGCGCTCTTTCAACAAGAAGAAGCAGGCGAACGCGGCCAAGTTCTACTCGCACCTCTATGAGACGCGTTGGGCGCAGCCCGAGGTCGCCGCGATGCTCGCATCGGTGCCGACTCTCATGATGTGGGATGATCACGACATCTTCGACGGCTGGGGGTCGTACAGCGACGTCGAGAACAAGAGCCCTGTCTTCCAAGGCCTCTTCGGTGTCGCGCGCGAGCACTTCGCCGTCTTCCAACGGCAGACGCTGCCAGGCACGCCTGCTGCGGGCGAGCTCCCGAACCAGGCCGGATTCTCGTACGGCCACATCATCGGGGACACAGCGATCCTGAGTCTCGACCTTCGGTCAGAGCGCACGAACGGTCGCGTGATGAGCAAGCAAACCTGGCGCGCAGCGATTACGTGGATGGATGCGCTTCCCGAGGGGGTGCGTCATCTCCTGGTCGTGAGCAGCATTCCCGTCGTGTACCCGGACTTCACGACCGTCGAACGATTGTTGGGCGTGATCCCCGGTCGCCAGGAACTGGAAGACGACCTGCGCGATCACTGGCACAGTCCACCCCACAAGCAAGAGCGCGTCCGCTTGATCCAACGAATGCTCGACCTCTCGTCTGAGAAGCACATTCGCGTGACGATCCTCTCCGGCGACGTCCACGTCGCAGCGGTGGGCGTGATCCAATCGGAGCGCGGTGACGCGCCGCGGCATGCGAACGTCGTCACACAACTGACGTCGTCGGGCATCGTCCATCCACCCCCGCCGGCAATCGCCGTGTGGGCATTCGAGAATCTCGTCGCGTCCAAGGACGAGCCGATCCGCGGAGTGACAACGCGGCTCATGGAACTGCCTGGCGCATCGCGCAAGTTGATCGCTGCGCGCAACTGGTTGGCCATCGAACCGGACGACGTGGGAGTCGACGGATCGTCGCGGCGTCGACTGTGGGTGAACTGGCACGTCGAAGGTGAGACGAGCCACGCATACACGAAGGTGATCCACGCAGTCGGAAGATAAGTCATCATGAACGCGGGCGACAACAGCGCCGAGACGTTCGTACCTCCAAGAAGGACCTC
Source organism: Planctomycetota bacterium (assembly GCA_024280885.1). Lineage (GTDB taxonomy): Bacteria > Planctomycetota > JAJSAM01 > JAJSAM01 > JAJVHW01 > JAJRPF01. The sequence goes on along the minus strand of JAJRPF010000066.1, from coordinate 100,538 downwards.
ATGCCCGAACGACACAAGGCTTTCATCAGCTACCACCACGCGAACGACGAAGACTACAAGACCATTTTCGAACTCCGCTTCGGCAACAAGTTCGGGGTCATCATCCCGGGTGCCGTGCAGATCGGCGACATCGATACGAACCTCAAGACCGAGACGATCCGCCAGAAGATCCGAGACGAGTACCTGCGAGACACGACGGTCACGGTCGTCCTGATCGGCACACAGACATGGCAGCGCAAGCACGTCGATTGGGAGATCGCGTCGAGTATCCGAAAGACGCGGTTCAACCCGCGCTCGGGCCTACTCGGACTCTTCCTGCCGTCGCACCCGGCATATGGCGAGAAGACCTTCGACCGCCACACGATTCCGCCGCGGCTCGCGGACAACGCGACGTGCGGCTACGCCGTGATCGCTGACTGGACGAACGACGCGGCCCGCGTCCAGCAACTAGCGCACAACGCCTTCCTCAAGCGGAGCAGCGAGACTCCGGACAATTCCAGAGAAGCGTTCGCGCGCAACCGCTCGGGCGCCCGGTGGAGTTGAACGGGCGGCACGTCTGATGAACAGCCTGACGAGACTATCGAGGCTCTGGGTGAAACCGTTGTTTGGGCTGGGAACGGTTGATTCTCCTGGACTAGCGCCGGATCTGCGGAAGCGCATCCCAAGTGCGTCGCCAGCGGTCTGAGAATCGCGATCCCGGGTCTCATGTGGGGACGCACACTCGCGCCGGGGACATCTCGCACGGCTCACCAGCCCGTGCGACGAGCAGGCCCCATGGTAACCGCTCTCCATCAACTCGTGTCAGCCCGCATCGCGGGCGCAGTGCTGGGGGCGGTCGCCTGATCGTCCTCGTCGCGTCGCGCTTCGCCCATATGGACGGACAGGCGGCGCGCGAACAGGACACATCAACCAGCGCAGTCCAAACATAGGGATGGCCCTGTCGCCGACCGAAGACCAGAAGTGGAGCACACCGAGAATGCCGATCCTCGACTACGTGAGAGAGACCAGAGTCAGCGAGGGGGTGCATACGATTCTGATCCCCTCGTTTCACACGGGCTCGCTGGGGTTCGTCCCCGGAACACAAGTCCTCGTGCAGGTCAGAGGTGTCGACGGACATGCGTCTTCGCCCCGAAGCTGCGAGCTCTTCATCACCCCGTTCTACAACCAGACCAGCTCGATGTTCCGGCTCGGCTGCCTCCTCCGGGATCGGCCCGGCGTTGTGATGAGTCTGTTCAGGGCCGCGTCCTCGATGAAACTGAACATCGTCAAGCAAGAGAGCATGATCATCGAGGAGGGCGCGTCTCACTACGTCACGATGCTGCTCGACTGGGCGGACTCGGGTGCGTGGGAGAGTCCGATCCAGACGCGCCAGAGCGACTTGCACTTGTACTCGTATCTCGGGACGAAACTGCCGATCGATGACTTCCGATACGTGCACCTCTATGAGGAAATCATGAGGCGTTGCGGAAACGTCATTCGCCTCGATCCGCCCGCGTTGCGCGAGAGGGCGCAGCGAACGCCAGCGATCCGCATGGAGCCGCTCTACTCTCGCGGCGCCGCTCCGACTCATCCCGCAGAGATCAGAAGGGCAGAGTGCGGCAAGATGATGGTGGAGATACCGCTGGATCCAGCCCACCTCGCAACGATCTGCGAGCGCACAGGTGCGGCGCGTGACGGGCCACTTCATTACATATTGAACTCGGACGGGAAACGGCGAGCGTTGCGGGCGTACTTCCCGAGGGCGGCGAGCGTCTCGAACCTGATCCACGTCGGAGTCCGCCACCTCGATCGCTCGGGAGCGCTGTCCCTCCTCGCGGAACGTCTGCACGAACTCGACTGCAACATCGTCTCCAGCCTGCTGAGGAAGGTCGAGCGTGACCGGTGCGAGTGGGAACTCATCGTCGACTGCCGTCGACCGGATCAGAACATACCGGAGGAACCGCGCGATCGGTTGTCGTGGTTCGCAGAACTCGTCTCGCGCGCGCACGACGGCAATCTTGAGTACGAATTCGAGCTGCGACTTCCACGGTACCCTCGCCCGGTGCCCGAAGACGCGACACGGAGCATCCGTATCCAGCTCGCGGACATGGCGTGCCAGGTCGATGAGACCGGTTCGGCGGCAGCCGTCGCGGCCGCGCGCGCACCGAGTGACGACACGCGCCAACGGCGGAGACTCTGTAGAGACGTCTCCGTGCGCAGAGAACCAGAGCGAGAACGACCACGGCTGTTCTTGTCGGTTCCTCTGGCCGCTCGTAGGCACGCGGAGTACCTGCACGAGGCTCTGTACGCCGACGGATTCAAGGTCATTCAATACAATGAGAGGAACTTCGAAGGAGCAATGGAGGAGTCGTTGCGGCAGATCCGGAGCTGTGACTTTTTCGTGGGAGTGTGGCACCACGAGCCCAGGGATCACGGGCGGGTCGGCGTCTCTCCTTGGCTGCCGTTTGAGTACGGAGCGGCGCGCGCGATCGGAGTCCCTGCGATCGTCGTCCACTCGGCTCTTCTACCACCGCACGTGACGCAGAGAATCCAGGCGGGGGTCCCGCAGCCGTCGTACACAGATCTCGACTTCAGACAGCAGACGGTGCGCCAGATTCGAGACTACTGCAGGACACGTTGGCTGGACACCGACCCATACGCGCACGCGCTAGACGGCAGTGACGACGAGTCGTGAGGGGATGTCGCTTCCGGTCGCCTACCGAGGAGCGGGTCCCCGACCCCGTGGGTTCGGGATGGCGACTTGCGCACCCACCTCTCCCCGATCACGAAGGCTGGGAGCACGCCGAAGAGCGACCATGCGAGAGATCTAGGAGGAACCGCCACGTCCGCAAGATCAACGACGCCGCGACCACAGTCAGGACATACGCCCAAGTGCGCCGCGCTTGTCAGATGAAGGAGAGCCGCCGCGGCCGCGCGCTCCGCTCCACCGGCACCGCGAGACAACCGGCTTGGCGCTCGCCGCGGCGTGGTCGGGGGTCACGTTGCGCGCGGTGCATCGCTCTGCACTGGCCGCGCACAGGTCGGTCGGCTCTTCGACGACCGCGCGGGATTCGTCCGGCCTGGAATCCTCGGTTCTGGACCCCACTGCCGCCGCCGTCCCGGCGCGCAGCTCGTACCGGCGCTCGAAGTGCGGCAGAGCGGTTACGCTGGCGATGTGAGACCGGACCGGAGCGTTCTGGTGCGTGCCAGCGCGGAGCCGGATCAAGGCGCGGTGTCGCGTCGCGCAGACTCTCCGCCTACGGGGACGCTTCCACAATACTGGGGGATTGAGATGCCAGCCGCTGCCATTCTATTCACAGACATCGCGGGGTTCTCTCGCCTGACCACTGCTGAGCAGTTGCGCCTATCCAAGAGCCTGCGCGACGCCACGCGCGCTGCGCTCGCCCCAAACCGGGCGGACGTCGCAGAGCCCGCGGTGATCGCGTTGCCGACAGGTGATGGAATGGCGCTCGTGTTCTTGGACGACGTGCCCGACGCATGGCTATCCGACAGCGAGCGCTACGACGATGTGATCCGTCAGGCCATCCACCTGACGTCGTGGGCCGACCGCGAGGACGTCGGCTTGTACGTCGGCATCCACATCGGCGAGATCTCGCGAGTCATCGACGTCAACGACAACGCGAATGTCTGTGGCGACGCGATCAACTTGGCGCAGCGCGTCATGAGCGCTGCCGACTGCGGGCAGACCCTTCTCTCGGAAGCCGCCGTCCCGCACTTTCTGGGAGAGGTCGGCAAGTCGCGCACGGTCGATGTCGATGGCGTGGCGTACACCGTTCACGCCACCTCGTCTGTGATCGATGTCTACGCGAAACACGATCGCCGCGTCGCGATCGTCCCACTCTCTCTGACGTCCGACAGTCAGTCGGTTCAGGCTCCGACAGGATGGAAAGCGCACACGCCGAGCGATGCCAGCATCCTCCCCGTGACGTTGACGCCGGAAGGCACTCCTGTCGAGAACGACTTCGCCGCTCGGCTGGCGGCAGCGCGGGAGATCGCGCTGATCCAACTCACGGGGTCGCGGTTGGCAGCCGCCCTGGACTCGGGAGCGATCCGCCTCGGCGACCAGCTCGAACGCCTCTGGGTCTTCCTTCCTTCCGCCGAGTCCGCACCACGCCTGGGCGCGCTCCCGCCGATGGACCAACTCGCCGGACTCGCTGGTGCGTGGGACGATTGGCGCCGACTGAAGGCGAAGCTACGCACCGACCACCCCGACGCGGAGATCGAGCTCTATCGCTACGACTCGCCCCCATACCTGGGGGCGTCGTTTCTGGACTGGAACGAACAGGGAGGCCGTATCCACGTCAGTCCCTACGTCTGGGGGCTCGACAGCCCGCGCTGCCCTGGGTTCGACCTGCACTGGCGGGTCAAGCAGCGTCACCGCGTCTACGCCGCCTATGTCCGCGGTCTGACGAACTTGGAGAAGTCGTCGCATCGGGACTGACGAGACCATGTTGACCCGCCACCAGCGCAGAGAGAGGGAGTCGGAATGACCCAGCGGCGCGAGGTTCTGACCAGCTACCCACACGCGAACGACGAGGGATACAGGAATACGTCTGGGCGTTTCTGCCACCGCTCCGGCGCAGTGGACGGACGACTCCCGCTCGATCCGGGCCGACAATTCTCGCGCGTTAGTGCGACGCGCCGACATGGATTTGAGCCGCGCGCGGCCGCACTTCGTCGGCAACCACCGCGGCAGCCGACGGGCGGAGAGAGGAGGCGCGAGGTTTTCTGCGGATCTCCTACGCCACGCCAAGCACGAGCCGCGCGCTACACGGAGGGCGCACGACGAACAGCCCGGGGGACGCTCGAGTCGTGAAGTACGCCGCGTTCATCAGCTATTGCCACTCCGATGCGAACTGGGCAACGTGGCTACACAGGTCACTTGAATCGTATAGCGTCCCAACGCCCCTCGCAGGCTCACTCGGTTCACATGGAGTGATCCCCGCGAAAATCGGCAGAGTCTTCAAAGACAGGGAAGAACTCTCGGCGTGCCATGACCTTGGCGCGGTGCTTGAGCATGCTCTCGATGCGTCGCAATTCCTCGTTGTGGTCTGCTCTCCGTCCTCCGCGGCATCGCCGTGGGTGAACCGCGAAGTAACGTACTTCATTTCGAGGTCAGGACGCGAGCGCGTGATTCCACTGATCGTAGGCGGGCGAGATGGCGACAATGTGAGCACGGCAGAGTGCATGCCCAGGTCTCTCTTGCACGAATTCCGATCGGATGGGGCTCTCGGCGTTCGCCGCGATCCGCCATTGGGAATTGACGCGCGAAGAGGCGGCGACGGACGCGACAACGCCAGGTTGAAGCTGATTGCTGTGCTCTTGGGCGTGGACTACGACACGCTCAGGCAGCGCGATCGTCGTCGAGCTCGACGCCGCTTCGTCGCGGTCGTCGCCACTACCGGAGTGCTGCTGTTTCTCGCCTCGGCATTGACGTTCGAGTCCGTGCGGAACGCACGTCTAGCCGAAGAAGCACGAGCCGCGGAAGATGTTCAGCTCGAAGTGAACAAGGGCTTGAAACGGAAGTGGTACTCCGGGAGCGTCGATCCTACCCCGCTGGTTGAGGCGGTCGTCATGGGCGATCTCAACGCCGTGAAGCGAGCAGCGGAGACGAGTGAACATCTTGATGAGCCGTGGGGAAGTGAACACTTCACTCCATTGATGCTCGCGTGCCAGGTCGGGCACGCAGAGATCGTGGCATGGCTCCTCGCGCAGGGAGCTTCGCTCGCAAAATTCGATCGCGAGGGAATGTCTGCTCTGCACCATGCGGCACACTCGAACCACGCCAGTCTGTTCGATACACTCGCGCGGTTCGGCGCAGACCTCGACCAACGAACTTCTGGTCATGTGTGGAACGGTCAAAGACCCATTGACGTTGCCGCGATATCGGGCAACACCGACGTCATCGCCAAACTCATCGATCTCGGTGTGAAGATCGAGCTTCCCCTGGGATCGGGAGACGAATACGAGAGCGCGTTGGGTTCGGCGGCAGCGTCTGGCCGTCTCGAAACTGTACGCATGTTGCTAGCAGCTGGCGCTCGAACGGACGTGGCCGATGTGCTTGGAAGGACAATGTGGGACGCCGCGCTTGAGATAGGAGAAACTTCTTGCGCACGTCTGATCGCGAGAGCCGCGGGCGTGGACCTCTGATTCCGGGTAACGGTTCAGCTCCCAGCACCAGCCTCGAATTTCGCGCTCGCCCCGCGACCGACACAAACGACGGCGGGGATCGCGCACTCGTGTAGTGATCACGAAAAGGTGTCCTCTTTGACAGCGTGCAGCGGCCGACCGCCTCGGGTCCTTTCGATCATTCCCAGTTCTTCGAGTGACGCGAGCACCCGCTCGTGCTCGTCACCGACCACGGCTCGCCCTACGTCGCGGACGACTTCGAAGAACTGCTGCGCGAGCACGGCGTGATGCATCTTCTGAGTCTCTCGCACCCTCCGCGCCACAACCCATGGGTCGAACGCGGGCACCGGGATCTCAAGGAAGCGAGCGGGCTCGGCAGCCGGGTCATCGTGCAGAGCCACGACGACGCTGCGCGGCGCATCGAAGACGGGCTGCACGACCACGAAGACTAACGTGCTCGGCGCGTGCTCCGCCGCGAGGCGGTGCTCGCGTCGCTCGAAGAACTGGGAATGATCGAAAGGACACGAGACGGCCTGCCTCTGCGCGCTGTCAAAAAGGACACCTCTTCGTGATCACTACAAGATCACACGGTCAGCGGCGTGCGCTTGCCCGGCGCGTCGCGATCCGTGTAACGTCGCTCGCTGACGGTGTTCGGAGTGCGGCAGGGTGGTGACTGGAGGGGCGAATGGGAGACGATGTCGAAGCAGGCGCCGTGTCGGACGATGGACGTGACAGGATGGCGGAGGAGTACTTCCACATCTATGCCGACTACGCGAAGACGGCCCGCGCATGGCTCGTCGGATTTGGGATCGGCGGCCCCGTCCTGTTCCTCACGCAGAGTGACGTCTCCGAGGAACTCACCAACTCGAAGCTCGGATTCTGGATCACGCTGCTATTTCTCATCGGCATCGCGACACAGGTCGGGATCACGCTGCTCAACAAGTGGAACAACTGGTTCAGCTATCGGGACTACTTGAAGAACCCCGAAGAGCGCGACGCGACTCCATGGGCGAAACGCAGAGAGAGACTCAGCGACCGGTTCTGGATCGACGTCGTTGCAGATATCATCTCCGTCGGCGCCTTCCTCGTTGCGACGGTCATGCTCTTGACGGTCTTCTTCTAGGTAGCCAAGCGCACGCCGAGGACATCCAGGCCGCGATGGCGGAGCACATGGATGAGTGCGATGCTTGCGCGTGGCTGTGGGATCTGAGCTCGTAGGCGCGTGACGGTTGTCACGTCACTGGCAGTTGCCAACATTCCCGAGCAAAGCTGACCACGACTCCCACAATAGCGAGAGGACAGCCACAACTGTCCCCCTCCCGCCCGCGACGTGGATGGGATGGGCTGATTCGCTTCGGCGGAGGCGTACTCGTTCGACATCAAGGAGGCGACGTTGAGTGACGAAGCGAGCCAAGCAGACGCAGCGCCCCCGAAGGCGTTCATCTCGTACTCGTGGTCATCTTCGGAGCACGAGCAGTGGGTGATCGATCTGGCGAAGGAACTCGTGCATTTCGGAGTCGATGTGGAACTCGACAAATGGGGCCTAAGGGACGGGCACGACAAGTTCGAGTTCATGGAGAGGATGGTCAGCGACCCGGCCGTGACGAAGGTCATGATGATCTGCGATCGCGCGTATGCGGAGAAGGCGAACAGTCGAAGTGGCGGCGTTGGGACGGAGACCCAGATCATCACGCCGGAACTCTACGAACAGGGTGAACAGGACAAGTTCGTCGCAATCATCGCCGAGCGGGATGCGGACGGACGTGAGTTCGTTCCTGCATTCTACAAGTCGCGCATCTACATCGACATGTCGAACGAGGACGCGCGGTCTGAGAATTTCGAGCGCCTCCTCCGGTGGCTGTACGACAAGCCCGTCGACATCAAACCGCCGCTTGGCTCGCCCCCCTCATTCGTGACCACAGATACGCCGTCGCCGTCCGAAACGGCATTCCTCGCGCGCAGAGTGATCGACGCCTTCCGTGAGGGACGAGCATTCGCGACTGGCTCCCTCCGTGAGTACCTGGGCGTGTTTGGGGGTGCATTCGCGTCGATGCGCATCGACGACAAGAATCCTGGGGACACGTTCGACGACGAGATCGTCTCACAGATCGGGACGTTCCTGCCGCGGAGGGAGGAGTTCGTTCGCGTGATCGCCGCAGCCACGCAGTACGGCGACGCTTCGCGACTGGCAGACTTCGTGATCAGCTTCTTCGAGGCACAGATCCCGCATCTCAGCACACCGCGCCGCAGCGGGCACTTCTTCAACTGGTCCGAAGATGCCGCGCGCTTCCTTGTGCACGAACTGCTCCTGCACACCGTGGGGGTCCTTCTTCGCGAGCAGGAGTTCGACGCCGTCGGCTCGCTCGCATCCCATGTCTACTTCGTGGGCCCGGATCGACCGGCGAGCGGCGCTGTCTCCGGAGTTGGCGTCTTCCGCCATCACTTGGACTCGCTCGCGCATCGCAACGCACGGTTGAAGTCCAACCGCATCTCGTTGCGGGCGGACATGCTGAAGGACCGTTGCGAGACCGGGCTCCTCAGCTTCGACGAGATCATGCAGGTCGACTTTGTGCTTCTGCTCGCGGACACCGTCCTCGCTGTCCGGGATGACCGCCGCCCGGACTGGTGGCCAGACACGCTCGTCTTCCGCTCGCGGTGGGACGCACCCTTCCCTCTGTTCATGCGTGCGACGTCCAAGAGGCACTTCGAGCGACTCCGCAGTGCCGTGTGCGCCGAGTCGAAAGAGGATCTTGAGGCAGTGGTCGTGGCGTACCGAGACGGTTCGCTCCACCCGCCGGCCTGGGAGGGCACGCGAGTGCCGGTGGCCTTCCTCATGGCCTGGGATACACTTGCGACAAGAACGTAGCCGCTCACATCCCCCAGTGATCTGCCCCGTTCTTCGTACCATCTCATGTGAGAGCTTTCGCGTTCGATTCGCTTTGCTGCGGCGGGGGCAGCGAAGCGGAGCCTGCCGCGGCAAAGCGCGCGGCAAACTCCGACGGGGTCTGTTGCCGAAGCGCCCCGTGGGGACGCTCCGTGTTGTAATCCACCAGCCAGTCGCCGAGTACGACCTGGGCTTCGAGGATGCTCGTGAAGAGCTCGCGATCGAGTTGCGCGTCGCGGACGCGACCGATGAAGGCCTCGCCGTATCCGTTCTCCCAGGGGCAGCCCTGTTGGCGGCGGATGAAATAGGGACCTTTGCGGCGGATTGAATCGGGACCACCTGTCGAGGGAGTCAACCACGCCGGGTAGGAACCCCGTTGTGGGCGACTGGAAGCGGCCCCCTACGTCGGTGTGCGTGCGTGCACGTGACGGAGCGCAAGCCTGGCGGTGCTCGCTTCAGGACAAGACCGCCTCGGCTCGCAGATTGCACTGGTGGGACGTTCCGGGCAAGGACGGGCGTACGATCGAGTTCGCCAGTGTGGGCGTGCACGACCGCGTCTCGATCCCCGAGTAGACCGGTGTGCGGAGTCCGCCCGAGAGGCGACGAACTCGTGCACGCCGAGAGCCTCGGAGTGGAGCCAGCGCGTCGGTCCGGCCTGGGATCTCGAGTCGTCACGCGGACGGCCCAGCACGCATTCTCGGAAGGGTGAGGTGGTCGATCACGACTCGCAATCAGACGGGATGGTGATGGACAGCGGAGGCCCTACCGGCATCGTGGTGCCTCAGCCTCGACCTGGTTGAGCGCCGACGAGAGAGTCATGCGCTCTCGCGTGCCCAGAGGCGAAGTCGTCGATCACCCCGCCGTCCTCGAGATCATCGAGGCGAACCTCGCGCCTACGGAGCCGCACCTTCACGAGCGACGCGGACGGCTCGTGATGCTGACGCGGAAGACGAGGTTCTGGCTGCAGCGCGATTGGGTGGACTGTCTCCCTTCGGACGGGATCTTCCTCCAGCGAGTCGAGCCGGGCGACGGCCCCGTCACCTGGATCGCGATGACGCGCCGAGAGCTGGAGGAGACCTTCGCGAACGTGTTTGGGCGTGATGACTGGGGCTCGGCGCCGTACCACTACCCGAAGATCCCGATCCGCAAGGCGGCGGCGTTCCTCATCCCAGGAGCAACAACCGGAGGCCGCGGAACGGCACGCGCCGTGTGGACTGCTGACACGGAGTCGGCGAGACTGTTTCCGTCGGCCGGTCGCTCCGCCGGTCGAGACGATGGCCTGGAAGACGCGTCGCTCCTCGACTTCAACGAGCGGTGGTCGAGGCGCGCCGGAGTCCAGCCCGAGAGCGCTGAGTACCTCGCGCGCGTCGACGGCTGGCGCCGGGCGTTCCGACCCGAGCACGTGCGCGTGCTCCTGGTCGCCGAGAGCCACGTCCGGGAAGCCGACGGGGACATCGACGTCCGGATCGACATGTCAGCCACCGACGACGAACTCGCGATCGCCCCGCCCGGCTACTGCAGATTGATCTACTGCCTCGGGTACGGCGCCGACTCGATCTGCCAGCCGGCGCCGCTCGCAGCCAACGGCGGCACGAACTACTGGACCCTGTTCGCACGGCTCGCGGGGAAGACGATCCACCCGCTTGTGACGCCAAAGAAGCGCGAGGACCTCGGCCGGAAGGCTGTCGTCCTGGCGCACCTGAGGGCGAACGGTGTCTGGCTGATCGATGCCTCGGCGCTGGGCATCTACCAACCCGGTGGCGGCGCGGCGTTCCGCGGCAACGCATACCGGGACATGGTCCGCGAGAGCTGGCGCTGGCTGGTCCGGCCCTCAATTGCCGAAGAGCCCCTCGAACAGGTCGTCGTCATCGGCCACACGGTCCGACGTGCCCTCGGTCCGGACCTCGGACTCGGCGCCCCCGAGTGGACCATCGCCCAGCCGAGCTGGGGACACATGAAGCGCCACCAGAGAGAGCTCGCGGAGGTCCTGCCTCACCTGCCCTGGGACGCTCCGGCCGCCGCCGAGAACTGAGCCAGCGCGGATCTCTGCTCGTCGGTGAGGCGAATCAGCGCTTCGTCACCGGGCGTCGGGAACACCTGCGCCGCGCGCCAGAGGTGTTGCCGGACGCTCGCAGCAGTTCCGGGTCGCACACCGGCGGCCAGCAGGTCCTCGTGGCCGAACACGAACGCGTGCTCAATGACCAGAGGGCGGGTCATCCCGCGCGAACTCGACGCCGATCGCTTCGGCCCCGTGAGAACGACGTAGAAGTCCGGAGGAGGCGCCTTCGACACGTCCAGCATGCCCTCCTGGGCGCCGTAGAGTTTCACGTTCACCGTCTGACCCGCGAGCGCGCCGCTGCGGAACACGCCGTCGCTCCCGGCGTTGACCGCAGACTCGTCGAGCTCGATATCGAAGACCTCCGCCGCGATGAACTCCCCGAGATGCCCCTTCTCGGCAGGTCGTCCAATCAGAGCGGCGATCTCGGCGTCCAGGACGTTGCGGCGGCGCAGCATTCCGGCCAGCCGCTCGAGCGGCTGCCTGACAGATCCCCGCATCCAGAAGAAGCAACGCGTTCTGCACTGCTCGCTCCGAGCATCGCCATACACGCGGCTTGCGTGCGGGTCGCGCCACCACCGGTCGCGGCGAGCCCATTCAGCACCAGCGTCGCCGGCGTTGCGCTCGAGTTCGGAGAGATCTGCGTCCGTGATCTCCCAGCGCGTCCCCGGCTCATCGATGTCGAAACCGATGACGAGGACGCCGATGAGCGCCGCCTCATCCAGGGTCATCGGCGCCAGTTTGGCGAAGTCGCGGGCCGCCCCCTTCGCCATTCCTACGAGGTGGTGCCGGTAGCTCGAGTTCGCCGTGAGGCGTGACCCGGATCGCAAGTAGGGCCATGCCCCCTTCACCTCGATCCAAGCCTCGACTCCGTCAGCCAGCTCGAGAACGAGATCGCAAGTCCCGCGCGTCACTCCGTCGCCGAGGGCGCGCAGGCGCGGCGGGTACGGCACCTGCGTGCGGGCGGCGATGATACCCCCCTCGCCGGGCACGCGCTCCGCGATGGCCTCGGAGATCGCGTCCTCGGTCGTGTCTTTGCCCGTTCGGCCGAGATGGCCGTGGAGCCATCGGAGGCCAGTCGGGTAGCTGTCGCGAGTCGAGTCAGCGCCCTCGTCAATGACGCGCAGCACGTCGAAGACTCGGGCTGCGAGACGGCCTCGATTGATGGCTCCCAGTGCCTCACTGTCATCGGTGCTCGATCGTGCTGAGCGGTGCATGCGAGTCGCCTCCTCCCTGCTACGCTACTCGCCGCGGCACGAGGTCTCGCGAACCGCCGAGCGGAGTCGCGCACGACTGCGGGCGACACGGAGAGTTCGTCGAAATGGTCGAGTCGGAACGCATGGGATCCGGCGAACCAGACCGCCGCGATTCGCTGTCGTGGACGTCCACGACGACTTCTCGATCCCGGGATGATCGCCATCCTGGGAAGGTAGGATCGGTAGCAGAAGGGCGAGGACATGACCAGACGTTCCACGAGCCTTGAGTCTCTCGCACGGACGATCACGCGCGCACTCGTGTCAACTGGGCGGTCGTATCAGCAGCGGACCGGCGGATGGGCATCCTGGTGGGCGCCCGAGGCGTTGTTCAGAGATGGCTCTGCGCGCGCGCTCCACAGGCGAGCGGGCGTTCATGTGGTTCCCGAGGTCACGCTGAAGGAGCTCAAGGAATTCGGGAAGGGAGAGCTACGCGGTCGTTCGCCGCGCGACTCCAGCTCCGGCAGGATCGACCTCGTCGTGCTCAACGCGAAGGGCGAGCCCCGCGTGCTGATCGAGGTCAAGCGCGGCCTCGCTGCGAAGACTCTCACTGCCGATCGGGATCGACTTCGCCAGATCACCCGACGTCGTATCGCGAGGTGGGCGTTGATTGCTGTGCATGGCGTGACTCCGATGGGGACGACGAACGCCGAGGTCCGGGTGAAGACACTGGGCCAGGAGGCACAGTTGCGTCTGCTGGACTGGAAGGCGTACCGCAGTGGCTGGACATGCCCCGGCAGCAGCGACAGCGAAGAACGCGTCGTGGTGGCGGCGGTGTTCCGCGCCGACTGACCTGGGCAGCCGCGGGGCATCGGAAAACTGCCCGCAACTCAGAGTTACGTCGCGCTGCGTCGGAGCAGCAGCGGACTGACATCCCAGCCGCCTCGAACCCGCCGGACGCCGCCGGCCTCCCGTAACCGCCTGAGCGACCTGTAGACCGAGCGCGGCATCATCGTGAGTCTCATCGCGAGATCCTCCACGGTCGTTCGCGCGACCATCCCCTCGTCCTCGACCAGGGCCAAGAGGTTCAGGAGGAGAACGACATCGCGCCCTCGGCTTACATACGGCCCCAGGGCCACGATCAGGTTCCGGTCGAGGATGAACACGCCGGGCTCCCCGCTCGACGGCGGTCGACAGCAGACGACGTCGTGCCAGAGTCGGTAGTGAACACTCCCTCGCGCGATCTCGAGCGACACGAGGCCCCGGCGCTGCAGCCGTCGAGCGGCCAGCATGATGGCGTCGTAGCTTGCGGATAGACCGGTGAGCGAGTGGGCCGGGAACCGGACCAGCCTGCCTTCGACGATCCCGTCCTCCGGCCAGCAGCGCAGGGCCTCGAGAAGGACAACCGCCTCCAGACTGCCGAGCTCGTGCTCGTTGATGAGTTCGATGAGTCGCGGCGGCTGCGTCTCACCGGACACCGCGCACCTCCCGCCACTCATTCGATCCAGATCGCGAGTGGATCACGGGGCTCGCTGTCGAAACGCGGACCCGCTCAGGCCAGGCGTCAGATGGCTCCGCAGTATTCGCAGAATTCGCGAAATGCCCTCGCACGCTCATGGAGCCACCACCTGAGGGTTGACCTCGTAGCGCTGGCTTCGTGGCCGGCCGGGTCCGCGACGCGGCGGCTGGCTCACCGGACGCACGTACCCATGGCTGACGAGAAGCGCCAGCGAATCCCGGAGTCGGTCCATGTGGCGGAGCCGGCCCTTCATCCCCTCGAAGCAATCCCGGGCCGAGAAGCCCTCCTCTCCGCGCCGAGCCACCCATCGCAGTACCGCACGCGCATCCTCGGTTGCGGGATCGACCTCCATCAGGTGCCCGACCGTCTGCGCGTACTCGAGGAAGTAGACACCGATCTCGATTGCACATGTCATCGCCTCGGCATCGATCGGCGATACGCGGTCGCTCAGACTCTCCGCGGAGCGCACAACATGCATAACGCCGGCGATCCGTGCGATCGCGCCGACCAGCTTCGAAGCCCACTCTGCGATGGGGGCGAGATCCCCGCCGGGGCCCAAGCGGGGCTCCAGATCGCGCTGGAACGCACGCAGCGTGGAGCGCGCCTCGTCTGAGATCGGCAGTGTTCGCGGGAGGATCTCCCCGGACTCGTCTCGAATGGGCTTCAGGTGCCACAGCGCGTGGATGAGCTGTTCATATGCCAGTCGGACCGACTCCAGAACCGGCGGTGGAGCGACCTCTCGGCTGCCGACCAGCGAGCGAGGCTGCGAGAACAGGAATCGCGCGAGGAAGCCGCGGCTCCTCAGTTCCGGGCGTGCGGCGAGTCGCTGAATCACGCCAGGCTGAACCGCCAAGGCCACAGTCATCGCCGGTCGCCGGATACAGATATCCCGGCGCACGGAGTGTGCTCACCGCCTGCTCCCTGGCGCTCGCGAGCCCGGTCGCGCAGAATTCGAGAACTCACACACTGAGGGAGCACGCATCGTGATCACCGACGAGAGACTTGCTGAGGCGTGAAAGGCGGCGGGGACGTCGGCGGCAACTGGCCGGACAACGCCAAGGCTGCGATCGCCCGCTTCCGCGACATGCCGGAAGAGGAGTTCCGGTTGCCCGAGGTCCAGGAAGAACTCTGGCGAGCGCGCGTCGGGAGCGTGGGGCCGGGGGCCGCCATCTCGCTCGACGACGTGATTCGGGACGACGCCGTCGTGTCCGCGCTCGAGGTGCTCCGCAGCAAGCGACACGAGAATCTGGCCGAGCGCGACGCCTGGGCCGTGGCGACCTACAAGCGGCTGCTCGAGGACATCAACAGTCGCCTCACGCGCAAGCGCCCGCGCGCCATGCTCATGCGCGTGTTCTCGATCCTCCCCCCCGACACGATGACGAAGTGCTTCGACGTCGCGTCCATGCGAGATGTCGCGAGCCTCCTGCTCGGGCGGTCCGCACGGGGGAAACTCATCGAGACGCACGCAACGCCGTCGTCACGCGGGACCAAGCGCGGACTTTCTCGCCATCCGTCGCCCATGAGCCCGCGCTTCGGCCAAGGCGGCCTCGTACCGACCGTTCATTGCCGCGAGAGTCGCGTCCACCTCAAGCCCCAGCACAACGCCGAGATCGAACCCGCCGGCGGCGCGCCTGATGACGCCTCGCTGGGCCAGACGAGCGGCCATGCGCTGCGCGGCGCGCTCGGTCACTCCCAGCACCGGGGCGATCTGAGCAGCAGAACACTGCACGCGTCTGCTTCCCGGATCGAGATGCATCACCAGGGCGAACAAGAACAGAGCGTCCTTGCCCCGGGAGGCCTTCGCGATCACGTACTCAAGCACGTCGCGGCGGACGATGACGGCGTCGGGATCGCCGTGCTCTGACCGGAGTCTCCCGACGTCGTAGCGCAGCGGACTGAGGCGCAGGAACCGGCGCGATCCGTAGTACTCGATCACGATGAGGCGCCGCGCGATCAGGCGCTTCATCGCCGCGTCGATGGTCGGCGTGACGGAGTCGAGAGCACGTGCTGCCGCATGTGTGTTGACGGCCATCCGGTTGTCATCGTCGATCCCCTCGTCTGCCCATCGGACGAAGAGATGGACGACGAGCATCGCCTCGATGCCGCGCAGCCCGTGCTGGGCGAGAACCGATAAGAGATGGCACGGGAGCAGAACCGAGTCGAATCCGTGTGAAGCGTGCGTAAGCCGGTTCATGGAGCGTTTCCCTCCTCACAGAGTGCCGGGAGACGGGCAGGCCCCCGGTAGATCGGGGGCCACGGAGCATCAGTCGACCGGGAGCACGGGCATAAACCCGCCGGTGGGCCAACGGGAGCGCGTCGGTGCTCCACGCGGCCGGGAGTCGAGGCCCACGTTGAGTCCCGGCCCCTGCAGGCCGAACGACAGCCGCACGACCTCCACCGCACCGAGGTGAAGTCTCGGTAGGTACTTCGCGATGACATCGTAGGCGACGAGACACGGTCCGCACGGCGACCCGCCCCGCTGCCCCGCGCGTCGGCAAAGCCAGTCGAGGCGCCGACGCTCCTCATCTCGCGGGTCCTTCGCGTTGCTCACCCGGAGTCTGACCGTCAACCAAGCGTTCCAAGACACGACGAATTCCCATCGCGTCCTCGAGCGTTCGAGCGTCGTGCGGGATACCCCTCATCACTCCCAGGTAGTGCTTGTGGGCCACGAGCGGGCTGTGGCCAAGTTGCTCAGCGGACCGGAAGATCGATGATCCGCCGAAGATCGCAGGTGCGTTCGTGAGGTAACACGCGCAGGAAACGCGCAGGCGCTGCCACGTGAATACGGGACCATCGAACCGGTCGATCAGTCGCCTCCTCGCCGCGACAGCGCGGGAGTTCGATAGTGGTGCTGTTCCCCCGAACACGTACGGGGTGACGCCATTCTGCGCGTGCAGGCGCACGAGCAGTGCGCGCAACATCGGCGAGACCGCCAGGTCGATACGGCGAGAGAGCTTCGTCTTCGTAGCGGAGGGCTCGAGCAGGACCTCCCCCACCACTCGTCCCGCCATGTCGATCGCTTCAAGATGCACATCGTCCCAGCGGAGGCTCAACGCTTCGCCGATGCGGCAGCCTGTGAGCAGGACGAACGCAACGAGTGGCGCGACCGGCACGTAACGTGGAGTTCCCCACGCGGTCTTCGCCGACGGCCGCACCTGGTGCTCGCGGCGAGTCAGTTTGAAGCGCGCAGCGTCGTGGCAGATGGCCGCCTCGATCAACTTCACGCACTCGCTCGGCTGGAGCGGATCCGCGCGCTTCCCTTCCTGCTCCACGCCGCGGAGAGCCTCCGAGATCGCGTCACGGTGAAGCAACGGCACCAGCCCCGCCATCCGCCAGTGGTTGACGAGCGCCTTCGCATGCCGCAGGACACGGTTGATGGTGGCCGGCGCTCGCCGATCATCGGTGGGCTCTCGGGTCCCCCTCGGCGCATCAACCGTCGGACGCGACTTCGGTTGCGCGATCACGAGATTGCGATACGCCGATAGTGTTCGCCGGTCAATTTGCTCGACAAATTCGATGTGCCTGACTGTCTCCAGCCAATCGATGAACGGCCCGCACACGTCCTCGTATGCGCCCACCGTACGCGGACGGACGCTCCCGCGAGCCGTCGTCAAGAAGGCGTCCCACTCGCTCCGGAGCGATGTCTCCGTGAGACGCGCCTCCCCTCGCTCCAGCGCATACTCCCGGGCGGTGATATCCTTGCTCTTCGCGATCGCCCACTTTCGGCGAGTTTCGGCCGACGTGACGCGGAGCTTTCCAAGGTGGGCCTCGAGTTCCCGGCCGGAGTCGGGATCGCGCCAGCGCCCGTACCACGCTGTCGCCCCCGACTTCCAGGCGCGCTTTCGGAGAGTCACCCCGGGGTGCGGGCTTCGGACTCTCCTCTTGTTTCGATCACGTTCACCATCCTGCTTCGGCATGCTTCGCCTCCTCGTCAACGTGGGCGTTCACTCCCACAAGACTCCCCCCTGGAACTGGCTAGAGACGACTAGAAACCGAACACGAGATCCACTCAATATCGACATAACTTCATTATTCGCAACGACTTACGAGACAGGCCGCGCCAACCCGAGACAAGCCTAGTCACGCCGTCAAGCGCCTGTCGATCTGGAAGTTGCGGGTTCGAGTCCCGTCACCCTCGCCACAGGTAAAGATAGCGGCGATCACGCTTGTATCCACCAAGCATGATCGCCGCTTTCGATTCGTGCCGATAAGCAGAGGCGAGCGTGACCGGACGAAGAAGGGCGGGCAGCCGAGCGAAGCGAGGTTAGGAAGCCGCCAGTATTCGGTCATGGGCACTGGCTTCCGGCCCGCCACGGGAGAGTCCCACCGTCCACATGCCCTGGCAACCCGATCAGAGATCCCTCCCCTACAGATCACGGCGAGCGCAGCGCCGTGACGAAGCCACAAGAGGGACCCTCACTCCGGTCACGTTGCCCTCAAGAGGCTCAGGGGATGGTGCCCGGTGATCGCGGGCTTCCTGGCTCGGCTGTGGTCACGCCCTCGGTCCGCTGCACACCGGGCACCGAGCGGCGACGTCGGGACTCCGACGAAACTCAAGAGAACGCCGCCCGGGCTCTCGTCGTCACGGGGACATGCGTCCACGTCGCGCGATTGTGACGCGATCGTCGTCCTGGCGGACGGTTGGCGCGATTAGGAGGTACTCTCTCCGTGAGGACACCGCACGTCATGACCAGCCCGACCTACACCGTGAACTACCCGTGAACTACGAACCGCAGCCCGAGGGCGGCTATGCGGCCACGGTCCCTGCGCTGCCGGGTTGCGTGACGGAAGGGGACACGCTGGAGGAAGCGCGCCGCATGGCGGAGGACGCGATCCGGCTGTACTGCGAGAGTCTCCTCTGCGACGGCAAGTCTCTGCCGCCGGATGTGGCGAAGTCGCCGGTACACGAACGGATCGCGGTTCCGCTCCCGACGCGCTAGAAGCGCATGCCTCCGCGCCCCATCCTCCCCGACCGGTCCTTCGGTCGCGCGAAGTCATCGCCGCGCTGCGTCGAGCCGGATTCGCGGTGCATCGCCAGAGCGGAAGTCACGCGATCCTGCGCCACGGGAGTGACGCGACGCGGCGTGTGACCGTTCCCATGCACACGCGCGACCTGAAGCGCGGCACGCTGCGCAGCATCGTCCGTCAGTCCGGGCTGACCGTCGACGAGTTCGTCCGGTTGCTCTGACACCGCGGGTGCGCAGAACTCGCGCGACCAAACGGCCGCGTCGCCGACAGCTGCGCCGGAGCGAGGTGGAAGATCCCGGCGCGCGCGTCGTCCGACATGGCATGCGACTCCGCTTGCTCGCGACTCTCGTCATCCTGGCCGGTTGCACGGCACCGCGGCCCGCGCACCTCCCGGCGCTGACGACGCCGAACGCGTCCGCGCCGGAGTTCCCGCTCCGGGTCTGGCTCCCCGCGAGGGATCTCACCGACCCGGTCGGCTGGTACGCTCCGCGCGTCGCTCCCTACGGCCGGTACGCCAACGGCACGTGGGACGCCGGCGACTGGATCTGTGAGGGATACCCGCCCCTCGAGATCACCCTTCGATGTGATCCGCCGTCGCTCGATACGCACATCTACTCCGCGCTCTGCAGCGTCGATGGGCCACGGACCCTCCGCAGCGAGGAGACCATGGCGTGGATCCCGTTCGAGCGACGTGGCCACGGCGCGCCGCAGACGCGCGTGGAGGCCCGGGAGATCGTGGGAACGTGGGTCCACTTCGTTCGCCACGATCGAGTGGACGAGTTCGAATTCTTCGCGGACGGAACGGCACGCGCCGGGGAGTACGAAATCGATTGGAGTGTCGGACCACACTATGTGCGGATCTGGTACGCGGAGGCGCGGCGCTCCGACGGCGGCGAGCCGTTCCTCATGCACCTATCGCCGGACGCAATGTCGTTCGTCGGCAAGACGGAGAAGGGCATACAGATAGGGTTCGTGCGCGCCGACCTCGCCATGCGCGTGCTCCGGAGTACCGAAGACCGGTGAAGATCGTCACACGGTCCATTGCGGCAGATGACCTCGTTGCAAGGCTGTCGAGAATTCGCGTATCACCTCAGGGCGGCCATCCAACCAAGGTCATCCTGGGTTACGTCGCGTTCCTCATGGGGCCGACGACATCGGGTGATGATCTTCACCGGTCTCGGTATCTTCCCCGTAGCGTCTGGACGGATGGTCGTGTCCAGGGAGGTGATGATGGCCCGCCGGTCCCGCGTATCAGCAAGTATCGGAACGCTGCTCGCGCTGGTCGTGGTTGCCGTGTCCTGGTTCGTGGTATCCGATCGCGACTCCGAACAGTCTGGGGAGCCGGGAACCGATGCGATCCCCGCATCGACTCCGCACGATGCGCCCGGTGGCGAGAAGACGATCGCGGCACGTCGGTGGGCCGCGCGGCAGAGCGGTGCCGCCATCGTGGGCCACGTACGTCGCACTGACGACCAGACACCCGTCACGGGCCAACCGGTACTCGTGAGGGGAGACGGCGGTCTTCAGATCGACGCGTTCACCGATCATGCGGGGGAGTTCCGGCTTGAGGGCATCCCGGCGGGAGGCCCGTACGAATTGGTCGTCGCGGCGACGGGCTTCGTGACCGTGCGACTCCCCGGCATCGCGCTCGATCGCAATGAGCAGCGCGACGTCGGAGCCCTGCTGCTCGACGCGGCGGTCACCGTCGAGGTTCATGTTCGGAGTCTGACCGACGTCCCCATCGAGGGAGCACAAGTACTGGCGTTCGCGGTGTCGGAGCCGGACTCAAGACTCGACCGGCGACGCGCGAGGGAGCAGATCGGACAAGATCCCGTCCCCGTGGCGCGCGTGACGACGGACGCGAGCGGCGCAGCGATGTTCGTGGGTCTTGGTGCGGGCTCGTGGACATTTCTGGCGAGGAAGGACGGCTACGCATCTTCGGTAAGGTCCGGCCGTCGACTGCACGCCGGGGACGCCGTCGCTCCCATCACTCTTTACCTCGGCTCGGGGCATGAACTCGCCGGACGCGTGCTCGATGGCGCCGGCGCGCCTATCTCTGGAGCGCTCGTCCTCGCCGCCGAAGGCGACAGCGCGTGGAGGGTGTCGGCGTCGCCACTGCTCGCCCGCGCGATGACGGCGGCCGACGGTAGCTATCGCCTCGAAGGCCTCTCTCCGGGCGAGACGACGATCATGGCTGCGCCCCCAAACGCCGCACCGAAACAGATCGACAGAATTCGCATTCCCGACGTCGCAAACTTCGACATCGTGCTGCACGTGGGAGGCACCGTGACTGGCGTCGTAACGATGCACGACTCGGGCGCCCCCATCGAGGGCGCGCTGGTCCGTGCGTCGGTGAACAAGCGCTTCGGGCCCCACTCCGCCGAGGCCATGACCGACGCGGACGGGCGCTACACGATCGAGGGCCTCCCCGAGGGCGACGTATCCCGTGTGCACGCGACCAAGGACGCATTCGTCCAATTCACGCGTGCCTCTCTTCGGGTCCGGCACACGTTGCGCGACGGAGCAATCGTCGAGCGCGACATTGAGATGACCAGGGGGGCGGCGCTCGAAGGCACTATCACCGGGCCCGACGGACCGGTCGCAGGCGCGCACGTGACGATCGCACACGAAGGGACGCCCGGCTTCTTCGGGACGAAGGCCACCAGGGCCGACGCGCAGGGCAAGTACCGCGTCGACGATCTCCGGGCGGGCCGCGTCCTCGTAGAGGCGACCGCTGACGGGCTCTTCACCGCGGACTTGTCCTCCGGTTGGTGGAAGGCACTGCTGAACGGCGCGGCGCCAGCATCTCTCAGCGGAACGGTCGAGACCGGCGAGACGACGGTCATCGACGTCCGGCTCTCCCGTGGTCAGAGTCTCTCCGGTCGCGTCGAACTGCAGGACGGGACGCCCGTCGAGGGCGCACGGATCGTGGCCCGATTCACAGCCAACCTTGCTACCGAGACGCGCGGTCGCTTCGCGTTCAGCGCGAAGGACGGGACGTACACGGTCACGGGCTTACCGGCGCCCACGACTGTGACGGTTCTGGCCGAGAATGAGGGGCTCGGCGCGCTTCCGCGTGATGCCGTCCCGGTCACGTTGGACGGCCCGTCGACGGACGTCACGATCGTGATGCAAGCGTGGCCTGTCGTGCGCGGGCACGTCACGGCGAAGGACGGCGAACTCCCGGGCGACGCGAGCGTGTCGATCGTGGCCATCCCGGACACCGCCGATGGGCGGAGGATTGGGCTGATCCACGTCGCGCAGCACTCTGCGAGGTTCCCGGTCCACCCCGACGGTTCGTTCGAGGCACCGGTGCCCCTGCTGAAGGGCAGCTTCGTCGTGCGCGCGCACGGTAGTGGACGCCCGGACAGTGACTCGGCGGATGTGATGCTCGAAGAGGACAGATCCGAGTACGAGACCGATGTCGAACTCGGCGAGGGCCATGACCTCAGCGGAAGCGTGACCGACGCTCAATCCGGCGCGGGCATCGGGGGAGCGCGAGTGCGCGTCACGACCGCCACGCGTGGGAACCGCAGGATACGGGGGATCGCGATGATCGATGGAAAGCTGGTCGCGGCACCGCCCCTCGCCGTCACCGCGGTGACAGATGCGCACGGTCGGTTCACGATCCGCGGCTTGCCGAACGGTGAGCAAGAGATCCGTGTGCGCATCGCTGGCTACCTCGACGGGTCGATCGCCGTCGAGATGCCGCGCTCCAGCGCGCTGGCGCTGCGTCTCGAACGCGAGTTGAAGATCTCGGGCGTCCTCGTCTACAGCGACGGCACGCCGGTCCCGGGCGTCAACGTCGTCGCCAAGCGCGCGGACGCACGGTCGTCGAGCACACGTTCCGGCCGCGGCAGCGGGAGCGCCGGCTACTCGGCGACCGACGCCGAAGGGCGCTTCGACATCGGCAAGCTTGAGCACGGCCTGTACGTCCTCTCGGCAGGGAACAGCTTCACGAAGCGCACGAATCTTCTCCCGCTGGCTTCAGCGCCGACGCGGGCGGGGAGTTCCGACGTACGACTCGTCGCGCAGAGGGGCGGCAGTATCTCCGGCAGTATCCGCGGCGCCGACGGCGAGCCGGTCGCGCAGGCCTCGATCAACGCCCGCCCGCAGGACAAGTCCAGGGGCGGCAGAACCGCTCACACGCTGTCGGGGCCGGACGGCTCGTTCGACCTCGTCGCACTTGCTCCAGACTCGGGCGCCTACACGCTGCACATCAGCGTGAGCTCGGTCGTCGGTAGGTCGCTGACTCCCGTGACAATGACAGACGTGCAGCTCGGGACACGGGGGCTCGAAGTCGTGCTCTTCGCCGGTCTGTCGATCGAGGGAACCGTCGCAGCGGCAGACGGCGGACGCGTGCGGCGCGCTCTGGTCGCCGCTCATCCGATCGCGCGCGAAGGAGGGGCCGGGGGCGGCGTGGGCTTCTCCCCCGTCGGTCCGGCCGGGGAGTTCAAGGTATTGGGTCTGAAGCCGGGTCGTTACCGACTGACGATGAGCGTGTCAGGAACTGGCGGCAAGAAGCAGATCGCTCTCGAGGGTGGCGCCGATGTCGTCGCTGGCGCGACGGGCCTCAGATTGAAGACCACCGCCGGAACGAGTATCCCCCGCACGAGTATCGGTGGTGTGGTCGTGAACGGTGCGGGGAGGCCGGTCTCCGGCGTTGTCGTGCAGGGCACGCCAGAGGGTGGTGGACTCTCGCGTAGCGCGATCACTGACGAACACGGCGCGTTTGAGCTCACCGGGCTCGAGACCGCGACGAGCTACACACTCCGGGCGAGCGCGGCCGAGAGACGTGGGTCCGAGAAGGAGGGGATCGTCGCCGGAGCATCCGGGGTACGCCTGACTATTCACGACGAGTGATTTCCGACGAGGCGCTACAGAGCGGCGCGACATTCGTCAACTCGATCCGGCGTGACGATGCGCAATGATCGAAGCGAAGCGCGGTCACGCGCACGTGGCAACCGCATGGTCGCGTGCCGCGGGGCGGGGCATGCAATGAGCTGACGCGCGCACTCGCGACGAGAGAGTGGCGACGGTGCGGATCGGCTTGCAGTTGAACGCCGAGCCCTCTTCGGTCACCCGACGACTTCGGCCATCGCTCGGACGAGAGTTCGCGTCGCGCTCGGCTCTACGCGGTCGTCGCGACGTGGCGCCGTCGGGCGTAGCGCGGGGTTGCCTCGTGCAGCGCGATGTCCTTCGGCCATCGGCGGGGATCTGGGTCGAGGAACCCGTCCTCGGTTTGCGCTGCGCGGTCGAACGTGAGCAGCGCTTGTGCACCGGCGACGAGTGCCGCCTCACGCGCGAGGTAGTCGGCGAAGTCGGCCCGGCCGAGTTCGAAGGTGCGCAGGGCACGCTCGATGACGTCGGCGTCTTCGATGAGGACCTGGTCGCTCATCAGCACGGTCGTGAGGTGCGCGACGATCTCGGATCGCGTGAGGCGATAGACGCTGCGGAGAACCCACACGGTCTCGACGACCACGATGGTCGGCACGAAGACGGTCGCGCCTTCGTCCTCAACACGTGCGAGGAGTCGCTGGACGACAGCGACCTGCCGCGCGTCGTCCGCGACGAGAACGCGCACGAGAACGTTGGTATCAACTCCGATCATCGTCGCTTCCCGTCAGGTTCGGCGTCGGCGTCCGATCCGGCGCCATCCATCTGATCCCGCGGCGCGTACTGGTGCGCGCGACGCCCCCAGCCCGCGCGGATCGCGGCTTCGATCTCCTTGAGCGTCGCCTTGCGATCCGTCTTGACGATCCCGATCAGGTCGGTCAGCCGACGTGTCTTCGGTCGCACGAGGATGGTGCCGTCGTCCATGACGGTGAATTCCAGTCGATCCCCTTGTCGGAGACCGAGTTCCCGGCGGATTCCGCTCGGAATGGTGATCTGGCCCTTGCTTGTGAGCGTCGCAACTGTCATGGGGACCTCCGCTGAAATATTCCTTACGATACTGTAAGGAGCCGGAAACGTCGAGGGCCGAGCAGGTCCCGGATGCGCGAGCTACTGTCCGCGCAGCGCGTCGTCGAGTCGCGCCAGCGCGTCCGCGATGTCCCCGGGGCTCGGGGCGACGATGACATCCGCGTCGGCGATCGCCGTGTCGAACGTCGCTACGCCTCGGACACCCGCCAAGGTGACGCCGCGCGCTCCGTTGCCCGTGCTGTCGCGACGGCTGAGCCCGACCTGGACGCCGTACGTGCCGTCGGCCTGGACGTCGAGTTCGACGACATCGCCAGCGCGCACGGCCTTCGCTTCCGAGCGACCGCGCGGGTCGGTGACGTCGCGCACGTGCCCCGTCCCCTCTGCGTCCGGGGTCAACCTGACGAGACTGACGCGGATGACCGTGTCCGCGTCGATCGCGGACAACGAGTTGCCGACGCGGACGCGCAGGACGCGCTGCTGTAGACGTGTCAGACGGACGACGCCCTCGTCGGTCACGCCCGCGGTCGCGCCCCATCCGAGCCCACGCGACGTGGCGATGACGTCGAGCGCATCGCCCGCTTGCCGCGCGATGCGCAGGAGGCCGCCCGGTCCCGGGCGCGCTTCCGTCCAATACGACGCCCCCGGACCGGAGTGCGGCGTTCCCGACGTACGCCACCAAGCCTTCGCAACGGGCGCCGGCTCGCCATCTGGGTCGGTGATCCGCAGCGTCGTCACGCGTACGTCGAGCGCGACGTCGATCCGCTGGAGATCGGGTGGACGTACGGTCTGGTTCAGCTTGACGACGACGCCTGACGCCGACGCGATCGGCTCGTCGCTTCCGGGAAGCCCGAGGTCGACGCTCCAACGTCCCGGCGCGACGCGCGCGGCGAGGCGGTGCGAGGAGAAGAGCGGACGCTCATCGGGAGCGTCGGCGCCATCACGCCAGACGCGCATCCAGATCTTCGCCGTCGTCAGCCCCGCGGGAAGTCGGACGGACGCCATGACGTAGCCGATGCCGACCTGTGCTGCCGCGGTCACGGCGACGCCACGCTCGCCAGCGTCAAACTCCACGATCCCCCCCGACTCTTCGCTGCCTCCGGCGAGCACCAGTCTGAGGGGGCCGGGCGGCGTCGCGCCGCGGACGACAAACGCTCCGTCGGCCCCCGACGAACCGGACAGGGAGGAGCGGCGCCACTCGCCGTTCTCAGCTTGCCATTCGACGCGCACGTACGCGCCGCAAACGGGCGCGCCGTCCGGTTCACGAACGCGACCGGTGACCACGACAGGTCGCACTTCCATGCGGATCTCGCCCGCGTCGATCACGCCGCTCGGCGGCCAATCGTCGATGGCTATCCTCGTCGTGCCGCGGAACACGCGACCGTCGCTCGGCGAGCGCGTCGTCGCATGGATGTCGAACGAGAACGGCAGTTCCGGCTCCATATGACCGTCGAGCGCGATGTCGAACGCGCCGGGCTCGGGATCGGTCGCTCCGTCGGCCCACACCTGGGCGGTCGCGCTGGCGATACGCAAGAAGACCTCTGCGCCAGCCGGGACAGCGCCCACGACGCGCCCCGTGACGCGCGAGCGTTTCCGACCGACGGCGACCCGAACGGAGCGCGTCGCCCCGGCGCCCACGCGCACATCATCCTGGAGCGCCGCGTAGCGATCGTCCCCACCGACGACCTTCACCGTCAGGGGGACATCGGCGGGAACGACGCCGAAGACCGCACGGCCGTCCACCGCCGCCGCGCTCGGGAACACAACGTCGCCGGTCGCCGGGCTCCACGGCAGATCGATGGCGAGCGACGCCCAGGCCCAGGACGGCACAGGCTTTCCGTCGTCCCCGACGATCTCGACCTCGAGCCGACCGTGCGGCGGGAGCGTCAACTCGACGACATCCTCGCGCTCGGACGGCGGCGGGAGCGGCACGACCACGGGACGCGCCGTCAGCGCACGGATCGCGACCCAATACTCCGGCGAGCCGGTGTCGCGCCAGGAGCGGACCGGAATACGGACGACGGCGATGCCGTCCGGCAACCCGGTCGCGACGTCGCGGCCCCCCGACGCTAGAAGCGGCCCATCCTGCCGGAGGATCCCGACGGGGACGCCGAGCAGAAGGCGACCGGACGTGTCACGTACGCGGACACGGATCGACTCACCTTGCCCCGGCCTCTGGATCGACGACGTCACGGAGTCGACGCGACCGTTCTGGAGAACCCATCGGGCACGGGAATCGCCATCGACGATCACGACGGCGCGCGCGCGGGAATCGACCCACACGTGGGCTCGGCGCCGCTCCGGGCGCACGACCTGCCGCTCCCCCATGATGGCCGGCAGCGCACGACTGCCCGGAAGTTCACTGGCTCCGAGTGCCGCGGGTAGCACGCGCCCGGACAGATCGCGCTCGATCCATGCGACGACCTCGGATGCGTCCGCGGCGAACGTCCACGGGAGAGTGAGTGCGATCTCGATCGGCTCGTCGCTCGGAAACGACGCCGGGTCCTCGCGGTCCGCGTTCCCGGGAGTAGCATCGGAGCGTCCGGCCATCGGTGACGCGCGCTCTGCGGCTTCCCCGCCTGCGGGTGCCGGAGACGCAGCGTCGCCCGGTCCGTGCAGCGAGACGTAGAGCGCCGTCGCCATCCCGGCCACCAGTAGCCCGATTCCAACCATCCACTCGATGCGTCGCATGAGAAGACGATACCGCCCCGGCCCACCGGCACCAGGCACGACTCGACGGATGGCCTTCCGGAACCCGCCTGCGCGGACCGCCTAGCTGAACGGACAAGGGATACGCGCTTCGCTCAGGTTGGAACCCAAGGATGGATGGTGCCCGGTGAGGGGCGGACTTCCCCGGCTCGAACAAGAGAGCTTGCTGCTCCGCCACACACCGGGCACCGCGCGGCGTCACCGAGGTCTCGGGCGGGGAAGACAAGAGAGCTCTCCGTGCTTGGTCTCTGGCGGAACGACGAGTTCGCTGGTCCAGACCGGTTCCGCCCGTGACCGAGCACGATCAAAGAGACGGCCTGAAGCCATCGATGCGCGGGAACTGCGCGCAGCGGGGAGCCCGTGAACGGGCTACCGGGATCGGCGGCAGAGCGGGTCGATCGGCGCGCGGGAGATATCGAGGACCATCGCCTGGACGTAGAGGTTGAAGCCGAGGAGGGTCGGCAGGGCGGCGAGCAGGACAGTCCCGGCGGTGGCGGGGATGCCCGTGGCGATGCTCTGGTACCAGTGGAGGCCGCCGAAGATCACACCGAAGCAGGTGAGCAGATCGCCCGCGACTAGGAAGAGCGAGACGGCGTTGAAGTCGTAGACGAAGTACTGGAGCCAGAGCCGCTTCCAGGTCGCGACGAAGAGGAAGACAGCGAAGCCAGGCAGTTCGGCGAGCGGGTTGAGATGGCTCTTGGCCGGGCCGTAGCGCGCGGGCATCGGGACGTCGTGGATGACGGCGCGGCGCAGCGTCAGCAGGTTGATCATGCTGACCTCGAAACGGTAGCGGTCCTCGGCGTCGCCGAGGTCGATCGCCTCGAGCGCTTCGCGGCGCCATGCGACGTAGCCGTTCGTCGGATCGAAGACCCGCCACGCGCCGCTGGACGCGCGCACGAGGAACCCGAGCGCGAGATTGCCCATCCGGCGCAGCATCGGCATGGCCTCCAGTTCGCGACCGTGATGCCAGCGGTTGCCCTTCGTGACATCGGCCTCGCGCGCGAGCAGCGGACGCAGGAGGGCGTCGAATTGTTCCGGGTCCATCTGCCCGTCGGCATCGGCCTTGACCACGATGTCCGCGCCGCGCCGCAGCGCCTCGGCGATGCCCGTCTTCATCGCGGCGCCGACGCCCTGGTTGCGCTCGTGGCGCAGGACGATGACATCGTCGCCAAGGCCGGTCACGGCTTCGGTTGTGCCGTCGTCGCCACCGTCCTCGACCACGATGATCAGGTCCACGTGTTCCCGGAAACCGGCGACGACCGCGCCGACCGTGGCCACAGCCCGGTAGGCCGGAATCACGAGCACGATGCGCGCTGCTCTTGCGGTCAGCTCTGCGCTGGTTTCCGCACTCATGTGTGGCTCACGGTCGATGAGAAGGCGCCCTTCATCGCAGGAGTGTGCCATCCCGGAGCCCGATGACGCACGGCATCCTGGAGACCGGCGTGACGCTACGATGCCCTTGCATCGGGTCGGCGCGCACGCTGATAGAGGAAGGACGCCCCGAGGAGCGCCAGGCCGAGGACGAGAAATGCCCCGACGCGCTGCAGCGCGGGCAACTGAGCGGTGTCCACGATGAAGACCTTCGCGATGGTGAGCGCGAAGACTGCGAGGCCGCTCCATCGCAGGGCAGCCGTGCGGCGCGCGAAGCCGACGCCGAGCAACGTGGCGCCGTAGAGCGCGGTCGCGACCGACGACGCCATCTGCGCCAGACGCTCCACGTCGTCACGCGTCCCACCGACGGCGCTCGAGTTTTCGACGATGGCGACGCACTCGGTCGCGATCAGCCCCAGCCCAGCCGCCACAGCCACCGCCAGCAGCACGACGCGCAGCGGTCCGCGGGCCGCGGCGACGTTCATCCAAGCGGCGCCGACGACGATCAAGCCGGCGGGGAAGAGGGCGTTCGCGACGGGCACGAAACCGGGGCGATCGACGAACGATAGCGCCACTCCCGCGACGACCAGGAGGAGCACGAAGGGGCCGAGCGGGGCAAGGATCGCAACGGGGCGGCGACCTCGCACCGCCCATGCCAATCCGATCGTGTACGCGCCCAGGGCTGCGAGCCCGGCGGCGGCGCCGTAGAGGTCGTCTGCGGCGCCGTAGCGCGCCGCGTCGTTCAGGAAGTGCGCGCTGACCTCCATGAGAAGCAGCGGCGCATAGACCCACGCTCCGACGCCGAGGCAGATGCCCGAAAACGACCGCCAGGGCGACTTCCAGCGCAGCACGAGGCCTGTCAGTACCAGCGCGACCGCTGGGCTCGCCCAGGCGAAAAACTCTCCGTTCACGAACGGGATGTAGGGACCGGAGTGGAGTGGCGACTGCGCTTCGCCGAGGTGGATCTGCGCCAGCGCGATCATCGCGACACCGCCGATCGCGATGACGAGCAGACGTTGGCGCGCGGCGAGGTAGGCGGCCACGACACCGAATGCGGCCCACGCCGGAGCGATCGCCCCGCTCGCGAGAAGCGCGGGCACCGCTGCCGCGACCGCCGCGACGGCGCAACCCGCGAGCACCGACGCCGGGGCCTCGCGGCTCGACTCGCCGCGGCGGACGCGCCACGCAGCACCGCTGTAGACCACGGCCAACGCGACCAGCGCAGCGCCGAGCAGGTAGCGATGGTCGTCGTAGAAGAGTTCGAAGCCCGCGGACGCGGCGATCGTGCCGCATAGGATCGCCGTCACGAGCGCGGTCGGTCCGGGCACTCGGCTGCGACGTAGCGACGGAGCCAGCGCTGCGGCAAGGACCGCCGCCGTCAGGAGCACGAGCGAGAGTGCGGCAGCTCCCTCGCGATCGGGCGCCAGGTAGTGCCCCGCCCACACGGCGTAGTAAAGGCATGAACTCGCTAGCGCGAGGAGATCAAGCCCAGGCCAGCGGCGTAGCCAGAGGACGGCGAGCACTCCGCCGTGGAGCAGCAGGAGCCACCCTGTCAGGCCCTCGAGTGAATCGACGTTCGTACCGAGGATGCTCGGTGCAACGTAGCCGCCGACGAAACCGAGGTACGCGAGCAGGGGCGCCTCACGCGACACTGCCGCCGCCGTGCCGAACGCGCAGATGACGGCAGTGATCCCGAACGCCGTCGTCTGCCCGATCAGCTCGTAGCGAGCCGCCGCGAAGAACGTCGAGATGAAGAGAGCGCCGAGCCCGCCGCCCATCACCGTGTGACCGAACGTGCCGAAGCCGCGGGCGCGCAGGCGATCCCCGGCGAAGAGCGCCGCGATGCCGCCGACGGCGCCGACCGCAACGCGTACGGGCGGCGCGATCAACTCACGTTCGATCGCGAACTTCATGAAGAAGCCGAGCGCGAAGAGGACGATCACGACGCCAGCGACGAGCAGAACGCGCGCGCCGAGGAAGTCTTCGAGCGACAGCACCGGAGGACGCGGATCGGCCTCGGGGATTCTCGCCGGCGCCGATTCTGCGCCCGATGCTGCGCTCGCGACTGGGCCTGACTCTGGGCTTGACGCGCGCCGCGGCGGCGGGAGGGCAGGGGGCAGCGGTGCAGGGGCAGACGCAAGGGCACGCGAGGCGGGAGCCGGCGAAACCGTCTGGTCTCCCGGCTGCGCGTCGCGCAGTTCCGCCTCGGCCGCAGCGTAGTCGGTCGGGGATGGAGTGTCGCCAGCAACCGACAACGAGGCATCTGGTCCGGCGGACTGGCGAGCGCCGCCTCGCGCCACGATCGACGGCGGGCGGGCGGGTGCGGCGTGCAAGGCGCCGGGATTGACCGCTTCGGGGTCCGCTGCCGCGGAGACGGCTCCGTCGGACCGGGCAACCTCGCGCGTCGCGGCGCCCATCACACGGCGCGTGCGCTCCCACTCATGGCGGAGTTCGCGTGACGCGAGCTCGACTCGCGCGATTCGCCGTCGCAGCGCCACAATCGTGAACACGAGAACGCCTACCGCGATGCAGAACATCGACAGAACGAGCAGAGCGGCAGCGACAAGAGCGTCCATGCGAGCGTCCGGGGATTGTAGTCCCTGGCCGGGAGCGAAACCGGACCGGCGGTGCGGGGGTTCTCCGGTTCATCAGCGCGCAGCACGGGCGGCCGAGTAGAGCGCCGAACGCCCGCGGTGCAGACGGGTCTTCACACACACGACCGAAACGCCGAGCCGCGCGGCGATTTCCGCACACGTGAGCCCGGCTCCGTAGCGCAGTCGCAGCGTCTTGCGGACGTGTCCCGGAAGCTCGCGAAACGCGGCGCGCAGCAGGAGGACAGTCAGCGGACGCGGTTCCTCGGTCCCCCAGCGGGAGACCACGGCGGGCCCTGTCGCGCCGAGGCGCGTGTCGTCGGTATGCGCGTACGCCGAAGGCGAGATGCGATCGCGCCGCCGGGCTGCCGAGATCGATTTGTTGCGGACGATCCGCATCAGCCAGCTCTCGAACGAGGCCGGATCGGCCAGCCGGGGCAGTCCCTCGATCACGGCGAGGAACGTATCCTGGACCATGTCGTCCGCCGCGTGATCGTCGCGCAGGATGCAGACAGCGGTGCGCCGGACACGCTCCCCGAGGGTTGTGTAGAGAGTCGAGAGCGAGCGCGCGCAGCCCTGTTGCGCAGCGATGACGACATCCAGGTCGGTCGTCCCCCAGCTCGGTGCGCCGCCCTCGCGAAACGACCTGCCCTCGCGAGAGGACCTGACCTCGCGGGTGAACGATGCCTTGCGGCCCGGCTTCCCACTCACACCTGTGTGATTGATAGGCCTGCCACTGACAATTCCGGGGGTGCGCACCGTGCACACCGGACCTGAGACAAATGCGGTCATCGCCGACTCCCTGCTCGCACGCTCTGATGACGGCAAGCACCCGCGCGCATTCGGTAACTCGCCGCCGCAACCATCACACGAGCAACAGTGCGCTAATCGCGCCAGAGCGCGCCATCCGCGCACGGCGCGATCTGTGCCGGGCACGCGGCGACCGCCGCAGTCGCCCGCTACGCGGGGAACTCGTCGAGAGCTACGAGCAGCGCACGCAGGCGCTCTGTCGTCTCGGGTAGCGCCGCGAGAAGGGGGCGGCGGACCCGACCATTGCCCTTCCCGAGCAGCGCCAATGCGGCTTTGACAGGAACCGGATTCGGCTCGCAGAAGAGCGCGCGAAAGAGGGGGAGGAGCGCGGAATTCAGGCGCGCGGCGGTCGCCGTTTCGCCGGAGAGCGCCGCATCGATCACTGCCGAGACGCGTCCAGGAATGACGTTGCTCGCGACGGAGATCACGCCGGTCGCGCCGACGGTCGTCATGGGCAGCGTCAGCGCATCATCCCCCGACAGGATCGGGATCTCCGACAGCTCGCGAATGCGCGCGACCTGATCCACCGACCCAGCGGCCTCCTTCACGGCGACCACGTTGTCGAATTCGGCGGCAAGCCGCGCAACGGTCTCGGGACGCAGGTTGACGCCAGTGCGCCCCGGGACGTTGTAGAGGACGATCGGCAACGCGCTCTCGCCAGCGAGCGAGGCGAAGTGTGCGAAGAGCATCCGATCGCTCGGCCGGTTGTAGTACGGGCAGACCACGAGAACGCCAGCGGCTCCGGAGTCGGCCGCGCTCCGGACGAGACGTGCGGCCTCGCGCGTCGAGTTGGAGCCCGCACCAGCGACCACGGGCACGCGACCGGCAGAGCGTTCGACCGTGCGCGCCACAACGGAGTCGTGCTCGACGTGGGAGAGAGTCGGTGACTCGCCGGTCGTCCCGCACGGCACCAGTACATTCACGCCGCCTGCGATTTGGTCGTCGACCAGACGATCCAGCGCATCGAAGTCGACGTCGCCGGAGTCCGAGAAAGGTGTGACGAGCGCAGTCCAGGTGCCGCGGAGAGGAAGGGC
Source organism: Planctomycetota bacterium (assembly GCA_024280885.1). Taxonomy (GTDB): domain Bacteria; phylum Planctomycetota; class JAJSAM01; order JAJSAM01; family JAJVHW01; genus JAJRPF01. The sequence goes on along the minus strand of JAJRPF010000066.1, from coordinate 67,355 downwards.
AGGCGTCGTCATCTGTCGCTCCGTCGCGCGTTTGAATTCGTTCTCGTGGTCTTGCTCAGTTCGGCCCGATGGCAGGCCACCGATGCGGATCCACCGCAACTGGCGTCGCAGCAGAAGGGGCCAGAACAGAACGTGTCAGAGCGCGTCATCGCCGATCTTCTCGCCGGGGCGGATCTCCTCGCCATACCCAAGCTCCGCACCATCGCCTGTGAATGCTGGAGCGCAGCCGGCGACGGCGGACTCGATCAGGCGTCGCATCTCGGTCACCGCCCGTTCGAAGCCGACGAAGAGCGCCCGCGCCACGATCGCGTGGCCGATATTGAGTTCTTCGATGCCGTCGATCCGCGCCACGGGCCCGACGTTGCGATAGTCGAGGCCGTGCCCGGCGTGGACGACCAATCCGATCTCGCGGCCCGCTGCGGCGGCCATGCCCAGTTCAGAGAGTGCTGCGGCGCGTGCAGGGCCGGGCCGGGCCTCGGCGTAGCTGCCCGTATGCAACTCGACGCATGTGGCGCCGGCCGCGCGCGCCGCCTGCAACTGCCGCACGTCGGGATCGATGAAGATGGAAACGGTCGTCCCGACGCTCTGCAGCTCTTCGACGACGGCGGCGAGCTTCTCGGGCTCGCGCGTGCAGTCCAGGCCACCCTCGGTCGTGACCTCCTCGCGCTTCTCTGGCACGAGACACGCCGCGTGAGGCTTCATCTCGAGCGCGATCCGCACCACGCCCGCCTCGGCGGCGAGCTCCAGGTTCATGTGGCGCACGAAACCGCGCAGAACGCGCACGTCACGCTCCTGGATGTGGCGGCGGTCCTCGCGGAGATGGATCGTGATTCCGTCGGCACCGGCCTGCTCGGCGAGGATGGCAGCCGCCACGGGATCGGGCTCTGTGCCGCCGCGCGCCTGTCGCACCGTGGCGACGTGGTCAACGTTCACGCCGAGGCGTGGAGTTCCGAGCGGCGAGAGCGGCGTCACGAGCATGACGGAAGCGTACCTGCCCTGCGGCATCGGGCTGCGTGCCTTCGGGGCGTCAACCTGGCGTACACTGAATGGATGCGCCTCGCTCCGGTACTCCTTCTCCTCGCACTCGCCACAGCCGCGGTCACCACCGCGCTCACCGTGCCGTCGGTCGGACGCTGGGTGGGCTTCGCAGACGCGCGAGCGGCGGACTCGACGACTCTCTACATCTCGGGCCTCGACATCGGCCCGGGGCGCAAGGCCATCGTGCGATTGCACAACACGTCAACGCATGCGTCGGACGTGTTCTCGGTCAACTACACGGTGCGCGACCCGAGCATCGGCCACCCGTTGAGTCAACTCGGGATCGGCGCGCAATTGCGCCCTGGCGACACGCTGGAACTGGATCTGGGTGCGATCGTGAACGCGTACCGAGCGACGCTCGAAGTCAGCGGCTGGGATGGCCCCGTGCAATTCGTCGCGTTCGGCGAAGGCGGAAATTTCGCCGAGTTCAACGCCGAGACGGTGCAGGTCGAAGCGTTGCAGACGATCAAGCGCGCCAAGTTCGCCGCACACGTCGAGTGGGTCGACAACTGATGCAGATCGCGCGAATGAAGATGATGAACTGGACCCGCAGTTCGGCAGCGTCCGGATTGCGGGCGACCGTTACTGGAGAAGAGCTCATGCGTTGGATACTCAGGACCGGACTCGTCCTACTCGTCGGTGGTCTCGCCCTCGCCGCGAGCCAACTCGTTGCGCGCGCGAACGGCGGAGAGTGGACCGCATACCTCTCGGGGCTCGAGACGTCGAAGAAGACGCCCGTCGAGTTGGTCGTCCTGAACACGACCGACCTCGACATGACGCTCGACCTGCGACTCCTCGACAAGGAGGGCAACGAGGTCCTCAATCGCCCCGGAGGCGTGGTCGCTGGCCCGCGTGCGATGACGATCGTGAGTCTGGAAGCGGAACTCTCACGCGACCTTCCGAAGAGGACGAAGGCCTTCTCCGGCGTGGTGGCAATCGAACTCTCGGGCGACCCCAACTTCAACGACAGCACCGCGATCGTCCACGCCACGCAATACTTCGGCAAGCGCGCCCGCCCGCGCGGCGCCGTCGTCTTCCGCGCCCTCTTCCGCGACAACGCGGAGTAGCGGCGCAGCGAACTCAGCCTTCCGGCACGGGCGCCACAGCGCCGTCGCCCGAGAACCACGGGCGTTCTCGAGCGCATTCCGCGCGGATACGGCGAGCGCCCCACGCTAGAGTCTCGCCCCTCCGATGCTGTTCAACTCGTTCGAGTTCCTTGTTTTTCTCCCGGTCGTGTTCGCCGCGTACTGGTTCGTCCTGGGTGGCCGCACGCGCGCGCAGAACGCGCTCCTCCTCGTCGCGAGCTACGTGTTCTACGGATGGTGGGATTGGCGCTTCCTCGCGTTGATCGCCGGTAGCTCCGCTGTCGACTACGTCGTCGGAATTCGGCTCGCCGCGACCACGACTCTCCCGCGCCGACGCCAACTCCTCGCCGCGAGCCTCGTGGCGAACCTGGGGAGCCTGGCATGCTTCAAGTACTACGATTTCTTCGCAATGAGTCTTCAGGAGGCTCTCGCGGCGGTCGGCTGGACGATCGACCCGCTCACACTGAACGTACTCCTGCCGGTCGGGATCAGCTTCTACACGTTCCAGACGCTGAGCTACACGCTCGACATCTATCGTGGTCGACTCCAGCCGACGCGCGATCCCGTCGTCTTTTTCGCGTTCGTCAGCTTCTTCCCCCAACTCGTCGCTGGGCCGATCGAACGCGCGTCCTCCCTACTGCCCCAGTTCCAAAGGAGCCGGGCGTTCGATCGGAGCCTGGCATCTGACGGGCTGCGCCAAGCGCTCTGGGGGATGTTCAAGAAGGTCGTGGTCGCCGACTCGTGCGCCGCGGGTGTCAGCCTGGCCTTTGATGACATCGAGGGTGCATCGTCGGGCCGACTCGCCCTGGGGTTGGTCTACTTCTCGTTCCAGATCTACGGCGACTTTTCCGGCTACTCGGACATTGCGATCGGGACTGCGAAGCTCTTCGGGTTCCGGTTGACCCAGAACTTCGCGACGCCGTACTTCTCGCGAAGCATCGGCGAGTTCTGGCGCCGATGGCACATCTCCCTGTCCAGCTGGTTCCGTGACTACGTCTACATCCCGCTCGGGGGCGGTCGCGGCACCTTGGCGCGGCGCTGCGCGAACCTGCTGATCACGTTCACGGTCAGTGGGCTCTGGCACGGCGCCAACTGGACGTTCGTCGTCTGGGGAGTACTCAACGGCCTGTTCTATCTGCCGAGCGTCGTCAGCGAGCACGTGCGAGGCGTCAGCGAGCGACCGAGAGCGGAGGCAAGATTTGTCGACCTCCCGCGCATCATCGTTACGTACTCGGCGACGCTTCTCGCGTGGACGTTCTTTCGGGCGGCGACGCTCGGGGAAGCCATGCGCTACCTTGAACGTCTCGCGACGGCTGGCGGAGGTCCCGAACTACGCTACGAAGACTATCTACGGACGACGTGGATACTCATGCTGGTGGTGATCGACTGGCGCACCCGTGGCGCTCCGCACTCGCTGCAACTCTCCCGTCTCCCGGTCATCATCCGCTGGGGCGTGTACTACGCTCTCGTCGTCCTGACTGGCATCTACTTCGGACGCGATGTCCCCTTCATCTACTTCCAGTTCTGACCGACGATCCGCAATTGCGTTCTCGATTCGAGCCGCGCTCTTCGGGATCGGATTCGCGCTGTTGGCGTCGATTCTCAATCCGCTGCATCGCGAGCTTCTGTTCCTCCGCGACAAGCCACATGTGCTGGAGCGAGCGCTCACGAGTCAACTCCCACACTCGCCGAGCCTTCTCTTCGCCGGAGACTCACATGTGGGATGCGGGATCGACCCGAACGAGATCGAGGGGGCATTTAACTTCGCGGCGAACGGAGAGTCCTACGTCCAGGTCGAGTCGAAGGTCACAAACTACTTCGAGCGCGCTGGCCATCCTGCCGCGCTCGTGCTCCCCATCGACGCGCACTCGTTCTCCAGCTACTTCGTGCGTCGAATTCAATATCCTCGCTACTGGTCAATGCGAATGCGGCCCTCTCAGTTCATCGAGGCGACGGATACGTGGACCGAAGCTGGCGCGTGGTTCCGCGGGCGATACCTGCATTGGCTCGGACGAGGCGATTTACTGTTCCGCGACCTACAACGCGTCGCCGCGCATGGACCGAGGCGTCGCCCACAGGGGGGCTTCACCCCGCGAACGACTACGATGTCGGCGCTCAGCGAGCCGGACCGTCGCGCCCGCGTGGATCGACCGTGGAACAAACACTTCCGAGGGCAAGACGTGGAAGACCCACTTCCCGTGGCCGCATTCCGGCGACTCCTTCGGCGGTGTGAACAAGAAGGTGTCCCTGTCGTCCTCATTCGCTTCCCGGTCACCGCCGAGTACGCGCAGCGCATTCCCGACGAGGCGCTGCGAGCCGCGAAGCGGCACGCTCAGTGGGCGATCGACCAGCACCTCGCGATCGCGGTACTCGACCACCATGACTGGCGTTCGTCCGATCTCACCGCGTTTCATGATGGCGACCACTTGGTCGATTCCGCGGCTCGAGAGTTCAGCCGCGTCGTCGGCTCCGAGATTCGCACGCTGTTGGCACCGAGATAGGAAACGCGATCGTCGTCTGAAGGTGATGCCGAATCCCCGCGTCAGGAGATTCATGCAGAGTGCAACTCCGTCCGCCGACTGACTGCCGAACAGTCGGCTGTCAGGCTTCGGAGTCGGCCTCCATGAACCAGAACGTCGTGATTCCGTAGCGGCGCTCGTCGGACACGACGAGTCCCGGGAGCCCGTCGCCGTGGAAGTCGCCGGTTCCGGCCTGGACGACGATCACGCCCCCGTCCGCGAGGTCGGCGCCGACCTCGCCTGTCAGGCGACGCACGCGATGACCCGCGCTGCGAAACTGCGGATACGGCGGCGCCACGAAGACGATGTCGAAGGGGCCCTTCGCACGCGGACGATATGCGTCGCCGCGCACAACCCGGAATTCGTCCTCGTCGAGTGCGAGGTCAGCGGCGTTGCGGCGGATGGTCTCGAGCGCGCCGCGATCCCGCTCGATCGCGATCACGTGCGCCGCGTCGCGCGAGAGACACTCGAAGCCGAGCGCGCCGGACCCGGCGAAGAGGTCAAGGACGCGCGCGCCCTCGATGCGTGTACCGAGGAGCGCCATCAGGCTCTGCCTGTACTGATCTGACGAAGGCCGCGTTGCGTCGCCGCGGGGCGTTCGCAACCGGCGTCCGCGCCAGGTTCCGCCCGTGATTCGTAGTTCGCCCACCTGAAACCTCCGACGCCGACGTCGCCCAGCGACCAAATTGGACACAGATATCGAGCCTAGGCTGCCGATACCCAAAGGGCGCGGATGATCGCCCGCGCTCTCCCGAACACCGAGAATGCCCCTCCGTGCGCCCTGAACACAACTCCGCCAACCCCACAGACGACGACGGCAGCCGCGAACGCGGTGCCCGCGCGGACGCTGCGCGTGTGCGTGGCGAGGGCCTCGGTCAGGCCAGCCAGCGCGAGAATGACGCGATCGCCGCCGTCCGTACGTCAGGCGGGGATTCTCAAGATCTACAACACGTTCTCAAGATTATCGCAAGCTCCACCGATGCAAGAAGGGAGCTCGTGGCCGACATTCGAGGTCGCGTCGCCTCCGGGGACTACGTCACCGAGGAGAAGCTCAACCTGGCGATCTACCGACTTCTGAAAGACATCCTCGACTGAACTTCCCGCTCATGACCGTCTCGTCCCCGACTGTCCTGCGCCCCCACACCGGGCCCCTTCGCAAGCTGCACAGCGCCGCACTTCTGGTTGCGGCGGCAGTATTCTTGATCGCATTCGGGGTCGCGCAGCCTGCGCGCGCCGGTTGGTGGGATGAAGCAGCCGAAGCGCGCGAATGCACCCTCGATCAGCTGCGCACCGATCCACAGAAGTGGCGCGATGTCCCGGTGCTCCTGCGCGTGACGTTCTCAGCGCGTGGCAAGCGTACCAACCCCTACTTCACGCAATTCGCGCCGGAACGCTGGCGTCCGATCACGGTCACGGCGCCATCCGGCGCGACGGTTTCGCGCCGCAGACACGACAGCCCACTGCGCACGCTTTTCGTGCAGCGCGGCGGAGCCGCCGACCTACGGCTCCAACCACTGCGCCCGGGCCGATCCGTGCTGCTGCGCGCGGTCGTCCGCGACGTGGTCGGCGACGAGCCCTGGCTGGAGGTGCTCTCGATCACCGTTGCCGGTGACCCGCTCACGCCGGAAGAGCGCACACGTGTGCGCAGCGCCGATCGCTTTCTCTCGCGCGCCAACCCGGGCGCTGCCGAGAGACTCTACCGCGGTGTGCTGGACGGGCGGACTCTCGCGGACACCGACCGCGCGACGCTGCTGCGCAAGCTGGGGGTGAGTCTGCACGACCAGCGCCGTGGCGGCGCAGCCCTCGCCGCGTTCCGGTCCGCACTCGAACTGGACCCGGACCACCTGGACACGCGGACCCAGGTCGCCGCGATCGAGAAGCAACTCGCACGCACGCCGCTCATCCCCATGCACGTCCCCACGAACGTCCCCACGAACGTCCCCGCGGAAGGCGAGCGACGCGCCGACGTCCCGCTCACCGCTGCGCGCGCCGCGCCCACCACACCGAAGCCCGACACGCCGCTCTACCTGCCCGGTGGCCGCCCCGCCCTGGCGCCCCCAGGTGGTGGATACCCGAGTGGAGAGTCTCCGCGTGGTGAGTCCCCCGAGCGAGCATCTCCGCGTCCCAATTCGGGACGCGACAAGCCCGCCGCTCGCCCCACGACACGTCAGTCCACCAAGCGTCCCGCCCGCGGCAATTCGCCGGAGCCAAAGACGTCCCCGGACGCTGATCCGACGCCGGGCCCACGTCTCCCGCCGCCGTTGCCGCGCACGAAGAACCTGACTCCGCGCGACGGCGAGAGCGAGCCGGAGACTGACACGCCGCCGCCTGCGCCGCCCGCCCCGCCGCTGCCCTCCGGAGCGCGTCTCAGCGGCCCGAAGTAGCGCGCTCGCACGCGCGGCACGCGAGCGGTGAGAGGGACCGCGACCGAACGCGGGGAACCGAGTGAACGACGGGCACGATCGCTCGGTCCGCGATCCCGATGACGCGTCGCGACCGCAGTGTAGGCTCCGCGCTCGCGCCACTCCCGGCGCCCGCTGGAGACTCCCGTGATCACGATCGACGACTTCGCCAAGGTGGAACTACGTACAGCCGAGGTGCTCTCTGCCGAGGCGCACCCGAACGCGGACCGGCTCCTCGTCCTGCGCATCAAGGTCGGCGAGGAAGAGCGCCAGCTCGTCGCCGGGATCCGAGCGCACTATGAGCCCGAGGCGCTGGTCGGCAAGACGATCGTGATCGTGGCCAACCTCCAGCCGGCGACACTGCGCGGCATCGAGAGTCAGGGCATGCTTCTGGCCGTGAAGGACGGCGACCGGGTGTGCGTTCTGAGTCCTGACGGCGCGGTCGGTTCCGGCCTGCAGGTCTCCTGACCAAGAGGTCGGCATCCCTGCGGCGGCGCCGTGCCGCGCAGTCGATCGTCAATCGCGGATGCACGATTGACGCCGCCGCGCCGCGGACTCTGGCAGACTGATCGGCATGCTCACCGAGCTACGCGTTCATAACCTGGCCCTGGTCGAAACCGCCGTCGTGCGTTTCGGCCGGGGCTTAAACGTGGTCACGGGCGCGACGGGCGCGGGCAAGAGCCTGCTCCTCCAAGCACTCACGCTGCTGCTAGGTGGTCGCTGGTCGCGCGACATGCTCCGCACCGGAGCCGACCAGATGCGCGTCCAGGGCATCTTCGAGATCGCCGACCCCGCCATCGTGCGCAGCATCTTCGACGCGGTCGGTGAAGAGGCGCCAGCGTGCGAAGGGCTGACCGAGATCCTCGTGACGCGGCGGATCGACGCATCCGGTCGCAACCGCGCCGAGGTGGACGGTCATCTGGTTCCGATTGCCACGCTGCGCGCGCTCAGCTCCCATCTGGCCGAGATTCACGGGCAGAGCGAGCATCAGGCGCTGCTCGACAGCAATTGGCAGACGGCACTCCTCGATCGCGCGGCCGACCTCGCGTCGCAACAAGCCGCGTTCGCGATCGAACTCGACGCGTGGCACAACGCGGATACGCGGCTTGCCGTGACGCGCGACGACGCCCAGGCGCGCCGCGATCGGGCGTCGGATCTCGAAGCGATCGCCGCGGAGATTGAGTTCGTCGCCCCGGAGCCGGGCGAGAGCGATGCATTGCGCAGCGAGCGCGAACTCCTGGCCGCCGTCGAGAAGCATCAGCAGTCGCTCGCAACCGCGCTCGCGCTGGTCGGAGAGTCGGATGCCGAGGGGGACGACCCGGCCGTGGATCGCGTCGGGCGCGCCGCACGTTGCCTGGAGGACACCGCCGCTCTCTCGTCGGTCGCTCGCGACGCTGTCACCGCCCTCGATGCGGCGTCGGAGAGCCTGCAGGAAGCCTGGCGACTGATCGACGCCGCGCTCGGCACGCTCGAAGCCGACCCCGCGCGACTCGACCGTGTGCAGGAACGTCTCGAGGCACTCGGCACGCTGCTGCGGCGTCACGGTCCCAGCGAGGAGGATGCGCTCCGGGTCGCGGCGGAGGCCACGGCAGAGGCGACAGAGATCCGTGCGAACGAGGCCGACGCCGACGCGTTGGAGTCGCGCGTTGCCGACCTGGCGCGCGTCGCATTGGAGTCCGGCGTCGCGCTCGACGAAGCCCGCCGCGAGGCCGGCGTGGCGTTCAGCGCGCGAGTGCGCGCCACGCTCGCAGAACTGGAGATGGCGGGCACGCGCTTCGAGGTGCATCTGCCGGAACGCGCAGCCGATGCGCTGCCGCGCGCCACCGCCCTGGGGCTCGGGAGCGTGGAATTCCTCGTCTCCCCGAACGTAGGCGAGGACCTGCGCCCACTCGCCCGCATCGCCTCGGGCGGCGAGTTGGCCCGCACGGCGCTCGCGATCAAGGGCGAGTTGGCGGGCGTCGACGGCGTGCCGCTTCTGGCGTTCGATGAGATCGATGCCGACGTCGGTCCGCGACTCGGGCCAGTCATCGGACGCCGCCTCGCGCACCTGGCGCGCGACCGGCAGGTGCTGGTGATCACGCATCTGCCGCAGGTGGCGGCGCACGCGTCACACCACGTGCGCGTCACGAAATCGGAGGCCGACGGGCGGACGGGCGTCGATGTCGACATCCTCGAAGGAGCGGCGCGCGAGCGCGAGATCGCTGAGATGATCCGGGGCCCCGGTCGTGCGAGCGAGGCCCTCGATCAGGCGCGCAACATGCTCGCCGAGGGCGCCGAGAGTCGGACGGGAGCGTAGTCCCTCTTACGGAGCGTCCCCCTTCACGGCCGATATGATGACATGTCCTCCTCGACGCGCCCCGCCGGCTCCACACGACAGTCTGGCAGTGCGCGCCACGCTCCTTCCATGCCCGACCTCCCGCATCCCGTGAAACTGAGCCCACGCTACCTCCCCAAGCCCTGGGGAGGTCGGTGCATGGAGCGCTTCCTCGGTCACGCTCTGCCTGGCGACGCCCCCATCGGCGAGTGCTGGCTGGTTCACGATCGCGACGGCGAGTCGAGCGAAGTCGTCGGCGGACCGCTCGACGGCACGCGGCTCGCCGATCTGCGCGGAGACGAGCCGTTCCCCTTGCTGGTGAAATTGCTCGACGCGAGCCGGCCCCTCTCCGTGCAGGTGCACCCGGATGCGGAAGCCGCCGCGCGACTCGGTGGCGAGGCCAAGAACGAGTGCTGGTTCGTACTCGATGCCGCGCCGGGCGCCCGCGTCTATCGCGGTCTGCGCGACGGTTGCTCGCGGGCGGAGCTCGAGATCGCGCTCGCCGACGGGAAGGTCGAGAGCTGCCTGCACAGTGTTGAAGTCGAGGCAGGTGACACCATCTTCGTGCCCGCTGGCACTGTCCACACGATCGGCGCGGGGGTCCTGCTGGCCGAGGTGCAGCAGAATAGCGACACCACGTATCGCATCCACGATTGGGGCCGATCAGGCCTCGACGGGAAGCCGCGTGAACTCCACCTCGCAGACGCTCTTTCGAGCATTCACTTTGGTCCACGCAGCGAAGACAAGGTGCCGCAACAGCACATCGAGGACGAGGGTTCCATCGAGCGCATTCTGCTGGTGAAGAGCCCCCACTTCACCGCCGAACACGTCAGCGCGATGGGCACGTTCACGCTCGAAGCGCCCGCGTCCGCGGACGGGACGTGGCGCGTTCTGCACGTGCTGTCGGGCGAAGGAGAGTTGCGGCCCTTCGAGCGAAGCATCGCCCCCGTCACGTTCGCCGCGGGCGACACACTCCTGCTGCCGACGCGCTTCGAGAGCTACGAGATCACGCTCGGCGCGACGGTTCTCCATGCGCTGATCTTCGCGCGCTGATCGCGAGCGATCGGCGCTCGTAGCTTCGCGCCGCTCAGCGCAGCCCACCGGAAGCGGCAATCGCCTGGAGGCCCTCATCGAGGCGCCCCATCCGCATCCAGGCAAGAGCCTGGGCGAGCCGCGCCAAGCGGTCGTCCGGCGACAGCTCCAGAGTGCCCCTCGAGACGGCGGCGGACTCCGGCGCGCGATCCAGAAGCAAGAGCGCCCATGCGAGGTGGCGTCGCGTCGGCGCCGGGCACTCCGGGAGAGCGACGGCCAGCGCGAGGAGCTCGGCGCCGCGCGCGTTGCGGCCACTCGCGAGACACGCCGCGCCGGCCTGTTGCAGAAGCGCCGGATCGGCCTTCGCGACGGCTGCCGCGCGCACGTCATCGCTGGCCGAGGGGGAGAGGAAGCTCGCCAGAACCACCTCGTACGCAGCGACCGCTTCATCCAGGTGCCCCGCGGCGTGGAGCCACTCAGCATGCGCTCGGCGCGCGACGAGATCGTCCGGGTTCGCATCGAGCAACCCGAGTAACCGCTGCTCGTCTTCTGCTCGACCGGCGCGGCGTCCGCCCGTCGGGCGCGGAGCACCGGCGCGGGGACCGATTTGCGCGCGGCCGTGCAAACGCAGCACCGTGCGCCAACGACGATCGGCCTCCGCCTGCGCGTCAGCGCCCACGCTCCGATCCCCGTCGCGCAGCGCGATCTGCAGCAGGCGGTAGAGGTGAATTTGAGCGCGGACGTGGCGCGGATCGCGCTGTACCGCCGTCCGCATCGCCTCGACGGCCTCGGTCTCGCGACCGTCATCCCGCTTCGAGATCACGTCGCCGAGGCGGAACCACGCCGCGGCGTTGCGAGGATCTCGCTCGAGCGCGTCCCGTTGCTTCGTCTCGGCCTCTTCCAATCTCCCCAGCGCTTGTAGCGTGAGCCCCATCTCGCTGCGGACGTCGGCACGCCCCGAGCGCCTCTTCTCCGCCCTGCCGAACGCCTTCAAAGCGGCCTCGAAGTCTCCCCGCTCGTAGAACAGACGGCCCCACTCGAAGAGCGCCTCGTCGTCGTCACGATCGGCCGCGTGCCAGGCGCGATACGCCGCATCGGCCGCGGGGAGATCCGCGATGGCGAGCAGAGCGGTCGCGAGGAGTCGGTGGATGCGCGTGTCCTTCGGCGACGTGACGAGAAGCGCGCGCAGCAGCGGGATGGCCTCGACGTAGCGCTGCTGATCGGTCAACAGTTCGGCGAGTAGGTGACTCGCCCGAGCGTTCGTCGGATCGAGTTCGAGCACGCGCCGCAACACGGGCTCGGCCTCACGCCGGGCTCCGGCTTCGAGCAAGCGCCGTGCCTTGCGCAGCAGCGCGTCGCCTTCGGCTGCGGGTCCCGCACGCGTGTCCAGGGTCGGGATGTCGTGGGCCGCCGCGGCGGCGGCACCGTCCCGACACTCGGGATCGTCGCCGCAACCCGGCAGGCAGCTGACGCCGAGCACCATGACAGTGACGGCGCACGCCACGGGCAACACCGAACGACGCCCGTGACTCACGACAGGATTCATCGAGGACGCAGAACGAGCCCGAGTCGGCGTACGCTGGTGACGCCATCGGTGATGAGCCCCGACGACTCCAGTGCAACGACGTAGGTCCGGAGGAGCGCTTCGGTCTCCGGCCGGACCGAGTCCGTCATGCGCGCATCCTCGTCCCAGAGGGCCTCGTTCTCGCGCACGAATCCGGCGTCACTCGCGAGCGCCCGGACCTGCCGCCGCGTCGGCGTCCATGTGTGCCGCGGATCGCGCAGGCGCTGGAGAGCGTTCCATGCCCCGCGGGCGTCGATATCGTCCGGCGCGACCTGCTGGAGGAGCACCAACCGGCCGTCCGGCGCAAGCGCCTCGGCTGCCGCCGTCAGTGCGAACGCAGGGTGGACGACGCCGTCAACCACGTCCAAGAGCACGATCCGATCCCAACCGCCCGGGGTGGCGGGCAGTCGTCGCCCGTCATCCTCGAGGATGGGCAGCCCCTCGCGCGCGTCCGGGCCATGACTCTGCAGCACCGCTCCGGGGAACGCGACGATCGCGGCCTCGGCAGCCGGTGGCGTGGCGGCGTCAACCAGCAGCATCCGCGGCCCAGGCGTGCCGCCGGCAAACTCCGCGAGGTCGGGCCGGGGCGTGACCTCGGCGCGGCCGAAGAGACTCTTCAAGGGGTTCATTGCGATCTCTTTCCTCGCCGCGCGGCACTGCGGCGCGACGGCGCCGTCATGGTCTTCTTGTCGATCAACTTCCGCGGCCGGGTCACGTCCTGACGCGTCGGACACAAGTCGCGCAGATTGCATACCGCACAACGGGGCTTCCGGGCGACGCAGATCCGGCGGCCGTGATAGATGACGCGATGGCTGAAGGACGTCCACTCGGCCTGATCCAGCACGTCCATGAGGTCACGCTCCACGTGTTTCGGGTCGTGGTGGCGCGTCAGCCCGAGCCGGTGAGAGATGCGGTGCACATGCGTGTCGACCACGACTCCAACGTTGCGGCCGAACGCCGTCCCGAGCAGGACATTCGCGGTCTTGCGGGCCACGCCGGGCAGTTCCACCAGCTCTTCGATCTCCTCCGGAACGTCACCGCCGTGAACTTCGACGATGCGGCGCGCCATTCCGATCAAGTTCTTCGCCTTGTTGCGGTAGAAGCCCGTGCTGTGCACGACCGCCTCGACGTCTTCTTGCGCAGCCTCGGCGAGCGCCGCCGGGTCCGGCCAGCGACCAAAGAGCTCCGGCGTGACCATGTTGACACGCTCGTCGGTGCACTGGGCCGAGAGGATCGTGGCTGCGAGCAACTGGAACGGCGAGTCGTGGTGGAGGGCGCACTCCGCCTCGGGATAGTCGACCGCCAAGAGTTCGACAATCGCCGCCGCGTGCGCGCGCTGCCTTGCTTTCGAGATTCTGGGCAACTTCGCTCCCTGGCGTTTTCTCGAGTTCGTCTGGAGTCGGGAGACGGGGACGTCTCCCGCTGGGCGCGGTATCGTAGCGAGATTGTGGATCGCCCGTGAACTCCGGTGCGCCTTCCTCCCCCACGCCCCCTCGCCCTCAGACTGCGGACGACTGCCTCGAACGGCACGCGCCGCCCAACAGTGACACGGATCGACCATGGAAGAGCGACTTCAGAAGGTGCTCGCCCGCGCTGGCCTCGCCAGCCGACGCGGAGCGGAGAAGCTGATCGAGGACGGCCGCGTCTCGGTCAACGGTCGCGTTGTGCGCGAGATGGGCCTGAAGGTGGACCCGGCGATCGACGCGATCACGGTGGACACGATCGCCGTGCCGAAGGTCGCAGCGGAAGGGAAAGGGCGGCGCACGTATCTGCTGCTCAACAAGCCCAAGGGCGTCCTGTGCACGGTGAAGGACGACCGCCGCCGTCAGACGGTCCTCGACCTCGTCCCACCCTTCCAGGGCAAACGGCTCTTCCCGGTGGGCCGACTCGACGAGGACAGCGAGGGGCTCGTACTGCTCACGAACGACGGCGATCTGACGCAGCGGCTGACGCATCCGAGCTTCGGGGTCGGCAAGACGTATGACGTGCGCGTCAAGGGCAAGCTCACGACCGAGGACGCCAAGAAGTTCGAGGCTGGCGTGTGGCTCAGCGAAGGCCGCACGGCGCGCAGCCGCATCCAGGTACGGCGCTCGGGCCCGAAGATCACACACGTCGCCGTGACGCTGACCGAGGGCAAGAACCGCGAGCTCCGTCGCGCCTTCGCCAAGCTCGGCTTCCCGGTGATGTCGATCAAGCGCATTCAGATCGGCCCAATCGTCTCGCGCGGGCTCAAGCCGGGGCAGTTCCGGCCTCTCGATTCCGACGAGGTCACGGCGCTCAAGGAGTTGGCGGAGACCGGCGCCGAGGGCCGCGTGCGCCCGGTGCGCAAGCGCTCGTCGTCCGAGAAACGCCCGCGGCGATCCGGCAAGCCGGACCCCGCGAAGGTCCACACAACGAAGAAGAAGTGGCAGCGCAACGCTGGGGGCAGGCGCAATCCAATGACGAGTCGCAACACCGAAGAGCAAGCCGACCCCGGCCAGAGATCTGGTCGCCCTGCGAAGGGCCAAGCGAAGCGCACGGGTCGCAAGAAGCCCGGCGGCGGGTCTGCGCGTGGAGGCTCTCGATGAGTGCGACGCGGGCACCTACGGGAAGCGGTGCCGATGGCTCCGAGGCCCTCGACGGCTCCGAACTGACGTCCACGACCCAGGTCGGCACACACGTGCGGCGCGACACGACGGAGGGTGTGACCGAGGCACGCCTCGCCAACGGTCTGACGGTCCTCATCCTGGAGCGTCGGTCGTCGCCGGTCGTCTCCGTCCAGACGTGGTATTGCGTGGGCTCCCGCGAGGAGAACAAGGGGCAGACCGGCCTGGCGCATTTCCTCGAGCACTTGATGTTCAAGGGCACGGCCACGCTGCGGAAGGGCGATATTGACCTCGTCACGCTGCGCAACGGTGGCCAGAACAACGCCGACACGACGACCGATCGGACGCGCTACTACTTCGACCTGGCCTCGGACCGCTGGGAGCGGGCACTCGAGATCGAAGCCGATCGCATGTGCGGCTCGGCGTTCGACGAGCACGAGTTCCGCGCGGAACGCGGGCCCGTCATCGAGGAATTGCGCCGCGATCGCGACGATCCGTGGTGGGCGCTGAACGAAGCGCTCGAGGCGGTCGCGTACCAGGTTCACCCCTATCGCAACCCCGTGATCGGGTGGCCGGAAGAAATCGTCAAGGTCCCACGCGAAGCGGTGCTGGAGTTCTACGAGCGGTGGTATCGCCCGTCGAATTGCACGCTCGTCGTGGTCGGCGACGTGGTGACCGACGACGCGATCGCGCGCGTCGAGGCGCTCTTCGGCGGTCTCACCGCCGAGCCGACGCCACGTCACTTCGTGCCCGAAGAGCCGGCGCAGGAAGGCGAACGGCGCTTCGAGCTGGAGCTCGACGTCAGCGTTCCGCGGATGATCGTCGGCTTCCACACGGTGCCGGTCGAGTCCCCGGACGATCCCGCACTTGACGTCCTGCAGGTCATCTTGACGGGCGGCAAGAGCTCGGTGCTCTACGACCGATTGGTGCGCCGCGACCGTCTCGTCGCGGGCGTCATGGCCTCGAACGACACGCGCCGTGACGCCGGTCTCTTCCAGGTCATGTTCGAGGTGGCACCCGACGTCGAGCCCGCCACCGCCGAGGCCGCGCTCTTCGAAGAACTCGACAAGATCGCCGCCGACGGCCCGGACCCGGCGGCCTTCGAGCGCGCGCGCGCCATCCTGCGGGCCGGGCGTGTGTACCGACAGGCCACGGCATCCGGGATGGCCTCGGTGCTCGGTACGATGCAGGTGCTCGGAGGAGATTGGCGCCTCTGCGCAGAGCACGAGCGTCGGATCGACGCGATGACTCCTGACGACATTCGCGCGGTCGCCGCGCGGCACCTCACACGGCGCAATCGCACCGTCGGCTGGGCGCTTCCGCGTCCCGAGGGCGCTCCTGCGCGGCCACCGATCCCCGACGGCGATCTTCACGCACTCGCGGCCGCGCCCAACGATGATCGACCCAATCCGGCAATCCTGAGCCGCCTCCCCGAGGGCCGCCTCCGGGTCGACTTGCCCGTGCGTCGCCACGTGCTGGAGAACGGTCTGCGGGTGCTCATTCTGCCACGCACGGCGCTCCCCGAGGTGGCGGTGCGACTGTGGGTCGACGCCGGGCGCCTGCGCGAGGCGCTGCCGGGCGCGGGGGCGCTCACAGGAGCGTGCCTCGACGAGGGCGCGGGCGGGCGCAGCAGCACCGAGATCGCCGACGGGTTGGCGTCCATCGGCGCGCACGTCGGCTGCGGGGGCGGCGGCATCACGGCGCGCTGTCTAGCGGACGATCTGGCGACAGTGATTGGCGTCGTCGCCGATGTCGCGCTGCGCCCTGACTTCCCGGCGGACTCCATCGAGCAGAGGCGCGGACAGCTGATCGCGCAGATCCGCGCCGAATACGACGACCCCGCGTACATCGGGCGCCAACGCCTGCGGCACGAGCTCTATGGTGAGCATCCGCTCGGACGCTCAGCGAAAGGCACTGAGACCGAGCTCGAGGCTCTGACGCGCGACGATCTCGTCGCGCACCACGTGGCGCTCTTCGTGCCGCGGAATGCCATCCTCACGATCGTCGGCGATGTGGACGCCGACGCGGCCCTGGAGCTCGCAAGCGCCGCACTCGGCGCGTGGGAGGATCGCCCGGCCTCGGAGCGTCCGCTCCCTTCGGTCGAGCTCGGAGCCGCGAGCACGATCCACATCGAGGAGGATCGCGACCAGTTGCACATCTTCCTCGGGCATCTCGGCATTTGCCGCGACGACCCCGATTACTACCCGCTCGTCGTCGCCGATTACGTGCTGGGCTCGGGGCCGGGCTTCACGGATCGACTGTCACGCAAGCTCCGCGACGAAGAGGGGCTGGCGTACTCCGTCGGCGCCAGTCTGGCCGGCAGCGCCGACGTCGAGCCGGGTCTCTTCAGCGCGTACATCGGCACCGCCCCGGACACGCGCGAACGAGCGCTGGCGGGTCTGCGGCACGAGATCGAGCAGCTCGCCTCCGGCGTCGCTCCCGTGACGGAGAGCGAGGTCGAGGACGCGCGCAGCTACATCGTCGGTAGCTACGTCTTTGCGTTCGAGACGAACCCCGGAACCGCGGAGCAACTGACGCACATCGAGCGGCTCGGGCTGGGGCTCGACTTCCCGGATACGTTCGTCGAGCGGATCTCGGCGGTCACTGCGGAAAACGCGCAGGCGGCGGTGGCGCGGCACCTGCATCCCGACGCGCTGGTGTGTGTGACGGTGGGTCGGTGGGATGCGGGCGATGCGGCGGGCGCGACTGCGTGAGCGTTGGGGACCGGGTGAAGGACCGGGAGTTCGACCGGGAGGACGTTTTCGATTGCCCGAGATACCGTGCCAGGCTCAACTCGTCGGGGCGAGTACACGGGTCGACGAGGGCGAAAGTCGTTGTCGCCCCGAGCGAATTGAGCCTGGCACGCTCTCTTGGGCAGGCCACCCGCTTGGTTGCTTGCGCGGGTCTGGGTAGGGGCCGGAGACTGGGGAAGCTTGGTTCTCAGTACGTGATGCGCTTCTGCACGTCGCCCTCGATCGTGGCGAGGATCTTGGCGACCTGCACTCCGGCCGTGCCGTCACCGAAGAGGCCCGAGCGCGGGTAGCGACCGTGTTCGAGTTGGCGGCGGACGGCGGCCTCGATCTGATCCGCGTCGTAGCCCGCGTCGATCACGTTTTCGCCGCGCTCGCGGCCCTGCTGACGCGTGCCCACGTTGACGTGCGGTACGCCGAGGAACGAGCCCTCGCGGATGCCGCTGGAGCTATTGCCGACGACGCACGCGGCGTTCGCGAGCACACGGGCGTAGTCCTCGACGCTGAAGTTGCGGAAGAGATGGAGCCACGCGGGGCGGTGGCGCTCGCGGAAAACGCGCAGCCCCTTGGCGACATCGTCGGAGCCCGCATCGATGTTGGGCCAGAGCACGATCGCCTGCATCTCGAGCCGCCGCAACGCCTCCAGAGTCTCCTCTATCTGCGCGCGTCCCGAGCCGAACTCGGTGGTGACGGGATGCTGCAGCACGAGCAGGTAGCGCTCGTTCTCGACATCCAGTCGCGGGCCCACACCGCCGTAGCGATCGAAGAGCGTGTTCGTGAGCGAGAGGTCGAGATCGTGCACGGCGTCCATGGCCGGGCACCCGACGTTGAACACGGTCGCGGGGTCCTCGCCCAGGCGGATCACCCGCTCGTGACTGGCGTCCGTCGCAGGAAAGTGGATGTGCGCGAGCTTGGTGATGGCGTGGCGCACGCTCTCGTCGATGTTGCCGGTCACCTCGCCGCCCTGCGTGTGCGCCAACGGGATATTCATGTAGCTCGCGGCGATCGCGGTCGCCATGGTCTCGAAGCGGTCCGCGACCGTCACGACGATGTCCGGCTGCAGGTTCTCGAAGATGGTCGAGAGTTCGATGACGCCGAGCCCCGTCGACTTCGCCATGGTCGTCGGATTCTCGCCCTCGATGATCGTGTATGTGATGGCAGCGGGCTCGAAGCCGTCGGCGCGGATGACGTCGATCGCCGAGCCGAAACGGTTGAGCAGTGCAGACGCTCCGACGACCAGTTGAAGTTCGAGAGCGGGGTGTTCCTTCACGGCGCTCAACACGGACTTGATCCGCGCGTAGTTGGCGCGCGACGCGACCATCACGCAGATCCGCCGCTTGCGGCCCTCGGGAACCGTGAACCTCAACTGTTGTCTCCCCACTTCCCGACGTAGATGCCGCGCAGACGCTCTTCCTCGTCGCTGAGCACCGGATGCGCCTCCCCCATCAGCAGTTCGACCTCGTCCGCGTACGCGCGCAGTTCCCGGAACTCATGCGGCGTGCCCGAGACGGCCTGGTCCTTGCCGGGCAGGTTGCGGTCGCTCGTGAAATGCTTCTCGAGGAAGTCCGCGCCCATCGCGATGGCGAGCCGTCCCGCCGGCGTCCCCATGGTGTGGTCGCTGAAGCCGACCGACGGGCACTTGGTCCGCAGCCACGCCATGCGGGCCATGTTCACCTTGTGCGTCGGCGTCGGATAGAGGCTGACGCAATGCAGCATCGTGAAGTTGTGGCCAGAGAGCGTCTCGGCGGCCGCGATCACGTCCTCTTCCGGCGTCATGCCGGTCGAGACGATCACGTGTGGGAATGCGTCGCGCAACGCACGCAGAAGACGGGTCGATGAGCAGTCGGGGCTCGCGACCTTGATCGTGCGCAGCCCGAGCGACGCGAGGAACGCGACGCGGTGGACGTCGAAGCAGGTCGTCAGGAACTCGACCCCGAGGGCGCGGCAGCAATCGATCAGTTCGCGATGCGCGTCGTCGGAGAGCTCCGCCTTGCTGTGTCGCTCGAAGTTCGGATCGCCCTCGGGCAAGCGCCGCGCCTGCCACGACTGGAACTTCACGTAGTCGCAACCGGCCGCTGCCGCCACGCGGACCATCTCTTTCGCGAGATCGAGGTCGCCGCCGTGATTGGCGCCCACCTCGGCAATGATCTTCGTTCGCATCGGACAATTCCTCCGTGTCGGCCCCGCAGGGCCCGTGCGTGTCGTTCCGCGCGTAGTCTCCCAGAGGGCGCGCGCGAGCAGGAGATCCGACGGCGGGTCGGCGTCGATCCGGAGAGACGCGGGCTCGGGGAACGCCTCCGCCGCTCACGCGACGGACGACGTAGTACGCTGCCATCCATGAGCTACATGAGAGCACTCTCGCCTATGCTGTCCCCCTTCCTGTGTGGGTTCTGGCTCCCCGCGCTGCTCCACGCCATCGACACGGGTGCGACACCCCACAGCGCGACGGAACTCATCCCCTGGCTCATCCGTGCCCACGACGGGAGTTCACTCGCTCTACGGCGCGTGGCGCGCGTGCAGACAGGCGGCGCCGCGCCCCCCGCAACAAAGTCGGGAGACTCGTCCGCGAACCGAGGCGCCGTAGGGAGCGCATCCACGACGTGCGGTCCGTCGGCACAGCGGCCAGGCGAGCGTCGGGATTAGCTCTCCGGCAGGGTGGAGCAGTCCTACGATCCCCGCCGCGCTGCGAGATCGTGGCGTCGGCCGACTCACGGTGCCCCCATAGCTCAACTGGATAGAGTACCGCCCTCCGAAGGCGGGGGTTCCAGGTTCGAACCCTGGTGGGGGTACCAGCAGCGGCTGGCATGCTGATGTGAGCGGATGCCCGCAACACGTGCGCGGGCCCGCGCCGTGCCGGACCTTCGCGACGCACACTGAGATCCACGCCGATCGCCTCACTGCGTACGTCCGTCGCCAATCGCTTCCCGCCGCGTTGGACCAATCTGGCCCGCGGGGCAGTGCGCGGCGTTGACCAACTCTGCGGACTCCCGCTCTCGCCGCTGCGCCGAGGTTCGGTGGCGATGTACCACATCGGCCGCTGCGGCAGTTCCGTGCTCGGCAACCTACTTCACCAACATCCGGCGATCCGCTGGGATCGCGAGATCTACTTTCACCGCTGGACACGCAGTAACCGGCGCCTCGAACGCTGGGACTCGGAGTCGTTCCTCCGCCGCAGCATGTGGGCCGCGGGACGGCGCTACTACGGGTTCGAGATCAAGTTCCTCGACTCGCAGCACCTGCTCACACTCCAGCTCTCGCTGGCCGAGTACATAGCAGAGTTGGCGCGCGTCGGGGTCACGCACCACGTGATTCTCGAACGTCGCAACACGCTACGAGTAATGCTCTCGAGCGCGGCAGGGACGCGCAACAAGCGCCATCACGCGGCCACCGACGCTCCCGCAGGACCGCCGGAGCGCGTGCGCCTCGACGTGGCGCGCTGGAAATTCTGGAAGCACACAGCGCCCAAGCCTCTCGTCGATTGCCTGGCCGACGTGAGCGCGGCCTACGCCGAGTTGCGCCGACGGCTGACAGACCAGAACGTCCTGGAGCTCTCGTTCGAGGACGACATCGCCGCAGAGAGCCCGCACGCGGCGTACTCCCGCACGTGTGCGTTCCTCGAACTGTCGCCGGCGCCAGCCGAGATTCACACGCGGCGCCTGCATCCCGAGCCGCTCTCAGCGCTGATCGAGAACTTCGACGAAGTCGCGGACGCACTGCGCGGCACGCCCTACGAGTGGATGCTCGCCGACTGACGGCCCGGCGCCGCACGACGCGATCGTGCAGCGCACCGCGCAACTCGAATCGAAACGCCGCCTCTCCGGTCGCCGCGAGGGCGAGACCGAAGAGACGGCGCAAACGAATTGACGTGCGGCGCGCGGCCGGAAGAAAGCAGGTCGGCTAGAAGCCGCCCATGCCTCCCATTCCACCCATACCGCCCATGCCACCACCCATACCGCCCATGTCGCCGCCACCGGCGGGCATCGCGGGCTTCTTCTCCGGGATCTCGGTGATCACGGCCTCGGTGGTGAGCAGAAGAGTGCTCACCGACGCGGCGTTCTGGAGCGATGTGCGGACCACCTTGCGGGGATCGATCACGCCCATCTTCACCATGTCGCCATACACCTCGGTCGCGGCGTTGTAGCCGAACGACTTCTTACCGGCCTGGACCTTGTCCACGACGATCGAGCCGTCGACGCCAGCGTTCTTGGCGATCTGACGGATCGGGGCCTCGAGCGCGCGGCGCACGATGCTGATCCCGACCTTCACGTCGTCGCTGTAGTCGTCGCCCTTCTCGAGGCCTTCGAGCGCAACCTTCGCGCGCAGGAGCGCGGTCCCGCCGCCGGGGAGGATGCCCTCTTCGAGAGCCGCGAACGTCGCGTCACGCGCGTCCTCGACGCGCATCTTGCGCTCCTTCATCTCGACCTCGGTCGCGGCGCCCACGTTGATCTGGGCCACGCCACCTGCGAGCTTGGCGAGGCGCTCTTGGAGCTTCTCGCCGTCGTAGTCGCTCGTGCTGGCGTCGAGCTCGTTACGGATCTGCTCGACGCGCGCAGCGATGTCCTTCTTCTTGCCCGCGCCCTCGACGATCGTGGTGTCGTCCTTCGTGACGATGATCTTCTTCGCGCTGCCGAGATCGCTGATGTCAACGTTCTCGAGCTGAACGCCGAGGTCCTCGAAGATCGGCGTGGCGCCGGTCAGAACCGCGATGTCCTGCAGCATGGCCTTGCGACGATCGCCGAAGCCGGGCGCCTTGACCGCGCAAACCTCGAGCGTGCCGCGCAGACGGTTGACGACGAGCGTGGCGAGCGCCTCGCCCTCGACATCCTCGGCGAGGATCACGAGCGGCTTGCCAGCCTTCGCGACCTTCTCGAGGAGCGGCAGCATGTCCTTGATGGACGAGATCTTCTTCTCGTGGATCAGGACGAACGCGTCCTCGAGGACGCTCTCCATGTTCGCTGGCTTGTTGACGAAGTGCGGCGAGAGCCAGCCCTTGTCGAACTGCATGCCCTCTTTCCACTCGACGTCAGTCGTGATCCCGCGGCCTTCCTCGATGGTGACGACACCGTTGGCGCCGACCTTCGTGATGGCCTCGGCGATCTTGGCGCCGATCTCCGCGTCGTTGTTTGCGGCGATCGCGGCAACCTGAGCGATCTGCTCTTCGTTGTCGCCCTTGATCTTGATCGAGTCCTTCGCGAGACGGGCAACGACGTGCTCGACCGCGATCTCGATACCGCTCTTGATGCCGAGTGGCGAGGCGCCAGCGGCGACGTTCTTGAGGCCCTCCTCGAAGATGGCCTCGGCGAGAACGACCGCGGAGGTCGTGCCGTCACCCGCGACGTCGGCCGTCTTGGTGGCGACCTCGCGCACCATGATCGCGCCGATGTTCTCGTAGCGGTCCTTGAGCTCGACCTCCTTCGCCACCGTGGCACCGTCCTTGGTGACCTGCGGGGCGCCGAAGCTCTTCTCGATCAAGACGTTCCGGCCGCGGGGACCGAGCGTGACCTTGACGGCGCGCGCGAGGGCGTTGACGCCGCGGCGCGTGTTCTCGCGGGCTTCCTGGTCGTAGGCGATCTTCTTCGCACTCATCGTTGTCTGCCTTCTTTCTGCTGCTTCTTGGGCGGAGGGGAGGGGTCTCGCGCGGAGGCACCCCTTGCGAGGCGGCTCTCACGAGAACGGAGGGCGATTAGCCCTCGACAACGGCGAGGATGTCGTCCTCGCCCAGGATCAGGTAGTCCACACCCTGCACCTTGATCTCGGTGCCGGCGTACGAAGAGAAGATGACGCGATCGCCCTTGGCGACCTGGAACTGGCTGCGCTCACCGCTCTTGAGCAGACGACCGTTGCCCACGGCGACGATCGTGCCCTCCTTCGGCTTCTCCTTGGCGTTATCCGGCAGCACGATGCCGCCCGCCGTCGTCGTCTCGGCCTCGAGACGCTTCACGAGCACCTTGTCGTTGATCGGCTTGATATTCGGCTTGGCCATGGTCGTTCCATCTCCTCATCGTGGACGGCGGTTTCGATCCGCCGCCCATCGCGACGCTGGTTGCTTCTGGATCGCTCTCTCGGGGGCGACTCGCGCAGAGCAACCCCGACCGCAATGCGTGGCAGAACCACGACACGGCGTGGCGTGCAGGGAGCAAGGCCGATACCAAGGATGACGGCCGGCAAGCCATTCCTCTAAACCTTACGCCTGTAACGACTTGCAGCGCTCATGCACGGCGACGACGCGCGTGCCAGGATGTCAGCCGACGCCATGCGACGAGGCGCTGCTGTCAGGCTGACAGCCGAGCCGTCGGGAGCGCTCGATCAGTCGTCTTCGTCGAGCTGGATATCGGCCGGTATGAGGACCGTTGTCTTGATCGAGGCGATCGCCAACTCGGGGAGCTGGATGCGGACGGGCGTCGAGTTGGCTCCGAGGCTCGTCTGGATCTCCTGGATGGGGCGTTTCAGCCTGGACGTCGTCGCCCGGACCTCCGTCAGCACGCGGCCCCGACTGAGCTGGAGGCGAACCTGCCGCCACTGGTCGTTGTAGTGCTCGGCAACGCGCGAGGCGAACGCGGCGAGACGCAGGTCGCCGCGTCCCTCGGCGTACTCCTGGAGCTCGACCTTCGCGAGCAGCCGCTTCTTGCGCTTCATCGAGCTCATGCGACGAACGCAGCTCTCGATCTTCCGCTGGTGGGCGCGCGTGGCGAGCTTCCGCTTGCGCTCACGATCGGCGCGCTCGACGTCGTCGGCTTGAACCCACGCACCCTTGCGACGCACGAAACCACGGGCCTTGTAGTACTCGCTCTCGGTCATCCAGCGGCCGTCGTGGCGCACGTGATCCAGGCGACCGTGCGCCGCGCGATGATCGGGGGAGAGCTCGACAGCGCGGCGCCAATGACGGCGCGCCTCGGTCGCAAGTCCCTCGCTCTTGCACCAATCTCCGAGCGCAACGTGGGCGTCGGCGCTCTTGGATCGGCTCTTCACGTTGTCGGCGTCTGCAGTGTCGGCGCCGCCGAGCTTGTCTCGCGCAGCTTCGGCGGCTGCGAGCGCATCACGGCGCTCGACGTAGCGATCGTGGCGCGTCCTCCCGACGACGATCTTGCGCACCTCGGAAGCCGCGAGTTCGAGCGTCCCGGCCGGAGTCTCGACAATCACCTTCTGGCCGACGCGACGGGCCTTGCCCTCGACCACACCACCATTCGTCAGGTGAACGGAATCGGCCGACGCGGTGCCCGCAGCCAGCAGGACGACGAGCACTCCGAGGAGAAGTTTGGGGGACGACATCATGGGCAACCTAGAGAAGCGGACCTTGAGAAGCATACCACGTCTGGCCCGAGCGGGTGTCTCACGCATAGACTGACGGCGCGTGACCGGCACACCCTTCACTCCGTCCCGTGAGAGCCTGCGCAAGCGCCTCCGCGCTGCGCATTTGTACCTGCTCGTAACCGAGTCGGTCGCGGCCATGCCGTGGATCGTGGCGGCCGAGGACGCGCTTCGCGGTGGCGTGGACGTCGTGCAGTTGCGCGAGAAGGATCTCGGCGACGAAGAGTTCGCACGGCGCGCAGCCGTGCTGCAGGCCGTTTGCACGGCGCACCGCAGACTCTTCGTCGTGAACGATCGGGTCGAGATCGCGCGGGCTGTCGGCGCCGACGGCGTGCATCTCGGGCAGGGCGATACGTCGGTCGCGGAAGCGCGCGCGATCCTCGGCCCCGATGCCGTCATCGGGATCTCGACCCACGACGCCGACGAGTTGCAGCGCGCCCTCGCTGACGGCTGCGACTACGTGGGCGTGGGCAGCGTCTTCCCCACCGCCACGAAGGGCAGCCCCGTCAACGTGAGCTCGCCTGCGGAATTGGCGCCGCTCGCGGCGCAGGCCGAGGACGCAGGCGTACCTGCGTTCGCGATCGGGGGGATCGACGGATCGTCCGTCGCCGACGTCGCGGGCGCTGGCTTCCAACGTATCGCCGTCTGCTCCGGCGTGCTGGCCGCGGCCGATCCGGCCGCAGCCGCGCGCTCGCTCCGCGCCGCCGTCACTCCACCAGCGTGAGAACGCGATGCCATTTGGCGCGCGTTTCCTCGCCGCGGATCTCAGCACCGTCGGCGACATGCGTGAACACCATCTCCGAACGCTCTTCGTAGCGGATGAATACGCCGCGCTCCGCGTCGAACTCGGCCTCCGCCGAGAACGTCCCTGAGACGAACGCCAGTTTGGCTTCGGGCAGAGCCTTCGGGCACGTGAACGTGCCCTCTCCGGTCAGGAGCACGACTCCGTCGGCGCGGCGCTCATGCGCGACATCGATCGTGCACGCGAGGAGCCCCGCGGGAGAGGGCGACGGCGGCGCTTCGCGCGTCCATGTCGCTCCCGCTTCGGGGTACACGTCGCGCGGGAGCAGGAGCCCCGGTGATTGCAGCGCGCGCGCCGCAACGCGTGGACCGTCCACGAGTTGATCCAGCAGCATGGCGACCCGCGTAGCACGACGCCGCAGATCCTCGTCCGCTTTCCCCTTCTCGCGCGCCCAGCGGCTGAGCTCCGAGCGCAGCTCCCGATCCGGCTCGACGGCGCCCGCGCTGCCATTCGCGTGAATTGTGAGGTTGCCGGGGCGCCCGAGCAGGCTCCGTGCGAAGATCTCGACTTGAAGCGGGTCGGGGTCTTCGCGAGCAGGAGTAGGGGTATCCGTGTCGATCAAGACCCCGAAACGCGGGGCACTCGTCACCTGTACGGCTTCGACGACGGTCTGGTAGCTGCCGCCGCGCTCGAAGACTGCGTCTGTCGTCTCCAGCCGCAGCCGCACCGCGGTCTCGAGCACGCCTCCGTGGCCGAACACAGGATCGGGCCAGTCGTCGATCCGGCGCACCTCGTAGACGAGTCCGCGTCCGACCTCGGCGCGCAGACGGAGCGCGGGCTGGGAGGGTCCGCAGGACGCGAGCGAGGCGGTGACTCCCGCCAGGATTACGGTCAGCACGAGACGCCGCATTCCGATGGTTCTCATTCCGGCTCCCATTCTCCGACGAGTCGCAAGAACGCTTCCTCGTCGAGAACCTCGATTTCCAGCCGTTGCGCCTTCTCTAGCTTCGAGCCCGCGCCGGGTCCGGCAACGACGAGGTCGGTTTTCTTCGAGACCGTACTCGTGGCCTTCCCTCCGTGGCGCCGGGTCACGTCCTTCGCGCCGTCTCGTGTCAGGCGTTCGAGCGCTCCCGTGAAGACAACGGTCTTCCCGGCGAGCACGCCCTCGACCACGAGCGCCTCCTCGGCGACGGGCGCGACACCGGCAGCGATCAACGCGTCGATCACCGCCGCATTTCGCGGTTCACCGAAGAACTTCACGACACTCTCGGCCACGACATCGCCGACGCCGCTCACGTCGAGGAGCGCCTCGACGTCGGCCGAGCGCACGCGCTCCAGGGTGCCGAGATGCTTGGCGATGTCGCGCGCCACCGACTCGCCCGCGTGGCGGATGCCCAGCCCATAGAGAAAGCGCGACAGAGGCCGCGTGCGCGACACTTCAATCTGTGCGAGCACGTTCTGTGCGCTCTTCTCCGCCATGCGGTCGAGCTCTGAGAGTTGTTCCAGCGTCAGCCGATAGACGCCGCTCGGATCGCTGACCCCGAGCACGTCGACGATCTGCTCGACCAACTTGTCTCCCAGGCCCTCGATGTCCATCGCGCGACGCGACCCGAAGTGCTGGAGTCGGCCCTTGACCTGCTGCGGACACGCGAGGTTCGTGCAGTAGCTGAGCGGTTCGCCCTCGGCCGCATCGACCGCGGCACCGCAGACCGGACACGCCTCGGGCCACGCGAACGACTCGGTTTCCGCGGGTCGCAGGTCACGCAACACCTTCACGATCTTGGGGATGACGTCGCCCGCGCGGATCACGACGACCGAGTCGCCGACACGCACGTCGAGGCGCTCGATCTCGTGGCGGTTGTGGAGCGTCGTGTGCGTCACCGTCACGCCCCCGAGGGGGAGTGGCTTCAACACGGCGACCGGGGTCAGTGCCCCCGTGCGCCCCACCGAGACGAAGATCTCCTCGACCACCGTGCGGCCCTCGCGCGGCGGGAACTTGTACGCGACGGCCCAGCGCGGACTGCGCGACCGCGCACCGAGTTGTCGACGCAATGCGTAGTGATCCACTTTCAGCACGGCACCGTCGATCTCGAATTCCAGTTCGTCGCGCCGCTCCTGCATGTCCAGAACCGTGCGCTGGGCAACGTCGAGAGAGTCCGTCAGACCAAAGAGCGCGTCCGGAGCGACGGGCAGCCCGAACGCGCGCAGCCGTTCACGCGCCGCGGACCACGAGTCGGGCGCGTCGTCGCCCCAGTCCACCTGACCGAGTCCGTAGCACATCATCGTGAGCGGGCGCTCCGCGGTGCGGCGCGGGTCCTTCTGCTTGAGCGACCCGGACGTGAAGTTGCGCGGGTTGGCCTTGCCGTCCTCGCCGCGCTCCTGCAACTCGCGATTGAGCTGCTCGAAATCCGCCTTGTCCATGTAGATCTCGCCGCGCACCTCGAGTAGCGACGGCGGGGAACCGGAGAGAGTGCGCGGGATGGTGCGGATCGTCATCACGTTGGCCGTTACGTCCTCGCCCGTCGTTCCGTCGCCGCGCGTCGCAGCAACCGTCAGGCGCCCGTCCTCGTAGATCAGCTCGATCGCGACACCATCGACCTTCGGTTCCACTGTGAAGCGCGGCTCGAACGTCGCGCCGAGATGATGCTCTTCCATCGCCGCGCGCCACTCGTCGATGTCCTCGGCCGAGGTGGTATTCGCGAGCGAGAGCATCGGGAGCCGGTGCGTCACCTTGGCAAACAACGAAGAGACAGCCCGACCGGCCGCCCACCCCACTGTCTGCGTCGGCGAGTCGGCCGCCGCGAGCGACGGGTGCGCGGCCTCAAGGGCTTCCAACTCGCGCAGGAACTCGTCGTACTCGAAGTCCGAGAGCGTCGGATCCGCCTCCTCGTAGTAGCGCCTATTCGCCTCGACGAGGATCTCGCGCAACGCCGCCGCGCGCGTGGCAGCGTCCGGGGGCACGTCGGGCGGCAACTCGGATTCGGTCATCGGCACGAGTCTACGAGGCACGGCCCCACGATCGTCAGGCGATCGTCACGCGATCGTCACGCGATCAGCATCGCGTCGCCGTAGCTGAAGAAGCGGTAGCGCTCGGCGACCGCCTCGCGATACGCCGCCAGAACATGATCTCGCCCGGCGAGCGCGCTGACGAGACAGAGCAGCGTCGAGCGCGGAAGGTGAAAGTTCGTCAGGAGTGCGTCCACCGCGCGAAAGGCATGGCCCGGGCGGATGAAGAGATCCGTGCGCGCGGCCCCTTCTGCGGGCAGGCCGTTGTTCGATCTCGCGGCGGAGGCCTCGAGCGCGCGCACCGTCGTCGTACCAACAGCCACGACGCGCCGCCCCTCCGACCGGGCCGCGCGCACGGCATCCGCCGTCTCCGCAGACACGTGGAAGCGCTCCTCGTGCATGGCGTGCTGATCGAGGTCGTCGGTCCGGATCGGCAGAAACGTCCCGACGCCGACATGCAGCGTCACGCGGGCTACGCTGATGTCACGCTCCGCGAGGCGCGCGACGAGACCGCGCGTGAGATGCAGCCCGGCCGTCGGTGCGGCGATCGCCCCGGGTTGTTCGGCGAAGATCGTCTGGTAGCGCTCGCGATCGAGAGCGTCGCGCGGATCGACCGTCTCGCGACGGATGTACGGCGGCAACGGCAACTTCCCAGCGTGCTCCATGAGCGCGGGCACCGGCTCGCGCACACCGCGCACGGCGAAGCGACCCGATCCGAGCAGCGCGACGATCTCCAGCGCCCCCCCGCCACGCTCTTCACCGGCACGGTCATCCCCACCGGCATCCCCACCGGCATCCCCACCGACACCGCTGCGCGAATCGTCCCCGGAGTCGTCCCGGGAAGCGGCCCCGACCTCGATCCGTTCGCCCACCCGCAGCGTTCCGCCCGCCCGCACGATCGCCGTCCAGGCGCCGTCGCCATGAGCGGGCGACGGTTCGAGTAGGAGCGCCTCGACCTTGCCGCCGGTCGCCCGGCGGCCGAAAATCCGGGCCGCGAGCACGCGGGTGTCATTCACCACGAGCAGGTCGCCCGGACGGAGCAGATCCGCGAGATCCGCGATTTCGTGGTGGCTCACGGTCCCCGCACCGCGCGCAAGGGCGAGCAAGCGCGCATCCTCGCGCCGCGGCGGCGGAGCCTGGGCGATCAGTTCCGGCGGCAGATCGAAGTCGAAGTCAGAGGCACGCACCGCGGGACGATAGCGAGGAGGCCCCGCACCGCCGCCGTATCCTCCCGCGGATGGCCGCCGACGGCATTCGACTGGAGACCCGCCCCTACGATCGCGACCCGATCCACGATCGGACGACGAGCGTGTTCGTACCTGCGTTGACGCCGGGCGAAGCGACGCCCTTTTTTCTCGTGCCGGGCTTCGGGCTCGACGGTCGCGCGTTCGAAGCGCTCGCCCCCCTCGCCGAGGCGCGCCCGGTCATCTTCTGGAATCCGCCCAATCACCTGCCGAACGGCCACGATCTGGCAGAGATCAGCAGCCTCCTGCTGGAGCATGCGCAGCTGGCGGGCTGCCCTCGGAAGGTGATCCTCGGCGGCGCGTCGCTCGGCGGATTGATCGCCCTCCACGCGGCGTTGCACCATCCCGAACGCGTGGCCGGATTGGTGCTCTTCGGCGCTCTCTCGGCATGGAGTGATCTCTCGCTCCCGGTCCGCGCGGCCGCACTCTTTCACGACCTGGTTCCGAGGCGACGCTATCACCGCGTGCTCCCGCGCGCGTTGATCCCGACGAGTTGGGACCCGCCGGGAGGGAGCCCCATCCATGACGCGCTGCGCACGCAGATGGCCCATCGGACGCTCGCGTACGGGCGGCGGCTCGTCGGAGCACTCCGACGCGAAGGCGACGCCGTGCAGCGACGGCTCGGCGAGATCCCGCAGCCCGCGCTCGTGATCCATGGCGCCCGGGATGCGGCGGTGCCCGCGCGGGTGACGCGGCGGCTCGCGCGACTCCCGTCCTCGCGTGTCATCGTGCTCGACTCGGCCGGTCACGCCCCCTTCGCAACCCATTCCCGCACCTGCCTGCAGGCGCTCGTCCCGTTTCTCTCCGAGGTGGACGCCCACACGCGGAGGAACGAGCGATGAGCGCAGCGGAACGCACGGTCGCCGTCGTCGAATTCGACGTCGCAAACCGGGACCCAGGCAAGCAACCGTCGGGGCGAGCACTCGTCGCAGCAGCCACCCGTCAAGGCTTCGACCGCGTGGTCGTGCACGCCCGGGCAACCGCTGACGGCTGGGCGGTGGTTCATCCGCACGCCAACGTGCGGATGAAGGACGATGCAGACCGACCTCTGGCTGACCTCACTCTCTCCGAGGCGCTGCGGGCTCGCTGCGCGGACGGACGACTCGTCTCGCTGGAAGACACGATGCTCGAAGCGCGGCGTCGGAAGATCGGGCTCGTCATCCGCATCCACGACACGCTCGTGACCGAAGCCCTCGCTGGCGCGCTCGGGATCATGGCCGGCGATGGACGCAAGAACGACGCCCACAGCGAGTTGCGGAGTCGTTTTCTCGTCGTCGTCCCGGACGCGCGCATCGGAAAGCGCTTGCGCACGGATTCCCGCCCACTGCCGTCGGGGCGATCGCTGCCCCACACCGGCGGCGGGTGGCGCGGAGCACTCGTCCGCCGACTGCCGAATTTCGCGCGCGCAGCGGCGGACGCGGACGACCTCGTCATCCATGCGACGCTTGCGTCGCCCGCACGGGTGCGCGAGAAACTCGTACCGCACCTCGCCAAACGGGGTGCCTACGTCTGGATCGAGGGCGTCACGCCGGAGACGCGCGCGGACTACGAGGACGTGGGCGCCGGCGGACTCCTGATCGAGACGCCCTTCGCGGACTGACGTTGTAGGGCCTGACGCCGTTCCTCCGAACGGGGAGCGCGCTACTCGAAGAGTTCCAGCGTCAGTGATGTGCCGAAGCGGTTGGCGCCGAACGCGCCGAAGCCGGAGACGAACACCCGGGTGTACGATCCACGCTCTTCGTCGACGACGACGTAGCCGAGGCCCGATCCGGCCGACCCAAAGTCGAGCACCGCCCCGACCTTCGCCGCGGTCGCTCCACTCAGGCGCTGCCCGCGAGCGCGGGGCGTGCCGCCAGCATCATCCACGGTCCACGTCACGAGGTACTCGTCGGCGTCAGCGTTGTAGACCACCCGCGGAAGGATCAGATCGTTGGATGCGTCGGTCGCGATCACGATCTCCGATCCGACGACCGAGCGCCCCACCGCGTCGACGCGTGCTGCGCGGATCTCCTTCTTCCCGGAGCCGCCCTCGTCGATGCGTTCGTAGACGGTCACGTACTCGGCCGCGGTGGTGTTGTACGCCGGGCGCGGATTCGTGAAGTTCTCGACCTCGCCCGTCGCCCGCGACGTGAGCTGCAAGACGCCGGACGGACTGGCGTTGCTGCCGCCGATGCCGGGCTCGATCCTCGACGTCGTGCTCCACTTCGCCTCGATCTCGCGTGGGTTCAGAGCCCCGATACCCCGCGAGTCACACGACCCGACGATGAAGAGCTGATCGCGATCGGCATCGACGGCGGCGAGGCAATCGCCCTCGTGGTTCTCGGTTCGGTGGACTACGCGGTGGAAGTTGGGATCGAGCCGCGGATCATTCTTGTCGAGGCGCCACACGAAGACGTCCCAATCGTCATTGACGTACTCGGTCGACTGACCAGGATTGACGACGGAGATGCTGTCCCACTGCTGCGAGAACGTCAGGTACCAGTTGCCGTCCCACGGCGCGTAGACCACCTGCGGATTGAAGTACTCGAACGTGTCGTACACCTGACCGCCGCCGGTGGCAGATGCCGAGCTGTCAATGAAGTCGATCTCGCTCCCGACGAGTCCACCGCTCGTGTTCACTCGCCGACCGTAGATCTGGTAGATGGTCCCCGACGTGGGGGTGAGTCCGGCGCGCGTGCGCTCATTGACGGAGCCCGCGAAGGTGTGTTCCGTCCAGACGACCAGCCACTGATCGACGTCGGGGTTGTAGGACACTGTCACATAGCGCTTGCTCGCCGCATTCTTGGACGCCGTGGAGACCGGGAAGGCGTTCCCGGCCCACGTGTTCAGGAACGAGTCGAAGACGCGGCCCATCACCTTCCAGGACGTTCCGCCAGTTCCGCCCTCGTCGGACTCCAACCACACCGCGAGTCCAAGATCGTGTTCGGCCGCGAGATCCATCGCCGGCTCGCCGAGAACGTTGTTGGTCAGCGACGCACTCGTTGACAGCGACGGAACCGAGAACGCGTCGGTGCGCGTCGCCTGTTGCGTATCCGGGTTCTCGACTACGAGACTCCACGAACCGAGCGCCTTCCCGTCCATGTCGAAGGTGACCGTGATCTGCGTGCCAGCGCCGTTGATCCGCACGAAGCGACCGCGGACGTCGCCTTGGGCCGGTCTGCGGAGCACGACCTGGGCGCCCGCCTCGAACTCGGCACCGTCGATCGTCATCTGGAAATCGCCTCCGGAGAGGTTGCGGTCCGGCGTGCTGGCAGCGATGCGCGGGGGCGCGTTGCGGATCTCGAAGACGCCCGTGGCGGTCGTAGCGTTCGAGCCAGGCACATCCGGTGTCGGACCGGGATTGACGGCCGTCACATCGTAGAGACCCAGCGGACGCCGCAGCGGGCTGATCGTGACCGCTACGCCGGCCCCCGTCGGTGCTGTCTGCACGTTGGTCGGCACGATCACCTCGCGACCGCCACCCGGCAGATCGCGCTCGAACGTGAACGTCGTCGTGCGTGCGAGTTGCGTTCCCGTCAACGTGACGGTGGCCTCTGTTCGGTCGTCCACGGTGAACCCCGGCTCGACGCCCGTGACCATCGGAGTCGGCGGTCGCACCAGCAGTGCCCGCGACGAGACGCGCTGCCCACCTGAGGGATTGGCAGCGACGACGTCCCAGAGTCCAGGTGAGCGTCCCAGCGTGACGATCGGAGCAGTGATTCCAGCGCTGGTGGCGGTCTGCCCCTCGGGCACCCAATCAGGCTCCCCGGCCATCTTCAGAAAGAGCCGCGCCGCAGGCTGGAAGAAGCGTCCCGTGACCTGGAGTTGCACGACGCTGACCGAGACGGGCACGTCGTTGGGCGAGATCGAAGTCACGAGTGGCTCGATGACCAGATCGCCGTAGACCAATTTCGCCTTCGGCGCCTTCGGGAACTTGAAGCTGACCTTGTACTTGAACGAGCGCTCGCCCGCCGCCGTCTCGGGGTCGATGGAGAACGTCACGGCATATGTGCCGAACTCACCACCGCGCTGTTCGAAGTTCTTGAACGTGAAGCCGGTCTTCTTCCCCTTCTGTTGCGGGGGCCCAAACGCGTTCCCGTTGGGCTGACGAACGCGCGGCAGATCCGGGACGGCTCCGCCCTTCGAGCCCGAAACCGTGGCGCCGACCTTCGTCCCCGGCTTCGCGGCGAAAGGGATCTCGAGCGGCCCCTCGGCCCCGTCGAGAACGGTGACACCGTCGAGTACGCCCTGCAGCTTCTTCGGATACTTGGCCTTGACCTTCAGCGCATACGGCCCGGAAGACCCACCCAGTCCGCGGAGGATGAGCACGTGACGCCCGGTCGTCGCGATCGGGAGCTTCTTCACGTCGAAGCCCTTCTTCGCGTTGAGCAACGCACTCGGGATCGAGACCGTGCTCCCGTCGGGCCCGACGAGTTCCGCATCCGGCACGAAGGCACTGTTCTTGTCGGCCTTCTTGTTGCGCCGGAATTGAAACGTGAGCAACGTGCCAGCCGGCAAGTCCATGGGGACGTAATGCTCTTCCGCCGCAGCGAGTTCCCCGGTGAGCGAGTGCGCATTCGGCTCGAAGACCCGTATCTCGCCAGCACGCGCGGGCACCGCGGCGGCGGCTCCACACAGCGCGAGCGCGGTCAAGGCTGTACGCAAGAAGCGGCGCATCATGGATCCTCCCGTCGAGGCGCCCCAGAAACGCATCCCCAGGCGACTGCGAAGTTCGTCTGTCCCGCCTCGACACCCAACACTCTACGAGATCCGGGGGGACGCCCGCCACCCCCACGGCGAGCGGAGTTCGCGCGCGCGCGGACTCCGCTGAGCGCAGGAGTGTCTTAGAAAAACTTCCGACAATCTCCAGCGTCAGCGCGGCGCCGCTATCGCCAGATCCATGAGGTCGAACCTGCACAGAGGTCGAACTGGCGCGGAACTTGAAGCGGCGAGGCGAAGACGAGTCTCAGAAGGAAGGCGCTTCGAGGCGCTCGCGCTCGATCCGATCCAAGACCTCGGGCGTCACGTCGCCCGTCGGGTACTCGCCGTCCATGCACGCCTTGCAGAAGGTGCGCGGCACCTCGTCGTCAGGCGCCCCGACGGCCTCGACCATGTCGTCGAGCGATTGGTAGAGCAACGAGTCGGCGCCAATTCGATCGCGAATGCCGTCGTTGTCGCGACCGGCGGCCACGAACTCGCTCTTGGTGCTCATGTCGACGCCATAGACGCAGGGATAGCGGAGCGGAGGGCAGGACGACGCCATGTGGACTTCGGTGGCACCCGTGTCACGCACCATGGCGATGATCTGCTCTGACGTGTTTCCGCGGACGATGGAGTCATCGACGAGCAGCACGCGCTTGCCCTCGATCTCGAGCCGCACGGGAGAGAGTTTGTGACGGATGCCCCGCCGCCGGTTCTCGTTCCCGGGCATGATGAACGTACGCCCGATGTAGCGATTCTTGAGAAGCCCTTCGCGGAATGGCTTACCGAGCTCAAACGCCATCTGCTGCGCGCACGGACGCGACGAGTCAGGCACGGGAATGACAGTGTCGACATCGATCTGCTTCTCGCCCCACCGACGGGCGAGCGCTTCGCCGAGGCGCAGCCGCGCCTTGTAGACGCTGATCCCGTCGATCATCGAGTCGGGGCGCGCGAAGTAGATGAACTCGAAGATGCAGAGGTTCGGACGCGCCTCGGCGACCTGGCGGAACTCGGGCTCCTCGCCCGGACGCACGATCACGGCTTCGCCGGGGAGCACGTCGCGCACGACCTCGTACTCAAGTGAGACGAGGGCGCACGACTCCGATGCGAACATGTAGCGCCAGCCATCTCCGTCGCGCTTGCGACCGTAGATGAGCGGCTTGATCCCGTAGGGATCGCGGAACGCGACGAGGCCGACGCCCGCCACGAGCGACACGACCGAATACGATCCGCGACAGCGGTTGAACGTACCGGCGACCGCCTCGAAGACAGCGTCGCGCGGATCGTCGCAGTCGCCGTCGGGGATTGCCCGCGTGAGGTAATCGGCGAAGACGTTGAGGATCACCTCGACATCGCAATTCGAGCCCACGTAACGCCGCGATCGGGTCATCAGCTCGTCGCGCAGCGGCTTGAAATTCGTGAGGTTCCCGTTGTGGGCCATCACGATCCCGAACGGACTGTTCACCTCGAAGGGCTGCGCGTCCTCGACGCCACCGTCACCGATGGTCGGGTAGCGGACGTGTCCGATCCCCATGTGGCCCACGAAGCGGCCCAGGTCCTCCTTCGCGAAGACCTCGCGGACGAGCCCCATGCCCTTCGTCGAGCGAAACGTCTTGCCGTCGAACGTGGCCGCGCCGGCCGCGTCCTGCCCACGGTGTTGGATGAAGAGGAGGGCATCTGCGATCTCACCGATCACGGGGCCTTGGCCGATCACACCGATCACGCCACACATAGGGGAAACTCCCGGGTCCGAACTCTGGAGAAGGGGTCGCAGAAGAAACCGAGTCGCTGAAGAGACGGGGTCGCTGACGTGTCACGCACTCTTGGCGCGCGAGGCGCAAGAGTACCCGGGGCCGGGGACCGCCTTCATGGAAGGATGGCGCGCGGCGCGGTGTCGCGATCCGCAGTAGCCTCGGGAGCGTCCGTCACCTCGACCATCCAGCGTTCGATGCGGGTCGCGGCGGCATCCCATGTGAATCGCTGCGCGACAGCCCGATGCAGATTGGCGGCGAGGTCGGCGCGCACGTCGGGCTGCAACATCAGGCGCCGAAGCTCCGACTCCAGATCACCGGCCGAGCCGTCGAAGGTCCGGCAATCGCGCCCGACCTCGGCGACCTCTCGCACGGGGGCCGAGTCGAGCGAGATCACGGCCTTTCCCACTCCGCCGTACTCGAAGAGTTTGATCGGCGAGCAATACCACGCGTGCCCCGGGATGACGCAGACGTCGGCAGCCTGTATGTGCGCGGGGACGGCCTCGAAAGGAAGCGTTCCCGTGAAGCGAATGCGGTCCGCTACGCCGCGCTGCTCTGCGCGTGCTTCGAGTTCGCCGCGCACGTCGCCATCGCCGACAAGGAGCGCGTACGCGGGTGCCCCGGAGTCAGCCAACGCCGCAACCGCGTCGATCAGGATCTCGAGGCGATGCCAGCGAATGAACGAACCGACGAAGCAGACCACGAACGCATCCTCGGGGAGCCCGACCGCGACGCGGGCCGAGGGAACGCCCGCGTGAAAGCGCCCCATGTCGACGCCATTGGGCTGCACACGGACACGGGCACCCGGTACGCCCGCCGTCTCGACAAGCCGATCGCGAAGCACCGAAGAGACCGTGACGACCAGCGCGGCCGCATTCACGACGTCGGTCTCCCAACGCTGCCCCGCACCGTCCATCGGGCCGAGGCCGTTCAGATTGCGGCGTTCCTCGACGTACGGAGCGTTGACCTCCAGGATCAGCGGCGTGTTCGTGGCCGCCGCCACGCGGGTACCGGCTGACGACAGATAGGCCGCGCGCTCGTAGATGACGTCCGGTCGCACACGCTCGACCTCGGCCCGCAGCCGCGGTTCGATCGCGCGCGCGTGACGGACGAGGGCAAGATCGCGAAGGCCGCGCCAGGCGAAGCTCGGAACAACGCGACGCAGCACCGAAACCGCCGGTGCCCATCCTCGCGCTGTCGACGCGGCCCCCATCGACGCAGCACGTGCCGACGCGCGGTCCGCGTCGCCGGCAATCCACGTCTCGACCGCATGTCCTCTCCGTTCCAGCGCAGCCACGGTCTCGCGGATGTGCGTCGCGTACCCGGCGTTCGAGTCCGTTCGGAGGTGGGGATGGCAGGAGACGTAGAGGATTCGCATGCCGTGGCGCCGCGGCGCGTCAACCTATCAGCCTGTCGTGGCAATCCCGGCGACAAGCCCAACGGTGCGGCGATGACAGACCGACGGCGACTCCTCCACGCAGCGAGAGGTCCTGCGCGGCCCGGGTGCGCGGTTCAAGCGCCCCCGTTACAGGTGCCCAGCTCACGTACGCAGCTCAGGTACGCCGTGACGGAGCGGGGCGGCGGCGGCGGCGTGCCGGGGAGTCGGTGGGTTCGTCGGCGCAGACGGCGCGCTCAGCGCGGACGCGCTCGACGTAATCGTGGAGGAGCTCCATCTGGGCGGCGAAGCCCTGCTCCTCGACATCGACCGGCGACTTGAAGAAGCAGGCGAGTTGCGGCAGCGTCCCGACCTCGCCGCGGCGCTGCGCAAGATCGGTCATTCGCACGAGATCGAGAACGAGCGGCGCGGCGAGCGCGGAGTCACAGCCCTGCCAGAGGAAGTGCATCTGCATCCGTGCGCCGAGGAAACCCTCGAAGTGGATGAAGTCGTACGCCTGCTTCCAGTCCTTGAGCGAGGGCACATAGTCGATCCGCACCGACGAGTGGAGATCGTCACGGTCACCTAGGATCTTGCGCAGCGCCTCGTCCTTGTCCCGGACCTTCGAGGCCAGCGCTCCGGAGCCTTGCAAGACGGCCCCATCGCGGTTGCCGAGCATGTTCGCGCCCTCCCACGAGAGCACGCGAAAGTGGCGCGCCAGGAACATCGGCGCCAGCACCGTCTTGACGAGCGTCTCGCCGGTCTTGCCGTCGCGCCCCATGAACGGGACGCCCCGCGCAAGGGCCGTCTCGCGGACGGGGGCGGCGCCGCTCGCCACGGCGGGGGTGAAGTCGACGAAGGGGAAACCTGCGTCCACGGCGGCAAACGCATAGAGCACCGAGCTCGGGATGCCGGTCGCGCCGGCGACCTCTTCACTCCGCGGACACGCTTTATCCGGCCCAGACTCTTCATCCGGCAAGGAACCGGGTCGCGTATCCAACGCCGCGCGAAACGCCGCCAGCGACTCGAGAGCCGGCGAGTCCCGATAGTCGGCCTCGGTCGAGATCAGGTTGACGACAATGACGGTCGCGAGTTCGTTGCGCTGCTGGAAGTCGCGGAGGTCGGCCTGAACGCGGGCGATCAACTCGGCCGGCGACTCGGCAGTGACAACGTCCGAGCTCGCCATGGCGCGCACCTCGGCGGTCGGATTGACGAGCACTCCGGGGCGGACCTCGGCGTCGGCTCGCTGAAGATCCTCGTCCACGGCGAGCCGCAAGGCCGGCGAGAGCAATCCGTTTCGCTCACCAAACTCCTCGGCCGTCCGCACGATGGAGCCCTCGCGGATCTCGTGCCCGCCGAAGACGAGGTCCGAGAGCGGGACAAGATCGAGCTCGCGCAACTCGCGCGTCTCGGTCACCAGGCCGGTCGTCGGCGTGAGGCCACGCGCGACCGCAGCCGCGCCGGCCACCGCGCACGTGGCGACGTTACCGTAGGCTCCGACGATCCAGACTCCGATCTTGCGCGTCACCGCTCATCTCCTCGTGGGTTCGCGCGCCGATCGACGGCGACCTGACGCCGCATCCAGGCGCGAACCTCTCGATCGTACCGGAGCGGCCACGCTCCCACCGACCAACCACCGGGCGCACTGCGCGCGCCGGGCGACTCCGAGCCTGACTCTCGCCCGGCTCCAGCTTCGGTCCCGCTCCCGTCTCCACGGGCTGCCAACGCGCTGCGCAGGGCCAGCTCCGCCGCTTCGCGGTCGCCTCGTGCCAGCGCCGCGAGCGCCGCCTCGCCGCCCGCGACACCGCGGGCGGCAAGCTCCTCCGCCAGTTGCCGCAACTCCGCCGCGCCCAGTCCGGGGACGTCCGATGCGTGCGCGTTATCCGGCGAGACGCGGGGTCTGTTGGCGACGTCGGACGATGTCCCGGGAACAGGCACGCTCCCCTCGCGCGGAGCCTCTCCCGAGCGACCGCCGCCTGCTGCTGGGTCGGAGGACGCCGCCGGAAGACGCACCAACTCCGATGCTCTGGACGCGCTGCCGGCCTCGGCATCGGGGGGGCCGCCCATCACCGCTAGGGCGAGCGCCAGCGCGATCACCACCGCCGCGGGCGCGGCGCGCTTCGGCGCTGCGATCGGCAACAAGTCGCTGATCGAGCGATCTGCGAGCGCCGTCAGGCCGTAGCGCGCAGCCAGTTCGCGCATCATCGGGGCCGCATCCGACGCCGTGAGCGCGGATGTGAAGGCCTCGTGCGCACCAGCGGCCCGATCGACCGCGAGCGCGGACACCGCGGTGTCCGGGCGTCCGCTAAAGCCGCGGACCGCACCAACGGCTCCTCCGGCAACCGGTAGCCATAGCAGCCAGAGCGCCGATTCGACCGAGGGCCTATACGCCAAGGCGACGAAGCCGCCCGCTGCGGCGAGTCCACCGCCGACCAGAGCGCCGGTGGTCGCTGCCTCGAGTACGCGTGACCACGAGAGGCGCGTACGGGCGGCGCGAACGACGCGCCCCGCCAACGCGAGCGTGCTGACGCGCGGACTCATCTACTCCCCATCGCGCTCGCCCGTGGGGGTCGCGAACGTCCGTGTAGGCTCGCGATCGATCGTCCGGATGATGAACGTCACCTT
This sequence comes from Planctomycetota bacterium, assembly GCA_024280885.1. GTDB lineage: Bacteria > Planctomycetota > JAJSAM01 > JAJSAM01 > JAJVHW01 > JAJRPF01. Next base: position 27,335 of record JAJRPF010000066.1, on the reverse strand, counting down.
GTCGACGCCCTCGGGGACGCGCGGACCCGCAACGATGAACACGGTGTCGTCCTGCGCTCCCGGGGCGGTCGTATCGATGATTGTGTTCAGCGCAGAGTACGTGGCGACGGCTTCGGCGGTCAGGTCCGCCGCGAAGAGCAGTTCGCCTTCTTCGTCTCCGGGGACGAAGCTCGACCCGACGAAGACCCATGAGTCGTGCGGCATCTGAACGTCGCGCATCCGGTCCCACACAAGGTCCTCGGCGCGCACGATCACCTGCTCGCCTGCTTCCTCCCACTCCAGAAAGAGGTAGAGCGTCTGGCCCACGGCGGGCCGCGTTCCATTCGGCGTGAAACGGATCCCCCGGCCACGCTTCACGCCGAGCGCTTGAATGGCGTTATTGAGTTTGATGCCGAAATCCTTTGGTCGCCGGTCGTCGGGCCCGAGGTTGCCGACGAGCGAGACCAGCGCCTCGTGCTCCTTGCCGCCCTTCAGAACGGCGAAGTACTCGAGGATGCCCTGCTTCAGTAACAGGCGCGCAGGCACGCGCACCTCGGTGTCGGTCAGTTCGATGCCGATCGACGCGGCACCGACGCGCGCAGCGTCGTGGAGCGCGGGTTGCGTCCAGTCGAGATCGACCGGCTGCGGCAACGCTCCGACATCGAAGCCCTCCCTGTCCTCCAGGCTCTTGATCAGTTCGCGCTGAAGCCGCGCGACCTTCTGGACCTCGTCAACGAGAAACTCCCAGTCATCGGCGACGACTTGGATCCGCTGCACGCGGGTCTGCAGCGCCTGCACCTGCCGCGCCACCTGCTCCGTCTGAATAGCGGCCTTCTCGAGCCGCGCCGCCGTGGTCTCCATGCGATGGTCGAGGCGGACGGCGGTGGATTCCATCCGATCGATGACGCTGCGCGTCTGCCACGCGGCGAAGACTTGCAGTCCCACGACCACGAGCAGCCCACCGGCAAGCCAGGCGGAGAGGAACGAGGAGGTGCTTTCGGTCGCGTCGCGGTCGGTCATGGTCACCCTGGCGAAAGTGGAACACAGGTGTGCACGCCGGACACACCGCTCCTGTGCAACCTAACGGACGACGTCCGAAAAGGATCGGATGTGGCTCGGCCGATGGACGGAGGCTGGAGCCGCGCCCGGCAGCGGTGGCACGCACAGGCTCGAGAACTCAAGCGAGAGCGCGCCCAGTCCGAGCCACCCAGCAGGCGAACACGCAGCCGCAGACGCACTGCAGCAATCGTGTCGGCGTCGGAGTCAGAGCAGTGGAGCCGTCAACGGGGCCCCTCCGATCAACTCTGCTCTTCGGTCGGTCCGGTGGGGACCTCCTCGGGCTCGTCATCTGATGCGCCACCGGACTCGCCAGACTCGCCATCGGACTCGTCACCTGGCTCGGGCACAGCGTCGATGATGAAGTCGAGGCCGTCGTCGCCGGAGATCATCGCCACCCGACTGCGCTCGGGGATCTGCCCCCGGAGCACACGCTCGGAGAGCGGGTCTTCGACCAACTTCTCGATCGCCCGCTTGAGCGGTCGAGCGCCGTAGTCCAAATCGCTGCCCGCGTCGATGATCCGCTCCTTCGCGGCATCGGACACGGTGAGTGCGACGCCGCGCTCGGAGAGACGCTTCAACACGCCCGCGAGCTCAATGTCGATGATCGTCTTCAGGTCCTGGCGGTTGAGCTGACGGAAGACAACGACCTCGTCGATGCGATTCAGGAACTCAGGACGGAAATGCCGTTCGAGCTCGCGATCGAGCTGCGACTTCATCTTGTCGTAGCTCCCCTGCTCCGAGTTGGTCGTCTTCGTGAAGCCAAGCGTCGCCTGGTTCTTGATGATCGCCGACCCGATGTTGCTCGTCAGGATGATGATCGTGTTGCGGAAGTCCACGTGGCGCCCGAACGAGTCGGTGAGCCGGCCCTCTTCGAGGATCTGCAGCAACATGTTGAAGACGTCGTGGTGCGCCTTCTCGATCTCGTCGAAGAGCACGACCGAATACGGCCGACGGCGGACCTTCTCGCTGAGCTGTCCGCCCTCTTCGTAGCCGACGTAGCCCGGAGGGGCGCCGACCAGACGCGAGACGTTGTGCTTCTCCATGTACTCCGACATGTCGATGTGGATCAGCGAGTCCTCGTCGCCGAACATGAACTTCGCGAGCGCCTTCGCCAACAGCGTCTTGCCGACGCCGGTGGGCCCGAGGAACACGAACGAACCGACGGGCCGCTGCGGGTTCTTCAGACCGGAGCGCGAGCGACGCACGGCGCGACAGACAGCGGAGAGTGCGGGCTCTTGCCCGACCACGCCCTCGCGGATTTCGGCCTCCATCCCGAGCAGGCGCTGCGCTTCGCCGGACTCGATCCGCGTGAGCGGAATGCCGGTGACGCGCGAGACGGTCTCCTGGATGACGTCGGCATCGACGAGGCCCTCGGTCTCGCGCGTCTCACGACGCCATTGCTCGAGGATTGACTGGCGCCGGCCCTTCAGCTTCTGCACCTGGTCGCGCAACTGGGCAGCGGTCTCGAAGTCTTGCCCCTGCACGGCATCGGCCTTCTTGCCATCGAGCACGCGGATCTCGTCGTCTAGTTCCTTCAGATCCGGCGGCTGCGTCATCGAACGCAATCGGATGCGCGCGCCGGCCTCGTCGATCACATCGATGGCCTTGTCCGGGAGGAAACGGCCGGTGACGTAGCGCGTGGACAGGTCGATCGCCTGCCGCAACGCGTCGTCGGTGTACTTGACATGGTGGTGTTCCTCGTAGCGCGCCTTCAGGCCCTGGAGGATCTCGTAGGTCTCGTCCTTGCTCGGCGGCTCCACCATGATCATCTGGAAGCGACGCTCGAGCGCGCCGTCCTTCTCGATGTACTTGCGGTACTCGTCGAGGGTGGTCGCACCGATGCACTGCAACTCGCCGCGACTGAGCGCGGGCTTCAGCACGTTGGAGGCGTCGATGGCACCCTCGGCGCCGCCAGCCCCGACGAGGGTGTGGAGTTCGTCGATGAAGAGGATCACGTTCTTGACGCGTCGGACCTCTGTCATGACGGCCTTGATGCGCTCCTCGAACTGACCGCGATACTTGGTGCCCGCGACCATCATCGCGAGGTCGAGGGTCACGACGCGCTTGCCGCGCAGGATCTCGGGCACCTGGCCCGAGACGATCAGCTGTGCGAGTCCCTCGACGATCGCGGTCTTGCCGACCCCGGGCTCACCGAGCAGCACCGGGTTGTTCTTCGTACGACGCGAGAGGATCTGCATCACGCGCTCAATCTCGCGGGCGCGTCCGATCACCGGATCGAGCGCATCCTCGCGAGCGAGTTCGGTCAGATCACGACCGAAGGCGTCGAGCGCGGGGGTCTTCGACTTGCCGGACGACGGCGCCGACTCGCTCGGTTCGTCGGGCTCGCCGGGAGAAAAGTCCGGGGTGCCGCCGCCGGCCGACTCGCTGGCATCGGCGCCCAGGAGTTCCAAGACCTCCTCGCGCACCTCTTCGAGCTTCGTCCCGAGATTCATCAGGACTTGCGCAGCGATCCCCTCGTTCTCGCGAATGAGACCGAGCAGGAGATGCTCCGTGCCGATGTACTGGTGCCCGAGGTTCTGCGCCTCTTCGAGTGCCAATTCGAGGACCTTCTTGGCCCGTGGCGTGAACGGCAACTGGCCCATCGTGACCATATTGGTGCCGTTCTTGACGATCTTCTCAACCTCGATACGGATCTTACGCAGTTCCACTTCGAGGTTCTTCAGGACCTGAGCAGCGACGCCGCTGCCCTCCTGGACGAGCCCGAGCAAGATGTGCTCGGTCCCGATGTAGTCGTGGTTGAACCGTTGAGCCTCTTGGCGCGCCAGGCTCATCACCTTGCGCGCGCGTTCGGTGAAGCGATCGAACATGTAGGCACCTCCGCGTGCGACGTGGCGAATACCGTGCCGCGACCCTCTCAGTGTAGCCTGCGGCCTCCGACGCTCCTGACCAACTTGGAAGGGCGCACGGACGGAGACTGCAAACCGCCACTACGTCATCATCTTCGGCAGTCTGCAGAAACCGATAAGCTGCCACTTCGTCAATCTCTGCATCGACCATGCACGACACCCACGCACGACGCCCCACGCGCACACCCATCTGGAGCTGCCTCGCATGCCCCCGACCGACGCCAATGACCCGAAGGCGCACCCCTACTATGGCAAGACGCTCGCGAAGTGCGTCATCGGCGAAGCTCTCGGACGAGGTCGCACGTCGTGGGTCTGCCGCGCCCGGCACGAGAAGCTGGGTCGCGACGTCGCGATCAAGATTCTCACCGGCGAGATGGCCGAGCTCGCGGAGATCCGGAAGAACTTCGTCGACGAGGCCCGGGCATTGGCGCAAATCGACCATCCCCACATCGTGAAGGTGACGGATGTGGTCGAAGACGACGGCCATCTGTGCATCGTCATGGACCACGTCGCGGGCGAGACGCTCCAGGACCGCATGAAGGGTGGCGGAGCCCTGCCGGTCCGCAAGGCGCTACGCATCGCGCACCAGGTGGCGCAGGCGTTGGCAGCGGCGCATGCCGAGAAAGTCGTTCACCGCGACGTCAAGCCCGCGAACATCCTGCTCGTCTCCGGTACCGACGAAGTGCAGATGGTCGACTTCGGTCTCGCTGGCCCGAAGTCGCTCGCGAAGCGCGCGGGCACGCCGCTCTACATGTCCCCGGAGGCGTGCCAGGGCAAGCGGATCGACGAGAAGAGCGACGTCTACGCCCTCGGCGTGTGTCTCTACCAGATGCTCACCGGCGAGCTCCCGTTCTGGGGCAAGAGCGTCCGCGCGATACTCGCCGCCCACATCAAGGGTGAGTTCGTCCCCGTCAGCGAGCGCAACCGCAGCGTTGGCGCCGACTACGACGACCTCATCAAGCAGTTGCTCGTGACGTCGAAGGGGTATCGTCCGACCGCCGCCGACACCGTCGCGCTGCTCGAGCCGCTGGTGGCCGGCGGCACTGCGTCGCGCGGAGAGAAGCGCAAGAGCGGCGGGAGTGGCAGTCGCTCGACTCGCGGACCACGGCCGCAGAAGAAGAGCGGACCGTCCAAGGCGATCGTGATCGGCAGCGTCGTCGCCGTCATCGCCATCATCATCGTCGCGATCCTCGCCACGAGCGGTGGCGACAAGCCAGAGACCGCGACCGTTCCAGGTTCTGGTGCGACGCCAGACACGACTCCGGTTGCGCCCCCACCGCCGCCCAAGAAGGACCCGGGCGAGGACGCGTTCCGCCTGGCCGAGTCGTGGGCAGCCGCCAACCACGGCGACTGGGACGCGGTCGCCGGGCACTGGCGCGAGATGGCCCTCGCCCACCCGGGGAGCGAGTGGGCCGACAAGGCGCGCGCCAAGGCGACAGAGGCCGAGGAGCGCAAGGCGCAGGAAGCGAAGATCGCCGAGGACAACGCCAAGCGCGAGGCGCGTGAGGCCAAGGCGATCGAGAAACGCAAGCCCCTCGATGAGGCCTTGAAAGTCTACGACTTCGCGCGCGCCGCCCAGATTGCTGGTAGCCCGGGAATGTCGAACCTGCCCGGCGAGACCATCCAGGACTGGCGTCGTCGCAAGCGTCGAATCGAATACCTGAAGGACGAATTCCTCAAGCAGTTGAACGAGGGGCTCTCCGGCCGTCCCTACACCGCTGACTACCTGAAGGACGACGCGGGCCACGACGAGATCATGGTCGAAGCGAACGCCGAGGGAGTCGTGACCGAAGCCAGTGGTCTACCGCGGCGCATCCTCTGGTCGCGCGTCCCCGCCGACCGCATATGGGACTTCATGAAGAAGAAGCTCGTGCGGACCAGTTCACTCGATGGCTGCCTCTTTCTCGCCATCCTCGCGCAGGAAACGGGGATCGAGAAGACGCCCAAACTCCAGTACGAGACGGCACTGCTCGTCGCCGACCAACAGATGGCGCGCGAGCTCTTCCGCGAGTACTTCGACTTCGAGTAGTGCAGGCCGGCGCGCGGTCCGGCAGCGCGTGCATCGCCTCTGCCGGGAACGCCGCCGCCCGCGCCCATTTTCTGGGCTCAGCTCGCCGTCGCCGCCTGATCTCGGCGCATGACGAAGAAGCGGGCGGCCAGGAGCGCGATGGCAGCCAGGAGCCCGGCCAGGGTGAGCCGCTTGGCTGTGTACGCCACGGTCTCGGACTGCACGGGGTAGTCGCCGCCCGCCGAGCCAGCCGGCAGCAACGCCACTTCCGGAATCTCGGGCGGACGGGTCAGACGCGCCTCGTCGAAGACGAGCACACGCTCTGTCTCGAGCTTCGCGACGTTGCCGTAGATCTCCAGCACCTGCTCGAGCTTCGCGGCGTCATCGTCGGTCTCCGGGTCGAACGTCAACTCGAAGAGTTCACGATTGTCATCGACGTCATCCACCGAGTTCACCGACGCGAGGAGGTAGACGTCGTGCCCGTAGGCACTGTCGACCGCCGCCGCGACGGGGTACGCCAGCAGCGCGACAGCCGAGAGAACGAGCAGGACGTGGATGAGTTTGAGCATGGGATCCCCCTTCGGACCGCGGTCGGGCCGTGCAACGTGCGAACGGAGTCGAGAAGGCGCAGTGAGGCGCAGCGCTGGTTAGCGCTTGCGGCGCGGCGCCTCGGTCGTGGCGAAGACGCTGACGGAGACGCTCCACGTCTTGCTGACCTTCGGGCCAACCTGCTCGGCGTTCGGGATCGTGATCCCGTGGTCGTCGAATTCGACGTCGAAGCGCGACGTGACCTTCACCCAGTCGCCGGCGCCCATCTTCTTGCCGAGCTTCGCCGGCAAGCGGATGATCGTCGCATCGAGCTCGCGTTCCTTCGTGACGCCATGGACGGTCAGCTTGGCCTTCAACTTGGCCGAATAGACGCGCCCGGCCTTCTTCTCGGTCAGCTTGATACTGGAGCACTCGAGCGTGATGCTCGGGAACTTCTCGGCGTCCAGCCAAGCGTCGCTCTGAAGGTGCTCGTCGCGCTTCTCGATACCGGTGTGCAACCCCTTGACGGGCACGACGAGTTTGCACTTCCCCGTCAACTCGTCGAAGTCCACGGAGAACGTGCCGCTCATCTCGTGCGTCGTGCCGTGGATCGTCTCGATCTCGGCCTCGGAGACGAAGGCGATGTTCGTGTGCTTGACGTTCGTACCGAAGTGGTAGAGCGCGCCGCTCTCCTCCGCGTCGGCGACTCCGAACGCGGCGACGGCCATCAGGGCCGTCCCGGCGACGACAAGGGCTCTCGTGATCAACTGGTTGTTCTTGCGCATCCTGGGTTCCTTTCCCGGTCGAGAGCGATCATTGGCCGCCCGCCCAATCGAACACTGATCGCGAGTTGAGCATTCCCTGCGCGCGTCGGAGCGCGCGTCGGAGGGTGTTCCCCTACGAAAGTTGGTGAGACCGGAGGACGTGGCGCCCGGTCGGCTTCGCCGCGGGGCAAGCGTCCCTTGGGGCTGACACGCGGGTCGCGCAGCATGGCGCGCATGAAGCAAGAGCATGACCCCGAGGACCCCGAACTCTGCATCTGCTTCCACGTGCGCCGGAACAAAGTGATCCGCTACGTGAGACGCGAGCGTCCGCGCGTGGTCTCGCTCATCTCGGGCTGCCTCTCGGCTGGCACGGGCTGCGGCTGGTGCATCCCATTCCTCGAGAAGATCCACGAGGATGTGCTGGAGGGACGCGAGCCGGAGCCGGCAATGAGCGCAGACGAATACAAGCGCCGGCGACTCGAGTACCGAGAGAAGCTCGCCTCCGGCGACACGGATCCGCGCGGCTGATAGGCCGCCCGTGCCAGTCGTAGAGTCGTCGAATCCGGTGCGGCGAGAGGGATCAGAGAGCGGCCACGGGAATCAAGAACGGGCCCAGTGAACCAGACGTGAATCAGAAACGGGCGGCGCCCTTTCGGACACCGCCCGTCGATCATTTCGCGTTCGCGAAACTAGCCGCAGGACTTCTCGCCGCAGCTCTTCTCGCCGTCGGCCTTGTCGCCGCAGCTCTTCTCACCACCGGCCTTGTCGCCGCACGACTTCTCGCCGTCCGCCTTGCCGCCCATCTTGTCGCCGCAGCCCTTCTCGCCACAGGACTTCGAACCGTCGGCCTTCTTGCCGCAGCCCTTCTCGCCGCAACCCTTGTCGCCACACGACTTGTCGCCCCCACAGGACTTCATTCCTGCGTCGGCAGCGCCGTCAGGCGACGTGCAGCAACCGGTCGTGGCAAACATGAGACCACCCGCGGCGAGCGCCGCGAACGTTGTGGCGCGCAGGGCGCCGAAGACCTTGGTCTTCTCCATGGAAGTTTCTCCCTCGAGTATGAGTACTTGGCCCCGCAGGGCGTGTTCCGACCAACTCTGACTCCCCGCAATGACCGGGGCCAAGCTCCGACGTGTCGGTCGATCACGTCTTCACGCGGACCACAACGCTCCGCGCGGGGATCGTATTCCGTAGGATCTCGATTCGGAACGATCTGTTGGATGCAACTAAGGCCCACCCTTCGAAATCGTCGCCGCTCAGAGGACTCCGGCGCGTGAGAGACGCTCCTTCAGCCGGAGTCGCAACGCCCGCAGCCGTGTGTCGAACGTATTGCGGTTCAGACCGAGTTCCTCGATCATCTCCAGTCGACTCAATCGCCCCTCCGCGAGAGTCATCAACATCTCGCGCCCCTCTTCATTCAGCGATGCAATCGCGGCACGGATGATCGTCGCGTCCTCGTCGCGAATGACACGCTCGATGGCTGCGCCCTTGGGGTCCTCGCCGCGGGCCACGTTCGGGCGATCCGAGCGCAAACGTGCGACGAAGCGACGTGCGACGCGCCCGCTACGATCGCGGGCTCCGAGATGCTCCAGAGCCTTCTTGTGGAAGATGCCGACCAGCAATCCGAAGTGATTGTCGCTCGCGCCATAACGAGCATGCACTGTCAGATACGTTGCGACCGCCTCATTGAATACGTCCTCTGCGTCATCCGGACGAAGCCCATATCGAGCGCGAGCGATGAACGACGCCTTCAAGAAGAGAGTGCGTGACGACTCGTCATCGGCCAGAGCGACCATGAGCGCCTCGTGCGACGTGTCGCTGGACCGCTCGCCGGTTGGCGCGTGTCGACGCCGACCGTTCGAAACGCTCCCATTCGCCTTGCCTGAGTTCCCGTCGTCGGCCACGTCCGCCCTCCCATTGCGGCGGTGACGACCGCGCGCATTGGAGGGAACAAGGCAACCGCTATGCCGAAGAGGCTTTGACCTCGATGCGCGGGCCGATCACGACCTCCGCGACGAGCGCAGCGAAGCAGCGATCGCAGACCAATAGGTGCGCCTCGATCTCACGCTCAAGGGCGGATTCGAGCCTGCCTGCCGTGTAGTCAGACAGGCAAGAGTCGAAGTGGCCGCGGTGGGAAGAGGCTTCGCGCATGGCTTGGGGACGGAGCGGTTCGGCCCCATGAGGAGCCTTGGCCGCCGCGGATGTATGGCAGATCGTGAACGCCGCTTTTCCGGAATGTCGAGGAATCTCCACATCATCGCCGTCGCAGCGCGTGGACACGACGCGACAATGCGACGCGGTCGCCGCACACGGTGAACACATCCAGGCTGCGACGAGCTGGGCGGACGCGGTCGATCGTGCCGCCCGCCGGGCCAATTGCGCGAATTCGACGGAACAAAAGGTACGCTCCGTCAATCAGAGTTAGTCATCGAGCGCTCAAACACGACACAACGCGCACGAATGTTCCATCCATACGGGTACGGAATGCGTGCCCAAACAGGGAGTTCCCGATGCCGCGAATAGCCAACAACACCGACGCACTCCTTCGGGACCTGATGATTCGCCTCGAGAAGCTCGTCGAGACCGCGCGTGCCGAGGGACGCGACGAGGCGCTGGCGCGCGTGCGCGATCTCGTCGGCGGCGAAGTGCGCCCGCGCGGGCGTCCCGTCGGGAGCGTCAACAGCGGGCCGAAGAAGCCGCGCAAGAACCCCTGGGCGAATATGACGCCTGAGCAGAAGAAGGCGCGTGTACGCAAGATGCTTGCGGGCCGCGGCCTGAAGCCCAAGGACGAGCGCGGAACGGACGAGCGCTGAACGCCCCTCGATCTCGGCTTCGTAACCTCGGTGGTTCGGGAATGCGCGCGACGCATTGCTTGTTGATGGGGCTGCCGGGGTTGCGGCCCCCACATTGAGGCTGGCCCTGAAGCCCAAACGTCAGGGATGCCGTGTAAAGCTGACGCGCACCCCTCCCTTCCCTCCCCCCCAAGCGTAGCTCCCCCGGCAAACTCCCCTCCTTGCGGCGGCACTGGTGGCCCCGTCTTGTGGAGACCGTCTGGCACTCGCTGCGAGGCGCCGCGAGCGATGTATGGGGGAAATCTGGCCTCGGAAGCGCCTCCGCGGTCCCCTGAGAGCGGATGCCACCCAATCTCCTCCTCGTCATCGTGGACGACTTGCGCGCCGACCGTCTCGGCTTCGCAGGACTGTCGCGTGCCGAGACGCCCTTCCTCGATGAGATCGCTGCCCGCGGCGTCGTCTACTCGCGCTGCTTCACGACGTGCGGATGGACCCTGCCCGCGTGCGCGTCGATCATCACCGGCCGCATGCCGACGAGTCATGGGCTGATCCACCACGACGAGCGCTTCCACGCCGAGAAGTTGCCCGCGCTCCTCGGGGATGGCTGGGCAACGCTCGGGATCGGGAACAACGGCAATCTCGTCCCCGACGACATCTCGCGCGAGGAACTCGACGCGGCCGGCTTCGACCGACGCCCGGAGGTCTGGAAGCACTTCGGATGGCAGACGGGCTTCGAGACGTACCGGTGGTTCCACAAGCAGGAGAAGGACGGACCGTTTCACGCGTTCGGGGAGTGGTTGGGCGAGCGCCACGACGACAGGCGTCCGTGGTTCGCGATGCTGCACACGAACCTGGTGCACGACTACGACGAGCACCGGAGCTGGTGCGTGGACGTCGAGCGGTTTCTCGGCAACCCGTTGCCGGAGCCCTTGCGGCGCTTTCGCGACGGCCCGTGGATCTGGAAGGATCCGCCCAACGGGCTCTCGGACGACGATCTCCGCGAGGGCCTCCTCGCCAAGTACGACGGGTGCGTCGCCGAGATGGACCGCCGACTCGGCGCTGCGCTCGCCGACGTGGACCTCGACAGCACGGTGATCGTGATCGTGAGCGACCATGGCGAGGGCTTCGACCCCGCCGCCGAACGCGTCCACCACTGCGGTCGCTTGCACGACGATCTCCTGCGCGTGCCGCTGATCGTGCACTACCCGCCCGGCACCGAGGGCGCGCCGCCGCCCGGAACCGTCGTGGACACACCCTGCAGCGTCATCGACATCACGCCGACGTTGCTGCGCGTCGCAGATCGCGCGGCGGGCGAACTGGCGGGGGCGGACCTGCGGGACCTGCCGCTCGACAGACCCATCTACGCGGAGGATCTCGGCTACCTCTACGTGCCCCCGGGCGACGTCTGTGAGCGACTCCGGCGCTTCGACTACAAGCGCCACGCGGTCGCAAGCCGAGCGGTCGTGCGCTGGCCGCACAAGACCATCGAGTCAAGCATCGACGCGCAGAGTTGGTGTGAGGAGTACGATCTCGAGCTCGATCCCGGCGAGCGCGTCAACCGGGCCGCGGGCGCTCAGCGGCCGCTACGCAAGCCCCGCCACGACGAGGGCGCGGTCGCGCAGACGTGGCGTGCGCTGCGCGCCGACTCCGACGAACGCGACCTCGTGCGCTTCCCGGAGCGCTACGCGAAGTACGCGCGCAGCATCGCGAAACGCCGTCGTCTCCCCGCCGTGACCGCGTACCGCACGTTCGCGGACCTCCCGGACGCCGAGCCGATCACGTTCATCGTGGCGGTCGACGATCCAGCAGAGCTGCGTCGGCATGTTCTCGTGAGCCCGTGCTACCAGCACGGCAAGCACCAGTGGCTCTTCGTCGAGAACCGGGGCAATCGTGCGTACGGGTCGATCTCGCAGCTCTACGCCGACGCCGCGCAGCGAGCGAAGCACGATCTGCGCTTCCACGTGCACCAGGACGTGCTCTTCCCGCCCGATTGGGAGCAGCGGCTGTTCGCGGCGCTCCGGGAACTCGACAACCTCGACCCCAGCTGGGGTGTGGTCGGCGCCGCTGGACGCGCGCCCGAGACCGCCGACGGAGCCGAACCGCCGAACGTCGGTCACTGGAGCGACCCCCATCGGTATCACAAGCCACCGACGGCCGGGCTGCCGATGAACGTACAGATTCTCGATGAGCTCTGGCTCGGTTACCGCGCGTCGAGCGGGCTCGCATTCGATCCCGGGCTGCCCGGGTTCCACTGCTACGGCGCCGATCTCTGCCTGGCGGCCCACGACGCCGGACGCAAGAGCTACGTGATCGATGCGCCGGTCGTGCACAAGCTCGTCCTTCCCGATGGCACGCTGATCGAGACGTCGGACCAGAGCCACAAGATCGAAGGCCGTCGCACCGCTGCGTTCCGCGCAGACTTCCTGCGGAGTGCGGACTACGTGGCGCGGAAGTGGAGTGCCTACCTGCCGTTCCGCAGCACGTGCCATCACTACGTGTTACCCGCGGAGTAGACGAGCCGGACCGCGACGAGATGGGGAACGTGGGGAGCCGGTCGCGCGTCCGATGGGCATGCGCTGCGCACCTCCTCGACCGTCGCCCCATGCGACGGCGCCCCACGAGACGTCGCCGCGAGATACGATGCGGCGCATGAACGCTCTGGTCCGTGCGCTCGCTCTGGTCTCCACCGTGCTGGCGTCCATCGTGCTGGTCCCCGTCGTGATCGCCGTCGCGGCGCGTCCGACCTTCGCGCAGGACACGCCGAGCGACGGAAACGCCACGGATCTCCCGGAGCCGCGCTTCGTCGGGCCACGATCTGGCGCTGCGCGAGCGAAGATCGGGAAGAAGGGCGGCGCGAACGCAGCGACGGAGAGGTCGGTCGCCAAGGGGCTCGCGTGGCTTGCACGACACGCGCAACCCAGTGGCGGCTGGGATGCGGACGGCTTCTCCGCACAGTGCACGGCCAATACGACGAGCGACGGCGCGACTGGCGAGGGTGCGCGAGATGGCAACGGGGCGGGGGACCGCGTCTGCGACGGCGTTGGCAAAGGCCAACACGGCGAAGAGATCCCGTGCCCCTTCGACGGCGCCATCACGGCACTGGCGACCATGGCGTTTCTCGGCGACGGCCATGTGCCAGGCGCCGCGGACGACGCGTACGCGGACGTCGTCGAGAACGCTCTCGACCGCTTGCGCGGGGCATCGGGCGCCTGGGCACTCCCCCTCGCGACACAGTGCTTCGCCGAGGCCGAGGTGATGACTCGCAAGGGGACGTATCGTGCGGAGGTCGAGCGCGGCGTCGCGGCGTTGCTCGCGCGCCGGCAGAAGGATGGCGCATGGGGCTACGCGGCGCCCTGGCGGCCCGGATCGGATCTCCCCTACACCGCGCTCGTCGTCCAGGCGCTCGTGACGGCCCGCGACGCTGGGGCCGAGCTCCCGGAGGACCTGGAGACGGGCGTCGAGAAGTGGCTACAGACGCTGGAGATGGACAAGAAAGGGCGCGTCGCCTACCTCGTCGATGGCCGCCGCTACGGCTACACGCCCACGACGTCCAACGCGCACTGCGCCGCGGCCATCCGCACGCTGCTGCGCGTCGGCGTCTCCGGCGCGTCACACGGCAGAGCACTGGCGCTGGTCGCGAAGCAGAAACCGATCTGGAAGATCTCGTTCCGCGAGGTCAAGCGCGGCGGGAAGACGTACAGCGTGCAAGTGGGCAACCTGACCATGTACCAGTGGTGGTATGGGACTCTGGCCGCGCATCAGACGGGCGGCTCTGCGTGGTCTGGCTGGTATGGGAAGCTGAAGGGACAGCTTGTCGGACACCAGACGAAGACGGGGTGCGCCGCGGGCTCATGGGATCCGCTCGGGACGTACGAACGACAGACCGGCGGGCGCGTCTTCGCGACGGCCCTCGGGGTGCTCATGCTCGAGGAGCCGTACCGTCATCTCGCGCTCAAGTGAAGAGAGGTGAGCTCGCCATGGCGCAACCACCCGCGACGGACACGCGCGTGACCACGTTCGCTGTTGACGGGCCCTTCGGCGTCGTGCGCGGTGCGGCCACCGACGAAGGTCTCGCACTGCTCGTGCTACCCGGTTCGGATTGGGACGGACAGTTGGCGCCTCTCGTCCGGGACGCAAGTGTCCGGGAAGGAGATCATCCGGCAGCGCACGAGATCCGGGAGTACCTCGCCGGCGAGCGCCGCGCGTTCGAGTTCCCACTCGATCTGCGCCTCGTGCGCGGCACGTTCGGACGTGTCGTCCTTGCATGTCTCACCGAGGTGCCGTTCGGTGAACTGGTGACGTACGGGGAACTCGCTCGCTCAGCCGGACGGCCAGGAGCCGCGCGCGCGGTGGGCGGAGCCGTCGGGCGCAATCCCCTCCCCATCGTGATCCCGTGTCATCGTGTGATCGCGGCGAACGGTCGCCTCGGCGGGTTCAGCGCGGGGCTTCCGAACAAGCGAGCCTTGCTCGCACTTGAGGGCCACGCAGTGGGCGCGGCAGCTTCACGCGACGGGAAGTCAAGCGACGAGACTGGGAGCGGCGGCAGCGCGCACGCATGGTCGCACGCCCGCGTCGGCTGACGCGGACACGCCCCATCTCTGCGGTGCTTCGTCTGCGGTGACGGGCGCCACGTCGATCTGCACTACTTCAGCTTGATCTTGATCCGGACGCGACCGTCATGCCCCTCGCGAGGCGTCACCACAACCAGCCAGTCTCCGGGCGCGTTCACGCTGAAGGCCGCCTTGCCGCCCTTCTTGCGGCGCGCAGTCGCTGCGTCCACCACCTCGACGGACTCCGGATTGAAGAGTTGAAGATCCGTCTTCGCGCCGCGCCGCTGACGACGCGACTTGACGCGCAACTTCGCCTGGTCGTCGACCTTCGCGGGCGAGACGGCCACGCGAAACGCCCAGACCTGACCGGGTTCCACCGAGCGCACGAAGTTCTGGATCGGGCCCATTGACTCGAGCGCTGTCTCGGTGATCGTGATGTCGTACGCGCCGGGGAGTTGCGCCGAACCGGGTGCGTGGAAACCACGGATCAAAGCGACGATCGGTGTCGGACCGGCTGTGACCTCGAGTTCTTCGACGCCGCCCGCCTCGGCCGAGACCGCCGATCGCACGCCCGTCTCGGTGTACGTCTCAAGGTCCATATCCATCGCCGCCGCGTCGAATTCCGCGCGCACGAGCACGCGCCGGAAGGGCGGAACGACCACGCGGAACCAATCCTCGTCGGCAAGCAGGAAACGCTCGTGAAGACCGCGCTCGAGCGGTGCCGCCTGCTCAGCCGTATCGTTATCCTCCGAGTCTTCCTCGGGCGGAAGGGGCGCCGAAGGAACGTCGAAGGGCAGTCCACGCTGTGTCATCAGCGTGCGGATCGACGCGTCGTCGCGACTGTCGCGGAGCGCGATATTCGCGACGATCAACGCGTTCACTCCGTCCCGGAAACGCGCGTTCGGTGTCAGCAGGAAATGAGATTCGACCACGAGTCGCAGCGCGTCGTCGGCTCCGACCAGTTGGCGCAAATCCCACAGAAAGCGCGACCAAATCTCTCCGTCGGCGTGGACCTGGCGCTCGATGTCGGTCGGGAAGACCTTGTTGCGATCCACGCGCCGCAGGAACGGCGGATTCTGGTTCACGAATGACGACGCATCCCACGAGGCGAAAAGGACATCCCACGCCGACCGTCCGGACTCATGGAAGAGGACGGCGAGGAAATCGCCGAAGCCCTCTCCCATGGCACCGCCTTCGCCTGTGAGCCCGAACGTCCCGACCTGGTCGAATTGCATCGCGTGGCCGTACTCGTGGATCACGACGTCGGCGTCCTCGCCGTCGTCCACACCCCCGTCGCCGAATTCCAGACGATCATCGAGGACGTTGTAGATCGACTGGTCGGCGCTACTCGCGTGCGCGTCCACGTCCTGTCGCTCGGCATTCACGTTCGTGAACCCGAGCGCTTGGAGACGCGCCTGCGCACGGTCCAGGTGGTAATAGCAGTTGACCTGTTCGAAGACATGGTGCGAGCGCGTCGCCCAGGTCCAGTCGAGATCGCGATCGAACGCCGAGACCGGCGAGTCGGTCAGATCCACCCACTGTCCGCGCAGGAAACCGGTACCGTCGAGCCGCGGCAGCGTGACCAAGCGCCGCGCGTTCGTGAGCACCGAAACGTCGCGGTCATTCTGGTCGCGCAGAGTGCCGTTGCCCTCGCTGTGGATCGGGTTCGGGTCGAAGACCATGCCACGTCCTTCGGCGGCGATCCGTAGGTCATCCGCGCGCAGGAACGCGCCGTCACGCGCGTCGACGAAGACGCGTAGGGTCTGATCGGCCGTCTGCACACCGACGCTCCACGTCAGCACGCCGGTCCGGCCGATCGGCAGCACGACGAGTTCCGGCTCGCGCACGTCCGGAGCGCCGCTCACCGCCGTGATGTCACCGGTGTTGTCAACGGAGTCGGCCAGCCACTCGGCTACCAACGCGCGGGCGGCATGGGCCGACGTCCGCGGCACAAGGGCGTCAGGGCGATCCCGCACGCCGTCGAGCGGGTAGATATCGGCGCGCAGCATGAGCGGGCGACCATCGCGACCGACGTGCGCAGAGACACGACTCCCGAAGACCGGGACCCCGCCGACGACCTGGCGCATGCGGAGGTGGTGTCCGGAGAGGCTGTCGATGGAGCGCTCGTGAACGAGTCGCCCCGGCATGCTCTGGAGGCCAAGAGCGGCCCGATATTCGTCGAGGAGCGCCCGCGCGATTTCATCGGGCGCCCCGGTTCGGGCGGGCAGGTCGGTCAGCAGGAGCGTCCGCCCCGGCGTGACGCGACCGAGCGGCGCGGTCGCGCCGGTAGGCGCCATCCCAAGGCGAGCCGTCGTCCCCGGTGCGGAAGGTGCCTCGCTCGATGCGCGGGGGCGTGCGACGTGCCTGCGCTGAGACTCCGTGGCCTTGCTGGCGGACTCGCGCGGACGCACCGGATCGGCTGACCAGGTGCAGACCAGACCGCCGGCCACGGCGACGAGCGCCAGCGAGGCAACGGTGAGGCGAATGCGACGGGACATGGACACTGGAACTCTACCACTCGCTGCCGAGCCTGCATGGGCGACGAGCCTCTCGTCCTCATGGACGGGCGATCAGGCTCAGGCGATCAGAGGCGCCGCGCCCACTTCTTCCAGTCTTCGGCCAGTTCCACGTTCCGAGCGAAGTCGAATGCCTCGCCCGCCTTGTCCAGATCGCCGGTCGAGGCCAGCACGCTGACGTACTCGTCAAACGCCGACTTCCACTTGACGCCCGACTGCCCGCCGTAGAGGAAGAAGTAGAGGAAGCTCCAGGAGACCGCGTCGCGGTCGGGATGCTCCGCACTCCCTTCCCGCGTCCACCACCGGACAGTCTCGTGCTCTACGCCGTTCGGAGCGACATCGCGCACGAGCCCCATGATCTTCGGGTGCAAGAGGTCGATCCGGCCCCGGTTGTAGGCCGATGAGCCGATCAACATCGCACCGCCAGCCTCCAGCCAGAACGGCGCCCGAAAGCCGAGCCGACGCTGCATGGCAGAGCGCGTCAATGCGCCTCGCAGCGCCGCCTGACCGTCTTCGGTTGAAATCACCGCGGAGTGCGTCAGGACCGCCCCTTCGAGAACCCACCAGTACGCGTCACGATCGTCGGTGATCCCCAAGGGCCGCAGCGCGCTCTTCAGGTCCTCGGCAGTCTCGTACACACGCAAGACCGCCTTGCGGCCATCCCGTGGGGCCAAGCCGCCGAGCAACTCCTGGACGTGCTCCTCGACGACGTCGGCCTCGTGCAGGAGGTCTTCCGCTTTCGGCGCATCGGTCCCGGTCGGGATCGCGTAGTAGAGAATGGACTGATCGCTCGCGAGGGTCTTCAGTCCCTCCGGAGCAGCCGAGACGAGCGGCCGCTTCTTCAGTACCTTCAGCGACCCGAGCACCTGATCCAGCGCGGTGAGCGCCGCCTTCTCGGCCTGTGACGCGGCGTCGATCTTCACGCCGACGATCCCCGCGTCGGTCGCCACGACGCGCACGTGCCGTGTCCACGTCTCGCCAGCGACCTCGACCTTGAACGCGCCGAAATCACCTGTCACCGCCACTCCATCGCGCCAGCCGACGCGCTCGCGCGCCATCCACCATTTCCCGGCCGCGTCCGCCCGCAGGTATTCGTCGAAGAGGTAGAGATCGAGAAACGCCTCGTCGTCCGTCCCGACCTTCCCGATCGCGGAGATCACGCGCCGACCGTCGCCCTTGATGTCCCGGCGGAGCTTGAAACCCTCGGGCAAGACGATCTGCAACCGGTAGTCGGGGTCCTTCTGCACCTGGCCGTTCTCGGCATCGGGGTCGGCATCGGGGTCCTCCGGCTCTGTCGCTCCGCCGCCTTCCGTCTCCGCTCCGGCACCGGTCCCCACCCCGGCTCCCGATTCGGGCGACGCAGTAGGCGCAGCGAGCTTCGCGGCGTTCAAGATCGCAAGTGCCTCGTCCTCGGCGACTCCGGGTGCACCAGTCACGCGGACCCAGACGACGGCTGACGTGCCCGCGCCGTCGAGCGCGCGAACATAGTCAACAGTGCCGGCAGATGTGCTGTGCGCGGTGAAGTGGAGCGCGTCTTCGCCCTCGTACGTGAACTGAGGGTCACCGCCCTGCTCCGTCCGCCACGCCGTCCAGCGCTTCGCCGCGCCCGCCGCGGCCTTCTCGTCGTCGTAGACCTGCGCGAAGAGTTCCGCCCGCTTGACGCCGAGAAAGCCCGTGGCGGCGATCGTGAAGTCCGACTTCTGCTCACGCCACTTCCCCGCTGCGTCGATCGTGAGCACACCGCTCGCGTCCTTCAACGCAGTCGCGGACGCAGCCGCTGCAGGGCTGGGCGTGCCGACGAGCGCCAGAGCGAGGATGGCCGTTGCGAACAGGCGGCGGGCGATCGGGATATGCATCTCGACGAGTCTACGGAGAAACGTGCGGCGGCTTGCGTTCCGGAGGAGGATCCCACCGAATCAGCGACCGTCCCAGGCTCAGCGGTGCGGAGATTCTCGAAGGAGTGCCGCCGCGAACGGCGCGACTCGCTCCGCTGCGAGCCGGTGAGCGCGCGCGTTCGGATGGTGGTCCACCGGATGCACCCACAACGTCTGTTTCGGGCTGTCCCGGAACGCTGGCGAGAGGTCCAAGAACGCAATCTCAGCCTCGCCGCACGCCCGCGCGACCTCGGTTGCGATGCGATCGAGCGGAGAGGCTCCGTCCCGGTGCAGGATCGGAAAGTAGACGACGCCGAACGCTGTCCCCTGCGACGCGCAGAGGTCGCGCATGGCCACCAGGGCGGCGCGCGCCGCATCCCAGTCCGTCCGCTGCCCGCCGAAATAATGTGCGAGATACCACGCCTCGGTTTCGCGCGTCCGGGCCTCGGATGTCAGTGCGAGCCGCAGGACGTCGTAGATCCGCGGCGTCCATCCTCCGCGTCCGCCACGCTTCAGCAGGTCGTCGTCGCGCCCGAACGCTTCGCTGACGTGGATCGCGTCGTTCGGCACGAACACCACGACGACCGCCTCGGGAGTGAACCACTCCAGCAACTGCGGTAGGCGCAGCGACTCCTCGAACGTCGAGTACCCGGGCACGCCGCCGTTCAGCGCGAAGTTGGGCGTCGCGAGGTCCTCGGCCATGCGACGCGAGGCGAGCGACACGAACGTCTGGTCGAACGCTACGCCCTCACCGAAAGTGAACGAGTCGCCCATGAAGAGGATGCGCGGCCGATCCGCCTTCGACGGCAGCGGCCCGCGCAACCCAACCGTGTTGATCTCCGCGTACTCCATGACCGCGCCGTCGGGCAGCGTGCCGTACGGATCTCCGTCCCATTGCTGCCCAGGGATGATCTCGGGGTCGAACCCCCAGTGCAGACGCCGCGGATCCTGATCGAGCTTCATGAACCCGTAGGCGTCGACCCGCGCGTCGTACCAACCGAGCCCCGTCAGACGGAGCAGCGCCTCGGCCCCGCCAAGAGCGACTGTCGTGCCCAGCACGATGGCGAGCAGACGTCGGCGCAGGCCGCGGCGCGGGGCGTCCGTCACCCGAAGTGGCGCAGGAGCGCCTCCACCATCAGGTCCTGGTCGAACGTCCCGCACATCTCCCGCACGGAGTGCATCGAGAGCATCGGGTTCCCGACATCCACCGTCGCGATGCCTGCACGCGCGGCGGTGATGGGACCAATCGTCGAACCACAGGGGAGGTCCGAGCGCGACACGAACACCTGCGGTGCGAAACCAGCAGCGCGGCAGAGTTCGGTGAACGCGGCCCCCGTGACGCCATCGGTGGCGTAGCGCTGGTTCTCGTTGCGCTTGATCACCGGGCCGCGGTTCAGGCGCGGGCGGTGCGCCGGTTCGTGCAGCTCGCCGTAGTTCGGATGCACGGCGTGCGCCATGTCGGCACTGATCATCAGGGAGCGAGCCAACGCGCGCGACGCCTGCTCCACTTCCCCACCCTGCGCCTGCGGGTGCGCCATCGTGATTCGGCGGAGGACGTCGAGGAGGAACGGCCCGGCGGCGCCCTGCGCGCTGCTGCTGCCACACTCCTCGTGATCGTAGAGCGCGATGACCGACGTATGCGCCGCCAGCGTGTCACGCGCGCTCTCGAGCAGGGCAACCAAGCCCGCGTGCGTCGAGCCCAGGTTGTCGAGGCGCGGCGCGAAGACGAATTCGCCGTCGATCCCGCCGATCGCGGAGGGCTGCACGTCGAAGAGCCCGAGATCGTAGTCCACGATCTCATCAGGCGCGACCCCGGCGGCCGCAGCTGCCACGCGGCGCACCTCGTCGTCACCGATCGCCTGCCCGCCAGCGAGCCCGATGATCGGCGGCATGTGGCGCTGCTTGTCGAGTTTCAGGCCCTCGGAGTTGACGGTGCGATTGAGGTGGATAGCGAGGTTGGGCACCCGTGCGATGGGCCGGTCGATGCGGATCAACGCGCCGCGGACGCCGCTCCCGGAGCGCACGACGACCCGGCCGGCGAGACCGAGGTCGCGATCCGCCCACGTTGCAAGAAGCACGCCGCCGTACACCTCGACGGCGAGCTTGCGGTAGCCCTCGGCGCGAGACGTCCCCACCGGCTTGACGCGCAGATTGGGCGAGTCCACGTGCGCGCCGAACGCGCGAAAGCCCGCCTCGGACGGCGCCGCCGCGCCCACGCGGAACGCGATCACGGTGGTATCGGCCCGGACGACGTAGTAGCCGTTGCCGGACGCGAGTTCCCACACGTCTTCTTCGGGCAACCTCTGGTAGCCGTGCGCCTCCAGACGGCGCGCGATCTCAGCGGCCGCGAGTTGCGGCATCGGACCGGCATCGATGAAGCGGCAGAGGTCCTCGGTGCGGGCAATCGCGCGGTCCCGGTCAAGGATCACCGCGGCTCCGGGCTGAGAGAAAGGGGCGGTCGCTGAAGTGGTCATGGCCGGGATCGTACCCGACGACGCATAATCTCCGCGCCAGACGCGCGCGGGTCAGTCGTCTAACCACACTACACCGCGTGCGCTAGCCCGACCTATTCATGAGAGTCACACACCTGAACGGACCAGAACGCCGAGCTCCGCGTTGCGCCTGCTCTACGGAGCTACGGCTAGGCATTCACAGGCGCGCCTTGATCTCGACGCTCTGTCCTCGTTCAGGAAGCGCCTCGATGGGCGTACGATGGCCGCCGCATCCAGACAACTGCTCGGTTGCACCGCGTTGGTCTTGACGAAGTGCATGACCCTCATGAATAGGCCGGGCCAGAGGCTTCTCAGCCGACGCAGCCGGACACCAACCGGTCCGTCGGTCTCGGCAACCGTCTCGCCATGAACCGGCCACTCGCCATCGTGTTCGCCATCATCGCCCTGATCTTCACGATCCTGGGCGCCGTCGTCGTATTGAGCGTCGACGACGGGGTGCCAAGTGGCCCGGCAGCGCCAGAGCCCACGCCCACATCACGCGTCGAACGCGAACACGCGCAGCCGACGCCTCGGCGAGCACCCAAGAAGCCTGCGGAAGCGCCACTCGAATTCGACGAGACACCGCTCCCGGAGCCCGTGCGCCTGCCCGTCGCGCCGGGCACGGGCTTCGTGCACGGGACGATCTCGGATATCGCAACTGGCGACGCACTCACCGACGCAACCGTCCGATTGCTGCACCCGACCGGTGAGGAGATCGCACGCAGCCCGACCGATCACGCCGGGCGTTACGTCCTCGAGGACGTTCCCGAGGGCATCCCGCTCCTGCTTGAGATCGCGGCGCCCGGGCATCTGACGGGTCATTGTGCGTCACTGCGGCTC
Source organism: Planctomycetota bacterium (assembly GCA_024280885.1). Classification (GTDB taxonomy): domain Bacteria; phylum Planctomycetota; class JAJSAM01; order JAJSAM01; family JAJVHW01; genus JAJRPF01. The sequence continues at coordinate 5,066 of JAJRPF010000066.1, read as the reverse complement.
ACCCCGGGAGAGGTCACACGCAAGGACGCAGCGATGCTGCGATCCCCGCAAATCACGGTCTCGTTGCGGGCGATGCCATGGGCGCGCGCGGCACAAGACGTCCCCGTGCGCATCATGGATCAGGGCCGCGAGGTCGCCGCGGGGACCAGCGACGAGTTCGGGGAAGTGACGCTTGCGGTCGCCGAGTTCGGGGAGTTTCAACTGCGCGTCGGCGGCGCTGCGTGGGCACCCAATCCGGCCGACGACGTAACGTTCGTGCCCGGAGGCGGCGACCAGGAGAGCCAGGCGGACGTCCGCCGCGGAGGCAACCTCGAGATCGTCGTCACGAATGGGCTCGGCGAGGCGCGCAGTGATGCCAGCGTCACCGTTCATGCGCGCGGCCTGGAGCCCGTCTCCGGTGTCACATCGTCGGCCGGCCGCGTCACGTTGGGCCCTTTCCCGCCGGGGATCTCGCTGTGGGTGATCGCGTCGGCCGACGAGGGACGCCAGCGCTCCACGATCGCCACGCGAGCGCGCGATCGCCACGACGTCGAGGTGCCGATCGTACTCCGGGGCGCGCAGCGGGTACGCGGGACGATCGTGGACGACAGGGGACGCCCCATCGCGCGTGCGACGATCAGGTTGGCACTGACCGACGACGGCCCGCTGCTCGGTGAGTTGAGAACCGAGGCCGACGGGTCGTTCACGTTCGAAGGCGTGCCCAACGCCGAGATGGTGCTCCGCGTCAGCGCGGCCGGATTCGGCGACGGCGCACGCCGCGTACTGCCAACCGACCGCGGCGGATCGGCGCGCCTGGAGTTACAGAGCGTCGCAAGCGCACGCGTGTTTGGCACCGTCAAGGACAAGATTGGCTCACCGATCGCAGGGGTCATTGTGCGCGTCGTGCCCTCCGACCTGCGCGCGACCACGGACAAACGAGGACGGTTCCGGATCGACGGGCTCCCGATCGACGCGACGCAGCGCATCGTCGTCGAGGCGGATGGGTATCGCATCGCGGCGTCTGGAGATCCGCGCGCGCTGCTCGTCACGTTGGACGACGGCCAGAAGGCGCGCGTTGACATCACGTTGATTCCGCTCGACTCCGTGGAGGTGGAGCCCCCGCCAGAGGTCGCCGCAACCATCCGCTCGGTCCGCGGGCGCATCGTGCGAGGTTCCGGTGCGCCGGTCGCCTCCGCCCGCATCTGGTGGTCGGGCACCGAGACCGTGACCGGCCCCGACGGCCGGTTCCGCCTCGATCGCGAGACGGTGACCGCCAGGACGATCCCCCGCCCGGTTCTGTTCATCACGCCCCCCGCAGGACTCCTCGAGCCGCTGCTCATGCCCTTGCACGCTCCGGACGAGACCGGTGTCGTGGAGTTGGAGAACGTCGGTCTGAGGGACCGCCCTTCGTGCAGCATCTCGCTCACATCCACGCCCGGAAGCCCCGGCAACACGCTCGCATTCGCGCTGCTCTTCGATGGCACCGACCGCCTGCTCGGACACACGCTCACGCCCTTCCAAGGACGTTCGGTCGTCACGTACGACGGAAGTTGGCTGCATGTCGCCGCAGCAGGCGCGTGGCGCTCGGGAGGGCATCGACGCGCGTACGTCGGAGTGACGGGGAGCACGGGCCCGCTTCTCGCGTGGGCCGACTGGCCGGTGGCGGCCGGCCCGTCCATGGGTGTCACGCCCGAGTGGCGCGACACGCTCACGAAGTCGAACCTGCGCGTCCCCCGCTCCCACGCCCGCGGTCTCGCTGAGTTCCGCTTGCGGCGACCGCCCGGCGGCGCGCCAATCACTCAAATGGGCCTGCCAGACCACTTTTCACTGCGACTGGGCGGCACGAACACGGCCCTTGAGCCGTTGCTCGGTGGCGTCTGGGACGTTCTCATCAGCCCGCCCGAGGGCGCGGGCGGGCGGCGACTGGCAACGACCATTACGTACGGTCGAATGGGCGCAATCCGCCCGGCACGGTGAGACCTCAGTCGGCCGCCGCGGCAGCCGGACCCGCCAGATCGCCCCGCCGCGCGGCGCGCAGAGGCGGGACGCGCAACGTGCCGTCTGCGGTGCAGAGAAGTTGCTCGCGAGTGTTCGCCCTCAACACGGGATCGCTCACCACGCGCGCCGGAGGGTCCGCAACGCGCACCTCGGCTCGCGGCCCAGGACGGAACGCCCACAGCGCAAAGCGGACCTCCGCCGATTGATGCCCCATCTGCGCGGCGCGCCGACCGACTGATCGTGGGAACACCGCGGGCCGCACCGTGAAACACCAGTCCTTGCGCGTCGCCAGCAGCGGACACGCCGCGTCGTGCGTGCACGGCGCGATCGACGTGCCGACATCCTTCGCGAACTCGCGCAGCTCCATCAGCTTGCGTGACGTTTCCAGCAGCGCGGGCTCCACGACGACGACCACGCCACCCTCGTCCAGCAGCTCCAGGATCGACGCGAAGAGCGGCTGCCAATCGCCCTGGATCTCGTTCAGTACGGCGCCGAGGAGAATGACGTCGTAGCGCCACCCAGAGCGCGAGGCGCGGCTGACCCACCGATCGAGCCGCTCCACTGCGGTACGCACACGCGGGGCAGGTAGGTCCGGCGCCACCGCACTGGCCACCGCAACCGTCAGTTCGCGAGCGTCTGACAGGGCCGACTTCTGGTGATCCACCAACACGAACTCGGGCCACGACGTCGGCGCGTCGCCCCGGGCAAGACGGCAGAGCAGCGCCTGACTCATCGCGCCGAGTCCCGCGCCCAGGTCGGCCACGCGCAACGCACCTTCCGCGCGCTGCGGCCACAGCTTGCGTGCCGACGCGCGCGCGTAGACCTCGCCGAGCGCTGCGATGCCCCTCAGCACCTGCTGCGGATGAAAGTGCGCGAGATACGCGCTGCGCACCGCGGGTTGGTTGAGGTACGAGCCGGGCAGGCTGCCGCGCGCCTCGGTGAATGCCTCGGAGAGATCGGCCGTCGCGGCGTCGATCCGGCGCGAAGTGGCCTTGGGATGACGCTTCTTCAGAAACGCCTCGAACGCGTCCATGACGGGCCGGGGCAGAGAGACCGGTGAGCGCGGGAACGCGCGCCAGCCTTGGACTGAGTCACGGGCTCCGGGGGCATCAGTGCTCATCCGGGCATCGCCTCGATAAAGCGCTGCGCCTCGGAAATCGACTGCTGGATGCTGCGCTTCAGCTCCTCGATCTCGCTCTCGATACTCGCCATTTCGGTGCCGAGCGAGCCGATCGCCGCGGCGTTCAGGTTGTGCTTGAGGAAGAGCACGTGGTCCTTCAACACGGCCAGCACCGGATCCATCGAGCCCCGCGTCTCGATCAACGTCGCGTGCATCCGATCGTACTTCGCGCGCGTCTCCCGCAGCTTCTTGCGGCTCTTCCCTTTCAGGTTCGCCGACTGCATCTCGCCGATCTCCTGCTCCCACTCCGCGAAGAGATCGGCAGCAACCGTCTCGATCTCGTCCGTGCGACCGTCGATCTCCCCGACCGCGCTCTCGGCATCCTCGTAGGCGTCCTTCAGCCGGTCGTACTCGTCCTCGAGATCACCGCCGTCGAACCCGGTCAGCCCCTTGATCCGCGTGAGCGCATCGGTGAAAGCCTCCTCGGCGTCCTCCTGATCCGAAACCATCCCGACCAGTTCCGAACGCAAGAGATCCCGCTTCTCACTACCGACCATCTCCATGGCCTCGTAGTAGACGGACTGGCAACCGGCGGCGGCGAACACGGCACCGACGAGAGCGGCGGCGAGCGCGACGGAGCGAAGGCGGAAGAGACGGCGAAGAGACGTGGCGTGGCGCATGAGCAGGCTCCCAGAAGCCGAACAGTTGAGGCCGGAAGACTACAAGAGGCGCGGACGCAACGAAGCCGACCGAAATACCGTGCCAGGCTCAGATTTTTCGGCGCGGCCACCCAGGCTAACGAGAGCGGGACGCGGTGCCGCACCGAGAAAATTGAGCCAGGCACGCCATCTCGGCCGCGCACCCCCCGCCGCTGGATCGGGGACAGAGAAGCGGGAGGAGCCCTCAAAGCCCCGCCCCTACGAGAGTGTGCGAAACGACAGCGAGTGGCGTGGCTTGTGCGCCAGCACGAGGCATGACACTCGCGGTGAGGCGACGGGAGCGGATTCTGCCTGCGAAACCCGCTTCACAACGAGCGCACTTCCGCGACGAGGCTCCAACCCAACCCGAGGCAACGACCGCCGATCGGCGGCCCGGTTGAAGCAGCCGGAGCCGCAACCAGAGCCGAACATGCGAGCGAGAGCGAGCGTGGTGCCGGAGGCACCGCAAACGCAACAAGGAGCACCGCGAGTGGCGGGTCGTGAGCTCCGCTCACGGCGTGACACTCGCGGTGAGGCGGAGGGAGTGGATTCCGCCTGCGAAACCCACCCTCGCGACGAGTTCACTTCAGCGACGAGGCCCCGATCCGACCCGAGGCAACGAACTCCGACCGGCGGCCCGGTTGAAGCAGCCGGAGCCGCGACCAGAGCCGAACACCCGAGCGAAGCGAGGGGTGCCGACGGAGTCGGCACAAACGAAACGATCGACGCCACCTCCCAAGAACGCGACGAAGTCGCGCTCTTGGGAGGTGGCGGAGAGATCGGGATTTGAACCCGAGGACGGGAGTGACCCCGTCACCGCATTAGCAATGCGGCGCTTTCGGCCGCTCAGCCATCTCTCCGCGTTACCCGTCAGTCGGCCGAGGGCGAGCCCTCGTTCCGGCGAGCCGCGCAACCTAACAGCGCGCGCGGTGACCGCCAAGATGCTCGCACCCACGATCCTCGGAACGACGCTCCCCACCGTGCCACACACGCCGTTCGAGCCTGAGTCCGCGAGTGGCTGGCCCCATGCCTGGGAGCCCGTGGTATGCTGAGTGAATGGCGCGTTCCGAGAACACCGACGATGACGACGAGATCGAAATGAGCGAGCAACCCGCCGCGTCTTCTACCGCTGAGCCGTCCGTCACTGAGCCGTCCGTCACTGGGTCGTCCACTGGGTCGTCCACTGGGTCGTCCACTGGGTCGTCCACTGGGTCGTCCACTGGGTCAGGCACTACGGGCTCAGCACCGCAAGTGGACGAGGACGCGATGCC
>JAJRPF010000065.1 GCA_024280885.1 Planctomycetota bacterium | reverse complement strand
GCAGGGCCAGCGAGGCGGCGGCGAAGAGGACGGCGACCAGGAAAACGGCGAGGATCGCGGACTGCCGTGAGGCCGCGATCACGGGCTCGAGACCTTGTACGTCGCCACTGAAGAGGGTGACAAAGAAGGGTGTCGCGTCGCCATCGGGTATGACGCGCATGGGCAAAGCGACCGCCGCGATGATCGGAGCCACGACACCGGCCGCGACAAAGCGCGGCCAGCGCGCAGGCGTGCTCCAGACGGTCAGGTACGCGGCGTACGAGAGCAACGCCGCGAGGCAATGGCCGGCGACGACGAACATCGCGGGGCCGGAGAGGACGGCGAGCGCCAGCCCGCCGGCGACGAGCACCGCCGCCGTCACGACGAGCATGCGCCGCGCGTACCCCTTGACCGACGGACGCGGGACCATGCGAGCGACGAGCGCCGCGCCGGCACCCAGACCGAGGGCCGCCGCGCTGGCTGCCATGCCGACGCCGGGGGCCGCAAACGGTGCGATGGCGGCGGCGAGTATGCCCGCGCCGGCAACGGCGCCCATTCCGATGCGCAGCGAGTGGTCCTTCTCGGCCGCCCGCGGGTCCTCGACCGCCCACCGTCCGAGTCGGTCCGCCAGGACGGTGGTGTCGGACGGACGATCCGAAGGAGCCTTCTCCAGCATGTGCAGGACGACCTCGTCGAGGCCGCCGGGGACGTCGCGATCGGGCGCCCTTTGCGAGAGTGGCGTGACGTCTTGCTTCAGGTGCATGGCGACGAAGCCGAAGACGTCGTCGGCCATGAAAGGCGGTTCGCCCGCAAGCATCTCGTAGAGCATGGCACCGAGCGCGTAGACGTCCGCGCGGCCGTCAACCGCCTCGCCGCGGACTTGCTCCGGCGCCATGTACTTGGGCGTGCCGAGAACAATGCCGGTCTTCGTCTTGACGGCGCCCTCGAGTTCACCCGGGTCGCCCCCGATGAACTTCACCACGCCGAAGTCGAGGATCTTCGGGCGCTCGATGCCGTCGGCGTCGACCGTCACACGCACGTTGTCGGGCTTCATGTCGCGATGGACGATGCCACGGCGATGCGCGGCGCCCAGCGCCCGGGCGAGTTGCTGCGCGAGATTGCACGCACGACCGACCGTCAACGCGCCCTCGGCCTCCAGGATCTCCTTGAGACTGCGGCCTTCAACCAGCTCCATGACGATGTACGGCACGCCATCGTCGGTCGCTCCACTGCCGAGAACGCGCACCGCCGCCTCGTGGCGGAAGCGCGACGCAGCGAGGGCCTCGCGTTTGAAGCGTGACACGTAATCGCGCGATGCGATCAGACGCTCGTGGAGGACCTTCACCGCCGCCGGGGCACCGGTGTTCTTGTCCTCGACGCGGTAGACCGCCCCCATCGCACCGGCGCCGATCGGCTCGCCTACGACGAAACGGTCACCGAGCACGACGCCCGGTTGCAAGGCCTGCGGATGCGACGTGGGCGCCACGCCTACTCCAGACCGATGGTCTTGTCGGCTTCGCCGGCAACGACGTCGAACTCGCGCGATCCGGCGCCGTCGTCCCACGTGATCCGGTAGTGCCCCGGCGCGAGATCAATTCCGCGCGAGTAGCGCCCGGAGGAGCCGATGCGGCGCGTGTGGCCCACCGTCTCCCACTTGTCGCCGGTGCCGGTCTCGATGGAGAAACGCGTCGAGGGCTTGCCGGTGACTGAGATCGACACCTCGCGCACCGCAGCCTCCACGACGACGGAAGCCCCATCGGGACCGATCTCGACACTCTGCACGAAATCGTCGAAGCCCTCACGGGTGACGCGCACCTCGTGGCGGCCCTGGCGCACAATGAGTTCCGCGGAGCCGGTCGCATCGGTGGTGCCGGTCGCGAGTTCCTCGCCCTTCTCGGAGAGAACGCGGATGGCAAACCCGTCGCTCGGTGCGCTCACGCGCAGAGTGGCCATCCGTGCCGTGAGTGGCCCCACCTCGAAGATGAGCTCTCCCTCGGGCTCCAGAATGCGGACTTCGCTGACGTAGCTGTCGAACCCCTCGCGGGTCACCCGAACGGTGACCGGCCCGGCCGGAATGCCGCTCTCGAAGCGCAACGGCGTGCTGGGATCCGGCCACTCGGGGTCGCGTATCACCGGCTCGACTCCCGGCGAGCCATCGCCCTTCGCCTCAAGGATGATCCGCACGTGTGGCGTGGACACGCGCACCTCGACGGCGCCCGGCTTCGGCACGAGCCGCAGGTCAGCCGTCGTGTCGCCCGCGCTCTCGATCGTGAGCTTCGAGCGCGTCTCGAAGTAGCCGTCCGCAACGGCTGCGATCTCGTACTCGCCCGGCTCCAATTCGACGAACGAGAGCATGCCGCCGGCGCCCTCGATCTCGCGCGGCTCGAAGCCGTCGCCGCCTTCGATGGTCAACGTGACCGCAAGATCGGATGGCATCCACGAGACGGCAAGATCCGCCGTCGTCCGCTGCAACGCGAAGAAGAGGACGCCGATGATGGCGATGATCGCCGCGAGCGCGGCACCGACCTTCTTCATCGGGTTCGGAACGTCGGGGGGCGGCGGCGCCGCGAATCCGGCGCCGGCCTGCTCGGCTCCGGGCGAGAGCGAGTCCATCGGGGGGCGCAGGTCATCGCCTTCGAAGCGGGCGAGCACCACCGTGATGTTGTCGCGCCCGCCCCCCTCGTTCGCCGCGTCGATCAGTTGATCGGCGGCGGTTTGAATGTCGTCGCCACACGCATTGAGGATGCCCTCCATGGCGGCGTCGTCGATCATCCCGTTCAATCCGTCGGAACAGAGCAGGATCACGTCGCCGCGCAGCACCTCCCAGTGCTTCGTATCGACGCGCAAGCTGTCTTCCACGCCCACCGCCTGGAGCACGATGTTACGCCCGCCGAGCTTCTCCGCCTCCTCCTCGGTGAGCGTCCCCTCCTCGATCAGTTGCGCGATCAGGGACTGATCCTTCGTGAGTTGGAAGAGCTTCCCCTTGCGGAGCAGGTAGCCACGTGAGTCGCCCACCTGCGAGATGAAGATGCGTCCCGGGATCGCGATCGCTGCGGTGAGGGTGGTCCCCATGCCCTTTCGCTCGACGTTCTCGCGGGCCTCGGTCAGGATCTCGTCGTTGGCGTCCTGCACCGCGCGATCCATCATCGAAGCAATCTGATCCGGGGTCGCGCCCTCGTAGTCCGCGCCGCCGAGTGCCGACGCGAGCTTCTCCGCCGCCATGCGACTGGCCACCTCGCCGGCAGCCGCTCCTCCCATGCCATCACACACCGCGAAGACCGTGGCGGTGTCCAGAGCAGCCGCGACCACCTCGCGGTTGTCGGTGGGCGCACCACCCGCCTTCGGCACAACGAGGAACGCATCCTCATTGTGTTCGCGTACGCGACCGACGTCGGTCAGACCGACCACCGTCACCTTCACGCCTGGATTGTCGGGTGCAGCCATGCGGGCTCCTATCTCCGGAGATCCTCAAGGGCTCGCTCGCGTTCGATGCGTAGCGTGCGCCCGTACTCTTCGAGGCCCCGAAGGACCTCAAAGTATGCATCGTCATCCTGGGCCTTGCTCGCCATCGAGCGCAGCGTGTTCATCCAAGCCGTGCCTGTCTTGACAAGCCGTTGCGTGGCCACGTCGCGGTCGGCGGCGTCGGCGGCGAAGCCCTCGGCATCCTGGAAGGATGCGGCCGCGGCGGCGAAGAGTTCGCCTTCGCTCAGGAGATCGTCGCCGTCCTGCAGCGTCTCAAGATAGTCACCGAGCCCCTTGACGCGCGCCAGCGCGAGCGATCCCTTCGCCACGGGGTGCTGCTCGATGATGGCGATCAAAGCCAGCGCGTCGCCCGGCCGTTCCGACTTGAGGCGCTCGACCTCGGCGACCCACGCATCGACGGTCTCGCCGATGCGGGCCGAGAGGAGGGCCTCGCGCTGGGCACGCACGTCAGGGCGGTCCCCGACCAATTTCCGTGCCTGGCCGAACGCATCAAGCTTCGGCCCTGGCTCGGACACGAGATCGGCGTCCTGAACCGCGTTGACGAACGCGACACCGGCCAGCAGCTCCGGGTCCGCCTTGAACTTGCCGCCCTCGACCGCGAGCTCGCGCTCGTAGACAGACAGCGCGGCGGCAAGGTCGCCATCGCGCTCCGCGCTGATCGCGTCATCGAGCAGCGGCTCCAGTTGACCGACCTGCTCCGGCACGACCACGCTGGCCTTGTCACGTTCCTGGTTGGCGACCTCGACCGCGTGCGACATGGCGGAACTCGTCGACGCAACCGCGGTCATCTGCACAAGACCGAGCAGCATCAAGACGACCGCGGCCGATCCGAGACGCAAGGCCAGCGGCTCGGTTGTGAGAATACGCAAGCGGCGTTCTGCGCTGCGTTTGCCCTGCAAGGCATCGGCATCCTCGGAACTGGCTTCGAGGACCTGCTCGTAGGCGGCGATGGCCGCCTCGAAGTCGTTCGCGACGAGAGAGCGCGTCGCGTCGTTCTTCAGCAACGCGAGCTGGCCCTGATCGCAGGCAGCGCGGCGGGGACGGAATTCGTCGCGCGTCGCGCCGCGCTCACGCGCCTTGTCGAGGACCTCGACCGCGTCGTCGAACATCTCCGACATGATCATCCGGTCGGCTTCGGCCAGGAAACGGTCGATGGCTGCGACGGCCTTCTCGGCGTCCTTCTTGATCGCCGATGCGCGTGGGTGGCGCGGTGCCAGATCCAATGCGAGACCGGCCTGCTCGGTCGCCCTGCGGAATTCGCGCGCCGCCAATCCCTGCTCGGCGCGGCGCACGCTTGCGGCCACGTGCTTCTGGCGCTCGCGGGACTCGGTGATCTCGGCGTCGATCTCGGCGCCGCGATTGGGGTTCACGTCGCGCAGTCGTTCGAGCGCTGTGATCGCGTCGTCGTAGCGACCGTCGTTCAGGTGCTCGTCCGCCAGTTCGCGCACGTCATGCTCGCGACGTCGCCGCGCCTTCAGCTCACGCAGGCGCGTGCGCGCATCTTCGCTCGCGGGATCGAGATCGACAGCCCGCTCGAGCGACTCGACGGCCATGGTGAGATCGCCGAGTCGCTCCTGTCCGTGGGCCTCGTCGAGCGCGGCGCGCGCCGCATCCGCAGTCTGAGCGTCGGCCGCCTGTTGACGGCACGCGTCGAGAAGTGACCGGACCTCGGCGTCGTCCGGCTCCTCGGCCAGAAGCGCTTCCAACTCGCTCGCTGCCTGCGCGTGGTCACCGTTCGCGAGAAGCCGCCGACACAGCGTCATGCGCTCGCGGTGGGCGGTGATCTTGCCGCGTGCTTCGTCCACCAGCGCCAGGAGCTGCGCGTCGCCGGGGTGCAGCGCGAGAGCGGCCTCGAATTGCGTCAGCGCGTCGGCCCATGCTCGGGCCTCCATCTGCTTGCGCCCCTGCGAGACGAGGCTGTCCACCGACTCGACCGAGTCGCGCGCCTTGCGGCTGACCTCCTCCATCGCCGCATCACCCGGCGTCACCTTGAGCACTTCGGACGCCAGTGCGAAGGCATCCTCGAAACGGCCCGCGGCGAGCGCCTCGACCGCCTTCGTGCGCGACTCCGTCACCTTCGCAACGTGCGAGGAGAGCTCATCGCGACGGGCGCGCACATCCGCGCGATCCGGGTCGGCACGCAGAGCTGCATCGAGGCGTTCGAGCGCACGCCGGACATCGCCGTCGGCCGCAGCCGACTCGGCCTTCTCGACGAGCGCATTGACGCGATGCGTGGCGACCTGCTGGCGCAGCCGGTCGCGATGCTCGCGCACCTCCACGGCGGTCGGGTGCTTCTTGAGGAGCGAGTCGATATGCGTGAGCGCGGCCTGCATATCACCCGTGTGGAGCAGGTCGTCGGCCTCGCTCTTCACGCGATCGAATTCACCGATCGTCGCGGTGATATCAGCGAGTTCGGCCTCGGCCTCCGGGTTGCTCGAGTCGAGTTCGAGCGCCTCGCGCAGGGCCTCCTCGGCACGGCGCAAATCGCCGAGCGCCTTGAATCGCTTACCGGATTGGAGCGCCTTCTTGGCCTTGACGAGCTTTGCCAGATCCGCGCCGCACTGACTGCAAATCGCGGCGCGCGCCGGCTCGCCGTTCCCGCACGACGGACACTTGACGAGGAGCGCCGAACCACACCCGCGACAGAACTTCCGGCCCTTCGGGTTCTTCGCGCCGCACTCTGGACACTGCGCGCGGTCTGGCGTTGCCTTGCGCTGCAGTCCACGCAGGTCCGTGATCGTCTCGCGCAGGCTCTCGTAGCGGTCCTCGGCCTTCTTCGCGATCATGCGCTGGATGATCGACCACAGCGCCGGCGGGACGTCCCCGACGAGGTCAGGCAGCGCCTTCGGCTCCTGCGTCAGGATCGAGTAGATGATCTGGACGGTGTTCTCGCCCTCGTACGGCCGCTCCTTCGAGAGCAGGTAGTAGAACGTGACACCCAGGGAGTAGACGTCGGAGCGCCCATCGACCTGCTTGCCCTCGAATTGCTCCGGGGACATGTAGTGCGGGGTGCCCATCACCTTCGTCGTGTTGCTATCCGACGCGAGGCTCTTCGCCAGACCGAAGTCAGTGATCTTCACGACGCCCGCGGCGTCGATCATGATGTTGTCCGGCTTGATGTCGCGATGAACGATCTGCGCCTCGTGGGCCGTCGCGAGCGCCTCGCAGCATTGGATGCCGATCGGGATCAGTCGGTCCGCCTTGAGCACACCGTCGCGCTCGACGAGTTGCGAGAGCGTCTCGCCCTCGACGAACTCCATGACGAGGAAGTGCAGCCCACGTCGCTCGTCGCGGCCGACCTTGTGGATCGCGACCATGTTCGGGTGGTTCAACTGCGCGGCGGTGACTGCCTCGCGCATGAACTTCTGCACGAACTCGATGTTGGAACTCAGGCTCTGCAACATGATCTTCACGGCCACGGGGCGCTGCAGCGTCTGATCGATCGCCTTGTAGACGGTACCGAACCCGCCCTCGCCCACCTTCGCGACGATACGGCACTCGCTGACGACCTGCCCGACGAGGTAGTCCTCGGCGACATCGGTCTCCACGCTCACGGTCGAGTCGATGCTCGATTCGAGACCGCATTCCACGCACGTGAATGTGTCGGAATCCGCCGCCATCGGAACGACATTCGTCGTGCCGCAGGAGGGACAATCGAGGCTGAGGTCCGCCACGTGGGGAGTTCGCGTGCCCTACTTGGAGCGGGAGCCGAAGAGCGAGCCCTTCTTCATGCGCACGAGAAACGGACGATTGCGCACCACTCCCGCGCCTTCGAGGTTGAGCTCCACGCGCCGCCGCTCGCCGGGCTCGACACGCGACATGCGCGTCCAGCCGGTCTCGCCGGTCGTCGCGTCCCCGCGTGTGTCCATGAACACGACGCTCACCTGCGCGTTGCGGACAGCTTTTGCCGACACATTCTCGAACTCGATCCACAGCTCGGGCTGCGCGCCGTTGAGACCGAGACGGGCATCTTCCGGCGAGATCCCGACGCACTCAAGCCGACCGTTCAGGAGCCGCGTGCCGGGGGCTGCGGCGGTGCGCGCGAGGACCGGAACAAGGACCTCGAGGGTCACGTCGAGTTCCGTCGCCAGCACCGCTTCGCCGGCGGCAGAGCGCTCCGCGAACGCTTCGCTCGTCGCGACCAATTCGTAGCCGTCCTGGCCCTTGAAGAGCGGCAGGTTGACGTCGATGACGTCGGCTTCGTACGGCAGCGCGATGTCACTCCCCTCGCTCGGGGGATAATAGAAAATCACGCGCGCGGAGAGCGTGTCCTGATCCTCCTGCGTGAGGTTCTTCACGCGGTAGCGGACCGTGCCGTCCGTGTTCACGGTCGAGCGATCGATGCTGACGATCTGGACCACTCCGGCGAGCGGTTCCTCGCCCGCGACATCGTCGCGATACGTCGTCTTGTCACCCTTCGCGGGTCCGGTCGCGCTGCACGCGACGGCCGCGAGGCCGACCATCAGGACGACCCCGACGCCGGAAGTGGCGCGGGAGAAGCTGCTGGAGATTCTGTGGGAGAGACTGCGGGTGGTACTCACGGCTTCACTCCAATGGGATGACGCAACGGAGGCCGAGTTGGCGCGCCATGGCCTCGTCGGTCTCGTCAATCTGGTAGTACTTGTACTTGTTTTGAAGCTCGAACGGCGACCGGTCCAGGATCGAGCTTGTCGGAATCTTGTCGCGCAGAAGATCGACGGTCCACGTCTTGACCACGCCATCGGTGGCCTGCCCGTAGTCAACGTCATCGCCAAAGATGTCGTAGACGAAGCCGCCGCCGATCAGCCAGCCATCATCCAACCATTCGAGCACATTCCCGGCCAGGTTGAACACGTGCGTCGCCACCGACTGGCCCTGCTCACATCCGCCCACCGCACCCGAAGCATCCTGGCCACCGAAGAAGTGGACGCCCGGCCGGCCCTCGTTGTCGCCCCACGGGTAACGCGGAGATCCGGCGTTCGGAGCACCAAATGCAGCATGCCTCCACCGCCCGAGAGTCGGCAATTGCTTTCCGATCCACTGTGCGTAGCGCTGCGCATCTGCAAACGAAACGCCGCTGGCCGCATCGCCGTCGGCTCCACCGGTGAACGAACCGCCCTCGGCGGCGACGAACGCTGCGAACTCCGCGTTGCTGACCTCGTAGCGGTCACAGAGGAATGACGGACTGCCGGGAACGCCCTGCACCCAGACCATGCGATCCGGGATCACCGCGGGAACGGACATCGACGCGCCGTCGCGGCGCACTTCGACGTCCATCGACACGCTCTTCGACTCGCTGGTGACCACCGACTCCGGTCGCGAGCCGACGATCGTCGCTCGATACGAGCCAACACGCACACGACGGGGCTGCGCCGCTGAGAGAACGGGGGGAGTGGCGCCGCCATCGACCGGGTCGAGCCGGATCTCGCCAGAGGCGAAATCGACGCCCGTGTCCTTGAAGCGCGCCAAGCTCCGGGCATCGCCCAGAAACGTCAGTGCGAGTTCGCCCGTGCTCGCCAGGATGGCGGCCCGACGCTCGCTCACGGCGTTCACCTGCGGATGACCGGCAGGCAAGCCGCGTTCGAGCGTCGTCATGGTCCCGTCGAGGGCCGAGAGCGCGGCCTCGAAGTCCTGCGCGGCCTCTTCGTTCTCGGCGACGAGCAGCCCGACGACCCCCACGCGGACGTAGCCGGGCTGATACTCGGGCGCGTTCGCGACCGCTGCCCGATACTCATCGAGGGCAGCCGCGTAGTTCTTGGCCTCCTCGAAGCGCTCGCCGCGTCGGATGTGGATGTCGGCCAAGCGGTCGCGTGATTTCGATCGCTGCCCGACGTCCAGCGCAGTCGCAGCAAGTTGATCGTAGAGGTCGACGCAGCGCTCCTCGTCGGTCTCCTGCTGCGTGGCGAAGAGAGCCTCGGCGCGGGTCCAGCGCGCCCGATCGCGAACTTCGAAGAACCCACGCAACTCCGCAGCGGGGCGCCCTTCGAACGTCTCAACACGCGCATCGATATCAGCCAGGAATTGCGGCCAGCAGCGTCCGGTTTCCTCGACGAAGTAGAAGAGCGTTTCGACGGCCTGCGTCTCGTCGGCAACGGTCCCTGCGCGCGCGGACCCTCCACCCGCGACGATCGTCGCAAGCGCGACCGCCGAGATTGCCGTGGAATTCCAGACCGACCTGCGTTCGCGCACGCGTTCCCTTCCGCTCGCCCTTCCGGCCCGGAGATGCCCGATTGGAGCCAGAGCCGCCCCATTGGAACCACTATCGGCTCCGTTGCCTCCGTCACGCACCCCTGGTGACACAATCTGCGCCACGCCCGACGAGCGTACTCCGAGGGTAGCAGTCTGAGAGTGACGCGGGAAGAAGCCGCGTCAGATCGATCGTGATCTGGCGCCGAAGCGGTTACGCTCAACATCTGTGCGGACTCTCCGCACCGTGCGCGGCCAGCGCGCCCGCACGATAACCACCCAATACGGTCTCCTCAGGATGCCGACAAGGAGCACCGACCATGGCCAAGGGTCAAAAGAACATCTCCAAGACGAACAAGCCGAAGCTCACCACCAAGGAGAAGAAGGCCAAGAAGGCCGAGAAGCGCGCGGCGAAGAAGTCGATCTGAGGCGATCCGGAGTCCGCCCCGCGGTGCCCGGTGTCTCGCGGAACGAGGGCGTCGCCGGGCACCATCCAAGGAGACGGTCCGACGCCGATTCCCTCTACCCGGCGCGCGTGACAGACTCGGTTCCGTGGGGTTCGTCGTCGTCCGGAGACGCGGGCGGCGTGTCGGCACTGCTCTCGCCGTTCCACGCGGCCATGATCTCGCGGTTGACGCGGAGGTTCGTGAGCATCGACTCGTGGTACTCGGTGGGGACGGTCGCGAGCGACTCGTCGAGGAGGCGTTTCGCTTCTTCCAGATGCGCGCGCTCGCCCGTCGCGCGCCAGAGCAGGTAGCGCGCCTCGCGGCGCTCCTCGGCTTCGAGTTGCTCGTCGTTCTCCGTGAAGGCTGCCAGAGCGTCCTCGGCAGCACCGCCCGGAAGAAGCGCCAACTCGCAGCGCGCCAGCGTCTCCACTCCCGCGATGCCGGCGTCCGTCGCCAGGGAGCGCGCCGAGGCGAGCGACTCC
The DNA here is from genome assembly GCA_024280885.1 of Planctomycetota bacterium. Lineage (GTDB taxonomy): Bacteria > Planctomycetota > JAJSAM01 > JAJSAM01 > JAJVHW01 > JAJRPF01. The sequence continues at coordinate 683 of JAJRPF010000065.1, read as the reverse complement.
CGCCCTCCCGCTTCGTCTCCCGCCGCCGCGCGCAGAGACCCGAGAGCAAGATGCGTCGCCGCTGCGACGCGCCTATTCCCGATGTCCTCGCATATCACAAGGCACGCCAGCAGGCGCTCCTCACTGCCCGCTCTCTCTCCCTCCTCTCGTAGCACGCCTCCCAGGTTGTGCTGCGCGATCACCGCGCCAGCCCGGTAGCCAATCTCGCGGCTCAGCGCGAGATGCCGCTCCATGTGCTCCTGCGCCTCGGGCAGGCGGCCGAGGGAATGGAAGACGTTGCCGAGGTTCCCCGTGGCGGCGGCCTCGCCCTGCCGGTCCCCGATCTCGCGGCTCAGCGCGAGATGCCGCTCGTGGTGTTCCTGCGCCTCGGGCAGGCGGCCGAGGGACCGGAAGACGTTGCCCAGGTTCCCCGTGGCGCGCGCCTCGCCCTGCCGGTCCCAAATCTCGCGGCTCAGCGCGAGATGCCGCTCCATGTACTCCTGCGCCTCGGGCAGAAGGCCAAGGGACCAGAAGACAGTACCCAGGTTCCCCGTGGCAGTGGCCTCACCCTGCCGGTTCCCCATCTCGCGGCTCAGCGCGAGGTACCGCTCGTAGTGCACCTGCGCCTCGGGCAGGCGGCCGAGGGAGGAGAAGACGTTGCCCAGATTCCCCGTGGCGCGGGCCTCGCCCTCCCGGTCCCCGAT
>JAJRPF010000064.1 GCA_024280885.1 Planctomycetota bacterium | reverse complement strand
CGGTGAGCTTCAGGACCAGTGCGGAGGCCTTCCTCGCCAGCGCGAAAGCGCACACGCCAAGCGGACACAGGACGAGGGTCGGTCGAGGTCGTGTCGAGCCACGACATGTCGACCTTGGGTTGTGCGCTCAGGCGGACTCGCGTTCAACAGGAGTGCATGGACATGTCAACGGTCGACATCTCACTCGGTCTGTTCTGCTTGGGCGTTGGCGCGTTCACTCTCGTCGCCTCGCTGCGTGGCGACTTCCAGTCCGACTTCGGCATCTTCATGGGCGAGACTGCGATCGCACTCATCGTCGCCTGCGCGGTTGCGTTCCTATGGACGGCACTGAGCACATGCGTTGACGTCTTCCGCCAAACGTCGGAGGTCGGCTTCTCGCGAGTACTCGTCGCCAACTTCGTCGGCGCGGCGGCTCTCATCGCGCTCCTCGTCTGGACGAACTGGATCGTCGACTGGCGCAGTGAATAGATGGGAGGCGAATTGGCCGCTCTGTCCATCTGCGTCGTCGCGACCGCCATCGTGATCTCAAGGCTCAAGCTCCTCGTCTACGGCGTCCTTCACCTGGAGTTCGCGCGACCGATCGTGATGGCAACGATCCCGAGCATCATTACGATCATCCTCCCGCTCACCGGATACGCTGCCTATCTGGTTGCGATGGGCAAGGCGTTCAAGAGCTGACTCCCGGACGCTGGTCTAGACGGTCCACGTCGCCACACTGACGCTGCGGCTCGCGGTGCTCGATTGCGACCACTTGCCCGGCACGGTTGGTGTCCGAGTTTCGATCGGTCGCTCACGGGCCCAGCCGTCATCACGTTAGCCGCCTCTCGTGTAGCCGCCTCTCGTGTAGAGTGTGTCCGTGAGTGACGCGTCGACACCCGCCGGATCCATCCCGCCCGAGGTCTCGATGATGACCGTCGCAGAGTGGCGTTGCGGGAGCGCTGCGTTGGCGGCGCTCGGAGCGGGGCCAACCCTGATTGCCACGAGTCTCGTGGTCGACGACGACGCGATGGCCGCGCTCGGCGCCACGCTCTTCATGGCCTACTACGCGCTGGGGTGGATCAGTTCCGCAATCGAGGCCCGCGCGGGGAGAACTCCGCGACCGTCTTCCTCGGATCGCGGTATGTGGTTCCTCCGCATAGCGCTGCCCTTCGCTGCGTCGGGCGTGCTGTGCGTCTTGATCATGATCGCGTTCGCGCTGGCAGGTCACGCGTCCGATGGCCTGCGTATCGTCGGCGCAGTTGCCATCGCTGGCGCCGCCCTTGCGGTGCTCGAAGGCCTCAGTGCCATCGCATGGCGCATGCTCGGCAGATCGCCTGGGTACGTGCCAGCCCCCACGATGTACGTCATCGCGCCCATGCGTGTGCGTTCCTGGACGACGCTCATGATCAGCGCAGCAAGTGCGACTGCGGCCTTGGCGACCGCGGCTGTCGTGACCTCCAAATCCGGCCTCGTTGCGGCCGCGCTCGTCCCCCTCGCGATCACGATCGCGGCCCTCTGGCGACGTCGCATGGCAACGCACGATCTCGGCCCGGCGCGACTCGAGTCCGCATAGTCCAGAGCAACTGGTCTTGTGCCCGAACCCGCGGATTTTTATGCAAGCAAGTACTTGCTTGCTACTCTGGGCGGCATGAAGTCCCCGGCCCGCCTCCCCACAGCCGAGCGCCAGCGGCAAATCGCCGTCGCCGCCCTTCGGATCATCTCCACGCAGGGGGTGCGGCGTCTGACCACCGCAGCCCTCGCCGACGAAGTCGGCATCGCGGATGGGACGATCTTCCGTCACTTCAAGAACAAGGAAGCGATCGTCAGCGCTGCGATCGATCTCTTCGAGAGCACACTCGATGCGACGTTCCCGCCGCCGATCGATGAACCGCTGGAGCGCCTCGGAGTGTTCGTCGTGAATCGCCTGACGCTCGTGCGCAAGAACCCCCTGCTGCTGCGTCTCGCCTTCAACGAACGTCTGGCAGAAGCCGCCGGCCCGGCCGGCGCGGCGCGCGTCGAACGACTCGTTCAACGCTCCATGGCGTTCATCCGTGATTGCCTGGAGCAGGCGCAACAGCGAGGACAGATCACAAGCGGCACGCCACTGACGCTGCTGGTCTGGATGGTCATCGGAGTGGTCCGCGGAGCAGCGACCAACGCGGCACACGGCGTCCACAACGAGGACCCGCTGTCGAGCGCGTCGGCGGACCAAGTCTGGCACGCACTGGAGAGCTTCCTTCGCACGACGGCGCAGGAGTCGAGCAGATGAGACCGACCGCAGCTTGCGCAGCTCGGCCACGCACCCGAATCGGCGGGCGGTGAGGTCATGGGAAGGCGCGTACGACGACTGATCTGGGGTGGCTTGAAGGTCGCGCTCATTGCGGCGATTGCGGCGTCCGGCGTCTGGTGGCTGCGCTTCGCGCCGGTGCGAGTGGACGTCCATCAGGTCGAGACGGGCACGATCATCGACGAGGTCATGGGCACCGGATCGCTCGAAGCGCACGTGCGCGCAGCAGTCGGGCCACGGATCACGGGACGACTCGCAACCGTTCTTGTCGACCAGGGAGACCGCGTCACCGGTGGACAACTCGTGGCGACCCTCTACGACGGAGATCTGCGCCAGCGCGTGGAGATCGCCAAGGCGGAGTTGGCCGTCGCTCGAGCGGGCGTCGAGGTCGCCGCAGCAGCCATCGTCCGCGCAGAGGCGAACGCGGTACACGCTCGTACATCGTTCATGCGCGTCGAGCCGCTGGCCGCGCAACAGGTGCTCAGTTCGGATGAGTTGGATCTGGCTGCGCAGCAGCGGGATCTGGCCGAAGCCGACCTCCGACTCGCGCAACTCGCCAAGGTCGAGAGCGAGCATGTGGTAGTGAAAGCGACAGAGGGCCTCCGCTACGACCAAGAGCGACTCGCGGACACACGGATCGTCGCCCCCTTCGACGCACTTGTCGTGAAACGCGATCGCGAGCCAGGTGACGTCGTGGTTCCCGGTGGCACGATCATCGACGTCGTCTCCACGGAGGAGCTGTGGATCTCGGCGTGGGTCGATGAGACGGCGCTGGGCCGACTGGCCCCCGGGCAACCGGCGCGAATCGTCTTCCGGTCGGCACCCGACACGTCAATCGTCGGCACGGTCGTGCGGCTCGCACCACAGACCGACGCGGAGACGCGGGAACTCCTCATCGACGTCGCTCTGAGTGAACTCCCGGCGACGTGGGCGATCGGACAGCGCGCCGAGATCTACGTCGAGACCGAACGGCGCGAGGACGTTCTGGTTCTCCCGCAACAGTTGATCGTGTGGCAGAAGGGCGTGCCCCGCGTCCTCGTCGATGACGCTGGCGTCGCGCGCTGGAAAGACGTCGTTCTCGGTCTTCGCGGCGCCGACACCGTGGAAGTGATCCGCGGCGTGGTCGCAGGAGAATCGGTCATCCTCATCGCCGACGGCTCAACGACTCCGCGTGAAGGACGGCAACTCCGCCGCGCGCAGCCATGAACCTGGCTCTCAAGGACATCCGCCACGGCCTCGGCCGATTCGTCCTCACCGGAACCGGTATCGGTATGTTGCTGATGGTGGTCATGGGGATGGCCGGGATCTACCGGGGACTCGTCGAGGAGGCCACGCTCCTGGTGGACCGCAGCGGCGCCGATCTCTGGATCGTGCAAAGTGGCACGCGCGGCCCGTTCGCTGAGATCTCGCGTTTGCCGCGCTCGATCGAGGACCGCGCGCTGACAGTTCCGGGTGTGATCCACGCTCGGAGCTTCGTCTCACACACGATCCAGCGCGAGTACGACGGAAGACCCCTGCGGGTGATGATCCAGGGACTCTCGTGGCCGACCGATCGCGGGGCGTGGCTACCGATCGTCTCGGGACGTGCGCTGCGTCAGGGCCACTACGAGATGATCGCCGATGCGTCGTCAGGGCTCAAGCCGGGGGAACGCGTGCCACTCGGTAAGGACATCTACACAGTTGTCGGTCTCACGCAACTGATGACGTCTTCGTCGGGCGACCCGATGGCATTCGTCTCCGTCGCCGACGCCCTCGCCATCCAGTTCGACCAACCCGGCGAGGCGATCCGCGTCGAACGGATAGCGCGACTCGCGCGACTGGAGAACATTGACCTGCATCGAACGCAGCCGCAGGTCGGGGATCGCGCGGTCCAGCCAGCGGGAGCGATCCCCGCACTCGGAACCGCGATGGTGAGCGCCGTTCTCGTGAACGTGGCTCCGGGCTACGATCCGATGGTTGTCGGCTCTCGGATCGCCGCATGGCCAGACGTCTCGGTCTACAGCCACAATGAACAGCGCGATCTCCTTCTGCACGGAAGCGTGGATCGCGCGCGCCGTCAGATCGGACTCTTCGCCGTTCTTCTGCTCGTGGTTGCGGGTGTGATCATGGCGTTGATCCTCTACACCTTGACGCTCGACAAGATCCACGACATCGCCATGCTCAAGTTGATGGGCGCGCGGACCACGGTGATCCTCGCGCTGATCATGCAGCAGGCCGTGCTCTTGGGTGGGCTCGGACTCGGCCTGGCATACGCTCTCGGTCGATGGATCTTTCCCCACTTCCCGCGCCGCGTCGTCGTGCTCGACGAAGACGTTGCGCGGCTGGCGGTGATCGTCCTCGGTATCTCACTCGCGGCCAGCGTGCTGGGTATCCGCAAGGCGCTCGGCGTCGAGCCGAACGAGGTGCTGTCGTGACCGACACTCCCTCTGCGCCGGCCGCTCTCGCGAACGCAGCTCCTGACGAATTCCCGGCCGTGGCAGCCACTGGCTTGACGAAGACGTACGGTGACGGGCACACCGAAGTCCGGGCGGTCTGCGAAGCGTCCGTGAACGTTGCTCGCGGCGAGATCGTCGCGCTCCTGGGGCCGAGCGGAGCGGGTAAGTCCACACTCCTGGCGCTGCTCGGCTTGATCGTGCCCCCGTCAACCGGTCGGATTGCGATTGGCGATCAGGTGGTCTTCGCGGACGGCCAGTTCCAGGTGCGTATTCAACGCTTCAGAAGAGAGCACCTGGGTTTCGTGTTCCAGAACGCCAATCTGATGCCATTCCTGACGGCGGTCGAAAACGTGCAACTTGCCATGGAGATCAACGACGTCCCATCGCGTGCCGCGCGCGCCCGTGCGATGGAGTTACTCGACTACCTCGGCGTTGCCGAACGCGCCGACCACCTACCGACAAAGCTCTCAGGAGGGGAGCAGCAACGGGTCGCCGTCGCTCGCGCGCTCGCAAACGAACCGAGTCTCATCCTGGCAGATGAGCCGACAGCAGCCCTCGACAGCGTGCGCGGCCGACAGGTGATGGAACTCTTCCGCAAGGTCGCTCATGAGCAGAACGCAGCGGTCCTCGTGGTCACGCACGACCACCGCGCACTGGATGTGTTCGACCGTTCGCTCGAGATGGAAGACGGGAAGCTGCGCCGCGGACGTCGCGCGCTCCCCGTCTGACGGCCGACACGCAGCTCACCCTCCGGTCGTCGCTATCGCGAACTCACTTCTCCGCGGGGAGCTTCGCCTCCACGGTCTTGATCGCGACCTTCGCTGCGTCGGTCACCGCGTCGAGACGCTTGTAGTTGCGGAGCAGCGCCTTCAGGGTCTTCAGCGACTTCTCCGGATGCGCGTCGGCGTTGGCCAGGGCGGCTTCCACCGCGGCCTTGCCGTCGACCGTGAGCTTCTCCTTGGCCTCGGTGGCCGCGTCCAGGATGCGTCCCTTGCGGCCCACCTTCTCGATCTTCGCGATCGCGGTCAGCGCCTTCTTGGTCTTCGACTTCGCCATCGCCTTGTCGAGGTCTTCCTGCGCCGCGGTGAGAACCTTGAAGTCCTTCGACGGCTTCGGCTTCCCGGCGTCCTTCCCCGCGTCTTCCGCAGTGGACAGGAACTTGTTCACCGGAACGGCACCCACCGACTTCTTGATCGCGCCGCCCTTGCGGTCGGTGAAGACGACCGTGGGCCAGCCGGTCGCACCGAACTCGGCGGGCGACTTCTTGTCCACGTCGGCGTCAATCAGAACTGGCGTGAACCGGTCCGTGACGGCGGCGACGACTTCCTCGTTCTTGAAGGCCGAACCGGCCAACTTCTTGCAATATCCTCACCACGTCGTGGTGAAAAAGTACATCGGCGGCTTGCCTGTAAACTCCGCTTCGGCGTCGCCAGCCGCGCGCCCGACGATGAAGGGGATGTCCCCCAGGTGCTCGGACCAATCCTTGGCCTCGGCTTCGCCCGCCTTCGCGGACTCGGCTGACTTGGGGTCGTCGGCTCGGGCGACGTCGGTCGGCGTGGAGATGCCGAGAGCAACCGCCAGCACCGCGAGTGCTCCGATCTGATACCTGATCTTGGTCATGCGAGATCTCCTTCTGTCGAGCGAACGAGCCGAGAGTATACCCACTGCCCGGCCTCGGCGGACCGAGACCTTCGAAATGTCGAGATCGCCCTCGCGCAATGGGTCGGCGAGCTTCCGCGGGCCCGCGACGCGCACCGAGTGATCGGAGCGCGCGTTGTGGGCCGCGGTCTGGGACCATGAGCGACACTCTGATCCAACCGCTCAGGTTCCATCAACCTGTCACGAGAGGAGCGCGCTCGTGGGTCTGCGAATAACTAAACTTCGTCCCGGGCGAGTGCGTCTCGTCCATGTAACGCTCGTTCTCGCACCGCTCGTTGCTCTGTTGGCCGTGCCGTGCGCGTCGGCCGCGGAGCGCGAGATTCGTGTGCGTGACCGCGCCGCGCTCATCGACGCCGTTGCTGCAGCCCGGCCCGGCACAACGATCCTCATCGAGCCCGGGACGTACCGAGGCGGGTTGGCATTCCGCAACCTCCACGGTTCGGCCAGCGCGCCGATCGTCATCGCAGCCGCTGACCCGCAGCGTCCACCACTCTTCGAGGGCGGGACGACAGGGCTTCAACTCGTCGATCCGATGTTCGTCGAGTTGTGCGATCTCTCCTTTCGCGGGAGTACGGCAAACGGTCTCAACATCGATGACGGCGGGAGCTTCGAGACGCCGGCGCGCGGGATCACGCTGCGTCGAGTCACGGTCCAAGACATCGGCCCGGAGGGCAACCACGACGGCATCAAACTCTCGGGGCTCACGGAGTTCCGGGTCGAGGACTGCGTAGTCGAGCGCTGGGGAACTGGCGGCTCGGGGATCGATATGGTCGGCTGTCGCGACGGCGTGATCGTGGGCAGTGTTCTCCGACACGAGGGCGGTCGCGGATCGAGCGGCATCCAGATGAAGGGCGGATCGCGCGACATCGTCGTGCGGCGCTGTCGCTTCGAAAACTCCGGACACCGCAGCGTCAACATCGGCGGCAGTACCGGCCTCGCGTACTTTCGTCCTCGCCCCGAGGGGTTCGAGGCGAAGGACATCACCGTCGAAGACTGCACGTTCATCGGTTCGGGCGCGCCGATCGCATTCGTCGGAGTCGACGGCGCGATCGTGCGGCACAACACGATCTACCGCCCGCGACGATGGGCTCTCCGCATTCTCCAGGAGACGCGCGGCTCCGAATTCGTACCGAGCCGGAACGGGCGCTTCACCGACAACGTCATCGCCTATCGCACGGACGAACTCAAGTCCGCTGTCAACGTCGGGGAGGGCACCGATCCCAAGTCGTTCGTCTTCGCGGACAACGTCTGGTTCGCCATCGATCAGCCCGCCGCCAGCGTGCAGGTGAAGCGTGCGCTTCCGACGCCAGAGGTGAACGGCCGTTACGGGATCGACCCCCACTTCGAAGATGCCGAGAAGGGCGATCTTCGCCTGCAAGAGCGCAGCCCCGCCCGACCGGCGGGTGCTCGCTTGCCTGCCGCCGACGAGAACGCCGGCATCAACGAAGACGACTGAGAGGCTGCAGCAGCAAAGGCTCCGCCGGACGAACCCGCGGGCGCTCGCTCATATGGCGGTGCGATCCGGCGAGTGAGGGATCGTCGTCTTCTCACCTCGCAAGTGGACCTCGCGTCCGGGAAGTGGGATTGCGATGCCCTCGGCGTCCAACCGCAGTTTGATCGTGCGCATCAACTCCCAGTAGACGGTCCAGTAGTCGCTGGTTGCGACCCACGGGCGCACGATGATCTCCATCGCGTACTCGCCCATCTCGTGCAGGTTCACGCGCGGCGCGGGGTCGTTCAGCGTCTTCGGGTGGGCTTCCACAATCTCCTGGAAGATCCGCTCGACGCGCTCCAAGTCTTCGGTGTAGGCGATCCGGAACTTCAGGTCGATGCGCCGCTGCGACTGTCGCGTCACGTTGCGGATCACGTTGCCCCAGATCTTGGAGTTCGGGACGATCAGCGTCTGGTTGTCGATCGTCAAGATCGTCGTCGAAACAAGACTCATGCGGTTCACCGAGCCCTTGACTCCGGCGGCTTCGATCATGTCTCCGACATCGAAGGGGCTGTAGACGAGGATCATCACCCCGGCGGCGAAATTCGACAGCGAGTCCTGCAGCGCGAAGCCCACGATGAAGCCGGCGATCCCGAGCCCTGCCAGCAACGGTCCGAGTTCGACTCCCAACTGCGAGAGGCCGATCAGGAACCCCACCAACATGACCGTGCGCACCGTCAGTGCCTCGGCCATCTGGAGCATGAGCGATGACTTCTCGCCCTCATCGCGCATGAGACGTCGAACCAGTATCCGTCGGACGATCGCTGCCAGTAGACGGAACGCGCAGAGGATCAACACGAAGACGATGGCGCGGAACGCCATGATCGGCGCGTTCATGCGGGCCCACTCGCGACTCTCCTTCCACCACTCGTCGAGCAGGCCGCCCAGCACTTCCTTGTCGAAGACCGCGGTCGTGAGAGTGCCGGTGGCCTGGATCAGCACTTGCCGGAACTCGCTCGAGTCTCCATCGAGCGTGTCGATCAGATCGGCGACGACGGTGAGGCTGTGCGCCAACTGAGTTCGGCGAAGATCCAAGAACGCGATCTCCTGCTGGACGTCCGCGTCGTCCGGGGCATCCTCAAGTCGCCCTATCGCATTGCTCCGCGCGCTGGCGACCAGCGTCAGGTGGCCTGAGATGCCCTCCGCAATCTCCTGGTTGCGCCGCAGCGCATCGCTGCGCAGATCCGCGTTGTCGAGGCCCGCGGCACTCGCCGTGTCCACGAGATGCGTGTACGCGCGGAGGAGGTCGGTCAGCCACTCCGCGACGCGAGCGACACGGTGCTGGACGGCCGACTGCTCAGCGATCGGGAGCGCTGCCCGTTCAGCGCGCAGCGCCTGGAGCCGAACGACCGCCTGCTCGATGTAAGCACCGATCTGCGCAGGAAGGCGCGCCAAGTCGGACTCGATCTTTGCGCGGAGTTCGGGTGCCGCGAGCCCCAGGGCCTCCTGTGCGAGCACGTTCTCGACCAGATCGGAAAAGACGTCCGCGTACTCCAGTCTCGTGTCGGCGGCACGCTGGCTGAGGATCAGTAACTCGTCCCCCTTCGCAGAACGGGCGCGCGTCTTGAACGACTCCGAACGTTCGTGCAGCAGCGTGAGTTGTTGGGCGTACTCCGCGCCCTTCGCGACGAGTTCCGCCTTCTCTTCAGCTTGCTCGTCGACAACCACCTCCGGGAGTACCGGAGGCTCGGGGGCGGGGTCGTCCTGCGCGATGGCAGGCAGCGCCAGCGAGCCGACGGCGACGGCCGCGACAATGGCGAGAAGTGTGCAGAGCAGCGCACGGCGCGCGCGGGCCGCCGTGAAAGGAGAGCGTGACATGCGCGTCATGCTCTCACGGCAGCGTACCGGACCGCAACGCGGATGCATGGGCAAGGCGCTCAGCGACAATTGAGCCGGTGAATGGACGGACGCGCCCACGTGTGCTCCGGATCGACGCCCTGACGGCCGTCCCCGGTGTCAGTACTCGCCGGTTTTCCGGGCGAGCCCGGCCGTTGGCGACGACGTAGCAATGCGCGGACACGGTGATGGCGCTCGAAGTGGACGATCGGAAGAGACCGGATGCGCTTCGAGCGAGAGAAGCAGGTCGTCGACATGTTCTCGGTGGTGACGGGGAAGTGTGTGGCCCGGATTCGGCACTCTCGTGGCATCGTGCCTGTCGCGACGGACGGGCGCGGCGAGACGCGAGGACAATACAGCATGGCGAACTGGCGGCATCGCAACCTGACGCTCGGGCGGTTCCGCCCGTTCCTCCCGGTCCTCGTCGGCGTCGCGGTCGCCGGCTCCGTCGCGGCGCTGATCCTCCACACGCTGGCGATCTTCGCCACGCCCCTCTGGGGACTCCTGTCGATCGCGCTGACCCCTGGAGTCTTCGTGGTCTGGTTCGCGGCGATCCTCGAGATGCAGCGCCTCAACCGAGACCCGTCCGGGAAGCCGCTGTTCGGATTGGATTGGTCCAGAGCGCTGCGCGGCGTGCCGCGCTCAATCTGCATCGTGGCGGGTTGCGTTGCTGCGTACGTCGCCCTGACGTCGGCCTGGGCGTTGCTCAGAGGACCAGACGCCGGAGAGAGCGGACGGGCGGCAGGCGGGCTCCCGCTCTGGATTTCGATCGTGCCGCTGACGTTCTATCTCGTCGCCTCGCTCACGCTGATCTCCGGGATGCGCGTCCCGCCGGAGAGCGAGGAGCGCGAAGCCGCCTGAGCACGGATGGGATCGGAGGCACACACATCGACGCCTCCCGATCGAGACGAGACGGGCGATGAGGGAGAATGGACATGCACGGGGTCGAACGATTTGCAGCCGAGGCTTCCGAATTCTGCGAATGGGCGTCACACGGAACGGACACCGGGGCGGAGGCCGCCCGGAACGCGCTGCTCCGAGTCACACGGCTCTACCTCGCCGCCCTCGAATTGCCGCAAGCGGAGTCCGGAGACACCGCTCACGAACCAGATGCACGTCACGTCGAGGACGACGAGTGGCGGACGGTGCTCGATGCGGCGTGCCGGTTACCCGTGAACACCTACGGCCAGATCTTCGACCCGCTCTCGATGCCGCCTGAGGAGCCGGTCGTCGGCAGCGTCTCCGACGACATCGCCGACATCTATCGAGATGTCATGTACGGGTTGCGGATGTACGAGTCAGGCCAGCACGCGGCGGCGGTGTGGGAGTGGACGTTCGGCCTGCAGAGCCACTGGGGCGAGCACGCGACGGGTGCGATCCGAACGCTGCACTGCTGGTTGGCCGAGAACGCTCCGGATCGACTCGTGTCCACCGCGTAGCGACCGGCCGTGCGCAACGCGGAGACGGTCACCGAACGGCGGCAGGCCACGGTGATGGCGCTCGCGCTCGGGGCGGGAAACTAGGGGCCCACGCTCCCTTCCGGTTTCGCGCGATGACATGAGAGCGGGGCCGGGGGCGGGGCGAGGAGAACGAGCCCGTCTCGGTACTTCGAATCGTTCACGCACGACCGCGTCAGCAAGTCCGGTCCTTGGCCGCGGGGCCGGAACGGCATGTACGATGCAGTGGCAGCGAACGGACGGAGCCGCCTGGAGACAGTCATGCGCAGGTCAACGAAGCTCTGGAGTGTGGTCGTCCTCGCAGCCTTCGTGCTGGGAGGCGCGTCGTTCGCCGCGGGCGCCTTGGCCCTGGGGCAGTTCTTCAAGTTGAACCCGATCGCCCAGTTGGACGACCACGAAGGGGTCCCAGGACAGTTCGAACTCCTGTACGGCCGCCGCGGGGATCTGGTTCTGAGACCGACTCGGCGCTCCACCACCGGCTACGTGCCTACGACGTGGCGCGACTACTACGGTCCGACTGCAGTGCACGACTACACATGGCTCGCGCCGGGGTCCGTCGAGATCGTCCTCGGGAACGACGCTGGAGGTGGGGAGATCTCGGCCACCTTCACGCTGGGATCCGTTCACGCCGCGTTCGAGCGGTAGAACGTCCGCCCGAAGAGACCATGCTGTGGACGCACGGAGCGCGGGGGTACCTGGAGAGTTGGCGGCAGACTGAAAAGTGACCACCACTTCCCGCCGACGGTGGAAGCGAGTCTGGCACTCGGCGTAGCGTTCGAACGAAGAATACGAGCCTGGCGCCGTGATTTCGACCTGGAGTTCGGGAGCCACAAGGCGATCTGACCGTACACCTCGTCGCGCGCGCTGAGGTGGCGGGCGCCGGATGCAGACGACTCGATCTTCAGAAGTCCGTACTTGGAAGCGGTACAGGTGTCGCGTTCACTGCGGAGGCGACAGCGGTCCGCGGTGTGCACCATCCGGAGTGGTACTGCCAGTGGGTCGCACCCAGGTCGAGGGCCACTCCTCGATGTCCTGGAGAGGACGCTGACCAACGAACAGCGTGTAGAGCGGCTCGTCTGGGAAGTCATTGATCCGCAGCGTCCATCGCTCCCCGCCCACCTGAGCGGTGTAAGGGAAGTGCGTGTCCGACGTCTCCGCCCAGAGGACGCGACGCAACATTGGGTTCATGCTCGTCGCCATCTCGTCACTCACTTTCTCGTGCCGCGCGGTCTGCTTGCTCTTGCGTTCGAGCGCTGTGCGGCGCGCGCGAGGCCGCATGAGACGGTCGAAGGCTGCATCGAGCGATTCACTGAGAGAACCGACGAGCCTGGCAAGAAGTGGAGCGTCCAACCCGACGAGTTGATCCTGGCACGGTCTGGCGATCGAACATCGAACACCTCCCCGCCCCCGCCACTCTACGCGCCCGTCCCAGCGCGAGACAGTCCCCGCGGGGCGTCGAACCTCTCGCCGTCACGCACGTTGACCTTCGTGCTGATGATCCGCCTCCGTCGCAAGCCACACGACGTGACGCTGGACGAATCTCGGCGCGAACAGGAATGAGTGAAACGCCGGCATCGCGAGCGGGAACCTATGACCGAGATGACCGACGAAACGCATTGGACGCCTACCGAGCTGCTTCGGCACACGACCGCCATCCGGGCCCTGGCCCTCCGGCTCGTCGGCGACGAGCATCTGGCCGAGGACGTCACGCAGGAGACGCTGACTCGTGCGTGGACAGCGGACGGCGTCCCCATACGACGACGAACGCCATGGATTCTCGGAGTGGCGCGCAACGTGGCGCGACAAGCCCTGCGGAGTTCGGTGCGGCGCCGCCGGTGGGAGACGGCTGCCTCGGGGCGCGGGTCGGCACCCCCAACTGACGAGTTGGTCGCCCGCGGCGAGTTGGCCGCCCAGGCCGTGCGACACCTATTGGGAATGCCGGAGCCCTATCGGCGCACGCTCCTCCTGCACTTTCTCGACGGTCTCCCCGCGCACGAGATCGCGCACCTCGACGGGACACCGCCCGCGACCGTGCGGACACGCATCCACCGAGGGATCGCCATTCTCCGATCCGAACTCGACGCGGCGGAGCCACGCTGGCGACGAACGTGGGCGCGGGCGTTCCTCGGCGACGCGGCCCATCGATCGCCCGATGCTCGAGATCACACACCGACGCGCTCGAGTGGCACCCGATCCGGGTCCGCGGCTCCGAGCGCGGTCACAGCAGGAGTGCTCGCCTTGTCCGCAACGAAGAACATGTTGGTGCTTGCCACGGTTGCCATCGCCGTCGCCATTGGAGCGATCGCGTGGAGGACCGACGACGATCCCGCACGCAAGCGCGCGGACGTGTTGACGGTCGCGGAAGAGCCGGCAGACGAGGCGGTACGGGAGCACGAATCGGCGACTCGGGCGCGGTCGCCTTTGGCCGTCGACTCGACCGCCGTTGCGAGAGACACGCCCACGACCGAACTCCCTGGCGGCATACAGATTGTGGGCCGTGTCGTCGGCGATGGGCGCCACCCCGTCAGCGGAGCCGTTGTGTCCGTGTCCTCCGCGGGGGACGACATGCAGACGACGAACACGGACACAGACGGGCGGTTCACGCTGGTTGCGCAGTTCCCCGAGAGCCTCGGCCCGGACGACCGCATCGCGATCCACGTAACACACGTGGGCGGAACGGGCGCCCTCGTCACGGCGCCACCGCCCGACTCTGAGCAGCTGGACATCGGGACGATCATTCTTGAGCCCGTTTCGCGGCTCCGCATCCGCGTGTTCGCCGATGCACGCCCGGTCCCGGGAGCAACCGTCGCGCTCCTCGCCCAGGGAAGACACGAACCGCTGCACATCCTCACGACCGTCGTACTGCGCCAGTTCGCGAATGCCGACGGTGAGGTCTCGATCGAGTCGCTGCCACTCGGCGACTACATCGTGCAGGCGTACGACAGCGTCGGCGGGCGCGCCGTGGCAGCCGTCGGGGTCGGGCTGGCTCCGGCGTCCCTTGACGTGACCCTGTCGCGCCGAGACATCCGCGTCAACGTCACGCAACAACCGGATGGGCGCCCGGTTGTCGGAGCCGATCTTCACGTCGAGTATGTCCTGTCCACGGGCAGGGACAACTTCCGACTTCCCGTCGTGCCTCCGCTCGCAATCCCCCCGACCGATGACGACGGTCGCACCGTCATCGCGGGGCTCAGTTCCACCGTGAGCGTGACCGTGCACTTGCGGAAGCCAGCTGTAGGCGAACACTCGTGGACGCTGCCAATGGCATTGTTGCCGCGCGACGTGACCCACGCGTCGATCGACGTCCCGGACGCTGCAAGCCACCGCTGGCGCATCCTCCCCGGAGAGACTCGTTCACCCGAACACGGCACCGCACTCCGGCTGCTTCCCGCACGAGCGCAGGCTCCGCTTCCGGCATCTGCGAAGGCCACGGTGCAGAACGGCCACGTCGTTCTGGAGGGGCTCGGCACGAGCGGTTCCGCGCACGTGTTCGTGCTTCATGGCGACGCGATCGCAGCGCTCGACGTCACGCGCAAGGGCGGCGCGACGGGCACCGTTCAATTCCACCCGACGCGGCAACTGGACGTACGCGTCGTCTCGATGCGTGGCGCCCCGCTCGCAGGAGAGCGCGTCGCGCTCAGGCGCCATCTCGATCAGGGCCGATGGGGACCGCGACTTCCGGCGATCGCCGTGACCGACAACGAGGGCGTAGCGCGCCTGGGCTCTCTTCCGCCGGAGGTCTACGACATCTTGCTCCTCGGGGATGCGCCGGCCGCTCTTGACGTCGGCACGGCAGATCTCAGAACACACAATGGGAGCGCGACGGTCGTCGTACCGCCGAGTCGCACGACGACGCTGCAGATCCGACTCGACGGCGTTCCCGGTCTGCCGAGTGAGATCCGCTTCGGACAGGCCTGGATCCACATCATTGCCGAGGACCCCATGAACGGAACGCTCGACATCGTCGCCCGACCTCCGAGTCCCGACGCCGACATGACGGTCCACCTGCTGGCCCGTGGGTACACGCCCGCGACGTTCACGCTCCCTCCTGCACCGGCGAAGCGAATCGGCGTGGACCTGACATCGGGCGCGCACGTGACCGGGCGCGTGCTCTCGCCGACCGATGGCAACATGACGATCTCGCTCGAGACGTTGGGCCCATCGGGCAGGATCTGGCAACCGGCTGCGCCGGGCCGCGCGCTGCATCTCGGCCCGGCGGGACGCGTCTCGATCGTCGGCCTTCTGCCCGGCCGGTATCGACTGAAGGATACGGAGTCCGGCCTCGTGACGATCGCGGTCGAGGCCGCCGCCGGGGCCACGACGGACCTTGGCGTTCTCGACCTGTCGCGTGCGACGTGGCTGCGCGGGATCGTCGAGTTCCCTGACGGCATCGCGGCTGACGATGTCGTGCTCAGCGTTCATGGCGAGCGGATCGATCGTCCCATTCGGCGACGAGAGTACGGTCAGGACCGCGTCCGACCCGACGGGCGCTTCGCGGTCCGCATTCCGGGCTCCGTGCCGGTCACAATTCGGGCCGAGCATCCCCTGCTGCAGACCGCCTCGGTCGACGTGGACGGTCGGGGTTCCGCGGAGGCGCCGACGGTGCTGCGACTTGAGCGGGCACGCGTGGTATCCGCCGAAGCGGACGCGAGCAGGACGGGTGAAGACGTCGAACCCAACACGCGCTCGTCCGAGTAGCCGACCGGACCCCCGTGACGTTGGCATTCCCGTGCCCCGTCGAACGGGCTCGCGGATGGGATCTGCGCGGGAGCCGAACTTAGTCCTTGACTGCTAACCTACCTATGCATAGGTTGCCTTCATGACATCCGCGAACACCGCCGAGCGACTTCTGGACGTCGCCGCTTCTCTCGTACAGCGTCGCGGCTTCAATGCATTCAGCTACCGCGATCTCGCGGACGTCGTCGGCATCAAGACGGCCAGCATCCACTACCACTTCCCCACCAAGGCCGATCTGGCGAGCGCGCTCTTGACGCGTTACTCGGAACAACTGGACGAGGCGTTGGCCGAGATCGACCGCGAGTCGCGCACCGCTCGCAAGCGGTTGGCGCGTTTCGTGGACCTCTACCGCGAGACTGCTGCGACGGGCGATCGCATCTGTCTCTGCGGCGCGATGGCGGCCGATATCGGCACTCTGCCGGATGCGCTCCGCCCGCAGGTCCACGCGTATCTGGATCGCAGCATTGCCTGGCTGGAGCAGACGATCTCCGCAGGTCGGCGGGCGGGCGAGATCCCATCGGGCGGCGGTGCGAGAACACTTGCCTCGATGCTGGTGTCTGCGCTGCAGGGCGCGCTGATCCACGCCCGCGCAATCGGCTCGACCGAGCCGGTGAACGCAGTCGAGCGCGCGATGAAGCCACTCTTCAAGTCCTGATTTTCGAACGACGGAGCACGTGCCCCGTCGTCCACATCCCAGAACCTATCCACGCATAGATATAGACAAGACGACGAGATCGTCAGAGGAGACCAGAAATGACCACCACGACATCCAAGAAGCGGGCCCTGATCGTCGGAGGCACGAGCGGCATGGGCGAGGCGACGGCCAAGCGGTTACTCGACCGTGGCTACGCCGTCGACATCGTCGGACGCAATGGTACGAAGCTCGACGCGTCGACGAAGGAGCTCGCATCCCGCGGCACCGTCACACCGATCCGCGCTGACCTGCGCGACGCCGCGGACGTCGCAGCTCTGGTCAAACGGATCGACGCCGACGGCGCCCGCTACGACGCGCTCGTGAACGCGGCGGGCACGTTCAGCCCCAAGCCGTTCCTTGAGCACACCGAGGACGACTACGACGCGTACCACGACCTGAACCGCGCGACGTTCCGCATCACCCAGGCCGTCGCCCGCAACATGCGTGCGCACGGCGGCGGCGCGATCGTCAACATCGGCTCGATGTGGGCGAAGCAGGCCGTGAAGGCAACGCCGTCGTCGGCGTATTCGATGGCGAAAGCCGGCCTACACGCGTTCACACAGCATCTCGCCATGGAACTCGCCGAGGATGGGATCCGCGTCAACGCGGTCTCCCCGGCGGTCGTCGTGACACCAATCTACGGATCGTTCATCGAGCCCGCCGCGATCGAGGAAACGCTCCAGGGCTTCAACAGCTTCCACCCGATCGGGCGCGTCGGACGAGCGGACGATGTCGCTTCGGCGATCGACTTCCTGCTCTCCGATGACGCCAGCTGGGTCACCGGTGCGATCTGGGACGTTGACGGAGGCGTCATGGCGGGCCGCAACCAATAGGACGCCACCGATAACCAGCCGCGGCACCACCATGCGGCCGCGCCTCTCTGAGGCGGCGGCCGCTGGACGGTGCTCGGCACCACGGCCCGCGCGATCCGGAGCACGGGGCCCGTCTCGTTCTCGCGGCGACATGCTCAAGAGCCGCGCCGAGGTTCGCTGACGCGGGCCGCCGGTGCAGGAGCTGACTCGACCAGCGCCACGGCAGTCCCAATGCGCCGAGGCGGATCAGTCGGCCTCCTTCTCCTCCGCGCTCTCGCGCCTCTTCCGCTTCAGGTCCCAGATCTCGTTCCAATGGGTCTGGGTCTTCTCGACGAGCGCGTCGATCGCCGCCTGGTCCTTGTCGATGTCCTTCTGGAGCGTGCGGATCTTCGCCGAATTCCCGTCACCGCGCGCCTCGTCCAGACGCGTCTGCTTGATGCCGATAGCGTCCTGCGCCGCGTCGATCCGGTCGAAGCTGCCCAGCAGATTTCGCGCGGCGCGAACCGTCTTGGCGACGCTCGTCTCGTAGTCGATCTGACCGACCTTGCAGAGCACTCCATAGACCTTCATCGCGCTGGCGCGACCGCCTGCCACGGCGTGCTTCTCTCTCGTCGAGTCGAAGGCCACGATCACGGGGGCCTTGATCTTGATCTCTGCGAAGAGCGGGTGCTTCCGCGCGTCGTCGTCCGACATCTCCACACACGTGAAGAACTTCGCCGCGAGCAGGAGCGACTCGTTCGCCATGACGACATCGTCGAAACGGTCCTGGTCCCGACTCTCTTCTGTGGTGCTGATGTAGACGAGCAGTGGATCGCCAGTCTTGGGAATGGCGCCTCGCCACGAGAGTTGGAGGAGGCTCTCGCGCTGCGTCGCGTTCGCGACGGCGGCAAGGCCGATCAGCAGGGCAACGGCGACTGATCCGAGTAGCAACGTCGCATTTCGCATGGTCCCTCCTGACGGGAGTCTACCAGCCCTCGCGCTGAGGCCGGGTAGCCCCTCGGGTGATCCTCGGCGAGAGATGCTGCACGCCGGGGGCCCTGAGACGGACGCGGCGAAGCACTACGAACAGCCCACGCCCCCGGTGTCATGATCGTTGTCCGTTCCGCTGCAAGGGCGCCGGCGAACCCGACGAGTTGATCCTGGCGCGACATGGCGCAGCGTCGCACGCGAGCGCCTCGCGTACACTCCACGCGATGACAGTCGTGCCGCTTCCGCATCCACCACCGCGCCGTCCTGGACGCGCTCTGGCACTGCATTGGATGGCTCTGACAGTCCTCGTGTCCGGCTCCCTCTACGGCGCCGGATACGTTGCGTTGCGAGGAAGTGGCGAGATCGTGCGAGTGCCGGTTGGAGCCGGACCGCGTGTTCAGATGTTCGCGCCTGGTCAAGCGAACCCGCTGCTCCTCGGCGTCTATCGCCCGTGCGTTCGTCTCGAGAGGTGGTACTTCAACCGCGACTCGGCATTCGGCTGCCGCTGAGGCGAGGGATCGAACGCGCATTGCGATCCGCACTCGCATGCTTCGCCGGTCGTGACAAGGGCCCGCGATCCACCGCTCCGGTCGCAAGAGTCGCTCCGAGTCCGCCCTCCGCGTCGCCTCGAATGAACCGCCGCCGTTCTTCGTACTTGTCGATTGGTGAGAAGGAGGAGACCGGCAGCGCATGCGGCACGAGACGGACGACGCGCGAGAACGGTGGCCGGACGCGATCCGATCAGAGCGCCTTCGCTCCAGCTGTGATGGCAGCCGCAGCGCCGATCGTCAGTAGGTTACCGATCAGAGTGACGTAGACGATCGCCCACAGGTCGGCATCGAACCACTTGCGCATCAGGTACCAGTACGTCGCGACGCTGATCACCCAACCGGCCCACGGGATCAGTTCCAACCCGGCGCCGATCCCGACAAGCGCGGCCACCTTCAGCGCCCACTCCGGGTTCTCCGGGATGGTGATGTTCACGAAGCGCGCGAGCATATGCATGGAGAGCATCAGGACTCCCCACGAGACACCCATCGCAAGGACCGTCGCGATCACGTTCAGCATGCGCACCCTCCTCTCCTGTGTTCGTCACACGGTGGTATTGAACACCAGGCGCTGCGAACGCGTTAGTGACGATCCCAACCGATGCGCGTACGGGTCGCCAGCCTCGACAAGTTGCAGATCGTCAGCGCCCGCAATCGCGACCGACCGCGGCCGCCACGCCCACTCGCCCGCTCGCGAAGGCTCATCCGCTGACACCGCTCGCTCGCGGCGTCCAGTGTCACATCCGGGGAAGCTACGCCGTCGGTGGTCGGGCCCCGAAGATGGCGTGGAGGATCGGCCGATGCCGCGATCGATCCCGGATCTCACGAAGGAACGAGCACATGCTTCTGGACCGAACGCGTGGCGCACTAGCCGGTGCAGTGTTGGTCGCCTCGGTGACGCTGGCTGGCTGCTGGTCCATGGGTCCGCGCGAGTTCCACGACATCGAAGCCCTGATGGCTCACTACGACGTGCCGGGTGTGAGCATCGCCATCATTCGCGGCGACGTGATCCAGCTGGAGACCTATGGCGTCAAGAGCGCCGCAACGCGCGAGCCCGTCACGACCACGACGATCTTCCAGGCGGCATCGATCAGCAAGATGGTGACCGCCGCGGCTGTCCTCACTGCCGTGCAGGACGGGTCGCTCGATCTCGACGCTCCGATCAACTCCGTCTTGACGTCGTGGCAGGTCCCGACCAACCATTTCACGGGCCGCGAGCCGGTCAGTCTCCGACAACTCCTCAGTCATACGGCGGGGACGACCGTGTCGGGGTTCCGTGGCTACGCGGCCGGGGAAGCCCTACCCACACTCGTGCAAGTGCTCTCCGGGTCGCCGCCGACGAACTCCGAGGCGGTCGTTGTGGACAAGGTTCCGGGCGGCGCGTACCGCTACTCGGGCGGTGGATACTGCATCATCCAACAGGCGCTCGTAGACGTCTCGGGTGAGCGCTTCGCCGGGTTCATGCGCACGCGCGTTCTCGAGCCGATCGCGATGTCGCAGAGTTCGTTCACGTGCCCGCTCCCGAACGTGCGCCTTCGCGCTGCAAGTGCCGGGCATCGCTCCGACGGTGACGTCGTCGAGGGAGGGTTCCACACGTACCCGGAGATGGCCGCGGCGTCGCTCTGGACGACGCCGGAGGACCTGGCAAAGTTCGCGATGGCACTGCAGGACGCACTCGCCGGCGAGTCCAGCGTCGTGCTCACGCAGCGCAGCGCGCAGCTCATGATGACGCCAATCGACGACGAGTACGGCCTCGGCGTGACCCCGGTACGACCGCACGGCGAACGGTACTTCGCGCACAGCGGTCACAACGAGGGCTTCGAGTCGCTGCTCATCGCGCACGAGACGGAGCGGGTCGGCGCCGTGTTCATGATGAACAGCGAGGGGAACCCGGTCATGTCGCGACTGTTGGAGATCATCGCGAAACGCGAGGGCTGGCCGGGGTTCGACCAGGACTGAGCGCGAGAGCAGCCGCCCGCCAACACCGCGAGGCGGCGACTCAGGACGGCAACACGACATGACAGCAGGCCATACAATTGGGCGACTCACTCCAGATCACTCGCGTGATCGCCACTCCAGCAGGTTGCCGGCCTGTACGTGAGCGGAAGAGCGTGCGACGGCGCGCTCTGTTGAACGGTGCCTGATCGCTCCCCGGGCCTGATGCGCTTCGTGCGCAGGAGGCCTGATCGTGAAGAGTACGCGCCGCGCAGCAAGAAGACTGCGCCCCCGCCCGATCCTCGGTGTCCCCGCTCTCGCCACGGGCGGTCACGCCGCGCGCGCGACGGCAACTGCGAGCGCACTGGGTGGCGCGGCGCTCCTCGCCGCTCTCCTGATGACGGCCTTGCAACCGGACGTCGCGGCCCGTGAGCGCGACGTGCGCAGCACGGACCTGCCCGTCGCCAGGAACTCGGTGACCCACTGCGGCGAGGGGCCCATACGGGTCAAGATCGACATCCCGTTTCACGCGGGCGCCACGACGAACACGTTCCGCGTCAAGGGCACGTCCTACGACCTCCGCGACTTGCGCCGCTACGTCCGAGCGATGGCTGACTTGAGGCATGAGGGCGAGGGCCCCAACGCCCCGAGTGCACTCCTCGTGTTGATCCGGGCTCACCGAGACACGCCGTGGCGCCGCGTTCAAGACGTCATCCGGGTGTGCGCAGACCCCACGGTTCGAGTCTACAAATTGCAATTCGCCGTGCGCCCGCCGGTGGCCGAACAGCTCCGATGAACGAGCACGAGTTCCCGAAGCCAGACGTCCCGCGATGATCGGCATGGCGCTCCGTCTGGAGGTGGCGCGTTGAATCGGAACAGGTCGATTCAGCGCGTGTGCAACGAAACGCCTCGCAACTCGCCGCCCACATTCATGCACTTATGGTAGAATGTGGGCTATGTGCCACAACGACCCATGTAGAAGCCAGATGAGGACCAGACGATGAGCCGCATTTCAATCGACGTGACGCCGCAACAGCACCGGAGGCTGAAGGCTCTGGCGGCCCTACAGGGCAAGTCCATGAAGGAGTTCGTCCTGGCCAGCACGATTGGCGCACGCAGCGCGGACTCCGCGCTCGTGGAGCTGGAAGCGTTTCTCGATCGCCGAATCCAGGAGGCGACGACGGCAGGGCCGAGCACAAGCACCGTCGGAGACATCTTCCAGCAGGCGCGCACGCGAGTGAGCCCTGGCCCGGATGCCTGAGTACGAGCTCACTCCAACAGCCGAGAGCGACCTGCTGGCGATCGCGGTCTACACGATCGAGACCTGGGGACTCGAGCAGGCCAGCCGCTATGAGGCGGCGCTCGAACGCCATTTCCGGGGCCTTGCGCGGCGGGAGGTCGTCACATCAACTCCCCTCCCCCACCGCCCGGAACTTCAGAGTTCGCGCTGCGAGCACCACTACGTGTTCACGCAGTGGCGCTCAGAAGGAACGCTGCTCATCATCGCGGTCCTGCACGAGAACATGGACTTGATGACGCGACTGAGGGATCTGCTCGAGCCGCGCTCGGATTGACACGCCCCGCTCGATCAAGGCAGTCATCGGCGGAGTGCGCTCCTACCGCGGTGTACTCGTGCCGCGTTGTGCCGCGCTCACTTCGTCGGCTCGAACGCACCACTCTCGACCAGACGCGCCTGCCGGTCAACGGCATCGTCACGGAGCGCACAACGGCTACACTTGGTGTCGTGCGTCGTTGGCTTCTCACTGCCGTGTTGCTCGTGGGCCTGCTGGCCTGGGGCGTGATCGCGTGGACGGGAGACGAGCCGACGATCGGCGACGCGCCCCCGACCACCACGACGACAGAGACTGGCACACGATCCCGCGATCGGTCCCGCGAGCACGTCTCTCTCGAGCAACCGGCGGGCGTCGCCGAGCAGCCCGACGTGATCTGGGCAGTCAGCGGGACGGTGCGCGACGCGGACGGGGAGCCGCTGTCGGGTGCGCATGTCGAGTTGCGACAGCACGGCGAGAGAGGTCTGAACTTCTGGGACGCGCCGCTCGTGGTCGCCGACGCGATCCTCGGGGCGGCGGTCACGGGCGAGGACGGCAGCTTCGAGATCGATACCGGGGAAACGGCGCCCTTGGTCATCCGAGTCGAGTGCGATGGGCACGCCGCGAACGCCGTCTCGGTCAAGACGGATCGTCCGACCGATGTCGTGCTGGCCCGCGCGGCCCCGCGCGAATATCTGGTTGTCGACGAGTCCGGTGAGCCGATCGAGGGGGCGGAGATCTGGCCCACCGAGACGGCACTTCCACACGGGTTCGTGACCACGGACGCCCGCGGACGCGTGACGCTCACTGTGACGGATACCGATCTCCCGAGTGTGCGCGCGCGGGGTTTCAACACACAGGACGCGGCGCCGGCCGAGGACGTCCCAGCCGGAGATCCGATCCGCGTCGTCCTCCACGAGGGGCGCATCGTGCGCGGGATCGTGGTGGACGAACTCGGCGAGCCGCTCTCGGGCATCGACGTGGATCTGGATCAGGAGTCGCGCAGGACAGACGAAAGCGGGGCGTTCGAGTTCATCGGACTCGACGTGTGGAATTGGACGTACCGCGGCGGACTCTCCCTGAGCGCGGACGCGCCTGGATTGTGCGGCGGGGAGCACATCGACGTGTGGCCCGGAGACGTCGACGTGCGCGTCGTGCTACGCAAGAGCGGCACCGTGCGCGGAGTCGTGGTCGACACGAGCGATGCGCCGGTCGAAGGCGCCCGCGTCCGACGGGTGGTCACGGACGCAGACGGGCGCTTCGAGCTCTCCGACTTCGAGTCGGGGCGTCAGTTCATCAGTGCGGACGTGAAGAGCGCAGTCGACGGGCGTACGAGTCACAGCGGATCGTTGTTCGTGGACGTACCGCCGGGTGGCGTCGTCGAGGGAGTCCGGATCGTCGTCAAGTCGGAGCGATCCGCGTCGTTCGTCCGACTCCGGGTCGTGGACGAGGAGGGCGCGCCTGCTGCGCGAGCGGACGTCATGGTGTGGGTCGGTGACGAGCAGATCACCGACAATCGTGTCGGCGCCGATGGAACTCGCTTGGTGCGTCTTAGGCCGCGTCCCGGACTCCAACTCCGGGTCGCCGCGTTCGCCAAGGGGCCGCCGGTCCGAGACGCCTTCGTGGAGGTGAACATCACGCCGACGTCCACAGCTCCCTTCCCCATCGTGGACCTACGACTCGGTCCCCCAGGACGGCTCGCGCTCCGAGCGGTCGATGCGAACGGGCGCCCGGTCCGTCTCGACGCCGCGCTCATCGAGCCCCTGAACGACCTGCCGCTCAACGAGGACGGGACGTGGGACCTACCGGCCACGATGCAGTTCTACTCCGACCTGGTCGTTCCCGGCTTCGCGCGTAAGACGCTCCGTTTCGATCCGCCCCACGCGAGATTGCGTGAAGAGACCATCGTCCTGCTGCCTGCGGCACGTGTATTCGGTCGCGTCTTGGACCACCGGGGCGGACCTGCTCCGGACACCGCGAACGTCGTCGCCGTGATCTACGTCCCGGGGACCGACCAATGGGAGTGGGGCGACGTGGCGCTCGATGAGGACGGTCGCTTCGAGATGACCGCGTTGCCACCGGGAGACGCGCACTTCCGCATCTTCGACATCAACGATGTCCTTCACTACGACACGTTTACGATCAACGCGGGAGTCGACGTGGATCTCGGCACGATCGAGTTGGCCGCGGCGGTCACGCTGACGGGGACCGTGATCCGACCGGACGGCGCCCCCATCGGCGGGGCGCTCGTGCGTCTACTGGATCGCGGCGGCCGCGAACTCGGCGACGCCGCTACATCACGTTCAGACGGTGCGTTCCGGATCCGCGTCGCCGCCGCGATCCCCGTCGGCGTGCGCGTCAGCCGACCGGGGTTCGGGACGCTGCTGATCGCGACGACGCCCACGCCGACGCCGTTGCGAGTCGAGCTCGGTCCATCAGGACGCATCTGCGTGCACGACGACGATGTCGAGTTCCCGCCTGGATCGTGGTGGATCGAGGCGCGAGTCCCCGGCACCAATTGGACGTGGCGACCTGTGGAGCTGTACGACATCGCCGCGGGCGACGGTGGATTCGTCGCGGACGACGATGGAGACTCCTACGGCGACCTTCCCGCAGGTCCACTTGAGATCGTGCTCCACCTCGGCGACGGGCGCGAGCTCGTGCGACGCGTCGATGTCGTTGCCGGCGGCACCATCGAGTGCGTGTTCGCGGAGTGAGTCTCGGTCCCGTGGTGGTCACGAGACTCCTTCACAGTTGGCGGCCGCGGCGGCGCGGTCTCCTCGCACTCGGGGCGCAAACTCCGCTGCGCGAGCTAGCTCAAGCGGATGCGCGCACGTCCACGAATGACCCGGTCCTCTGCCACCGCCGGAACAGCCAGAGGCAGATCAGCGCATAGAGAATGGTCCCCTCGACTGCCATGTAGAGCGCGAAGAACTCCGCGGTGGTCAAGTCCACGAACTGCTGACGCAAGGCACCGGCGACGTTCTTGTCAAGAGCGATGAGCAGCAAGTTGTCGGACCCCGCCAACAGCTTCGCGATCAGAACCACGAGGGGAAGGGGGACCAGACCCACAGCGGCGCCCACGACGGGGCGACGATTGATCGCGCGCGTCAAGCCGCGCAGCGTTCGAGACTCTGCCGCGGGCTCGTCAAGTTGACGCACAGCTCGTTGCGAAACGTAGAACACCACCGAGCAGACGGCGTAGATGGCGATCGAGGTCATGGCCATCTCGCCAAATCCCACAAGCGCAAGTGGGTTCGCCTCGACGGCGAGTTGATGCTCGAGGAGGTACTGGGTCGTGAGAAGGTCGAAGAGACACGACACCAGGAGTAGGACGTGGAAGATCAAGGGCTCTCCGCGTGCGACGTCCTGCTGCACAGTCTACCCCCGTCCGTTCGTCATCCTCGGCGTGATCACGAACACGCGGCCCTATTGACATAACAGCACACGCTCGACGGCCTCGACCTGCCCGCGGATACGACGGACCCGGTTCAGAACCGACGCTTCTTGCCCGTGATGGTGTGGCTCATGTGCTGGTCTCACCAGCGCAGTACATGCCCATGGGGGTACGCGCGAACCGCGCGCGACGTCGCGCACCAACGCCCTTCGCTGCAGCGGACGCGGGACGCTGCCCGCTAGTTCGTGAGGATGTAGCCAGGGGAGCACCTCTTCTTGCCCTTGCGTTGGCCGATGGCGTAGAGGCCCTGCGTGGTCGACACCAGAAGGATACCCTTCTTCAGGTACGCGAAGCCGCTGACCTGGCCCGACTCTCCAGCCTCATTCGCCTTGAGCTCGAAGCGCCACTTGAGGCTCTCGCTCTTCGCGCTGAACACGTACAGGTTGCCGTCGAGGTTACCAAAGATGAGGCTCTTGCCGACGAGCGTCGGCGTGCCGAATGGGTTGATACCGGTTCTATACCCCTGAGAGGAGCCGGGCTTGCCCGTCTTGAGGTCGAACTCGCCGACGAACTTCCCGAAGCCCACGTAGATGGAGTCCGGGCCCATCCCCGGCGTCGATGAGCCCGTGGCACCGAAGGTCTGGCTCCACAGCGCCTTGCCTGTGCCCGCATCGAACGCGTTGACCGCACCCCTCCGACCCGCGGCACCTCGATCACTGAGATAGACCACATCCTTGTGCACAACCGGGTTGGTCCAGCCGAACTTGCGCTCGGCATCCACGGACCAGACCTCCTTCCCCGACTCGAGGTCGAGGCAGTACACCGTTCCCGGACTGCTGGCGAAGTACACCTTCCCATTCGAGATCGCGGGGGCCATCTGCACGCGGCCCGTGGGGGGATCGAACGTCCAGGTGACGTTGCCGGTAACAGTGGACAGGCCCACGACCGCGCCGGAGGCAAGCACCAAGGTCTCGCCGGACATGGCCGGTGAGAACATGCCCCAACCCGCCTTGCCCTTGTCCGAGACGTCGGTGGTCCAGTTCTTCTTCTTCAGGTCGAGCCCCCACGACTCGACCTCACCCGTGGACTTGACCGCGATCACTGCGGTCCCGGTGATGACCGGGGTCCCGGAGTAGCGGGGCTGATTGCGTGCGTCCTCGTCCTCCTCGAGGGCACCCGCTTCCACGCTATGGAGGACCTCTCCGGTCGTCAGGTCCAGGACGCGCAAGGTCTTGCCGGGCACGTAGACCTTATCCGCGTACACGGCCGGCACGGCGTACGTGTCGTCCATCTGCCACAGCACTACGGGATAGCCGATCTTGTCCTGCACGGAGCGGAGGTTGTTGTGATCCGCGGACCCGTAGTACTGGGTCCAGTCGTCGAGTCCTCCCACCGGCTTCGCGTCGCCGTAGGGGACTGCCCCGGTAGCGACTAAGCACATCGCCCCCGCGAACAAGACTGTGAATTTGGTGCGCATGGGTGGTGCCTCCTTCGTCGGGTGCTCTCATGCGACCCGGCGCCTCTCTGAGAAGAACAGGATACCGGATTGCCTGCCGATGCGGTTGCCTCCGCCGCGGAGTCTGTCCTGACTCCGCATCTCGCCGAGCTACTGCTTCGCGACGCGAAGGACAGCATCCTGGCCGGTCCGGATGTCGAGCTCGCCCCACCAGCTGTCGGTCTGGCCCACCCCACCGATCGAGAGTCGCCAATGCCGGGGGAGGCAAGCCCGGGAACTCGAACGTCCGGTCCTTCCTCACGAAGCAATGCGCGCGCAGCGCGCCGCGCGTCGCGAACACGGCCGTGAGATCGTCGACGCGGAGTCCCGCCGGGCCGTCGATTCGACCGGAGAGCGACTCACCCCGTTCGAGTGTTACCCGGTGGGTGCGATCGTCCGGGCGGACGCCCTCGAGAAGTGCGTGTGCGCCGGTGTCGGCGGGAGGGATCCAGATCGTGTACTCCTCGTCGGGGTTCAGCCCGTCGAAGTAATGGACTCGTCGCCCTTCGAACAGCGCACGTGACGCGAGCACAGTATGACGCGCAAGAGACCTGGCCGCTCTCGCTACTCCATCTCAATGAGCCGAACGTTCTCAGTGCCGGGCGCGACATCGTCGAGAACCAACTCCGGCGTGCCGTCCATGTCCAAGTCCACCTCAAGCCGAACGGGCTCGGTTTCGCCGATGGGAAGGAGCACGACGAATCGCCCACGCGGCTGCATGCGCGCGACCGCGACACGCTCCCCGGCACGCGTGGCATTCACCGAGTACGGCAGCGGGGAGCCGTCACGCCCCACGACCGTCCCTGTGATGAGTGACGCGGGGCGGCAAACGAGTCGGAGGACCTGGCCGTTGGGGACCACAGTTGCTGCCGGAGGTGGGAGGAAGTCGGCCTCGGCCGGCTGTGAGACGTAGACCTGAATCTCCCATTCTGGAAGTCTCTCGATGACCGCGTGACCGGTCGCATCTGTCGAGTACCTCTGGCTCCACGCGGTTCCGCGCTGCACATACACACCTGCGTCGGGCACGGGAAGCCCTTCAGGAGAGACGACGAGGATCGTGACCGAGCGTTCGGTGTGCAGTGGGGAGCAGCGCAGGAGGACGTCTGCGCCCGGTCGCACGTCATCTGCCCGCGCCACGAGGCCCGCGTCTTGGTGCGACGGCCGCGCGTCAACTCGCACAGCGCCGTCGAAGACGATCGACCATCGACCAGTGACTCCGACGCTCGCCCGGAAGCGGCCATCGGCGTCCGCGACAACCCGCGCGTCAGGCGCTGGCCCGGGGCCCTCGATGCGCAGCACAGCTCCGGGCATCGGATTCGCCTGCGCGTTGATGATGCGTCCGGTCACCTGAGCACTCTCCTCCAGAACGATTCGTACATCTGTCTCGTTGCGCCCCAGCCAGCGGTATGGCGTAACGAGATACGTCGGAGTCGCGACCTGGCGCGTGCTAACTGCCAGCTGGAACGTCCGGCCCGCCGGGACGTCGAGGCGAACTCGGCCCTCGGCGTCGCTCCTGCCGTAGAAGTGCTGGGCGCGGCTGTTGCTGCGGTCGGCCATCGCGCTGACGTACACGCTCTCGACAGGCACTCCCGTCTGGTCGGTGACGGTGAATGCGACAGTGCGCATCGTGACCTGCTCCACAACTATGTCGAGTACGTCAGCGTCCTCCGGAACGCTGATTCGTTGGCGCACGACGTGCGAAGACTCTCTGCCCACGGCGAGTTCGTACTCGCCAGGCCCGACGTCCGCGAAGCGGAAGCGGCCGAGGTCGTCCGTGAACACGAAGACGTCATCTCCCCAGGGAGCCGGGCCATCCAACGGCCTCTTCGGCCCGGTGAGCTTGACCTGGACCCGCGGACGCGGCTTGCCGTCCTCTGCGACGACGCCCCCCTCGACACGATGAGGCGGCCCGACGATCACATCGCCGAGATTGACCTCCTCCATCCCGCTCGGGAGAGGTGTCTCACGCCGAACACGTGCATGCCCCGCCGCGGTGACAACCAGGATGTGAGGCAGTCCTGGCCACAGACCCGAGATGTGGAAACGGCCGTCCTGGTCCGTCGTCGCGTACGCGTCATTGGTCTGGACAAATCGCCGCATCTGGCCGTAGCCGATCTCGCGCGGCGGTTCCACGTCGTCCGAGGCGCTCATTCCGACGCGGGCGTTCGCGACCGGCGTTCCGTCGACCGCGACGACCCGGCCCCGCACGGTCGCGGCGCGACGAAGTTGGATGTCGATCGCGCTCGCGTCACCGACAAAGCGCTGGGCAGGCGCGAACCCCGCAGCGACGACGCGAACCTCGGTCGCCTGGCCGTCGGACCAGCCCTTCAGCTCGTATCGGCCCTCGGAGTCCGTGACTTCCCACTCGCCATACAAGGAAACAGGTCCGACGCGTGCGCCCGGGACGGGCACACGCGTGATGGCATCGGTCACGATCCCGGTCAGCGTGCGTCCACCGGGAACGCGAACCTCGCGTCGCAACTCACCTGCGCTCGGGAGTTCCACACGCATCGCGCGACGATTGATGCGGCCCATCGCGTGGTGCACGCGAATCCAGACAGGCGCACGCGGCGGCAGGTCATCGAGAACGCACAACCCGGCAGCATCGGTCGTTCCCTCCGCATGTACCATCCGCGCTGCCTCCGTCCAATGGCTCGTGATGCGGACCCGCGCACCTACGAGTGGATCACCGGCCGCATCGCTGGCGACG
Organism: Planctomycetota bacterium; assembly: GCA_024280885.1. Classification (GTDB taxonomy): domain Bacteria; phylum Planctomycetota; class JAJSAM01; order JAJSAM01; family JAJVHW01; genus JAJRPF01. The sequence goes on along the minus strand of JAJRPF010000064.1, from coordinate 73,742 downwards.
ATGACGAGTCGGACTCCCGGCAGCACCGTCACCTGCAATCGGCTTCCGGCCGATACCATGGGGATCTCCGCAATCGCGTACCCCTCGGCCGCCACGCGCAGCGACACGCGCTCTCCTCGCGCCAGACGAAGTGAGAAGGACCCGTCCTGCGCCGACCGCGTCTCGGGTCCCGGCTCTTCCTCATACAGGGCATCCGAGTTGGGGAGCCCTGCACCGCGCCATGGATACGACACCGCTGCGACGCGTGCGCCCGGTACAGGGACCCCATCCCCATCGACAACCGTTCCATGGATGTCCAAGTCGCGATCGATTGCGTTGAGATCAACCGAAGGCGGCAGATCCGCCGGGAGCACGTCCCGCACAATTACGTCTTCCACAATCGCGTTGGCGGGCAACTCGCGCTTCAGCGTGTGGACCCCGCCTGGCTGCGAAGCCTGAGACGCCGGCGCCACGTCGTCATCAGGCGATGAAGTCGACGTCGATTGACCGCCCGGCCAAACGAACCAAGAAGCCGCAGCCACCGCGAGAAGAACCAACGATGCGACAGCGAGCTTCTTCACGACAATGCCTCCGATCAAGGCGGTGGGCGCCGCCGTCACCCAGCGAGACGGTGGAGCCGGTGCCGCGTCGGTCCACGCGAGGACCGGAAGCGCCCAGGCGGAGCGACGACCGTGCGAGTCGCCGTCGAGACGGCCCCGCAGCCGGTCGAGCGCACGTCGCAGCCGCGACCGCACGGTCTCGACCGGGACGTCGAGTTCCTGCGCGACCTCACGAATGGGGAGCCCATCGAAGTACCGAAGCAGAACGGTGGCCCGAAACGGCTCCTCAAGGTCCAGGACTGCACGCGCGATCCGCTGCTGGAGCTCAGCTTCGGCGACGAGGTCTGCTGCGGGATTGGCCGGAGCGCGCGCCAACACCGAGCTCTCGTAGCGTTGACGAGTCGCCGCGTCGCGATGGAGGCGCCGAGCGAAGTTCCGCGTGACGGTCCCCAGCCAACCACGCGGGGATGCCGCGTGTGTCGGAGGCCGCTCCAGCGCAGCCAACCAGACATCCTGCTCGACGTCGTCTGCGCAGTTCGCGTCGCCGACCATGGCGCGAGCCACAGACCGCACCCACGCCCGATGCACGAGCAGGGAGTCGAGGGTGATCGGAGCATCAGAGTCGGGCATACGGCTTTGGGCCAGCGATCGTACTCCGGACTACGGAGGACCGAGGGCGGCGTCATGGTCGGAATCCGCCCGGGGCCGGAACCGGTCCCGGAATCTCTCACTTGCTGCGAATGCTCGTCGTTCCCGGCGGGAGGGCTCGCGCTATGAGGTGCGCCCGCTCTCGCTACGCCGATTTGGGGCTTCCGGACTCCGGGGGCGTCAGCCTGCAGAGACCTCTTCGACGAGAGCCGTCCCCTCGCTTTCCGGCGTCGTCTTCCTCGTCGTCCGCCTCCGCGGCTTGGCAGCCGCATCGGCCTTCGCCATCGCGCCCGTCCGCCCGATCAGCTTGAACGACGAGAGCCCGTTGACGCTGGTCCCGGTCTGTTCCCGGGCGATCCCGCTGAGCGCGCGGTAGTCCTCCCCGCTGCGGAAGCCGTCGCTCGGATCGCCTTGCCCTCGCACTCCCGGGTCAGCACGGTGCCGGGAGCGGGGGCGGGACGGGAGTCCCGATGCCACGTGGCCGGACGACCGCCGGAGCGTATGATGAGCGCCTCACTCGTCTCGAACCGCGATCACGCGGAAGGTAGGCCGCAGCATGGGATCTCTCGCACGCCTGTCCGCCGTTGTCAGCTTGGCGTTGCTCGCCGCGCTGATCCTCGTGCTGCCGACCGTGCTGCGCGCTGAAGAGAAACCAGTCACGCTCGAAGACGCGATGGCCACGGCCACGAACGTGGTGAAGAGCGCTCGCCAAGCGACGCGCGGCGACGCGAAAACCGTAGCTGATCTGGCGACTGCTCGCGCTGCTCTAACAGCCTGGGCTGATGACGTTCGAACCGCGCATTGGCGCGGACCGAGCGATCAGCGGAACGACGCGTTCGCCGCCGTCTGGAACGAACTCCTGACGGTCTCTCGGTATCACGGACAGAAGTTCGACGACGATTACGTCATTGACCGGCTCGCGATCATCTGGGATCGCCTTCTGATCGGGATGCCTGCCTGCAGCACTTGGAGCTACACGCGATTGAAGCCGCCCTTCGAGCGTGTCTTCCCGATCCGCTTCGTCCAGCAGCGGCCGGGCGGAGAACGGCTTCGGATCGTGTCGTTGAAGACGTTTCTCTGGAAGGAAGACTACGAGGGCGTCGCCGGCAGCGACGGCAAGCTGCTCGCGAGGAACGGACTGAAAGCAGACCGTAATCGGATCAAGAAGAAGGGCCGAAAGAACGGTAAGAGGGTCAGGGTCGTTCGCCTCAACGACGAGTTTGTGAAAGTTCACTCGTACTTCCTCGAGGGGGAGCACAGCAGCGAGGACCGCCGCGTCCGGCTGGAGGGCTACTATCTCAAGGGCGATCAGTGGACCTGCCGCGTCAGGATTGAGACGTTTCTCGATCCAGCCGAGGGAGACGACGACGTCACCGCGTGGCAGATGGAGCGCACGTGCCCAGAGCTCGCTGCGCTGCTTGGCTCCGCAGCTCAGAATCCCGCCACCAAGGGCAAGTGACTCTTCTGTCGTGGGATCTGTGCACGGTGTCGTAGCGGTCAGCCGGGCCGCTCTAACCCGGTCGATCGCACGACAGTCGCGGCCGACATGCTGTGCCACGACAGTCGCGAAACCCGAGTCACTGCGGAGACGAGGGCCACCGAATTGAGTCGGGCACGGCATACCGAACGTAGCCTGTGCCGAGGGAATTCCGAATTGACGCGCGCTGGAGGAGACTGTCTGTGCCGACCGAAGAAGAGGCGCGCGTGGGATGGATCGAGTTCCCCGAACTGCTGAACGACGAAGCGGCGGAATACCTCAGAAGCCAGTACGAGGAACACGCAATCCGTTTCCGGTTGCGATCAGTGATGACGGGCGCAGACCTGTTGGGAGGCGCGCTGGCGTACGTGCTGCTCCTGCACACCGAGGACGCCAGTCAGGGTTGTTGGGCGCTTCGTGATCTCTTCCAGCTCACCGACCCGGACCAGGATGTACCTCAGACGGGCACGTGTCCGGCGTGCGAGACAGAATTCGAGGGAGCACGCCGCTGCCCGTCGTGCGGGATCAACTTCGGGCTCCACGCGGACGCAGATGACCCGAAGATCGAATTCGTGCGCGCATGCGGCGGGTTCCAGGATCGGGACGTCGTGACGCTGAAATGGCTGGCGGAGTCGGGGATCGATCTGTCTCGCCCCATCCCTGTCCGCTTCTACATGCGCGCACCCGATCAGGCCGCAGCAGAGGCGATCGCGACAGATGCGCGCAGCGCCGGACTACCCGCGCGCGCAGTGGAGGATGACGGTTGGCAGTGCACATCCGAGCGGACGATCATCGCCACGTTCGATGCGATCGTCAACGCGAAGGATGAACTGGCAGACATCGCGGCGAGACACGGCGGCGCGTTCTGGTGGTGGGAAGCGGACCGCGTCGAGTGTGACGTGGCGCACCTGGTCGCCGATGGTCGCATCGCGGGCTCCCCGACCGAGTTCACGTTCGATGTGGAGTGCGGGAGCAAGAGCACCTGCGACTCGTTCTGGTTCGCAGCGAGGAACGCCGGATACGTAGCAACGGTGGCCTCGGATGATGACGGGGCGCCGGTCTGTCGGTGCGTCATGACGCTGCCGCTCGCCGTCGAGTCGATCGGCGAAGCACACGCTGCGTTGACCGCACTTGCCGAACCGTTCGAGGGATGGGTCGCGGGGTGGCGAGCCACCTCGCCAAGCACGAGTCCGTCACCCTCCTCCGCGAGGACCGCCGAGCCGACGACGTAAGCGCCGCGCAGTCAGCGCGCAGTCCCGTGCAGGCGGAAATCAGCGCGACTGGGCAAGTGAGCCGGACCATCAGCGGCACCGGCCGCCCCACCTCGTCGAGCCGCCCACGCCTCCCGACGCGAGCCCGGCGGGGTGGGGGTTGGTTGCGTGTGTCGCTTTTTCCATTCATCGCCTCCGGCGCCGCTGTGGTCATCGACGACGGCAACCCCAGATCGACCGGGTACTCCCCGCCGTCTCCTACGCGGCGTCCATCCTGTCTATCCGTACGTCGCTCCGCGCGCGAGCTGCACGACGGCGAGGGCTAGCACGACCGCCGCCGAAACGGTTGACGCTTCCGCCAGATACCCGATGAACGCGTGGGACTGCGGCGCGAGGAGTGCAGTCAGAACGACCGACGCGTGAGTCACCAGGCCCCATGCGATGGCGACGGACGCCACCTGTCCCACGCGCCGTCGCCGACGCGCGAGGCGCCGCCCGGAAACGAGAACACCGAGCGAGAGAATGGCGAGGATGCCTGCGGCCAGAGTGGCGCGCACCAGAGAGAACTCGGGTACGCCCCACGCGCCGTTCATGAGGACAGCAGCCATCCAGACTCCCGCGACCGAGGTGGCGACGACGAGTTCGGCGATCGCAGCGACGCGAACGCGGGCGGGACGCCGCGGCGGGGCCTCGCTGATCGCGCGGGCGGGACGTCTCGGCTCCAGGACGGAGAGTCGGGCCAACGCGAGGAAGAGCATGAGTCGCGCGCCCGCGTCCAGCAGCGGAGACGCGACGTACGTTGCGACGGGGAGAAGCGCGGCGACGGCGGCGATTGCAACGGGCACCCACGTCGCGCGCGATTGGCGCGCGTCGCCCAGCATGACCGCGAGCACGACGGCCGCGCCGAGGAGGGCGAGGGACGCCGTCGTGATCGGGCCGAGCAGCGGCACGCCGACGCCGGCGCCGAGAAGCAGTGTGGCGAACGCCGCCACGTCACGAGGCCGAACCCCCGCGACTACTCGAGGGCGTGCGCCGCAGAGCGCGAGTCCGAATGGAACGGCGAGCGTCAAGATGAGACTCCAGGGCATCCACCGCTCGCTCTCCGCGAACCGAGAGACGGGGACGCGCGCGGCCAGCGTCATCTCACGCGCGGCTTCGCGCACCTCTGCCGGCCTCTCGTCGTCGTCCGCTATCCACGCCGCCACCCGGACCGGGTTGGGGAATTGGTTCACGAGGTACTCAAACTCCGCGCGGCCGTCGGGTCGCGTTTCCGGTCGCAACGCGAAGAGCGCGCCCGGGATGGCGCGAGACGTCTTTCTCCCATACTCGACCGGCGCACTCATCTCCGCCAGCTCGACGAGCGGGTCGGCTGCAGCGCGTGCGTCGAGGAGCAGTGCCAGTGCCGCCACATGAGTCATGCGCGGCCGCACGCCGCCCCTCGCCGCAGCATCGCGTGCCGCGCGTGCAAAGCTCTCGCGCACGGCGTCCCGCCACGCGTCGATGTCCGCAGCGTTCCACGCGTTGTTCACTGAAAGCAAGCCGATCGGGATGCTCCCGAGGTCGATCCAGTCTCTGGTCTCTCCACGCCCGCGCGTGAATTGCATGGCGGTGTCGATGAACGGATAACCGACCGCGTGCGAGTCGCCGAGTCGTACCCACCAGCGAACGCCGCTCGGCGACCGCGACACGACCCCGCTTTCGACGCGCAGCCAAGTCGCGCCATCGCGGTGGACGATGTGATAGTCGCCCAGTGTGGACCAGCGAGGCAGGCTACTCCGGCGACGCGCGGCGCAGATCACGGTGAGTAGCTTCGCGGCGGGCCAGAGCACGCGATCGTCCGACGTGTGCTCGACCTCCCAGAGGCGTGCACCCATCGTCTTCTTGAGCGTGACACTGCCGGGGCGAATGCGTGGGTGCCCGCCGACGAACTCGACACGCGCGGTGAACAGCGTCGCGTCCAGGCGACTCGGGTCCCGCCAGTAGCGGCGCGTCCAGTCGGTGTCGTACCGTCGGTCCTCCAGCACGAGAGCGGTCGTGATGCATGCGGTGGCGACCACGAAGAGTGCAAGCTCCACGCGCCACGCACGAACGCGGGACCAGACTCCCCCCGGCGTCCGACTCGCGACGGTATCCACCTAGTCATCATGACCGCAACCGAGGGAAGCGCGCAACGGCGTTCTGGTCGACAAATCAATCAACCCTGACGAGGCGGGTGGACTCCGCGCCGCGGTCCACGGCGCAATCCTCAACGAGGAGCCAGCGCGAAATGCTGAACCCGGATGAATTCTTCGGACGCGTCGCAGGGCCGAAGAATTCATCCGGGTTCAGCATTTCGAGCATTTCGGGGTTCAGCATTTCGCTAGTGCACGCGAATCATCGGGCCGTCTTGGGGCGCGCTCTCACCCACCGTCTCCCAGCACCACTTCGGTCGCGTTGACGGCGCCCTCCGCGGATCCATAACGGATCAATACGCGGGCGCCACTCATGCACGACGCGGCTTCCAGGGATGGACGGACCGCGGCGAACAGAGCGACCGGCGTGCGCGGAGGCGATTGGAGAGTCATGCACTCCCGGTCGTAGCGGCTCACTCCCACTCGAACACCATCGTCTCGACGATGTCACTCCATGCGCGGGCCAGGCTGAGCTGCTCGTCGACCTCGATGCCCAGCGCTGGCGTCTTCACCGTCCACGCGGGGGGTCTCGGGCGCTTGCGTCGCGACGATTCCTCGTAAACGTCGTGCGCTCCGTAGAGCGCGATCGACGGAGACCGCTCGACGCCAGTGATCGACTCCAACAGTGACAGCGCCCGCGCGCGCCGTACGGGATCAACGTCCTCGCGAGAAGCGAACGCGACGATCGCTGGCACCGCATTCCACCCGGCTGAGAGGAGCTGCCCCGCCGCCGATTCTGGCGCGATGATCCGACGGGCCCACGGTCCGTACTCCCCGCGTACAACGCGGATCAGCGCCGTTGCCGACAGGCTCTCAACGAGCGTCTCCAGTTGGAGCTGTTGCGCGCGGACCGTGTGGATCACACGACGATCGACGGTGAGGTCCACCCACTCGGACGCGAATGCGATCCCACCGATCTGCGAGTACGGGTAGTCGATCCCTCCGCTGTTCGAGTACAGAACTCGGACTTGGTACTCACCCGGCGTGAGATGCTCGACGTACGAGCGGACCCTAAGCGTGCGGAGGTCGGACTCTCCCACCTGCAACCAGCGCGGCCCGCCCCTCAAGGAGCCCTCGGAGGGATGGACGGAGCGCGCGAGGACAACGCTCCCGTCGGATCTCCGCACGTCGACGAACACACTTCCATCGCGCATCCGGTTCCAACCTTTCGACAGCAGCAGCACGGGACGATCGCAGTCGTTGACGAGGCGAACCTCCACCCTTGGTTGATCCGGATACGTTGCTCGGCCTGCTTGCGAGACAACCACGCGAATTGGGTCCGGGCGACTCGTCATTCGAGCGATCACGGTGTCCACTTCGAGAGCGCGGTCGTACGAGGGTCTGCGCGCGGCGGTCGGTGTCGGATCCGTCGCGGATCCCCGCAGCTTGCCGGACAGCTGATGCAGCCGTTCGATCCACTCGTCGCCGCCACGACGCTGCACTTCGGTCAGGTAGTTGTCGAGATACCGGCGAGCCGGACGCTCCGCGAACGCCGCGTCTCGAAGGCGGTCGTGGAGCGCGTCGTTGTCGAGCGCGCGGGCCCTGCGCAGGTCGACCAGCCACTGATGCGCGAGCCACAGGACGCGCATCCGCCAGGTGCCGGTATGGATTGGTTGGTCGGACCGCACGAGGACCCAGCGCGGTTCACCGTCGGCATGCGGAAGGGGCTCGAGTCTTACGCCATCGAAGAGGGGCCGCGTCGCCAACACCTCCCGGAGTTCCTCGACCGGAACTCGAATGTGGAAGCGAACTGCATCGCCCTCCTGCACCGTGGTGTAGATGATCCCGTCGTCCTCGGCGTGGCACGTTCCAGTGAGCGGCGAAGTCCACGCAGCGACGACGAGCAGCGCCACGACGTAGGCGCATCGACGAGTCTGCCTCTCCACCACGTTCACCTCCCGGATGCGCCCACAGCTCCCGACAATCCAAGCGTCCGGCGGCGTTGGGGCATGAAGCCCTCACAGCGCAGAGCCTCCACGTTGAACGCCCCGAGTCTACCGGGCGTGGCGCGCGAGGAACCGCAACTCCACCTACGGGAAGAAGACAACCATCCAGCAACCGGACGCTGATCCGACACACGGTGCCAGGCTCAACTCGTCGGTTTGAACGCTACAAATCGATCCGCGCACCGTACGTCGAAGTCGTACAGTCCCTCAACCACGAGTGGGGAGACATCACCGAGTGAGCAGACGGTTCGCCCGCGACGATCCCAGCTGCATCGCGAATTGGCTGAAGCGTGAGCCCGCCTGGCAGGCCTCATCGGGTGGAGAGCGGGAGTGCATCGGATGGGTAGCCGAGATCGATCGAAGAAGCGGTCCGACCACGAGCTGAAACGCCTAGTGGAACAGGCCGTCGTGGAGATGTGCGACCTTCAGGACTCGCGGCTTGCGTTCCACGTCCAGTCGCTCGAAGTGCGTGGTCGTCCGCCGAGTGCCATCAAGGTCTGGGCCGTTCTGCACTTCATGTCCGCGGGCTCGCCGTTCTGCTGCGGCGAACCCGAATGCCACCTGGGGCTGCACGGAGCGGCGGGCCGGGAAGTGAGCGCGCATGTTCGGCGCGCGATGAGGCTTGAGCAGGATGTCATCGTCGATTTCGGCGGCCGCATCGGGGTGGAGTACCACGATGGTGTGCAGTTCATCGGGCGGACCAACTAGGGAACCGCCCCCCGCGCCGACGCGCGCCTCCCGACGCGAGACGGGCGGGGCGGGGCGGTTGCAGCGGTACGCTGCGTCGAGCTCAGCAGCTTGCGATCACTCGATCCGCTCCAGTGCAGCTCGGATCGCGCCGTTCGGATCGCCGGAGACCGCAATCCGGCGACGGAGATCCGGGAGTGCGGGAGACGCGACTTCGCCGATTGCGCCCAAGACGTGCGCGGCGAGGTCTACGCGTGGCACGTCGAGACTTCCCTCCTCCTCGCTGTACGGCTGGCTCCAGTGGTAGGTGGATGACGGCGGTAGGAAGTACTCGCGCAGGATGGGAAGCGCCGGGGATGCAGCGGGGCCGTAGCGCGCAAGCGTTGCTGCAATCTGCCATGCCCGAAATCGCCACGCGGGTCGCCGGAGAACCCGAACGACGAGCATGACGTCGCGCAGTTCGTAACTGCACGCCGACAGCAACGACGCCACGTCGTCGGCGCGCAGCCAGCCGCCGTCTCCGCTCTCCGAGATGTGCGCGAGTCCACCGTGCCGCCGCGACTCGCGGTACGCGCCCTCCCAGTCCTCAGGCCGCTCCAGCAGCAGACGCAGTACTGCGCGAACATCGTCGGCAGACGGTTCGGGATCACCCGTGATCCGCCAGATCGCCAACGCGGCTCCGATGCGCTCAAGCGGGTGGGTATCGACCGTGCGAAGGGGCTGCAATCGCGGGACAAGATCGGTCCCGCGACTCCCCAACGTCGAGGCCAGCTCGAGAAACGCGATGCGCTCTCGCTCGTCTCCATTGGCGTTCCACGAAGCGAGAGCGTTCGCGACCAGCGACACCGGAGCGCTCCCCGGTGCGCGTCTCTCTACGCCGATCAGTCCCTCGATCGCACGAACGCGCACGTCGTCGTCAGGATCGCTCGCGAGTGCGACGAGGAGGGAGGCTGCGTCGCCGTCGGACAAGAGCGGCGCCAATGCGGCGGCACCTCGGCGACTGCGAAGCGCGCCGCGTCCGTGATGCTCGCGCGCGGCGGCGAGGATCGCAGCGTCGAGATCTGCCGTGCGGCACCACTCCAACAGGTCGCCGTCCGCCGCACTACCGCGATCGGTGCTCCCTGCCATCCGGACAATGGCCCGCCCACCCGCTGGCCCTCTTGACAGCAGGCTCGTGAGCTCCTGCGAGCGAGCGACCTTGCGCTCCGCCAGCGTGAGCCACTGCGCCGGGAGCGGCTCTTCCGGCAACCCGTGCAGCGCTCGATCGATCGCGGTGAGCGCCCTCTTCGCCTCCGAGCGCACGTCCTCGGCCGGATGCCCCAGCGCGCGCACGACGAGTTCGCGGGCAGCCGGCATGCGCGAAGCAATCTGGAGGAGCGCTTCGATGCCCGAGTACGGCGAATGATCGTCGTCGATCTCGATCGCATCCGCCGCGATTGCTAGCACGATCCGATCGTGCGAGGGCCCTCGCCTAGCGAGGACCGCGGCGATCGCTGCTCGCACCTCGATCTCCGGATCCTCGAGCAGAGCGATCGCCTCCGGCGGTAGCGGGCGCACCAGTCCCTCGTCGAAACCCCACGGGCCGAACGCGAACGCACGCGCCAGGGGCGACGAGCTACGCACCAAGATCCTCGTGATCTCCTCTTGTCGGTCGTTCCCCTGCTCGCTGAGCATCATCCGAAGGGCGAGCTGGGCCGGTGCCGAAAGGGCGGCCGCCGAGTCGGCGAAGAGGTCGGCGACAGCAGCGTCGCGGGCGATCACGGCCGTCGCGTCGAACCCCGCCCCCGGCGGCGCGTCGCCGCCCAGCACCGCGAGCGCGTCAAGCCACTCCTCGGGGGGAGCATTCGCCCGGATGCTGCGCAGCGCCTCCGCGGCGCTCGCGTCAACATCCTCATCGACCAGTAGACGCACGAGATCCGGCGCAGCGATCGTCGCCGCGGGACCCCAGGACTGGAGGGCCAGACAAGTCCCCCAGCGAACATCGGCGTCGTCGGATCGAAGCAGGTCCAACAGGAGCGGAAGCGCCTCCGGCGCGGCCGAACCGACTCGGCGCATCACACCAAGGAACGACTTCAAGTCGTCCGAGCTGAGGCACGATGTGTCCGCCAGCACGACTGCTGCCGCTGGTGCAGCGTCGGGCCCCAGCGCCCGCAGCACGTCGATGATCGCGGCGTCGGACACGTACGGCCAGCCATCGGACCGTTCCGGCTCGTCGAACAACATGCGACCGAGATCTGCCGCCACGGCACGCCCGGCGGGTCGCGACTCGGCGAGGACTGCGAGTGCCGCGCGCGGTCCATCGCTGTCGAATCGCCGGACACAGTCGACTAGCGCACGACAGATCTCGGGCCCCTCCGGTCCGTACACCCACTCTGGAGCAAGGCCGGAGAGCGCCTCGCTGGCCGTAATCACGACCTCATCGTGATCAGCGTTCTGCAGCGTCCGCGTGAGAGGCGCGACAGAGAGCTTCCCCAGAGCCACCAATGCCCGCACCGCGCCGCGGTGGCGGTGCTCGCTCACGAGGAGCTGCGCCGCGATCCTCTCGGCGGCCGGGGCACCGATCGCGCGGATCGCCCGCTTGATGCTCTCGACTGCGGCCTCGTCTCGCTCCCATCCCGCGTGCAGCAGGGCCTGGACGAGCGCGTCGACTTTCGCGGCCTGCGCGTCCGGCTCCGTGCCCGGATCAGTCACCGGCTCGTCGCCCGACTCCACGACGCGCACGCGGCGACGCTCAGCTCCCCGCTCGGCGGAAATGTCAGGCAGAGGAGCCCGATCGCCCTGGCACGCGGCGAGTCCGCAAATCATGATCGCGAACGGCGCCCAGTGTCTAGCGAAGGGACGAGGGATGGAGACCACGGGACCATTGGACGAGTCTCGGTGCGATTTCATGCGAGACGAGACCGTCGAAGTCGAACGGCCCGCGCCTCCCGACGCGAGACGGGCGGGGTATCACTCAAGCCAGCGCGGGCGACGCGCCTCGCGCAGAGCGTCCTTAGATCGCCCCATGACCACTACGACGTCGTGCTCGCGCAGTGGTTCGTCACCATCCCACGTCGGGCGGACCACTCGTACGGGACTCCCCACTACCGTGACGACCGAGCCCTGGCGTTCAATCCCGAGAGCGTCCACGAACCGCCAAGTGGAGCGCGACTTCGGACGCGGTCCTGAACTGACCGTGACATCGTGATGGTCAGTCGTGCCGTCAGGCAACTCTGTGACGACGACGACCGTGAACGCACGACTCGATTCAGCGACCACCAGCGTCCCAACGGACTCACCGGCGCGCCGCACGGAGAGGAGCGCGCCCGGCAACGGAGCAACGCCGTCGCGAAACTCGATGAAGTACCTCGGCCCGAACCAGCCCGGCGTCACGCTCACGATCTCGCCCCGAGTCGCGACGCGAGGTTCGCGGATCGGAGCGGGGAGTTTCGCGGTTGCGCGTTCCAGCGGCGCCGGAAGAGTAGCGGCGGGCGGCACTGCCACTCTCTCGTGCGCACACGCGACGAGCAGCAGCGGCACGAGTAACAGTCGGGCTCTCCGGTTCACGGTCTTCAGGGTGCACGTCACCGTCATCGCAGCGCCACGAGCTCGGAAACGGTGACGCCCGCAGGTTCGACGGATTGCGCAGAGGTGCCGCACCCTCGTGGACGCGCCCGACCCTCGACGTTAGCCGAGTTCCCGGATCAGGCGGGCCGCCCCACAGAACCGAACGGCCTACGCCTCCCGACCCGAGACGGGCGGGGACGTGATCCGTGTCCGTACATGCGTCGCGACCGACGCGGGGGGCGAACACGTTCGTCGGTTAGTTTGGAGCGTCCCCGACTCACAACCAGCCAACTCTCCGCATGGCTGCATGCTCCACGCTGCCATGCGCAAGAGCAGGTGGGTCTCACCCGAGATAGCCCAGCCCCCAGCCGACGTAGCTCAGCGCCCAGCCGACGGCGAGCAAGTCCAGCGCGCCAATCAAGACAGCGATGGCGCGGATGATGAGCGGAGTAGATCGCGCACGTGCGGCTACCCACACAAGAGAACTGCCGATCAGCGCGGTCGGGAGTCCGACCAGGTGAATCGCCGTCGCTCCGGCGACGGCGGCCATGCCGCCGCCCCCGAGCGCCGTGATCGTCCTGACGACGCCCACCAGACCAACGCCGCCCAGTGCGATGAGCACGCACGCAATGGACGTCCAAGCGACGGCCGGGACGATCGAATGCTCGGTCTCTGGTTTCTTCGGGTCCACAGGATCTCCGATCCGGCATGGCGAGCGATCTTCCGTGGAACCAAGTCACCGGGGGGAGGGTTCGGCGCCGCGTGCCTCGGATGAGCAGTGCCGTCTCGAAGTGGAAGCCAGGGCGGTGCTGATGGGATTCCGGCGAGTCGCCGATGAAGCTTGCCACCGCCGCACTACATGCAGGCTCGCGAGATACTGAACCCGGATGAATCCTCCGGACGCATCGCTGGGCCGAAGAGTTCATCCGGGTTCAGTATCTCGCAGCGCGTTACGACGCGCCGAGCTGGCACGTCTCGCAGCGCCTGCGTGCGCGACAGAACGTTCAGGCGGTCGCGCCTCCGCAACGACCGAGAGGCACGGGACATCGCGTACGACCGCGCGACCTGCGGAACCGCTGCTGGAGAGCCTCGCTGCGTCCGACAATCGTCTCCGCGTGATAGACTCCACAGCGCCAGCGGCTGTGGAGTCCCCCCAGTGAAACGAAGTCCGCCCTCAACTCGAAGTCGTCGTTCGCGGATCCGAACGGTGATCGTCGCGACCCTCACCATCACCGGGATCGGCGCCTTCGCGCTCATGTTCGACCGGGTCGCCACGCGACAGACGAAGTCGCTCATGGTGGTCTCCCAGTCCGCGTCCACGTGTCCCAAGTTCGCCGATTCAGGCGACGGTCTCTGGCGGGTAGTTACCGCACGTGAGGACGGCTTCGCATTGCATGGGAGCTCGGAGACGACATTCCTCAATTGCGAAGCGCGAGAGGTCGGCATAGTGGATCGATTCGAGATCGGTGCACGGCGCGTGCTCGGCCTTCCGCCGGGGACGTTCACGTATGCGAGCGCTCCACTGAAGTAACGTCTGACGGCGCTAGCGAGTGCGCCTAGACGACTCAGTGGACCGCACTCTGAAGGGTCATCCCGATGTCGCCAGATACATCGTCTGCCTGCCGCGTGATCTATCCGACGCCAGAACACGTGGGACGCAGAGCGAGCAGCAGAAGTGGGACGCTCGCGTAGCGAAGTGGACCAAGAAGGCCGCAGCACTTGACAGGCACATCGACTTTGAGTTGTGGAACAGCTCGACACTGTGGGACCGCCCTTCCCGGGAGGCGCACAGAGGTCGCGTCTACTTCTGGTTTGGATCCAACGCGCTCTCAACGGACTGGTTTCGAAGGCGGCTTCTCGACATGGTCCAGGTCCTCCAAGTCCCGGCTCGGAATTCGACTCCAGACTCTCATTCGGGACGGACCAGGAATCGGGATCAAGACCAGATCCAGCAGATTGCAGCCGAGTCGCGCCGCGGTCTCTTGTGTCGGGTCGTCTCCGGAACGCAGCGACGGACGGCGACTCGCCGATGCGCTTGCTCCCAACGCACTCCGGCTGCTCTGCAGAGCGTTGGCGGCAACGAATCGCAACGAGTCCGGTCCACGTCCCAAGAGTCGTGATTTGTCCGGGCTAGTACCGCGCCACGCCCCGCTGGCGTCCAACTCGGCGACCTCGACGCTCGGGGTCTCCTGCGTCGTCGGCGGCAACCGGAAGACCAAGACGAACGGCGTCAGGTCCGTCGTGCTGGAGAGGTCGAGCCCGCCAGCGACGGGAAGGCCTGCCAGCGTCTCGGCCGCCAGGAGCGACGGGCACGCCTTCCACCACGCGATCGGGATACTGTTTAGCGTCCGAACTATGTGGAACTCCACAGAACTCGGCCCCCCCAAGAACGACCCGGCTGCGATCGTCAGTGTCCCGGCTTCACCTGATCCGGAACCGACTCGTCTTCGACGTACGCCACTCGCGAAGATCGTGCGCCGTATGGGGTCCGACCGTGAAGTCGGCGCGAACGACGCTGCCGGGGAGCGGGGGAAGGTCGAGACGTCTGGCGGTAAAGCTGAGGCGGTGACGCCTCGCGTCGACGACCAGCCTGAGGCGAGGCTCGGCGCCCCGCGGGGTCTTCCAGATGCGCTTCTTGCCGCGGGTCTTCCAGGCGGGATCGTCGCCCGGCACCGCCAAAGTGAAGGGACCGTCGGTCCACCCGACGACTACCGAGACGTCTTGGTGCCCGGCCAGCGTTGCGTCGCGCGAGGCGTGTTCGTTGAACAGGAGATGTGCGACGAGCGTGATCGAGTCACGTCCGGCGTCGTCGCGGTCGTGGATCCTCGCCTTCCGGAACCTCACGCTGAGGTCAGGCGCCGGGAGGACATGGAACGCGTCAGGCAGCGTCGCCTGTCCGCCCCCTGCGTTGATGAGCGTCAGCGCGTACGCGCCGGGCGCGGTGTCGCCGTCCACGACGAACGCGGCGCGGAGTTCGGTCTCGTCGACGCGTACGACGCTGGGTAGATCTCCGATGGACTCGAGGCGCGCGCGTACGGCCGACTCGAACCCCGTGCCACGGATCGTCACCCGAGCCAGGTCTCCGGGGAAGAAGGTGTCGCGAGCAACCGAGGCGATCGATGGCGACAGGCCAGCGATCAGTTCGAACGTGCCGGCGCCGCACTTTCCGCTCGGACTGACAACATACGCTGGCAGCCGGCCGAACGGCACATCGTCGAAGACCTGTCGAAAGACGCTGACGTCGGCGACGAGCCGCGTCGCCGACTCGAAGCGGACCGAGTGCACACGCACGGCATCGCCGAGGTCGATCGTGGCGCCTTCTCGAAAGCCGGTGCCCGTGACCGTCAGTGTGCGCGCCTCGCCGAAGGAGAGCACGGCCGGGTCGAACGACGATACTGTCGGGGGCGGATCGTTCCGCAGCCACGCGAGTTGGCCCGAGACAAACTCCGCGGCGACGAGATCCACGCGATCGTCGCTGTCCACGTGGCTCGCTTCGACGAACCACAGGACCTTGCCCGTCCTGGGAGCCGGGACTCTCCCTTGCTCCGAGAATACCCCTGCTCCGTCGTTCACGAGCACGTCGAACCAATCGGACTCGCCCGCGAGGATCACGTCGAGGTCGCCGTCCGAGTCCAGGTCGGCGAAGCGGATCCGTTCTGTCGCGGCGGTCGAGGGCAGCTCGACGGGAACGAGGCTCTCGAACCCGCCCCTACCGTCGTTGCGATGCACGTAGAGTCGCGCCGGGAACGCGAAGTGATTGAACCCGAATGCCCCCGAGATCTCTGGGTGGATCGCCAGGAGGTCCGCAAGCCCGTCGCCCGTGACGTCGGCGACATATGGACCGAAAGTCCCGTCGAGGGCGAGTTCCGACGCCGGCACGAACACCCCGTCGCCCTCGTTCCACAGCACGCGGACCTCGCGCGACCAGTAGGCCAGATCGAGATCGCCGTCGCCGTCGAGATCCGCCGCTTCGGGGCCTCGGAACCAATTGTAAGGAAGGTCCGGCTCCGCAAGCAGGCGGAGTTGCCGGAAGTCGCCGTGCCCGTCGTTCAATGCGGCGGAGAGGCCGGAGCCGTTGCCGAACGCGATGTCGAGGTCGCCGTCATCGTCCACGTCGAGCACCGCCAGACCGCCGGCGAGGGACTTCCCGAAGGAGAACCCGGCCGACGCGAACTCGCCGTAGCCGTCGTTCCACAGCACGGTGAGTGTGTGCTCGCCGAACGTCGATCCCAGGTGGCCGACCAGGAGTTCGGGGAACGTGTCGCCGTCCAGGTCGCGCGCCACGATCACTCTGCCGTTCGTCGCGATCGGGATCGTCCTTGCAGCGGCAAATGACCCTGCTCCGTCGCCGAGACGAACGCTCACTGAGTCCGTGTGGAGGACGACCACGTCTGCCGAGCCATCGCCATCGACATCGGCCATGACGAGTCCGCGTGCGCCAGAGCCCGGGGCCAGATCGACCGGCTCCTCGAATCCAACTTCGCCCGCGCTCGCCGTAGCGGCGGCGACTGCCAGCGCGATCCCCCCGGATGCCCTCTGCCAACTCACCATCCCAACAGCCTATCAGGGTTCGCCACTTGCGTTTCTCGCCCCGCGTCCACGGCCAGCGGAGGAGAGGGGATTGAATCCGAGCCGCCATACGAGCCGCCCCACGTCTGGACATCGACCGCGTGAACCCTCTCCCACGACGTCCGGATCGACGTCGCGAACGCTGACTATTCTGCCCGCACCTCCCGCCTCAATGGCGTTGGCGCCCGAACCGATCGATCGCAAGACCGTCCCCGGCTGCGGAGCCATTCTACGCGACGATCGCCGCCAACCGTGGGCGCAGCATCGGCGCGGGTACGCGAGTCACGGCGCGAGCGCTGTGCGCGGCAGGTCAGCGTCCCTCGTCCGCACGTCCGACATCCGTCCTCTCGTCGAGTCCCACCTCGGCGTCCCCGGACTCGGCGCGGTCCAGTTCGTGCAGCAGACGCGCCGCCGACGAGCGCAGCTCTGCGTCGTGACTGCGGCCCCACTCCTCGAGCAGCGTTCGCACGCGCGGGGCGGACGGGGCGATCTCAACGAGCGCCGCCGCCGCCGCGTAGCGCGGCTCGTGCTGGCCCAAGTAGCACTCGGTCACGAACGGCACATCGCCCGAAGCGGCGACCAGCAGCTCGTCGATGACCGACTTCGCGGGAGTCGGGAAGCACCCGACGAGGTCCACCGCGGCCTCGCGGACGCACTCGTCCCCGCTCCGCAGGATCGCCGCGATGGCGTGCATGGTCTCGGGATCGTCCGCACCGTGACGCAAGAGCGTCATCGTCGCCGCCCAGAAGAACCCCTGGTCGGTGAGCTCTGCGCGAAGCACCGGGAACGCAGTCTCGAACTCCCCGACCTGCACCAGTAGCGCCTCCGCCGCGGCGACGCGGACCAGGCCAGAGTCGTCGGCGAGGCGTACGCGCAGCGGCGGGAGATCGGCACTGTCGAGGGACGGACCCCGTCCGAGCGCTCCCGCAGCAGCAGCGCGCACCTCCGCGTCGGGGTCGGTCAGCGCTCTCATGACGTCAGGCGTAGGAAGCACGATTGGTACGACGGCGTCGTCGTCCACCGCGAGGCTCTCGAGCGCGGTTCGGCGGACGGATGCGTCCGGGTCAGCGAGCGCAGCGCGCAGCCAATCGGTCTCGCCCCCACCGACGTGCACGCGCGCCAGCAGATGGACCGCGAGCGCCCGCGACTGGGGATCTTCCGCGCCAAGCAGCGCGCGCGCCTCTCTGGCGCTCTCCCGCCCGAGTCGGGCAAGCACCTCGCACGCGGCGGTACGCACGTCCTCGTCCTTATCCCGCAGGGAGCGGGCGACGACCGAGATCGCGACCGGCCCCTCGCGCTCGAGTCCCTTGAGTGCGGCGACGCGGACGCCCGCCCAGGCGTCATCCGTAGCCGACTCGAGCAGGCCGCGGCGGGACTCGCCGGGAGGCGTTCTCGCGATCATCTCCGTGACGTCTTGGCGCCAGTAACGGTCCTTGTCTGCGAGCGCCTGGCGAAACGCATCCCAGCAGCGCTCATCGCGGCGCTCGTGCCGTACGAGTCCTCGGAGAGCGACGCGCCCCAGTCCGGGCTCGGACGTCCAATCGAGAAGTCTGGAGAGCGGCACGAGGTCTCCACGACCGAGGTTCACGAGGGCGACGCGTGCCGCGCGCTGGACCGCCTCCGGCGGGCGCAGCACGCGCCGCTGTAGCGCATCAACGACGTGGTCCCACGGCTCGCCGGCGCGGCCGAGAGCGACGGCAGCGGCGCGCGCGACCGTGACGTCGGGATCGTCGAGGGCCGTCGTCAGCGCGTGCGCCACTGGGCCTGCCCGGCCCCACCCGCCGAGTTCGCGGCAGGCTTCCCGACGCACGGTGGGGTCGGGGTCCGCGAGCAGCGTCTGGGCACACCCCACCCAAGCGTCGTCCTTGAGATAGACGTCGAGATGGATGAGCGCGTCGAACGCTGCGATGCGGACGCTGGGGACGATGTCGGCGCAGGCGAGGATGAGCGCCGGGACACCCGGCTGCCCGTAGCCGTTTCGTGCGGCGAGGGCCTCCGCTGCCTTCACGCGCTCGGCGGCCGTTCCCGTGGCGAGCGCGTGGGACATGATCGAGAAGGCGCCGTCGGCCTGCGCGCCTGTGACGTGCCAATTGCCGTCTCCCAACACGTCGAGCGAGCGCAACCGGGCGGGTCCCGACGGCCCTCCGACGAGGGCCAGTACCTCGTCGAGCGCCGTCCCGTCCGAACACAGGGCGACGAGGATCTCAAGCACGATGGCCAGGCGCGCATCGTCATCGGCCAGCCGATCCAGCATCGAGAGGAGATGCTCGCGTGCCGACGCGCCTCCCGTAGTCACGTACGCAGCCAACTCCTCGGCCTCTCCGGTGTCGGCGCCGAGATCGAGCAAACGCTCGAACTTCGGGTCCCGGGACAGCGCGGACGGACGCTTCACAGGCTCGGTACGCGCGCGACGCTCTCGCGTGGCGACCGCGTCCGCACGCGCGCCGGAAGCAGATCCCGACGCCGAGTCGGGCGTCAGCGAGTCAGAGCAGGCGCCGAGCATCAGCGCGCTTCCGAACAGCAGTGCCATCGATCCGAACGTCCGCATGGACTACAGCGTACGGGGCCATTGGTGCATGAACGCATCTCTGGCTGAACTCCCGCCTCAGAGCACCGGATCCGACGCGCCCCCTCGACGAGTGGGGATGGATGCGTGCAGAGGAAGCCGGCACCGAGCCATGTGGACGGATCGCCAAGTCGCTCCCGCTGCTTGACATGCCAGGCCATCTCAAGGGTGAGATCCGACCGCCTACTTGCGGTCCCTTGGAGACTCCGCCGAACGTCCCTTTTGGACGCACGATTCAGTCGGAGAAGAGCGCGTCGAACTCCATTGTCCCACGCATCGACGCAAAGTCCCGGTCGTACTCGCGGGTGTACGCGAGCTCGCTTGTGGCCCACTCGCTCCGGTCCTTGTCGTCGCTCCCGGCGGCGCGCCTGAGCATGGTGACGTGGGGCCCGAGCCACTCAATGGTCAGCACCGCGAAGCGCGCCTTCGCGTCGCCGTCGGCAGCGCTGTGAGCAAGAGCCGCCGAGATCGCGGCGTAGTAGAGGTTGGCGTTCTCGAAGTCGCCGCGGATCGTCTCGTCGGCGACGGCGATCTCCCACTGTGCCGTCGACTCGGCGTAGCGCTTCATCGTGTAGAGCAGGTCGGCGAGCACCCGCGCCTGCGTCGCGTCCCTCGCGTTGCCTCCCGCGACCATGACCGCGATGGCCTCGCGTCGCGCGACCATGTCCGTGCTGAATTCGCGAAAACTCTCGTCGTATTCCAAGAGCGGCTCCACGTCCTTTCGCGCGCGGTCGAGCAGCTCCGCCGCCCGGTCCGCGTTGCCCGCGCGCAGTGCGACGAGGTGCAGTCCCCACAGGTCGTTAACGAGCGTCTCGGTGTCAGCGGGGGTGCGAGGTGCGGTCACCGCCAGCTCGTCGCGCAGCGCGAGCGCCTTGACCCCTAAGGACAGCGCTTGAGTGTCGTCTTCAGCTTCGTCCGCGGCGGCGCTCCAGCGTTCATACGCCCACGCGAGTAGGTCGCGCATCTCGCTGTCCGCGGCGCTCC
Organism: Planctomycetota bacterium; assembly: GCA_024280885.1. Classification (GTDB taxonomy): domain Bacteria; phylum Planctomycetota; class JAJSAM01; order JAJSAM01; family JAJVHW01; genus JAJRPF01. Next base: position 53,398 of record JAJRPF010000064.1, on the reverse strand, counting down.
CCTCCAGTCGCGCGAGCGCTGCGCCCTCGGCTGCAACGAATGCGGCACTCGCGGCAGCGGTATCGCCGCCGGAGGCGGTGACCACGCCCTGCATCGCGAGCGCGTGCACGTGCTCCCAATGCCGGTCGGCGCGCGTCAGCCGGTCACTCGCCATCAGCTCTGCGATCGACACCCACGCCGCGCGCGCAGCATCCCAGCGCTCCTCAGCGCCGTCGAGATACGCGAGGCTCTTCGCGTGGCGGAGGTGGAGGTTCACCCAATCACCATCGTCCCGAGCCGTGGCCAGGGCAGCCCGGGAGATGGCGAGTGCAGCCTTGAACTCGCGGCGCGCCTCCGCCGGGCTATCGCCATCTTCGAAGACTCGCCCGCGTGCGCCGAGCCAGGAAGCCTGAAGCAGCTCTGCGTGCGGGGCCTCCATGTCGAAGAGCCCGAACGCCGCCAGCGCCGCGTCGCCCGACTCGGAGTCGTCCCCGAGGCGCCACGTGGCAAATCGGCTGCGCTGCCGGAACGTCCCCTCCGACCCATCGTCGTTCTGCATGAAAGCCGACAGGTGGAGATTCCCGCTGACGCTGAGCGGGAACCCGTCAGTGCGCGACACTCTCACCGACGCATCGGCCTCGAGCGTATCCTCGTTCTCGTCGTTCAGCAGCGCGTGCATTGGTCCCTTGCGCGAGCTTCCCGTGCTGCACGCGAGGGTCATATCGCCACCGATCGTGATCGACTCGGCGTCCACCGACTCGACACGACGCGTCCCGACGATCCGCATGTCCACGTTCTCGGAAGGAGTCGGGACGCGGTCCGTGGCCTCCCAGGCCGTACCGATGGCGACGCTGTCAGAGGGGAGCGGCATCGCCGCGAGCTGCCACTCAATCTCGGTCACCAGCTTCTCGGCGCTCAGCAGCCGCTCGAAGACCATACGAAACTTGGCAGCCGCCTCACCGAACCTCGCGCTCGCCTTCTCAATCGCATCCTCGATCCCTTCAACGCGCAGAACCCTGCCATCGGTTGCGAACGTCACCGTGAATTCAGTGCCTCCGTGCGCCGACAGCACCGTGGTCAGGATCTCGGGCTCCTCTGGCGAGGACGCGGAGTCGAACGTCGCATTCATCCGCGGATTGATCACCTCGCCCCAGACCCGGTCGAAGCGCCACTTCACCCGGACGTCGCCGTCGTCCGTCACGCCGAGTCCCGTGAGAGTGATGTCCTTGGCTATGACCGCTTCACTCACCATCGCCAGCGGGCCGAACGCGGCGAGCTGCTCCGTGCGGATGATCGAGCGCAACCGGACACGCGCCCCCTCGGGGAGCTGGATGCTGACGGGTACGCGCTCAGCGTCGGCGTCCTCCTGCGCGCGGGCCGCGCCGTTGGTCGCCGCGAAAATGCAGCCGGTCAGAGCGACGGTCCTCACGAGCTCAGCACAGCGCAGCGTGGTCATCCGGCGCCCTTCCATGATCTCTCCCCCCGCTCAAGGCCGCGTCCGACGCAAGGGTGCGGCGTTGGTACATGAAGCCCTCACAGCGCAGATCCTCCACGTTGAACGCCCCGAGTCTACACGCGAGTCGCCACCGACCGCGGGCGTGCCATCTTCTGCGTCTGGCTCAGGGTGTTGCTGCCGAGTCGCGTCTCGGTCTCTCGCGCCGGGTCGGGTCGGCTCCCGCTGCAGCGACCGACAGAGATTCGCCGGGGTGGGGCGCTCGCGGCGCGCGGGCGCTCATGCACCAACGCCGCTCCTCCCTACCGCGTCCGTCGGAGATCGCGGCTGACGTCGATCTCCGACTGAGATCTCCATGTGATCCACCCGCGCCGTCGCGATTCACCCGAGACGTCGAGGATCAGGTAGTAGTCCTTCCCCTCTTCGAACACGCTCGCGTTGACTCGCCCGTTCGCGTCCGGGGTGTAGCGACCTATCTCAGGCTGCCCCACTTCGGCGCTCCCGGCGACGACGAGCGCGGTTCCCACCTCGAAGACAGCGTCACCGTCGCGAAGCGTGACGGTGATCGACGGGTCGTCGGGGCGCAGTGTGATCCGGAGGTCCTCGCGCGACCCGTTGATCTCCCCGAGCGAGATCTGCTCTGTGATGAACCCCGCGACTTTCACCGTGAGCATCGTGCGTCCGGCGTTGAACACCGGCAGCTCAAAGTGCCCGTCGCTGCTGGTCTGAACGCTGTCGACGCTCGTGAACGTGACGAACTCATCCGTCGGGCGCTGCCGTGCGCCACCCGCTACTCCGATCCCGTAGAGAGTGAGAATGGCATGGTCGAGCTCCGCCGCGCGGACCCGGTTATGGACGAACACTGCAACTCGCCCCGTGGCTGGAGTTCCATCGATTTGCACGAGTACGCCCGCGATCATCATCTCCGGCTGGATCTCCAGTCGAAGCGTCACGAGCTCTGTCTGCGAATCGACCAGCACGCGCTGAACGTCGTTTCTCGTCGCCCGCCCGGGCACACGAGCGGACGCCACGAATGTCAACCCGCGCACGCGGGGCACGTCACACTCAAATGAGCCGTCCTCGGTGACGGTCCAGATCGGAGTCTTGCGCCGCAATCGGTGCGTGTTCAGCCATCTCTTCGTCCATGGAGGATCCGCTCGGTGCGCGAGCTGTCCGACTCGCCCTCCGTACACTCCCCACTTCACGGTCGCTGCCTTTGGCTCGACGTTCAGCTCAGCGGCCGCCGAGACGGTTCCGCGAACGCGAACGGTCCGGTACACCCAGAGGTCGTAGTGCTCGCTACCCTCGGTGTCTGGGGTTCGTCCCACGAAGCGGAACGGTTCGGCGACCTTGACAGCATCGGACTCCACGTCCTCGCGCGGAGCGTGACTGCCGACCGCGCTCTCCGCCTGAGCACCGGGGGCCGACGGCCACTTCGGATCGAGCACATCGAACGGAATGATGGACCCGTCCGCCAGATCTCGAAACGTGACGCTGACCACGTCAGTCTCATCGCTGGAGGACAGCGATTTGGGCGGCTTGGGCGGTTCGACGCGGGCTCTTCGAACGGGCGGATCATGCGTCTCGACGGGAATGGAGACCGCGCTCTCCGGGGCCGGAGGGGGCGCGACTTCCGGTTCATCCGCGACTCCGCAGCGCCGGAGCGCGACCACCAAGAGCACCGCAACGAGCAGGCCGCCAATCCCCAGTACGTTTCGCCGTCGGCTCATGGTGTACCGGCCGCTGGGCGTCTGCCCGGTTGACCAGGAATGTTCACGCTCGCGCGAAGCTGCACTGCGACCTCCACATCCTACGCGCGCTCTGACAGAGATCGGCGCGCTTCACCCTCCAACAGGGCGTTGGCGCGTGAATCCCCCCAACGTCAGTCTGGAGCCTGAGAGCCCAGGCCGAGGGCGCTCGCGGCGCGACGTCGTAGCAGGTCTCCAGGCTCGGATCGCAGGGGCGAGAGCGTTCATGCACCAACGCCCATGGGGGTAGCCGCAACATGCACTCTGTCAACGCGCGACGCGTCGGATGGTTCGGATCTGCGTCCGTGCATGAACCCATCCGAAATACTGAACCCGGATGAATTCTTCGAACGCGGCGCTGGGCCGAGGAATCCATCCGGGTTCAGTTTTTCGCGTCGTGCGCGCATGGATGGAACCTCCATCCGCCACGTCGCGCGAGACGGCCGAAGGTTACATCGACGCGAAGAACGGACCGGCGGCGAGCCTGGCACCGCATTTCGTGTCACCGTATTTCGCCGCGGAGCGAACGCGGTAGATTCGGGCTAGACAACGACCAGGGTCCCATCGGCGAATCTCCAGTCGGTGCGCGATCAGTCGTCGGCCGTCGCGCCCGCCAATTCCTGCTCGAACTCCGACAGTGCTTCCTCCTCATCATCGCTGAGGGAGACGACGGGCTCACTCCTGACCGCGAAGCGGCGGATGGCCTCCAAAAGTCGCTTGTCTCGCGCCGGCTTGAGGCTCGTCAGCGCGACCAGCGATAGCTCTGGGATGGCCAGCGCCTGCGCGAGGTCGACGGCGACACGGCGGTCAGCCAAATCGATCTCCGCATGCTCAAGTTGGAAAACTTCGAGTGGATCAGCGTTGCACCTAGCTGCCACTTCTTCGAGCGAGAGCCCGTGCCGGCGGCGTGCAAGCCCGATGAGACGTGCGATGATCCGCCTGCGCAGTTCCGCCGTTGACGATTGCGACTTGGCGGCGGCTACAAGGCCTCCAGCGGATACGTCGGTGCCGTCCTCCGTGGCTGCCATCCTGAGCAACCAATTCGAGCTGGGATTGAGCTGCTCCATGGCTATTCGCCTCCTGTCAGGAAGGCCTCGGCGGCCTCCCGAGTAAACTCGAAGTAATGAAGATCCTGCACGTCGGCATCCTGGCCCAGTGCGGTCATCCCACAAGCGACATACGGTGCCAGGCTCAATTCGTCGGTTTGAACGCTGCAGATCGAGCCAGGCTCGGAGTGTAGCGCCAGACCCGCCGAATTGAGCCTGGCACCGTATGTCGGTGGTCTCTGGCGGGTGACGCGCGCCGTAGGAAGAGTGGCAACGACCTGGACGGCAACGGCGTCGCGTCGCTCGCGTGCCGAAGTCTGGATCAACCCGCCGGCGCGAGAGGTCGCGGCGCAGGACGCGGCCGACCTTGAGGCGGTTCACTAAAGTCGAAGACTCGATGTCTCAAAGTTGTTGACACGTTCCGAGAGACGGGCGGGGAGGGGGCGTGATGCGTGTCAGCGCATCCGTCGCGACCGTCGCGACCGGCGCGGGGGTCGGCGCTGGGTCCGTGGGTCGCCGAGCACATGTGTGGCGCCGCGAGAACGTGGGCTACTCGTCGCGAACGACGAGGCGGTAGTTGCCCCCGCGAATCCTCTCCAGATCGGTGTTGAGCGGCCTGACCGAGATCGGCGTGTGTTCTGGTGGGCGCGAGCCACCGACGAGTACAGCTCCCACCAGTTCGACGTCCTCAACGAACTCGTCTTCACACCAGAGCTCGCAGACGAGGTTCGCCTCGCGCATGGTGAAGCTCCCCTCGCTCGGTCCCACCAAGACGTCGTGACCAGCGCTCACGCGAAACACATCTTCGATGCGTAGCTCGAACAGGACGCGGCTCCCAGGCGGCACCGGCAGATCCAGCTTGGCTGCTCCTGGGTCGATGACCGCGTGGCACCGAGATGACTCCACGGTGAGCCAGCCCGTCATCCGCTCCCCTGGCAGGAGCGCGGCCCAGTCGATCGCATCGCGCCGCGTCGCCACCTGATCGAGGATCAACTCAAACGTCCACCGCGTTGCGGCAGCGTTCGGCCCGATCCATGCGCTCCCGAGAATCCGCGGCGGCCGTTCGGACAGCCGGTAGTCGTCCGCGGCGAAGCCATCGCACCACCATCCGCGGAGGTGCCGTTCGGCGCCCGTGAACTCCCTGCACAGTCGCATCTCCAGTTCGTCCCAGAAGTCAGCTTCGTTCATGGAGTCTGAGTCCCCTGGAGGTTGGACGCATCGTGCAACGGTACGGAGCCCTCGGGGGCGCGGATTGTTGTCGAGGCTACCAGCGCCGAACGCCCCCGGCCTCCCGACGCGAGCCGGGCGGGGAGGGGGATCACGGCGCGTTCGTTGCCACCACCTCTGCAAGTGCGGGGGGAGAGGGCTGGTCCTGAAGGTGCTTCGTGAGCGGTCTCCGCGCGACCTCGACGCAGACCCGCGTCCCGGCGTCGATGTCGAAGACCATGACGGCGGCGAGAGGGCCTTTCGTCATGGAGGCGTCGATCGCATCCCGCGGGATGACGACAGGCGGATGAATCCTTCGGACGCGGCGCTGGGCCGAAGAATGCATCCGAGTTCGGTGTCTCGCCACGCCCGTCAGCGTGGCGCGAGGGACTGCGAGGCGCGTGGCGGATAGGCGCTGACGAGAGAACGGTGCCGCTGAGAGTGCCGACCATCAAGCTGCCGCCAGCGCTAGCTGCTGAGTACAAGGCGATGGAGGCGAGGCTGGCTCAGGACTCGGAACGGGCGAGGGCAGCGACGGCCCCACAGAGTGCGAGCATGGTGGCGACGTTCCCGAGCAGTTTCGATGCGATCACCTGTCGCTGTCCGGCAGCGAGGTCCTTTGGCGTGATGGCCGGTCCGAGTTGCACGATCGACGTTTGTGCACCGAACCTGCCCATGCTCGTACCAATCTCCCCGAGGAGGAACGGCAGGAAGGCGGCGACGGTCAGAGCCAACGCTTGAGCGCGTGTGCCCCGGCGGACGCAGAGCGCGACGCCGAGTCCGAGTACGCACACGCCGATGACTAGCGCCAAGAGGCCCGCTGCGCCCGCCGCCTCGAAGACGCTCGGTGGTGTGTTCTGCTGCATCGCCTCTCCTCATTCCCACGCCGCCGCCGGGAGGTGGTGCATGAACCCATCGATGGCAGGGCTCCCCCCGGTTGCGGAGCCATTCTACGCGACGATCGCCACCGACCACGGGCGTGCCATCTCCAGCATCGGATTCAGCAGCGGCAGGTGAGTCGCCCCCCAGTCTCTCACACCGGGTCGTACTCGGCCACGTCGCGACGCGGTACTTCGGCGTGTACGCCGGGTGGACGCGGGATCGCTTGTTCGGCATGGCTCGGACTCCTCGTGATCGCGCACTCGCCGAGGGAGATCGCGTCGGGAGGGCATTCGTGCACAAACGCCTACCGGGCTGGGACGGGGCGCAGGACAATCTTGAGCTCGCGAACGTCGTCTTCGACGAGATCGTAGCCGGAGAGAGGCCATTGCGGGTCCAGCGACCGCGGCCGTGCAATCACGGGAAACGGGTACTTTGCCGCCGTCGGAACACGGATCTGAAATCGCCCACGCGCATCGGTGATGGTCCGGCACAGTGCGCCGAAGAACGAGATCCTCACAAGTGCGCCCGGCGCGGCGCCGCCGCGCTCGTCGAGGACGCGACCACGCAGCACGCGCGGCTCCTCCATCACGATCCGAACGCTGTCCTCGTCGGATGCGATCGTCCGCGGCAAGAGGCTCCACATGTCGATTGACTTCGCGGCCGGGAAGTAGACGTTGAGCGTCACAGGCGTACGCGGGAGATCTGCGAGTTCCACGCGCCCGTCCTTGTCGGTTGTCCCGGCGCTCGGCTTGCTCCGGTCCTGCCCCGCGAATCGAGCTTGGAGCGCTACTCCTCCCAGGGGTTCACCCTCCAGGTCAACCACTTCGACCGTCACGGTGCGGGACTCCGGCTCCCCCCCGATCCGGAGTACGATGTCTTCGGTCCCCGGCTCGACTCCCTGTTTCGAAGCGGCCCGGCGAGTCGGGACATCCCCCAGTTGCGGAGGGTTGGTGCGGAGATCGACGGGGGTTCCCGGACGTACGACAAGCGCGAAGCGTCCGTCATCGTCGGCCGAGAGCGCGGCGACCTGTCGCGCTCCGACCACAGCTTCCACAAACGCGGACGCGACCGGCTTGCCCTTCGCATCGACGACCCGTCCCGCGATCGTCTCGCCGCGACGCAGGAGCAGAGACATGTCGCGTTCACCGGGACGTACCCACTGATGGAGCGCCTGCCAGCGCATCGTCTGATCACGTGAGAGTCGAACCGAAACCCAAGCCGGCTCGTACTCGGCGGCAAGGGAGATCGTCCCCGACGTGTCGCTGGTCGTGGACTGTATGGCGCCGTTCGTCACATATCCGACCGCGACGCGCACGCCGGCAACGGGTGTCCCCTCCTCGTCGCGGACGGTCACCGTGAGAGGGATCGTCTCCCGCACGACTTCTGGTTCGGAAACGAGCCGAACCGTGAGCGTCGGTGACTCCCCCACGTGCGGAACCACGGCATCGAACGTACGCCGCAGTCCGTTCCCGGACGCTTCGAGTTCGTACCGTCCACCAGGGAGGTCCGAGAAAGCGAAGCGACCGAGATCGTCGCTCGCGCGCCGCAGATGAATGACCTTCCCCCCGCCCTTATTCGGCCCGGAGATGTACAGAGCTACACGGGCGAGCGGCAGCCCGTCGGCATCGATTACGACGCCCCGCAGCGTGTGCGGCGCCTGAAGGACGACGTCGCCGACGTCCACCGGCGAGCGCCGGGTGACCGGAATGAACATGCCCATGTAGAGCAGTGCGTGGCCGTCGCCCTCGACACGCAGGAGGTACTGAAGACCGGGCGTCAGCCCATCTGCCACGAAGCGCCCGTCGTCGCCGGTCACGGCCCCCGTGGCGTTCGAGCCCGTCGAGCGCGAGCGCCCGAGGAGCGGCGAGCTCCCGAGGAGCGCGATGTCCGCGCCCACGACAGGTTGGCCGGCATCGTCGATGACACGACCGATGACGCGGGCCGCGCGCAGCAGCTCGAAGACGATGCCCGTCTGTGCCGGTACACTCATCGTTCGCGCCGCGTAGCCGTGCGCCTCCGCCTGCACGCGGCCCTTTCCATACACCTCGACTTCGAAGCGCCCGAGCGAGTCCGTCAGCGCCGGAGTTCCGAAGCCCAAGCCAACGCTTGCCCCGGCGATCCCGACCCCCGTCGCGGCGTCGTTCACCCTGCCCCTGAGCACCCTGGTCGCGGGTAGGACGAACTCCATGGAACGACTCCCGTCCCGTATGACGAACGTCGTGTGGGCGATGCGGAGAGCGTGTGTGACGACGCTCAGCGTCGCTTCCGCTCCCGCGGGTGCCGTCGGGAACGTCGCACGCCCGCCCGCGTCGGTCGTCGCGCCCGCTCTCCGGCCCTCGCCTTCCCGCGGCTCGAGGAAGAGCGAGACCGGGACGCCGGCTGCGGGTGTGCGCTCGTGCGTCAGCACACGCACGTCGAGGGGCATCGCAGAGCTCAGCCGTGCGGTCAGGCGCTCGCCGGCCTGCCGCATCCGTGACTGCCACCGGGAGAACCCATCCGCCTCGATGCGAAGACCCACACCACGTCCGGACTCGAGGCGGATGCTGAACGTGCCGTCGGTGCCAGACCGCGTTTCCAGGCCCTCGTGGAAGCGGCGCTCCCACTGCACCGGCGCGCGCAGCGTCTCGCCCCACGGAGGGCGCTGGAGGATCACGACGCGTGCGCCGGCTACCGGAGTTCCCTCAAGGTCCAGGACCCGACCGTGGAGGTCCCGATCGCGGTCGCACGCGTCCAGATCGACGACGTCAGCCACCGAACTCTCGGGCGGCGTCTTCGCGGCTGGCGAGACGCGAACGCGCCTGGGAACGTCCCGTGCGCCGGCACCGGGTTCGCCATCGTGGCCCGACGCCGGAGCGGGCGTACCACGATCCAGATCGCGGACGTCGGGATCGATCGTGTCACACGGCGCACTCTCCGCCGACTCACCCAGCGGTGGAGCGGTGCGGCCGCGGCCGTTCGACTGCCGCGTGTCTGCGCCGGCCATGCGCACAGGATCGACGTCGGTCGGATCGCTCGGATCACTCGCGTCGTCAGTCATCCACGCCACGCTGAATGCGAGCAGGAGGATCGCTGCGCCGACGACCAAGCCCTTTGTCATATGTGCCACCGCAAGCCCTCCTCTGAACCCAGTGGTAGTGCCGGCGCCGGTCGCTGTCTTCGGCGGCGGCAGCGATCCGTCGCGGGGCGTGTATCCGAGCAGCAGCAACGACCAGGCACGCGGCTCATCGGAGAGCTCGTCCTGCAGACGCTCCCGCAGCCGCGCGATACCCCGCTTGAGCCGCGTTCGCACCGTCTCCACCGGCACATCAAGCCGCGCCGCAATTTCACGTGGCGGCAGCGCCTCGTAGAAGCGGTAGAGAATGGTCGAGCGGTACGGCTCGTTCAGTTCGAGTACGGCGTGCACGACTCGATGCTGCACTTCTGCCTGCGCGACGAGATCCGCCGGGGAGGGCACGGGCGGGCGCTCGGAGGCCCGCAACTCGACGCCCGCAGCGGTCTGCTCGCTCCGCCATGACTTGCGCGCCGCGTTACGCACGACGACCCGAAACCACGCGCGGATCGATGCGCCGTGACGAGGGGGCCGCTCGAGGGCCATCCGCCACGTCTCCTGCTCGACGTCGTCCGCCCGATCCGCGTCACTCACAAGACTCCGCGCCAGTGCCCGCACCCACTCCCGATGCTCAAGGAGCACGGCGAGAGGCACGCCACCAGCAGAGTCCTGCGTTGTCATTGCACACACACTAGTCCGCGTCGGACAGGAACCGGTTCAGACTGCGGCGAATCCGTCGCCACAGAAACGCTGCGACGGACGAGCGCAGCGGAGGTTGACGATTGTCTTGCTGGTGGTGTGGGGCGGTGGTCCATGAACCCACCGATGGCAGGACCCTCCCCGGCTGCGGAGCCATTCTACGCGACGATCGCCACCGACCGCAGTCGTGCCATCTCCAGCATCTGGTTCAGCGGGTTGCAGACGCAACGCGCCTCGGGCTCCCGTCCCGAGTCGTGCTCGGTCCAGGTCGCGACGCGGTGCTTGCTCTTGAACGTGGGGTGGACTCTGGATCGCTTGCTGGCCATGGCTCACCTCCTCATGATCGGTGACTCGCCGAGGGGGATCTCGCGGCGTGAGGGTGTCCATGCACCAACGCCCTCATTCGACGCTGACGCGCAGGACGGTCCCGGTGTCGGCGCTTGGGACCACGAGACTCCCGGAGAGGCGCTGGCGCCGCGACGTCTCGACGTCAACTCCATATGTGCCGGGTGCCACTCGAATGGTGGTCTTCTTTGAGAATTGGGGCCCACGGTCGATCACGGTGCCGTCAGATGCGGTCAGGCGCAGGCGGAATGCAGGCGGCTCCGCGGGAAACTCGATCTCAACCCACCGAAATCTCCCTGCCTGAGGCCGGGCATGGCACTCGGATCGCTCATTCGCGCGCACAACGACTTCGTGGATAGAGTCCGTGAGCCCGGTTCCGTAGAACAGGACTCGATATCGTCCTGGTGCTCGTCGCAATTCGATCAACTAGCCCCCGGGTCGCAGGTCGCCGAGCGAGCCTGCCACCCATCCGTCTTCACCACGCAGCGAACTACGCCAGATCCGATACTGGATCCTGCCGAACTCCGCCCCGGTCCGTCGCGAATCCAACGCGAGCAGACCCGGATCGTCACAAGCGAGCTCTCCGAGATCGAGTACCCCGGCGCTCTTCACGACAAAGGGACCGAAGTCGTGGTGTCCCCATTCCGACTGCACATCAATGAAGTACGTTCCGACGGCAACGGGCCCCAGGACACACTCGTCAGGTGGATTCTTGATCGCCGCAGCGCGGCGATCGTGCGACTCCGTGCGCAAGGCGACGAACACCGACTCACGACGCACTTCGTCCGAGAACGCCAACGTGAACTTGACCTCGGTCACCGATTTCAATTCGGCGGCAATCTGCCACCGCAGGTTCCGCACACCTGCAGACACCGGCCCATCGACGCAGACGTGCGAGCGGAAGCCCTTCGGATCGGTGAAGACCCGGTAGGTGTATTCGTTGGAGACGCGCGCGACGATGGCTCCATCCGCGTCGGTCCTTCCGTACCATCCTGGTCCGGTTTCGGCCCACCAGGGGTCCTTCACGATGCAGATCGGCCAATCGGCCAAGGGGGCGCCGGACTCATCGAGGAGGCGCCCCTCGATCACGCCCGAACGTCCGATCACGGGGCTCCAATCCACTGCGTTCGTCGCACCGCAGACCTTCACGCGTTCGATCGAACAGACGCCCGGCTTGCTAGCGGTGAAGTAGAGCTCCGCCTGCCGAGGGCCCGAGATCGTGTAGCGCCCATCAGCCGAAGTCGTCGCGCTCCCCATACCTCGCACAGCGACCTCGACGCCAGCCAACGGCATGTCGTCGCTGCCGGTCACTTCGCCGCTGCACGTTGTCGTATCCTTGTCTGGCCCTTCCTGGTCCGCCAATGCGCCGGCACTCCCGCCCATCCACGCAGCCGCGGTGAGAAGCACCACAGATACGGTACGAAGCGCAACAGCGCGCCGCGAACGTCTATCTCCGCTTCCGACATGAGCAGTTGTCGTCATCCATTTCCCTCACTTCGAACGCGGTCTGATCACAACCGCATAGCCCGGTTCGTCGATCTCGAACTCACAGTCACCCAGCAGATTGCAGAAGCGCATCAGCGTATCCTCGAGTCGACTGTCCTCCTCCGAGAGGGAGGGACACCCTTCGGTGCGCAGTCGCCTCCGCAACGCGCGGGCTCAGCACGATCGGGATATCGAGGAGGAGCGAGAGCGAGTTAACGATGTTCGACGGGGTCTCATCGACAAGCCTGAACGTGAGCATTGTGCGGCGCACTCGGTCCGCGATCGCCTCACGCCGAGTCATCTCAACGACGAGCGCCTCATCCGTCCCGCTCTGGAGTTGCAACTCCTGTGTCACGGGCTGGTATCCGTCCGCATACACCTTCACGGTCACGGCTCCAGCCGACAGACCGTCGAACAGGGCATCTCCGTCACGGTCCGTTCGCCGAGACACTTGGCGGGACGCGCGTCCTCCGCTCCGCGTCGACTGCTCTGGCTCTTGGGGCTGCGACTGGTGCATGAGCACAAGAGCGCCTGCAATCGGCGTAGCACCCGCGACCACGCTTACGCTTAGCTTGGACTCAACCCCGCCGATCGCAAGCACGACCGAAACGGAGCCACCTGGCGCTCCAGAGATCACCTGCGCCGGCGATGTAGTGCGGCCGGGCACGCGCGCTTCCAAGGAGCCGTACGGCTCTCGAAGTCGCGTATGAAAGCGCCCCGCGTTGTCACTCTGGGCGCGTGGGAAATCCTGGTCCAGGAGCTGGACGATCGAAGCGTCCGCCACCGCCTTCCCGTGTCCATCCACCACAGTGCCCCAGACATCGAGAGGGGTCACTTCGTCTATCACGGGTGTCTCCTCCCATGACCCGATCTCACTCACGACCTCCGTGTCGAGGAATACGCGCACCACGTCCCCGTCGAGTACGTACTGAACGCGCCACTCCCGAAGCAACTCGTCGAGCGCACTCCGACCTGTGAAGCTCACGGTCACGATCCGCGCCCCCATAGGGCGCTGCTCCCGCAGCAGCGTCGCAGCGTTCTCTGAGACGACGATTCGGATCGGAATCAAGCCCGCTAGCCGTCCGAGCCTATGCAGTGCAGGCTCCTTCGGAAAGGCGGCTGGATCCAGTGGCACGTCCAGCCTTGACGGAGAGTCAGGCGGGGGCTCCTCCGCGGTGGGCGCCACCTCGTCCACCGGACGCACGACGCGCGGTGCCAGCGCCTCTTCGACGACGTGCACGCGTTTCCGCGCAAGTTGCCCAGTGGAGGTGCCGGACAGCTCGCCCGAGCTGGGCGAGGCCCGTGGCTGCAGTGGCGGGGACTGCGCAAGGTGGACGGTCAGCGCAGCGAGTACGAGCACGGCGGTGACGACGGCGACGACCTTCAACTTGGCACTCATGATGATCACTCCCAGTCCTGCGATCGCTCCCGTCCGGGCCAGCGGCGCGCTGACTCGTGACCGACCAGCGAGCAGCGGAACCAGCGCGAGCGCCCACGCACGACGATCTCCGCGCTCTTGCCGGTCGAGATGTCCGCGCAGCATCTCGACGGCGCGCGTCAGGCGGCTCCGCACTGTTCCGTGAGCGACGCCGTGGCGCTCCGCGATTTCGCGCGGCGTGAGATCGTCGAAGTAGCGCAACAGTATTGTCGCGCGGTACGGCTCCGGAAGTTCGAGGACTGTCGCGACGAGTCGCTTGTGGATCTCTGTGCGGGCGACCACGTCAACAGCGGATTCTGTCGCTTCGCCACGCGCCGCCTCGCGCTCCCGTCGGCATCGGATCTCCCGCTGACGTACCGTCCGGCGGGCGACGTTTCGCACGAACCCAGCGAACCACCGCCGCGGCTCGCGCGCGCCGTCGAAGCCTCGCTCGTTCGTCGCCGCCAGGGCGTCTTGGACGACGTCCTCGGCGAGGTGAGCATCTCTGACGATCGCCACGGCGATTGCGCGCACCGAGGGCGTCAGCGCCGCGAGTGCTTCGAGGTCGGTGGTGGTTGTCGTGCGGTGCATCGTGCTCTAGTCACATGTGCCGTTGGAGGGCCGATCTGTTGCGAGATTCACGGTGGAAACAGCGGTCAGGCGCCTCCGACCAGCGTAGATGCGCCCATGCGGGTAGCCGTTCAGGGGGGCGATGGTGCATGAACCCATCGATGTCGAACCCTCCCCAGCCCAACCGCCATCCTACGCGACGGTCGCCGCCGACCGCAGTCGGGCGATGCTGAGCATCCGGTTCAGGACGTTGCAGCCGAGTCGCGCCTCGGTCTCTCGCGCCGGGTCGTCTCGCGCTGCAGCGACCGACAGAGACTCGCCGGGGTGGGGGCGCTCGCGGCGCGCGGGCACTCGTGCACCAACGCCGTTCCTCCCTACCGCGTCCGTCGGAGATCGCGGCTGACGTCGATCTCCGACTGAGATCTCCACGTGAGCCACCCACGCCGTCGCGATTCACCCGAGACGTCGAGGATCAGGTAGTAGTCCTTCCCCTCTTCGAACACGCTCGCGTTGACGCGCCCGTTCGCGTCCGGGGTGTAGCGACCTATTTCAGGCTGCCCCACTTCGGCGCTCCCGGCGACGACGAGCGCGGTTCCCACCTCGAAGGCAGCGTCACCGTCGCGAAGCGTGACGGTGATCGACGAGTCGTCGGGTCGCAGTGTGATCCGCAGGTCCTCGCGCGACCCGTTGATCTCCCCGAGCGAGATCTGCTCTGTGATGAACCCCGCGACTTTCACCGTGAGCATCGTGCGTCCGGCGTTGAACACCGGCAGTTCAAAGTGCCCGTCGCTGCTGGTCTGAACGCTGTCGACGCTCGTGAACGTGACGAACTCATCCGTCGGGCGCTGCCGAACGCCACCAGCGACTCCGATCCCGTAGAGAGTGAGAATGGCGTGGTCGAGCTCCGCCGCGCGGACCCGGTTGTGGACGAACACTGCGACTCGCCCCGTTGCTGGAGTTCCATCGATCTGCACGAGTACGCCCGCGATCATCATCTCCGGCTGGATCTCCAGCCGGAGCGTCACGAGCTCTGTCTGCGAATCGACCGCCACGCGCTGAACGTCGTTCCTCGTAGCCCTCCCCGGCACACGAACGGACGCCACGAACGTCAACCCGCGCACGCGGGACACGTCACACTCAAATGAGCCGTCCTCGGTGACGGTCCAGATCGGGATCCGGCGCCGCAATCGGTGCGTGTTCAGCCATTTCGTCGACCATGGAGGATCCGCTCGGTGCCCGAGTTGTCCGACTCCCCCTCCGTACACTCCCCACTCAACGGTCGCTGTCCTTGGCTCGACGTTCAGCTCAGCGGCTGCCGAGACGGTTCCGCGAACGCGAACGGTCCGGTACACCCAGAGGTCGTAGTGCTCGCTACCCTCGGCGTCTGGGGTCCGCCCCACGAAGTGGAACGGTTCGGCGACCTTGACAGCATCGGACTCCACGTCCTCGCGCGGAGCGTGACTGCCAACCGCGCTCTCCGCCTGAGCACCGAGGGCCGACGGCCACTTCGGATCGAGCACATCGAACGGAATGATGGACCCGTCCGCCAGATCTCGAAACGTGACACTGACCACGTCAGTCTCAACGCTGGCGGACAGCGACTTTGGCGGCTTGGGCGGCTTGACGCGGGCTCTTCGAGCAGGCGGATCATGCGTCTCGATGGGAACGGGGACCGCGCTCTCCGGGGCCGGAGGGGGCGCGACTTCCGGTTCATCCGCGACTCCGCAGCGCCGGAGCGCGACCACCAAGAGCACGGCAACGAGCAGGCCAGCGCTGAGGGATCGACGTCCGATCACGGCAGCCGCAGCCGTCGATCCTCGGCCACCACCTTCACCTTCAACTCACCGGCCTGCTCATATGTGAGGAAGAGTGTCTTCTTCCAGTGCGGGGCAGGATCTCCGAACGAGCGGTGGTTGACGCGCACGTCAACGCCGGACACGCCGACATAGCCGTTCACGCGATCGGTGACATCGGTCCAACGTGTTCCCATGCCCCAACGGGCGGCGAGGACACGGAAGCCCTGCGACGCCGCGCCGGCAGGATGAACGACGCGCGCGGACTCAAGGGCGGCGGTCGCGAGAGAGAGGCGCTTGGAGATCGCCATCGCGATCTCAAGATCCTCGCGATCGAGGGCGGCGTCGAGTTGCGATGACAGCGCTCTGACGTGGCGGTTGCGCTCCACGCGGACCGCCTCGCGATAGGACGCGTCGAGCCGGGCGAGAGCGGCGGAGTGGTCCTCTACAATCTTCGCCAGGTGCCCGACTGGCGTCTCTCTCGGGCCAGGCCTCGACTCGTCTGCGCCAGCGGCGGGCGCGAGCATCGCTGCGGCGATGACGACCAGGGGAGCCAAGATCAGCAGGTTCTTCATGGGTTGTCTCCGGGCGTCGGCGCGCAATCCCCATGCTACACGAACGCACGGCTCCGACATCCGTTCGGGAAGAACGTCGGCGGTGGTGGATCGGAGCGCCGAAGTCCTTCCACGACCGGCTGCTCGCCTGGTCCCCCGCGGGTACCGAAACCGGTGATGATCATCACACGGTGTCGTGCGCCGAGCGAGACGCACGACCCGAGCGCGGGCCACGTTACTCGAGCGGTCGTCCCGAGGGGAACCTGCGGGTTCTCGTCCAACTCGGGGGCGACGACGGTCCCAAGAGCGCCGTCTTCTTGAACAGGTACGGGCAACCGTGGAAGGACATGACCCGGGCCCGGAAGAGAACGACGAAGGCCGCAGGTCTCGACGGGCTCGTCATGTACAGCCTTCGCCATACGTTCGCGACCCACTTCCTCGATGACGGTGGAGCCGCTACATCACATACACCTCGTCGAGCACGATGTGCAGACCATCATCCTCGGGAACGACGTCGAAGGTGGCGGTCACATCGCTCCACTCTCCGTTGAGCGGCAGATCGAAGTAGATGAACGCCCGTCCGTCGTCACAACGACCCAGGTCGTGGCGAGGCGTCGGGCCACCTGAGGCGCTCTTGAGCGGTGTGACCTTCCACACCGAGGCGTCGTACATGGGGTCGATCGACCCGTAGTTCCGGATCACGGTCTCAACGATATCGCTCGTCCAATGATCGCGGGCTTCGACTACCCGCAGCGCCTCGCCGTAGCGTTCGTGCACAAGGTGATCGACCCAGAGACGAACGACATCGAGGATCTGCGCGTCAGTGGCGTCAAGGGGCAGGGGAGTCATCGGTCAGGTCCACTGCGAGTCGTGCGGGAGTCGCCCTCGTCGGTTGGATGCGCGTGACCGACCAACCACGCGACCGCAGCGACCGACTCCTGCGCCAACGCGTTCAGATCGTCGCCCACGAAGGTCGGTCGCTCTGCGATCGTCCTCATCGGTTCTCCTACTCCCGGGGCCGCATCCACAGAACTCTCGATCCACCATCCATCACGGCCATTGCCGAGTTCGAAACAGAGGCAGACGTACGGCCCCGCATCGCTGTGAATCTCGACGTGCGCCACCAACTCGCACCCGAACTCGTTCCCCCGGATATCGACGTCCGTTGCAGCACGGGCGACGTCCGGCCGCTTACGTGCCTCACACGCGGCATCGCCGAGGGCGCTGTTCACCCCTGCGATGAGCCGGAAGACGAAGTCAGGGGGTACGGGTTCACCCATCGTGGAATCCTCGGTTGCGGACGTCACGTCGGCAACTCGACGCCCAGTCCCGGAACGGTGAGCACGGGGAACGCGACCCTGACGACTCCGAGCGCAGAATCGTCGAGACAAGCGCCTCGGCGGGCAGTGCAGGGATCGAATGCGTCCGGTTTGACGCCCTGGGTTCCGGGTGTGCGGCAACTGAGGCCAAACATGACCATAGCCTACGGCGGCGATGGAGCGCTTGTCGGGCGTTGCCGCCCGGAGTCGCTTCCCGTCCCCAAGTACAGGTCGGTCACCTGGAGGTGGCGCGAAGGGGGCGGGCTCTTCGCAACGTCGGCGAGGCCAAGAACGGCCTCAACCGTAAGCGCCTTGTGAGACGCTATTTAGTGTGGTCGGGGCGAGAGGATTCGAACCTCCGGCCTCTTGCTCCCGAAGCTATGTCAGCCAGGCTCACACGCTCGCGATTCTTGTCGCATGTGTCGCATGTGTCGCACAGGACGACTGGAGTCCCGCAACTGTGGAGCAACTGTGTATCGAGGGCGGCACGGTCGCAGGAAGAGCTCGCGGCAGGCTCCTCCCACGGACGGTCATTTCGTGCTCAAATGAAGTGACGGTGGGGGGACTTGCGCCAGCGGGGGGGGGCGTTGGCGACCGAGGGAGGAAGCGATGCGTCTTGCACGGCGTTCAATGGGAGTCGCGTGCGGTCTTGGGCTTGCGCTCATCATCGCGAGCGTTGATACCGAGCCCGCAAGTGCGCGGCGAGCGAGCGGGGCAGCGCGCTTCCGCGTGACGGCAGTGGACGACGGTGGTTCCCTCGAGGATGTCTGGCTCAACCACGTGTTCGAGGTGCGATTCACCGCCCGCGTCTCGCGCAAAAGCCTCACGAACGGCTCGATCGCGGTCCGGCGTAGTGGCGTCGGGGGCGAACACCGTCCCGTGAGACTTGAGCGGCGCGGCAACACCGTGCGCGTCATCTCGGTGCTCCCGACGCACCGGCGGGTCTCGGACCTGCCGAACGCCGACTTCTTCCCGCCGGGTTCACCTGAATCCGACGCGTACGCCAATGGCACACTCAGAAGGGGAGAGTACTACCAGCTCGTGATCGCGGGGAAGTCGGAGAGCCCCGCAGTGGAGAGCACGACCGGCGCACGGATGCGTCGATCCCAGGTGATCGGGTTCCGCACTACGGCCGGACCCGTGTTCCCGTGGGAGCAACCCGCCGCGGTGCCGCCGCTGACGGTGCTCTTCACGAACCCGCTCGACGCGGACGTGTCGGCGGCGCGCCTCTACGCGCACACGGCCGGCACGCCGTCCGTCCCGATCGACATCGACGTGACTCTCTTCACGAACGGCATCCCGCTCCGCCCCGAAACTCTGCGATCGTCGGGCGCGATCGAACTGACGCTGGTCGAGGAGCACGGTGTTCCCGTGACCGCGCGGTACGTGGGCGGCGATGTCGTTGTCGAACAGGACCGCAATCGAACGACCATCGTGTTCCGTCCGGCAGAGCCGCTACCGCCGAACGCGACGTTCGCGCTGCGCATCGGGAGTCGCGTGACCGATCTCACCGGTATCATCGGGGTGCGTAATCACCTGCGCCGCGAGCGCCTGCGCCTCATCTACAACTGGCTCTCCCAGGCGCGCTCCGGCAACCCGGGTCTCCCGCCGTCCTCGCTGCCCAACCCGCCGTCCAATTTGATCCCGGACTGGCCGGACGATCAAGACCAGCGGGGCGTGCTGAAGCGCAATCTCCTCGAATTGGGCGACCTTCGCCCGTGGCAGATCGACTGGCAGGTCCACACCATCTTCACCACCGGGCCCGAGAACCTGCCCGGCCCGACGCTGCCAGACAACGATGTCGGCAAACCGTCTCGCAAGCGCGCACGGATCACGAACCTGTACACGCCGCTCGGTGTTCAGGGCAACGCGGGCGCGGGACGGAACGTGGTCCTGCCGTTCACGCTCGTCGATGAACGCGGTCGTCCGGCACTCGTCGAAATGCAGTACGGCATCGATCGGAACGCCGATGGTGAGATCGCCGAGGACGAGTTCCGGCAGCTCTCTGCGGACCGCCGCGATGCACGTCATACCGGCCGCTACGCCGGCAAGGCGCGCAAGAAGATCCGCGGGACGGTGTTCAAATACGACGCGGCGCCCGGACTCGGGAGCGTGAACGCCTTCGTCTGGCCTGCGGTTTTTGACCTCGGCGCGGGGGTGCACCTGCTGACGTCGCAGCGGATCTACACGGCCGAGGGCCGTCCGATCCCCGACCCGAACAACCCCGGGTTCGAGCTGCTCGATCCGATCAATCGGGGAGTCGTCGTGCGCATGCGCGTCATCCGCGGCAGGCCACGCGACGGTGATTGGGTGTACACCGCGCCGTTCGCGCTCGACAACGGCAACCCGCCGGCTCTTGCGATCGGCGACACCGTCCCCGGCGCAGCCACGTTGATCGAGTGGACGGCCTACGACGAGGACTCCGAGGATCGGAACGGCAACGGCGTACTCGATCTGCTCCTCCTGGAAGACACGAACGGCAACGGTTGGCTGGAACCGGCCCCTCTCGGTGTCGCGTTCGACTACCACGTCGTCGGCGTGGGCGAGGATCTCGACGATCTGACACTGCCCGAGCTCTCGCAGTTGGAGTGGCTCCCGTGCACCAACGCCGCGGGTCTCGGTGATCCTGACGATGGGGTACCGAGTGCGCCGTTCCCGGTAGGCCGTCAGCACACGTTTGCGTGGGACACGAGCGGCGATCTGCCTGGCTTCAGCGGCCAGGTCCTGCTGCGCGCGCGGCCCATTGACGAGTCGCGGCGGATCGGCCCGTGGGAGTACCGGCGCGAGCCGATCACGCTGGGCGATTGATCCGACGGGCGTCGTCGTTGCCGCTCAGCCGGACGGATGGGGGTTGGTGGAGTCTACGCGAGTCACGAGCGACATGTGACGGCGGAGGGGGTACACGATGAAGCGACGCGACGTACACGACGAGGATCAGCGACGGGGATTCGGCTCGCATTGGCGACTGGCGGGCACGGTCGCTGCATTGCTCGTGGGAGGCATCGCCGGCATGGCGACGGCACCCGACAGTCGTGCGGCGCTGGAGCCCGTCGACAAATATCTCCTCAGGTCGGTGTCCCTGGACCAGGAGTTCAGCCTCCGTTTCCGCCGACCGGTGCCCAGGCGCGACATCGACTTCGGGACGATCCGGATCCGCTCGGGGGGGAACCAGGCGAAGGGCGCCCTCGTCCATGGCCGTCCCATGATCGACAGCGAGTCGAACAGGCGTGTGACGGTGCGTCCCGAGGCCGTTCGGGAGTACTTCCAGCTGGTCAGACACCTGGACTACGAGACGGCTCTGCGGAAGTCGGAGCGCCTGCTCGCGCGCATCGAGCGGACAGGGAGATTGGGAAAACTCGACGCGATTGATCGCGGGCTTCGCGACGCGCTCGACCCCAGCAGTGGCGCGGGGACGCGACTCGACCGTGGCGACGTGACGGCTTTCTACCCACCGACGCTGGAGCCGCAAGACGAGCTCTCGGACTACCGGCAGCTCGTGGCGGGCGACGACGCGCTCTGGCAGACTTACCTCGATGGCAACCTCGACGTGTTTGAGCAGCTGAGACAGACCCCGCGGTTCGAACGGTTCTTCCATCCGCGCGATCTGGCGACCGGCTTCCCGGTTCCGCGGTCGTTGCTGCGCCAGCGGGAGCATCGCCGGGTCCTGATCCTCCGTAACCGGCGCTTCGTGACGTTCATCCCGCATATCCCGCATCACGCCGACGCCAATGACACCGCATACGAGCCCGGCGAGACCTACACCCTCACGACAAAGAGGCCGCTCCCCCGAGCGCGCAGCATCACGCTGGCCCCCTTCGGCGGACCGTTCGCCATGCCGCGGCGCGGCATCGAGTTCACCACCGTCTCCTTGCAGCCTTGGTCCCCCTTTCCCTTTGCGGGCGTCGATGATCGTGCCGGGCGACGGCCTCCGCGCGTTGTCAACGTGACCCCTCCCAACGGTGAGATCGATGTCGATGCGACGACCGATTGGGAGGACCCGGACAACCAATTCGAGCTCCCGCTAAGCGCCCGGAAACGGATCGTGGTGCGGCTGCGCTTCGCAGCGCCCCTCGATCCGCGCACCGTGCACCCCGGGAACGTTCTCATCACGAAGACCAAAGTCCACGTGGGAACCGAGGAGGAAGAGGACGTATTCTGGCCCGTGGAGGCCGGTGTGTTCCTGGAGCAGTCACGACTCGGCGAGGTGCGCGTGGATGTCACTCCGCGCCGCAATCTCGATCCGGGGTGCGAATACGACGTCCGGGTCACCGATCGCGTGCGCAGCCTGAACGGGAGCTTCTTGTCGCTCGACTTCCGCTCGACGTTCACGACCCGCTGACCGTGGCGTTGGCGCACGAACCCATCGAAGCCGATCCCTCCCCCGTAGAGCCGCCATCGTACGCGACGGTCGCCGCCGACCGCGGTCGTGCATCTCCAGCATCTGGTTCAGCAACTGCAGCCGAGTCGCGCCTCGGTCTCTCCCGTCGGGTCGCACTCGGCCCACGTCGCGACTCGGCGCTTTGTCTTGTATGTCGCGTGGATCCGGGATCGCTTGCTGGGCGTGGCGCGGCCTCCTCGTGACTCGAGACTCGCCGATGGGGACCTCGCGGCGTGAGGGCGTTCGCGCACAAACGCCGAGGAATGCCGTCAGTCGCCGGCGCGGATGACAAGGACGACACCGTCCACCAGAGACTCCGCGATGAACCGCGCGGGCCAAAGCAGCAGCAACGCGCCAATGAGCATCCGGTTGACATCGTCGGAGATGCGGAACGGATTGTCCATCATCCCGCCCATCCAGCCGACGTTGTCCATGTTCGGCTCGGGATGGATGAAGTACCCGGCCAGAAGATAAACGCTCGACCCGATCACGAACGGAAGCGTGCGTCCCGCGGCCCCCGCATCGAACGGTCGCCACAGCATCCACACCGCCACTCCAAGGGCTGTCAACGCGACTGCGAGACACACCAGCACGGACGTCCTCGAGCGATGCCCACGGGCACGGCCGCCACCGCCTACGCCACCGACCTCACCCGGGTCGATACTCTCGCCCAGCCACTCGAACAAGCTCACGCCGCGTCTCCTGCACCGCCGGCGTCGACGGTCTTCTCAGTGGAACCGGGGACCGAGATGCATCGTTCGTATCCCGGTCCTGAGAGCGTCGAGAACGTGTAGTGGTCACGGAGTGCCGTCCTCCACGGCAGCCCGCACGCCCCCGGCATCCTACGGCCCCGGCATCTCGACATCGACGGCGGCGCGGTGCGTCGCCGGGAGACGTCGCCCGGCTCCCACGCGCGGGTCAGGATGCCGGCGCTCTCGGGTCGCTCTCTTGCGATCCAGGATGGATGACTGCCGCCGCACATCCGAGCCACAGACTCACCTGCCAGACCACGTATCCGACGAGCAGCATCTCCTCATCGCCGTGCGCGAAGAGGTGCCATGGCCAGCTGAGTCCGGTGAGCACGGCGACGAAGCCGACGAGGACCGCGAGAGCGTACGACATCGTCCGTCTCCCCGACGTCCGGCGCGCTCGGAGGTGGAACAGGATGGCGACGATGTAGGCGGGGTTGGCGAAGCACGCCGCGAGTGCAATTTCCCCGTCGAAGAGCATGGGGAAGCTGAACACGAATGCCTGCCACCCCCACATGACTGGGTCGTCTGCACGTCCGATGCTGGGAAGCAGCATCGAGCACAGGTAAAGACCGACGGAACTCCGCAGCAGCCATCGCGAGACTCCGAGTTCGGTGCGGTAGGACACGACCGGACGCCTCACCGCACTCTCAGGCGACTCGCGGCATCGGTGCATGAACCCATCGCTGGCAGGCCCCTCCATTAGCAGGTCCGCCATCCTACGCGACGATCGCCCCCGACCCCGGTCGTGCCATGTCGAGAATTCGGTTCAGCAGCGGCAGCCGAGTCGCGCCTCGATCTCTCGCGCCGGGTCGCACTCGGTCCAGGTCGCGACGCGGTGCTTGCTCTTGTACGTCGGTGGACGCGGGATCGCTTGCTGGACATGGCTCGCGTCCTCGTGATCGGAGAGTCGCCAAGGGGAACTCGACTCGCGAGAGCATTCATGCGCCAACGCCTCTCCGCGGAGCCGACGGCGTCAGTCGAGGCTCAGTACCGCGTCGTCCTCGCCCGTTCGGAGCGTCCCGATCTCCTTCCACTCCGCAGGAGCCCGGCCCGGATTGGTCTGGAACAAGGCGCGATACGTCCCCGGACGCACAGCCTTCCGTTCGAACGAACCGCCCTCTCCGGTCACGACCGCGGTCTCGAAGTCACCGCTCTCGTGGACCAGCTTCACGTAGCGCTGCTTCGCCGACTCCCCGTCGGGGACAACGAGCCGTCCGCGGAGAGTCTCGCCCAGCGACAACTCGATGCGGATCGGTTCGCCTCCGACAACGACGCTGCGAACACGCACCTGAACCCGATCGGGGACGGAGACGGAGACGTCCTGTGGACTGTCGACCACGATGCCCTCGATCAAGAAGCGGCCCGCTACGTCCGTCTTCGCCATTCGTCGCGCGGAGATCGACTCGCCAGCGGAAGGCATCGCGGCGACGCGGGCACCCGCCATGGGCGAGCCGTCGTGGTCGATCAGAACGCCGCTGACGCTGCCGGTCTCCGCGACGCGCAGTGACAACCCAGTCGTTCCGGCGGTCACTCGCTCCCCACCCGCCAGCGCCGCACCGAATGGACTGGGCGAGCGCCACGGATCTTCGATCACAAAGAGCGCAAACTCAGCAGGGGGAAGGCCCTGGAACCGGAACCGCCCCGACGCATCCGCCTGGGTGCCGGGACCGCGCGACCACGTGCGTTCTCCAGGACGGAGCTTGTCGTTGCTGACGCACTCAGCGCGGAGCCAGATGCCGGGTCGCGGCTTCCCGTCGGCGTCGACGACCACGCCTTCGATGACCTCTCCCAGTGGCAGAGAGATCTCAAGATCCGCACGCCCGGCCGGGACCCCCTCGACCCTCGTGGTGATGTGCCGACCGAGGACCTCGCAACTCTGAAGCCGCTGCGCCTTCGGAGGCTTTACACGCAGCGTGAACGGCCCGTGATCCGGGTCGATCGCGGTAATCCGAAACTCACCGTTCTCGTTGGTGGCGTCCGACGGAGTGTGGGGGTGGCCGGACTCCGATCGCGCCTGAACGCTGGCGTGGGCGACGGGCTTCCCGTCGCTGTCAAGGACACGTCCACTAATCTCACTGCCATGCCGCATGACGAGCTCAAGATTCGTCGTGCCCACCGCGACGTCTTTCACGGCGATGCGGAGCAAGCTCGTCTCGTTGCCCGAGCGAGTGGTCGCCTGGACGTCATACGTGCCGTGCGGTAGACCTCCGAGTTCGAAAGCACCGCGGGCGTCACACGAGGTGGATACAAAGCTCCCCGGCTCGCGGGGCTGCGCGCCCTGCCGTCGGACGCTGACCCAGATCCCCGTGACGGGTGTCCCGTCGGCCATGCGAATACGTCCGGCGATCTCGAACGCCCGATCGACGTCTGCAACGATGTCGACGGACTCGGCCACGGTCACTTCGGCGATGAAGCGGACGATCGACGGGTGGTCCACGACAACCGTCCATGATCCCGGAGCCACGTCGGGGATGTCGAACCTGCCCTTTGCGTCGGTCATCCCAGCAACGATCATCTCCGACGCGCGCATCGACCGCACGTGGCTGCGGTTCTGGCCCCCGACGAGCGCGACGCGGGCTCCGACCAGCGGCTCGCTCTCTTCGATCGTCACGACTCCCCGTATGGCGGGTGCTGTGGACAGGTGAAGGATGAGATCCGGAGCGTCCGATTCCGTGTCGATACGTCGCGTGAGCTCCGCCGACGGCGCGTGCTCTGGTGCGATGGCCCGGAAGAGCAGATCGCCCACGTAGAACGTGCTCAACTCGAACGCGCCGTCGGGAGTGGTTGGAAGCTCGCGCGAGCTCGCCCACGGAGCGGGTCCTCGCGGCCGACGCGTGGCGTCCATCCACTGGACACGCGCGCCCGAGACCGGCTCGCCATCGGCTCCGACAACTCGCCCGGAGATCAGCTTCGGCGCCGCCAGAACGAGCTCGATGTTGTCGGTCGTTCCGTCCTCGGAGATCGCAACGCGTGCCGACGCCCGCAACTCGTCAAGTCGCGCAGTCGCGTAGCCGTTCACACCGGAACGCACGCCATCAAGTCGAAAACTGCCGTCGGTTGCGGTCGTGGCCGGCCCAGCTCCACTGACATAGACGAGGGCTCCCGACGCCGGGTCGCCGTTTCCGTGCCGGACCGACCCAGCCACGGAAGCTCTCCCGTCAACAAGGACGATGTCGAACTCGGTGCGCTCACCTGCCGTGAGCGTGACAGTCCAATCGGCAGGCGGGTCGCCTCGCTGAAACGAGCCTCTCCACTGGGGCGGCAGTCCGGGTTGCGAGAGGCCGTGCCCGCCGGTGATCGCGTCGGCCGACACGATCACTCTGCCGGACGCGAGTCCCGACAGCACGAAGCGCCCTTCACTGTCACTCCGCACAGAGACAAAGCTATGCGCGGGTGTCAGAGCGGCCACGTCGATGCCAACGACGGGCCCGGTCGCCGTTCGAACGACTCCGAACAGCTCCGCGCACGGCTCCATGGTGAAGTCCATCTCCGCACGCCCGTCCGCGTCGAAGGGGAGTCCGATCGCCAGACGCGACGACGGACGCGTGTCGACAAGCCCCTCCTTCGACAGCCGGATCTCCGGGATCGACGCCGGCACCACCGTGTCGATCGTGTAGCGCCCCATCGCGTCGGTGTATGCGCGGACGATCCCGGACGATCCTCCGTTGAGTGTCGCCGCGACGATCGCTCCCTCGACCGGGCGCCCGTCCGCAGCGGTCGTGACGGTGCCCGTCAACACTCCTCCACCGAGTCGAAGCGTGATGGGCGACGCCTGGGGGACGCGCACCCGCGCGACGAGAACGGCACCGACGTGCAGAGCAGCCGAACCCGACGCGACGCCTTCCAACTCGAACGTTCCGTCCGTCGCTGTGCGAACTCGCGTGGCCATCTCCGGCGCCCCCATCGAACGACTGTCGTCGACCGAGAGGTCGACGCCTGCAAGTGGCGCGTCATCGCGCCCCACCACGACACCGCGGATGGAGTACCCCCTCTTCAGATGCTCATTCACGCGGGGGCGATCCTTCCGCGTCGCGTCGTCCGGCGCCGCGCCATAGCCCGCGGATCGATACGCGGTGGCGTGTCCTTCGGCACGCGTCACCATCGCCCACGGTCCCTTCCCCGGCAGCATCACGTCGAGGTGACCGTGGGCATCGGTGATGCCCACGAGCACTGGCGGCGGCGCGTCGAGCCGCCGCAGCCCCTGCTCCCACGATCCCGAAAACGGGAAGATGCTGACCGTCGGGCGAAACTCCACGCGAGCGCCCGACAGCGGACGACCGTCGGCATCGAACACAGCGACTTCCACGCGGTGCGTCCCGATCCCGGCAGCGTCGCCATCCTCGACGGTGGTCGCATCCCCCGCCCTTCCGTCGTCGCCCTGCGCCGCCTTGTCCGGCGTCACGCGCGCCCGTTTCCGCTCCACATCCGCGGCGTCCAGCTCGGCATTCGCAACCACGCGTCCGGCATCACCGCCGCGCATCGCAACGACCGCGATCCCGCTGCCGAGGAGGAGCAGAAGCAGCAGGGCCACCGCCACCGCCGTCTTGTTCATCGTGATCTTCATGGCCAGTCCTCCCAGCATGTCGCCGGATGCCCCACTTGAACCGGTGGCGCAGCTCGCCTGCAGTGCACCGATCTCGCAGGGGATCGGGGTGTTTGTGATCGGGAGGAGCGCCAACGCCCACGCGCGTCGATCGCCGCCCTGTTGCTGGTCGAGTCGGCCACGCAAGAGCTCGAGCCCGCGCGACAGTCGGCTCCTGACCGTTCCCGCAGGCACACCCTGTCGCGCCGCGATCTCGCGCGGCGCGAGTTCCTCGAAGTAGCGCAGAAGAAGCGCCTCGCGATACGGAGCCGGGAGTTCGAGGAGCGTCGCGACCAGCCGCTTGTGAACCTCCGTACGCGCGACCAGCTCCGCCACCGACTCCGTGGACTCTGCACGAGCTGCCGCCCGCTCCCAGCGTCGCCGCGCCTCGCTCCTACGTACACGCCGACGCGCCAGATTGCGCACGACGCCCGTGAACCAACGACGCCCGTCGCGCGCGCCCTCCGCGCCTCGCTCGACGGCTATCGCCAGCGCCTCCTGCACGACGTCCTCGGCCTCCTGGCCGTCGCGCACGATCGCATCCGCA
Source organism: Planctomycetota bacterium (assembly GCA_024280885.1). Classification (GTDB taxonomy): domain Bacteria; phylum Planctomycetota; class JAJSAM01; order JAJSAM01; family JAJVHW01; genus JAJRPF01. The sequence goes on along the minus strand of JAJRPF010000064.1, from coordinate 25,594 downwards.
ACCGCGCGAAGCGCCGGCGCGTACGCGGCGAGGCGCTCAAGGTCAGTCGGGTTGGTCGAAGACTCCATGCTCTCCAACTCTACGTGCCATCTAACGCAGTGTTCGTTGCCGGATTTCGGTGTCAATTGGCGTTCGCGCACGAACTCCTCGAACGCCGAACCGCCTTCTGCAGCCTCGCCACTCTACGCAACGATCGCCAGCGACCGCGGTCGTGGAGTCCGGGACACTACAGACGCCGACGACGCCAACGACGATGGTGGACAGCGAGAGATCGTCGGACTTGAAGTTCTCGGCGCCGGCGCTGAGGGCGAAAGCGACCCCGGCGAACACCGTTGTGATCGCTGCGATGAGCAAGTGCATGAGCAGCGGGCGAGGCGCGCGGCTCTTCCGCGTAGAAGATGCGTGTGAGTATAACGAGTCCAATCGGGCTCGGTGGCCTCAGTCGAGGACCACCGTGACGACGGCTCGCGCGCGGATGGTGACGGTCGTTCCCGCCTTCGTCGGTACGAGCGCGCGGAGGTCGTCGGCGGCGGCCGCGGATGTCATGTAGGCCCGCTGCGTCTTCGGCTTCGCGCCGCGGACCTTCAGGCGCACGCGAACGGCGGATCGGCCGCTGTTCACGTACACGACTACGACGCGGCCGCCCTCGGCGTCGTGGTACGCCGTCGCAAGCAGGCCCGCGTGGTTCTGCAGCCCGGGACCGTCGATCGCGACGCGGGTCATGCCCGGTCGCACGAAGCGGCTGTGCTGGCCGAACACCCAGAACGTCTTGGACGGAAGGATCGACTCTTCGTCGCCAGCCTTCTTCCAGTTCGTGTAGAGCAGGCCGTCCTTGTAGTCGTGTGGCGAAAGCGCGAGCCACCAGCTCCAGCCCGAGACGTTCACGATCGAGAGGTCGCCGTGCAGGACCCGCGCAACGTGCAGCGCGGTGTCCATGCCCAGATCCCGTCCCCACTGCATGACGCAGTATTCCGTCTGGAACACGCGCCATCCCGGGTAGGCGTCGAGCCGTTTCCGCAGCGCCGCGCGGTGTTTCCAGAATACGTCGCCTCCGTCGCTCCAGTAGCTGTGGAAACCGAGCGTCTTCCCGAGGTGCGTGCGGATCTTCGCATCGCCGCAGAAGTCGTCGACGTAGCCCCCGAACGTCGCGCCGTACCGCTGCGTGGCCTTCGCATTCGGCGCCGTCATGTCGGGGATGGAGCCCGATTCGGCTAGGTGGACACGCGTGTCGAGCCTGCGCGTTCTGAGCGCCTTCGCAAGCAGCAGCGTCACGCGCTTCATGTCGGCATTCGACCACCGCGAGCCCTCGTGCGACCCGCCGTTCCAGTCCCACTGCGGTTCGTTGAAGGGACTGATCCAGTCGAACGCGACGCGCTCGTCGACCGGACACCCCTTGGCGAAGTGCTCGACGACGTCGGCGAGGTAAGTCGCGTAGTCGGCCTCTGCGTCGCGTCTCAGGTTCGTTGTGTGGCGCCCCGCGTCGGCATTCACGAAGCCGTTGCGCGTCATGCGCGGCGTGCCCGACAGCGAGAACGCGTGGAACCGCTCGACCCCGCGCGCCTTCGCGGCGAGGAGCATCGCGCGCTCCGCTCGCAATCGTGACCAGTCGTACTTACCTTTCGCGGTCTCGAACGACTCCGTCGTGCGAAGCGGATCCTTGATGCGCTCGGGCTGCAGGCCGGCCCCCAGGTTGAAGCGCCACAGCGAGAGACCGATGCCCTTCTCACGCGAGAAGAGGAGATCCGCGACACGCTCGCGACTCTCCGGAGACCACTTGCCGAGGATGCGCGCGGTCCAACAACCCGATGCGCCGAAGTGGTCGATGGTCTGATAACGCTGCGCGACGTCCACGCGATGGACTGCCACGTCGTCTCCGGCCCGCGCCACCGCCGCGAGGACCAAGGTGATCACGAGAACCGTCGCCGAGCGCATCACACTGACGTCGTGTCGCGCGGTCGTCGAAGGAGATAGACGGGCGTTCGTGCACAAGCTCATCGATCGCAGGACCCTCCCAGGTAGAGCCGCCAGTCTACGCGACGATCGCCGGCAACCGTGGCCGTGAGATGCCGAGCATCTGATCCAGCAGATTGCAGCGGAGGCGCGCCGCGGTCTCCCGTGTCGGGTCGTCTCCGGAAAGCAGCGACGGACGGCGACTCTCCGCCCGGACGGTGAACGTGGACCAGCAGTTCGCGTCCCGCATCGTGAGCGAGGCGGTGCTTGACGGGCACCTGGACCGCAACCCGCTCTCCGGGCTCAAGAAACTGCGCGAGCCGAAGAGGACACGTCGCTACTTGTCGAAGGACGAGATCGCGCGGCTCATCGAACACAGTCCGAAGTACTTCCGCGCGCTGGTCATCGCCGCCGTCTACACGGGCGCGCGCAAGGGCGAGCTGACGCGGCTGCGCTGGAGCGACCTCGACTTCGAACGCGGGCGCATCACGCTGGTCCGCTCGAAGGTCGGCAACTGCGACGTCCTCGATCTGCACCCGGCGCTGCGGATGCGACGGAAGAAGACGGAGTTGCACGATCACGTTTTCTGTCGAAGCGCGGGACGGCGTTCACGAACGTAACGAAGAGCTGGGCGATCGCGGTCAGGGGCGCGGGGCTGGAAGGACGCGAAGGGCTGACGTTTCACTCGCTGCGGCACTCGTTCGCGACGCACTTCTTGGAGGGCGGGGCGGCGGTGACGGACCTGCAGGCGCAGCTGGGGCATGCGGCGCTGGCGACGACGCAGATCTACGCGGCGTCGGTTTCGGAGAGGCGGCGGGTGGCGGTGATGGGGTTGGACTTCGGGGCGGGGCGGCGGACGGCGCAGGGCCGGGCGCGGAAGGGAGCGTGACGAACGCGTCACGCAGCTGCTCTAGCCGCCTACTCGGTGTCCAGCTCCGCACCGCGCGCGACGGCCTCGGCGGCCACGGCATGAGCGGCGCTCCACCCGTGGCAGCCGGGCAGCTTGAGGAGGACGCGCCGATCGACACGTCGGATCCACACCACCGGCACGATGCCCCCGTCGCCCATGCCCTCATCGACGAGTCGGCGCTCGACTTCATCCCGCGGATCCGCATCGCCATCCGTGCGCGCGCTCCAGCCTGTTGTCCAGGGCTCGGTGCCGACACCGGCTGTAACTAACCGCGCTGCGAGGATCCCGCCCACTCCGCCGGCCAGGGACGCGATCGCCCCGATGACGCCTGAGATCATTCGCGATCGCTGAGCGTCCAGGTCGTGCCCGGAGACGACGACACGGTCCACATCGTCCCACGACACGACGGTCCCCCCGAAGGAGGACCGCAACTCGACACCGGCGTCCGTAAGCGTGAGCACACCAAACGTCGCACGCGCGCGCGAAGCAAGCGCCAGCCAAAGGACGGAGAAGTTCATCGCCACGAGGCCGCAGACCAACTGCCAGCCACCGTTCAGGGAGACGTTCCCGACAAGAAGCGCGGCGAGGAACACGGAGAGCGCGAGGAGAGCCTTACGGTTGCGGTGTCCCAGCCTCGAGTTCGGTGGGAACGTCACCGGCAGCGGCGCCCGCGTCACGACGTCCTCCGGCCACAGAGTGCGCCAATCGTGTTTCCCGAGAATCTTCTGCCGAGTAGCGCGGGACATGGAGAACGGGTAGCCGGTGGACAAGAGCGGTACGTCGCAGTGTGGCGACTCTACGGAGCGAAGACCGGCGATGCGTCCGTGTATCCCGCGGAACCTATACGTATCCCCGTGCCAGGCGAAACTGAGCCAGTCGAACGGTTCCGCATCGTCGGCGTCCGCACACAGGCACATGCTGTTCTGAAAGACACGCATCGAGTCAGGGCCGCGCGAGACGACCTCGAGCGAGACCAGATGAGCACCGCGAGAGCACGCGGCGACTCTTCGCCGCAGCGACAGGCGTCCCGGGAGCGTCCATCCACCCACGGTGGCGAGCAGGACTCCGATCGCCAACGTCACGGGCGTGCGGCCCGACGACCACTGTGGCTCGTGCAGCCAGGTTGCCCCCACGTCAACGAGCAGCCCGACTCCGGCGGCGAACATGAGCGCGCTCAGCCCGATCTCGATGCGGAGTACCCGGTGAGTCCCCAGTTCGTAACGCGCCACGCATGACCTCCCGCCAGAGTGTACTGCGCTGGGCCGCCGTGCCGAGCTGGCCGTAGAGCACCAGATCGATCGAGCGCCCCTGCTGGGGTTCGTCGATGTGCCGCGGTCGGCAGCATGCGGTAGCCTGGCCGGATTGGATGGAGCGACGTACTGACCGTGTGGGGCATCCAGGCGGACGCGTGATCTTCAGAAAACTCTTCCGCAAGCACTTCCCCGAACCGGAGCCGGTCGAGTGGGAGGCTGCGCACAACTGGTGTCTTCGCTCGGTCGATCTCTACCTGCGCGCCTCGCGATCGGAAGATTGGTCAGCGTACTCGGCACACTACCGCGAAGATTCGATGCGCTGGGCGCGGCTGAAGGTGTCGTCTGATGCAGTTCGCGAAGTGGTCCTCATCGTCGCGCAGGGCGTGAACGACCCGGAGAATCACTTCGAGGACAAGCGCATCGTCTACATGTGGGCCGACGGCATCTACTGCAACGTGCGCCTGGGCGACGGGGAACGCAATTGCATCCTGGTCGTCATGGGCGCAACGGCAGACGGCGACAAGGAGCTACTCGCAGTCCACGACGGCGTGCGCGAGAGCGAGATCTCGTGGAAGAACGTGCTACTCGATCTTCGCGAGCGCGGGATGACCACCGCGCCCGAGATCGCCGTGGGAGACGGCGCACTCGGCTTCTGGAAAGCGCTCCGTCAGGTATTCCCGACGACGCGTGAGCAGCGCTGCACGGTGCACAAGACAGTCAACATCTTGAACAAGCTGCCGAGCTCGATGCAGAAGGACGCCAAGCGTCGTCTGCACGACATCTTCCTCGCGCCGACATACAGAGGAAGCCGAGAACGCCTTCGGCGTCTTCGGAGAACTCTTCGGCGCGAAGTACCCGAAGGCGGTCGCATGCCTCAAGAAGGACCGCGAGGAACTGCTCACCTTCTACGACTTCCCCGCCGAGCACTGGACGCATCTGCGGACCACGAACCCGATCGAATCCACCTTCGCCACCGTCCGGCTGCGGACCAAGCGGACGAAGGGTGCGGGCTCTGCGAAGGCCGGCCTCGCAATGGTCTTCAAGCTGGCCCTGGCAGCTCAGCGAAACTGGAGAAAACTCAACGCAGCCAAGCTGCTGGCGGACGTCATCACAGGCGTCCGTTTCAAGGATGGCATCAAGGTCGCCGCCTGAAATCACGTGGCGCCCAGCCACAACTATTGGTCATAACTCTCTTGGACCGGTCCTCGCCCTCCAGCTCCCGGCCCGGATTCTGGCTCCAGGTTGTCATGCGGAGCGGACCGGAGTTCGGGAGCATGACGACCTTCGCCGCACCGTTGCCGACGCGACGGCGCTCCGTGCCAACGACAACATCGACACCGGCGACCATCTACGCGTCGACCCGACTACATGGCAGTCGAACGTCGCCGACTGACCGTCGGTGAGCAGCGACCTCGAACAGGAGCCCGGCTGCGGGTCAGTACTCAAATCGGCTCTGCAGCCGCCAGCCCGTTCGACCGTGCCGAACGGTGTACTCTGCGACTCGGAACTCCTCGCGATCGTGACGAGTCTCCGCGACCAACTCGTTGACCCGAGAAAGGACCTCCGGTGTCGGGATGAGCGCACTGCGACCGGGAACCGAGAGTTCGACAGCAATCGCCCTGTCGCCTCCGGAGTGCGACGATTCGTCACGAATCGTCAGAACCGCGACCTCCGCCCCAGCGGGGATTGCTGCGATCATCGCTGAGCCGATCGACTGATCGAGCTTGATGCGCCGCTCAATATCCTGAGGCATGAGTCGCTACTCCTCCGATGCAGTGTCCCGCCCGCTGTGGTCACGGAGCACGCGTCGGAACTCGGAATCCGTGTCACCATAGCCAAGCAGCCGCATCCACTCGCGCAGCTGGGACTCCACTGGGTCTAGCGCGACGCTCCAGCAGCGGTCAACGCGATTGAGAGCGAACCTGACTGTGAGGCCCAGCTGGTATTCCTGCCCGTGCTCCTGTCGGAACTGGTCGAGATCCGAGAGTGCCTCAAGGAAACGGTTCGACATGCCGGTGTAAGCCGGCCCGGCCCTCGGCCCGACAATCTCGATACGCGGATCGCCACGGCCTTCGGACTGGAAGTGGACCAGAACCAGGGAGTACTTCCAGTTAGCAGGTGCTCCGTCACCGAAGAACTCGCTCAGCGCCGTCCAGAACTGAAACCGCATGCGCTGGCTAAACAGCGTGTGTGCGGCATCGTTTGCCCTGCGGCGCTCCAACTCCTCGGGCGTTGGGGGTGGACCGTGACTGGTCTCCCACCAAGGACTATCGGGTGCGCGCTTCCGACGCGTCATTGATTCAGCACCCGGAACCTCCTCTTCCCCGGCTTACCACGGGCGTCAATCCACCGGACATGGTACTCGATGCGAGCTGGCATTTCCGCCGCGCCCTGGTAGTGAATCTTCGCGCTCAGGTGAATGTCTCTGGTGCCGGGCTCCGCTGCCAACTGTCGAGCGAAATCCTCCAGAACGCGCATCTGCTTGAGATTAGCGTTGATGGTCTGCCAAGCCATGTTTGCGCGCTGATGCACGCTCTCGGTCAGCCGCGCGAGAGACTCTGGTAGCAGGTGACCCCGATGAAGGACGTCGGAGCCTGCCGGTCGCGCGCCCCACGAACTCGGTACTCCCGCAACCCATCCCGCGGATACGACCCGATCGCGCGCATGGTCAGCCGCCGCAACCCGCGCGGCGTCATCAGACACGCGTCGGCCCATGCACGCGCAGTCAACGTGTCGATACGGCGTCGAACTCGCAACACCGCGCGATCCGCGGCACCGAGTTCATCAAGCCGAGGACCGATCCACTCGCGCGGAGACAGACGAGCGACGCGGCGCTCCTGCAACTGCGAAACCGCTTCTCGCCCGACGCGGCCGGGATGCACGACGGCGCCAACACGGTGCCGCTCCCACAGCACCGCGCATTGCCGCATCTCCCCACTCGCCGCGAGCAGTACAACGCCACCGAAGTGGTCGAGCGCCTCCGCAGTCTCACGCGGATACTGAGTCGCAACGCACTGCATTCCCAGCACGACAAGCAGGACACTCTTCGCGATCGATTCGTGGACCGCGTCCACCCCCGCGAAGATCGCCCGCCCGTTCAGCGGCCCGAAGTCCACACCATCACAGTCAATCAACAACGCGCGCACATCCCGGCGTCGCGCGGGAGGTAGCTGCTCTCTCACAGGAAACAGAAGTCGAGCGTTTCGTCAGCACAGAGCGCGCTACGAAGCTGCGTCTCGCAACATGACTCCCAGCGCATCCGCTGCGGCGTAGGACCAACCGCGAGAGAAGTGACGGCAGCCGATCGCCATGCGATCTCCGAACTCCCCGACCGCCTCTCTCGGGCACGATTCACCGTACTTAGATTCCAGGAACCGAATTGCCGGAAGCCCGTAGATCACCAAGAGTTGGGGATCGACCTCACGCAAGAGGAACTCGAACGCGGCGGTGGACTGCCCACGACCCAACTCCTCGACGGTCCCTGCGTCGACGTCGTGAATGTTCGTTTGCAGCACTGAGACGCCATCCAGCTTGGCTTCTATTCGCGCCATGATCCTGCGAGTTGGGCTCTGAGCCGACTTCCACCCCATGTAGCGGACCAGGGACCGCGTCGAGCGCCGGACCGAGCGCGAGCGGGGCCCCGTGAGCGCGAGAAGCTGACCGTGCGGATCTCGGAGGGAGCGATCAACGGTTGGCGACCGCGGACCCTCGTGGCACATGACTGTCCAGCTGTCTGAGTCTCGATCTGAGCCCACGTGCAGTCCGTGTCCCAAGACCGGGAGACTCCGACGAGTCACTCCGTGTGGATACGCTCTCGGTGGCGCCGCCGTTCTCGAAGGCGTCGACGACCATCGACCAGCGCGTGCATTGGATGCCGCATCGTGATCGCGTAGGGTGACGCTGTCGTCGGAGGCGTCGCGACGGGGATCCCGTCGTGAGAGGCGCTGTGGGCGACGGGGTGTGCGCGGTCACAGAGACGCCGGTGAGCGCGTCTCGCGTGCGACCGAATTCCCAGCAGTGCGGCATGAGGTGGAAAGCTACGGATCCCCGGCGGACGCCGAGTTCGCATGGCGTTCGAGTACATGGAGGGAGCCGGAGTGGCGCCGATACGCACGGACCGGGGCGGCGTTCGGACGAAAGACCGATCACGCCCACCGATGAGGAGAACCGATGCAGCTCACCAACCTGATGCAACGCATGGCCGAAGGCGACGACGACGCCAAGAACGAGTTGTTCGACGCGATCTACGACGAACTCCACCTGAAGGCGGAGGGCTACATGCGGCGGCAGCCGCGCCATCACACACTCTGGGTGACCGACGTCGTCCATGGTGCCTACACGAAGGTCTGCGGCGGCGGTGCGATGCACTGGAACGACCGCAATCACTTCTTCTCCGTCGCCGCCAGGGCGATGGAGCACCTGCTGGTCGATCACGCACGAGGCAAGAGCCGGCAGAAGAGAACGCCCCCGGGCAGGCGCCAGTCGCTCGACGATCTCCAGGCGGCGTACGAGGAGTCGATTCCGTCGCGTACTGCAAGTGTCCTGGACATCCACGAGGCTCTCTCTGAACTGGAGGTCGTCACGCCGCGGCCGGCTGCGGTCGTGAGGTTGCGCTTCTTCGCACAGTTGTCGATGGACCGCGTCGCCACGACCCTCGGCGTGCCCAAGCGAACGGTCGAACGCGACTGGGCGTACGCCAGGGCCTGGCTGAAGGACTGGCTGGGGAGTCATGGACGAGGAACTTGAGCGGCGCGCCTGCGAGATCTTTCAGCGCGCCTACGGTCTGTCCCCGGAGGCCCGGCGCGCGTTCCTGAGAGAAGAAGAGCGATCGAATCCGGGCCCCGTCGCACGAGTGCGCACGCTCTTGGAGGCACACGACGCCGACGCCGACTTCCTCGAGGACCTACCGCAATGGAGCGGAGTGTCCGCGCTCCTGCACAGCGCATTCCTCACCGCGTTGAGCACACCTGACGACGACTGGGCGGCCCCGGAGCTCCAGGGAGCGCTTGTCGGTGAGCGTTTTCTGCTGCAAGGGTTGCTCGGCACCGGTCGCTTCGGTGCCGTCTACCGAGCGGAGGATGAACTCACAGGGCTGGACGTCGCCGTCAAACTCCTCTTCGGGCCGGAGGAGTTTCGAGAGCTCGCCGCGCCCCGCGAGCGTATCGCGCTCTTGGCACTCGATGTTCCCGGAGTCGTGCGACTCATCGACTCGGGCACCTTCGAGGGCCGGCCGTTCCTGGTCACCGAGTTCTTCGACGGGCGTCCGTTTCCGGGGAGCTCGGATACCGTCGCATGGGAGCAGCTTGTCGGGCCGACAGTCGCGCTCCTCGACGTGCTGCACCGCATGCACACGGCGCGCGTGATCCACGGTGACCTCAAGCCGGAGAACGTGCTGGTGGGCGACGGCGAACGCGTGCGCGTCGTGGACTTCGGGGTCGCCGTCGGTGAGGCGGTGGCCTACACGGGTTCCATCCTCGATGCCTGGGGAGGCACGCTCCCCTACCTGGCGCCGGAGCTCTGTCGGCCAGGATCTACGGGCCCGACCGTGCACTCGGATCTCTTCGCCGTGGGGATCATGCTCTTCGAGGCACTGACGGGCTCCGTCCCACACGCATGCGCAGACCGTGACGCGTTCATGCGGGCGCGCGCAGAAGAGCCGGTAGATCTCGGCGCGCTGCGCCACGTGGCACTCCCCGCCCCGATCCGACGAGTGATCACGTCATTGCTCGACCCCGATCCGCTGCGCCGACCGCCGGCCGCCGCGCACGCCGCGGACGCATTCCGTGGCGGACGGCGATCGATCGAGGCAATCAAAGAACTGGTCGAGTCAGCGCTTCCGTCAGCGGCAGCAGACAGCGCCGACGACGTTCGCTCCCTGTTCGCTGGGCCGGATCGGCTCCTCCACATTCGAACAGACGCCGCGCTGCTCCTCTGGCGACGTACTCTCGGTGACCCGGGCGAGATCATCGATGAGCTCTCCCGCTGGATACGCGACGGCTACGCGCGGCTGGAGTCGGGTGAGGTATCGCTTACCCGCGAAGATCTCGCCCGACTGGAGGCGCTCGCGCCGCCCGAGGGCCCTGAGCTGAGGTCCGTTCGTGATCTCCCCTGTCCCGACGCAGGGCCGATCCTCGACCTCGTGGTCGCGGCTGGCAATCACGCACGGGTCGGGACGATATCGGACGCCTCTGGTAACTCACGCGACGTCACGCAACGACACCTCGACCGCCTGCTCGATAGCGGGCTGGTGGCTGCCGAACACGGAGGGAGCTACCGCGCTCTCTTCACCGCCCCTGGATGGTCGTCGGCCGAGCGCCGTCGCTGCGCACACAGCGCGCTGGCGTCGATACTGCCGGATGGCGAACCAGAACGTCTCTCCCATCTCGTCGCGGCCGGCCGCCTCGACGAGCTTGCGACCGAGATCGCCGGATGTTCGGCGCGCAAGATGGACGTCGGCGACGTGACAGGTGCGCGTGAGGCGGTTGCTCGTGGTCTCGTAGTCCTCCGTGCCACCGCGCGCCCGCAGGATGAGGAGGCGCAACTCGTTCGCGAGTTGCTTGAGGCGGCGATCTCCGAGGGCACCGAGAACGCGCTACGGATGGCCGTGTACGAGGCGGAGCGCTCTCACTCCGCCGGCATCTCGGTGCATGGCGTCCGGATGCTGGCGCGCGCGGCGCTCCGCTGTGTGAGAGGGGACGGCGCAGGCGGACTGGCGCTCGCCGACAGTGTGCGCATCGATGGAGCCGACGTCCTACTCGAGCTTCGCCGCCAATCCATCCGTGTGTTCGCGACGCACTTTCTCGACCGCGACACCGCGCTACGCGTCGTCGACTCGGCATGTGCGTGGACCGAGGAGCATGACGCCGACGAGCGAATGCGACTGGCGTCACTCAGTTGGCGAGCCGATGCCGCGAGCCGTGCCGGCGAGTACTCACGTGCGATCGAGCTTAATCAGAAAGTCCTCCGAGTCGCTCGGTCACAGCACTCGTGCATCGTCGCGCTGCTCAACTCGTCGGCCGCGGCGCTCGAGATACACGAACTGCGGCTCGCACACGACGATGCGCTCCAGGCGCGCGACCGCGCGCGCGCCGCGCGCCACTCGGCGTTCGAAGCGCGAGCGGAAGCGCGGCTGCGGGCCGCGCAGTATCGCGCCGGTCTCGACGGTCCCGTCGATGACGAGCTGATCACCGCCATTCGCGTGCTCCCGGATCTTCCCACGCGCGGGGTGATCCTCCTCACCGAAGCAGCTACGGCGTGGCGCCGTGACGAACTCGAGGTGGCCTCGCATCTGGCAGCGGAGTCCGCGCGAAGCTGGGAGCGGATCGGAGTGCGCGACCTCGCCAGGCTCGCGGACGCGCTGGCGGCCGTGTGCCACGAGTCCGCTGCGCGCAAGTGGACGTGCATGTCGATCGATACCGTCGAAGCCTACCCACGCCCGGGGATCAGCGTCCAGATCATCGGTCTGCGCGCCCTGGTACGGGGAGGCGTGCCACCTGCGTCGCGCCGCCTCGCCGAGCGGCTCGCTGCAAGACTCCCCAACGCTCCGCGGGGTCAGCGGCGCGAGGTGCTCACCATCGAAGAGTGCCTGCGATTCGCAGGCTGCTGACAGCCCCCGGCCAGAAGATTGTGGATTCTCTGGCGTACTGGTCGCGCGGACGTCGTGCTTGCCTGTGAGCGCGGGACACGGCGTCCCGAGCCATCAAGTCGAGCGCGTTGGCGCAAGTCCTGGTTCCGGCGCCATGAGTCAACACCGGGGCGGCCGATCGACGCGCCTGAATTGCATCGCGCCCGCGCCGGGCGACAACGGAGGTTTCCGATGAGCCGCTTTGCTTCTCTCTCACTGAACGTCCTGCTGATCTTTGTCGCCATCGTTGCGATCGCTGCTCCCCGAGACGACGTATCGGCGGACGCGCGTCCCGAACAGGCGATCGATGGCGATCTGGCGCAGATCGGAGCTGCGGAGATGAACTTCGGGAATTTCTCGGGCTTCAGGATCGGGACGAATGAACCGGTCGCCTTCATCTGGTCGTACGACGACAACGGTACGCAGGTCGAGGTGTGGGCGCTCTTCCGCCCGAACACGCCGGCCGGCTGGACGTTCCCGGGGACCGACGCAACTTCGGTGGACCTCTCCATCGAGTACCAGGGCTCGCCGACGCATGCGTCGCCGGCCGAGTTTCTGCAGTGGTGCGAGGACCAGTACCCCGCATCGATGAACGTCGACAAGGACAACGACTTCGAAGTGCATCGGCATACGATCGAGATTCTGCAGTCGTGAGTCGCGCGAGCCCGTGCGTTGCGGTCTCCCCCGGAGCCGGCCACTTGAGAAAGGACGCGGCCAACGCGTGGCGCGGGTTCTCGAAGACCTGCTCCGGATCGCTCCGGCCGCCTCGACTCCTCGTTGCCTGCCTGTTCATCGCGTCCGCTGCGACGTGGTCCTTTGGTTCCCAAGGCCGAGGGATCCCTTCGCGGCCCGGCCGATCGCTGCGTCGCGCACGGCCTGCGCTTCGAATGTCCGTGCTCACCGCAGCTCTGCCACATGACGCCACAATCCGTGTCCGCGAGGAGTGGCCACTCGGGGACCGCGGGGTCGCGCGATGGGGAACATGGACGCGCGCGGAGAACGAAGGCAAGCACGCCGGGCAGGCAGACGGCGATTTCGTCTACGTCGAACATGACGGCCGCGCCGGCGGCTGCGTCACCGGGCTGGGCACGTTCGATGTGCTCGTCTCCCCCATCTCGGGCGGGCGAGTACGCGCCGTTCGCAGACGAGCCTCTGCGGCGCAGGACTGCGACGAGCGCCCAACCACGAATTCGATCGACCATCTCTGGGGCTCGCCATCAGAAGTCCTCGATCGACGCACAGAGCCGCTGCGCGCACTCGACGTGCTCGTGCTCTTCACACCGCGTGCGCTGATCGACGTCGGCGGCAGCCGCGAGCACCTGAAGCACTGCCTGGACACCGCGCTCTCGGCAGCGAACGAGGCATTCGGCGCGCCATCGGTCAACGTCACGTTCCACCGACGTGCGCTTGTCCCCGTCCCATCCGACGACCATGGAGAGTCACTTCGCACGATCTGGCGCCGACTGCGTGAACCGACGAGCCCGCGCTTCGGTCGGCTTGCGTCGGCGCTCGTGCGCCGCACACACCCTGACGTTGTTCTCCTCGTCACGGGTCGCCGTACCGAGCGCTGCCACGGCTACGCCAGTCCATCACGAGACGGTTCGGAGCCCGCGTTCGCTGTGCTGCCGGTAACGGAACTCCGCCACGGAGATCTGACTCTCGCGCATGAACTCGGGCATGCGCTGGGGCTGCCGCATTCGGATCGTCGCGCGGAGATCCCGCGGTCAGCGGCCGAAGGACAAGCGCGTCGTGAATCGCCTCAAGACATCATGAGCGTCGAGTCTGTTGCGCGCGCGCGCCGTGTGGGTCCGGTCGGAGGTCGGTAGGCGTGCTGGGGCCGCGCAACGCCTTCTCCGGGACGCGCCGGTGCCGGCGCCACCGCCTGACCGCGACTTCACGCCCGCCTGCGTTCATCGAACCGGCGTTCGTCGAACTTGGCCTGGGGAGTGATTCACGGGGCTTGTCTCGCTGACGGAAGCCTCAAGCTGCAACCCATTTCAGGCACGCTGGGTGGGAACCTGTTCGTCGAAGAAGATTTCCTCATTTCTCGCGGCGGATCGCTCTTAGGAACGGCGTTCTTCACAAGAGGAGGAGAAGGTGCCGCCTGCCGGGTTCCACGCGGAGAGCGTGACAACCGCGAGTCTTCAGGGGGAGCCGTCATGAACTCGCGGAGGTCTTGATGCACATTCGGTTCGAGACACTCGCACGGTTTGAGACACTCGCACTGCTGGTCGCAATGGCAGCGTTGGCGACCGCCGCAGGATCGACGCTGCATGGGCTGCGCGCGCAGGAGAGCGCGCGCGAAGAGGCCCAGGAGCTCAAGGCCGAACTTGTGCGCGCACGCTCCTCACTCCAGCGGGCCGCCGCTGAAATCGACGGCTTCCGCAGGTCGGTCGATGGGGTCACGCGTCTCGCCGAGCGCGTGTACGTTCGGCAGCGCACGCACGAGCAGATACACGCCATCGACGACGACACCACTCAGCGCTGAGACCCGGCCCGCTCCCACGTGCCTCGCTGAGGGTCGGGCTCGATCGGGAGACTCGAGGGGAGCCGAGGGGGAGGAATGCAGAGACGATGAGTCATGACCGAGACTCCGCCGCTTCGCCGAGTGGCGTGCCACTCGACGCATGCGACTCGCGCGTGGGGCAGGTGCTCAACCGCTACCGCATCGACGGACTCATCGCCGAAGGTGGCGAAGGGCTCGTCTTCCGCGTGACGGACATGGAGTTGCACCGGTGTGTGGCCATGAAGGTGCTCAAGTCACCGTTCGTCGATCGGCCCGAGTGCGTTGAGCGCTTTCTCGTCGAGGCGCGTCGCACGAGTTCCCTCCAACATCCCGGCATCCCGGCAGTACACGAAGTGGGCTCCACGCAGACCGGGGATGTCTACTTCACCATGCGGCTCGTGGAGGGCCAGGATCTGCGAGCCGTGCTGATGGAACTCTCATGTGGCGACCAGAGCGCGCGCGGCAGATGGTCGCTACTGCGACTCGTACAAGTGCTGCAGTCGGTGGCGAACACGGTGGACTATGCGCACAGTCGGGGCTTGGTCCACCGCGACCTCAAGCCAGAGAACATCGCGGTCGGTGAGTTCGGGGAAGTGATCGTTCTCGACTGGGGCATTGCCAAGCGCATCACGACGGACCCTCACACTGCGTCCGAGGTGCCAAGTGAGAATCTGCTGGCGACCATTGCGGGCGCCGTGAAGGGCACGCCACTCTACATGGCACCCGAGCAGGCGTGGGGCAGGAGTCGCTCCACCGACCGGCGCACCGACGTCTTCGCTCTGGGTGCGTTGCTCTACGAGATGCTCTGCCTGCAACCGCCCTACGAGGGCACAAGTTTCGGTGCCGTGCTGAGCTCCGCCCGAACGGGCGCGATCCGTTCGCCCTTCGATCGCTTCCCCGATCGGGACTTCCCGCGCGTACTCGTGGACGTGGCGATGCGCGCACTGGCGCTGCACGCGGAGGAGCGACATCAATCTGCGCGGGAGTTCGCCGACGAACTGCAGTCGTATATCGACGGGACCCGCGAGCAGGAACTGCGCGCGGAGGAGACAGCGCTCCTGCTCCGTGAAGCGCGCGAACTGGTCGGCAAGTGCCGGGAGTACTCCCAGGCCGCACGCGCATTCGAGTCGGAGTCCGAGGCGTTGCGAGATGAGATCCCGCCCTGGAGTTCGCCGGCCGAGAAGAAGGCGCTCTGGGCGTTGGAGGACCGTGCGGAGCGCTTGCGTGTACAGGCGGCCGAAGTGCACTCGGAGGCCGTGGAATTGGTGTCCCGCTGTCTCTCCCAGTCCCCAGACGACCCCGCTGCGCGGGGCCTGATGGGGAAGCTCTACGCGACGTTGCTGCGCAAGGCAGAGGAGAGCGGGGACTCCGTGGAGACCGCGTGGTTGCGACGCAAGGTAGACGCCT
This sequence comes from Planctomycetota bacterium, assembly GCA_024280885.1. Taxonomy (GTDB): domain Bacteria; phylum Planctomycetota; class JAJSAM01; order JAJSAM01; family JAJVHW01; genus JAJRPF01. The sequence continues at coordinate 9,944 of JAJRPF010000064.1, read as the reverse complement.
ACAACGACGGCACGTTGGACGCGGAACTGCGTAGATCCGGCACGATCGACATCCGGGTGCAGCCGCCACAGAGCCGGCTGACCGTCGCGCCGTGGATCGACCGGGCGCGCAGGTTGCGACTGGGTGAGCCGTACGCTGTCAAAGTGCGAGAGCAGTTGCTGGATCTGCCCTCCGGCAGCTACCAACTGTCAGTGTCGCATCCCGGCCGCACGACCGCCAACGTTCCTCTCTACGTGGCGCGCGGCCCGGCGGTCACAGTGGACATCGAACTCCCCTGCCAGGAGCGGCTTCCGAGAGGGTTCGTGTGGGTACCGCGCGGCGCATTCCTCTGTGGGCGGCGACCGCGGCTGACAAGCGTGGACGTGGCGGACTTTCTGATTCAGGAGCGGCCCGTGTTGCTGCGCGAGTACGCGCAGTGGCTCGACGCACTTGTCACTACGGATCCCGACGCCGCGGCGCGCCACGCCCCCGGCACCGGCTATCAGGGAGCAATGCTGGTCGTCGAGGGAGGTCGGCACGTGATGCGTTCTCGGGACCGCCGACCGGGACGGAGTCTCGACGACCTGCCCGATTTCCCGGTCGTCGCCATTTCGCAGCGCGACGCGCAATCCTATGGCGCGTGGCTCGGCAAGCGGCTGAGTATCGCGTTACGACTGCCCTCCGAGGTGGAGTGGGAGAAGGCCGCGCGCGGCACCGACGGGCGCCTGTACCCCTGGGGAGAGCGCTTCGATGCGTCGTTCTGCTCCATGGCCAGTTCCTTCCCAAGTGAACCGCGGCTGCGCCCGGTACAACGCTGCAAGGCCGACGTCAGCCCGTACGGCGTGCGCGACATGGCGGGCGGCGTACACGAGTGGTGCTCGAGATCGCGGGATACGGCCAGGCGCACATGCCCGTCGCGCGGGGGCGCGTGGTACTCCCAAGAGGAGGAATGCACGGTCGCCTCGCGCTGGCTCGTGGAACCGACCAGCCGCAGCACGGGTATCGGTTTCCGTTTGGCCGCGGATCTCGCATGATCGCCGTGGCGAACAAGCGAAACGACGGGCGCCCAGCCGAGCCCCAAGGTGCGCGCATTGCGCATCGCGGGGGCCGCAGTTGACGCCACCGGACGCGGACGCCCGCGTCGAGGACGCTGCTGACGCTCCCGGACTCGGCGAAGACGAGCCGGGGCGCGAAGCCGTCGCATCGGGTGCCGAGACGCCACCTCCTTTCGTCGATGCGGCAGCGTCCCCCGCGTCGGCGAACTCGCGTGAACCGGGCGGGACGTCGCCGCATCGCACGGTTCGTCGGCGAAGACACATCGCGCGGGGCCTGCGTGCGAGCGTGACTGCGACGAGCATTCGCCGGTTCACGGTCATCCTCGCGCTCCTCTTCTTCACCGAATTCGCGATCGTACTCCTGCTCAATTCCGACCTCCGCACGCTCGAGACACCCACGCTCAGTAAGGCGATCCTGAGTGCATGGAACGACGCCGGCCTCCTGATTCTCCTCTCCAGTCCGATCCTCTGGATCATCCTCGCTGCAGGTCTCCGGGCCGAGACCGCCCGGGAGCGTAGCGAAACCCGGTGCCGTCAGATCGTCGAGCACATCCCCGAGGCATTGGTTCGCACCGACGTCGCGGGTCGCATCGTGTTTGCCAACCGGCGGTTTCTCGAGCTCTTCGGTATCGAACGACGGCAGTTGCCTGATGTCACGGTCGCAGACTGCGTCGCGCCCGAGTGGCGCTCGCGATTGCGTGATCGGCACCGACGCCGCGCGCGCGGCGAGACGGTTCCGTCACGGTCCGAGTACCAGTGCATCCGGCAAGACGGCGCGCGCTTCTGGGCCGAGGTCGACGTCGTGCAGATTTTCGACGACACCGGGGAACGCGTCGGGGTGCAATCACTGATACGCGACATCACCAATCGCAGAAGAGCAGCCGACGCTCTGCGCCGATCGTATGACGTGCTCAATCTCACAGGGCGAATGGCACAGATCGGCTCGTGGGCGTTCGATGTGAGCACGCTCGCTGTAACGTGGACAGACCAGATGTACCGTATGCACGGTGTGGATCCCGACGTGCACGTGACGCTCGCCGAAACGATCGCCTGCTATGCGCCAGACGCACGCGCCATCATCGAAGCTGCCGTGCAGGCGGCCATCGACTCCGGCACGTCGTGGGACCTCGAACTGCCGCTCACCACGAAGCAGGACGCGAAGAAGTGGGTGCGAACTCAAGGAGCACCCGAGCGTCGGAACGGCCGAACGGTTCGGATCGTCGGCGCTGTCCAGGACCTGACTGCGCGCAAGATGGCTGAGCGAGATCGCAATCGCCTCTTCAACGTCCTCGAACAGAGCTTGAACGAGATCTACGTCTTCGACACCGAGACGCTTCGCTTCGAGTACGTGAACGCGGCGGCGAGGCGCAACCTCGGCTACGCGGCGGCTGAGTTGCGCACGATGACCCCGCTGGACATCACGCCAACACTCGACGCGGACGCGTTCGCAGTGCTGGTCGGGCCGCTCCGGCGCCGTGAGAAGGAGCGAGTCGTGTTCGAGACGATCCACCGGCGTGTCGACGGCACGCGCTACCCGGTGAAGGTCCACCTCCAGTTGGCGTTCCAGGCGAATCACACCGCGTTCCTCGCGCTCATCCTCGACACCACTGACGACAAGCGAGTCGCGAAGGAGAAGGCTGAGTTGGAGGACATGGTCCGGCAGGCGCAGAAGATGGAGGCCGTGGGCCGTCTCGCGGGCGGCGTGGCGCACGACTTCAACAACCTCCTCACGGTTATCCAGGGCTACGGCGAGATCCTCGACCGGCAACTGTCTGCTGGAGACCCAGGGCGCGCACACCTGGACGAGATGCTTGAGGCGGCGGGACGCGCGGCTCGGCTCACGCGCCAACTGCTCGCGTTCAGCCGTAAACAGGTCATCCAGCCGGAGATCCTGGACCTCGGTACGCTGGTGACCGACGCCGTACAACTGTTGCGCACAGTCATCGGAGAGCACATTCACGTCGTCACTCGGCTCGCGCCTTCGCTGCACCGAGTGTTGGCGGACCCGGGCCACATCGATCAAGTTGTCATGAACCTCGCACTCAACGCACGAGATGCGATGCCGCGTGGTGGAACGCTGACGTTCGGCGTTCGCGACGCAATCCTGGACGTAGAGTTCGCTCGGAATCATCCGGGCGCCCGGGCGGGATGCTACGTGCTCATTGCCGTCACAGACACCGGCTGTGGGATGACTCCGGAGACCGCCTCGATGGTCTTTGAACCGTTCTTCACGACGAAAGATGCCGACAAGGGCACCGGGCTCGGCCTGGCAACGGTCTTCGGGATCGTGAAGCAGAATGATGGCTACATCGGCGTCGAGAGCGAGCTCAACTGCGGTGCCGCATTCAACGTCTACCTGCCATGTGCGGAGGAGGAGGAGGCAGCCTCCGCATCCATCGAGCCGCCGTTGCTGGCTGCAACCTCCGCCCCCACCGAGACGATCGTCGTCGCCGAGGATGAGGCGGCGGTGCGGGAGCTGATGAGCCGCGTGCTGAACGAGCGAGGTTACACCGTGATCGGCGGGACGAGCCCCGACGAGGCACTCGCCGCAGTACGTGCTCATGTCGGACGCATCGATCTGCTCTTGACAGACGTCGTGATGCCAGAGGAGACCGGTCCGGAACTCGCGGCGCGTGTACGGGATCTCAGCCCGGACATTCGCGTCCTCTACGTATCGGGGTACCCCACCGAGATCATAGATCGCCATGGTGTGCTCGCCCCGAGCGTCGCCTTCCTCCAAAAGCCCTTCAAGCCTGACGGCCTGCTGCGCAAGGTGCGTGAGACGCTGGACGCGCCTCGTGAGACGTGAGTCGACGGCTCCTCGAGCCCCCGCGGCGCCGACTTCGGCCTGGAGGGAGGTGGACACGTCGAGATCAGCGCTCAGCTCAGCACGGTGCCGGGCGCGGGGAGCGATGCGACGTACGCGCTCAAGTAGCCGCCCCAGGGGGGCCGATGGCCTATCCGGGCGCGATCCCCTGGTCAGGATGCGAGCCTTGGGGACTGGAGGCTGACCTTGGGCGTTGATCCACATCCCCGGTTCTATCGGCGTCCGCGCGAGGACCGAAGACACCACACGCGCGTCGCGCTGTCTGTGACGGCTCATCTGGACCACCCGGAAGTTCGTCTGCGGGGCCACGTTGACGACATCTCCGCAAACGGCGCTTGCTTCGTCACGCCCACGGTGACGCCCGCGTTGGCCTGTGGCACGACCGTCACGCTCGTCCTGCAGTTGACTGGCGAGTTGGGTGAAACGATCCACACGGCCGCGATTGTGCGCTGTGATGAGCTCTTCGATGGCGAGTCGGACGTGTTGGCGTACGCGTTGCGGTTTGACCAGGCAATCGATGTGTCGCGCGTCACGACTCACGCAGAGTAGCGCGTCGAAGCGGACGCCGTTCTTGGCTGCTCGGACGCATGACGGCCACCGTCACGGGAGATCATGCACGGCCGATGAACGTCTACCCATTCAATCCGCTCTGGAAGCACATCCTGCCGCACGTTGCCGCGCTGGCAGTGGATCGCGCTCTGTGGGTATTCACCGACGAAGGGTTCGTGGGGGACTTCACGCGCCTGCAAGAACGGTTGCCGTCACGGCTCTCTGAGTACTACACGCCCGATCTGCTGCGCGAGATGCTCTGCCGCATGATCGTGTTGCAGAACAAGCTGCGCGCGGCCGAGCCGAGTTTCCCGCTCTCCGAGTGCCTGGCGGACGAGTTCTGCCTCACAATTGCGATCGATGTCGCACGCATCGAGCTCGCGGCCCAGGGTCACGATGCGAGCCTCTGTGAACGCTTCGAAGACTGGACGCTGGACGTCACGGGATGCGAGTTGCTCTACGAAGACACGTTTCTCGGAATGGGCGAGCCACACGAGACGCCCGAGGCGGTCGTGCCCGAGCTTCATCCGGACCACTGGTTCGATCGCTTCGAACGCGAGACAGCGCTGCTCCGCCGCGAGGTGAATGCGATGCGCGACGCGACGCTCGCAGAGGCCGAACGGGCGCAGGCCGGGGACGAGGCGCGGGACGGTTGAGGGACCCAGAGCACCGCGCTCGGGGCTGAGCGGCGACCGCTGCTCGCTCCTCGGCTTGCAGGCGTTGGTCAGGCGGGTGTGCGGTCATCTGTGAACGTCCAACCAGGAGGATTACGTGCCGCAGGAGCGGTGCGAGAAGGACATCAGAGCAGGTCTGTAAGTCGCGGCCCGGGGGCATTATGATCCGCGCGCCGAGGTTGGGTCGACGTCCCGTAAAGCAGGACCGGAACACTCCACATCACATTCCCCTTTTCTCTACCCGGTCAGGTTCCCTCGGCACCCAACAGGCACAGCGCCGCAAACACGAAACCGGCGGCGCGTGAACGCCGCCGGTCGAAGTCACCGGGCCTGCGTCAGGCGGTCGGGATCTCTGTTGTTGCCGCTGGGTCGAAGAGCAATTCGGCCGTCGGCCACACCCCCCGCCAGACCCGCCCGTTGTACGAGACCCGGAGCGCCTCCCCCTCTGCCGTCAACACGCGCCCCTCCGGGAACCGGGACGCCCCGAGTCCGGAGCCATCCCGCTCTTCTGCGTAGCGGGCCGACGCCGCAGCGAGCGACGAGACGCGGAACACGCGCCGCCCGATCCGCAGCGTGACCCCGGTCGCCGTCGCGCTACGACTCCGCACCGGCCACGTCCTTCTTCGTCGTCGCATCCGCCGTCCCCATCAGCCGGAACCAGAAGAACCCGTTGATCGACTTCGCCCCGGTGATCGCGGACGCCAGCGCCGAGAGCGAGCGGTACGCTTTCCCCTCCCAGCGAAACCCGTCCTCCAGCACGGCGACCTTGATGTCGCGCCCCTTGTACGGGCGGACGACCGTCGTCCCCGGCGCCGGGAGACGGGGATCGCGCGGGCGCTTCGGGTTCTCGGGCTTCGGCGTCGCACGCTTCGCCGTCGTCGCGCGCGCCTTCGCCTTCGTGGTCTTCTTCGCGGCCTTGCGGGCGATCACGTCTTCCTGTCCAAGCGCGGGACGGCCTTCACGAACGTGACGAAGTCGTGGGCGATCGCGGTGAGGGGCGCAGGTCTTGAGGGCCGCGAGGGGCTGACGTTTCACTCGCTGCGGCATTCGTTCGCGACGCACTTCTTGGAGGGCGGCGGGGCGGTGACGGATCTGCAGCAGCAGCTTGGGCACGCGGAACTCGCGACAACGCAGATCTACGCGGCGGGGCTCTCGGAGCGGCGACGCGCGACGGTGATGGCGCTGGACTTCGAGATACCGAAGCCGCGCCTTGTGGAAACGGCATCGAGTTCACACACGAAGACTGGCACATAGAGGAGGACCATCATGCGCTACGGACCAAACGACACATTCTGGATCGTGACCGACGCGGGACCGGAGTACGAGGAAGCGGACGTCTGTTTCGAGACCTCGCTCGTCGGGCTGGAACAGCAGTTTCGCGGCGGGCTGACGGCGGCGCAGAACCCGACGCTCTTCACGGATGAGAAGGAAGCGCGCGTGGAGGCGTTCGGGCGGCTGGTCGCGGCGCGGGCGGCACGGGCGATTGCGCAGGGGAATGCCGATGGGCAGCCGCTCGCGTGCGCGGAGCGCGTCGAGGTGTTGGACGGGGAGGGGAATGTGCTCTTTGCGGCGGAGTTGCCGAGGGGGACGACGGGGAGTGACGCGGACGGCGGGCGGCGGTGATGGGGTTGGACTTTGGGGCGCGGAAGCCGTCGGCGACACGGCGCGCGAAGAGAGGGGCGTGAAGGACACCCGACTCGTCCTCGTCATGTCGCGGGACGGTCGCCCCGGCGGTTAGTGTAGGTCGGCATGGCCGAGCCCGAGTGCCCGCACGCCGACACGCAGACGCCACGCCGGGTCTGCATTCATCTGTTCAGAGAGGAACAGGACGCCGAGGGGTTCGACCTGGACGGAGTCCTGCGCTTCTCCGGCGAAGGTCTGGAGTACTGGCTGACCTGTCGGGCTTGCAAGGACGCGCAGACTCCGGATCTCGCCGCCGTCTGCGACACGTGCTTCGACGAGATGGAACGCTGCCCCGGCGTGTTCGTCGGAGTTCGCGGGACTCCGGAGATCCTGCAACGGCGTTCCGGTCTCCAGTTCGCTCACCGCAAGATCGACCTCCCCGGACTCGTCGCGGATGAACTGATCGCGTTCGCGCCGCTCGCGCATGGCAGACGATCATCGTGGGTCGCGCTCCGCGCGGACGGAACGTTGCTCAGGTTGGATCTCGACCGCCCGGCCTCGTCAGAAGTGTGTTCGGTCGATCTGACCGAACTCGGTGCGAGGGCCCCGTTCGAGGCGGACCCCTCCCAGCGTCAGGAACAAGCAGCTCGCTGGAGTGGCCGGTACTTCCGCGGTGACTACTTCGTCGAACCGTCTCCAGACGGTCGCTTCGTCGCAGTGGTCGCAACGCGAGGGCCGCGCGGACTGGTGGTCGACGTAGCATCCGGGCTGACAACACTGCGGCTCGATCGTGGCGCCTACCACGTCGAGGCGAGCGAGTTCCCCGTGGCCTTCCTGGTCGACGAGTCGCTGACAGTCGTGATCCACGCGAGCGACTGGAATCGGCTAGACATGGCGGACGCCGCGACGGGTGCCCTCCTATCGGCGCGCAGTCCCACCTCCTACCGCGAGGGAGAGCCGGCTCCGCATCACTACCTCGGCTACTTTCACGGCGCGCTCCTCGTGGCGCCGGACGGCAGTCACGTCGTGGACGACGGCTGGAGCTGGCACCCGACAGGGTCGCTCCATGCGTTCAATTGCCGCCGATGGCTGCACGAGAACCCGTGGGAGTCGGAGGACGGGCCGTCGGTTCGCGTCCTGCGTTACTGCAATTACTTCTGGGACGGCCCGAAGTGCTTCGTCGACGACCGCACTCTGGCTGTGTGGGGCTACGGACCCGACGACGAAGCCATGACCGACGCCGCAGTGATCTTCGACGTCGTGACCGGCAGGCGCCTCCGTTGGTTTGCGGGCCCCCCGCGAGGCCGCTTCTTCTTCGACGACTACCTGATCGTCTCCGCAGAGGGCCCGGGCACGTCGGTCTGGGATGTGGCGACGGGCGAGCGACTGCACGAGGATCCGGCGCTCACGCTCCTCGCTCACAACCGCAGCGCGCGGACGTTCCTCGGCATCGGTCCCGACGGCACGTTGCGTGAGAGCCGCCTCGAAGACACCGACGGGCGGCGGTGATGGGGTTGGACCTCAGGGCGAGGAGTGGCGCGCTCAAAGACACCGCTCGAGGTCACAGCGCCGGACAGAGCACGCATACCGATGAACAGGAGCGAGGCGGGATCGGCGCCGACTTCACTGTTGGTTCCTTCGAGGACGGTCCTTCGGCGGACAGTGAATCTCCGGTTCCAGGATCTCGCGTCCTCGCGCCGCTTGCGGCCCGGCACTCAGCACGCATTCCAGAGCCTTCAGCAGGTCCGTCGCGCGGCGGGCCTGCTGGAGTTGATACGTGATGTAGGCAGGCGTGTGAACCCACGCCTGATCCGCGGGGACAATGGGCACTGATGGCTCCGTCTCGGTCGACCGTGTCACGGCGTCAGCGTGCGAGACTACGTAGACCTCGGGGCTGATGAGGACGACGCTCCCGGGCAGCGCCTGTGTGAACAGCCACACATCGTGTGCGTACCTGTTTCTCCACACGCCGACTCGATCCGCGAACTTCATCACGCTCTTGAACTTCGCAAGTAGCGTTCCGGCATCGTGCAAGCGCACCTCGGCGGCCTTCTGTATCGCTGCTCGACGCGCGGCCGGGTTGATGATCGCGGCGAGGAGAGGGGCCACGACCTTGAGGTCGTCGTGGCAAGCAACCAGTTCGTTCACGACGCGGAGGCGCTCCACCTCCATGTACGAGCAGAACGCGATGAACTCCATCACGACGGTCGCCATCGTCTTCGAGATATCGAAGGTCAGTTCCGCTGCACCGAATTCGGTCCCGTCCAGGGCATCCAGCAGAGTCTTCGGTTCCATGGGCGAAGGGGATCCCGGTCTGCCAAGAGGCGCAAGTCCTAGTTCCTATGGACCTCGCCGAACGGCCCGCGCCTCCCGACGCGAGACGGGCGGGGAGGGGATGGTGTCCGTGTCAGCGGTTCCGTCGCGACCGCCGCGGGGGTGGGCGTTGGTTGGGCTGGTTGCGCGTATCGCCGGTTCCACGGCACCCGGCGCTGCCGGTCTCGCCCTAGTCATCGATGTCGGGGGCCAGAGCACGATGCAGATATCGCCTGGCTTCCGCCACCGTCGGTCGTCCGGACTCGGCTCGAAGACACTCCACGTAGATCACGTCCCCGAGCGTGCTGCTACGGGCACCGAACGGCGCAACGTAGGCAGCCTCAGAGCCGGAGAACGACACTGAACTCCAGTCGTTGTCGGGACTCTCTGGCGAGTCCTTCAGCACGAACGCGATCAGATCGTCGCGGTTGCCGACCCAGAGAACGTCGAGTACTCCAGCACCGCGACCCGGCAGCAGCCAATTCGCTCCCCGGTTGAGGCCAAAACTGTCGACGTCCATTCCGGTGCGATACCGGTTGACTTCCGGATTCGGCCACTCAATCCAGATGGAATCCGACCAGACGCCAAGTTCGCCGATGCCCTCGCAGCGGTCTTGGTGGGCTTGCGTGGCGCACCCCACGCCCACGCCAATCACGATGCTCAGTGCAGCACAGCGCCGCCAGCGCCCGTTTCGTTCGATGGTTGGAGTTCCCCAGTTCATTCCGAATCCTGCGGCCACCCAGGCCCATTGGTCACGCTGCCAGAACGCTTCCAGACTGGCGCTGTAGTGATCACGAAAAGATGTCCTCTTTGACAGCGCGCAGAGGCCGACCGCCTCGGGTCCTCTCGATCATTCCCAGTTCTTCGAGTGACGCGAGCACCGCTTCGCGGCGGAGCACGCGCCGAGCACGTTTGGTCTCGTGG
>JAJRPF010000063.1 GCA_024280885.1 Planctomycetota bacterium | reverse complement strand
CGAACCCCAATCGCAGCCCCAGTTGAAGCAGCCGGAGCCCCGACCGGAGCCGAACATGCGAGCGCGAGCGAGCGGGGAGCCGGAGGCGACCCCAACGAGACACAGCGCGTGGCGGGGTTTGTGCGTCAGCGCAAACCGTGACACGCGCGGTGAGGCGTAGAGAGTGGATTCCGCCTGCGAAACCAGCCCATGAGACGCGCAAGCTTCCACGTCGCGGATCCGCCCCGAGGCGAGGCAACGAACCCCGAGCGCCGCCCCGGTTGAAGCAGCCGGAGCCGCGGCCGAAGCCGAACACCCGAGCGAAGCGAGGGGTGCCGACGGAGCCGGCACAAACGCAATACAGCGAATGGCGGGCTGTGTGCGGAGCACACAGCGTGACATTCGCGCCAGCTACGCGCTACGCAGCCGCAGACTGTTGCCGACCACCGTCACCGAGGACATCGCCATCGCCGCGGCGGCGAACATCGGTGTGATGGAGATGTCCCAGATCGGGATCAGGACACCGGCCGCGAGCGGGATGGCGGCGACGTTGTAGAAGAACGCCCAGAAGAGGTTCCAGCGGATCGTGGCGAGCGCGCGTCGACCGATTCGGATCGCATCCACTGCCGCGCGCAGGCTGCCCTTCACGAGCGTCACGTGGCCGGCCTCGATGGCGACGTCGGTACCAGTCCCCATCGCGATGCCGACGTCGGCGGCAGCGAGCGCGGGCGCATCGTTGACACCGTCGCCGATCATCGCGACGCGCGCGTCGCCCTGGCGCAAGGAGCGCACGGCGGCGACCTTCTCGTCGGGCAGTAGCCCGGAGCGAACGTCGGTGACGCCCGCTTCGGTGGCGATGGCCTGCGCGGGTGCCTCGCGATCGCCTGTCAGCATCACCGGCGTGAGTCCGAGTGCGCGCAGCGCCTCGACGGCTTCGCGAGCCTCCGGTCGAAGCGTGTCCTCGACGGAAATCAGACCGGCAGCCGCGCCATCAGACGACACGGCGAGGACGCCAGCACCGCGACCGTCCGCAGCGATCGACGCAGCAGTGAGTGGCTCGACATCGACGCCCTCTTCGCGTAGGAAGCGCAGGCTGCCGACGCGCACATCGCGGCCCTCGACCTTCGCACGGACGCCACGGCCGGGGACCGCCTCGAAATCCGTCACGCCGGAGGGCTCGATGTCGCGGACCTTCGCGGCGCGTATGACCGCGTCGGCCAGCGGGTGCTCGCTCAGCGTTTCGACCGAGACCGTGATGCGCAGGAGTTCCCGCTCGCCCCCCTCGAACCCGGCGCTGGGAACGATCTCGGTGACGCGCGGTCGTCCCTCGGTGAGCGTCCCCGTCTTGTCGAACGCAATCACCTGGACGGCCGCTGCGGCCTCGAGCGCCGACGCGTCACGGAAGATGACGCCGCGCCGCGCACCGCGCCCGACGGCCACCATCACAGCGGTGGGCGTCGCTAGCCCCATCGCGCAGGGACACGAGATGATGAGCACCGTGACGCCGCGCAGAACGGCGTTCGACAGGCCGCCCTCTCCCCCGAATGCCCACCACGCGCCGAACGTCACGAGCGCGATGGTGATGACGATCGGCACGAAGACGGCCGCGACGCGATCGACGAGCGCCTGCACGGGCGCCCGGCTCGATTGTGCATCGCGCACGGCGCGCACGATGCGTGCGAACGCGGTCTCGGAGCCCACGCGCTGCGCCTTCATTCGCACGGCGCCGGTGCGGTTCACAGTGCCGCCCGCGAGGGAGTCGCCTTCGCCCTTCTCAACCGCCAGGCTCTCCCCGGTGAGCATCGATTCATCGACCGCTGTGCGGCCCTCGATCACCACTCCATCGACGGGGATCCGATCCCCGGGACGGATGACGCAGACATCGCCGCGGCGCACCTCCTTGACCGCGAGCTCGACGACATCGCCATCGCGTTCGACGCGCGCCGACGCCGGCGCCAACTCCATCAGTCGCCGTACGGCGTCGCCGGCGGTCCGACGCGCGCGCGCCTCCATCCAGCGACCGCCGAGCACGAGCGCGGTGATCATCGCGGCGGAATCGAACCAGACCGGTCCGCCGCCGGAGAGGTCCGGCGCGACGAGCGCAGCGGTGGACCACAGGAACGCCGTCCACGTGCCGACCGCGACGAGCGTGTTCATGTCGGCTGTCCGGTGGCGCAGGGCGAGGAGCGCACCGGACGTGAAGCGGCGGGCGCACCAGAGTTGCACGGGGATCGTCAACGCGAACGCGGCCCAGCCCGCAGCTGTCGCGCTCACGCCGGAGATCCAGCCCATGGTGAACGCCATAACCAGGAGGGAGAGAACGACCGCCAGCGCGGCATCGCGCCCGACCGCGCGGGTCTCTTCCTGGATACGCTCGTCGGCGATGGGCGGCGCGTCCTCGTCGGCGCGCATGAAGAGTTCGTACCCGCCCGCCTTCTGCGCCGCAGCCTCGACGACTGCGGGGTCGAACGTCGCCGGATCGATGGTGACGACGGCCTCGTTCGTCGCCAGGTTTACCTGCGCCTCGACGATGCAATCCACCTTGGCGAGGGCCTTCGTGAGACCGTTGACGCAGCCGCCACAGCGCAGGCCGACGACATCGAAGACGCGCCGTCGCCCCTCGGGCTCACGCGCGGAACCGTCGCTAGACGTCGGACCGGCTAGTTCAGCGTCGCGAGTCTGCGTCATCCCCGCACGGTACTACGCCAACGTCCGCCCTTGAGTAAAGAGCCAGATGTAGTAGCCAGCGAAGAGGACGAGCAGCAGCCGGCCATGCCACTTCGAGATCCGCACCATGCGACCAAAGATGGGAAACGCCAGGATCGAGAACCCGACCATCACGAGGACGTCAATCGCCATCTCGGGGGAGACGGGGATGGGGTGGACGACCGACGTGGTCCCGAGCACGAGCAGCAGGTTGAAGACGTTCGATCCCGCGACGTTGCCGATCGCCAGCTCGGGATGGCCCTGCCGGGCGGCCTGCACGGTCGTCACGAATTCGGGCAACGACGTGCCGATGGCTACGGCCGTGAGTCCGATCACCTCGGAAGGGACGCCGAGTTGCGCGGCCGCACCCGTCGCCCCGTAAACGAAAACGATCGCGCCGAGGGCCACAACGACGAGGCCCGCCACTACCCATGTCACATCCCGCGCGGGCGAGCGTTCGGGAACACTCTCCTTGCGCGTCTTTCGACGATCCACCCTCGCTGCCCACAGCGAAACGGCCATGTAGATCGCGAAACCGGCGAGGAGCGCACTACCGGCGACGCGTCCCAGGTCCCCGCCCGCGGGCAGCAGGAAAATCGCCAGCGCAATCGCCGCAAACGCAGCGGCGGGTAGATCCAGGCGCAAGATCTTCGGCTCGACCACCACGGGTGCCATGACCGCCGCCACGCCCAGGATGAAGCCGACGTTGGCGATATTCGAGCCGACGACGTTGCCGATCACGACACCGGGATCGTCGGTGAGCGACGCCGTCAGGCAGACCAGAAGTTCTGGGACCGACGTGCCGAAGCCGAGGACCACTGCCCCGACGACGTGCTTCGGCACACGAAATGAACGCGCGAGCAAGACGGCGTGCTGCACGAGTTTGTCCCCGCCCCACCACAGGAGGAAGCCGCCGACCACCAGGAGGACCCAGGGGAGCACGGCGAGGACAGCCGGCGAGGCGAGGAGCGCGTTCACCCGAGAAGTATGGACGGCGGCCCGCCCGCGGCGAAGCCGTCAGCGACGGCGCGGCGCAACCACGTCGGGCAGGGGCGCGAACGTCATCCCCACGCGAAGGCTCTCGGGGGCTGCCGGAGCTTCGATCGACCGTTCGTGGTCGGTCGTGCCGTCACGCACAGCCCAGGGACGCGCGATCGGGGGCGCCGGGGGCGGGACCTTCCCGAGTGCCGGCAGCGTGACTCCCGCGGGAAGCGTCCGAATAGACCCCGGACCGCGAACGGGCACGCGCGTCGGCGCAGCGCAGCTGGTCAGCAGCAGAGCGGCGATCGCGATGACAATCAGCGAACGGACAGAGAGTGGCATCACTTCTCTATGCACATTCGGGCGCTCAGCTTGTCGCACGACCGGCGCCCGCCTGGTCAAGACGGCACCACGGGCTCGCATTCGCCAGTCTTCGCCAGCCGACAGCGCCGCGTCGACCGTGCCCGGCAGCCCCATGTGACTTCGATCACTACAGGGCCGACGTACTCGCCGCTGCGAACGCGTCGCCGCGCCGCAGAGAGAAGCAATCCGGTACGATGAACTCGAAGGTGCGGCCAGGTCCCTCGTTCAGCGGGGACCCCAACCCACGGAGGCTCCCGATGCATCCCATCGACCTCACCCCCTACCACGCCGCGGTGCGCGACGAGGTCTGCGGCATCTGCCTCGACCACACGCAGGCAGGTGGCTGCGCACGACCAAACTCCGATCCATGCCCTCTGGAGACGCACCTGGAGACGATCGTGGAGAGCGTGTTGAGCGTGCGTCCCACGAGCAAGATCGCCCCGTATATCAGCGCGCTGCGAGTCATCAACTGCCGCCAATGCCGCGAGGACGCGAACGGTGAGTGCGAATTGCGTAATCTGGTCGATTGCGCTGTCGATTCGTACGTCCTACGCGTCGTCGAGGTCATCGAGGACGTTGCCGAACGGCACGGCGACGGACGCTTCGCCGCAGCGAGCTGAACCGCGCCGCAGCTATCCGGGCGGACGCGTACTTGGCTGCGCTCAGAGGGCGCGGCACACCGGCGGCGATGCGAATGCGCCCGGTTGTTTCTGAGCAACCGCGATCTGGAGCGCGGTTCAAGACCGGCGCCTCGGCTCTTCGGTCCACGCCTCGATTCAGGACAGACCTGCCGACCTCGCCGGTCTCGTCGACATCTGGCAACCCCCTCTCGTAACAGCGCTGGATTTGCCACATCGAGTGTCCGAAATGCCACACCCCCGGTCCGGCCGGGGGTGTGGCGCGTGATCCGGTGCCGCGCCGGGAGACGCGGCGACCGGACCTCGTGGAGACTCTGGTCGCTACTCCTTTTTGCGCAGGGCCATCCCGCACTTCGGGCACTTGCCGGGCGCTTTCGCGGCGACATCCGGATGCATCGGACAGCCGTACGTCGCGGCGCCGTCCGAGCTACCGCCGAGGGTTGACAGGAGCTTCCCGCAACGCGGCATCCGCGCGCCCATATAAGGGTTCGAGATCCCGTCGGTCTCCTGCAGCCACTTGCCGTACGGCTTCGCCATCGGGCACTTGAACAGGTAGACGGTGGGCAGTTGGACGGCGCCCTTCTTCTTCTTCGCGTTCGCCTCGACCTGCTTGATCAGGGCCGCACTCACGCCGCCGAACGCCTTGCGCGCCGCAGCAATTCCCTTCGCGGAGGCCAGCTCACGCGCGGCGCTAGCGATGGCCTTGTCCTTCGACACCGCGAGCACGCCCGCAGCAGCCCTGACTCCCTCGAGCGTGTCGCCCGCAAGCGCGGTCCGGAGCGTGAAGTACTCGCGCAGCAGGCGTGCTGGCTCGCGTCCACCCGCCATGTCGACGAGCTTTCCGCAGCGCGGCATCTTTGCGCCCATGTACGGATTCGAGATCGCGTTCTCGGCCTGCAACCACTTGCCATACGGCTTTGCCATCGGGCACTCGAAGACCAGCAGCGCATCAGCGCCACTGCCGACCTTCTTCTTCGAGCTCGCCTTGAGTTGCTTGATCAAGACCCGGCTCACCTCGCCGAACGCCTTTCGAGCAGCTCCGATATCCTGCGCGTCGCCCAGCTTGCCAGCCGCCGCGGCGAGCGCTCGATCCTTCGACTCGGAGAGTGCGCGGGCATGCTCCGCGACGCCGTCCAGGTTGTCGGCGGCGAGAGCTTCTCGGACGGGCAGGTAGTGCTCGACGACGAGTGGAAGCGCGGGCGACTCGTCGGCAGCAGCCGGCGACGCACCTGAGAAAACAACGGCCACAGCGAGCATGGCAGGGATGAGCGGGCGGAAATGCATCAGTCCTCCTCGGTGAGATCTGGCGAGAGTCTATGACGATCGAGATGACGAATGAGACGCGGGTCACGATCTCCCGCGCCACGGCATTCGTGGAGACCAGTCGCGGAGACCGGACGGAAGCAACTCGTGTGCCGTCATCCGCGCAGAACGCAGGGTAAGGAAGCCGGGCCAGCGGACTCGTATCGCAGCGAGAGGCGCGTCGACTATCCTCCTGCCCGTGCGCATCATCTCTCACTCGTTCGGACGCTCGATCCTCTGCGGTCTGGCACCGCTGCTGACCGGCATCGCCGTGTTTCGAGTCTGGGAGAAGACGCGCTGGATGCCGCTGATGACGGCTGGTGTCGCGATCATCGCGCTCGGCGTCATCGTAACAGTGGCGGGCGGCGTCTTCTTCGCGCGCGACCGGCGGAGCCAGACGGCGTGGAACCCGGCGTCACGGGCGCGCGCCGCGCTTGCCGTCGGGCTGCTGGTGGCGTGTTACCCGACGGCGCTCTGGCTGACACTCGAAGCTGCGGAGATCTACACGAGCTACACGGTCGAGATCCGGAACGAGTCGCCTGAGACACTCACATCGTGCCGGCTCGTGACGACGAGGATCGACGAGGAACTCGGCCCGATCGCACCGGGCGAGAGCGCAACACGCCGTCTGAGCATCCAGACCGACGGCGAACTTCGCTGCCTCGCACGTACTTCCACGGGCACGCGCCATCGCATCCTTGTCGAAGGCTATGTCACGCTGAACCTGGGCGGCGACGCGCGACTCACGTTCGGAGAGCAGGGCAACCCAATCCTCGAGCGGCGCTGAGCGCCCCGAGAGACGCGTGGAGAGACGTGCGCGACCGCACGCTCCCGTCAACCAAGTCGAGCGTGCTCGCATGCGGACGCCACTAACTCTTGAGGAAGTAGACTGCACCGTTGCGCCGTCGGGCGGCATTCTTCTCTTACGCCCCATGCCACACACCACGACGACCGTCTGCATCGACGACCTGCTCTCTCACCAGGGCTGGCTGCGCACGCTCGCACTCGGCCTCGTGCACGACGAGTCGGCCGCCGACGACCTCGTTCAGGACACCTGGGTCGCCGCACTTCGACGTCCGCCGCGCGAGTTGGGGAGTTCGCGCTCCTGGCTGCGCACCGTGCTCATGAACAGAATGCGTCAGAACCACCGGGCGAACGGACGACGCGAACGCAACGAGCGCGTCGGCGCCCGTCCCGAGTCGCTCCCCGCAACCAGCGAGATCGCTTCGCGCGCCGAGTTGCATCGCATGCTGACGAGCCTAGTGCTGGAACTCCCTGAGCCAGCGCGCACGACGATGCTCCTGCGCTACTTCGAGGAGCTGCCGCCGCGCACCGTGGCGGCCCGACTCGACGAACCCGTCGAGACGGTGCGCGCCCGGTTGCGACGTACTCGCGCTCGACTTCGCGCGGAACTCGACCGCGCCCACGATGGCGATCGTACGATCTGGCACGCGGCCTTCATCCCGGTTCTGGCACTGCCGCCCCAGGCGAGCGGCGCAGCCGGAACGACCGTCCAGACATTTCAAGTCGCGAGAGGACTCCTCATGGGAACCAAGACGACCGTCGGCGTGGCTGCGATCTCCATCGCGGCGGGTTTTCTGGTATCGGCCGCCATCGCGCCGGACGCCGATGCCATCCGAACGGAGCTGAGTACCCTCCGTGACGAACTGGCCGACGCGCGAACCGAGCGTGACGAACTCGCAAGTGCGCTCGCCCAGAAAGGGAGTCGTCGCGATCGCGTCGAAACCGGCCGCGAAGATGCGCATGCGACAGACATGCGGACGGCGACGGCAACCGCGTTTCGCGACTCCTCGAACGCGGAGACCGCGTCTGCAGTCGACGCGACCGACAAGACCACCGCTTGGGTCACGGAGTTTGCATCCGGACCACGTTATCGGTCCGAAGCATACGACGAGATACTCGCCGGCGTGGATTGGGTGGAGTTCGCGAAGAACGTCTCCAAGATGCCCGCCCTCCTCAAGCAACTCGGAGCGGATCGGGTCGCGGGGGTGCCGCCGTCGCCACAATCGCGGGGCGACCTGCAGAAATGGAACGGCCCGGTCCTGACGACCGCACTCCAGCTTCACGCGGCGGAATTGCCCGGATCGCAGGTGAATGGCTGCCTCACGCAACCGATGTTCGTCGCCAACTCGATCGCGGCCGCCCTCGAGGCCCTTGAGCTCCCGTTGACACCTCCGCAATCGGAGAGTCTCGGGAAACTGGCGGACACGATGAGCCGTCGCGACGAGCGCGAACGCACGCGATGGAATGACGCAACGCTCGCGGTCTCGAAGCTGCTCCAAGAGGCCGAGGTGCGCGACGACCTGTTCTCCGCCGCGCGTCGCATCCTGACACCAGCGCAGACCGCAGCGCTCAGCCCCGAGTCGGTCCGCGATCGCGTCGGCCTCGACCTCTACTCGTCCGCGCTCATCTGGGTCGGCAAGTCCTGGGGGTTCGGGATCGCGACGCCCGCCGACGTCCCCGCGAAGCTCGCCGAGATGTTCGAGCAGTACCTCGGCTTCGACGAGGACGCGCTCGCGCAAGCCGCACCGATCTTCGCCGACTACGCGGAGCGCCTCCCACGGGCGCTCGTTGCACGCGAGCTGGATGATCTGGAGCAGTCGGGAACCCCCACCGGCGCCACTTGCCGGGCATCGGCGGAGTGGTTCGAGGAACTCCTGAAGGAACTCGTCCTCCGCGTGGACCTATCGGAAGAGGGCGTCCAGAAGCTGATCGACCTCGAAGGCACGATCCTCCCGTTCACGGAGTCACCGCCCGAGACCGAGTAGCACGGGGCGCGCAGTAGTTGTGGACCGATACGGTCAGATCGCTGAACGCGGACGACCGCGGATCAGAAAAGCGCGATGCTGGCGGTGAAGCCGTGGACGAAGTTCCGACCGCCGACGCAACCGATCTCGCCGTTGCAGAAGAACCCGGCCGCCGGGATATCGCCCAGGTTGCGGCGCAGCGCGCGCACGTCGTGATCCGCCTCGCCGAAGAGCTCTTTCCCGCGTCCGGCGCAACTGAACACGAGTGCTGCGCTCGCCGCGTCGGTGTCGGCCGCGCAACGGAGAAGCGCGTCGAGATCCTCGGACGCTGTGTCCCCGTCGCGAAGCTGCAGTTGCACCGTCTGGCCGACGCGGACCTTATCCCCGACGACAACAGCCTCTTCCTCGGGGATCACGCCCATGAGGTTGCGAATGACAAAGTCGCCCTGCTCGAAGTTCTCGCGCGCCTCGTGGGCTACGCGTCCGATCAACAAGCTGGTCCGGGCGAGTTCACGATCGACTTCCGGCAGCGTGGAGACCGTCTCCTGAATCATCGAGAGCGCTGGTCGCCCGGAGAGCGCGAGCACCTTGTTGCTCTCGGCGCGGGTGATGACAAAACGGCGACCGACGGGCCGGCAACCCTGCGAGACGACTGTGCGCACGCGGGTGTCGGAGATCGCCAGACCGACCGCTCCAAAGAGCGAGACTTCGGACCCTAGGTAGAGCTGATGCGTGCCGGGGCGCGTGCCGCCACTCGCCAGTCCGCCGGTTGCGGGCGCGCCCTCGTAGGCGCCCGCGAGTCGCTGGAGCAGCAGGTCCGTGTCGAGCGTGAATGGATCGGTGAGCAGCACGAAGAGCGGCCGCGCCGACTCCGGCAACCCGACGGTCGCGCGCAGTTCCGACGCGTCGTGCATCGTCAGGAGCTGATCGTGCCGCACCTCGAAAGGCTGGATTGTGGCGTTCGGCAGATTGCCCGCGAGGACCGAAAGTGCCGCGCCGCGCTCGTGCTCGCCGCTCCTCTCAAGCACCCCGATGGCTGTGCAACCGAGAACGTGACGCGCACCGAGCCGCTCGCGCAATCGCGCACCCGCCTGTGCGATGGCGGGACCGAATTCGGGAGAGACGAAGAGGAACGCGACATCGGGCTCAGCCCCGCCAAGCGCGTCCGCAATCTGCTCCGCGGCCCGATCGACGGCCATAGCAATGGAACCGCCCGACACCGAGGCACTGGCAAAACGAGGGGACTGGTCCATCCAGAGATCGTACGCGGGATCCGGAACGCGCGACGTTGTCAATGTGCGCCCGAACGACGATCCGGGTCTGCGACCGCGACGCCCCCGTACGCGACGGAGGCAATGAAGAGGGCCGGTGCGACACCACTCGCGGAGCCGCTCAGCGCCGGCGCGGACGCCGCACGTGGATGGTACCCGGCGAGGGGCGGTCCGACTGGCTCGGCTGCGATGACGCCCTCGGTCCGCCGCTCGACGGGGACCCCGGGGCGCGCTCGCGAGAACGCCCCGCCGTCCCCGGTCGGCGGCGGAGCAACGACCTCTCTCATCGAGGCCAAGCGGCCCACCGCACAACAATCCGGTACCGGAGGCGGCGAAGGCTCACGAATCAACCGTGAGGTGAAGGGAGTGGATTCCGCCTGCGAAACCCGCTCTCGTGACGCTCAATCTCACGCGTCGCGGTCACGCACCAATGCGACGCAACGAACACCAACCGCGGCCCCAGTTGAAGCAGCCGGAGCCGCGACGGAAGCCGAACATGCGAGCGAAGCGAGGAGTGCCGACGGAGTCGGCACAAACACAACGAAGGAGCCGCTGCGAGTGGCGGGCCGTGAGCTCCGCTCGCGGCGTGACACTCGCGGTGGTGAGGTGAAGGGAGTGGATTCCGCCTGCGAAACCCGCTCTCGTGACGCTCAATCTCACGCGTCGCGGTCACGCACCAATGCGACACAACGAACACCAACCGCGGCCCCAGTTGAAGCAGCCGGAGCCGCGACGGAAGCCGAACATGCGAGCGAGAGCGAGCGTGCCGACGGAGTCGGCACAAACGCAATACTTCGGCGTGGATCGCACCCGCCGCTGACGCAGTCAGCGGCGGGTGCGCCCGCCGCCGAACCCGCGCATCCGCTGCGCCTGCTCCTCGTAGATGGCGAACTGATCGGCGTCGAGAACCCCCTTCGCCTCTTCGCTCGTGGCGGTGCGGATCTCTTCCATCTTCATCATGTTGTCTTCGCGCAGCGTCGTTCGTTCCTCGGCAGACATATTCGTGGCGCCGCGCATCGACGACCAGACCGCACCGATCTTCGAGAAGCTGTCGCCGACGATGCGGTTCATGTCCACGACCTGGGCGGGGCTCAGGTTGGCCTGTTCCGCGAAGCGATCGACCATCCCGCTGACCATGCGCTGGCGCCGCTCGCTGGAGCGCTTCGCCTCGATCGCTGACATGGCCTTCTCGACGGCGGCCCGGCCATCTTCGGTGCTGAGGGCCGCGGCGAGTTCGTCACCGCCCATCGCGGACGCGGCGGCCAGACCGGCCTCGGCCTCCGTCGCCGCCTCGGCCGTCGCTGTCGCGAGTTCGCGCGTCACTTCCACGCGGGCTCGCCCGAGCACGGCAACGTCTTGACGGAAACCGTCCATCTTGCGCTCGAAACGCTCCATGCGCTCGGCCATCTGCTCGTTGAGGCGCTGCGCCTCCTGCACCTCGGTCCTGAGCGCCGCAATGGTCTCAGACGAGCCTCCGTCACCGCCGTCCGTGCAAGCCGGCACAGCGAAGAGCGAGGTCACGAGAACGAGCGCACCCAAGGTCCGCGAAGCAGTGCTTTTTGTCAGCATTTGAAGGTCTCCTCGGCGAGCTATCGCCGCATGACTCACCCGTGCACGGCGTCGGACCTGACGCAACGGCCCACGCTTGGTACCAAGCCTCGGCAGGCTCGCCCATGGCAGAAAACGCGCCGAGCGGCCGAGGGGTTTCGATGTCTTCCCAACCCCGGTATACGCTCCCGCATTCCCCGACGCAACTCGGCTCCCCGCGCACCTCGATGCACCTTCCCGCCACCTTCGACGCCCTCCGCAACCGCGATTTCAGGATCTTCTACGCGGGTCTGGCACTTTCGTTGGCCGGCACGTGGCTGGAACGGGCGGCGATGCAATGGCTGGTCTACCGGATCACGGGAGACTCCGAGACGTGGCTGGGGCTCGCGGCCGGAGTCCCACTCATCCCGGCGCTCCTCCTCTCCGTCCCGGCCGGGGCGCTCGTGGATCGCGTCAGTATCAAGAAGCTGCTGCTGACGACGCAGACCCTGATGTGCCTGGGAGCCACCGGTATCGCCGCGCTCGTCCTCGCGGGTGGCGTGGAGCCGTGGCACGTCCTTGTCTACATCGCCTACTCCTCGGCGGTTTTCGCGGTCGACGCCCCGGCGCGACACGCGTTCGTCTCGCGCATCGTCGGCCGCGATCGGATCACCAACGCATTCGCCCTGAACGCCGTCGCGTTCCAGATGGCACAGGTAATCGGGGCCGCGATCTTCGGGATACTGATGGCGCACACCGATCTGGGCGAGGGCGGTTGCCTCGCACTGAACGCAATCTCGTTCGGCGCCGTCCTTCTCAGTCTGACTCTCGTCCGCGAGAAGGTCCCCTCGACCGTCGCGGCAGGCGAGCGTCCGGATGTCCTCGGCGGCCTGCGTTTCGCCCTGCGGACGCCCGTGATCCGTGCGGCGCTGATGGTGTCCGTGACCACGGCGATGTTCGGGTTCCAGGTCAGCCAGCTGCTCCCCGTGTACGCGAAGAAGGTGTGGCTCGAGGGCGCCGACGGGTACGCGTGGCTGCGCGCCGCGATGGGAGTCGGGGCGTTCATCGGCGGGGTCACGCTGGCCACGCGAAGCGCCACGATCGTGCGCGGGCAGCTGATCCTGCGCTACGGGCTCTTCGTGCCCCCACTCCTCATCGCGTTCGCGCTGACGCCGCGGATGGACGTGGGGATGGTGCTGCTCTGCGCCGTCGGCTTCCTGCTCATCCAGCTGCACTCGTCCTGCGCCAGCCTGATCCAGACGAACGTCTCCGATGCATTGCGCGGACGCGTCTCATCCGTCTTCACGCTCTCCGTCCTCGCGTCGTTCCCGACAGGCGGCTTCATCGCAGGCCAGGTCGCGGAGCGACTGGGCGCCCCCCTGACCACGACGTGCTCCGCGGTGGTCGTAGGCATCGCGTACGCCACGATCCACGCGACGCACCGGGATCTCCGCAACGCGGCGTGACGGCGCCCGCGGCAGCGCCGGGGCAAACCGACACGCAAGCAGCGCCCCGCAGTCGCAACCGCGGGGCGCCGCAGAGGGTGGTGGCCCGACAGAGGCCGCCTACTCGACCAAGGTCAGTCCGCTCGGCACGCGCTCCGGTGTGTCTGCCCGAATGTCGATCGCGGCCGGGTCGGTCAATGCGTGCAGAAACTCGATCAGGTCCGCGACGTCACGGTCCGAGAGCGCCTTTCGGGGCGGCTCCAACTCGTTCGCAGCGGCGATCGCGGCGACGCGCTCCGCGTCGTCCATCACCACGAAATCGATGGCATCGAGATCCTCGCGAGACGGAAAGACGGCTTGCGAGCGGTCGTAGTTCTTCAAGCTGTTGACAGGGTCCAGGTGGTGACGGATGACCGCTTCGAGCGTGCCGAAGGCACCGTCGTGTCCGTAGGGCGCCGTCAGGGCCACGTTGCGCAGCGTCGGCGTCCGGAACAGGAACCGGTCCGCCGGGTCGCCCGTCACGCGCTCGCGACCGAAGTCGTCGCGCCCGTCCGTGTAGCCGGGCAAATTGTCGCCCTTCCCGTTGCCGATCTGCGGCATCGCGATCGCGTGGAAGTCTTGGTCCGTCTGGAACGCACCGCTGTGGCAGCTCCCGCAGTCGGCCTTGCGGTAGAAGACCGCCATCCCTCGCCGTGCCGCACGGCTCATCGCACGGCGATCGCGACGCAGGTAGCGGTCGAACGGACTGTTGTCGAAGCGCCACGCCTCGGCCTCGAAGGCCGCAATGGCGTTCGCTGCGTGCACGAACGTGATCTCCGACGCACCGCCGATGTCGTCAAACACTGCGACGAAGAGATCCACATACTCGGGAACGGCACGCAGTTTGTCGGCCAGCTGGTCCCACACTCCCCCATCGCCAGCGAGGAATCCCGCCGCGGCGGCGTCGGCCTGCGGGTTCTCACCGCCCTGACCGGCCATCTCGGTGCCCGACGTCACGGGGAACATCGCCTGGGCCGCGAGCACGCTGTCGAGCCCGGACGGGAGATCATCTCCGGCCGGAGTCAGGAACCCGGACGGCTGACTCGCATCGACCTGCACACGTCCGTCGTGAAAGAGAACCGTGAACTCCGCCGCGCCGAGATTGAAGACGGGCGGAGCGTTGCGCGGCACCCGCTCACGAATTGCCTCAGCGCCTTCGCCGGTGGTCCGCGTGACACCGAGCCCGCGGCCACCCTCGCCGACGGGCAACGACAATCCGTCGCCGGTGTCTGCGAGAGTGTGATGGCAGCTGGCACACGACATGTTCTCGTTGCCGCTGAGCAACTTGTCGAAGAAGAGGAGCTTGCCGAGTTCCACCTTCGCCAGATCTGCTGAGCCGCCGTTCCGGTAGTCCGCATCGGAAACCGGTTCGGGGTGACGCTTGCGCCCCGGGCCGGCGTGGACCGCCGAGACGAGGACGGTGGAGACGGAGATCGCGACCGCGACGGTTGCCGTGAGTGCGAGTGAGATATTCATGGTTCTGGCCCTCCTCGGCGGGTTGAGAAATCTGTGCCGATGAACCAGATGTAGATCTGAGTTGTTACGCGAACCTGAAGTGCGTCGAGACGGCGCAGAGTCATTCGGGCGCAACTATTCAGGCACCGCTCTCCGGCAGACATCATGGGTTCCGCACGTGTCGCCGAGATCATGCGCTCGCTCGCGCGCCTCGTCGCTATCCTGCGAACGACGACGAACCCCCGACGAGGTCAGCCCATGCGCCACGCTCTCCCGCTCGCTCTTCTCTTCGCCCTCTCGGGCACGGTCCTCGCCGCGGAGACCCCTCCGGACGCGCCGGCCGTGCCGGCCGTGCCGGACATCACGTCGATCGCGGATGAGCACATCGACGAAGCACTGACCGAGGCTGGCGAGAATCGCGCGCAGCTCGAGAGCGCCCTGACGCGCGCATCCGAGGGCGGCGACGCCGAGCGGATCGCAGCGATGCGCTTTCTCGTCGCCAACATGACCGGCAAGGGCTACGTCCGCACGGAGTTGCAGGACGAGGACGGCAACGCGGTCCCCTACGACTCGCTCGCCTATGAGAAGTACGCGCAATCGCGCGCGGCGATCGATGCGCTGGAGAAGGAACACGGCGAACTGCATTGGGCGCGCGGAGATCTCGTGAAGGACACGCAAACGATCACCGCCGACTTCCTGATCCAACACGTCGATCTTGCGCTCGAACGTTGGCGCGCGAGCCCCGTGGATCGCCGCGTCGGCTTCGACGCATTCCTGAATTTCGTCCTCCCCTATCGCGGTAGCAACGAGCCGCTCGACACCTGGCTCGCCCCGCTCTCGACGCGCTACGCGGAAACACCGACCGAGACGCAGAGCGACGTGCGCACGCTCTACGAGTGGGTGACGAAGGACATCGCCGGGCGCGTCAAGTTCGACGAGCGCTTCTACCTGCATCCGACCGATCAAGGCTTCAGCGAGATGCAGGCGAGCCGCCAAGGGCGCTGCGAGGACATCACGAACATGCAGACGTTCGCGGCGCGGAGTCTGGCGCTTGCCACCGCCGCGGACTACACGCCCGCGTGGGCGCGGCGTGACAACAACCACGCGTGGAACGTACTCCTCAACGCCGACGGTACCGGGTTCACGAAGGCCTACGCGCACGCCGCGAAGATCTACCGCAAGACGTTCGCTCTACAACGCGACAACCTCGCGTATCGCCTGCCCAAGGGACGCGAGGCGGCCAACCGTTTCATGTCGAGCAAGGGCTACATCGACGTCACGGATCAGTACGCGCCGAATACGGACGTCACGGTCACGCTCGATCCCGAAGCCATCGGCGACGAGGGCTTCGCCTACCTCTGCGTCTTCAACGGCGGCGACTGGAGCGCCATCCACTGGTCACCGATCACCGACGGGAAGGCGACCTTCACGAAGATGGGCCGCGACATCGTCTATCTCCCGGCGGTGCACGACGGCGAGAAGCTGATCCCCGCCACGGCGCCGCTCCTTCTGCACAAGAACGGCGTTGTCGAGACGCTTGCCGGCGGACGCGCAAAGTCGGGCCTGCTCGCGACATCGCTCCAGCCGCGGCAGAAGAGCGTGGACACGTTCGTCGAGACGCCCGTCTCCTTTCTTGAAGAGGGGACGGAGTACGTGCTGCAGCGCTGGGAGAACGGCGCGTGGACCGAGGTCGAACGCTTCACGGCGGACGCCGATCCGCGTCGCTTCGACGACCTCGAAACGGGCGCTCTCTACTGGATGGTGAAGTCCGAGTCGCGGCGCTTGGAGCGCGTCTTCACGATCGAGTCCGGCCGCCAGCGTTGGTGGTGAGCGCCCGTCGCGGGGTCGCGAGTGCAGTGGTGTCGAAGCGGGGTTGAGGATCGTACCCGGGCGTCTGCGGGCCACCTGGCCTCGGCGAGAGACATCATCGCTCCGCTGCCGACTGGGGACGGCGAGGCCTCCTCACGAGGACGCCTCGCGGTCCCCGTCGAGCGGCGGACCGAGGGCGTCGCCGAAGCCGAGCCAGCCGGCCCGCCCCTCGCCGGGTACCATCAAAGAGCGGCTTCCAATCTCGTTCTCGACATGTCGTTGAGGGGGCACCGGAGCCCCGGCACCGCGCCGCGAACGCGGCCGTAGCATCCCTGGCCCTCCTCCCCCCGCGCGACATACACCTGAGCAAGGACCACCCCGCAATGCCCGTCACCCCCTTCACCATCGCTGGCAGCGGCGGCCTACCCGTTCGCGGTGACGTCCACGTTCCGGGCGACGACGGCCCGCACCCGGTCGTCGTCGGCATCCACGGCTTCAAGGGCTTTCGCAACTGGGGCTTCTGGCCGCACATCGCACAGGGACTGGCAGACGCGGGATTCGCCTGCATCCGCTTCGATCTCTCGCACAACGGGGTCGGCGAGAACGGCGAGGTCTTCGACGAGAAGCCGCTCTTCGAAGCCAACACGATGACGCGCGAGGAGGAGGATGTCGCGGCCGTCATCGACGCGCTGCGTTCCGGTGCCCTGCCGGACTGCGAGCGCCTGGACACGGAGCGTCTCGGGCTCATCGGTCACAGTCGGGGCGGCGGGCAAGTTCTGATGCGCGCGGCGAAAGACCCCGGCGTGAGAGCGGCGGTCACGCTCGCCGCGATCGCCGGCGTTCTTCGTTTCCCCGCCGAAGCCCTCGAGATGGGCCGCGCGCAGGGTTTCATCCCGATCGTCAACACGCGCACCGGCGACGTCCTGCGGTTCGGAAGCGACGCCATCGCCGAACTCGACACGCGTACGGATCTCCACGACATCGCCGCAAGTCACGCCGCGCGGATCGACGCGCCACTCCTCGTCTGCCACGGCACGGCCGATCCCGCCGTCTCCGTGAACGACGCGCACGCCATCGCCGACGCCGCGCCCCACGCGACGCTGGAACTCTTCGACGGGGCCGACCACGTCCTCAACTGCCGTCACCCCTGGCAGGGCCCCACACCCCACTTCGAGCGCTTTGTGCGACTCGCCGCGCAACACTTCTCGGGAAACCTCTGAACCGAACAGAACTCCCCCGGTTGCACGCTCCCACGGTCAGGGGCGCGCTCCGCCGGGGCGGCGATCGCGCGCTCCTCTGGGAGGCACGCGCATGTACACGGGAACCGTCTGGGGCATCACCCTCATCATCGTCGGGTTCATTCTGAGCCTCGGCGCTCTACAACTGGTCTCGACGGCCACTGCACCAGGCCTCGTGGGACAGGCATCGCGCAATCTTGAGCGCTCGAGCGGCTTTCGGCAAGTCGGCTACTTCGCCGTTGGCGCGTTCCTGGTCGCACTGTGGATAATCGCCATCGGGGGCTTCGGCAACGGTAGCGAAGCCGCCAAGATCCTGACGTTTCCGTTCGTCGCTCTGGGCGCGCTCGCAATCGCTCCCGCGTTCGCCGCGTCCTCGCTCTACATCGGCGGTCGGCTGCCGGATCCAAGTGACGTGGCGAGTCCGTGGCGGCGCCTCGTGCGCGGCGCAACCGCGCTCGGGCTCTCATGGGCCGTGCCGTTCGTCGGGCAGGTCCTGATCCTGCCGCTCACGTTGGGAGTCGGACTCGGAGCCGTAACGCACGCCGTATTCCAGCGCGCCGGTCGCAAGGAAGCGGGACAGGCATTCCTGCTCCGCACCCCCACCGCGACGGAGACGGTGGTGTGACGCAGACGCCCCATCGTCTCTCCCGCCGCGACGTCCTCCGTCTCGGCGCCGCGGCTGGAGCACTTGGTGCGCTCCCCGGATGCGACGCCGCGTGGTCGCTCCTCGGTCCACAAGTCGATCCACTCCCGGACGCCGTCTCGCTCGCAGCGGGGCGAGACGTCGACCCCGTCTTCCATCTGCTCTCGCGAGCGACGTACGGACCGCGCCCCGGCGATGTCCAGCGTGTCACCGCAATGGGCACCGACGCGTGGATCGAAGAGCAGCTCGCCCCCGACACGATCAACGACGCACCACTCGCGTTCCGGCTGGCCGAGTGCGAACTCATCTTCGACGAGGCGCACGACCTGCAGAGCGTCGAGGAGCGCCACATCCGGCACCAGATGGAGCGCGCGACAATCCTCCGCGCCGCGCACACCCGCCGCCAACTGCACGAGGTGATGACCGGCTTCTGGACGGACCACTTCTCCATCGACGCGAGCAAGCGCGGCTGCCGCCAGACGAAGCCCCGCGACGAGCGCGAGGTCATCCGCGCGCACGCCCTCGGCACATTCCGCGATCTCGTCCGCGCGTCGGCGCTCTCGCCCGCGATGCTCATCTACCTCGATGGCCGCGAGAACCGCAGCCGCACACCCGACGAAGCCCCCAACGAGAACTACGCGCGCGAATTGCTCGAACTCCACACCCTCGGCGTCCACGGCGGCTACTCGCAGCAGGACGTCATGGAAGCCGCGCGCTGCCTGACCGGCTGGACACTCGAGGAGGACTCGTTCAAGAAGATGTTCCTGGGAGCGTCGCACGCCACACGTGACGCCGTCTTCCACCGGCAGGCGCACGACGACGGCGCGAAGACCGTGCTCGACCATCACATCCCCACAGGCGGCGGAGAGAAGGATCTCGACGACCTGCTCGACATCGTCTGCACCCATCCGAGCACGGCGCGCCACATCGCCGAGAAGCTCTGCCGACGGCTCGTGGCCGAGTCCCCGCCCGACTCGATCGTCACGTCGACGGCAGCCGTCTTCACGCGTACGAACGGCGACATCAAGAAACTGATCCGCCACGTCCTGCGCTCCGACGAGTTCGCGACGTCGGTCGGTGCGAAGATCAAACGCCCGCTGCGTTTCACCGTCGGTGCGCTCCGCGCGGTCGGCGCCGAAGTGCGCGCGGGACGCGGCGAGTTGGAAGCCCTCGAACGCATGGGCCACGTGCCCTACGCGCATCCGACACCCGACGGCTACCCCGACGAAGCAGCACCCTGGATGGGCACCATGCTCTGGCGCTGGAACTTCGCGCTCGCGCTCGGTACCAACACGCTCGGCTCGACAAAGGTCGATCTCGCCGGGCTGGCAAGGCGCGCCGGTCTCGACCCGCGCAGCGCGTCGCCCGCCGATCTCGCCCCCCTCTTCTTCGGGCGCACGGCAAGCCCCGCCGAACGCAGAGCGATCGACGCCTACGTCGCCGGTGGCAAGGGCCCCATCGCAAAGGAGGAGGCCGTCGCACTACTCGTCGCGTCACCGGCCTTCCAGGTGTTCTGATGGACGCACAAGACTCCAAGAAGCGCACGTCACCCGCCGGCGACCGCACACTCGTCTTCGTCTTTCTCCGCGGCGGACTCGACGGCCTGAACGCCGTCAGCCCGTCGTTCGAGGATCGCTATCACGAACTGCGCCCGACCATCGCGCTCGACCGACGTAAGAAGGGCGTGACCACCGGCAGCGACGCGATCCCGCTCGACGATCGCTTCTCGCTCCACCCCGCGCTGGAGTCGCTGCTCCCGGCGTACCGCGAAGGCCGTCTCGCCGTCGTCCACGCCATCGGCTCGGACGACCAGACCCGCTCGCACTTCGAAGCACAGGATCAGATGGAGCACGGCGCGTCCGTGAAGAAGCCGCTCTCGGGCGGCTGGCTCGCGCGCTGGCTCCGCACACGTCAGGACTCCGGCGCGCTCTCCGCACTGGCCTTCGGCAAGTCCATCCCCGAGTCGCTGCGCGGCGCGCCGTCGGTCACCGCCGTCGAGTCCCTCGACGACATCCGACTCGCAACCAAGTCCAAACGATCCGACGCCTTCGCCCACGCCCTCGCGGAGCTCTACAGCCCCGTCCCCACGCCGTGGCAACCCAGCGGCACCGACGCGCGCCTCACCCATGCTGGCGCCGACGCGCTGGCACTCCTCGACCGCATCGAGCAGATCCAATCCGAGCCATCCTCGACGGCCGACTACCCCGACACCGGCTTCGCGCGCTCGCTCTCCCAGATCGCGCGCCTCGTGCGCCGCGACGTCGGCGTGCGCGCGGCAGCCGTCAACCAGGGCTTCTACGATACGCATGTCGGTCAAGACCTGCTGCTCGCCTCGCAACTCCGTGAACTGGCAGGCGGGCTCGCCGCGTTCGACCGTGACCTCGGCGACCTGCGTGAACGCGTGACGCTCGTCTGCCTCTCGGAATTCGGCCGCCGCTCCTACGAGAACACCGGCCTCGGCACCGACCACGGGCGCGGCACATGCGCGTTCATCATGGGTGGCGGCGTCTCCGGCGGACGCGTCGTCGCCGACTGGCCTGGGCTCGCCGACGACGAGACCGAGGGCCCCGGGGACCTCGGTGTCACCACCGACTACCGCAACGTCCTCTGGGAAGTCCTGGCGCAGCGTTTTGGCGCCACGGACCGCGAATCCGTCTTCCCTGGGCTCGCCTACCAGGCTCCCGGCATCGTCGCCTGACGCCAATTCCGCCCCACTTCCGCGAACCGTCCCTCCTCTCAGACTGGAACTGAGCGAGCCCCGTCGGGCATCATGCCGCCTTGGTTTGCCCCATTCGGGCTACCCGTACAACCACACGTACAGCCACACGTACAGCCACATGGGCCGCTACGTCGCTGCGAAGCCACTGTCGTTGAGCCTCCAAATCGAGGCCAGGAGTCATGCCGTGAGTCTCGAGAAGGCCAGGAACTGGATGCTGAGCAAGGGTCGCCGCGACATCGCCAAGGGGCGCAGCGCGCGCGAGCTCGAGGTCCTCGACCGCTTCTGCCGCATCGGGCTCGACCTCGACGGCGTCATGCTGCACCAGGGCGCCAAGGCTGGCCGCGGCGGCGAGCAGCCCGACCTCATGCTCGGCCGCAAGAAGCCGGAGCGCAAGACGCCCATCCTCTTCGCCGCCATCGTGCTCCGCCCCGCCGAGCCCGAATGGGCCCGCCGCACGCCCGTCCCCGAGAAGGACGCCGTCCGCATCTACCTGAAGCTCAACGAGACCGGCGCCGCCCGCAGCGACTGGGCCGACCTCTTCCAGGACGACGACAGCGTGAAGCCCGACTCC
Organism: Planctomycetota bacterium; assembly: GCA_024280885.1. GTDB lineage: Bacteria > Planctomycetota > JAJSAM01 > JAJSAM01 > JAJVHW01 > JAJRPF01. Next base: position 2,705 of record JAJRPF010000063.1, on the reverse strand, counting down.
GAGTGGCGCTTCATCGAGCTCGCCGACCGCATCGACATCACGGGCGACGAACTCCTCGACCTCATCGAAGACGCCTACTTCGAAGTCGTCGGCATCTGATCTGACCCGGGCGCCCCGCGCCTCCCAAGTCCACACGCCGTGCGACCGAAGAGCCCCGCTCTTCGGCCGCACGCTCGATTCCTGGACCCCGCCTCGGAACGTCCCGCGCTGGATTCGCAGAAGGACCGCGGATCGCACGCCGCGGAACAGCTGAACGGGATTCACGCTAAGCTGTCGACATGCGCACAACGACCGACCTGCCCGCCCGGCTCATCCGACAACTGCAAGCCCGCGCAGCGCGAGACCGCCGCACGGTGTCCGAACTCGTCGCCGAGTTCATCGCCACGGGCCTGCAGAGCCGCCAACCCCTCGCGACACCGACACCAAATCCGGACGCGGACGACACGACCTTCGTCAGCGCATTCGACGCGATGCAGGACGGCATCGGACTCGTCGCGAGCGGCACATCCGATCTGGCCACCAATCCCGCCCACGCGAAAGGCTTCGGACGCGACTGACCCACAATCGGTGGTCGCGCGCCCAGACTTCGCCCGCCTCATCACAACCGCCACCCCCACGGTTTCCTAAACCGTAGGTCGCAGGTTCAAGTCCTGCCGGGGATGCCAGCTTGAGCGTGGGGCCAGTCCCACAGCGTCCCCCTCAGTCCACTGAGCTCCCACTAGTTTCCCACTAGTCGGGTGGAGCGGGTCGGGCCCCGCTACGCGCCAGATGGGGCCGACCTCGTGGGGCGCTCGCGGGAGACCGGCCCGCCGGTCGTCGGCTGCAGCGGCCTGTTAGGCACCCGGTGGCAACTCAAGCAGCGGCCGAGCCTGGACGCTGACGAAGCACGCCGGTGAACTTGGTGAGTTGCACCAGAGCCGAGCCCCGTCCCGTGTCGACACGCGATCGAGCCACGGAATGGCGTGCCGCGAAACGAGCTCCGCCAGCTCGCCGAGGCGCGACGAATCGGAGAGTGGCGATTCCAGGTCGAGGATCTGGGTGAGCCGTGCCGCATCCGGCACCAACTGCGCGAGTCGACAGCGGAGGTGGCACACAGACTCGGATGGTCGGACGAGCGTCCCGAGAGCACGGAAGTAGACGCCCAGATTCACGTAGGCGAATCGCCCCCACGCTGAGGCCTGCAGGTTGAGTACCGCGACTGCTTCTGAAGACGGCCTCCTCCAGGTTGTGCCGGACTTCTTGAAGCCGTGTGCCCGCAGCAGTTCAACGATGGCCGGCTCAAGGTGCTTGCCGACTTCGGATGCCATGGGCTCTACCTGCCTAACTCTCAGTAGGTGGTTCTGTCTATCTGCGGCGACAGCGCCGTCGATCCGCCTGTCAGCTGCCGGCATCGTACCGCCCTCGCGTGACGGGGGCCCGCCGCTCGTCGGCTGCAGCGGCTTGTTCGGCGCACGCATCGACTCACCTCCGCTCACCCGGTCCGAGGTGGGCTGGGCGGAATACTGAACTTGCCGAAGAGCGACTCACACGCCTCGCGCTCTGCTCGACTCACGATCATGGGCGATGCGGACACAGCGGCATGTAGGAGTTGGATCGGGTCCTGCAGCGGGCTCAACTGCAGCCGGTGCCGGAGTACGTGCCGTTGGGAATCGGCGTCGGGGTTCTCGGCGAGCAGTTCCGACTCTAGGTACGCCGCAGCGCGACGCAGTTCAGGAAGGTTGCCGTCGGCAGAGAAGCGCAAGCTGTCCTCCCAGTACGGAACGGTGACAAGCAGCGCGAGCATCGTTGGGATGTCGCGCGCGATGGTCCCTGCCAGGCCCTCCGAGCTCACGTAGATCGCGGAGTGCTCACATGGCAGTGGCTGCGCAACGAGAACGTAGCGGCCGCCGCTCGCGTCGCCGCCGATGGCACGAATGGAACGAGCGTCTGCGAGTTCGAACCAAAAGTCGGACTCGTCGGTGGGCCAACGTGCATCGAAGTCGCAGAGATTGACGAGCGCACTCCAAAGCGTTTCATCGGTGCGGATCGCCTGGATTAGTTCATGGGGCATGGTCGCCTCGCCGAGCGTCCTGCCGCTCAGCAGCGAGCGACGGCCTGCATCGTACCGCCATCGCGTGACGGGCTCCCGCCGCTCGCCGGCTACAGCGGCGTCTTGGACAACCTGCACGACATCAGTCGCCGAGGAACCACAGGTAGAGATGCAGGCCGGCGGCAAGCCTCTCGACGAGGGGCTCCACACCTCGAAGAGACTCCCCGACCGCCTCGCTCGCGAATCGCTGGGCCTGGCCATGGACATCGTTCCGGAGGTCGCTGGCCTGCGCACAGTTGAAGATCGCATCGCCGTACGGATCGAGGTATCGGAGCAACGTTGTCTCCGCGAAGTGCCCCGCCACAGACGCGCGAGCGAGACCATTGCACTGGTCGCAGACGCTCGCGAGAACCTCGCCATCTTCTCGCCTCAGCTCAACGTGGATGCCCATGCGCGTGGTCTCTCCAACTCTCAGTACGCGGTTCCGTGCATCCGCTGCAACGACACCGACAAACCGCCTATCTCGGGCCTGGCACTAGTACTGCTCTGCGGAAGTTCGCAGTATGTTTTGCCGATATAGATTGGCATGTCATCCGTCCCCCCGCCGCGTCGCGGTCCGCGTCCTCCCGCAATCGAACTTGCAGCGGACGAGCGCGCAGCACTCGAGCTCGTCGTG